>CAVYSQ010000001.1:0-11697 GCA_963771265.1 uncultured Solirubrobacterales bacterium
CGAGCGCCCAGCTAATCCGCTGAGTCGCCCGAAGTGGAAGAGGCCGAGGGCAGCGACATCGGCGTCCGCCACTCTGGCTGACGTCCCGGCCGCCCCCAGTTAGCCTGTTCGCTGTGGAGAGGCTGCACGAGACGTTTGTTCGGCTCTGCGAGATTCGCAGTCCGAGGGGGTGAGGAGCGCGAGGTGCCGACACGATCGCCGCCGAACTGCGCGCGCTCGGGTCTCGAGGTCAGCGAGGATGAGGCCGCCGGCCCGGCTTGAAGCTGGGCGGGGAACCTCGTCGCTCGACTGCCCGGCCGAAAGCGACGAGTGGGTGATGTTCTGCGCCCACATCGACACCGTTCCGCACAAGGGCCAGATCGAGGTGGTCGAGTCCGACGGTGTCTTCCGCAGCGCGGGGAGAGACGATTCTCGGTGCCGACAACAAGGCGGCCGTCGCGGTCTTCATGGAGCTGGTCGCGCGTCACGCGGCCGAGCCGCCGCCGGTGGGGATCGAGCTGGTGTTGACCGTGGCCGAGGAGCAGGGGCTGCGCGGGGCGAAGGTGTTCGACGCCTCGACCCTGCGCTCCAACTGTGGCTTCGTGCTCGATCACGCCAGCGCGATTGGCGAGGTGATCGTCACCTCTCCGACCCAGCAGAGTGTGCGTGCGGACTTCGTCGGGGTCGAGGCCCACGCCGGCATTCGTCCCGAGGACGGCAGCAACGCGATCGCCGCGGCCGCGGCGGCGATCGCGCGCATGGAGCTGGGGCGTCTCGACGAGGAGACCACGGCCAACGTCGGGGTGATCGCGGGCGGGACCTCGGGCAACGTCGTCCCCGGTCATTGCGGGATCGTCGCCGAGGCACGCAGCCTCGATTCCGTGCGCGCCGCCGAGGTTGCGGGCTTGCTGGCCGACGCCTGCGCCTGGGGCGCCAGCGAGCACGGCTGCGACGTCGACGTGCGCATCGAAGAGCTTTTCCGTGGCTACCAGATCCCACCGTCCTCGTCGGCGCTGGCGCTTGCCGAGGCTGGCCTGCGCCGGGCCGGCTTCGACGCGGCGGACGGCGACCGGCGGGGGTAGCGACGCCAACGCGCTGATCGTCGACGGCTTCGACTGCGTTCTGCTGGCCAACGGGACCGAGGCCAATCACACGGCCGACGAGGCGGTGAGCGTCCGCAACCTCGACGCGATGCTCGAGGTATGCGAGGGCATCGTCGTCGAGGCTGCCGCGAGCTAGTGAGCGGCCGCCTGAAGCTGCGGCGCGGTGTCGTCGTCGCTGAGGAGCCGTTGACGGTTGAGGTCGACGGCGAGCGCCGGGCGGCTTGGGCCGACACGGTGCTGCTGGGGGAGATGCGCGTGGGCGATGAGGTGGGCGTCAACGTCGAGGCGCTCGATCTCGACCTCGGCTCCGGCGGCTTCGACGTCGTTCACGTCAACCTGACCAGGGGCCTGGAGAGCGCTGGGCCCCCCGGCGACGAGCACGTGATGAAGCTCAACGACAGCTCGCTTCAGCACGCGGTCGAGCCCGTCGAGGGCCGTAACGCTTTTCGGTCGGATGCCGACCAAAAAACGTTACGGTCGTCTGTGTTGGTCTTGCCTCTGCATGGCCATCTGGCACCGGCGGCCTGGGCGGCCGCGCAGGAGTCGCCCGGAATCAAGGTCGGCTACGTGCAGACCGCGGGCGGGGCGCTACCCGGCTCACTCAGTCGTGACGTCGCCGAGCTGCGCGAGCGCGGCCTGCTTTGCGGGCACATCACCGCGGCGCCGACGTATGGCGGCGAGCACGAGGCGATCTCGATCGCCGGAGCTCTCGACGCGGCAGCCCAAAAACTCGGCTGGGACGCGGTGATTGCCGGCCCGGGCCCCGGCATGATCGGCTCCGACTCCCGCCTTGGCCACGGCGGTCTCGCCGCCCTGGACACTGCCCACGCCGCGCTGGCTCTCGGTCTCCCGACCCTGCTCGCACCGCGCCTCTCCAGTACCGACCCCCGCGAGCGTCACCGTCCGGTGAGCCACCACACGCTCACGGTGATGCGGATGCTGCCGGCTGCCGTCGAGGTGCCGGTCCCCGCCAGCGAGCCGGTGCCGATCGCCGTGCTCTCCACCGCTGCCGGATGGCGCCACCGCTTGCTCGAAGAAGCGGCCGACCTCGATGGCTACGCGGCCAGTGGGCTGCCGGCCCGCACGATGGGCCGCGGGCTCGACGAAGACCCGCTCTTCTTCGCCGCGGCGCTCGCCGCGGGCGCCGCCTTGCGCCGAAAGGTGTAACGCGCGGGGGAGAGAACCACCCCGCCATGGCTATCGCCACGCCAGCGCCTCCTGCTGCCGAGACCCGCTTCGAGGGACTCGTCCTCGACTTCCTCTCATACCTCGAGCTCGAGCGGGGGTTGTCTCGCAACACCCTCGGCGCTTACCGCACCGACCTGTTGCAGTACGGCGAATTCCTCGCCGCCCATCGCCTCGACGCACTCGCCGCCGGCCCGGCCGACATCAGCGAGTTCCTCGCCGAGCTGGCGACCGGCGAGGGGCGACCGGCGTGCTCGTCGGCGACCGTCCACCGCAAGGCTGCCTGCCTGCGTTCCTTCTACAAGCAGTTGCGCCGCGACGAGCTGATCGGCGACGACCCGACGGCGGCGCTGAGCGCACCGCGCCGGGCCAAGAAGCTTCCCCAGGTCCTCAACTACTCCGAGGTGCAGCAGCTGCTCGCCAGTCCAAGCGGCGACGAGCCGACGGCGCTGCGCGACCGGGCCCTGCTCGAGGTGATGTACGCGTGTGGCCTGCGCGCTTCGGAGACGATCGGGCTGGAGCTGAGCGACATCGATCTGGAGGAGGGCTTTCTGCGCACCCGCGGCAAGGGCGGCAAGGAAAGGGTGGTGCCGCTCGGCCGCAAGGCGATCGCGGCGATCTCCGCCTACCTACGCGGCGGCCGCCCGAAGCTGATCGGCGAGGGCCACGAGGCGAAGCTCTTCGTCAACTTTCGCGGCGGCCCGCTAAGTCGCCAGGGCCTCTACAAGATCGTCCAGCGCAACGCTCGCGCCGCCGGCCTGGCCGGCCAGATGAGCCCGCACACGCTGCGCCATAGCTTCGCCACCCACCTGCTCGCGGGCGGCTGCGACCTGCGAGCCGTCCAGGAGATGCTCGGCCACGCCGACATCTCGACCACCCAGATGTACACCCACCTCTCCGGCGAGCACCTCAAGACCGCCTACTTCGACGCCCACCCCCGCGCCACCGCCTAACCGCCCCGGCGCTGACTTCGCCTTTTGGGGCGCATATGCGTACCTAGGGACGAAGTCAGCGTCGTGTAGAACTGGGGGGTGCCCGAGCTGCCCGAGGTCGAGACCGTTTGCCGGCAGCTGGAGCCTGAGATCGAAGCGCATCGGATCGCGCGGCTGGAGGTGCTCGACCCGCGCTGGTGCCGGCCGATGCCGGTGGCGATGCTGGAGAGGGCGGTCGAGGGATCTCAGATCGAGGCGCTGGGGCGCCGCGGCAAGTACCTGCTGCTGAGCCTGGAGGGGGACCGGACGCTGGTCATGCACCTGCGCATGACCGGCAACCTGGTTCTGGTCGAGGGGGAGAGCAAGCTCGATCCTTCCGAGGGGCGGCGGCTGTACGAGAACGAGCGCTCGGTCTCCGAGCGCCATTTGCGCGCCCGCTTCGGCCTCGACGACGGCCGTGAGCTCTGGTTCACCGATCCGCGTCGCTTCGGCGAGGCCTTCCTGATCGACGATGCCGATCTCGACGAGCGCTTCGCCAAGCTCGGGGTCGAGCCGTTCTCCGCGCAGTTCACCGCCGAGGCGCTGGGGGAGATGGCCGCCGGACGCACCGTGCCGCTGAAGTCCTTCCTGCTCGACCAGGCCGGCGTCGCCGGGGTCGGCAACATCTACGCTGACGAGGCGCTCTTCCGGGCGCGGCTGCATCCGCTCTCGCCGGCCGGCTCGATGAAGCCCGAGCACCACGAGGCATTGCGGGGGGCCGTCGTCGCCGCGCTGACTGCGGGGATCGACGGCGGGGGCGCCTCGATCGACGACTACCGCGACGGCCGCGGTGAGAAAGGCACGATGCAGGACGAGTTCCTCGTCCACACTCGCGAGGGCGAGCCGTGCCCCGAGTGCGGTGGCTCGATTGTGCGGATCGTCGTCTCCGGGCGCTCGACCTATTACTGCCCGAGCTGCCAGGTGCGGCTGCGGCGGCGCCCCCGCAAGCGTCGTCCGGCACGTCGTTCACCGTAGCTCGGCTATGGCCGGCAAGACGCTGAAGATGGAGGCGGTGGTGCTGCGTGGCATTCGCTACGGAGAGGCCGACCGTATCCTCCACCTCTACTCGAAGACGCGCGGCCGTATCGGCGCTATCGCCAAGGGAGTGCGGAAACCACGGTCGCGCTTCGGGGGTCGGCTGGAGCCCTTCTTTCGACTCGACCTGGTGCTGCACGAAGGGCGCGGCGAGCTGCTCACCGTGACCAACGTGTCCACCCTCGACGGCTACCCGCGGTTGCGCGCCTCGGGGCCGGCCCTGAACGCCGGCGCCCGCGCCTGCGACGCGGTTCTGCGCCTGCTCGACTCCGCCGAGCCCAACCCGCCCGCCTACAACTTGCTCTGCCGCTACTTGGCCCTGCTCGACGATCCCACTGCTGAGCGGGCGGCGGGCATTGAGACCGCGCTCTCCTTCCGGCTCAAGCTGGCCCTGGTTGCCGGCTTCGCGCCCGAGCTCGCCTCCTGCGCGCACTGCGGCGAGGCCGAGCACCTCGCCGGCTTCTCCGGCGCGGCAGGGGGCATCGTCTGCGCCAGCTGCGAAGCGGGCTCCTTTCCACTCTCCGAGGAGGCGCACAGCTTCATGGTTGGAGCGATCGGCAGCCCACTGGCCGAGGCCCCGAGCGCTGGCGAGCAGGCGTTGCGGCAGGTCGAGCGGGCGGTGGGCGACACCCTTGAGCATCATGCGCACGTGCAGCTCCGCGCCGCTGCGTAGGGCCCGATTGCGGCAGGGGTTTCGCTTAACTTTTTGCGAAGGAGAGTGGGATGGCTGGCGCCCGGTGCGGGGCCCGCAAAAAGTACAAGACGCTTCACCCCTGCCGCGATCGGGCCTTAGGATCGACGGATGGATGCGACGGTGGCGTTTGAGGAGCGGGTGTGCGCCTGGGAGGAGGAGTTCCTGGCGCCTGAGGCCACTCGGTCCTACCCGGCGCACAGAGCCGTCGAGGAGGCCGATAGTCCGTTGCGGACGCCGTTTCAGCGCGATCGCGATCGGATCGTGCACAGCAAGGCCTTTCGGCGACTGAAGCACAAGACGCAGGTCTTCGTCGCTCCCGAGGGTGATCATTATCGGACCCGGCTTACCCATACTTTGGAGGCTTGTGGGATCGCTCGTACGGTGGCCCGTGCGCTTGGGCTCAACGAGGATCTGACCGAGGCGATTGGGCTTGGCCATGACCTCGGCCATCCGCCCTTTGGGCACGCGGGTGAGGAGGCATTGGACGCGGCGCTGCGTGAGCGCTGCGGCAGCGGCTTCAAGCACAACGAGCACTCGCTGCGCGTCGTCGAGGTGCTCGAGCGCGACGGCCGCGGCCTCAATCTCACCGAGCAGGTCCGCGACGGCATCCTCAACCACACCGGCGGCAACAAGCCGGCGACGCTGGAGGGGCGGATCGTCAAGCTCGTCGATCGGGTCGCCTACATCAACCACGACATCGATGACGCGCTGCGGGCGGGGATCCTGCACCCGGAGGATCTGCCGGCCGCGCAGATCGAGCTGCTCGGCGCCACTGGCTCGGCACGGATCGACACCCTGGTGCGCGACATCGTCGAGTGTTCCCGCGACGCCGGCGACATCGTGCAGAGCGAGGAGATCGGCGGGGCGATGCTGCGTCTGCGCAAGTTCATGTTCGACCGCGTCTACCTCGGGCCGTTGGCGAGCAGCGAGCACGAGCGGGTCCATCGCGTCATGCAGGCGCTTTTCGATCACTACATGGAGCAGCCCGGCGAGGCGCCCTCGCTGGAGTCGGGGGCGAGTGACTGCCAGCGCGTCGCCGACTACCTGGCCGGGATGACCGACCGCTACTGCATCGCCAAGTTTGCCGAGCTGACTACACCCAAGGAGGCTCGCTTCTGAGCGGGCGGTGGGGCGCTACGGTGGCTGCGTGGCGCTGATATCGACCGAGAGCCTGGAGCGGGTCAAGCAGGCGGCCGACATCGTCGAGGTGATCTCGGCTCACACCGACCTGCGCCGCCAAGGGACGCGCTGGGTCGGCCTCTGTCCCTTCCATGAGGAGCGCACACCCTCGTTCTCGGTCGACGCGCAGGAAAAGCTCTACCACTGCTTTGGCTGTGGAGTCGGCGGCGACACGATCAAGTTCATCGAGGAGAAGGAGGGGCTCGGTTTTGCCGAGGCGGTCGAGTTGCTCGCCGATCGCTACGGGGTCGAGCTGGAGCGTGAGCGCGAGGATCCCCAGGCGGAGGCCAAGCGCCAGCAGCGACGCCGGCTCGGCGAGCTGCTCGACAGAACGGCGGTCTTTTACACGAGCTACCTCTGGGATTCCGACGAGGCGGCCAAGGCACGCGAGTACATGGCCGAGCGCGGCTTGGGCGAGGAGGTCCTGCGCGCATTCGGCGTCGGCTTCGCGCCCAGTGCCTGGGACAAAGTGCTGCTGCGCGGTCAGCGGGCCGGCTTCAAGGTCGAGGAGCTGCGCGGCGTCGGCCTGGCGCAGAAGGGGCGCGGCGGGGGCGAGTACGACCGCTTCCGATCGCGGATCATGTTTCCGATCCGCGATCGCCGCGGTCGCACGCTCGGCTTCGGCGGCCGGGCGATGCGCTCCGACCAAGGCGCCAAGTACGTCAACACGGCGGAGACAGACTTCTTCCACAAGAGCAAGATGCTCTACGGGATCGACCTGGCAAAGGCCGCAATCGCCAAGGCCGGGCGCGCGGTCGTGGTCGAGGGCTACACCGACGTGCTCGCCCTGCATCAGGGGGGAATCGAGGAGGCGGTCGGGGTGATGGGCACCGCGATCACCGACGAGCAGGTGGCCTCGCTCTCCGGCATGGTCGACGAGGTCGTCCTGGCGCTCGACGCGGACTCGGCTGGACAGGAGGCGATGCTGCGGGCGCAGCGTGTTGCCGCCGGACGCAAGATGCGCCTGCGGGTCGCCGCGATGCCGGCTGGCGAGGACCCGGCCGAGATGATGGCGGCCGAGGGTGGCGCGGAGCGCTTCCGCGCCCTGCTCGACGGCGCTGTCGAGCTGACCGCCTTCCAGGTCGGTCTGGTGCTGGCGCGCACCGACACCGCATCGCCTGCCGAGCGCGATCGCGCTCTCGGCGAGGTGGCGCCGATCATGGCCGGGATGGGGGAGAGCGCTAGTCGCGACGACCTGGTGCGCCGGGTAGCTGAGCGGCTAGACCTGGAGCCGGCGATGGTGATGGGACGGGTGGTGTCCGCACAGCCACTGAGCGGTGGCCCTGCCGAAGCGGCAAGCGGCGGAAGTGGCTCGGCCCCGCCGCCGCGGCGAACGGCGGAGCTGACCTCGCGCGAGCGCCGCGAGCGCGCCCTGCTGGCGATGTGCATCGCGCTGCCCGAGGAGGGCAAGGACTACCTGGCGCGGCTCACCGCGGAGCACCTCTCGCCAGGAGGCCTGCGCGCCGCCGAGTGGCTCCGCGAGCATCCCGAGGACCCCGCCTCCAACCTGCCCCGCGACGATTCCGAGCTCTCCGGCCTGATCGCCGAGTTGGTCATCATCGCCCACGACGAGCCCGCCTCGGCCAGCGCGATGCAGCTCAACTTCCTGCTCCTCGAGCAGCGCCGCATCGAGGCCGAGATCGCCGCCGCCGGCGAGCAGAACGACTACGAGCGCCGCGCCGCGCTCAGCCGAGACCGCGCCGCCCTGGTCGAGCGCATAGCCCGCACCGAGCGCGTCGGCGGATAGAGGTTCGCCCAGTCAAGCGGCGAATAATCTCCCGTCTCTATACCGGTATGGGAGGATAATCGTGGGAATTGTTGACGTGACCGAGCGGGATAAGTGGATACCGGCGAGGTTGTTGCCGACCGCTGGCATTCGCAATCAGACCGAGCAGGAGAGGCGGGCTGCGTCGGCTTTGCTGGCGGTAATGAGTGCGGTTCCCGATTTCTGCCATGCGCTGCTGGCGGGGATGAAGGCTCCGAAAGGCAAGATCTCCACGTACACCGAGCTGCGCTTTAAAGATGGTGACGAAAAGCTCCACATCCCCGACGGGGCGGTTGTGATCGAGCGAGGCAAGCAGCAGTGGAGCTGTTTGGTTGAGATAAAGACAGATGGTGCCGTACTAGAGGGCGAGCAGGTTTCTCGCTATCTGGATCTCGCACGCGAGCATGGCTTCGACGGACTGGTGACCATCTCCAACCAGATTCTTGGCGACTCCAGGTCACTGCCGTATTCGGTACGCAAATCCAAATTGCGCGGCTTGACCGTTTACCACCTTTCCTGGTGGCGGGTGCTCACCGAGGCGATAGTGCAGCATCGCTTCCGCGGGATCAGCGATCCAGACCAAGCCTGGATCCTCGGCGAGCTGATTCGCTATCTGGACGATGAGAGATCAGGGGCGAGCGGGTTTGATGGCATGGGGAGCGAGTGGGTCCGGGTGCGCGAAAGCGCCCGCAATGGGACGCTGCGGGCTTCTGATCCGGAGGCTGGAGTGATCGTCGGTCGTTGGGAGCAGTTCGTCGAGTACCTCTGTCTCCATCTCAGCCAGGAACTGGGAGTTGATGTCAAGCACCTCCGCCCGCGTGGTAAGACGCCCGAAGAGCAGCTCGCCGCCGCTGCACAGCGCCTCGCCGCGGATGGCGTCTTCGACTGCTTGATCCAGGTGCCTAACGCTGTTGGCCCGATTGGCATCGAGGCAAATCTGCGTACGAGGCTCGTGACGACAAGCGTCGAGATACCGGCGCCGAAGGAGGGCCGGCCGAAGACGCGGATCAATTGGCTGCTGCGACAGCTGGCGGACGCGCCCGACAACCTGCGAGTCGATGTCCGCTTCGCCAGGGTGCGGGCAACCAGATCGGAGCTTTTGCGGGATTGCCGGCAGGCGCCTGACCGTCTCCTGATGACGGATGACCCGAAACGCGAGCCTCGCACCTTCGTTGTTGCGTTGTCGAAGCCAATGGGGAAGAAGGACGGGCGTAAGGAGGGTTCGTTCGTGGCCGATACCCGGCGGCAGACGACGGACTTTTATGGTGACCTCGTTCAAGGTTTGATGCCGCCGCGAACCAAGGCTCCAAAGATCCGCGAGGAAGAGACGATCGAGCCCGAAGCTTCGCCGCTGGCGATTTCGGATCAATCGGAGAGCGCGGTCCGCCAGGAGCACGATACGAGCCTTCAGCGCCTGGCCGAAATGGTGCCGTCTCTCTCAGAGTAGCGAACATCTGTTCGTATTCCATCCGATCAAAATGACATCATTTCCCCGTGGACAAGCGGTTTTTGGAGTATTGCTTGGCAAGGGAAATGTCGCTTGAGGTGATCGGTGAGTTGGCTGGAAAGCACCCGTCGACGGTCAGCTATTGGCTGAAAAAGCACGGCCTTCGGGCAAGTCAGGCTGAACGTCATGCACCCAAAGGCTCTGTTGATACAAAGCGCCTTCGCAGAATGGTTGAGGCGGGCGACTCGATCAGGAAGATTGCCGGCGAGCTGGGTCTTGGGTATTCGACGGTCCGCTACTGGCTCAAGCGATTGGGCCTTCAGACCGAGCGCTCGGCACGTCGTAGAGAAAGCGATGCTGCGCGGAAAATGGGCCTGGAGAAGGCCTACCTACGCTGTCCGCGCCACGGTCACACCACCTTCGCCCGACGCGCGGACGGAGGTTTTCGCTGCCTGACGTGCAGCATTGCTGCTGTCTCGGAGCGGCGTCGACAGGTCAAGCGTCAGCTTGTTGACGAGGCCGAGGGCGATGTCGAATCTGTGGCTTCAATCAGCACCAGTCGGCTCTTCAGTTTCACCATCGAGATCCATCCAAGAAGCTTTTTCATCTCGGATACCGGGGGATGACCCGGGGAATTGACCAGATGCGGGCAGAGGCCGGGAAGTGCGTGCTTTGTGCGCAAACTGCCCGATGACGCTGGTCGAGGCTGGGGTCACGAAGTGCCGGTCAAGGATCGTTAGAGTTGTCGTGCTGCCGGATTGTCCTGGGTAGCTCAGATCGGTCCGGGGTAGCTCAATTTGGTAGATGCGCGCGGCTGTTAACCGAGAGGTTGTGGGTTCGAGTCCCACCCCCGGAGCTTCTTCGCGGCGGCGCTCGGCGTCGGCCAGCTGCTCGACCAGCTCGGCGCCGCGTTCGGCGCCGTCGTTGTCGCCGGCCCAAGCCGGCGAGTCCCGGCGCGCCGCGGCAAACGAGGGGTCGCTCGAGGAGGCGTCGCTACTGCCCAGCGCATCGGAGCGGGGCTGCAGAGGCGCCAGGGCAGGGAAAGGCCGCACCTTGGCCCAGGCGACGCGCATCGCGGTCTCGCTCATGTCGCCGATGATCGGGCAGATCAGGACGGGCGTGCCGGCGCCGAGCGCACGGGCGACGGTGCCGTGGCCGCCATGTGAGATGACCAGTGAGGCGGCCGGCATCAGCTGGCTGTAGCTGAGCCAGTCGACCAGAACCGCGTTGGCGGGACCTCGATCGGCTTTGTGGGGCGACTCGGTTGGTGGTCGCCACCACTCGGACCGGCTCGTCGGCGAGGGCAGCCAGTGCCGTTCGCACCAGGTGGTTGCCCGAGTCGTGCGCCGTGCTCGGCGCGACCAGCACCAGCGGTTCGTCGCCTGGTGGCAGCTCGATTTCGGGATGCGGGATCTCGAAGGTCATCGGCCCGGTGATCTCGACCCCGGCCGGCCAGCGCCGCGGATACTCGAGCTGGGGAAAGGTGCCGACCAGCGCCAGGTCGGGACTGATCCCACCGTGGAAGCGCTCTACCGGCGCCAGATCGAGCCGTGCTCGCTGCCGGTTGAGGTCGCGCCTGCCGTGCTCGAGGCCGACATTCAGCGCCCGCTGCCCCGTTCGCCAGATCGGCGCGGCCGACCGGCGTGCGGGGCGGCCGCAGGCCGACGGCGAAGAACGGCAGCCCCGGTTCGACGACCGGGTAGATATGGGGATCAGCGTCGCCAGGGGCACTCCGGCCTTCTCGGCGGCGAGCGATGGCGCCAGGGTGAGGATGTCGCTGACGACGGCGTGAGGCCGCATCTCCTCGAGCAGCGGCAGCAGCGCCCGCGCCGCTTCAGCGGCGTGCGCTCCCTCGCCGAGTCGGGGTCCGGCGGCGGGAACATGCGGTATTCCTCGGCCGCGGCGAAGCCGAGCCCGGCCCCCTCGACCGCCTCGCGCCGCTCCTCCCAGGTCTCGACCACGACCTCGTGACCCCGCTCGCCAGCGCCCTCCCGAGGGCGATCGCAGGGAAGACGTGACCGGGATCGCCGAAAGCAGTGATAGAAACCGGATGTCGCCGTCAGGGGTATCCAGGCCCTCGCCGGGTCGCGTGAAGACAATCTCAGGCACGTGGCAGTTGCGGGAGGTACGCAGGAGGAAGCGGACCGCTTCGCCGAGATCCTCCGGTTGTATGATTTCCTCGCCCGGAATCTGCTGCTGGACGAACTCAGTCATTGGCGTCTCGACGAAGCCCGGAGCCAGAGCCTGTGCACCGGATCCCCGCGTCGCCGACCTCGCGGTGGGTCGACTGGGTGAAGTTGATCGGAGCAATACGTACGTAGTCGAAGGCATGAAGAAGA
>CAVYSQ010000002.1:0-145013 GCA_963771265.1 uncultured Solirubrobacterales bacterium
CCCTGTCGGTGCCCCACTCGCGGAGATGGAGCCGGGCGAGGACGGCGGCGGGACTGCCGAGGGACAAGGGCCTCAGGCCGCGGGTCCTGTCACGGCAGGGGACCCACCTCCCCCTGCGGTAGCTAAAGCTTCCTCGGGGGAGGTCCCCCCTGCCGCGCCACCCGCGGGAGAGGGGCAGGGGGCCTCGGGTTCGAGCGCCGGAAACGGGTCTACTGGTGGGAACGGCGCTGGCGACGGAGTACGGGCGACTCCTGTTGCACGGAGGGTTGCGGAGGAGAACGGGGTCGACCTTGCTTCGGTTCGCGGGAACGGGCCGGGGGGCAAGGTGATCAAGGACGATGTGCTTGCGGCTGCCGACGGAGGAAACGGCGCTGCTGCTGCTCCTACCGCCGGAGAGGCTAAGCCTTTGCGGGGGCCGGCGGCGATGTTGGCTCAGGCTATGGCTGAGAGCCGGGAGGTTCCCACGGCTACTTCGTTCCGAACGGTTGCGGTCGACACCCTGGACGCGAAACGCAAGGCGCTCAACGGTGAGCTCAAAGAGCGGGGGTTGAAGGTGTCGTTCACGCACCTGATCGCCTGGGCGATCGTGCGGGCGGCCAAGGAATGGCCGGTGATGACGCGCAGCTTCGAGGAACGCGACGGCAAGCCGTTCGCGATCGAGAACGGCCCGGTCAATCTCGGCATCGCCGTCGATGTGGAGCGCAAGGACGGCTCGCACAGCCTGATGGTGCCGGCGATCAAGGGCGCAGACGGCCTCGACTTCGCCGCCTTCCACTCCTATTACGAGGACCTGATCACCAAGACGCGTGAGAACAAGCTCACCGCCGACGATTTCCAGGGCACCAATATCTCGCTGACCAACCCGGGCGGGATCGGCACCGTCGCCTCGGTACCCCGCCTGATGAAGGGCCAGAGCGCGATCATCGCCGCCGGTGCCATCGCCTACCCGCCTGAGTGGACCCACGCCTCAACGGAACGGCTACGTCAGCTCGGCGTCTCGAAAACGATGACGCTGACCTCCACCTACGACCACCGGGTAATCCAGGGGGCTGAGTCGGGCGCCTTCCTGCGCCGCGTCGAACAACTACTAGAGGGCGAAGGCGACTTCTATGAGGCGGTCGCCGCCGATCTCGGCATCGACCCCGCCCCACTAGCTTCCGCCCATCCCGCCTCCGCCTCGGCGCCACCGCTCGGCGCCGCGCCGGCTCCAGCTACCCCAGGCACGCCGGACGAGGAACTGCTGAGAGCGGTCCAGGCCGCCACCTCGCTGCTCAAGGGCTACCGCACCCACGGCCACCTCGCCGCCCGCCTCGACCCGCTCGGCCGTGAGCCGAAGGGCGACCCGGCGATCCAGCCCGAGAACCTCAACCTGACGCCGGAGCTGATGGCGCGGGTGCCGGCCTCGATCCTGCGCATCGGCGTTCCCGGCGAGACCCTGCTCGACGTGCTGCCGCGGATGCGCGAGGCCTACTGCGGCACGATCGCCTACCAGTTCGAGCACCTCTCCTCCCATCAGCAACGGACCTGGCTGCGCGAGATGGTCGAGACCGGTGCCCACCGCCAGCCGCTCGCCGAGGATGAGAAGCGCCGCCTGCTCGGCCGCCTGATCGACGTCTTCGAGTTCGAGCGCTTCGTCGAGAAAGCGTATTTGGGGCAGAAGATCTTCTCGATCGAGGGACTCGACGTGATCGTGCCGATGCTCGACGAGCTGACCACCCTCGCCGGCCGCTCCGGCGCCGAAGAGGTCGTCTACGGCATGGCCCACCGTGGCCGCCTCAGCGTCCTCGCCCACAACCTCGGCCGCTCGGTCGAGTCGATCCTGGCCGAGTTCGAGGGGGCGAAGCAGATCGAGCAGGTGAAGGCAGTCGCCGCGATCCCCCACGGCGGCACCGGCGACGTCAAGTACCACTACGGCCACCAGGGAACGTACGAAAACAGCGAGGGCGAGAAGATCGCCGTCCGCCTTTACCCCAACCCCAGCCACCTAGAGTTCGTCGACCCGGTGGTCGAGGGCGGGACCCGCTTCCTCCAGTCGAAGATCGACGGAGCCAAGCTCGAGCACAACTCGAAGTACGCCGTGCCGGTGCTCCTGCACGGCGACGCCGCCTTCCCGGGCCAGGGAGTGGTCGCCGAGACGCTCAACCTGCAGGCGCTGCGCGGCTACACCACCGGCGGCACGGTCCACGTCATCCAGGACAACCAGGTGGGCTTCACCACCGATCCCGAGGACGCCCGCTCCACCCCGTACGCGGCCGACATGGCGAAGGGGTTCAACGTCCCGATCGTCCACGTCAACGCCGACGACGTCGAGGCCTGCTCGGCGGCGATCCGTTTGGCGATGGCCTACCGCGAGCGCTGGAGCCGCGACATCGTCATCGACGTGATCGGCTACCGCCGCTATGGCCACAACGAGACCGACGAGCCCGCCTACACGCAGCCGGCGATCGCGGCCAAGATCAAGGCCCACCCCCCGGTCTCCGAGCTCTACGCGAAGAAGCTGATCGAGGAGGGAACGATCGCTGCCGAGGACGTCGAGGCGGCGCGCAAGAAGCGCCACGACGAGATGTCGGCGGCGCTCAAGGACCTGCGCAAGAAAATGGAGCTGGGCGAGTACGAAGACCCCACGGTCACCACTTCGAGCACCGGCGAACTCGACCGCAGCGCCAGCCCGCCGGTCGAAACCGCCGTCTCCGAGGAAAAGCTGGGCGAGCTGAACGAGGCCCTGCTCGAGGTGCCGGAGAGCTTCACGATCCACCGCAAGCTGCGCAAGCCGCTCGGCAACCGGGGAGATGCCCTGGATAGCGGTGGGATCGAGTTCGGCCACGCCGAGGCGCTCGCCTTCGCCTCCCTGCTGACCGACGGCGTCCACATCCGCCTCACTGGCCAGGACACCGAGCGCGGCACCTTCTCCCACCGCCACCTCGTCCTGCACGACGAGAAGACCGGCCTGCCCTACTGCCCGATGCAGAACCTCGCCGGCTCGACCGCTCCCTTCGAGCTCTACAACAGCCCACTCTCGGAGATCGCCTGCCTCGGCTTCGAGTACGGCTACTCGGCGGCAACGCCGAACGCGCTGGTTCTCTGGGAGGCCCAGTTCGGCGACTTCGCCAACGCCGGCCAGGTGATCGTCGACAGCTTCATCGTCTCCGGCGAGGCCAAGTGGGGGCAGACGAGCCGCCTGACGCTGCTCTTGCCGCACGGCTACGAGGGCTCGGGGCCCGAGCATTCCAGCGCCCGCATCGAGCGCTTCCTGGCGATGGCGGCGGAGGGCAACATCCGCATCGCCAATCCCAGTACCGCGGCGCAGTACTTCCACCTGCTGCGGCGCCAGGCGCTGATCCGCAAGCCGCGGCCGCTGATCGTGTTCACGCCGAAGGGGTTGCTGCGCCTCGACCGGGCCTCCGCCACCGTCGACGAACTCAGCAAGGGCCAATTCCACTTCATCCTCGACGACCCCGCGGCGGGCGAGCGGCGCGAGAAGGTCGAGCGGCTCGTCCTCTGCACCGGCAAGGTCTTCTGGGACATCGACGCGAGCGAGCGGCGCGAGTCCGCCGAGAACGTCGCGATCGCCCGGGTCGAGCTGCTCTACCCGTTCGCCAAGGAACAGCTGAGCCAGCTGATCGCCTCCTACCCCAACCTGAAAGAGCTCGTCTGGGCACAGGAGGAGCCGCGCAACATGGGGGCCTGGAAGGTGATGTCGCGGCGCCTTCCCGATCTGCTGCCGGACGGCGTCGAGCTCGGCTACGTCGGTCGCCCGACCCGGGCGAGCCCGGGCGAGGGCTACTCGGTCGCACACGCGCGCGAGCAGGAGCGGATCGTGCTCACCGCGCTGACTCCCGGCGCCTGATGCGCAAGCCGGTTCCCGGGCGGCTGTTCGTCTGGGTGAAGCGCATCTCCTGGGTCGAGCTGGTCATCTTCGCCGGGCTGATCGTCTTCTGGCTCGTGCCCGGCTTCGACACCGAGACGATGCTGTTCGGCTGGGCGCACGGGTTGGGCTTCATCGTGCTCTGCATCGTGATCTGGATCGCCTGCGTCAGGCGCGAGGCGCCTTACACCCTGCTTGCCGCGACCCTTACCCCGGTCGGACCGGTCGGCAGTGTGATCGGGATCGAACTGATCGAGCGGCGAGGCTGGGGCATCGGGGATTCTCCGCAAAAAGTCGTGGAAACCCCATAGATTCGCTCAAGAAGCCTTGACCCCAGGGCTTGCAGGCGCTATAGCTAGACAGTGACTGTTCTCCTCGAGCAGTCCCGTTCGAGAGAACAGGCGCGTCGGCATCCCTCCCTGGCTACCGACGCATAGGTGCAGTGAGGGTCGCGCGGACCCCCTGCCTCCCGCGGCCCCGCTGCACCGCCTTAACGGTGCGGAATCGGCTCAGGTATCTCTCAAGTTCCTCAGGACCGTTTGGAGGATGCCGCCGTTGCGGAAGTACTCGACCTCGTTCGGGGTGTCCAGCCTCACCGTTGCCTCGAACTGGGCATCACCGGCTTTGACCATGACTGTTTTTGTCTGACCTCTTTCCAGGTCCCCTACGTCTACGACCTCTTCTCCGGTAAGTCCGAGCGACTGGATCGACTCGCCGGCGGGGAACTGGAGTGGCAGGACTCCCATCCCGATCAGGTTGGAGCGATGGATGCGCTCGAAGGACTCGGCGATCACGGCGCGGACGCCGAGCAGCTTCGTCCCCTTTGCCGCCCAGTCCCTCGACGAGCCCGAGCCGTACTCCTTGCCGGCAAGCACGACCAGGGGCACGCCTTCCTCCGCGTAGGCCATCGCCGCCTCGAAGATCGACGTCTCCTCGCCGCCCGGGAAGCGACGAGTGAAGCCCCCGGCGCGCTCGACCAGGAGGTTGCGCAGGCGGATGTTGGCGAAGGTGCCGCGGATCATCACCTCGTGGTTGCCGCGCCGCGAGCCGTAGGAGTTGAAGTCGCGGGGCTCGACACCCTGCTCGATCAACCACTCCCCCGCCGGGCTCGCCTTCTTGATCGCGCCGGCGGGCGAGATGTGGTCGGTGGTGATCGAGTCGCCGAGCAGCGCCAGCACGCGGGCGCAGGCGATCGGCTCGATCGGCGGCGGCTCGGACGGCATCCCCTCGAAGAAGGAGGGCTTGCGGACGTAGGTCGAGTCGGGCCAGGTGTAGCGGTCGCCCACGGGGACCTCGACCGCCTTCCAGGTCTCGTCTCCCTCGAGCACGCCGCCGTAGTTGCGGGTGAACATCTCCGAGGCGATCGAACGGCCGATTAGCTCCTTCACCTCGGCCGGATCGGGCCAGACGTCGCGCAGGTAGACAGGCTCGCCGTCTGATCCTTCGCCCAATGGCTCCTCGATCAGGTCGAGGTCCATGCGGCCGGCAAGCGCGTAGGCGACTACCAGCGGCGGGCTGGCCAGGTAGTTCGCCTTGACGTCCTGGTTGATCCGGCCCTCGAAGTTGCGGTTCCCCGACAACACCGAGCAGACCGCGAGGTCGTTCTTCTCGACAGCGGCGGAGATCTCCGCCGGCAGCGGTCCGGAGTTGCCGATGCAGGTCGTGCAGCCATAGCCGACCAGGTTGAACTGGAGCCGGTCCAGGTACTCGGTCAGCCCGGCCTTCTCGAGGTAGTCGGTGACCACGGTCGAGCCCGGCGCGAGCGAGGTCTTCACCCACGGCTTGCGCTCCAAGCCGCGCCGCACAGCGTTGCGGGCGAGCAGGCCGGCTCCGATCATCACCGAGGGGTTGGAGGTGTTGGTGCAGCTGGTGATCGCCGCGATCACGACCCGTCCATGGTCGAGCTCGACCGTCGTGCCGTCCTCGAGCGTCACCTCGACCTCGTCGCCGCTGCTGCGGTCAAGGGTGGCGACGGGGCTTCCGCTCACCGCCGGCCGCGGCTTGCCGCGCTCGTCGTCGTGATCCTCGGCGGGGGGATCGGATGCGGGGAAGGACTCTTCGATCGCCTCGTCTCGCCCGTTGCCCATCCGCTCGGCGGCCTCGGGGTCGAACTCCTGCATCGCCTCGAGGAAGGCCTCCTTCGCCTGCGCCAGCGGCACGCGGTCCTGCGGGCGTTTGGGCCCGGCGATGCTCGGCTCGACCTCGCCCAGGTCCAGCTCCAAGGTCGCCGAGAAGACCGGATCCGGAGTCGACTCGTCGTGGAACATGCCCTGCTCGCGGGCGTAGGCATCGACCAGCTCGAGCGTCTCGGTCGGCCTCCCGGTCAGCTCCAGGTAGCGCAGCGTCTCGGCATCGATCGGGAAGATCGCGCAGGTCGAGCCGAACTCCGGCGACATGTTGCCGATCGTCGCCCGGTCGGCGAGGCCGAGGGTCGGGAGGCCGGGCCCGAAGAACTCGACGAACTTGGAGACGACGCCGAGCGCGCGCAGCATCTCGGTCACGGTCAGGACCAGATCGGTCGCGGTCGCCCCCTCGGGCAGCTCGCCGTCGAGCTTGAAGCCGACCACCTGGGGCAGCAGCATCGAGACCGGCTGGCCCAGCATCGCCGCCTCGGCCTCGATCCCGCCGACCCCCCAGCCGAGCACGCCGAGGCCGTTGACCATCGTCGTGTGCGAGTCGGTGCCGACCAGCGTGTCGGGGTAGGCCTGCAGCGTGCCGCCGCGCTCGGAGCTGTAGACGACCTGCGAGATGTGCTCGAGGTTGACCTGGTGGCAGATCCCGGTCGCCGGCGGCACGACGCTGAAGTTGTCGAAGGCATCGCGCCCCCACTTGAGGAAGGAGTAGCGCTCGCGGTTGCGTTCGAACTCGCGCTCGGCATTGACGGCGAAGGCGCGCTCGTTGCCGAAGGCATCGACCTGGACCGAGTGGTCGATCACCAGATCGACGTCGACCAGCGGATTGATCTTCTCCGGATCGCCACCGATCTCGGCCATCGCGTCACGCATTGCCGCCAGGTCAACGACGGCGGGAACCCCGGTGAAGTCCTGCATCAGCACCCGTGCCGGCTGGTAGGGAATCTCGACGCTGGGCTCCGCCGCGGCGTCCCAGCTCGCTATCGCCTCGACATCGGCCGCGCTGGCAGAGACCCCATCCTCCAGCCGCAAGACGTTCTCCAAGAGCACCTTGATCGAGTACGGCAACCGCGCCACATCGAAGCGCTCTTGAAGCATGTCGAGCCTGAAAACCTCGTAAGAGCGCTCGCCGACGTCAAGCGTGGAACGGGCGCCAAAAGAGTCGAGAGAGGTCACTCATTCATCCTAGGCAACGGCGAAGGGGCGCGGGTGGGGGGTGTCCAGCCGTTGCTGGGTTTTTCGCCTGGAGGAAGACTGCCGTCCGAGATCGTGGGTGGGGCGAAAAAGAGGACGCCGCCGCCGGCCGGACACCCCCCACCCGCGCCTCGTCAGCGCCTGCGGCTTGCTTCGCTCGCGCTTAGCGCTTGTCGGACTGGCCGTCGGCCACTACCGCCGCGGCCTTCTGGCCTTGCTCGCCACTGGCGATCTTTACTGCGATGCCCGGGCTGGCCAGTGCGAAGTGGGCGAGGAATCGTTGCTGTAGCGGGGCGACCGTTACCTCGACCTTGTTGTGCTCGATTGCCTTGACTACCGCGTTGGCTACCTGAGCTGGGGTTCCCGTGCCGAGGCCGGGGATCGGGGGGGCTCCCGAGTCCGAGTACATGCCCGCTTCGCGGATCGTGCCCGGGGAGACGAGCGACACACCAACGCCTTGCGGGTCGAGGTCAGCGCGCAGGCCTAGGGCGAAGCCGCGCAGGCCGAACTTGGTTGCGTTGTAGATCGAGGAGAGGGGGGTCGCTGACTTGCCCGATAGGGAGGAGATAAACACCATGTGCCCGGAGCCCCGGCTCAACATTGCCGGCTCAAGCGCACGGGCGAGCAGGATCGGCGCCTCGAGGTTGACGCGCAGGGTTCCGGTCAGCTGCTCGGGGCTGTAGTCGGGCAGCCGCCCGGTCCCGGGCAGCCCAGCGTTCGCAATGAGGATGTCGACGGGGCCAACCTCGGTGGCGAGCTTCTCTGCTGCACCGGGCTCGGCCAGGTCACTGGGAACCGTGCTGTGCCCATCACCCGGCAAATCGGCGGCCATCGCCTCCAGCGCCTCCGCCCTGCGGCCGCTGAGAATCAGCTTTGCGCCCCGCTCGGCCAATGCGGCGGCGATCGCGCGCCCCAAACCGCCAGTGGCGCCGGTGAGCAGGGCTTTTTTGCCGGCAAGTTCCATCTCAGTCCGCAAGCTACCACCCGCACTGCCGACAGGAATTCGGGATGCAAGTGCGAAAGGCCACAAAATGTTTGTTTTTAATGAGCGTCCACCCGGAGGATCGTCTACACTGCTCGCCGTTCCGAACAACCGAAACGCCTAATCCCGCCAGCCACCTGGCGACGCGGGAACGGGGGAACCACGTTTTCGGGGCTAACTCGCCCATCTGGGCGGGGGCGCAAGCTCCTTTCGCGCCAGCCCGACAGCTAACCCCGTAGGCAGACGAAGGAGAATCGGTTTGCCCAAGAACAGTGCAAAGCTCAGAGCGGGGTGGTTGGCCTTAGTCATACCCGCCTTTCTCGCATTTATGCCCGCCGGCGCGTCGGCCGCCTGCGAAGGCGGTGGCTTGACCTCGGCTGCGGTCGACATGTGCACGCCGACGCCAAAAGCACGGTTGCTCGCCAACGGGATGCTAATCCCGCCCAAAGCCGCGCCACCGCGGGTCAAGCGCGTGATCGCGTTCGCCAACAGGATCCGCAATAAGCCCTACATCTACGGCGGCGGCCATCGTCGCTGGGAGGACGCTGGATATGACTGCTCGGGCTCGGTCAGCTACGCCCTGCGTGGGGGCAATTTTCTCACCAGCCCAGTCCCCTCGGGGCCGCTGGCAAGCTGGGGCCTGAGCGGCGAAGGTCGCTGGATCACCGTTTACGCCAACCCCGGCCACACCTACGCGGTGGTTGCCGGCTACCGCTGGGACACCTCCGGCAACACCGACGGCAAAACCGGTCCAAGTTGGCACGAAGACGTGCGTGACGGTGCCGGCTTCGTCGCCCGTCACCCCGCCGGCTACTAAGACAACTTCGGGGCAGGGGTCCCGTAGGCCACCCCGGCCAACTGGCCGGGGTGGTTTTGTTCTTGCTTTCCTGAACTGCTCGGATAACTTTTCCATGTAGCTGCACCTTCTGACATCCGCCTAAGCAACCTCACCAAGAGTTACGGCGAGGTACAGGCGGTTGCGGGAATCGACCTGGAGGTCAAGGCCGGCGAGTTCTTCACCATGCTCGGCCCCTCGGGATCGGGAAAGACGACGACGCTGCGCATGATCGCCGGCTTCGAGGACCCCAGCATGGGCACGATCGAGTTGGCCGGGAAGGACATGGCGGGGGTTCCCCCGTACGACCGAGCGGTCAACACCGTCTTCCAGGACTACGCTCTGTTTCCCCATATGACCGTCGGTGAGAACGTCGCCTACGGGCTGCGCGTCGCCGGGGTCGCCAAGCAAGAGCGAGCCCGCCGCCGTGACGAGGCACTGGAGATGGTGCGCCTGCCCGGCTACGGCGAGCGCAAGCCGGGCGAGCTCTCCGGCGGGCAGCGCCAGCGGGTCGCGCTGGCGCGGGCAATCGTCAACCGGCCTCAGGTGCTGTTACTCGATGAGCCGCTCGGAGCGCTCGACTTAAAGCTGCGCGAGCAGATGCAGAGCGAGCTGAAAACGATCCAGGGTGAGGTGGGGATCACCTTCGTCTACGTCACCCACGATCAGGACGAGGCTCTGACGATGAGTGACCGGATCGCGGTCTTCAACCAGGGCCGCATCGAGCAGGTGAGCACGCCTGTTGAGCTCTACGAGCGACCGGCGACCGAATTCGTCGCCGGCTTCGTCGGCGTCTCCAATCTGCTCGAGCGCGACGGCGCTCGCTTCACGATCCGGCCCGAGAAGATCCAGCTGCTCGATACCGCCGCGGCGCCGGACGGGCTGCGGACCGAGCGTGGCCAGATCGTCGCGGTCGCCTACGCGGGGATGGTTACCCGCTACACGGTCGCGCTCGAGGCCGGTGGAGAGCTTCAACTAGTGAGACAAAACGCGGAGGGGCACTCAGACGACGCTTTCTTCGAGCAGGGGGTGGAGGTGCTTGTGGGATGGCGGCCGGAATACGCGGTGTCGGTCCCGCAGACAACCAAGCAAGAGGAGGATCGACCGTGAGGAAAGAAAACGCACATCCCGTAATGGTGGCCTGGCTGATGGTCGCTGGACTGCTCGCATTCATGCTGCTGATCGCCGGCTGCGGCGGCGGGGACGACGACGAGACGACGAGCGCGGCGCTGGAGAAAGTCGGCCAGCCGGAGGGGCAGCTCGACCTGATCGCCTGGGCCGGCTACGTGGAGGACGGCTCGACCGAACCCGGTGTCGACTGGGTAACCCCGTTCGAGAAAGAAACCGGCTGCCAGGTCAACGTCAAGGTCGGCAACACCTCTGACGAAATGGTGCAGCTGATGCGGACCGGCCAGTACGACGGCGTCTCCGCTTCGGGCGACGCGACCCTGCGTCTGATTGAGGGCAACGACGTCGACCCGGTCAACACCGACCTGGTCGCCAACTACGCCGATGTCTTCCCCGGCCTCAAAGACCAGCCCTACAACAGCATCGACGGCCAGATGTACGGGATCCCGCACGGCCGTGGGGCGAACCTGTTGATGTACGACACCGACCTCGTCAAACCAGCTCCCGAAGAATCCTGGAGCGTCGTCTTCGACCCCAAAGAATCGAGCAAGTACGACGGCCAATTGACTGCCTACGACAGCCCGATCTACATCGCCGATGCGGCGCTTTATCTGAAAACCCACGAACCGGACCTGGGGATCGAGAACCCCTACGAGCTCGACCAGGAGCAGTTCGACGCAGCGATCCAGCTGCTCAAGGAACAGCGCCAGAACATCGGCGAGTACTGGTCCGAATACGCCAAGCAGATCCAGTCGTTCGCCAATGGCGACATCGTCGTCGGGACGACCTGGCCCTACCAGTACCTGACCCTGAAAGGGGAAGGCAAAGACGTTGAAGCGATCTACCCGTCCAAAGAGGGCTCAACCGGGTGGTCGGACACCTGGATGGTCAGCTCAGAGGCGAAACATCCGAATTGCATGTACCTCTGGATGAACCACATCATCGACCCGAAAGTCAACGCCGAAGTGGCGGAGTGGTTCGGTGAGGCACCGGCTAACTCGAAAGCCTGCCAGTTCACCGAAAACAAAAACCACTGCAACGAGTACGACGCAGCTGGCAAACGCTACCTCGACGATCTCTACTACTGGGCCACCCCGCTCGCCGACTGCGGTGACGATCGCGGCGACGTCTGCAAGGACTACGCCGATTGGGTCCAGGGCTGGACGGAGGTGAAGGGCTAACGGGTCACCGGCTCGCCAACCTCTTTCACGGGCGCCCCCGCCTGCAGGCGGGGGCGCTGCTGGCCGGCCCGGTCGGCTGGCTCGTCATTGGCTACCTCGGTTCCCTGGCCGTTCTGCTGGTCACCGCCTTCTGGTCGATCGGCGAACTGAGCGGTGAGATCGAACAGACGGCGACGCTCGAAAACTTCAAGCTGATCGCCGAAGAGCCGGTCTACCGCTCGATCGCCGGCCGCACGATCGCGATCGCGGCGCTGGTCACGATCACCGACGCGATCCTCGCCTTCCCGCTCGCCTTCTACATGGCCAAGGTCGCCACGCCGCGGGTCCGCGGCGCCCTGGTCGTCGCCGTGATGGTTCCGCTCTGGTCCGCCTACCTGGTCAAGGCCTTCGCCTGGCGAACGATCCTCAGCGAGAACGGGCCGCTCAACTGGGCGCTCGAGCCGTTTGGCATGAGCGGCCCAGGCTACGGTCTGGTCGCCGTCTGGCTGGTGATGAGCTACCTCTGGCTCCCCTACATGGTGATCCCGATCTACGCCGGCCTCGAACGGATCCCCAACTCGCTGCTCAATGCCTCCGAGGACCTGCGGGCGCGGCCGACTTACACCTTCCGCAGGGTAATCCTGCCGCTCGCCTTCCCCGCCGTCGTCGCCGGCTCAATCTTCACCTTCTCGCTCACCCTCGGCGACTTCATCGCGCCAAGCCTGGTCGGCGCCGGCGACCAGTTCATTGGCACCGTCGTCTTCTCAACGATCACGACCAACCTTCCCCTCGCCGCCGCCTTCGCCACGGTGCCAATCGCGGTGATGATCGTCTACCTGATCGGCGCCCGCCGCATGGGAGCGTTCGAGCATGTCTAGTGGCGGTATGACGCTCTCACGGCCGGCCCGCTGGCTACTCCTGGGAGCCGCCGGCCTCACCCTCGCCTTCCTCTACGTGCCACTGCTGGTGATCTTCGTCGACGCCTTCAGTACCGCGACCACGCTCGAGTGGCCTCCCCCTGGCCTCACCACCCACTGGTTCGGCGACGCGATCGACAACCCCGGCGCACGCGAGGCCCTCTACACCTCACTTAAGGCCGGCGCGGCAGCAACGGCGCTCGCGCTCATCCTCGGGACCCTCGGCTCACTCGCCGTCGCCCGGCACCGCTTCTTCGGTCGCGAAACGATCTCCTTCCTCGTCGTCCTGCCGATCGCGCTGCCGGGAATCGTCACCGGGATCGCGCTCAACTCGACCTTCACCCAGGTCTTTGGCATCGACCTCGGCCTCTTCACGATCGTCGTCGGCCACGCCACCTTCTGCATCGTCGTCGTCTACAACAACGTGCTCGCCCGCCTACGCCGAGTCTCGACCTCGCTCGAGGAAGCATCGGCGGACCTCGGCGCCCACACCTGGCAGACCTTCCGCCTGGTCACCTTTCCGAATTTGAGAACCGCACTCGTCGCCGGCGGCCTGCTCGCCTTCGCCCTCTCCTTTGACGAGATCATCGTCACCACCTTCACCGCCGGCAGCGGCGTGCAGACCCTGCCGATCTGGATCTTCACCAACCTGCAGCGCCCCAACCAGCTGCCGATCGTCAACGTCGTCGCCGTCCTCGTCGTGCTGATCTCGATCATCCCCGTCTACCTGGCCTACCGGCTCACCCGCGAGGAGGGCGGCCCTTCGACCGGGAGGGGAACCGTCGAGGCCGAGGCGACCGCGGTGCCTTAGCTACTGGCGGGCGAGGCGCTCCGCCTCTTCGCCACCGACGTAGGGCGACAGGGTTAGCTCGACCAGATCTGGCAGCAGGCTCTCGAGCTGTTCGGTGCGACCGGCGCTGATCTCGCGCACGATCAGCGAGACGATGCCGCCGACCAGGGTCTCCTCGGTCGCCTCGGGCAGCGGGTGCTCACCACTGTGCTGGGGGCGGCCCGCCTTGAGGATCTCGACCAGTCCCTGCATCGAGGCCCGGTGGCGAGCGGCGATCTCACCCCCGGCGGCGACCGGCTCGATCATGCAGATGCGCGCCAGCTCCGGCTCGCCGGCGAGGAAGCTCAGCATCGTCGCCAATGCCGCGCGGACCTTCTGCGGCCACTCTTCGAAGGACTCGGCCGCGGCCCGCATCGAGGCAGCGATGTGGTCAGCGACCATCTCGTAGGCGGCGAGGAAGCAGGCTTCCTTGTCGGCGAAGTGCTCGTAGAACGTGCGGCGGGAGACCGAGGCAGCTTTGGTGATGTTGGCAACCGTGGTCGCGTTGTAGCCGCGCTCGGCGACTGTGTCGACCAGCGCCGTGACGATCCGCTCGCGCTGGTTCTGGACGATGAACTCGCGCGGCAGGCCGTGGCGCCCGGCGGGCAGCCGCGGAGAGTCGGCCGCCGTGGCCGTCGACTCCTCGCCCTTTTTCCCCTTGCCTTTCGCCACGCGCCGACGATACCCCAGACTCTGGAGGTCACGAGGGCTTGCGGTCCTCCTAGCGCAGCGGCTGGACCAGCAACTCATCCTCGGCGGCGCGGGCGCCGAGGTAGGGCATCGTCGCCAAATAGATCAGCTCAGGGAGGAACTCTTCGCCGCGTTCGATCGAGCCGCTTTCCACCTTGGTCAGGATCGTGCCGTACACCGCGCCGGCGGTGATTTCAGCCGTGCAGCGGGACATCCGCCGCTCACCGTTGACCTCGCCCCGGCCGCCGTCGAGAAAATCGGCGATCCGTTGCACGATCCGGTCGCGGCGGGTCTGGGCGCCGCTGCCGGCACCGTTGACGGAGACGACGAGGAAGCGAGCTCGGGTCGAGTCCTCCTGCAGGTAGCGCGTCGCCGCCACGCCCGCCGCCCAGATCCTGTCGTGCCACGCCTCGCGACCATTGCAGGCGGCGTCGACCCGCGCGCAGAGTTCCTCCATCACCTGGTCGTGGATGGCGAGAAAGCAGTCTTCGAGGTCGGCGAAGCAGCGATCGAAGTGGCCGCGACCCACCTGTGCCCGCTCGCAGATCGTCTCTATGTCGACCGCCGCAAAGCCATGATCGGCAACCATCCCGATCATTGCGGCGGCGATCCTCTCCCGCGCCGGATCACGTCCTCTGCGCGGGCCGCTCACATCGCCCCGGCCCAACTCCCCGCGCTTGGCTTCGCTCCGCGGCCGCCCACTAAGCCGCAGCCCGGGCCTGGGCCGCCTCCGCGGCGCGCGCCGCCTCGACCTCCCCGACGTAGGGCGTCAGCGTCACCTGCAGCATCTCCGGCAGCAGGCCCTTGAGATCGTCGACCTGATCGGCGATTAGCCTCTGGTGGACAAGCCACATCAAGCCGCCCACGATTGCCACCTCCAGCCCGTCCGGCAAACGGCTCGTCCGTGGGTTGAGCTCGCGACCCTCGCGCAGCTTCGGCGCGACGCCCTCCAGCATCGACTGGTAGCGGGCCAGGGCCTCTCCCCCGGCCGCCTGGCTCTCGACGATGCAGAGCTTGGCCCGTGCCTGCTCGGCGACGACCATCTCGAGGAAGACCTCGAGGCCGGTGGAGATCTGCTCGACCCAGGGCTGTTCGAGATCGACCAGCTCGACGAAGACCTCGCCCGCTGCCGCGACACTCTCGTCGAAGGCGGCGAGGAAGCACTCTTCCTTGTTGGCGAAGTGCTCGTAGAAGGTGACCAAGGCGACCCGAGCCGTTTTCGCGATCAGCTCGATCGTCGTCTTCTGGTAGCCGCGCTCGGCGACAAGCTCGGCGGTCGCCAGCAGCATCCGCTCGCGCTGGTTCTGGGAGACGAAGTCGCGCGGGATCAGATGGCGCCCCGGCGGCAGTTTCGAAAGGCGTTCCGAGAGCGAACGCGAGTCGGCCATTCCAAGACGGTACCAAAACATACATCTGATGTCTATTTCCCTTTTCTACAGAAAACATGGCGTTCTAGGCATCCTTGTTTCTAAAAGCTGCTATACCTAGACAAAAGGAGTATGTTTTCGAATAACGACAGCGGCACCGTCATCGCATTCCCAGGCTCCCGCGGCAGTCGTCCCCCCCGCGAGCGAATCCTGCAGGCGATGCTCTCCACCAGCGGCGAGCTTGGCTACGACCAGGTCGCCGTCCGGCACGTGATCGAGCGCGCGCAGACGAGCCGCGCGACCTTCTACAAGCACTTCAAAGACCGCGAGGACTGCTTCGCGCAGGCCTATGCCGACACCGGCGAGTGGCTCTACCGCCGGCTGATCGCCGCCGCCAAGCGCCAGCCCTCCTGGCGCCAGGGCCTGCGTGCCGCCCTGGCCGAGCTGCTCGAGTTCTGCGCCAACCAGCCGGCGACCGCCAAGGCGCTGCTGGTCGAGGTGCATGCAGCCGGCGAGCTCTCGATCGCCCAGCGGCGCGATTTGATGGAGCGCCTCTCCCGTGCACTGGACAGCGCACGCCGCGAGATCCCCTCTCGCCAAGCTCCACCTCCTATTACGTCGGACTTCATTGTAGGGGCGATCGACACCCTTTTGGCGGCGAAGTTGCTGGACGGCGACGCCGAGCGCGCCCCCGAGATGCTTCCAGGACTGCTCCACTTCGTCGCCATGCAGTACTTCGGCGAGGACGCCGCCTGGGAGGAGATGGCCGCTGCCCCCCTGGCTACTTGGCAGGCGCGCCGCGCGGCGGCCTCCCAAGGCCCGCCGCCACGGCGATGAGCTCGGTGAGCTGAAGCAGGGTCTCCAGCCGCGCTAGAGCGGGATGTTGCCGTGCTTGCGCTTCGGCTGGTCTACCCGCTTGGACTGCAGCATGCGCAGCGCCTTGATTAGCTTGGGGCGGGTTTCCTTGGGCTCGATCACGTCGTCGATGTAGCCGCGCTCCGCCGCCGAGTAGGGGTTGGCGAAGTGGGCTTTGTAGTCGTCGATCAGCTTCTGGCGGCGCTCGTCGGGGGTCGGCGAGGAGGCGATGTCCTTGCGGTAGATGATGTTTACCGCACCCTCTGGCCCCATCACCGCGACCTCCGCGGTGGGCCAGGCGACGTTGTAGTCGGCGAGCATGTGCTTCGAGTTCATCACGTCATAGGCACCGCCATAGGCCTTGCGGGTGACGACCGTGAGCTTTGGCACGGTCGCCTCGGTGAAGGCGTAGAGCAGCTTGGCGCCGTGGCGGATGATCCCGTTCCACTCCTGATCGGTGCCGGGCAGGAAGCCGGGCACGTCGGTGAAGGTGAGGATCGGGACGTTGTAGGCGTCGCAGGTGCGGACGAAGCGGGCCGCCTTCTCGGAGGCCTCGATGTCGAGCACGCCGGCGAGGAAGGCCGGCTGGTTGCCGACGATGCCGATCGGGAAGCCATCGAGGCGGGAGAAGCCACAGACGATGTTCTTGGCGAAGTGCTCGTGGACCTCGAAGAACTCGCCGTCGTCGACGACGCGGGAGATCACCTCGCGCATGTCGTAGGGCTTGGAGGGATCGTCGGGGACGACCGTTTCGAGCTCGTCGTCTTCCCGCTCGGGATCGTCGTCAGGAGCGAAGCGGGGCGGCGCCTCGAGGTTGTTGGAAGGCAGGAAGCCGAGCAGGTAACGCACGTCCTCGAGGCAGCTCTCCTCGTCCTCGGCAGCGAAGTGGGCGACGCCCGACTTGCTGTTGTGGCTCATCGCCCCGCCCAGTTCCTCGAACTCGACTTCCTCGCCGGTCACGGTCTTGATCACTTCGGGACCGGTGATGAACATGTGCGAGGTCTCTTTGACCATGAAGATGAAGTCGGTCATCGCCGGCGAGTAGACGGCGCCGCCCGCGCAGGGGCCCATGATCACGCTGATCTGCGGGATCACGCCGGAGCACTGCACGTTGCGGACGAAAACGTCGCCGTAGGCGCCGAGCGAGACGACGCCCTCCTGGATGCGAGCACCGCCCGAGTCGTTGATCCCGACCACGGGCGCCCCGACCTGGGCGGCGAGGTCCATCACCTTGCACATCTTCTCCGCCATCACCTCACCGAGGCTGCCCCCAAACACCGTGAAGTCCTGAGAGAAGACGAAGACCGTACGGCCGTCGATCGTGCCGTGGCCGGTGACGACAGCATCGCCCCACGGCCGCTTTTTCTGCATCTCGAAGTCGTAGGTCCGGTGGCGGACGAAGGTGTCGAGCTCCTCGAAGGAGCCGGGATCGAGCAGCTTCTCGATCCGCTCGCGGGCGGTCAGCTTGCCCTTCGCGTGCTGCTTCTCGACCGCCTCCTCGGAGGCCGAGTTGACCGCCGCCTCGTGCAGCTCGCGCAGGTAGGCGAGCTTCTCCTCGTGGGTGATCGGATTCTTCTCGCGCATCGCGGCGCGGGAGTCTATTTAAGACCCTGTTCCAAAGACCCCCGCGCGCGTCTGGCGGCGGCGGACACTGCGCGGTGCGGCGTCTTCGGTCGGCCAAATAGCGCTGCTATTCGGCCTCCCTGCATCCTTGCCCCGCTTGGTCCGGCGCTCGCCAGCCGCACACGCTGGCCTTCGGAACAGGGTCTAGAACTCAGAATTCGGCGCAGATCGCGACAGCCTCAACCGCCCACGATTTCACCTCAGCCGCGATCGCATCGGCAGAAGCGGTCCAGCCCGTGCGCTTGTTCTCCGCGTTTACGAACGGGCTCGATTCGATCACGGCGACGGTCGTGACTTCGGCTCCCGTAATGCGCGCGCCCCCGCCGGTCACCTGCTTGCCCGTCGGGCATTGGGCGGTGACGGACTTGGGTTTGTCTTCTGCATTCGAAGGACTAGTTGCGGTCACATAGGAGATGTTCTTGAGCAGCTGCGCATAGAAGCTCGTCGAGAGTTTCGCCGAGGTCACCGCCCCGTCCTGGATCTTGCCGGTTGCCACCGCGTTGGGGCCGAGCTTCGAGTTGGTGACGGCGCTGTTGAAGAGCTTCGCCTCGGTAACGGCTCCGTTTTTCAGCTTGCCCTCGGTCACGACGCCGCCTCCGAGCTGGGCCGAGCGGACCGACCCCCCGGCCAGCGCGGTCGAGCCGACGGCCCCCGGGCCGATCTTGGGCCCGGTCACCGCGCCGTTCTTCAGCTTTAGGGTCGTAACCGAGCCGTTGCGGAGTTTGAGCGCCGTAACCGAGCCGTTGGCGAGGTTGCGGGTCTTCACCGCTTTGTTGGCGAGCGTCGTTTTGGCGGCGTAGGCCGCGCCGCTCAAGGCAACGAAGAGGGCGATGCAGGAGATCGCGTTGGCGAAGGTCAGGTGCTTGCTCAGCTGTTTCAAGTCGGTCATCTCCTTGGTTATGCGAAGGGCTGCTTCTGCGGCTCTGCCAGGTGATCCAGAAAGCGCTCTAGATCGGCCACCACAAGGCCGGATCGCTCATCGGCGCGGATCTCAACCCGGGTGCCAAAGCCTTTCTCGGCCATCGTCACCTCGACGCCCTCGACCTCGGCCAGCAGCTCAGCCAGCTCCGGCTCGGACTTCATCAGCGTCCTCGATGCCTCGATCATTGCCGCCCGCTTCAACCGCAGCGACCGGGTTCCTTCCCACGCATGGACGGTTGTAGCCCCTATAGGGGGCACAAGCGTCCATCGTTCGCGCCCTAAAAGAAGGCGCCGCCCTTGTATTCGCCGAAGACGTCGCGCATCGCGCCGCAGACCTCGCCGATCGAGGCGTCGGCGGCGAGCGCGGTGCGGATCGGGTGCAGCAGGTTGCCCTCGCCGCGGGCGACGGCCCGGAGCTCGTCGAGCTTTTGCCCGACATCTGCTTGGTCGCGGTTCTCCTTGAAGGCCTTCAGCCGCGCCAGCTGGCGCTGCTCGGACTCCGGATCGACGCGGAGGATGTCGACGTCATCGACCTGGTCGGTGACGTATTTGTTGACGCCGACGATGATGTCCTGGCCGGACTTGTAGCGCTCGTGGTAGGAGTGCGCCGACTCCTCGATCTCCTTCTGCATGAAGTCCAGCGCCTCGACTGAGCCGCCCATCTCCTGGACCTTGCCGATCAGCTCCCAGGCGCGCAGCTCGATCTCGTCGGTGAGTGACTCAACAAAGTAGGAGCCGGCGAAGGGATCGACGGTCTCGGCGACGCCGGCCTCGTGGGCGAGCACCTGCTGGGTGCGCAGGGCGATCCGGGCCGAGCGCTCGGTCGGCAGCGCCAGCGCCTCATCGAAGCCGTTGGTATGCAGCGACTGGGTGCCGCCGCTGACCGCAGCGAAGCCCTGTAGGGCAACGCGGATGATGTTGACCTCGGGCTGCTGCGCCTGCAGCGTCACGCCGCCGGTCTGCGTGTGGAAGCGGATCTTCATCGAGTTGGGATCCTTCGCTCCGAACCGCTCCTCGACGATCTTCGCCCACATCCGCCGCAGCTGCGCGGAACTTGGCGACCTCCTGGAAGACGTTGTTGTGGCAGTTGAAGAAGAAGGCGAGGCGGGTCGCGAACTCGTCGATCTTCAGCCCCCGCTCGAGCGCCGCTTCGACGTAGGCAATCGCATTGGAGAGCGTGAAGGCGACCTCCTGCACAGCCGAGCAACCCTTCTCGCGGATGTGGTAGCCGGAGATCGAGATCGTGTTCCATTTCGGCACGTTCTCGCGGCAATACTCGAAGATGTCGGTGGTCAGCCGCATGGTCGGCTCGGGCGGGTAGATGTAGTTGCCGCGCGCCATGTACTCCTTCAGCACGTCGTTCTGAACCGTGCCGCGCAGCTTCTGGGAGGGGACGCCCTGCTCCTCGCCGACCAGCTCATAGAGCAGCAGCAGGATCGCCGCCGGGGCGTTGATCGTCATCGAGGTTGAGACCTGGTCGAGCGGGATCTTCTCGAAGCAGATCCGCATGTCCTCGATCGTGTCGATCGGCACGCCGGTGCGGCCGACCTCGCCGTTGCAGAGCGGGTCGTCGGAGTCGCGGCCGAGCTGGGTCGGCAGGTCGAAGGCCATCGAGAGGCCGGTCGAGCCGTGCTCGATCAGGTAGCGGTAGCGCTCGTTGGTGTCTTCGGGGGTGGCGAAGCCGGCGTACTGGCGCATCGTCCAGAGCCGATCGCGGTACATCCTCTCGTGGATGCCGCGCGTGAACGGGGGTGCGCCCGGCTCGCCCAGCCGCTCCTCAAGCCCAGGGGCGACATCCTCCTCGGTGTAGAGGGGGTCGATCTCGATCCCGGAGTCGGTGAAGACACGCTCGTCATCAGGCCCGACGAGGGGCGCGATCGTGGGGCGCTCATCGGCAGCCGCTTTTCCGCTCTCGCTGGCCATCTCCCCGGGAGGATATTGGGGCGCGGTGGAAGGCCGACGGCAGGCACCGCCGAAACAAGCGACCAAGAACACAGTTGAAGACGATGCAGCGGTGAGGCGCAGCGGACCCTCGATCGCGGATTGGCCCGAGAGCTTCGGCGAGAGGGCGTCAACGTCACTGCCATCGGTGCCGCAAACGGCCAGGGGGCGGCTGACGCTCGCCCGGATCTCCCGTGAGGCTGCACGCTTCGTAGCGCCTCAGCGCAACGCCAGCGGCTGTGCGGCGGCGCTCAGTCCGACGCGCCGGCGAGCTGCTCGACGCCGGCCTGCTCGATCGTGCGCTGCAGCCCCTCGCGCAGCTCGACCTGCGGCTCCCAGCCGAGCAGATCGCGAGCGCGGGTGATGTCGGGCTGACGCTGTTGCGGATCATCAACCGGCAGCGGCTCGTAGATGATCTCCGAGCGCGAATCGGTCACCTCGATCACCGTCTTGGCCAGTTCCAGCAGCGTGAACTCGTTCGGGTTGCCGACGTTGACCGGCGTGTGCACGTCGGACTCGGCGAGGGCGACGATGCCGCGGATCAGGTCGTCGACGTAACAGAAGCTGCGCGTCTGGCTGCCGTCGCCGAAGACCGTCAGGTGCTGGTCCTTCAGCGCCTGCCGCAGGAAGGTCGGGATCGCTCGCCCGTCGTGCGCCCGCATCCGCGGCCCGTAGGTGTTGAAGATCCGCACAATCGACGTGTCGACGCCCTGCTGGCGGTGGTAGGCCATCGTCAGGGCCTCGGCGTAGCGCTTCGCCTCGTCATAGACCCCGCGCGGCCCGATCGGGTTGACGTGTCCCCAGTAGTCCTCCGCCTGCGGGTGGACCTGCGGGTCGCCGTAGACCTCGCTGGTTGAGGCGATCAGGAAGCGGGCGCGCTTCCACTTAGCCAGGCCGAGCATGTGGTGGGTGCCGTGCGAGCCGACCTTGAGCGTGTGCAGCGGCAGCCGCAGGTAATCGATCGGACTGGCCGGCGAGGCGAGGTGGTAGACGAAGTCGACATCCTCGGGGATGTCGACCTTCTCGGTGATGTCGATGTTGCGGAAGTCGAAGGCGTCGTCGCGGATGTGCTCGATGTTCTGCAGCGAGCCCGTCTCCAGGTTGTCGACGCAGATCACGCGGTGCCCCTTGCCGAGCAGGTGCTCGCAGAGGTGGGAGCCGAGGAAGCCGGCGCCGCCGGTGATTACGCAGGTGCTCATCGGCCGCGGATGCTACAGGTGACCCCCTCGGGGGCGTGTCCGAGCTTTCGGGCCATATGCATTCGAAAACTCCGACAGGCCCCATGGAGATAAACGTCTAAGTTCGCAAATTGCGGCGATTTGACCCGACCACCCGTCCAGGTGGGGGGAGAACCCGGTCCCGTCCCCAGCTGTACGTGGCATGTTCGGGCGAGGGAGCTAAACCGGTGCAGCGAGGTGTCACAACAGCCGGGCGCAAGCGCGCCGCCGTCGAACTCGTCGCCCGCGAGGACACCGAGCTGAGGAGGACTGCCCGCCGCTTCTCTCTCTGCGAGGACGACGCGGAGGACGCCTACCAGCGAGCGCTGGAGATCCTCCTCGTCAAAGCACCCAACGATCGCCCACACGAGCTGATCCGCTGGATGAAGACGGTGGTCAAGCACGAGGCGCTGGCGATTCGCCGCTACCGCGAGCGCCTGCTGGGGGTGGGCGAGGACGAGATGGGGGACCCAATCGCACGGATCGCAGCGGCTGGCGCCGGGCCGGGTGAGCGCATCGAGCAGCGCGAGCAGACTGCCCGCAACCGCGAGGCGCTGCAAGCGCTGAAGCCAGCTGAGCTGCGTGCGCTGACTCTGCTCGCAGCCGGCTACTCCTATCTCGAGATCGGCGAGATGACGGGCTTCAGCCAGACCAAGGTGAACCGCTGCTTGGCTGAGGGACGCGAGCGCTTCCGGCAGCTGCTGATGCGCAGCGAGGACGGCAGCCGCTGTGCCGAGCTGGCCCCCCTCCTCTCCGCCTACTGCGACGGCGAGGCGAGCACCAAGGATGAGGCGACGGTACGGGAGCACCTACGTGCCTGCCCCGCGTGCCGGGCAACGATGCGCGCCTATCGCGCCACTCCCGCCGCAGTCGCCGCCCTTGCACCTGCTCTGCCCGTCTCGCGCTCGCTGCTGGAGCGGGCACACGAGCTCATGGTCAGTCTGCACTCGCGTCTGCCCGGTGTCGGCAACGCGAGCGAGAGTGGCCTTACTCAGGTTGCCGTCGCCGGCGGCACTCGCGGGGCTGGAGCAGCAGCCCTCGCCAAGGCGCTGGCGATCTGCGCTGGAACGGTCGGGGGTGCTGCCGCCTGCGTTGCCACCGGCGTCGCGCCGGCGCCGCTCGGCATCGAGCCGGAGCACAAGACCGGGGCGAAGATCGAGCGGGTCTCCGGGCAGGTGCTGGAGGAACCCACGCCTACTGCCGGCTACGAGGCAATCCCGCCGGCACCCGAAGCACCGGAGCAAACTGAGCCCACGCAGGAGCCGAAGGTCGATCCGCCGCAGGCGTCTGCGCCGGCTCCCGAAAGCGCCGAAGCGGGAGCGGTCGAATACGTGCCCCCGGCGCCGGAACCCGCTCCAGCCCCGGCCGCAACGGAAGCACCTGCGTCAAGCGGCAGCGCGGCAGGGGAGTTCGGGCCGTGAGGGCTCGACTCGGCCTGAGATTCCTCGTGTTGGTCGCCTTGACGCCGACGTTCGTCGCTGCGTCGGCCGGGGCGAGTCCGCCGCGACCAGTCGGACTGCAGGTCGTCGGGGGCGCCGACGCCTGGCACGCGGACAATCGCTTCGAACTCAACTGGGTGAATCCGCCGACAGCCGGCCAGCCCCTGGTCGCCACCCATTTCCGAATCCGCGATTCCGAAGGGGACGTGCTCACCGAAAGCCAGATCGCCTGGCTGAGCGACGGCGTCGCGGCGCTGACGCTGCCAAAAATGCCCGGCACCTACAGCGTCGAAGTCTGGCTCGAGGATGCCTCCGGAAGCCAGGGGCCCGCGGCGAGCGAGCAGCTGCGTTTCGACAATGTCCGCCCCGCCTCGATCGAGCCGGAGTCGGTCAAAGGCTGGATCGGCCGCTCCGACTTCCCACTGCATGTCCGCCTCGGTCGCCCCGCCGGCCCGACCCCTCTCTCCGGGATCCGTGGCTACGCCGTCGCGATCGGGGCGGGCCCTCTCAACATTCCCTGCGCCGCGCCGGATCGCTGCACCGAGGCTGAGACCACTCTGCACAACGGCGCTGGGGACGACCAGCTGAAGATCGAGGCGCTGCCGGAGGGAACGAGCTACCTGCACGCGGTCGCCGTCTCCGGTTCGGGAATGAAGTCGCCGAGCAGCGGCCGTACTGTTCTCCGCGTCGACACCACGGATCCGGTGACGCTGCTGAGTGGCGCACCAAAGGGCTGGACCAACCGCGCGGTGTGGCTTGTTGCGAGCGCGGTCGACTCCGGGTCGGGAATGGCGCCGGCGGGTGGCCGTCCCCCACCCTTCACCGCGATCCGGATCGACGGCGGCCCGGCCGCATACGACCGCGGTGGATCCGTCGCGGCTGCCGTGATCGACGAGGGCGTGCACCAGGTCGCCTACTACGCGCGAGATGCGGCCGGCAACATCGATGATGGCGGTGGGGGCAACGGTCTCGCCAACCGCGCGCCGCGGTCGGCCGTCGTACGAATCGATCGCACACCGCCCGATCTGGCCTTCGCCAACTCCCAAGACCCGACCGACCCCGAGCTGCTGCGGGTGCGGATCGCCGACTCGCTTGCGGGTGTCGATTCTTCACGGGGTCAGATCGGCGTACGCCGCGCCGGCTCCGGCGACCGCTTCGAGCCGCTCGCTCCTGCCCGATCGGCCGACGCGGGCGAGCTGCGCGCCCGCTGGGACTCCGACGCCTTCCCGCCGGGCGACTACGAATTCCGCGCGGTCGGCTACGACGCTGCCGGCAATGCAGCCGTGACCACTCGTCGCCGCAACGGCAGCCCCATGACCCTCTCGAACCCACTCAAGGCGACGACAGCACTGCGCGTCCGCTTCCATCGCAAGGGGCGGCAGCGCACCATCCCTTACGGTCGTCGCGTCCTCATCAGCGGCCATCTCACCGCCGGTCGCCACGCACCGCTACGCGGCAAGCCGGTGCGGGTTATCGAGCGCTTCCTCGCCGGCGCACGCCCGACCACACGGGTTTCCACAGCGATGACCGACCCCGACGGGGGCTTCTCAATCCGCACAACCGCAGGGCCGAGCCGGACGATCGCGGTTGCTTTCGACGGCAGCCCAACCCTGGGCCGATCGGCGGGGCCGACTCTCGAGCTGGGCGTGCGCAGCCGGTTGCAGCTGGCGACTTCAGCTGCTGTGGCGAGGATCGGCGGGCCGCCGCTGGTCTTCCGCGGCAGGCTGGTCGCACCCAGGGAGGCGATCCCGCCAACCGGCAGGTCGATCGAACTGCAGTTCCGCCTGCCGGGCCTGCCCTGGGCCGAGTTCCGCGCGGTCCAGACCGACGGCCAAGGACGCTTTCACTACGCCTACAGCTTCAGTGACGACGACAGCCGCGGTGCTCGCTTCCAGTTCCGCGCCTACGCGCCCGCGCAGGAGGGCTGGCCATACGAGCCGGGTAGCTCGCGACCAGTCCTCGTGCGCGGACGATAGGGCCGGCTAGCGGAGAGCCGAGAGCTGGTCGCCGACCTGGTCGACGAGGCTCTGAGCACGGGAGGACTGCTCGTCGATCGCCTTGCGCACGCGCTGCTCTACCTCGGTGCGGTTGCGCTTCAGGGTCGTCTCGACCGTGCGCTGACGTTTACGCGCCTCGCGCTCGACTTTGCTGCGGGTTTTGCGTGCTTCGGTAGTCGCCTTGCGACGGGCGCTGGTGCCGCGACGCTCGGTGCGCTTCACCGTGCGGCGCAACTGCTGGCTGTAGGACTTGAACTGCTTCTGCGCAGCCGTGCGACCGGCAAAAGGTTCGACCAGCTCGGCGACGCGATCGCTGACCTCGAGCACGGCGCCGACCGGGACGTCGACCGCGCTTTCAGCCGCGGCACGTGCCTGCTCGACACGCGAGGGAGCGGGGGCCGGAGTCTTTTTCGCCTGCGTTTTCGGTTTGGAGTTGCTGCTTTTACTGGCTTTGGTTGCCAACAAGATCATCCCTTCGGGGTGGTTGTGTAGCGGGGAGTTCGCGAGTGTAGCGAACATACGTTCTTCCGAACACCTGTTCTAAACCGCTCCCTCGAAGGCGTTACGGACCGTTGCCAAACCCTGTTCGCCAGCCGCCGCCAGGATCGGATAGCGAGCCTCGAGGCCGAGATCTGCCTGCTCCAGCGCCAACTCGCCGAAGGCGAGCGCGCCCCCCGCCTCGCGGACGATCAATTGGGCAGCGGCGATGTCGACCGAGCGGCAGGGCCGCAGGCTGAGCATTCCGTCCAGCCGCCCGGCCGCCACATAGGAGGCGGTGATCGCGATCGAGCCGATCACCCGCAGGCGAAAAACGCGGCCGTCGAGGGCTTCCTCGAGCGGCTGCATGCGGCCCGGCGCGGCCGACTCGACGCCAAGTAACTCGAGCTTCTCGGCATCGGCTGCAACCTCCAGCCGCCGCCCCTCCAGGTTCGCCCCCTCTCCCCTGCTGGCGGCAAATCCCTCGCCAGCACCAAAGTCGTAGACGTAGCCGAACTCAACGTCGGCCATCGAGGGCCCCGAGGCAACCGCGATGCTGAAGCTGTGGGAAGGCAGGGTGCGGCGCGCATTCAGGGAGCCGTCGATCGGATCGATCACGACCCGGGCAGGACCTCCATCGCCGAAGATCACCTCGCCCCGCTCCTCGGAGATTGCGAGGAAGGAGGCCCCCGCCGCGGCTAACTGCTCGAGCTCGGCGAAAACGGCGTCCTCGCAGCGGCGGTCGATCACGAGGCTGCGATCGCCCCCCTCGCCCACCCCCTCATACTCGGTCCGCGCCTCGATTCCGGCCGTCTGCTCGAACAGCTCCCGCTGCGCGTCGACGATGCGACGGCAGATCTCCATCCAATCTGCGGAGAAGACGTCCACTGAGCGCATCCTATGGAGGACAGCTGGTTCGGCGGGCCCGGTAGCGTTGAACCATGCTTGCCCTGGCAGAGCCCCAAGAGCGTGCGATCGGCCATCGCTCGGGGCCGTTACTGCTGATCGGCGCGGCGGGAACGGGCAAGACCGAGGTTCTGGCCAGGCGCTTCGAGCGCCTCAACGCAGCCGGAACCGCACCGGAGCGGATCCTCGTCCTGGCCTCATCCCGGGCCACCGTCCAGCGCCTGCGCGAGCGGGTCGAGCAACTCCTCGATCGCTCACTCGAAGAGCTCTGGATCGACACTTGGGAGCAGCTCTGCGAGAGGTTGCTCCGTGAGTACTCAACCGCAGCGAACCTCGACCCGTTCTTCAGCGTCCTCGGGCCCGCCGAGCGCCTGGCGCTCCTCCTCGACCGCCTCGACGAGCTTCCCCTACGCGATCACCAGATCCGTGGCAACCCCGCCGGGCTGCTCGCCCGCCTGCTGGCGCAGATCGACGAGGTCAAGGCCGGCTCGAACCCTCCCGATCCCGAACTCGCCGAGCTGATTGCAGCCCACGACCGCATCCTCGCCAACAACTGCAGCCTCGACCGCGGCGACATCTACCTGACGCTCAGCAAGCTCTTCGAGGAAGGGCCCGCCTTACGGCTCGCAGTTGCCTCCCGCTTCGAGTACACGATGGTGGATGAGCTGGAGGACACGAGTGTGGCTCAGCGGGCGATCCTCACTGCCCTGGCCGCAGAGAACCCGAATCACGTCTACGCACTCGAGGAGCGAAGCGAGGTGTCGGGGGTGTCCGACTGGGCGCGGCGTCCTCTTTTTCGCCCCACCGACTCCCTAAGTGACGGAAGCTCCGCTGGCGAAAAACCCAGCGCGCAGTCGGACACCCCCGGCGACTCGCCCTCCGTCATCGAGTTGACCAGCCAGTTCCGCGACCCTCCGGTGCGCTTCTGGCGTTGCACCAACGAGCGTGCGCAAGCCCAAGCAGTCGCCCGTGAGGCCGAGCATCTGATCGCCGGCGGGACCGTGCCTGAAGAGATCTGCGTGCTGGTCGAGGATCAGGGGCGTGGTGGACCAGTTGCGGCCGCAATGGAAGAGCGGGGAATTCCCTTCCACCTTTCGGGTCCCGCCGCTCTGTTCCAGCGTCCGGAGGTGCGCGATGCGATTGCTTGGTTGAGGGTGCTTGCCGATCCTGCTGATTCGGCTGCCGCAGCACGAGCTCTGACCCGGCCTCCGGTCGAGCTGCGTTCCGCCGACCTGGCGCGGCTGACGACGATCGCGCGGCGGCGCAAGCTGGACATGGTCTCCGCCTGCGAGGCGGCGCTCGAGAGCCCCCAGATCTCACCCGAGGCCCGTGAGCGAATCCATTCCTTCCTCAAGCTCTACGGAACCGCCTCGGCAGTGCTGGAGGAACGCCGCGCAGATGTCTTCGTGCGGCGCTTGGTGGAGGCAGTCGGACTGCGCCGCCAGCGGCTTTTCGCCGCCCAGGCAGAGGTTGCCGAGAGGCTGCTCGGGCTTTCGCGTCTCGCCGAGCTAGCCGCCGCCTGGACCCGGCGACAGCCGAACGGGTCAACCCGGGACTTCGTCCGCCACCTCAGCGCCGTCGCCGATGCCGGGGTCGAGCCCGTCGGGGTGAGCGAGCCGCCGGCGCGTGGTGCGGTTCAGGGGCTCACGCGCGACGCCGTCAAAGGGATGGAGTTCGAGTATGTCTTCGTGCTGGGTATGGAGCGCGGCGACGGAGCCGAGCGGATTGGACGGCCGGCGCAACTCGGGCTGGTCCTCGCACGGGTCGAACGCGGCGAGAGCGGCGAAACCCGGCCGTCCGAGGCGTACGCAGCCGCGCTCGCCGGGTCCGGCGCCGAAGAGGAAGAGCACAAGGAGGAGCTGTTTGGTCCGGCCGAGGGCCTGCACGCGACGTACCGGCTGCTGCGCGAGGAGATGCTGGCGGCCTCGTGGAAGGCGGGGCGGGAGCTGTCGGAGCCCCGGCTCGACACCGCGATCGACGTCAACCGGGCGATCGCCCGTTACCTGGAGCTGCTGAAGCTGGCGGCGCTTGCCCAGCGGCCTGGCGATGAGGCAACCGCGGAGGCAATCGACGCCGTCAACGGCCTGCTGCGCCAGGTCGCGACGCCCGAGCAGCAGGCCGAGCTCGATGCATCCTCGCTCGATTCCTACCTGCTCGGCTCCGAGCAGGAGCGCGAGGGGCGCCGCCGACTCATCGCCGCCCGCCAGGAGCCCTCGCTGGAGGCCTTCCTTCCGCGGCGCGGCGACGGCGCGCTCAGCCTCTCGGCATCCGACCTCGGCCTCTATCTCACCTGCCCGCTGAAGTACAAGTTCGCCCGCGTCTTCGGCATTCCCCAGGAGCCAACGATCAACCAGCGCTTCGGCATCCTCATCCACAACGTCCTCGAGCGCTTCCACAAAGAAGGCGACGACCAGGCCACCGAGGAGGGGTTGCGTCGCCTGATGTCTCTCTTCGAGACGGGCTGGCGCCGCACCGGCTTCGGCTCGAGCGACGACGAGCTGCAGTTCCGCGACCGGGCCCGGGAGGCAATGCGGCTCTACTGGGAGCGGGAGAGCGAGTCCGACGGCGAGCCGGTCTGGCTGGAGCGAAAGTTCGACATCCGCATCGGCGAGCACCACGTCCGGGGCCGGGTCGATCGGGTCGACCGCCTCCCGGGGGGCGACTACGAGCTGATCGACTACAAGACCGGCGAGCGCAAGAGCGAAGCCGACCTCGAGAGCGATCTGCAGCTGGCCCTCTACCGCCTCGCCGCCCGTGAGGCGTGGGAGCTCGAGGCCAATACCGGCAGCTACTACTACGTGCTCGACGCTGACAAGGTCGCCGCACCGGTCCGCGCCGACGACGCCGAACGGGTCGAGCGCACCGTCTTCCAGGTTGGCGAGGGAGTCCTCGGGCAGGACTTCGAGCCCCGCCCGTCACCGACGGTCTGCAGCTGGTGCGACTACCGCCTGATCTGCCCGGCGGCTGAGAGTTGAGCAGCGGGCAGCAGTAGGAGGCCTCGAGCTTTCTTTCAAGCTTGAAACGAAAGTGAGTTGAGCTGGCGACGCTTCGGGCGGGGATAGAAGCGGCGATCCACTCTCGCGGGAATGTCGCGAAGCGGCGATATGCAATCTGGTGATTGCGCGGCTTCAGCCGCGCACCAACTCAGTCGCTAAGCCCCAAAGGGGCGTGCGACATCAATTCCCGCGAGAGTGGATCGCCGCTTCTCTACAACAGGCGATCGCGTGTGTCAGTTCGACTCGCCGCGGCGCTGCTGCAGGAACTGCTGAAACTCGCGTGCGATCGTGTCCGCGGAAGGCAGGTCCTCGCCCTCCTCGCCGAGCTGCTCGACCTGCTCGGCCTCGATCCGCTCCACCAGTTCGGCGATTTCCGGGTTGGCGGCGACCGCGCGGCCGATCTGCTCCTCGTAGCTGGCGGTTTCCTCCTCCAACCCGGTCGCGTCGACGGCGATCCCGGTCAGGCCCTCGAGCCGCCGCAGCAGCGCCAGGGCGGCCTTCGGGTTGGGCACCGCGGCCACGTAGTGGGGAACGGCGGCCCACAACGAGGCGGAGGTCATCCCAACCTGGCGGCAACAGTCGTGGACGACGCCGACGATCCCGGTCGGGCCCTCGTAGCTGGAGCGCTGCAGGTCGAGCTCTTCGACCAGCTGCTTGTCGGACGCGAGCCCCGTGATCGGCACCGGCAAGGTGTGGGAGACCTCGGCGACAAGCGCCCCCAGGGTGACGACCATCTCGACCCCAAGGGCATCGGCCGCGGTAGCCACCGTCTCGGAGAAAGTGCGCCAGCGTAGGTTCGGCTCGGTCCCGTCGAAGAGGACCAGGTCGTGGTCGGCACCAGGAATGCGGATCGCGATCAGCTCGTTCCGCGGCCACTCAATTCGCTTCGTCTGGCCTTCGGAGAGCACGATCGTCGGCCGCGTTGCCTGGAAATCGAAGTAGTCCTCCGGATCGATTTCGGCGATCGGCTCGGCATCAAAGGAGCCGGCCACCGCGCCCAGCGCTGCTGAAGCGGCGCCCGCAGCGTCGTTCCAGCCGCGGAAGGAGCAGACGAGGACCGGAGAGCGGAGCTGTGGCATGTCTCCATGCCAGGTAAGTGAGTCCACCTAGTGAGCGTAGCGCTCCGCGTCGGGGTCCCTACGCCTGTGGCGAAAGGGCGCGGCGGACGAGGCCGTAGGCGACGTAGAGCGCCAGGGCGGCAAACGAAAGCTCCAGCGCCCGTTGCGAAAGCTCATTGGCCACGACGACCCCGACCAGCACACCGAGGGGAGACAGGGCGCCGATCACCAACGCGTCCCGCAGATTGAGGTTGCCGTAGCCCTTCTGACGGTAGGCGCCGACCAGGGCGACGATCACGATCATCAACAGGGAGGTCGACTCACCCTCGACCTGGGAGAAGCCGAGGAAGATCGTCAGCGCAGGCACGAAGAGGACGCCGCCACCAACGCCGACCAGGCCACCGGCGAGTCCCCCGGCCAGGGCAAAGAGGGCGGCGAAAAGCTCATCCATGCCGGCGATCCTCCGCATAAATTTCGCGCTCCGCTCCCGGCGCGAAGAACCAGATATGCACGCTTGGTCGCTCCGCGCTCATCGGACGATCAGCTCGATCGCGATGCCGACGAGCAGCACCGCAAAGAGGAGGGACACGGCCCGCTGCGGGATCCGCTGCTGGATCGCAGTACCGAGAACGACGCCGCCGATCGCCGGAATCGAGAGCCAGAGGCCGGTTCCGATGTCGACGTTGCCGTAGAAGCCACCCTGGGCGAGGGCGCCGAGCAGGCCGATCAGGACGATCGCCCCCAAGCTGGTACCGGTCGCCAGCCGCTCTCCGTAGCCGAACCAGAAGATCAGCAGCGGCACGATCACGGTTCCCCCGCCGACCCCGAAGAGACCGCTGAAGATCCCCGCCAGCGTGCCGACCGCGGCAAGCTTCAGGGTGCGCTCCGATGGCATCGCGCGATACTAGTCACGTGTCTCCCGAATCCGGCAGAGGGGAGCGCGGGGCAGGGCTGGGGCCGCTGGCACAGCTCCGCGACGACCCCGCCCATGCCGCCATCCTCACCGACGTCGATGGAACCCTGGCGCCGATCGTCCTGAGGCCAGAGGAAGCCACGGTGCCGCCACGGGCTAGCGAGCTGCTCGCGCGGCTGAACAAGACCTATGGCCTGGTCGGCTGCGTCTCCGGGCGCCAGGCCGATGAGGCGCGACGGCTGGTGGGCGTCGACGGCATCGCCTACGCCGGCAATCACGGCCTCGAGCTACTACTGCCCGGTGAGCAGGCACCCAGTCTCGACCCCTCGCTGCAGGGCCGCGAGCGGGACGCGGCGGACTTCATCTCCGGCCTTGGAGCGAATTCGCTGGCAGTGGCCGACCTGCGACTGGAGGACAAGGGACCGATCCAGGCGCTGCACTGGCGCGGTGCCGAAGACGAGCGCGCCGCTGAGGCTCACGCCCACGAGCTGGCCACGGCGGCGGGGAGGGCGGGCCTGGAGCTGCGCTGGGGTCGCAAGGTGCTGGAGTTACGACCGCCGGGCGGTGGTGGCAAGGACACGGCTGTGGCGGCGCTGCTTGCCACAGACGGGATGACATCGGCTGTATATGCCGGCGACGACCGCACCGACCTCGATGCCTTTCGCCGGCTGAGGGAGCTGCGTGAGAGCGGCGAGCTCGAGGCAGCGGTCTGCATCGGGATCCTCTCCGAGGAGGGACCGCCGGAGATCGCCGAGGAGGCAGACCTGACGGTCGACGGCCCGGCTGGCTGGCTGGCGCTGCTGGAGGCGCTGGCGGAGTAAAAGGCAGAGATGCCCTACACCGACCTGCTGCGAGTCACCGTCTTCCTCACCGGCGCTGAGGCAACTGTCCTCGGCGCGATCGCGGCGCTATCGGCCGGGCGGGCAAACGACACGACGACCGTGATCGTCGCCGCCGCCTGGTGGCTGGTCGCACTGATCCTTGGCCTCTATCTCGGCCGGCCGTCGCGGGCGGCGGATGGCGTCCGCGACGTCCTTGCCCGGGCACGCACCGCCACCTCCCTCCCAGAGGAGGCGCCGGCAAAGATCTCCGCCGCCCGCCTCTGGCCGATCGGCCTGACCGCGATCCTCGCCGGCGCGCTGGGCATCGTCTTCCCAGGGGTCGCCGCGATCGGCGCCGGATACGCCCTCCTGGTCGCGCTCGAGCTGCGCAGCCGCGAGGCAGCGGTGCTGGGGGTCGAGCAGCGCGACGGCGTCAAGTTCTACGTCGTCCCCAACTCCGCCCTGCGCCCGGTCCAGCTCGTGCGAACCCCGGGGCTGCGCAGCGACCGGTTGCGCGCAAGCTGAGAGGAAGCAGACGGCCCGCCGAGGCGGGCCGTCTGAGAAAACTTGGGGAAGTCCAGCGAAACACCGTGCTCCCAATCTCGCGCCATCGATGATAGCGCTCCCAGCACCCTTTGTGCAGACAGAATGACGCCCCCGAAGGGAATCGAACCCTCTCTTCCCCAATTGCGAGATTGGGAGCCGGCCTCCACCGGCGGGGGCGTCACCGCTCTCGCGGCTCAGGGAGCTTATCGTCTGCGCAGACGGTTGTCTAACAGACAACCACTATCTCAGCGGAGCAGCTTCTTGAACTCTCCCCAGCCGCGCGTGTTGGCGATGTCGGCGGCGGTCAGCCATGCGCGGCGGGCGGTCGCGATTGCGTATGCCATGTTGGCGAGCGTGTCGACGCCGTGGGCGTCGGTGTTGAGGACGATCGTGGCTCCGGCTTCCCTGGCCAGGCGGGCGTGGTGCTCGGAGAGGTCACGGCGGTTCGGGTTGCCGTTGATCTCCAGAATCGTGCCGGCGCCTGCCGCGGCCTCAACCACAGCCTCGACGTCGATGCCATAGGGCTCGCGACGACCGATCAGGCGACCGGTGAGGTGCCCGATGCAGTTGACGCTGGGGTTCTCGATCGCGGCCAGAACGCGTTCGGTCATCGCCGCTGCGGAGATTGAGAAGGAGGTGTGGACGCTCGCCACGACCCAGTCGAGGGCATCGAGCAGGTCATCGGGGTAATCGAGTGAGCCGTCGAGGGCGATGTTGACCTCGGAGCCGGCAAGCAGGCGGAAGCCGCGCGCGCCCTCGTTCCACTCCCTCACCTCGTCGATCCGCTCCCAGAGCCGCTCGGCCGTGACGTGATCGCCGAAGCCATGGCTGGCCGAGTGATCGGTGATCGCCATGTAGGCATAGCCACGCTCGCGACCCGCCGCGGCCATCTCCTCCAGCGAGTTGCGGCCGTCGGAGAGCGTCGTGTGGGAGTGCAGGTCGCCGCGGATGTCCTCAATCGAGACGAGATCCGGCAGCCCTCCCTCGCGCGCCGGCTTCAGCTCACCCCGGCCCTCGCGCAGTTCCGGCTCGATATAGGCGTAGCCGAGTCGCTCGTAGACCTCGGCCTCGCTTGCGCACAGCGTCGTCTCGCCGCTCTCGACGTCGGTGATCCCGTGCTCGGAGACGGAGAGACCGCGCGCCACGGCCTCTTCGCGCAGCTGCACGTTGTGCGCCGCCGAGCCGGTGAAGTGTTGGAGCAAGTTGCCAAACGCCTGCGGCGCGACGATTCGCAGATCGACCGAGATCCCGTTGTGGGTCTGCGCCCGGACCCCGTTCGGTCCCGGGTTGCCGGCGGCTGCGATCAGGGCATGGCCCGCCAGGTGCTCGGCAAGCTCCCCCGGCGCCTCTGCGGTCGCGATCAGGTCGATGTCCTTGCAGGTCTCGGCCCAGCGCCGCACCGAGCCCGCGACCTCGACCTGGTTGGCAGCCGGGTGCTCTCGAAGGGCCGCGGCCAGCTCCTCGGCAATTGGCCGGACCGCCGAGAGCAGCAGGCGGCCCGGCCCCTCGCCGGGCTCGCCGAGCCGCTCCAGCGAAGCGAGCACGTTCTCCTCCGCCTTCGGCCCGAGGCCCTTCACCTCACGCACCTTTTCCGCCTCCGCCGCCACCTTCAGGTCTTCCAGCGAGGTGACGCCGAGCTCCTCGAAGAGAAGCCGCGCCGTTTTCGCCCCGACACCAGGCACCCGCGTCACCTCGATCAGGGTCGGCGGGAACTTCGCCTTCAGCTTCACCGCGGCGGGGATCTCGCCGGACTCGAGCAGCGCGTCGATCTTTTCCGCCAGCGTCTTGCCGACCCCGGGGATCTCGGTTGCCCGCCCCGCCGCGGCAAGCTCGGCGACCGAGACCGGGCTCTCGCGGATCGCCTTGGCCGCGGTGGAGTAGGCGAGGACGCGGTATTTGACCGCACCATCGAGCTCATACAGGACTCCCAACTCTTCGAGAGCCGCAGCGATCTCGGCGTTCGTCATATGTTGCAAGCTAGCCTCTTCTAGGCTCGCTATACTTTCTGAAGTATTGAGCGCTGAACCTCGACATCATGGGAGACCGATACCAGTGACCGGCAAGCTCACCGACGTGACCGACGGCAACTTCAAGTCCGATGTCCTCGAGGCGGAGGGCCCCGTGCTCGTCGACTTCTGGGCTCCCTGGTGCGGCCCCTGCCGCGTCGTCCACCCAGTCCTCGAGGAAATCGACGCCGAGCGCGACGACCTGAAGATCGTCAGCCTCAACGTCGACGAGAACCAGCAGACCGCGGCTCAATACGAAGTCCTCTCGATCCCGACGCTGCTCCTCTTCAAGGACGGGGCGATCGCCAAGAAAGTCGTCGGGGCGATGCCGAAGCGCCGCCTCGAGGCCGAGTTAGAGCCAGCGCTCGCCTAGAGCGCGGGCTCTTAGGCGACGCCAGCGGGCAACACGATGCCGTTCGTTCACATCCACTGGTTCGAGGGCCGCAGCGACGACCAGAAGGCCGAGATCGCGAAGCGGGTCGAAGCGGCGCTGGTCGAGGTTGCCGGCGCAGCGCCCGAGCACTGCTGGGTGAAGTTCTCGGACTCCTCGAAAACGGACTTCATCATCGGCGAGCCTGCCGAGGACTGATCAGGCAGCGCTGCGGCTGACGCCGATTCGCAGCTCGCGGCCGTCGAGCGTGGTACTGACGCCACTGGTCGCGTCGTAGGCGACAGAGGTGGCGAGTACCTCACCGGCGAGGTAATCCTCATGGGCGCGGGCGGCGGCCAGCAGCTCCTCGTCGCCGCCAAGGCTGAGCTCGATCCGGTCAGTGATCTCCAGGCCCGCCTCTTTGCGGGCGTTCTGGACCGCGTGGACGATCTCGCGGGCGAGACCCTCGCGGCGCAGCTCGTCGTCGAGCTCGAGCTGGAGGGCGACTGCGTGGCCGGCCTCCGCCTCTACCTCGTATCCATCCAACGGCTGCAGGGACAGGGTGACCTCGTCCGCGCCGAGGGCGTGCTCGTCACCGTCGATATTGATGCCGACCTCGCCTCCCTCCGCCATCACCGCCGCGACGTGGACGGGGTCGAGCGCCTCGACGGCGGCGGCGACCCGCGGCATCCGCTTGCCGAAGCGAGGACCAAGCGAGCGGTAGTTCGGCTTGACCGCGTAGCTGACCAGCTCCGACTCCTCCTCGACGAAGTCGAGCTCCTTGACGTTGAGCTCCGCCTTGACCAGCTCGGCGCGGGCCGAGATCGCCTCGCGCTCGGCGTCGTTGGCGACGATCACCGCGCGGCGCAGCGGCTGGCGTACCTTCGCCTTGGCCTGGGCGCGGGCGGCGCGGCCCAGTTCGACCGTGAGGCGGACCGCCTCCATCGCGGCCTCCAGTTCGGGATCCGCAAGGGCAGGGTCGCAACTGGGGAAGTCGCGCAGGTGGACAGAGTCGGGCAGCTCACCCAGAGCCTCCGCCTCGCCCCCGGCGAGGTTGAGGTGGATCTCGTCGGCGAGGAACGGAGTAAACGGGGCAAGCAACGCGGCCGTCTCCAATAGGCAGTGACGCAGGGTGGCGAAGGCGGCGCGGTCGCCGTCCCAGAAGCGCCGCCGCGAGAGGCGCACGTACCAGTTGGAGAGCTCCTCGACGAAGGCAGCGATCTCGCGACCGGCCGCGGTGCAGTCGAAGTCGTCCATGTGCGCGGTGACCGAGGCGATCGTCGCCTGGAGCCGCGAGAGAGCCCACCTGTCGAGGTCGTTCGAGGGCTCGGGCTCACCCCTGAAGTCCTCGGGCCCGAGGTCGTCGGCGTTCGCGTAGAGCACCCAGAACGAGTAGGTGTTCCACAGCGTCAGCAGGAACTGGCGCACCGATTCGCCGACCGTGTCGACCGAGAAGCGGTAGCCCGACCAGGGCTGCTGCGCGGTCAGGTAGTACCAACGGAAGGCATCGGCGCCGTGGGTGTCGACCACCTCCCAGGGCTCGACCACGTTGCCCTTGCTCTTCGACATCTTCTGCCCCTCGGGGTCAAGGATCAGCCCTAGACAGACGCAGTTGCGGTAGCTCGAGGTGTCGAAGAGCAGGGTCGACTCGGCGAGCAGGGTGTAGAACCAGCCGCGGGTCTGGTCGATCGCCTCGCAGATGAAGTCGGCCGGGAAGCGCTCTTTGAACAGCTCCTCGTTCTCGAACGGGTAGTGGAACTGGGCGAAGGGCATCGCGCCACTGTCGTACCAGGTGTCGATCACCGACTCGACCCGGCGCATCTCAGCGCCGCACCGCTCGCACTTCACCGCCACATCGTCGATGTAGGGGCGGTGCAGGTCCTCAGGCACCTCACCGCCGGCGCGCTCGCGCAGCTCGGCAACCGAGCCGGCGCAGAAGCGGCCGTCGCAATCCTCGCCGCTGCACTCCCAGATTGGCAGCGGCGTGCCCCAGTAGCGGTCGCGCGAGAGCGCCCAGTCGACGTTGTTCTCCAGCCATTTGCCGAAGCGGCCGTACTTGATGTGTTCGGGGTGCCAGCCGATCTGCTCGTTGTTGGCGAGGAGTTGGTCACGGGCGCCCGAGGTAGCGATGTACCAGCTCGACTTGGCGTAGTAGAGAAGCGGCGTGCCGCAGCGCCAGCAATGCGGATAGGCGTGCTCATAGACCTGCTCGCGGAAGAGCAGGCCGCGCCGGTCGAGGTCGGCGATCAGCGCCTGGGTGACCTCGGGATCCTTGACGAACTTGCCCTCGAAGCCGATGACGCGCTGGTCGAAGCGGCCGTCCGGCCCGACCGGGTTGTAGAGGCTCGCGTGGTCGGTCGGATCGAAGCGGCCGTTCGCCGCCGCGACCGCGTAGTCGTCCTCGCCAAAGGCCGGCGCGATGTGGACCAGGCCGGTGCCGTCTTCGGTCGTTACGAAGTCGCCGGCAACCACTGGGAAGCCATCCGGCTCGCGATCGCTGAGGGCGAATACGGGACCTTTGTAGCGGCAGCCGACCAGGTCGCGACCTGAAAAGCGATCGACGATCTCCGCGCCCTCTCCGAGGACCTTCTCGACCAGTGGCTCGGCCAGGATCAACGTCTCACCCTCGACCAGTGCCCTTACGTAGGTGACTTCAGGAGCCACCGCAACCGCCTCGTTGCCGGGAAGCGTCCACGGGGTCGTCGTCCAGACCAGCAGCGATTCGTCCGCGTCGCTACCGCCCTCAGCGAGCAACGGGAAGCGCACATATATGGACGGGTCCTCCACGTCCTGGTAGCCGAGCGCCACCTCGTGCGAAGAGAGAGCCGTACCGCAGCGGGGGCAGTAGGGGACGACCTTGTGACCCTCGTAGAGCAGGCCCTTCTCCCAGAGCTGGCCGAGCGACCACCAGACCGACTCGATGTACTCGTTCTCGAGCGTGACGTAGGGGTCATCGAGGTCGATCCAGAAGCCGATCCGCTCGGTCAGCCGGTTCCACTCCTCGACGTACTCGAAGACCGACTCGCGGCAGCGCTGGTTGAACTTGGCGATCCCGTACTCCTCGATCTCCTGCTTGGAGGAGATGCCGAGCTCCTTCTCGACCTCGAGCTCTACCGGTAGCCCGTGGCAGTCCCAACCGGCCTTGCGCGGCACCCGGTAGCCGCGCATCGTCCTGTAGCGGGGATAGACGTCCTTGAAGACGCGGGAGAGGACGTGGTGGGAGCCGGGGCGGCCGTTTGCGGTCGGCGGCCCCTCGTAGAAGCTCCAGACCTCGGCACCATCGCGGTTGGCCAGGGAACGGTTGAACACGTCGCGCTCGCGCCAGCGCGCCAGCACGCGCTCCTCCAGATCGGGGAAGGACTGTTTCGGGTCGACTGGCCTGAAGCCGGACATCACAGATATTCCCGCGGCGTTCCCTCACGGGGAATCAGATATGGACGTTCGGTCACTTTCGCGCTCATGGGCAGGTGATTCTAGGAGCGAGGCAGCCGATGCCGGAGTTCGTCTAGCCTCAGCACCGCATGCCCACCTACGACCTGAACGGAAAGGTGGCGCTGGTGACCGGCGCCGCACGGGGAATCGGCTACGAGACCGCGCGCCAGATGCAGATGCGCGGCGCCTCGGTCGCAGTCGTCGACCTAGATCCCGAGCAGGCGCGCGAGGCGGCCGAGCGTATCGGCACGCGAGCGATCGGCATCGGTGCCGACGTTGCCGACGAGGGCGCGATGCGAGCCGCCGTCGCCGAGACGGTCGAGCGCTTCGGCGGCCTCGATGTGGCGGTCGCAAACGCCGGCATCGCCCAGTCCCAGGTGGCGACCGTGCGCGGCATCGGCGGCGAGGAGTGGGAGCGCGTCTTCGAGGTCGACCTGCTCGGCGTCTGGCGCACGGTCCGTGCGGTGCTGCCACAGATCGTCGAGCGCAAGGGCCACATCGTCGTCACCGGCTCGGTCTACTCCTTCGCCAATGGCGTCCTCAACAGCCCCTACGCCGTGGCCAAGGCCGGGGTGGAGGCGCTGGGGCGCGGCCTGCGGGCGGAGCTGATGCCGCTCGGCGCCAGCGCCGGCGTCGCCTACTACGGCTGGGTCGACACGCAGCTCGTTCAGGACGGCTTCGAGCGCAAACATTCCGGCCGCCTGGAGGAGAACGCCCCCGCTTGGTTCTTCAAGCGGATTCAGCCCGACGAGGCCGGGGCGGCGACCGTACGTGGGATCGAAGAACGAGCCCCGCGCACCTTCGCGCCGAAGTGGTGGCGCTACGTCTCCGCCCTGCGCGGCATCGTCAATCCGATTCTCGATCGTCGTTTCGACCGCGACCCGCAGATGTTCGAGACGATCCGCGCGGTCGAGGCCGAAGCCGACGAGGAAGGTGCAGCCGCGGTCTCAGCTGCCTCGCGTTAGCCGCTCGAGCAGGAAGATCGGCGACTCGTAGGACCCGCCCGTGGCGCGGCTGAGGCCGATCTCGCAGGTGCGGTTGTTCGAGAGATAAGCGTCGAAGCGGCGACCAGCCAGCTCGGCCGCCTGGTCGGCGGTCGCGGCCTCGGTTAGCTCGGGGTGGCTGAAGCCACGGTCGCCGGCGAAGCCGCAGCAGGTCGCCGACGGGGCCACGGAGACCTCCGCGGCAAGGGCGTTGGCGAGGGCCCGCAGGCGCGGCGCCAACCCCATCTGGCGGGTCGCGCAGGTTGGGTGAACGGTGGCCGAGCCGAGCCGGCTGCGGATGCTCAGCCTCGGCAAGAGCCGGTCGTTCATCCAGGCGACGGAATCGAGGATCGTCAGCTTCGCCAGCCGCTCGGCGTTCTCCGCGCCGAGCGCCCCCTCGCCAGGCTCGGCGACCGCATGGGTGCAGGAGGCAGCATCGATCACCACCGCTAGCTCTCCCTCGCCGCTCCAATGCCAGAGGCGCTCGACCATCTCGTTCGCCTTGTGGCGATGGGCGGCGCCGAACCCTTTCGAGCTCCAGGGCAGGCCGCAGCAACTTCCCGTGACCTCCCCCGGGATCCAAAGTGGAAGCTCGGCGCGGGCCGAGACCGCGACCATCGCCTCCGTAAGGCTCGCCGGCCCGGGCTCGCCCTTGGCGCGGCCGAAGATGCGATTGGTACAGGAGGGAACGTAGACGGCGGCAGCGCCATCGCGTTCGGTGTCCGGTAATCCCGCGGGGGCAGCGAGGGGAAGGCCGGCACCACGCTTGGAGCGGCGCGCCAGCGGACCGCCGACCCGAACCGCCGCCCGCGACGCCTTCTCCACCGGCCCCCAGTTCTTTGCGGTACGCAGCGCCAGCGCTTCGGCGCGCGGCGAGTGGCGCTCGCTGCGCAGCTCCTTGACCAGCTTGCCGGTGTCGATCCCAAGCGGGCAGGCAAGGCGGCAGGAGCCGTCGGCGGCGCAGGTCTCGAGCCCGTCGTAGGAGTACTCCTCCTCCAGCGCCTGGCGCAATGGTGACCCCTCGGGCTGGCGGGCGATCTCGCGGCGCAGAACGATCCGCTGCCGCGGCGTCGTCGTCAGGTGGCGGCTGGGGCAGACCGGCTCACAGAAGCCGCACTCAACGCAGGTGCTCGCCGACTCCTCCTCCACCTCCGGCATGGTTTTCAGGTTGCGCAAATGCACACCGGGGTCGCGGTTGAGCACGACGCCCGGGGCGAGCACGCCATCGGGATCGGCGAGACGCTTGACTCGCCACATCAGCTCGGTTGCCTTCTCACCCCACTCGCGCTCGACGTAGGGCGCCATGTTTAGCCCGGTGCCATGCTCGGCCTTGAGCGAGCCGTCGTACTTGTCGACGATCAGCTCAACCAGTTTCGCCATGAAGGACTCGTAGCGCTCCAGGTCCTCCTGCTTGGAGAAATCGGGGGTGAGCATGAAGTGCAGGTTGCCGGCGGAGGCATGGCCGGCGACACCGGGGAGGAAGCCGTGCTCGCCGAGCAGGACCTGCAGGTCGCGGGCGCCTTCGGCGATCCGCTCCGGCGGCACGCAGACGTCCTCGACGATCAGCGCCGTGCCTGGCAGTCGCAGCCGGCCAACCAGTCCGTGCAGCCCCTCGCGCACCCGCCAGGCGAGCCCGATCTCCTCCGCCTCGCGGCTGAACTCGATCGGTCTGATCGTCTCCTGGGAGGCGACGATCTCGCTTGCCCTGGCCACGTAGGCGTCCAGCTCCGCATCCGTGCTGGCGCCGAACTCGACCAGCAGCACCGCCGAATCCGGCGGCAACTCTTTCCACTCCTCGGGCGCGCCGACCATGTTCCAGGCGGCAGTGATCAGGGCGGGCGCGACCATCAGCTCGACCGCCGTGGCGCCGCAGTCGACCAGGTCGCGGACGGGGGCGACCGCCTCGTCGATGCTCGGGAAGTGAATCCAAGCGGTCGTCGTGCGGGCGGGAAGCGGCACGGTCTCGAAGACCGCCTCGGCGACGAAGCCAAGGGTTCCCTCCGAGCCGACCAGGAGCCGCCGGAAGATCTCCAGCGGCTCGTCGGCGTCGAGGAAGGCGCAGAGGCGGTAGCCGGTGGTGTTCTTGATCGCGAACTTGCGCTCGATGCGATCGCGCAGCTCGGCGTCGGCACGGATCGCGTCCCGGATCGCGGCCAGGCCCGCGGCCAACTCGGGCTCGGCGGCGGCGAAGCGCTCGGCGGCATTGGGCTCGGCAGTGTCGAGCGTCGTTCCGGAGGGCAGGACGAAGGTCAGCGAGCGCACGGTCGAGTAGGAGTCACGGGTAGTGCCGCAGCGCATGCCACCGGAGTTGTTGGCGATTACCCCGCCGACGGTGGCGATGTCGGTGCTGGCGGGATCGGGGCCGAGCTTGCGGCCGTGTGGAGCGAGCACGCGGTTGGCGTGGCCGAGCACGATTCCCGGTTTGACCCGAGCGGCGGCTCCGTCCTCCTCGACCGCAACGCCGCCGAAATGGCGCCTCACGTCGATCAGGATGCCGTCGCTCTGGCCTTGGCCGTTGAGGCTGGTGCCGCCGGCGCGGAAGACGACCGGCACGTCGTGGGCACGGCCGTAGGCCAGGGTCTTGGCAACGTCGTCGGCGTCGTGGGCCATCACCACCACCTGCGGCAGCAGCCGGTAGGGGCTTGCGTCGGAGGCGTAGCGGACAATGTCGCTGGCCCGGCCCAGGACGCGGTCCTCGCCGAGCAGGGCCTCGAGCTCGCCGCGCAGCGGCTGCGCGGCCCCGCCGGCCAGCAACTCGGGGGCGCGGTCGGGGGCTGCGACGGTCATCCCTGAATCTTCCTAGAACAGCATCTAAAAGAGAGACATGCCCGGCTGCACCGGCACTTCGACCAGCTCCGGCCGCGAGGAGGCGAGCGACTTGGCGAGCGCGTCGCGTACCTCGTCGCGGCCACTCGCCCGCTGGGTCGAGACGCCGTAACCCGCGGCGACGGCGGCTACGTCGAGATCGGGCAGATCGAGGCCCGGCGCGCCCGTGACCGACTCGACTTCGGCGAACCACTTGAGGATCGCGTACTCGGAGTTGCGCAGGACGAGGAAGGTGACCGGGACCTCGTGGGCGACGGCGCTCCAGAAGGCGGTGACCGCGTACTGGACCGAGCCCTCGCCGATCACGCAGACGACGGGGCGGTCGGGCTGGGCCAGCTGCACGCCGACGGACGCGGAGAGGCCGAAGCCGAGGCCGCCGCCGGCGCTGAAGTAGTAGCTGCCGGGGCGGGAGAGGCGAAGCTGGTTGCGCAGGGCGAGCGTGCTGGCGGGCGACTCGAGCACGACGATGCCGTCCTCGGGGAAGACCTCGGCCAGGGCGGAGTGCACCGTGGAGGAGTTGAGCGGATCCTCAGCGGGGATTTCCGTCGGCCCCGGGTTCGGCTCGGGGGTCGGGCGCGAGGCCTCGGGGACTGCCTCCAGCAGCGCCGCGAGGGTCAGGCCGACGTCGGCGACGATCGCGTAGCCCATCGGCGCCCGGGCGGCCTCGTCGGGATCACTGGTGATCGCCACGAGCGTCGCCCCCTCGGGCAGCAGCGGGCCGGGGATATGGGGGTAGTAGGGGAAGACGGAGCTGCCGGCAACGAGGATCAGGTCGTGACCCTCGAGCGTCTGTGCGACCGGCCCGATCGCCGGCGGCAGGACGCCGCGGAAGTTGGGGTGGCCCTCGGGGAAGCCGAGCTTGCCGCCGCCCGGAGCGGGGGTTGCCCAGACCGGCAGGTGCTGCCGCTCGGCCAGCGCCACTGCCGCATCCCAGCCACCGCTGGCGTCGATGTCAGGGCCCGCAACGAGAACCGGGTTGCTCGCCTGGTCGAGATGTGCAGCGAGCCGGCGGACCGATTCCGGATCGGCGACAGCGCGTCCGTTCACGCCGCGTTTGATCGCCTCGCCCGCGGCAGCCTCGTCGACATCGACATCCCAGTCGTCCATCGGGATCGAGACGAAGGTGGGCCCCTGCGGTGGCAACGAGGCGAGGTGGATCCCACGAGCGAGGGCGAGCGGCACGTCCTCGGCCCGGGGCGGCTCGTAAGCCCACTTGACCAGCGGGTGCGGCATGCGGATCGCGTCGCGGTTGGTCAGGTTCGCCTGCAGGGTCATCTGCGCCCGCGCCTGCTGGCCGGCGGTGACCAGGACAGGTGAGTGATTGGCCTGGGCGTTGAAGATCGCCCCCATCGCGTTGCCAACTCCTGGCGCGGTGTGGAGGTTGGCGATCGAGGGGCGGCGAGAGGCCTGCGCGTAGCCGTCTGCCATGCCCACAACCACCGCCTCGTGCAGCCCGAGCACGAAGCGGAAATCACCCGGGAAATCGGCCAGCATCGGTAGCTCGGTAGAGCCGGGGTTGCCGAAGATCGTCGTCATCCCCTGGGCACGGAAGAGGTCGTAGCTGGCGTCGCGCACGGTCGGCATGGCGGGCACCCTATTCCACGATCTGAGTTGCGGTACTCAAGCGCGGTGGGGGTGGCTGTCGATAGGGGCGGGGAGGTGCCAGGGACTCTCGACATTTCGCCACGCAGGACGCACGGGCGCCTCGCACTGCTCGCACTCGCAGCGACCGCGCTTCTCGCCGCCTGGGCGGCAGGGCCGGCGAGCGCCGCGCCGATCCCCACCCGGATCGCCTATGCAACCGGCGAACTCGTCCCGATCCCCGCCTCGATCCCGCACGAAGAAGGCGACATGGTCGATCGGCGCATCGTGCCGAACCTGCGCTGGATCGCCGCCCGCTTCCCGATCTACGTCACCGACGGTTACTCCGGCAAGCTGCCCAACGGCGAACACGCCGGCTGCCACGGCTGCCACGTGCGGAACTCGGACCACTACAACGGCCTCGCCGTGGACATCGTCGCGCTGAATGGAACCGGTGGCTGCGACCGCGCCTGGAACGGCATCACCCGGCTCGCCCACTGGGCTGAGCCGGTGCAGAACCGACCGCGGGCGCCGTTCCGCTGGGTCGGCTACGACGGCGACGCCGGGCACGGCTGCGGGCACCACCTCCATCTCTCCTGGGAACACGCAATCGCGCCGATGTTCGAGCTGGCCGAATGGGTCGAGGTCTTCCCGGTCACCCAGCAGAGCGTCGCCAAACAACCACAGCCGAGCGGTGATCCCTCGGGCCTCAAACCGCCCGAGGGCCCACAGGGCGGCAGCGAGCCCGGCCCCACCTACAGGCAGGGCCCGCGCGGCGGCGTCTCGGTGGTCGAGTCCGGCGGCGTCTCCCCCCGCGGCGACTGAGCCACGGGACGTGCCGGTGCGTAGAGGTCCATATTGAGGGCACCGGAGCACCGGCACGTGCGTAGGATGCGCCGGTGCGCCGCTCGCTTCTGCTCGTCCTTGCCTGCGTAGTCGGGATCGCCGGTTGCGGCGGTAATGACGACGCAACCCCGGTCGCCTGTCTGGAAGGCGCCCCGGTTTACCTCACTGCCCTTGACGACGCCCCCGGCGAGGTCAGGTTGAACGGCGAGGCGCCGATCTCCGACTGCCTCGCGGCCAACCAGGCCGGCGGCGACCTGGCAGAAGTCGGCACCGCGATGCTGGCGGCGGCGACCGAGCTCAACGCCGAGGCGCGCGCTCAGCCCGGCGGCGCCTCGAACCTCCAGCTCGGCTACCTGCTCGGCGCCGCCCAGAGCGGTGCCGAGGGCAGCGAAGGGATCCATGCCGAGCTGATCCGCCGCCTCTCGGCGGCGGCCCGCTACAGCCCCGACAGCCGCCCCCTTCCCCAGACCTTCCTGGGCACCTACCGCCGCGGCTACGACGCCGGCCAAAGGCGCGGCTGAATACGCTGCCGGGACCACGACTTCGATGGAGGAACCGACTTGACCGAGCAGCTCTGGGGTGGCGAGACCACCAAGGCCGTTGAGAACTTTCCCGTCTCCGGTGAGCGGGTCCCCGCTCCCGTCGTCCGCTGGCTAGGACGGCTGAAGGCAGCGGCAGCCCGGGTCAACGGCGAACTGGGCGGACTCGACACCGACCTCGCCGCGCGAATCGCCGATGCTGGCGACGCGGTCGCAGCCGGCGAGCACGACGACCAGTTCCCCGTCGACGTCTTCCAGACCGGCTCCGGTACTTCCTCCAACATGAACGCCAACGAGGTGCTTGCCAACCTCGCCGGTGATGGAGCCCACGCCAACGACCACGTCAATATGGGCCAGTCCTCCAACGACGTCTTCCCCTCCGCCGTCCACCTTGCCGCCCTGGGCGAGGTCAGCCACGACCTGCTGCCGGCGATGGAGGGCCTGCAGGCGGCGCTGGAGGAGAAGGCGGAGCGCTTCGTCGACACGGTCAAGGCCGGCCGCACCCACCTGATGGATGCGGTGCCGGTCACTCTCGGCCAGGAGTTCGGCGGCTACGCCGCGCAGGTGCGGCTCGGCATCCAGCGGATCGAGGGAACGCTGCGCCGGGTCGGCCAGATCCCGCTCGGTGGCACCGCCACGGGGACCGGCCTCAACACCCATCCCGAGTTCGCCGCCAAGGTGCGGGAGAAGCTGGCCGAGGACACCGGCCTGGCGATCTCCGAGCCGCTCGATCACTTCGAGGCCCAGGGCAACCGCGACGCCCTGGTCGAGCTTTCCGGCGCGCTCAAGGTCTACGCCGTCTCGCTCAACAAGATCGCCAACGACCTGGCGCTGATGGGCTCAGGTCCACGCGCCGGCCTGGCGGAGTTACGTCTGCCCGAGCTGCAGAAGGGCTCCTCGATCATGCCGGGCAAGGTCAATCCAGTGATCCCGGAGGTCGTGATCCAGGTCGCCGCCCAGGTGATCGGCAACGACACGGCGATCACCGTCGCCGGCAGCCAGGGCCAGTTCGAGCTCAATGTCCGGGTACCGCTGATCGCCCGCGACCTGCTCGACTCGATCAAGCTGCTCGCCTCCGCCTCCCGCCTGCTGAACGAGAAATGCGTGGCGGGGATCGAGGCCAACGAGGAGATGACCGAGCGTCACGCCGAGGCTACCCTCGCCACCGCAACCGCGCTCAATCCCCACATCGGCTACGACCGCGCCGCCGACATCGTCAAGGCCGCGGCCGAGTCGGGCCGCTCCCTGCGCGAGGTCGCCCTAGAGCAAGGCGTCGAGCCGTCCGTCCTGGAGGAGGCACTCGACCACCGTCGCATGGCACGCCCCCACGAGTAGGCAGTGGGAGGCAGCTACCCCTGCAGAGTGATGAAACGCGCCTCCGTCAACTCTTGGATAGCGAAAGCAGGCCCCTCGCGGGTGTTGCCGGAATCCTTGACGCCGCCGTAGGGCATCTGGTCGGCACGGAAGGTCGGTACCTCGTTGATCAGGACGCCGCCGAACTCGAGTGTCGCTGCCGCCTCCAGCCCCCGTCCCATGTCGCGGGTGAAGACGCCGGCCTGGAGGCCGAACTTGGAGTCGTTGGCCATTCGCAGTGCCTCGCCAAAATCGGCGTAGCGGTCGATCGTCGCCACCGGCCCAAAGATCTCCTCGCGCCATACCTTCGCCTCGCGCGGGGGGTGGGCGAGCAGGGTCGGTGCGAGGCAGCGCCCCTCATCGACCAGATCCCCCCCAGTCAAGAGCTCCGCCCCAGCGGAGACCGCCTCGTCGATCCACTCCTTAACCCGGTCACGGTCGCCGGGGGAGATCAGCGGGCCAACGTCGGTCTCGGGATCGAGCGGGTCGCCAACCCGCAGCGACTCGGCGTTGGCGACGAGGCGCTCGGTGAACGCATCGGCGATCTCCTCCTGGACGAGGATCCGCTGGATCGAGATGCAGCTCTGGCCGGCATGTGAGAAGGCGTGCAGCTTGGTTTTGTCGGCGGCCGCTTCCCAGTCGCCGTCAGCGTGGACGATCAGCGGCGCGTTGGAGCCCAGCTCCAGGTTGACCTTCTTGTGGGGAACGCGGCTGCGGATGTCCCAGCCGACCTTGGCCGAGCCGGTGAAGCTGAGCGCCCCGGTCAGCTCGTGCTCGACGATCGCGTTGCCGACCTCAGAACCAGGACCGGGGACGACACTGAGCCAGCCCTGCGGCAGGCCGGCCTCGACCAGAATCGCGGCCAGCTTCAGCGCCGAGATTGGCGTCTGCCCGGCGGGCTTGAGCACGACCGCGTTGCCGGCCGCCAACGCCGGCCCAAGCTTGTGAGCGACGAGGTTGAGCGGGAAGTTGAACGGGCTGATCGCCCCCACGACCCCGTAGGGGACCCGCGTCATCACCCCCAGCTTGCCCACGCCCGCCGACGATGCCTCCATCGGCACCGTGCCCCCGCTCAGCTTGCGCGCCTCGACCGCGGAAAACGTCAGCGTGTCAACACACCGTTCCGCCTCGACCCGCGCCGTCTTCAGCGGCTTACCGGCCTCAGCGGCAATCGTCAGCGCCAGCTCATCGGTCCGTTCTCCGGCCAGCTCAGCAGCACGATCGAGTACCGCGGCACGCTCGTACTGCGGAAACCCACCAGCCTCGAAAGCAGCTCGCGCAGCAATCGCACACCGATCCACCAGCTCCGCATCCCCCTGCGCAACCCGCCCAACCAGGGTCCCGTCATACGGGCTCTTGACCTCAGCCCACTCCCCGGTTGCGATCAACTCGCCGCCGGCAAGAAGCTCGTGGTCAACTGCTTGGACAGTCTTCGTCGCCATCCTTCGCTAAGCGTAGAGGAGGGCGGGGTGCCCCTCCCACGGAGGCTCAGGGACCACGCCGGAACCCTCCACCCACGATCAGCTGCGCAACGGTCTCCGGGGGAGGGGCACCCCGCCCTCCTCCTCGTTCAACCGTCCGGATAAGGCTGGATCGGGATGCCGTGATCGGTCTCGCGCATGCCGAACTCGTAGGCAGCGCCCGCGGGGAGGGTGAGCTGCAGGGGAGGGACGGCGGGCCGTTCCACCGTCAGCTCAAGATCCGAGACCGAGCAGTTGATCGTGTGATGCTCAGGGCCGGCAGGATCGGCATAGACCCAGCCGACGAAGTCCTTCTCCGGCGCCGACACCTTGCCGCGCACGACTATGTCCTTGCCGGGGAGGACGAACGAGCACTCGCCCGGAGATGCGTCGATCGTCGCGCCGCGGATCTGGCCAAAGCCGCCGAGGCGGTGGGCTTCGCCGTCGAGCATCAGCATGCCAGAGGGGATCCAGGGCGTCGTCCAGGGGCCGAGCTTGATCCTCGCTGCACCAGCGTCGAAGTAGGTGTCCGGCGAGTCGGCGAAGCCGGTGCCCTCGAGCCAGACCCAGCGCTCGGCGTGCTCGCTGCCCCAGTTGTGGCCGATCATCCCGGGCCAACCGCTGAGCTCGATCGTCTCGCCGCCGACCTCCAGGTGGCCGTCGAAGCGAGCGTTGGGAAAGGGGGCGACGAACTTGGTTTTCGGCAGGCGCGTCTCGTAGAGGCGGTCGGAAGGCAGGTACTTACAGGGCTCGGCGTCGCCGGCGAAAGTCAGCTCCCACGAGGCCTTGACGGCGTCTGTGTCGACTGCGCCGCGCGCCCTACCGGGCCCAACCTCCGCCCCGTCTACCCGTATCCAGGAACCGGCCGGAGCGGACAGCTCGGCCGCCGGCACGGTGACCTTGGTCGCCCGCGGCCCATCCGCCTCGCGGTCGAAGAGGACGAACCAGATCGAGGCATTCGGCTCTGCCCCCGGGCGCTTGTGGACCGTGTGCCGGATCCAGATCCCCCTGCCACCGCCGGGCTGGCACGCCTTGATGTAGAAGCTCTCGTAGTGGCCCGCCTTGGCGGGCACCCCCGGGAACCGCGCTCCCTGATCCATGGGGCGGAAGCTACACCTTGATCGTTATGACATCGCCGTCGGCGACGACATAGTCGCGACCCTCGATGCGGAGCAGGCCGCGGTCGCGGCCCGCCGCGTAACCGCCGCACTCGACCAGCTCCCGCCAACCGATCGCCTCGGCTTTGACGAAGGCTTCCTGGATCTCGGTGTGGATCGTCCCCGCTGCTTCCAGCGCGGTGGCGCCGCGGTGCAACGGCCGCGCGACGGCCTCCTTGTCCTCCCCCGCCGTGAAGAACGTGATCAGCTCGAGCAGGTCGTAGGCGGCACGGACCAAGCGCGCCAAACCCGAACCCTCGACCCCGTATGACTCGCGCATCTCCTCCGCTTCGGCCGGGTCGAGCTCGGCCAGCTCGCCCTCGATCCGGGCGCTGACCGCGACCACCCCGGCACCGACCTCGCCGGCGTGGGCGGTGACCTCCCCGGGGGGCTCGGCATCCCCCTCGTCGACGTTGGCGACGTAGAGGATCGGCTTCGAGGTCAGCGCCTGGAGGTTGGCGGGGCCGTGGGCGGCGGCATCGGGGACCGGGACCGAGCGGGCCGGCTTGCCGGCCGCGAGCGCCTCGACCACCTGCTCCAGCCAGTCACGCTCCGCGATTGCATCGGCGTCGCCCGACTTGGCGCCCTTGCGCACCCGGTCCAACCGTCGCCCTGCCTGCTCGTAGTCGGAGAGCACCAGCTCGGTCTCGATCGTCTCGATGTCGGCCGGCGGGTCGACGCGGCCGTCCGGGTGCGGCACGCCGGAATCGGCGTGGCAGCGGACGACGTGGCAGATCGCGTCGGTCTCGCGGATCGAGGCGAGAAACTGGTTGCCCAGCCCCTCCCCTTCGGAGGCGCCCTTGACCAGGCCGGCGATGTCGTGGAAGGAGATCGTCGCCGGCACCAACTCGGAGCTGCGCACGGTCGCCGCGATCTGCTCCAGGCGCTCGTCCGGCACCTGGGCGATCGCCACATTGGGCTCAATCGTCGTGAACGGGTAGTCGCCAGTCTGGGCGCCGCCCCTGGTCAGCGCGTTGAAGAGGGTCGACTTGCCCGCGTTGGGCAAGCCCACGATTCCCACCTTCATAGGGAGAGGGGAACGATCAGGCCCAGGCCGATGCCGAGCAGGGTGCCGGCGAGGACGTCGGAGGGGTAGTGCATGCCGAGGTAGGGACGGCCCAGGGCAAGCGCGGCGGCGAGCAGGAATGCGAGCGCGCCGAGCGGCTCGACCCGCGTCATCGCCGTCGCCACAGCAAAGGCCGAAGTCGCATGGGCGGAGGGAAAGCTGAGCGAGCTGGGAGCGCCGCCGAGCGGCGGCAAGCCCTCCAGCACCGGTCGCGGTCGCTTGACGATCAGCTTGACCACGTAGTTGAGCCCGATCGCCAGCGGGCCCAGGATGGCGCAGATCAGCCACGCTTCGCGGTTGGAGCCGTCGACGATCGCCAGCGTGATCCCAAGCGCGAACCAGATCGCCCCGTTGTTGCCGGCCTTGCCCAGCAGCCTGGCGCCGCGCTCGAGCGCAGGCGAGTGCCCACGGGTGCGCATCGCGCGCAGCAGTCTGAGGTCGGCGGTCTGCACTGGCGGGGCAGGATAATCCGCAAGCGATGCCCTTCGTCCCTGGCTATACCCACGCGCCCGGCCACCACTGCGGCTCGACCGCCCTGCGCAACCTGCTCGCCTTCCACGAAATAGAGATCAGCGAGGAGATGGCCTTCGGGCTCGGCGCCGGCGCCTGCTTCTACTACGTGACGATCGAGGACGCCTCGCCGACGCGCTGGTTCAACGGCCGCACCGCCCGCCTCGAGGAGAACTTCAACCAGCTGACGGGGGCGGCACTGGAGCTGCGCACCTTCGAGCGCAGTGACGGCGGCGCCTGGGACGCGGCGCGCGCCGAGGTCGATGCCGGTAGACCGGTCCTCTTGCTCACCGACCTCTACTACCTGGACCACTACGGCAACTCGGCTCACTTCCCCGGCCACGCCGTCGTCCTCGCCGGATACGACGAGGAGGTCGCGCATCTCTCCGACACCGGCTTCGAGCAGTTGCAGACGACCCGGCTCGAGAACCTCGATAAGGCGCGCCACAGCGAGCATCCCGCCTACCCGCTCTCCGGCCACATGTTCACCGTTACCGGCGAGGTCTCATCACGGCAACTGGAGGAGGCGATCCCGGCGGCGATCGAGCGGGCGGCCCAGGCGATGGTCGAGCCCGAGTTCCGCGGCTTCTCCGGCCTGGACGCGGTGCGCCGCCTCGCCGCCGAAGCGGGCTCCTGGCCCGAGGTCGCCGAGGACTGGCAGTGGTGCGCCCGCTTCGGCTACCAGGTGATCGAGCGGCGCGGTACTGGTGGCGGCGCCTTCAGGCTGATGTACGCGCGCTTCCTAGAAGAGGCGGGTCGCAGCGAGGCGCCATTGGCGACCGCTGCCGCGGCCGCCTGGACCAATCTGGCCAACGCCTTCCACGCGGCAAGCGAGTTCGACGGCCCCAAACCAGACTTGTGGTGCCAAATCGACACTGCGGCCAACCACGTAGCCACGGCGGAGGAGCACCTCTGGACCTCGTTGGCCAATCCGTAGTTGTCCCCTATGGAGTCCGCAAACTCCATGGTGTACCGTTTTTAACTGCGGGAGGCGGGTAGTTCGTTTTTTGAAACCCGTCTTTGGAGGAGAGGTCCCATATGAGAGGTTCGCGAGGCCCGCTTGGGCTGCTAGCGCTCATTTCCGCATTCGCCGTTCTCGCATTTGGAGCATCCAGCGCCCAGGGAGCATTTGGCATCGCCAACTGGGAAGCGCTGACGTGCGACGAAAACGTCGACACGCCGCTTATCCCGGGTGCCCCGGGGGCCATTAAAGGACCATTCCCCCTTCCGAAAGACGCCGGTCAATGCACCGACGCAACCGAAGACAAATTGTTTACCGAGGCCGCTGAGCACCCGCCCTTCGGCATTACCGATTTCACCCTCAACACCCTGACGGCGCCGGGGGCCGTGGGCTTTCCCGACGGGTTCGTAAAAGAAATCATTGTCGACACGCCGGAAGGCCTCGGCGTCAACCCCGAGGCCACGCCGGTCAAGTGCACGGTCGCGCAACTGAGCGCAATCCCACCGGCGTGTCCGGCCGCATCCCTGGTCGGCTTCAACTACCTCACGGTCGCTTCGCAGGCACCCCCCTGCGTCGAACTGCCCGGTCCGGTCCCGGTTCCCTGTGAGAACACCCGGGCCAAACTCCCCGTCTACAACCTGGTGTCGTTCGACGGCGTCCCGTCGATGGTCGGGTTCCCGACCAGCGCCCCGGGTGAACCGACGATCATCGTCGGCGACCTCGACCCCAAAGACCAGCACGTCAGGTTCACTATCAGTGACATCCACCCACCGGACGGGACCCCGTTCCACCCGCCGATCATCGGGTCGCGCCTCGTCTTCTTCGGCAACTTCACCCCCGGCTTCAGCGAAAACTATTTGACGATGCCGAGCAACTGCGCCGGTGGACAGACGTCGATTCTCAACGTCAAATCGCATGAAGGAGCTGAAGACACCGCCAGCTACACGACGAGGCTCGGCGCCACCGGCTGCGAGTCGGTTCCATTCAAAACCGGTCTTGCGGTGACCGCGAGCGGCGCCACGGATTCCCCAGAACCGTCCACCGTCGACGTCCAGATGCCGGACCAGCTCAAACCCCTGGACGCGGAGGGCACCTCACATCTGCTGACGGCGAAGGTGACGCTGCCGGAGGGGGCCGGCCTGAACCCATCGTTGGCGAACGGGCTTACGCCGTGCACCGACGCCCAGTACAAGAAAGGCGCGGACGATCCGGTCGAATGCCCGGCGTCCTCGAAAATCGGCACGATCGAGGTCGACACCCGAGCCCTCGACCAGGATCTCGGCGGTGACGTCTACGTCGCCGAGCCCACCAGCCAGGTGCCTACCTCCGGCAACCAGTTCCGGGTCTTCCTCCACGCCTTCAACGACCGCTACGGCGTCAATGTGCGGCTGGTCGGAAACGTGTTCCCGAACCTGCAGACCGGCCAGCTGACGGTCGTCGTGCCGGAAAACCCGCAGGCCCCGTTCAACTCGTTCAAAGTCCACATCAACGGCGGGCCGAGGGGGGCGTTGACGACCCCCAACACCTGCGGGCCGCACACCACGACTGCCCTGTTCACCCCCTGGTCGCGGCCGACCGAAGAAGTGCCGCCCACCAGCGGCAACCCTCAATTCAACCTGGACACCGCACCCGGCGGCGGGCCATGCCCGAAAACGCTCGCGGAGCGTCCTTTCAGCCCGACCTTCCTTGCCGGGCCGAAAGCGACCAAAGCCGGTGCCTTCAGCCCATTCGAGCTGCGCATCACGCGGCCCGACGGGGCGCAGGAGATCCGCCAGGTCAAGGTCGACCTACCGCCCGGAATGGTGGCGAAGCTGAAGGGCGTCGAGTACTGCCCGGAGGCAAGCATCGACGCAGCGGGAAGCCGCTCCGGCAAAGATGAGCTGGCCAGCCCGAGCTGCCCGGCCAACAGCCTGGTCGGTACGACCGGGATCGACGCCGGCTCCGGTCCGGCGCCGTTCCATACTGACGGCAAGGTGTACCTCGCCGGCCCCTACAAGGGGGCGCCGGTGAGCATGGTCTTCGTCACCCCAGCGGTGGCGGGTCCATATGACCTGGGCACGGTCGTCGTTCGGGCCGCGCTCAACATCGACCCCGAAACGGCCGAAGTCCACGCCGTCTCGGACGCCATCCCCTACGTGTTCGGTGGCGTGAAGCTCGACATCCGGGCGATCGACGTCTCGATCAACCGGCAGAACTTCACCCTCAACCCGACCACCTGTCGCGAAGTGTTCTCGATCGGTTCGGGGATCCTGGGTGGCGGCGGCAATCCCGCCGACCCCGCGAGCTGGTTCGAAACGAAGCCCTCAAACGGGTTCCGGGCGAGCAACTGCAAAGCGCTCAAATACAAGCCGAAGTTCTACGCACGGATCTTCGGTGGCAAAAACCAGGTGAAGCGGGCTGCCCACCCGAAGTTCCGGGCGACCCTCGATGCACGCAACGGCGACGCCAACACGCGCCGGGCGGCCTTCATCCTGCCCCGCGCGACGATCCTCGATCAGGCGCACATCAAGACGATCTGCACGAGGGTCCAGCTGGCAGCGAACGAGTGTCCGAAAGCGTCGATCTACGGCAACGCCAAGGCGACCTCGCCGTTGCTCGACGGCAAGCTCAAGGGCCCGGTCTACCTGACCTCGTCCAACAACACGCTGCCGGACCTGCTGGTCGACCTCAAGGGCCAGGTCAACATCCGGCTGCGCGGCGTAATCAGCTCGTCGAACGGGCGCCTGAAAACGGTGTTCCGCAAAACGCCTGACGTCGCCGTGGACAAGTTCATCCTGACGATGAAGGGCGGCAACAAGGGGCTGCTGGTCAACTCACGCAACCTCTGCGAAAGGCAGACGACCGGCTTCCTCAACCTGAAGGCCCAGAACAGCAGACAGCTGAAGAGGAAGAACCTGCGGCTCAACATCCCGGCCTGCCGCGGGGGCAAAAACAGCTAGCGGTAGAACGGCGCCGGGGCGGCCCTCCCTCCGTCCCGGTGCCATCTGCCGTCAGCTATGCATTGAGGCATGGCAGAGGGCGACACGATCCTGCGCGCCGCGCGGCGGATCGAGGCGGCGCTCGGCGGGCAAGAGCTGGAGGTCAGGGCACGTAGCGGTCAGGCCCGCGCGGCCGGGCTCGAGCGAGTCGACGGCCGCCGGCTAGAGCGAGTCGAGGCACGCGGCAAGAACCTGCTGCTCCACTTCGGCGACCTCGTCCTCCACAGCCACATGGGGATGAGCGGCTCCTGGCACGTCTACCGCCGCGGTGCCACGTGGCGCAAGCGGGCTGGCGCAGCTTGGGTGAGCCTGCGTGGGGCCGAGCTGGAAGCGGTTCAGTTCGGCGGGCCAACGCTGCGCCTGCTGAGCGCGACGCAGCTGCGCGCAGATCCGGCCCTGTCCCGATTGGGCCCCGACATCCTCGCGCCGGAGCTTGATCCAAGCGCCGTACGTGCCCGTCTTCAAGCCTCGCCCGAGCGCGAGCTGGGCGAGGCGCTGCTCGACCAGCGCCTGGTCGCCGGGATCGGCAACATCTTCAAGAGCGAGGCCTGCTTCGCGGTCAAGCTGAACCCCTGGCGCAAGGTCGGCGAGCTTCAAGACAGCGAGGTCGAGCGCGTCCTCGAAGCCGGGCGGCGGCTGATGCAGGAATCGGTGGAGAGGGGACGCCCCAGTCGCGCCGTGTATCACCGCGCCGGCCAACCCTGCCCTGCCTGCGGCACGCCGATCGCCGCCCGTGGCCAGGGCGACGCCAACCGCCGCACCTACTGGTGCCCTCGCTGCCAGGCGGGCCGGGAGATCGGACGCGTCGCCGCGCATGCACAGCCCGTAATCGGGTACGTAACTCCCCATGCTGCCGTGGCTCTTCAGACGTGGCTTGAGGCGCGTCCCGTGGGGGATGGTGTTGACCGTCTCGGTTTGGCTTGCCGAGAAGGGCCGTGAACGAGTGGACCGCAATTTGACGCACAAAGAGCAGCAGGAGTTTCTGCGCCTGGTCGGAAAATCGAAGGGCCGTCCCAGCAACCTCACCCAGCGGGACCGGACTCGGCTCAAGAACATCGCTGGCAAGGCAATCCGCGGCTAGAGCTCACCTTCGCGTCAGCGATCTACCGATCTACGAACCGGGGGTTAGGCGGGCGAAATAGGCAAACCAGTTGCCGGAATGTGTTTCGTAGATGAGGCCGGCTTCGCCGGCTTGCTGCTCCAGGCTTGCCCGGGTCGTGAAGTGAGGGTCGCCAAAGAGCTCGCCGACGATGAGGCGCCCGCCGGGCTTCAGCACGCGGCGTATCTCCCGCAGGGCGGCAAGCGAATCGGGGATCTCGCCGAGCACGGCAGTGAGGACGACCGCGTCGACCGAGGCGTCCTCGTAGGGCAGCGCAGTTGCGTCGCCCTGAGTCGGGACGATGTTGCCGAGGCTGCGCTCCGCGGCACGAGCGGTGACGTGGTCGAGGAACTCCTGCTGCAGGTCGAAGATCTCGACCCGGCCCTCACCGCCAACCCACTCAGCCATGTCCAGCGTGTAGTAGCCGGTGCCGGGGCCAATCTCCAGCACCCGCTCGCCCGGCTGCGGCGCTAAAACCCAGCGCAGACGGTCGCGGGTGATGACCGGGTGCGGTGCTTCGACCCAGAAGCGCTGTCCGTAAGGACAAGCGGAAGGGTTCTTGCGCCACCACAAAGCTGCCGCCAGCGTCGTCAACCCCGCGACACCCAGCAGCCGGCGGGCTCGCATCAGTCCTGCCGGTCGAGGGCGAAGCCGACTCGGTGCCCGGCCGAATCGATACGCAGGAAAGCGACCTTGCCAACGTAGATCGAGAGGACGCCGTCCTCGGTCTTGATGTCGTGCCAGCCACCCTTCTCGATCTGCTTGCGCAGATCCTTCAGCTCGTCGCTGCTGAGCCGTACCGGCACCACCTGGCCGCCCTCGAAGCCGATCTCCACCTTCTGCACGTCTGCCATCAGTGCTCCTCTCCACCCGCTTCAACGATCTCGGTCAGGACGCCGCCGGTCGAGCGCGGCTGAATGAATGCCACCCGGCTGCCGCGGATCCCGGTGCGCGCCTTGCTATCGATCAACTCGAGTCCGGCAGCGGTGAGCTGCTCCAGGGTCTTGTCGATGTCATCCACGGCGTAGGCGACGTGGTGCAGCTTGGGACCCTTGCGGCCGAGGAACTTGCCGACCGGCGTGTCGGGCGCTAGCGGCCGCATCAACTCGACGTGGCCATCGCCGACATCGAGCAGTACCGCCTCAACGCCCTGCGCCTCGACCGTCTCGCGGTGGGCAACGGTCATCTCGAAGATCTCCGCGTAGAGCTCGAGCGCCGCGTCGATGTCCTCAACGGCAACGCCGATGTGGTCGATCTTGCCGAACATCGGCGGGAGTCTAGATGGACGCCTACGTCGCGGGCGGCGGCTCGGCGGCGCCCGCCTGAGCGTCCTCGACGCGGAGGATCTCGGCCAGGGCGGCAATGCCGACCTGGAGCTGCTCCGGCGTCGGCTCCTTCGTCGCCAGATGGCGCTGGATCTCGCGGCCGGGGGTATGGAACGCCTCAGCAAGCGGAGCGCCGTGGTTGCGGTCGCTCCAGGCGAACATCTCGACCGCGATCGAGGCGCCGGCGAGGCCGACCGCGGCACGAGCGACCGGGCTCGGTCGCTCCACCAACCGCTCCAGGATTACGGTGCCACCGACGGAGAGCAGCATCATCGGCGTGATCAGGTTCGAGCCGCAGCGGTCGTGCTCCTTCGGCACCGTAGCCGGATCCTGCACCCCCTGCTCGTAGGCGGCGATCGCCTTGTGCTCGACGCCGTGGTAGGCGGCCAGGTCGCGATCGGCGAGGGCGATCACAGCTGGCGTCGCACCAAGCGCCTGCGCAATCCCCTCGCGCACGACACCGCTCGGCACTCTGCGCCGCAAGACAGCGGTAGCGAGCAGGGTCGCCCCGATCGTCGCCACCACCCGAGGGTCCTCGAAGGGGAGTCGCGCGGCGGGCAGGCGTCTGCGCACCAGCGGCAACACCGCCATCGCCTCGACCAGTTTCAGCGGCCCCCGCAAGCCCGGTACCCGGCCGGCCAGTTTCGGCGCCAGCTCGGGTTTGCGCTCGGAGGCGATCCGCACCTCGCCGTCCTTGTCGCGCACCGCCGCGGCCCAGTGCGTCGGTCCGTGGATCAGCAGGCCGTTGCGCAGCGCCATCCCGCCAAGTCGCAGCTTCTCGGAACTCACACACCAGATTTTAGAGAGGTGCCTAGGCTAGGAGCTGGCGGTTGGAGTCCAGCCGGGTGGGAAGGCGCCGGCCGGGACGTCGCCGCTGCCGCGGTCAAACCAAGCAGTGGCGACTGTGGCGGCCGGCCGCTCCTCGACCAGGGGGCGGACGTCGCCGACCTGGGCGAGGAGACGAAGTGAAGAGCCGAGCTGGAAGTCTGCGGCGGTCGGCGCCTCGCCGGCGACGGCGCCCGCGTCCACCAGGGCGTCGACAGCATCCAGCTGCGCCGGCAGTTCCTGCAGGGCGGCGTGGACCCGCTCGGCGGTGATGTCGAGGTAGCGCCAGGTCGCGCGCATCGTCCTGATCGCGAAGTCGGTCCCGGCCGGGTCGAGCTGGCCGGCACCGGCGAACGTCCCCATCGACTCGGGGCGGAAGTGAAGCGCGCCGAAGACGAGCACGCGGGCGCTCATCTGCAGATCCTCGGCGACGCCGGCCTCGGCCTCGCGGATTGCATCGGCCGTCGCCTCCGGGTAGAGGTCGGCGTCGGGGTGCAGCTCGTCGAGGCGGGCGAAGATCGCCGCCGTGCCGTGCACCGGCTCGTCATCCACCAGCAGCGCCGGGACCGTCCTGCGCCCCTCGCCGTAGATCCTTTCGATCTCCTCGCCGTGTTTGCCGGAGACCAGTTCCACCGTCTCGTACTCGTGCCCGAGCCGGTCGAGCGCCGCGCTCACCGCGAGAACCGGGTGCGAGAACGGGACCGAGTGAAGGACGAGCTGCGGTTTCGAGGGCATCGCGAAACCCTAACTGCGGTTTCGACCGGGGCGCTCCGCGACTGGCCCGAACGCCCGACGACCGCGCGGTCTTCGTGCGCGGTCGTCGAGTTTCCCCCCTGATTCCCCTTTTAGTGCCGGCCGGAGACCCCCAGTCCAGGCCTCCGGCCGGTGTGTCGGCTCTCCCTGGCTCTAGCTTGGAAAGCCGCCCTCTGAAACACCGCGTCTATGAAGAAGTTGCGCTTGCGATCAGGGGTCTGACTGGGCGTCAGAAAGCCGCTTGCGTAGCGCCTCCAGGCGCCGTCCCAGCTCCGCCTCGAAGCCCCGGTCGGTGGGCTGGTAGAAGCGCATCTCCTCCAAGCCCGGCGGCATCAGCAACTGGTCGCTGACGGCGCCCGGCTGATCATGCGCGTAGCGGTAGCCCGCGCCGCGCCCGAGCTTTGCCGCGCCAGGGTAGTGGGCGTCCCGTAGGTAGTCGGGCGGGGTCTTGGCGCCGTTCTCGCGCACCTCGGCGCGGGCGCGGCCGAGGGCCTTGTAGGAGGCATTGGACTTCGGCGCCAGGGCGAGGTAGACGGCAGCCTGGGCGAGGTTCAGCGCGCACTCGGGCAGGCCGACCCGGTCGACGGCGCGGGCCGCAGCGTCGGCGACGAGCAGGGCCTGGGGATCGGCGTTGCCGACGTCCTCGGAGGCGAGAATGACCATGCGGCGGGCGATGAAGCGCGGGTCCTCGCCACCCTCGAGCATCACAGCCAGGTAATAGAGGGCGGCATCGACGTCAGAGCCCCGCGTCGCCTTGATCCAGGCCGAGACGAAGTCGTAGTGGCGGTCGCCCTCGCGGTCGTAGTCGAGCGCCTTGCGCTGCAGCGCGTCCTCAACCGCGGCGACGTCGATCGCTGCGGACTTTGCCCGGATCCCAGCACGTTCAAAGCCCGCAGCGCGTGCGACCGCGCGCTCCAGGGCGGAGAGGGCGACGCGGGCGTCACCACCGGAGCGATGGGCCAGCATCGCGAGCGCCGCGTCCTCGACCGGCGGCGGCTCGGCCAGCCCGCGCTCGGGGTCGGCCAGAGCCCGCCGCAGAAGCTCCTCCACCTGCTCGGCCGAGAGTGGCTGCAGCTCGTAGATCTGGCTACGTGAGAGCAACGCCGAGTTGACCTCGAAGTAGGGGTTCTCGGTGGTTGCCCCGATCAGCGTCAGCAACCCCTCCTCCACCGCCGGCAGCAGCGCGTCCTGCTGTGCCTTGTTGAAGCGATGGATCTCGTCGAGGAAGAGAACGGTGTGCCGCCCATTCGCCTGCCGGCGCTCCCGCGCCCGCTGGATCACCCCGCGGATCTCAGCTTTCCCGGCATTGACAGCCGACTGCTCCTCAAACGCCCCGTCGGCCCCGGCAGCCGCGATCCTGGCCAGCGTCGTCTTCCCCGACCCCGGCGGCCCGTACAAGATCGAGCTATGTGGGTGCCCGCTTTCGATGGCAGTGCGAAGTGCGGACCCCTCGCCCAGAACCTGCTCCTGCCCCACCAGCTCATCCAAGCTCCTCGGGCGCATGCGAACGGCCAAAGGTGCATCGGCTTCCAGCGAAGCCGGCTGGCGGGCTGATCCCTCGTCGCTTCCGAACAGGCGGTCTGGCATTGCGCCGAGTATGACCACGGAGGTAGTCGCGCTGGTCGGGAGTCGGGGATCGCCTCGACGATGCCTCGCGAAGCGGCCCCGGCAGGGTTGTTCAAGCCGCGAAGCGGCACCAGATTCCACCGCCGAAGGCGGTGGTGGGCACTCGGCGAGGCGATCCCCGACTCCCCCACTACGGCGTACAATCGCCAACCATGGAGATCGCCACGCAGCCACAAACCGTCCAGTCCACGCTCGAGTCCTTCAACCCAGCCACCGGAGAGCTAGTCGGCTCCGTCGCCACGATCACCCCGGACGAAGTCCAATCCGTGGTCGACGACGTAGCCCGCATTCAGCCCGCCTGGGCCGAGCTCGACCTGAAGACCCGCGGCGCCTACCTGAAGCGCGCCGCCGACGCGCTGCTCGACGACATCGACGAGCTCGCCGAACTGCTCGTCAGCGAGCAGGGCAAGCCGCGCACCGAGGCCTACACGATGGAGCTGCTGCCAACCGTCGACGCGCTGCACTGGTGTGCCAAGGCGGGCCCCAAGATCCTCGCTGACGAGAAGGTGCGGATGTCGCAGGCGTTCCTGGCCAGCAAGAAATCGCGCTTCACCTACGAGCCGATCGGTGTCGTCGGCGTGATCGCACCCTGGAACTACCCCTGGTCGATCCCCTTCGGCGAGGTCGCGATCGCGCTGATGGCCGGCAACGGCGTCGTGCTCAAGCCGGCAAGCCTGACGCCACTGCTGGGCGAGGCGATCCGCCGCGTCTTCGAGAAGGGCGGCCTGCCCGAGGGCCTGGTCCGCGTCGTCCACGGCGGCGGCGCGGTCGGCGACGCACTGGCCAGATCGAGCGCCGGCAAGATCTTCTTCACCGGTTCAGTTGACGTCGGCCGGGTGGTCGGCGAGGTCTGCGCCGGGCAGCTGAAGGGCTCGGTGCTCGAGCTCGGCGGCAAGGACCCGATGATCGTCTGCGCCGACGCCGATCTCGACAATGCGATCTCCGGCGCCGTCTGGGGCGGCTTCGCCAACGCCGGCCAGACCTGCTCGGGGGTCGAGCGCGTCTACGTCATGCGCGAGGTCGCCGACCGCTTCGTCGAGGGAGTCGCCCGCGAGGCGCAGAAGCTGCGGCTCGGCAACCCGCTCGAGTGGGAGACGGAGATCGGCCCGATGACCTCGGACGGCCAGTACGAGATCGTCATCGACCTGATCGAGGACGCGGTTGCCTCCGGCGCGACCAGGCTCTGCGGCGGCCCCACCCCGGTCGCCGGCCTCTCCGACAAATACATCGCCCCGACCGTGCTGACCGGGGTCACGCACGAGATGCGGATCATGCGCGAGGAGGTCTTCGGCCCGGTGCTGCCGATCGTCGTCGTCGACTCCGAGCAGGAGGCGATCGACCTCGCCAACGACTCCGAGTTCGGCCTCGGCGCCTCGGTCTGGACCAAGGACCGCCAGAAGGGCGCGCGGATCGCACGCCGGATCGAGTCGGGCATGGTCTGGGTCAACGACCACTCCTTCAGCCACGGCGCCTGCCAGTGCGCCTGGGGCGGGGTCAAGGACTCCGGCGTCGGCCGCTCGCACTCCAAATTTGGCTTCTACGAGTGCGTCAACGTCAAGATGAACTCCTGGGAGCCGGGCCTCACCCGCGACTTCTGGTGGCACCCCTACGACCAGACCCTGGGCGAAGCGGTGCAGGCCTCGGCGAAACTCCTCTACGGCAAAGGCGCAACCCGCACCAAGGCCCTGCGCGAGGGCGCCGGCCCGCTGCTCGCGGTCGGCCGGCGCACCTTGCAGAAGAAGCGGCGCTGACTTTCACACGAGAGCTGCATTAACCCCGAATAGCGTGGTCAATGCAGCTCTCGTCGCTCGCTCGGGGAGAATCCGGGCGTGAGTACGGCGATCGAGCTGCGCGACTTGCGGCGAAACTTCGGCGAAACGCCTGTACTCGACGGAGTCGATCTGACCCTCGAGAGAGGTAAGTCGCTGGTCGTGCTGGGACCGAACGGCGCCGGCAAGACGACGCTGCTGCGTATCCTCGCCACGCTGCTGCGACCCGGCGGTGGCGAGGTGCGGGTGCTGGGAGCGCGGCTGCCGAGCGAGGCGTGGAAGGCGCGGGGACGGATCGGCTTCCTGGGCCACGAGCCGCTGCTCTACCGCGACCTGAGCGGACGCGAGAACCTGCGCTTCCACGCCAAGCTGCATGGCCTGCGCGGGGAAGACGCCGAGCGCCGTATCGATGCCCTGCTCGCCGCCGTCGGCATGGAGCGCCGCGCCGACCAGCACGTCGCCGAGCTCTCGGCCGGCATGCGCCAGCGCCTCGCGATCTGCCGCTGCGTCCTGCACGAGCCCGAGCTGCTGCTGCTCGACGAGCCCGATTCCAACCTCGACGCCGAGGGACGCGAGCTGGCCCGCGAGCTGATCGGCCCCGGCGAGGGACGCACCCGTGTCCTCGTCACCCACGACCCTGAGCGCCACCTGAAAGAGTCCGACCACGTTCTTCGACTCGACACAAGGTGAATGGGAGCGCCGACCGAGCAAGCGTGCATCTCTGGTTCTTCGCGCCGCGAGGGAGGCGCGACTGTTGTGATGACCCCCTCCCGCCTAGCCTTCGCCGCGCTCCTCGGCAAGGACCTGCGCGCCGAGCTGCGCACCCTGCAGTCGCTGCCGGCGATGGCGCTGTTCGCGGTCACCACCTTCGTCATCTTCCGCTTCGGCCTCGACCGCACCGCCCTCTCCGGCAGCCTCGCCGCCGGCGTGCTCTGGCTGACCCTGCTCTTCGCCGCAATCCTCGGCATCAACCGACTCTTTGTCACCGAGCGTGAGGAGGGTGGCTTCGACGCGATCCGCCTCGCGCCGATCGACCGCACCGTCGTCTTCGCCGCCAAGGCAGCAGCGCTGCTCGTCTACCTGGTTGCGCTCGAGCTGGTCGTCGTCCCTGTCTTCGCCGTCTTCTTCCTCGACTCGGCCACGGCTCTGGCGCCGCTCGCCCTCGTCCTCCTGCTCGCCGACCTCGGCCTGGCCGCGACCGGCACGCTGATCTCCTCGATGGCGGTCAACTCGCGCGCCCGTGATCTGCTGGCGCCGCTCGTCCTGCTGCCACTCGCGGTACCGCTCTCGATCGCCGCGACCGGGGCGATCGAGCCGCTGCTGGCGGTGGGCGGTCTCGGTTACGACCGCTTCGGCACCTGGCTGACGGTGCTCGGGCTATACGATTTGATCTTCCTCCTGGTCGGATACGCGGTGTTCGACTTCCTGCTGGAGGACTGAGGCGCGCGGTCGAGTTTCGACCGCTATGTGGCTCAAACCTCGACCGCGCCAAGAGCATGTACGGCAAAGGCCTGAAACCTCTCTCGATCGCGACCGTCGCGGCACTCGCCGCCTCGCTCTCGCTGGTCTTCTTCTACGCGCCGCTCGACGCCGACCAAGGCTTCATCCAGAAGATCTTCTACCTGCACGTGCCGCTGGCGATCGTGGCGCTGATCGGCTTCGTGGTCGGCGGCGTCTTTGCGGTGCTGCACCTGCGCAGCGGCGATTCGCGCTGGGACGCCTACTCATACGTCTCGATCCACATGTCGGTGATCTTCGGCGTCGCCGTGCTGATCACCGGCTCAATCTGGGCCAAGGCCTCCTGGGGCCACTGGTGGGTCTGGGACGAGCCGACGCTGGTCAGCTTCCTGATCGTCTTCCTGATGTACGCGACCTACTACCCCTTCCGCTACGCGATCGAGGACCGCGAGCGCCAGGCGCGCTACGCCTCGGTCTTCGCGATCACGGCGGGGGCCTTCGTACCGCTCAACTTCATGGCGGTGCGGATGGCGGAGAGCCTCGTCCACCCGCGCACTTTCGCCACCGCCAACGGCGGCCTGCCGGGAGAGATGATGTTCACCTTCCTGGTCAGCCTGGCGGCGATCGGCCTGCTCTGGGTGACCCTGGTCAAGTTCGAGCTGACCGCGAAGAGTGCCTCCGGGCAGCTGAAGCGGCTGCGTCGCGCCCTCGACGCCCCGGCGCCCGGCGGTTCCTCCCGCGTCGCCCCGGAGGTGCTCTGAACCCATGCGCAGGGAGCGTGCATATCTGACTCTTCGCGACCGGAGCATGGGTGAAGTCAAGTCATTCATGTTCCTGCCGCTCGCAGCGCCCGCCCTGCCCCTGGATGAGGCCGGCAAGTACGTCGCCGCCGCCTACATCGTCTTCCTCCTCCTGCTCGTCATCTACGTTGCGATCATGGCCGCCAAAGTCCAGCGGATCGAGAAGGAGCTGCGCGAGCTCGCCGGCTTCGCCGAGAGTCGCGTCAATGGAGACCAAGTCGCCCCCGGACGCGGGAATCAAGTCGCCACCTCCTCCGCTTCGCGTCCGGGGGCGGCGAGAGGTGACGCCGTATGAGTGAGCTTCTCGCCCTCGGCGTCTCTCATAAGACGGCGCCGCTCGACCTACGCGAGCGCCTCTCGCTGACCGAGGGACGTGCGGTCGGCGCTCTGCACGAGCTGACCGCAGTTGACGGCATCCACGAGGCGGCGGCCATATCGACTTGCAATCGAACCGAGCTCTACCTGATCGTCTCCGACCCAGTCGAAGCCGAGTCGACGGCGCTGGGCGTGCTCACCCGGCAGGCGGAGATCCGCCCCACCGAGCTGCTCGGCCACCTCTACTCGCTGCGCTCGGGCGACGCGGCCCACCACCTTTTCAAGGTCACCGCCGGGCTCGACTCGATGATCGTCGGCGAGGCCGAGATCCAGGGCCAGGTCAAACGCGCCTACGAGCTGGCGCTGGTCGAGGGCGCCACCGGGCCGATCCTCAACCGTCTCTTCCGCGGCGCTCTCGCTGCCGGCGGCAGGGTGCGCGAGGAGACCGCGGTCGGCGAGAAGGGGGTCTCGATCCCCTCGGTGGCTGTCGGGCTTGCCCGGCGCACGCTTGGCGACCTCGGTGAGAAGCGGGTGCTGGTGATCGGCGCCGGCGAGACCGCCGAGCTGGTCGCCAAGGCCCTGGTCGCCCGCGGTGCCGCCAGCGTCTTCGTCGCCAACCGCCACTACGACCGGGCGATCGGCCTCGCCCAGCGTTTCCACGGTGAGGCCGTCCGTTTCGAGGAGCTGCCCGAGCAGCTGCAGGCCGCCGACATCGTCGTCTCGGCAACCAACTCGCCCCACCACATCGTCGAGCGCGATGGGCTCGAGCAGGTGATGCGCACACGTTCCGGCCGGCCGCTTGCTGCTGGTCGACATCGCCGTGCCCCGCGACATCGAGCCCGAGTGCCGCGAGGTCGCCGGCGTCACCTTGCACGACATCGACGACGTGCAGCAGATCGTCGAGCGCAACGCGGGCGACCGCGAGGGAGAGGCGCGACGGGCGGAGCCGATCCTGGCGGCCGAGCTGGACCGTTTCGAGCACTGGCTTGCCTCGCTTGCGGTCGTGCCGACGATCGCCGCCCTGCGCGAGCGCGGCGACGAGGTGATCGAGCGCGTCCTGACCGAGAACGAGGGACGCTGGGAGAACCTCGGCGAGGCCGACCGCGAGCGCCTGGCGGTGGTGGCGAAGGCGATCGCCTCTCGCCTCCTGCACGAGCCGACCCTGCGCATGAAGCGCTCCGCCGGCAGCGACGAGGCCTACCTCTACGTCAGCGCCCTGCGCGAGCTGTTCGGGCTCGATGCCGAGACTGAGCCGGAGGAAGAGGCGGGCGGCAAGGTGACCGAGCTTCGGAGGGCCGGTCCGGGCAGGGGTTCCGCTTAACTTTTTTTGAAGACCGTTATCTGCTGTCCGCCAACGCCGCCGCAAAAAAGTACAAGACGCTCCACCCCTACCCGGACCGGCCCCATGATTCGAATCGCTACCCGCAATAGTGCGCTTGCCAAGGCTCAGGCTGGGCAGGTCGCTGAGCTTTTAGGGGGAGCTGAGCTGGTTGAGGTCTCCTCTGATGGCGAGGTTGGGGACAAGGCGCGCTTTGTGCGTGGGGTAGAGCGGGCGTTACTCGAGGGCGAGGCGGAGCTCGGCGTCCACTCCGCCAAGGACCTGCCCGGCCGAGATGCCGGAGGGACTGGTGATCGCCGCGGTGCCGGCCCGCGAGGACCCCGCGGATGTCTGGATCGGAATCGGCTCCTCGCTCGACGACGTGCCGGCGGGCGCCAGGGTCGGAACCGCCAGCTTGCGCCGCCGCGCCCAGCTACTGGCCGCCCGACCCGATTTGGAGATAAGCGAGCTGCACGGCAATGTCGATACCCGCCTGCGCAAGCTCGCCGAGGGCGAGCAGGACGCGATCGTGCTCGCCGCCGCCGGCCTGCGGCGCTTGGGGCGCGCGGACGAGGTGTCGTTCGCGCTGGCCGAGGAGACGATGACGCCCGGCGGCCGGCCAAGGCGCGTTGGTTCTGCAAGCGCGTCGCGATGACACCGAGGTGCTTGAAGCGGTCGCAGCGGTCAACGATGAGACTGGCCCTGCGCGAGCTCACCGCCGAGCGAGCCGTCGTCGCCCTGCTCGATGCGACCTGCGCGACCCCGATCGGCGTCCACGCCGCCGTCGACGGAGAGCGGATCCAAATCGAGTCCTTCGTCGGCCTGCCCGACGGCAGCGAGTGGATCCGCGACCGGATCGACGGCGAGGCCGAAGAGCCGGCGGCGGCCGGAGCCCTCCTCGCCGAGCGCCTGCTGGGCGCCGGCGCCCGCGACATCCTCGACCGTGCCGAAGCCGTGTAAGGCTCCGGTGCGCTTTATGCCACCTATGCGAGCAACAGGCGCACCGGAATGAGCGCGCGGCCCGGGGTCGTGTATCTGGTCGGGGCCGGTCCCGGCGACCCGGGCCTGATGACGGCTCGCTCGCTGGAGCTGATCGCCTCCGCCGACGCGGTCTTCCACGACCGGCTGATCCCGCCGGGAGCCCTCGACGGCGCTCGCGAGGATGCCGAACTGGTCTACGTCGGCAAGGCACCTGGCAGGCCATCGGTTCCCCAGGGGGAGATCGATGAGCGGCTGATCGAGGCCGGGCGCGCCGGCAGGAGCGTGGTCCGGCTCAAGGGCGGCGACCCCTTCGTCTTCGGCCGTGGCGGCGAGGAGGGTGAGGCTCTGCGCGCCGCCGGGATCGAGTTCGAGGTCGTTCCGGGCGTCACGGCTGGGGTAGCGGCAAGCTCCTACGCCGGCATTCCGGTCACCCACCGCGACGACGCTTCCGCCGTCGCCTTCGTCACCGGCCACGAGGACCCGGACAAGGAGGAGACTGCCCTCGACTGGGAGGCCCTGGCCAAGTTCCCCGGCACGCTCGTCTTCTACATGGGCGTCAAGCGACTGGCCAACAACGCGGCGGCGCTGATCGCCGCCGGCCGTGATGCAAACGAGCCCGCCGCCGCGGTCGAGCGCGGCACGATGGAGGGCCAGCGCACCTTGGTCGCGACCCTCGGCACCCTTGCCGAGGCGGTCGGGCGCGAGGGGATCGGTGCCCCGGCGCTGATCGTCGTCGGCCCAGTGGTCGAGCGGCGCGCGAGGCGCTTGCCTGGCTCGAGCGCCGGCCCCTGCACGGGCGTCGCGTCGTCGTCACCCGTGCCCGGGCGCAGGCCAGCGGGCTGGCGGCGACCCTGCGATCGCTCGGCGCCGAGGTGGTCGAGCTGCCGGCGATCCGGATCGAGCCGCGGATCGAGAGCGAGGAGGTGCGGCGCGCGGTTGCCGAGATCGGCGAGTACTCGCTGATCTGCGTCACGAGCCCAAACGGGGTGCATCTCTTGTTCGAGGCGCTTTCAGCCGCCGGCCTGGATGCGCGCGCGCTTGGCGGCAGGCCGAAACAACAGCAGGTAGGGGAGGTGGGTTCAGGCGACAGCGGCCACGTCGCGGACGGGAACCGTCGCCGCCATCGGTTCCGGGACCGCCCGGGCGCTCGCCGAGCGCGGGATCGAGGCGGACGTGGTCCCCGAGCGTTTCGTCGCCGAGGCGCTGGTCGAGGCGCTGGCGTCGATCGAGATCGAGGGCCGCAAGGTCCTCGTCGCCCGTGCCGCCGAGGCCCGCGACGTCCTCCCCGACGCACTGCGCGAGCGCGGTGCCGAGGTCGATGTCGTCGCCCTCTACGAGACGGTGCGCGAGGAGCCCTCGCCGGAGGCGATCGAGGCGGCGCAGACCGCCGACTACGTCACCTTCACCTCCTCCTCGACCGTGACGCAACCTGACCGAGGCGCTGGGCGACCGCTTCCCGGCGGCCGCCCGCATCGTCTCGATCGGCCCGATCACCAGCGAAGCGGCGCGCGCCGCCGGCCTCGAGATCGCACGTGGAGGCCGAGCGCGCACGACATCGATGGCTTGGTCGCGGCGCTCCTCGCCGATGCAGAGCAATGACGGTGCTTCCGGTGTTCGTCCTTCCGTCATATATGCGGATAGCGAACACCGCAATGACGTTCGGCGCGCCGCATCGGCACTTCCGCGTCACCGATTCGACCAATGCCCGCGCCCGCGAGCTGGTTGAGGCCGGCGCCCCCGGCGGCACCGTCGTCACCGCCGCCGAGCAGACCGCCGGCCGCGGCCGCCAGGGCCGCACCTGGACCGCGCCGCCGGGCAAGGCCCTCCTCTACTCGGCGATCCTGCGAGCCGCTCGACGAGCGCCACCTGCTGCTGCCCCTCGCCGTCCCACTCGCCGTCTGCGAGGCAGCCGAGGAGCTGGCGCCCGGAATCGAGTGCGCGATCAAGTGGCCGAACGACATCTGGATCGAAGGCCGCAAGCTCGCCGGCGTCCTAATAGAGGCCAAGCCCCAGGACGGCTGGGCCGTAATCGGCGTCGGCCTCAACCTCTCGATCGCCCCAGACGAGTTCCCCCCCGACCTCCGGGACACAGCGATCTCGATCTTCGACCCGAGCGTGGCGGGTCGGGGAAGTCCCGCCGGAGCCTCCCCGCTGTTGCTCCGCCGGGGCTTCCCCCGACCCCCCCCACCGCGGCCGCAGTCCTAAACCGTCACCTAGCCCGCTGGGTCGAGGCAGACCGCAAGGAGGCCCTCGCCGCCTGGCGCTCCCGGGACGCCCTGCGTGGCCGCGAGATCTCCTGGGAGGGCGGCGCCGGAGTCGCCGACGGGATCGAGGACTCGGGCGACCTAGTCGTCGTCACTGCCGGCGGCGACCGCATCGTCCTCGGCGCCGGCGAGGTCCACCTCAGGCTCTGAGTCCGGCTTCGATCCGTTCGCCCCGGCGCTTTTCGATCGCGGCCGACGCGGCCGTTTCGTCGGTTTCGCCCCGTTCTCCCCATCGGCCTTCGGGCGCCACCTTTGCCCTTTTTGCGCTTGCGACGCCGTTTGCCGCCTTTGGGGAAGTTGCGCAGCAGTTCACGCGCGGTCGCCGACGGTTTGCGCGCCATCCGCATCCGCGCCCCGCGCAGCACCTCCTCGCCTTCCGGCGTGTGCGAGACCGCGCCGGCAAGCAGCGCCACCGCCAGGCGGCGGTCCTGTTTGCGCGCGGCGTGGACGAGGCGGCGGGCGTTGCGCCCGTGCGCCCGCCCAGACGAGTTGACCAGCAGGCCGAGCAGCCGCTTCGTCTCCGGCCAGCGCTGCACGGCGTACTCTTCGTGCAGCTCGCGGGTGTAGGAGGCGAGCCGCCAGACCCAAGCCTGCGCCTGGTCGCGGCGGCCGATCCGTTTGTCGACCAGCGCCTGCAGCAGGCACTTGGTCCCGGCCCGCTTGTCGTCGCGGCTCCAGGTGCCGACGATGTCGATCGCGTCGTCGAAGGCGTCGGCGTCGCGCAGGTCGGCGATCTCAGCCAGCGCTTTCAGCCGCAGCTGCGAGTTGCGGTTGCGCTGCACGCAGGTGAGCAGGAAGCGGCGGCGCAGCTCTTTGGTGCGGTCGTTCTGCAGCATCGAGCGCGCCCGGCGCCAGTTCTGCGGGTTGACCCGCGCTCCGGCCAGCGCCGCCCAGGCGTGCTGCTCGGGGTAGTCGAGGTTCTCGACCGCGATCCGCCAGAGCTCCCGTTCGAGCACCTGGGTGCGGCGTTCGGAGTCCTCGGAGACGGGGACGATCCGCCGCTCGACTCGCACCCGCCGGCCGCGGCCGCGGCGCACCGGCCCGACCACGATCGCGCCGCCGCGGTAGACGTCGCGGTCGAGCAGGCTGTGCAGGGTGACGATCGTCTCGTCGTGGGTGGTCGCCGGGTGGACGAAGTCGATCACCAGGCCGGCCTCCTTGCCGGGCGCCCGCCGCGTCACGCGGCCGACCCGCTGCTGGTAGATCCGCCGCGAGGCGGTCGGCGCCAGGTGCATGCAGATCGTCGCCCGCGGCGAGTTCCAGCCCTCGGCGAGCAGCATCGCGTTGCAGAGCACGTCGACCTCGCCGCGCTCGAAGGCGGCGAGGATCTCGGCCAGTTCGCGCTTCGGCGTCTCGCCGGAGACGGCGCGGGCGACGATCCCGGTGTCCTTGAAGCGCTTTGGCGACGTTCTTCGCGTGCTGGACCCCGGCCGTGTAGAGGACGCCGGGCGTCTTGCTGAAGCGCGTCTTGTAGAGGTCGGCGATGGCGACGTTGAAGGGCTCCTGGTCGAGCAGCGCGGCCAGCTCCTCCTGGTCGAAGTCCTGGTCGACCTCGCCTTTGCGCAGCGGCACCTTGGCGATCGTCCGCACCCCCGGCCCCGGCGGGATGCGCATGCAGCGCAGCGGCGCGATCACGCCGCGCCGCGCCGCCTGGGCGAGGTCGAAGCGCGAGGTCTGGGTCGGGAAGAGGTCGGCGACGTGGCGGGCGATCAGCGCCCCGGTCGCGGTCATGCCGATGAAGACGGGGCCGGTCCAGGCGCGGATGCAGGCGCTGGTTTTCTCGCCCAGCGCGGTGTGCGCCTCGTCGCAGATCACGATCGAGTAGGCGTCGGAGACCTTCTTGTGGTTGCGCACGAACCACTGGTAGGTCTCGACCGTGACCGGACCTTCGGCGATCGTCGCGGTCGCCGAGCAGCGGCGGCCGCAGCCGCTCCTTGTAGCCGCGGTCGGAGATCTCGCCGATGAACTGTTCGACCAGGTTGCGACGGTGGGTGAGGATGAGGACGCCGCCGGTGCGGGTGGCGTCGATGAAGCCGACCGCGGCGACCGTCTTGCCGGCGCCGGTCGCGTGCTCGAACCAGAAGCGGCGCGCCGCGCCGGGGTCGTCGGCGGCCTCGCGCGACGGCCTCCTCTTCGTCTTCCTCGGCCGGCTCTTCCTCCCAGTCCTGTGGCTCCTCGTCGGGGGCCAGCTCCTCGGGCTCCTCCTCCTCCTCGTCCCTCGCACGTCGTCGCCGTCGGGCGGCGTCGGCTCGCCGAGCTCGGCCGCGGCGGCGGGCCCGGCGCCGTTTTCGGCCGCCGTCTGCTGCTCGGACATCAGCTCGGTCAGGGTTCCCGAGAGCGCGTCGACCTGGTGCGGGTTGAGTTCGGCGCCGTCGCGCAGCTTCGGCGGCTCGTCGGCCAGCAGCCGCTCGAGCCCGAGCAGCAGCGAGAAGTCGCGGCGCCACTGGATCGACGGGATGCTCCGCCCCTTCGTCGAGCTCCTTCAACGCCGCGTCGAGGGCGCGGCGGCGGGCGGTGCCAGGCGCGAGCGCCTCGGGGCCCTCGCCGTCGAGCAGCAGCGGCTCGCGGGCAAACTCAGCCGCCCGCTCGATGTCGGCGCCTGAAGGAACTGCCGCTGGCGCGGCAACTTCGCTGGTCTTGGCCATGAAGGCTTGTGCGGTTTCGTTCCCGCAGCGACGCGGCGCGTGCCGCCGGGAAGACTTAAGACGAGGATGCCGGGAGGTCGGCTGTCCTTCCCCCCAGCGCACTCGAGCGGCTCGCATACGGCGAACCGGACATCCGTATTGTAAACAGGGAAGCCCAGATGAATGATTCCGATGCCCGCAGCCGCGGATGATGCGCCCGACTGCGGCTCCGCCTCCTGCTCCGTGGCGGCCGCTGGCCGATCGCCGGCTGCGGCTCCTCGCAGGCGATAACGGCAGGGTGGTGCACCCCGACTACGCCAAGGCCCTGGCCGGATCGCCGGCGCCGCTGGCGGCGCTGCACCAGCAGGCGCAACGAGCTGCTGCCCGGCGGGGTCGATGCCTACGAGGAACGGATCGCGGCGCTGCGCGGCTACCCGGTGGTGGTCAACGTCTGGGCCTCCTGGTGCGGGCCCTGCCGCTTCGAGTTCCCGCACTTCCAGCGGGCCGCTGCCGAGTACGGCAAGCGGGTCGCCTTCCTCGGCATCGACAAACAGGACTCCGACGACGCCGCCGCACCTTCCTGCGCGAAGAGCCGGTTCCCTACCCGAGCTACACCGACCCCGACGAGGAGATCGCCGAAAGCATCGACGGCGACGCGACGCGTGGCTTGCCCACGACCGCCTTCTACGACCGCGGCGGCGAGCTGGCCTTCCTGAAACTCGGCCCCTACGACGACGAGGCCGAGCTGCAGCGCCGACATCGAGCGCTACGCACTCGGCCGCGCGTCGAAAGGCGGATAATCGGCGGCATGGATGTCTTCGTCGTCATCGCGTTGGTCGGCGTCGCCCTGCTGCGTCGCGGAGCTGCTGCTGCCGACTGGCGGCGTGCTGGCGGTGCTCGGCGCGCTCGGGCTGATCGCCGGCGGCGTGCTCGCCCTCACCGCCGACGCCGACTCCAGCGCCAGCGATTGGGCCGGCCCGGCGCTGATCACGCTCGGTGTGCTCTCCGCGGATCAGCTTCTACTTCGTCGCGCCGCAAAGTGCTCGCGGCCCATCGCGACCAGCCGGTCCGGGCCGGCCACGAGGAGCTGATCGGCGCCCGCGCCGAGGTTCGCACCTCGCTCGACCCGGAGGGCCAGGTGTGGATCGAGGGGGCGCTCTGGCGGGCGCGGCTGGTCGGCGACGGGGCGCCGCTGCGGCCGGGGGATAGAGTCACGGTCGAGGCGGTCGAAGGGCTGACCCTGGTGGTCCGGCCCGAGTCGCGATCGAGTCCACGACCGAGGAAGGAGCAAGCTGATGGGAGCAGCGCTCGGTGGTACTGGCCGTCCTGGCGATCTTCGTGCTGATCGCTGCTCGGCTCGGCGGTGCGGGTCCTGCGCGAGTACGAGCGCGGCGTCATCTTCCGCCTCGGCCGGCTGATCGCCACCAAGGGGCCGGGCCTGATCCTGCTGATCCCGCTGATCGACCGCATGGAACGGGTCGACCTGCGCACGGTGACCCTCAACATCCCGCCGCAGGAGGTGATCACCCGCGACAACGTGCCCTCCAGCGTCAACGCCGTCGCCTACTTCCGCGTGGTCGACGCCAACCGGGCGATCGTCGAGGTCGAGAACTACCTGCTCGCCACCTCGCAGATCGCCCAGACCGCGCTGCGCTCGGTGCTCGGCAAGGCCGAACTCGACCAGCTGCTCTCCGAGCGCGAGCGGCTGAACGAAGAGCTGCAGAAGATCATCGACGAGTCGACCGAGCCCTGGGGCGTGAAGGTGACCGCGGTCGAGATCAAGGACGTCGAGATCCCCGAGCAGATGCAGCGGGCGATGGCGCGCCAGGCCGAGGCCGAGCGCGAGCGGCGGGCCAAGATCATCAACTCCGAGGGCGAGTTCCAGGCGGCGCAGAAGCTCACCGACGCGGCCGACATCATCAGCACCAACCCGGCCTCGCTGCAGCTGCGCTACCTGCAGACGCTGCTCGAGATCGGCAGCAACCAGAACACGACGATCGTCTTCCCCCTGCCGATGGACGTCCTGGAGCCGTTCCTGACCGGCGACCGAGCGGAAGACGCCGCCAAAGACCGGACCGAGACCCGCGCCGCCGCCGACCGCGTCGGACTGCCCGCGCCGGACGCAGACGACCTTCCGCCCTCGCGGACCTGAGCCCCTGAGCGCGCCCGAGATCCGCATCGACCAGCTGACCGGGCTGCGGACGATCCTCGCGCCCGGTCGCGCCGACCGCCCGCACGGGTTCGAGCGGGCGGAGGAGGACGAGAAGGGCGCCGAGAACTGCCCGTTCTGCGAGGGCCGCGAGGAGAAGACGCCGCCGGAGGTCTACGCGGTGCGTCCGGGCGGCGGCGAGCCGGACACGCCCGGCTGGACGAGCCGCGTCGTGCCCAACCTCTATCCGGCGCTGGCCGACCCATCGCGTGGTTCCTTGATCACCCAGGGCGTGATGAGGAACCTCGCGATGAGGCGAAACGAGCCGAGCGCGACCGGCAGCGAGGCCGGCGCCTTCGCCAGCTCCGGCGACCCGCTGCTGGAGTCGCGCCGGGCCGGCGAGCCCGACCTCTTCGCCTCGCGTCCGGCAGTCGGCGGCCACGAGGTGATCGTCAACGCCCCCGAGCACGTCACCGCGATGGCCGAGCTCAGCGAGGAGCGCTTCCTCGGCGCGATCGCCACCTGGCGCGAGCGGATGCGCGCCCACGCCGACGCCGCCTACGTGCAGCTGGTCGTCAACGAGGGGGCGGGGCCGGAGCCTCGCTGCCCCACACGCACGCCCAGCTCTACGCGCTGCCCTTCGTGCCGGCGGCGGTCGCTCGCGAGCGCGAGCGGGCCGGCGCCTACAGCGAACGCACCGCCGGCGGAGGCCTGCTCAGCGACGTCCTGGTCGAGGAGGTGCGTCGCCGCGAGCGCCTGGTCGCGATCGACGACGAGGCGGCGCTGATCTGCCCCTGGGCTTCGCGCTCGCCCTACGAGCTGCGGGTGGTGCCGCGCCGGCGAGCGCCGCGCGGTTCGAGGACGACACGGCGGGCGGCGGCGATGCTCCACACCGCGATGCGGCTCCTGGCCGAGCGCTTCGACGGCCCGCCCGAGCTCAACCTCTGGGTCGCGACGGCGCCGCGCGGCGCCGAGCAGCTTCCACTGGCACGTCGACATCGCGCCCCGGCTCACGACGAAGGCCGGCTTCGAGCTCGGCACCGGCGTCGACATCAACATCTATCCGCCGGAGCGCGCGGCCGCCGACCTGCGGGAGTGCCTCTGATGCCGCCCGACCCACGCCCGATTCCCCGCTTCATCGCCGACTCAACCCAGGAGGGGATTCCGCACGGCCGCTTCGCCGAGAAGCTCAGCGGGGAGTTCGGCACCGCCTGCGGGCGGATCGACGACCTACCCGACGGCGTCGAGATTCCGAGCGAGGTCGAGTGGTTCCCGGAGCGCGCCTGGGGCGGCCGGGTGTGGGTTCCGCCACCGCTCGCACGGCTGGGCCGGATGGTGCCCTGGAGCTGTTCGGCCACGTTTCCTACGTCCAGCAGGACGGCGAGGAGCCGACGGACTTCCGCGCGACGGCCGACTTCACCGATGTGCTCGCCGAGGACAACGCCGGCTGGAGCGTCGACCTCAACGACGACGTGATCGGCCGCTGGCGCGGCGAGAACGGGCGCGCCGGCGAGGTCACCCTGGTCTGGGGACGGCCGCTCGTCCGCGGCGCTGTCGCCGCCACGGCGGTGCTGGACTTCGAGACCGTCGACCAGGAAGTCGTCTCCAACGAACGCTTCACGCTGATCGCCCTCGACGCACTGAAGGGCTACGGCGACGACATCTTCATGGAGATCAAGCTCTGGGGCCCGCGGGCGCAGGAGCTGGCCAGCGAGAGCCTCTACGCCTAGTCGCCGAGGGCGTCTCGCAGCTGGCGAACCTGCTCGCGCAGCTCGCCCAGCTCCCGCTCGAGGCGCTCGAGGCGATCTCCTCGGTCGGGGGCCGGCTCGGGCACGGCGGTGGTCTCTCACCTCCCGGCTACCTCGGTTCTCTCTCCCTCACGGCTTCGCCCAGCAGCTGCGCGTAGCGCTCCTCCTTCTGGCCCGGGCGCCGCGGAAGGCGTTCGACGTAGCCGCGCTCGACCAGCTTCTCGAGGGTCTCGTGCACGGCGGTCAGGTCGGCGAACGCGTGCTGGCGATCGGCCCGCTGCTTCAGCTCGCCGGGCGTCTGCGGCGCCACGGAGCATCAGCACCGCGAGCAACGCCAGCTCAGCGCGGTCGGCGTCGAGCGCCTCGTCGAGCAGGTGCCGGTACTTGCGGGCACGGCTGCCGGCGCCGCTGGCGAGCCGCGTCCAGCCCCGCAGCGCGGTGCGCCGCAGCGCCTCGACCACGGTGGCCTCGGCGTAGTCGACGACCGGATCGCGGTTGGTCGCCTGGTTGCAGGCGAGCCGCAGCGCGTTCAGCGAGAGCGGGTAGGCATCCGGCGTAGTCCGCTGCTTCTCCAGCAGGCAGCCGGCCACGCGGATCTCGACGGCATCTGGCTCCAAGGAGGCAATGCTATTCAGCCCGAAGCGCTTCAAGCCAGCCATCGAGGTCCTTCACCCAGAGCGCGATTGAATCCTGCCTGCGAGCTCGGTCGTCCAGACGACCTTCAGCAGGTCCCGGAAGATCGTCTTGCCGAGGTGCGACCGAGCCGTGGTCACCTCGACGATCGACTTGCGCGGAATCCGCACCAGCCGGTTCGGCACCCACTGCGCGAAGAGCAGCTCGTGCTCGGTCAGCGCTAGGCGCCCATTGCCCCGCACCTGCCACTTCCCGCCGCTCGACCCCGAAGCTATCTTCGCCACCTCCTCCGCTACCGTGTGCCAATGACCTCAACCCGCGAAGCTGGCAGGGCGAAGGACGCCGCCGCGGAGGCGGCGGCGGTCCGCCTGCAACGACTTCGCAAGGACGCGGGCCGCCCGATGAGCGTGAACTTGGCGGAGGGAATCGCGCTCAGCCATCAGCTGATGCGGTTCACCGGCGCCGCCCGACGTAGTTGACCGAACCGGCTTTCGATCAGCTTCTCCGTCGACTCACCGAGGCGGGCGTCGAGTTCATTCTCGTCGGCGGCCTCGCGGTAAATGCCTGGGGTGTCGTCCGTGGAACGAAGGACGTGGACATCGTGGCTGCGCCAGACCCCGAGAATCTCAAGCGGATCGCCGAGGTCGCTGTCGAGGCGCATGGCCATATCCAAAACGGCGAGTCCTTTCTCAGCACGCCTTTCTCGATTGCGAACGAGCTGGCAAACGGGGAGCGAGTTGCGATTGAGACTGAGTTGGGCCTACTTGATGTTGTGCAAGGCCTCGAGGGCGTCCCGTCATATGCAGAGTTGAGAGGTTCCGCAGCCGAGACCAAGATCCTCGGCGTCGAGGTCGCCGTCTGCTCACTAGATGCCCTGAGACAGATGAAGCGGGTGGCTGGACGTCCCCGCGACCACGTCGACATCGAAGACCTCGACGCCGCAACCGGTAGCTCTACGATTGACCAACAAAGCCCCGATAGCTCAGCTGGATAGAGCGACTCCCTCCTAAGCGAGATCGAGGAATCGCGTCTTTCGCTCCTACAGAGCCGCGGCGGCGAAACATTCTGCGATTGCGGATTGGTTTCGATTACGCACAATTGACGCGGATTTGGGCAGCCGCTGCCCAATGGATTGCATCGTCGGCAGCTTGCTCCGCTACCGTGTCGCCATGGCATCTCGCGACCTCATCAACAAAGCCGGAACGGCGCTGATGGAGGCTGCCGGCGCCGGCGCCGAGGTCATTTTGTTTGGCTCCTACGCGCGCGGCGAAGAGAAGTCCGACAGCGACTTCGATTTTCTGGTGATCGAGCCGGAGGTAGAGGATCACTTTGGCGAGTCGGTGCGGCTCGCGAAGCTGGTCGGCGAGCTGGGTGTCCCGGCAGACGTGGTGGTTGCAAGCAAAGACCACGTGCGCGAATGGGGGGGGCTCCCGGGCACGATGATCCACGATGCCCTGTCCGAGGGAAAAGTCGTTGGTGGCAGAGCCGCGTAGCGGCGACGATCTCGCGCAGCTGCTGATGGAGAAGGCAGCGGGCGACGAAAGGATTCTTCTCCGGCTTATCGACGAAGACGACATCCCGGACGACGGGCTCGGGTTTCATGCTCAGCAAGCCGTCGAGAAGATGATCAAGGCAGTCCTCGCTCATAACGACGTCTCATACGAGCGCACCCACAACATCGCCTACCTGCTCACCCTGCTGGATAGTAAGAGCATTCCCAAGCCAGGCAACGCAGCCAACCTTCCCAACCTGAGCCCATGGGCAGCAGAGCTTCGCTATGCGCGTCAGCCGGAAGCCGTGCCCGACAGGGCGGAGATGCGCTCGTTGGTCGAGCAGACCAAGGTATGGGCGAAAGCTCAGCTGGCCGGCCTTTACGATTGATCCATCCAGCCCCGATAGCTCAGCTGGATAGAGCGACTCCCTCCTAAGGAGTAGGCCGCTGGTTCGAATCCAGCTCGGGGCGTATCAAGGTTTGGGCTGCTTGCTGGGATCGATCGGTCTCATATGCGCGTTATCGGAGGCGAGGCGTGTGATGAGACTGATCAGTCGCATTAGGGCGAATCGGCCCGATCTTGTGACGCAGGTCGGGCGATGCGCCGGCGAAGCACAGGTCGGGCTCTTCGGGCAGCGACATGAGTGCGCCGGTCGCCGTCGTGCGAAGCACGTGTGAGCGTGGACACGGTTCACCTTCTGCGCAGGGGCGACCGTTCCAGACCACCGCGCGGGCCAAATCGCTGGAGAAGAACCGGTGGGGAACGCCGACGGGTCTTCACCGTAAGCTCCGGAGAGCGTCGGCAGGGTAACGTTCTCGGTCGACCAGCCGTTCCGCCCCGGCGGAGACGTACTGGGAGGCAAACGGGGGGCGCCTTTACTCCCCACACCGAAGGAAGAGGTCGAGCTGAAGCTGGCGGAATCGCCGTTCGCAGCCCCTGCAGCAGACCGCCTCCCGCGATCGCCCCGAAGCCCTGGATCTCCCCCGTTCTTCCCCACCGGGGAGACCTTCTCCCAGCCACGGTCGTCGCTCCTTCCACTCGCCCTGAGCTGCCCGCACATCCACGTACACCACACCCGCCAGGCTCAAAGTCTGGAGCGAAGCTTCTAGCGGAGGTTGGCCCGCCGCGGCCGGCCTTCAAGTGACCTCACCCCGGGCGTCCTCTCGGCCCGGGGCGAGGTGAGCCTAGGATCGGCTACTCCAACCGGCGCTAGGGCGCAGTAACTGCCCACGTGCCATAGCCAAATTCTTCTCCTTCGCCTTTCACGGAGAGGCGAAGCATGCTGCCCGTGGGCCCGGCACCTTTTTTGAAGCCAATAGGTTCCGAGAAGAGGGCCTTGGTGGGATTGAGCAGCGTTGATTCTACTAGCACCGCGAGCAGCGTGGCCGTATACACACACAATTTACCTGCAGCTGCTTTAGGTTCTGCCGCCGTTCCTGGGCAGTCAGCAGTTTCTCCTTCTCCTGCCGCTAGGAATTTCGTATCTTCTTCACTAAGTTCTTCTTCAAGTGGGATGGGGAATGAAATCGGAAGCATAAAGCTGCTTTCGCCTTCCGCGGATCTCGTAAATGACCAGCTTCCAGTCTCAGTTTTTTCGGAGGGCAGCGTTTCGGTAAATCCGGTTTCACCGTCTTTGCCGGCTTTACCGTTACAAGCAAAGCTCGCCGCCCCCGAGCCGACTTTGAATTCAGCCCCACCGAGTTTGTTACAACGGGTGGCGTCCCCCACGTTGACTGCGGTATTCGTGACGCTGGTCCCGTTGGTCCCGCTTGCGCCAGGATCGCCGGTGTCGCCCTTGGGCCCCTGTGGCCCCTGTGGCCCAGCCGGTCCCTGCGGTCCGGTGTCGCCTTTGGGCCCTTTCGGTCCCCTGGGCCCTTTTTTGGCTTTGGCCGAGGCGCTTGCGCCCTTTGAGCCTGACTCGGTGGCGGCATAGGCCCCACCGAACATTGCGAAGACCAGGGCGATCACCGAGATCACTCCCGGGATGCCAAAACGGTTTCTGAGTGGCGAGAACATCTATCCCTCCCTGTGGGGTTGATGGTGCTTTGAGTTGTGCTTGGAGTCCCTGCGCTTGTCTTTTCTTTGGCGGCAGGAGTTCTCTAGGACGGGCTTGAGGCTGAGCGCCTTGCCGTTGTGAGCCTCAAAGAGCGCCCGTGCCCTCTGGGTGGAGCCGCAGAGATCGCGGCTGTTGACGAGCAGGCCTCGTTTCCCGCCTTTGAGGCTGAGAACGAATTTGGATGCCGGCGCATCCGGAACGCCTTCGAAGGTGTTTCTGATCCCGCCCCTGATCGAGTCGGTTTTGCCGTGCAGGACGACCTGGAGGCGGCCGTTCAAGTCTGCGACCAAGTCGGGCAGCTTGTTGTTCGATGAGCGCAGGTAGACCGGGCCCTCGAGCGGTTGGTCCAGGAGCGGGGTCCATGCTTTCGCGTAGCCGTAGACCGCCCCCTTTGGACAAGCCTCCGCTGCGAACTGGACCCGGGTGCAGATCGTGCGGATGTGAGCCTGGTCGAGGAAGACCGAGCGTGGCAGGGCCACCTGGGCTCTTGCGATGTTGGCGCCCCGGAGGGGCATCTTCAGCGTCGCGGTGAAGGCCGGGTTGTCGCCTCGCTTGGTGCCGCCTTTCAGCCGCAGGGAGAGCTTTGGCTTGAAGCCCAGCTCCCTGCAGTTGCCGACTTGGAAGCGGTTTGAGAGGGAGGCGACCTGCTCTTGGGTCGATAGCGCCTCTGCGGTGAGCGCCTTCTCTTCGCAGGAGGTCGGGTTGAGGGTGAACTGGTCGCGGTCGACCTTGACCGCGATGCTCCGCACGTCGAGGGGAATTCCCTCGAGGATGGTCGGGATCGGATCGCTTTTGACCGAGACCTTGGCGGTTTCGGGGTCGACGTGGAGCGCCGCCCTGACCGTGACCGCGCCAAGGTCGAAGGGCCCTGCGACCGCGGGGGTGATGATCGCCATGCTCAATGGGGCGCCCTTGTAGGGACCCGCCAGGTAAGCATCGCCGCCGACATAGATCGGGCTGGGGCCTGCGCCCGCTCCGACGATGACCGAGCCCAAACGAGAGGACGCGGGACAGGAGGGACTTGCCTTCTCGCTTGCTCCCTCCCCCGGCTTGGCCCTTGCTCGAGCCTGGGCGATCTGGGCCTCTGAGCACTCCTGCAGGCCGGCGAGCTTCGCCGTCAGGCCCGCGGGCATCTCGACGTCCAGCCCCTTCAGTTCCTGGGTGCCGTCCTGGCGGGCCAGGCGCAGGAGGAAGGGTGAGTAGGCGCCCGCGATCGGGCTCTGGGTCCCCGCTTCGAAGGAGGGGTTGTTGGGCAGCGCGCCCTTGCTGCTTGCACAGCCGCCTCCGCCCGGAGCCGAGCTGATCGCAAAGGAAGCAGAGGGGGTGGCGGGAACTCCCGACTGAGGAGCGCTCCAGGGCGTCAGCGAGGTGGTGGTGGTGAAGCCGCCGCAGGTCTGCGGGGTGCGCAGGGGGGCCCTGGCGCCGTCGAAGAAGTCGAGCTTGAAGTCTTCGAAGGGGAGCTGGGGGCTCTCCGGGACGGTGGTGGTGAGCTGGCCGCTCTGGGGGTCGGGGCTGACCCTTGCCGGCAGCTTGACCACGACTCCGGTCCTTGGATCGCTGACGGTGACGTAGATGGCGAGCAGCGAGCCGAAGGGATTCTCGCTCTGCCTAGCCAGATAGACCGCGCCGGGCAATGGGTGGTCGACCAGGGGAGTGTCGACTTCGACCGTGCCGATCTTCGAGGCGTCGGGGCAGCTGGGAGGGGCAGCGGAGAAGCGGGGTGGGAGCTGGCCGACCGGCGTGCTCAGGCCAATCTGGACCGCAGAGCAGCCGGCGAGTCCGTCGGCTGAGGCAGGGTTGACCAGAAGGCCCTCGGGCAGGGTGACGGTGGTGGCCCTGAGGTCAGCCTCCGCCAGCCCTTCGGGGTCTTCGTTTGCCGCCTGGGGCAGGTGCAGGTTGAAGTGAAGGCCAGAGGGCGCATCGGCGACGTCGGTGGTCGGCCTTGCCTCGATCGTCGGGCCGAAGTCCGGCTGATCGCAGCCCACCGGCGCCGGTTCGGTGTCGGTGGAGCTGAAGAAGGTGGCGGGATTGAGCCAGGTGTTGAAACTCATCGTCGTCGACATCTCGAACGCGCAGGAGCTCGGCAGGCGGAAAAAGGGCTGCGTCCTGACCAGGTTGGCGGGGCAGATGCCGACCGAGAAGGCGCGCTTGGAGCTGAGGCACCTTCCGCGTAGGCGGTCGTGGCTTTGGTCGGCGGGGGTCCCCCAGATCGTTACGCTGGTAGCCGTCGCCCGCTTTGCCTCGGTGAGGTCGGTGAGGTAGGCGGTGACTCCGTAGTCGCCGTCGCTCCTGAGCCTGGTGTTGATGTAGAAGGGGGCGGCGGTAAACTGAAAGCCGAGCTGGGCGGGCATGCCTTTCGGCGGGATCAGGTTGTAGAGGGGGACCGGGATAACGCCGCCGTTGCCTTCGAGTTGCTGGATCACCACCAGGCCCACCGCCGAGCCGTCCGGGCACTCGTTTTGGAAGAGGTTGACCCCCGGTTTAGATACGCCGTTGCTCGTGTTGAACTGCTGCGCGGTGCAGCGCTCGACTGCGGTCGGATTGCCGATCAAGCCCGCTGGTAGCGCCACCTCGATGTCCTTCAGGTCGCCTTCGGCAGGTACGATTTCTGCCGCCGAGCCGAGTGGCGTCCGTTCGGTGTTGACCGCGAAGCTGGTGGTGAATTGGAAGGGGTGGGAGGCAGCGGCGGTAACGGGGGCTCCGTCAGGACCGCTCAGCTCGGCATTGAATTCCGAGAGGCCGGCGGCGGCCGGTTCTTCGCTTGCTTCGTTGTCGGAGACGGTCGACGCGGCGAGGCCACCTCCACCTTCCACCTGGGCGGAGTTCTCCAGCAGGCCCGAGGCGGAGGCTGGGATCGCGACCTTGATCACCAGGCGCAGCTGTTCGCTCGGCCAGACCCGGGCTGGTTCGATCGCGGTGGGTAGCCCTTCCTCGATTTTGCAGGTGACGGTACTGATTTCACCGGCTTTTTCGGTTTTGCAGATGCTGGGGGCGAAATCGGCCGAGCCGGAGCCGGTCGTTGCCAAGAGTTCCAGTTCGACGCCTTTGACCGTGAGGCCGGCGGGAAGCGTGTCGGTGATCGTGATCGGGGTGCCATCGGTGAGGGCGCCGCCGTCGTTGGCAACCATCACTTCATAGAAGCTTTTGCCGCTTTTGTCGCCCGGTTCGAAGTTGGTCGGCACCGCCACCGAGCGCACGCTCCAGGCGGGGGCCGGCGTGGCCGCTTGGGCGGAGGAGGCGAGCGCGCAGGCTGCGAGGATCGCGGCGGTGAACAGCGCCGGGCGTGCAGTCTTCAACATCTTCATCGCGACATCCCCCTGTTGCTGGTTTTGTGGCGTTTCTTTTGCTGGCGGGGCTTGCCCTGGCGATTCACACAGCGACCCCTGCGACGCACTTTGCCTTTGCGACAGGGCCGGGGACGGCCCTCCGAGCCGTTGCCGGGGCCCTGGAAGCCGGGGGTCCCCGGTGAGGTATTGACGGGGGGCGCGGTCGCGGGCGCCCGGCATGCTTCCGGGCTGGGGCAGGGCGAGGGTTGTGGTCCTTCCGGGAAGCCGCCGCCTACCCGAGCGTCATAGACATCGTGGTTTTCGTTGTCGTCTGCTTGGAGCAGGGCCTGTCGGGTCGAGAGGAAGACGTCGCGCCCGTCGGCCGAGGCATCGACCAGGTAGGAGTTGCCTACGCTTCTGCCGCTCGAGATCAGGTAGAGGCACCCGCCAGACACACTGTCGAAGCTGGCGCTTTTTGCCATGCAGCCACCGCTGCCCTCGCGCTCGAACTCATAGACATCGAGCTTTTCGTTGACATCAGCGGAGTCAAGCGCGTCACGAGTGGCGAAGAAGAACCGGGAGCCGTCGTCCGAGAGGTAGTGCGGCTGCTCATACGGGTTGCTCCAGGTCGGCAGCAGGGTCGGGCCGAGCGGACGAGCGCCGGAGGGGTTGCACGATGCGCAGATCAGCTCCTCGGCTTCGGCGTCGTAGAGGTATGCCTCGGCGCACTGGGGATCGCCCCCCAGCTGTCCCTCTGCTTGGAGGGGAATATCACAACCGGGGGAGCCTTCGACCGTGTTGTCATAGCCGGTCAGGCTGGCGCTCGAAACGAAGGCCAGATGGCGCCCATCCGGGCTGACCCGGGCGGTCTGGGCCTGCGGAGTGCCGGTCCAGTTTGAGCCGTCGTCCTCCGAGAGAATGGCGATGAAGCGGGGGGCGGCCTCGCCGTGATGCCAGAGATAGAGGTTGTTCGCGCCGGGTTGGGCTTTGGCGTCCTGGTTGTTCTCTTCTTCGCCACTGAGGACACCTCGGGCGACGAAATAGACGTAAGAGCCGTCCTCGCTGGCCCCCACCACTCCTCGGACACTGGCCGCTTCCGCACCCGGGGTGAGGGAGCCGGGGGTCAGATCCTCGAGGCGTTCGCCCGGGGGAGCGTCGAAGTCATAGCGGTAGATGTCTGGCGCATTTGAGCTGGCGCCGGCGTCTGCGGTGAGCTTGCCCGGAGCGGTGAAGAAGACCTTGGAGCCGTCGGCACTGGCGCTCCAGAACTGGCCGCTTCCGGCGGGGCCGGCCGCGGCGCCCTGGGTCGCGTCGAGTTGGATCGTCTCGGCGCCTCCGATGCGCGCCATGAGCTGGCTTTCGTCGGCGTTTGGCGCATGGGTCCAGAAGATCCGCGAGCCGTCTGCCGAGATCGCGTGGCGGATGATCTTCGTACCAACTTCGCAGTTGCCGCCGATTGAGCCTCCACCGGCTGCGCCGAAGGTGGTCCTCGCGGCCGGTTTGGCAGCGACGCCGCTCGGCAGCACGCTGACCAAGCGCAATCCTTCGCCAGCTGCCCATTCGTAGAGGTTGTAGGTGTCGCCTTTTGCTCCGGGAGCGCCGGCGAACGCTGCGCTGGCGCTGAAGATGACTCTCTGGGCGTCCGCGGAGGCCCCGGCGTAGCTCAGGCAGGAGAAAGATTTACCGCTGGCCGGCGGCTCGGTGGTCAGCGCCCGCAGCGCGCCGCTCGCGTTGTCGCGCAGGTAGAGGTTGGGGAAGCCGGTGAGGGCGTCTTCGGTGAGCGCCGGTTCTTCTATCTTGAAAGCGCCGAAGGAGAGATCGGGCGTGAAACCTACGTACGGTGGTACGACGGGGTTGGACAGAATTCCCGGAGGGGAGATATTCACCGTCGACCAGCCACCGGCAGTGCGCTTCGAGAGGTACTGGCTCGACGCCGAAGCTCCTTTCGCATCGCCGAAGGAGGTCCAGGAGGTGTAGGTGATCGCTTCGCCGCTCACCGATGCGGCCTGAATTCTTACGTTGCTAGTTAAGAAAAGGCCACCGGTAGGCCCGGGAACCGCCACTTCGGCGCTGTTCTTCTGCGCGGGGGAGACCAGCTCATAGGCACGGCCGTCGGGGAGACCTTCGGAGGCCGAGAGGAAGGTGCGGAGGGTCCGGGTAGGACCGGCGCGTGGCTCGACCAACGGGTTATCGACGACGACCCGGTAGTGGTAGAGGCTGCCAGGCTCAAGGCCAGAGAGTTGCGTGCTTGCACTCTGCGCTTCTTCGCCGGCACCGAAATCGAGCACTTCGGCTGCGGGGGCTATTTCCGCTTCCGCGAAGCCGCTGACTTTGAAGCTGGCGTCATCGACGTACTCGAAGTAGCCGGTGGCCGGGAGGCCGAGTGGGTTGACCGTGGCGTTCAGGGTCGCCGCTTCGGTGTCCACAGCCGAGGACCAGACGGCGAGGATTTCAAAGGGCTCCAGGGTGGTGAAGGTGCCCTCTTCACCGGTCACCCCGGTGGGCGCGTCGGCGTTGGTGGCGATGGCCCGGCAGCGGTAGGTCGTTTCCGGAGTCAGCCCAGTGACTTTGGCGCTGGCTGAGTGAAGATTGATGTCAGAGCCGATGGACTCGCTCTCCGGCGTGACTTTGGTGTTCGGAGAAGCCCAGCCGCCTTCCGCTTTGAAGCTTTTCTCCTCTACGTACTGAAAGTGGAGGGTCGTCGCTTTGCCCTCGGGATTTACTTCGGCCGCCAGAGTGGCTTTCGTGTTGCCCAAGCCAAAGACACTGCACGGCTCTGGTGCGACGATCGGACCGGGGTCCGGATAAGCGAAATGATAGAGAAGTTCGTCGTCCACCGAAGCGTAGACCTGACCTGACGGCGTGTCGAAAGCCGCCAAGCCGTTCGCTCCAACACCGATGGCGCCGTATCCGAAGCGACGCAGTCCGACACCGCCGGAGTCGTACTGTGCGATGACTTGGTATCCGCCATCTCGTGCACCGAAAAGAAGATTGTCGGCGGAGTCAACGCCGGACGCAGTAACTTCCACTCCAGGGATCCGTGGCGGAACTGGATCGGTATCTGGATCGTAGGCGGGGGGGTATTTGCGGATCCCAGGTTCTGCAGCCCCGGGCCCTCCCCCACTGGACACGTAGAAGCTGCCAGTAGAGTCGATGGAAAAGGCCTTCATAATCGACTCGTCCTGTGACAAGTCAAGCTGAGGGGGGATGAGGACGCCAGAGGGTTCGAAACTTTGAATGCGGTAGTTCCAGGTCGAACCGCTTGAGTTGCTTTCGGCAGCCTTGAGGATTCCGCCGGGACTGACGCCGACGTAAAGGGGTCGATTGCCGTCGAACGTGAATTCACCTTCGCCCGTACCGTCGCTCCCAGGCCCACAAAGGTCGCCAGAGCCGGCGGTGCAGATGTCCCCCGAGGTCGTTTGGTTGACCCCGCCTCCGAAGGCGAGCAGGAATTCTCCGCTTGGGCTGAACTTCTCGATTCGGAGGTTTTTGTAGTCGACCACGTAAACATCGTGGAAGGAGGGGCTGGTGGGGTCGTCGTCGACGGCGATTGCCGTTGGCCCGCTGAACTGACCCGCGCCGGACCCGGCGACGCCTTGGACGCAGGTCGTGGTGCAGGTCTGCAATTCGGAGCCGCCGTCAGCCACCCCCCAGCCGAAGGCCATTTCAAAGTCGCCGGTGGCAGCGTCGAAGACGTCGACTCGGTTGTTGCCTTCGTCGGCGACGTAGAGCCGTTCGGCTTCGGTATCGACAGCGAGACCGTGGGGATCTTGCACCTGCCCGGCGCCTTCGCCGGCCTCGGCGATGACTTCGCTGGCGGAGGCGCCGGGAGCGAAGGCGAGGAGGGCTAGCAGGGTCGCTGCGAATGCGAAAGCGCTCCTGGCGTCACGTGCCACTGATTCTCTCCTTGTCCCGTGAGCCCCTCTGCCTGCCGCCTTCCCTAGGCGGCTCCCGTGGCGGGCTCGGTTTATCCCCTTGTGAAGTCCCTGCCCGTTTCGAAACAACCGGACTCGCAAGACTGTAAACAGAGACCTTTTTAATGTCAAGGGTTACGTTTTTGAAAGAAAGCGTTCTGTTTCGCCGCGGGCGCGCGCTGGGCCGATTCGCCCGCAGGAATGCGGCTTTGCGCTCGGTACCCGTCGGGTATGCCGCCTCGCCTGTACGGCCCGGCGGCGGCCGGGCTTCAGCTCTCGGTCAGGCGGCCTTCAGCCCCGGTCGGGACGATCCGGGTACAGCTCGTCGATCGTGACGAGAGCCCGGTAGGGGGCGGCCGAGGCCGCTTCGATCGCCTCGCCACCGCCCGCCAGGCGGTCGACGACGGCGACCACGGAGACGGGCTCGAGGCCCTGCTCCTTGATCTTCTCGATCGCCTTCACGGTCGAGCCGCCGCTGGTGACGGTGTCCTCGACGACGAGCACCTTGTCGCCGTCGGAGACCGGACCCTCGACCCAGCGTTGGAGACCGTGCTGCTTGCGCTCGCCGCGGACGAAGAAGCCGACCAGGCTCTCTCCCGCCGGGACCGCCAGGGCGGCACACGCCGGAGGGATCGCGGCGGTCGCCGGCCCCCCCACCGCGCTCGCGCCGGCCTCAACCGCAGCCGCAGCGATCAGCTCACCCGCGGCACGAAAACCCGCCGGCCGCAGCAGCGCCCGCCGCGCATCGACGTAGTACTGCGCCTTCGCCCCGCTCGCCAGGGTCACCTCGCCGATGATCAGCGAGTGCTCGCGCAGCTCGGCTAGCAGCGTCTGCTTGGCGGCTTCGAGGTCGGGCACGGCGCGCATCCTATGGCCCCGCCGTGGGCTCAGAACAGACTCAGAAGACGAAGATGCTTTCGCCGTAGTCGATGCGCTCGTATATCTCCGGCTGGTCGGCGATGAAGGTGCGGATGCAGCCGTGGCTCGCCGGGTAGTCCGGCACCGATTCGTAGCCGTGCACGGCGTAGCCGCCGTAGAAGTACCAGGAGTAGTACATGCCGTGTGAGTTGTAGCCGGGTTCGGTACGCAGGAAGGTGAAGTGACCGGTGACGGTCGGGGTCGAGGACTTGCCCGAGGAGACCGGGTAGACCGCGTAGGCCTCGCCGCCCTTGGCGAAGACGAGAACCTGCTTAGAGAGCGGCGCCTCTAGGTGCGGGCCCGCGTTCGGGTGGCGCAGCTTGTATTCACCACGGCCCGAGAAGGCGCGCTTGACCAGGCCCTTGCCGGCGCGCATGCTGCGGGTCATGTCGTTGACTTTGCGGTAGGCGAGCACGCCGCGCGCCGTCTTGCCACCGAAGCAGCGGCCGCTGTTGGCGATGTAGCCCATCTTCCGCATCGCCTTCTTGAAGCCGACGACTACGTCGCCGCACTGACCCTGATGGAGGGCGGGAAAGCTGACCTTCCAGCTCTTGCGCACAGTGCTGTCGGCGCCGAGCGCCGGCGTCGCCACGTGCTTGGCGGCGACCGCGTACTTGCCGCCCTCCTCGATCAGGATCTTGGCGCGGAAGACGCCGACTCCCCCCTTGCCCCTGCTCAGCTCGACCTTCTGGTGCTGGACCCGGCGGCCGTCGAGGTAGAAGCTGACGTCCACCTTCTGTCCGGCGACGAAGGGCTTGACGGTCCCGATCGCCGGCACCGTGCTGTAGATCTGCGCCTTGCCGTCGTTGAGATGACCGATGTGCGTGATCCTCACCGTCGCATCGCGCGGCGCCGCAGTGGCGGCGGCAGGCAGCGCAAGCAGGGCGGCGAGAACGGATGCGAAGACGAGACGGCGATTCATCGGCCCGGCATTCTTACGGATGCTCCGGTTGACCGATTGTGGCGACTCTGTCACAACGCAGTCAATTGTCTGTAAAAAGAGTGAAACATGGCTTGAAATGGAGGATTCCTCGGCTACGGTCCCCGCCCTCCGCTGGGTATCGGTTGGTACCCTGTACACACCGGGTGTCAGTCAGTTTGGGGGAAATCCCCCAGTCACCAGGATTCGGCCCGCTTTAAGCGGGCCGTTTCTTTGCTTCGACCCCCTACTGCCCGATCAACGCAACCGAGTTGTTGAGCATGTGCAGCACGATCCCTGGGACGATCGAGCCCGTCTTCTCGTAGAGCAGGCAGAGGATGAAGCCGAAGAAGATCAGTGGCGGCACGGCGCTGAGGCCGGTGAGGGCGTGCAGCGCGCCGAAGATCAGGCCGGCGACCAAGGCCGCGGCGATGCGTGGCATGTACTTGCGGATGCCACCGAAGATCAGGCCGCGGAAGAGAAGCTCCTCGCTGAGCGGCGCCGCGATCACGATCAGCAGCACCTGCACCGGCAGCGAGCCGAAGCCCTCGGCGATGTCCTCCTGTTCGGGCACGCCGAAGATGCCCGCATACAGCGCGGCAAAAACGAGATAGGCGCCGATCGAGGCCGCTCCCCACTTCAGCGCAGTGGACACGCGGAAGCCGCGCACGCCGAGGCGCCGCAGCGCCTCCGGAACCGACACCTTCCCCCACTGGCTCGCGATCAAGATCGGCACCAACAGAAAGCCCAGGGCAGTGGCGAGCTGAACAGCCACGTTGGCTGCGGCACTAAGGTCCTCGCCTTCGCTCGGACTCTCGATGATCACGGCGGGAACGCTGAACAGCACCCCCACCCCAAGCGCAATCAGCAGCCCACCAATTGCCAGCCGCGGACCCCAGGTCACATAGGGGAAGGGCCCGGGGGGTCGATCCGGACCAGCCTCCCCGCTGTTCGCTGGGCCGGATCGACCCCCCGGGCCTCCTGCGGCTAAGTTGGCGTCCATGACGCCGGCAGTTTCCCAGGTCTCGCGGTCCACCAAGACGCGTCTGCGCTTCCTGCGCCGGCTGGCGATCGTGACCGTCTTCGTCGTCGTGGCGGCGATCGCGATCGCCCAGTTCACCCAGCTCGAGCGCCTCGCCACCGGCATCCTGGCGTCGACCGCGGTGCTCGCCGCGATCATCGGCTTCGCCGCCCAGCACACGATCGCCAACACGGTCGCCGGGGTGCAGCTGGCGATCTCGCAGCCGATCAGGATTGGCGACCGCATCTCCTTCGAGGAAGTCGAGGGTCGCGTCCTCGACATCACCCTCTCCTACACCTACGTCGACCCCGGCGACGGCACCTCCGTCGTAATTCCCAACCAGTTGCTGGTCGAGGGGATCATCCACAACCTCTCCACCGCCGACACCCAGGCCTGACCCGATCCCGGGCGAAGTACGCTTTTTTGCATGACGCAGCGCAGCCGTCGTCGACAGCGTCACCGGGGAGGCGCGGGCGCCAAGATCCTCCTCGTCGCCTTCAGTGTCATCGCCCTGCTCGCGATCGGCGTCATCGGCGTCGCCTCCTGGGTGCTCGACGTCGCCGCCAAGGCGCCGTCGCTCGCCGCCTGTAAGCCGGTCGAGAAGGGCGGCAACACGACCATCTATGCCGGCGACGGCAGCAAGCTCGGCGTCGTGCGATCCGACGTGGCGCGGGCGCCGGTCTCGATCGAGCGCATCCCCAGGAACCTCCAGCACGCGACCGTCGCGATCGAGGACGAGCGCTTCTACGAGCACGGCGGCGTCGATCCTGAGGCGATCGCCCGCGCCGCGCTGAAGAACCTCGAGGCGGGTAAGACGGTCGAGGGCGGCTCGACGATCACCCAGCAGCTCGTCCGCAACCTCTGCATCCGCAACCCCGCCCGCGACATCGAGCGCAAGATCATCGAGGCGCAGCTGGCGATCGAGTACGCCGAGCGGCACTCGCGGCGCGAGATCCTCGACCAGTACCTCAACACCGCCTCCTACGGGACGATCGAGGGCAGCACCGCGGTCGGCGTCGGGGCGGCGGCGAAGATCTACTTCTCCAAGCCGGTCCAAAAGCTCTCCCTGGAGGGGTCCGCACTGCTCGCCGGGCTGCCGCAGGCGCCCTCCGAATACAACCCGGTGCTCCACCCGAAGGCGGCGCTCGCCAGGCGCAACGCCGTCCTCGCCAAGATGGCCAGCCTCGGCTATACCTCGCCCCAGCGGGCCCAGCAGGCCCGGCAACGCGGCCTCGGCCTCAACCTCAACGAGGGCTATTTCGACAAGCGCGATCCCTACTTCTTCGACTACGTCGAAGACAAGCTGATCCAGGCCTATGGGGTCGAGGCGGTCCGCAAAGGCGGCCTCGAGGTCCACACGACGATCGATCCCCGGCTGCAGGATGTCGGGCTGGAAGGGATGCGCTCCGCCCTCCCCTACTCCGAAGACCCCGCCTCGGCCCTGGTCTCCGTCGACCCCCGCAACGGCCACATCGAGGCGATGGTCTCCAGCTCCTACTACGGGCAGAGCAAGTTCAACCTCGCTGCCCAGGGCCACCGCCAGCCAGGCTCGACCTTTAAGACCTTCGTCCTGACCACGGCGATCAAGCAGGGGATCGATCCCTACTCGACTTATTACACGTCGAAGCCGCTCGACCTCGACCTGCCGGAGTGGGGCCACTGGGAGGTGGCCACCGCGGACGAGGGCTACCTCGGCAGGGTCAACCTGCAGCAGGCGACGGTCGCCTCCGACAACACCGTCTTCGCCCAGCTCGACCTCGATGTCGGACCGCGGCAGGTGAAGGCGACGGCGAAGTCGATGGGGATCGAAAGCCCGCTCGACGGCATCCCGGCGGAGGGGATCGGCGGCCTGCGGATCGGGGTCTCGCCGCTGGAGATGGCCGACGCCTACGCGACGCTCGCGGCCGGCGGCATCCACCGCAACCCGATCGCGATCGAGCGAGTGGTCTTCCCCAGCGGCCGCGTCGAGGAGCCGGAGAAGCCCCAGCCGCGGCGGGTCGTGCCCGAAGCGGTCGCTTACGAGGTCTGGCGCCTCCTGCACGACAACATCACCGAAGGCACCGGCACCGCCGCCTACACCGGCTGCCCGGGCCAAGGCGGCAAGACCGGGACGACCGACAACTACACCGACGCCTGGTTCGCCGGCTTCCAGCCCAACCTGGCGACGGCGGTCTGGGTCGGCTACCCGGAATCCAACGAGATCGAAATGACCAGCGTCCACGGCACGACCGTCTTCGGCGGCACCTTCCCGGCGGATATCTGGCACTCGCTCTACGCCAACGCCGAAGTCCCCTGCGAGGAATTCGACGAGCCGAAGGAGCCGGTCAGCTGGGCCCCGTACTACGGCTCGTTCACCGCAGCGGCCCCAAGCAGTGGCGGTCCCGACTCCGATTTCGAAGCTGAAGACGGTGAAGGCGAAAGCGAAGCGGAGCGATTGGGCAAGGAGGCGACCGGCGGCTATGACCCTGATGCCTACGCCCCCGGCGCCGGCCAGGAACCGACGCCGGTCCCGCCACCCCCACCGGCATACGACACCAGCGGAGGTGCTGACGTGGACGGAGGCGCCACGGCCGGAAATTGAACCACGCACGCAGACTGCAATCACCGTCGCTATGCGGACGTAGATGCAGTCTCGATCGATTCCCGACTCGTCTGGGGCGCGATGGTTGTCCTGGTCACCGGCTTCGCCCTCGTCCCCGTCCTCCTCTCCCACGACGTCTACAGCTACGTCGACTACGCCCGGCTCGGGGTGGCCCACGGCCTCGACCCCTATGTCTACCCGCCGGCAGCAGCGCCCTTCGACCCGGCCTACGCCGAGGTCACCTGGATCGACGCGACCAGCGCCTACGGGCCGCTCTTCACGCTGATCACCTACCCCCTGGCCTGGCTGCCCGTTTGGCTGGCCGTCGCGAGCCTCAAGGCCGTCGCGGCGTTCTCCGTCCTAGCGATCGCGCTACTCGTCGCCCGCATCGCGCCCAGCCGTGGCGTCTCGCCCCTCGCAGCCGCCGCCTTCGTCGCCCTCAACCCGCTGGTCCTGATCCACGTCGTCGGCGGCGCCCACAACGACGGCCTGGCGATCCTGGCGGCCACGATCGGCATCGCCGCGATGCTCTCCGCCCGCGAGGCAACGGCCGGCGCCGCCTTCGTCGCCGCCTTCGCGATCAAGGCTCCTGCGGCTCTTGCTGCCCCCTTCGCCCTCTTGAGCGCGGCCAGAATGGAACCTTTTGGCCCCCCTAGGGGACACAAAGCTCCATTCTGGCCAGCGGGACGAACGCTTGCCGGCGCCGGCATGGCAACGCTCGCGATCGGCGTCGCCGCCTGCGCCGCCTTCGGCTGGAACTGGCTCGACGCAGTCGGGCTGGCCGGCGAGAACCAGAACCGCACCAGCCACATGAGCGTCCCCATCACCTTCGCCCGCATCACCGGCCTCGACCCAACCGCAGTCCGCGCCACAGCCCTGGCCCTCTGCGCCGTCGCCTTCGTCTATCTGCTGCTCAGAACCTGGCGCGGCGCCGACTGGCTGCGCTGCGCCGCCTGGGCCTCCTTCGCCCTCCTCCTGGCCACCGCCTGGCTCCTACCCTGGTACCTGATCTGGACCTTGCCCTTGGTAGCTCTTTCGAGAGACCGATTTCTTCAGCTTTTGGTCTTGGCCCTGACCGCGTACCAGCTCCCCGCCCGGATGCCGCTGTAGCGCTTCGATGAGGAGGATCTGGGTGTCTCCCGAACCGGCGGATACTCAGAGCGGCCGGCCCTGCGGCAAATGAGCCTTAACCGCGATTCGCAGCCGGTCGCGAGTCGGGGCGGGAGATACCCAGATCCTCCTCACCTGACTCGGCTTCTTCCTCCTCCGGCGACGCATGCACGATGCCGGTAGGAATCGACCACCCCTCGCGCCTGCCCAAAGCCGTGACCAGGCCGACGTAGAGCAGCTCGACCACCGTCAGCACGCCGCGCACGGCAATCGCGATCAGCGACCCAATGGCAAAGCTGTTGTCCGGCACGGCGCCCTTCACCGCCCAGGCAAACGCGGCGTCGCGGATACCGAGCCCGGCCGGGGCGACGAGGGTGACGAGCGCCGCCACGTAACCGACGGCCTGCGCCGAGCCCACCGTGAGCACCTCGCTGAAGGTGAGCGGAATGCTCGTCACCGAGCGGGCCACGCAGTACATCCCGAGCGCAACGACGCCCCATACGGAGAGGTAGTAGAGCGTCATCGTGATCACGCCGCGCATCGGCATCACCGCGGGCAGTGGCTCGCGGCCGAAGGCGCGCAGGACCCGGTTGGCGAGCGGCCCGAAGACGCGCGGCTGCAGGATGGCTAGCGCAAGCGGAATCAGCAGAAGGACCACCCAGCGCAGCGGCTGGCCTTGTAGGTCAGGGTGGCTGATCAGGAAGTAGGCGGCAAAGACGATCGCCGAGGTGGCGGAGATCGCCTGCTCGTAGACGATGCTGGCGATCGTCACACGCCGCTGCACACCTGCCCGCTCCGAGAGCAGGACCCGCCCGAGCACGTAGAGCACGCTGCCGGGCACGTAGCGGGCGAGCAACGGCTGCCCCCAAGCGACCTGGGCTCGCCCGTGCCCGATGCGGTGACCGAGGAAGCGCAGGATCAGGTCCCAGCCGAGCGCGCTGAGCGCGTAGAACAGCGGCAGGAGGGCGAAGGCCGGGATCAGCCAGAGGACATGGAAATGGACTCCCTTGTCCTTGATCTCCGCCCACTGGTTGATGACGGTGAGGACGAGGAAGCCAAAGACGACAATCGCTATCCCGAGCTGGATTGCGAGGCGAACACGCTTGCTGCGCGGCGGCTTCGTGCCAAAACTTGCGCCTGCAGCGCCGATCTTGTGTAGGAGTGGTTGGTCCTCTGCCACGTCTGCCGCACCTTAGTGAGATCGGGGGCTGCCAATCGCTACCCGCAGCGGGGAGAATGAAGGCATGGGCGAGTTCGAGCTATTGGCTCGCATACGGGAGCGGCTGGCCGAGCCCGAGCCGCAGCTGCGGCTCGGTAGCGGCGACGACGCGGCGGTCACCGTCCCCGGCGGAGCCACCGCGACCTCAGTCGACGCCCTGGTCGAGGGGGTCCACTTCCGGCGCCAGTCGAGCAGCCTGGAGCAGATCGGCGCCAAGGCCCTCGCCGTCGCCCTCTCCGACCTGGCCGCAATGGGTGCCGAAGCGGGAGAGGCATACGTCGTCTTAGGGATTCCCGCCGATCTCGACGAGGGCGGCTGCCTGGAGCTCCTTGGCGGGATCGAGAGGGTTGCGGCGGAGACCGGCACGGCAATCGCCGGGGGAGACGTGACGCGAGCGCCGGCTCTGACCCTGGCAGTGACCGTGGTCGGCCACGCGGAACGGCCGGAGGACTTCGTAACGCGAGCTGGGGCACGCCCCGGCGACATCCTGGTGGTGACCGGGGAGCTCGGCGGCGCAGCCGCCGGCCTGCTGCTCCTCGAGCACGAAGCCAAATCGGACGTGCCGCTGATTAGCGGCCCATATGGGTACTCAACTAGCGGCACGTCCGGGGCGCTGGTCGCCCGGCAGCTCGAGCCCCAGCCGCGCCTCGAGGCGGGCCGCGCTCTGGCCGAGGCAGGCGCGACGGCGATGATCGACCTCAGCGACGGGCTCGGCGGCGACGCCCGCCATCTGGCCGAGGCGAGCGGCGTGTCTTTGGGGATCGATGCCGCGGCGCTGCCCCTAGCCGCGGGCGTCGCCGACGTGGCACGTGCCGCCGGTCGCGAGCCACTCGAGCTCGCCGTCTCCGGCGGCGAAGACTACGAGCTGCTCGCCGCGCTACCTGCGGAGAAGCTCGCAACCGCCACCAGCGCCATGGCCGAGCATGGCGGCCTAACTCGAATCGGCGCTGTGGGCGCCGGAGAAGGGGTCGAGATCAGGCTGCCTGGCGGCGGGCTGCTTGCGGCGACTGGCTTCGATCAGCTGAGCTGACGGCGGCGCCGGTCAGCAAGGTCCGTACGCCGCGACGACGCAACATCGCCTCTGCAATCAGCAATGGCACGGGCTGGTAGTTACCGCTCTCGACCAGGCTCTTGAGCTGTCGCTGCTGCATGACTTTTCCTCATATCGGCCTCCGGCTCGGGAACCTTAGTTCTTGGTACTCGCACATACGTCCACGGCTACCGATGACGCGCCGGGATTACTCTTGTGTTTATGCCAAACGGGTCTACGCGGATACTGCTGGTCGACGACGAGCAGTCAGTACAGACTTTGCTCAGCTACCCGCTGCGCAAGGACGGCTACCACGTCACCTCGGCGCTGGACGGGCGCGAAGCGCTGGAACGCTTCACCGAGGCCCGCTTCGACCTCGTTGTCCTCGACCTGATGCTGCCCAAGCTCGACGGGGTCGAAGTCTGCCGCCAGATGCGCCGCCAAAGCCAGGTGCCAATCATCATGCTGACCGCCAAAGGCTCAGAGACCGACAAGGTGGCTGGGCTCGAGGTTGGCGCCGACGACTACATCACCAAGCCCTTCTCGATGCGCGAGTTCCGCAGCCGCGTCAAGGCGGCGCTGCGGCGCTCGCGGATGGTCGCCGATCCCCCCGAGGAGGAGCCGATCGAGCATGCCGAGCTGAAGATCGATCCAGCCCGCCGCTCGGTGACCCTCGGCGGCGACGAGGTCGCCGCCACCTACGTCGAGTTCGAGATCCTCACCGCCCTCGCCCGCTCACCGGGCAAGGTGCTGAGCCGGGAGACCTTGCTCGAGCACGTCTGGGGGGATTCCGACTACCGCGATCCGCGCACGGTCGACGTCCACATTCGCCACCTGCGCGAAAAGATCGAGTCGGACCCCAAGCAACCCGAGTACCTGTTCACCGTGCGAGGCGTCGGCTACCGCTTCCGGGAATGAGGCGCCTGCGTCTCACCCCGCTCGGCAGCCGGATCACGACGACGGCGTTGTCGATCGGCGCCGGGACGTCGGCCGTCATCTATATATGGGTCGTCGTCATCGGCGGCCATAGCGAAGCGGCGGGACCAATCCTGTTCGGCGCTCTGATCGCCCTTCTATTGGCGCTGTGCGTCGGCTTCTACTCCGCCCAGGCGGTGTCGCAGCGGGTCAAACGGATCGAGGACGCGGCGCGTGCGGTCGCCGACGGCGACTTCGCCGCCCGCATCCCGGTCGACTCCTCCGGCCAGCTGGGGCAGCTTGCCCGCACCTTCAACGAGATGCAGCGACGCCTCGCCGAGCTCGACAGTGCCCGCAAGCAGTTCATCGCCAACGCCTCGCATGAGCTGCGCACTCCGATCTTCAGCCTCGGCGGCTTCGTCGAACTGCTCGACGAGGAGGACCCCAGCCCCGAGGAGCGAGCCGAGTTCGTGCGCACGATGCGCCAGCAGATCGAGCGCCTGACCAAGCTCACCGCCGACCTCCTGAACCTCTCCCAGCTCGACGCCGGAGGCATCGTGATGGAGATTCGCAACTTCGACCTCAGCTCCCTGGCGCGTGATGTGGCGCGCGAGTTCGGCGCCCGCGCCGACCTGCGTGGCTCGCGCTTGGAGCTGCGCGCCCCGGACCGGCCGGTGATCGCGGTCGCCGACCCCGACCGGGTGCGGCAGATCATCCGTATCCTGCTTGACAACGCTCTCACCCACACGCCGGAGGGCACCAGCGTCACCGTGACCATCTACTCCGTCAATCAGCGGGCCGAGCTGACCGTCTCCGATGACGGCACCGGCATCCCACAGCGCGTACAGAAGCGCATATTCGAGCGCTTCTTCACCGCCGATTCGGCGGGGGGCTCGGGCCTCGGCCTGGCGATCGCCCGCGAGCTGGCCCAGCGCATGGATGGCCACATCGCGATCTCCTCGAGCCGCCGTTTCACCGCCTTCACCCTCGACCTGCCGACGGCCCCCCCGGGGGCGCTGGCCTCAGTCGGCGCCGATCCCGTCAAGGCGCCCGCGTGAGCAGACGGGCAAGCACGCTCGCGGCGCTGCTCGCGCTGCTTGCCGCGGCGCTGCTCGTCGGCTGTGGTGATCAGGGCGAGGAGAGCTCCGGCGCCGGTTCGACTGGTGCTACCAGGACGACCACCCAGGTTGTCGTTCAGACCGCCAGCGACGGGGAGTTCGACGCGGCGGAGGTCTACCGCGAGGCCTCTCCCGGCGTGGTCACGATCCGCTCGATCTTCGACCGGGGCGCCGCCGAAGGTTCGGGCTTCGTGCTCGATACCGATGGGCGAATCGTCACCAATGCCCACGTCGTCACCGACGGCGAGGGAGACGACCGCAAGGAGGCGAAGGCTGTCTTCATCGAGTTCCCCGACCGCAACGTCGTGCCGGCGATGATCGTCGGCTTCGACCCCTTCGCCGACGTCGCCCTGCTGAAGATGAAGCCCGACGGCTTCGACCTTCATCCGCTTGAGCTCGGCGACGACGCCGAGCTCGTGGTCGGCCAGCCGGTCGCCGCTATCGGCAGTCCGTTCGGCGAGCAGCAGTCGCTCTCGATCGGCGTGGTCTCGGCGACCGACCGTTCGGTCGGCTCGCTGACCCAGTTCCAGATCGAGGGCGCGATCCAGACCGACGCCTCGATCAACCCGGGCAACTCCGGCGGGCCGCTGCTCGATGCCGACGCCCGCGTCATCGGCATCAACCAGCAAATTGAGACCAACTCCGGCGCCAACGACGGAGTTGGCTTCGCGGTGCCGATCTCAGCCATAAAGCGCTCCCTCGCTCAGCTCGAGAAGAAGGGCAGCGTCGATTACGCCTACATCGGAGTCTCCAGCCAAACGCTCTACCCGCAGCTCGCCGCCAAGCTCGGCATTGACGTCGACCACGGTGGTCTGGTGGCGGAAGTGGTGCCGGACGGGCCGGCTGACGATGCGGGGCTCGAGGGCGGCGATGAGAACCTCCGTTTCCAAGGAGTTCCCTACCAGACGGGGGGCGACACGATCGTCGCCGTCAATGGTCATGAGGTGGTGCAGCCAGATGACCTCGCCAGCTATATCTCCCTCTTCCAGCCCGGCGAGAAAGTGACGCTCGATGTTCTTCATGCGAACGGAGATCGCGGAGAAGTCGAGGTGACTCTGGGCAAGCGCCCCGTCGCCGAAGCGGGCGGCTGAACAGGCTGCCAGTCGTCCAACCGGCGATGCCTGTAGAAATCGCCGATGCTTCAGGAAGTCAGCCTCGGCCAAAAGGCCCTCTCCGATTACACCCACATCGCCGGCAAGGAGCTGAGCGAGCGCATTCGCGAGCTGGCCAAGCCGCTCGAGGGACAGCGGGTTCTGCACGTCAGCGCCACCGCATTCGGCGGCGGCGTCTCGGAGATTCTCTACACGATCGTTCCGCTGATGCGCGACGCTGGCATCGACGCCCACTGGCACGTGATCTTCGGGAAAGAAGAGTTCTTCAATGCGACCAAGCTCCTGCACAACTCGCTGCAGGGGGCGGAGGAGACGCTTAGCGACGAGCAGTGGGCCGTGTTCGACGAGATCAACGAGATCAACGCCGAGGGCCTCAAAGGCGAGTGGGACACGATCATCGTCCACGACCCGCAGCCGATCGGGCTGCGCCGCGGCGCCCAGGAGAAGAGCCGCAACTGGGTCTGGCGCTGCCACATCGACCTCTCCGAGCCCAACCCCGCTCCAATCGCCCGCCTGCAGCCGTTGATCGCGGAGTACGACGCGACCGTGTGGCACCTGCCGACCTATGTGCCCAACGGGCTAGACGGCCATGACGGCGTCCGCATCATCCCGCCGGCGATCGATCCGCTCTCGCCGAAGAACATGGCCTTCTCCCCCGATGACGCCGCCTTCGTCTGCCACCAGTTCGGGATCGACGTCGACCGGCCATTGATCACCCAGGTCTCGCGCTTTGACCCGTGGAAGGACCCGATCGGCGTCATCGACGCCTACCGCGACGTGACCGCGGAGATGCCCGAGGTGCAGCTGGCGCTGGTCGGCTCGATGGCCACCGACGACCCCGAGGGCTGGGACTTCTTCCAACAGACGGTCGAATACGCGGACGGCGACGAGGACATCAAGATCCTCAACAACCTCAACAACGTCGGTGCGATCGAGGTCAACGCCTTCCAGTCGCAGTCAGACGTCTGCCTGCAGAAGTCGATTCGCGAGGGCTTCGGCCTGACCGTCACCGAGGCGCTCTGGAAGGGCCGACCGACCGTGGCCGGCAACGTCGGGGGCATCCCGCTGCAGATCGAGAATGGCGTCAGTGGTTACCTGGTCGACTCGCCGAGCGAGTGCGCGCAGCGCTGCATCGAGATCCTCGCCGACCCGGAGCTGGGCAAGCAACTGGGCAAAGCGGGTAAGGAACACGCCCGGCGCGAGTTCCTCTCGCCACGGCTGCTGCGCGACTGGCTGCAGCTGCTGACCGAGCTCGACCAATAGATCCCCAGGCATAGCTCTCCAGCGCTCGGGGTAGGCTGGGGAGCCGATGGCCGACTCCACCGATCCGCTGATCATCGTCTCCAACCGCGGGCCGGCCCAGTTCGAGCGCGACGAGAACGGCGAGCGCACGGTGCGCCGCGGTGGCGGCGGGCTGGTGACCGCGCTTTCTGGCCTGGTCTCCCATCGGGAGGCGCTTTGGATCGCCTCGGCGATGACCGATGAGGACGTTGCGGTCTCCGAGGAGCGGGGCGGCCCTGCCGAGCTGTCGATCGACGGCATCGACTACCGCGTCCTGCTGGTCGGCAGCGACGCCAATGCCTACGACGGCTTCTACAACGTGATCGCCAACCCGATCCTCTGGTTCATCCAGCATTACCTCTGGGACCTCTCCAACGCCCCCGACATCCGCCAGGAGGAGCTCGACGCCTGGGACTACGGCTACCAGGCGGTCAACAGCGACATCGCCCGCGCCGTCCTCGGCCAGATAGAGGGCCGCAAGCGGCCCCTGGTGATGCTCCACGACTACCACCTCTACACCGCCCCGGGGATGATCCGCGCCGAGCGACCCGACGCCTTCCTGCACCACTTCGTCCACATTCCCTGGTCGCAGCCCGACAGCTGGCGGATCCTGCCCGGGCGCATCCGCGAGGAGATCTTCCGCGGCATGCTCGCCAACGACATCATCGGCTTCCACACCCACGCCTACTGCATCAACTTCATCCGTTGCTGCGACGAACTGCTCGAGGTCGACGTCGACTACGACAGCTGCCTGGTGCGCCACGCGGGCGGCGAGACCCGCGCCCGTGCCTACCCGCTCTCGATCGACGCCGAGCGGCTGCGGCGGGCGGCGGAGTCATCCGAGGTCGCCCAGTACGAGCGCGAGGTGCTGGAGCGCCGCCGCGAGCACCTGATCATTCGCGTCGACCGCGCCGACCTCTCCAAGAACGTGCTGCGCGGCTTCACCGCCTTCGACACCTTCCTCACCCAACACCCGGAGTTCCTCGAGAAGGTGACCTTCATCGCACACCTGCAGCCATCGCGCCAGGACGTGCCCGAGTACGCCGAGTATCTGGAGAAAATCGAGGCGCTGGTCGCGGTCGTCAACCACCGTCACGGCACCACCGACTGGATGCCGATCAACCTCAACATCTACGAGAACTTCCCCGAGGCGGTCGCCCGCTACAAACAATTCGACCTGCTGATGGTCAACTCGATCTTCGACGGGATGAACCTGGTCGCCAAGGAGGCGCCGGCGGTCAATACCCGCGACGGCGTCCTGATGCTCTCCGAGAACACCGGCTCCCACGAGGAGCTCGCCGACTGCGTGCTCACGGTCAACCCGTTCGACATCCAAGAGCAATCCGACGCGATCCACCGGGCGCTGACGATGGAGCCCGAGGAGCGCAAGCTGCGGGCCCAGCACCTGAAGGAGATCATCTACTCGCGCAATCCGGGGGATTGGGTCGATGAGCAGTTGCGGGACATCGCCGAGCTTCGCGAGGCGGTTGCTTAGAGGGACGGGATGGGGGGACGAAGCTTCGTCGCTGTGCGCTTAGAGCTTCGTGCGACTGCGAATCCAATGGAAGCTGCGAGGAAGGTCGCTGCCATTCTCGGTGCTGCCGCCCTCGTCTTGAAGCTGGTTCCAGCTCTCCTAGAGCCGCCGGCGCCCCAACCCTTACCAGCTGACGTAGGCCTTCCTCGGGTGGCGGCGCCCGAAGCCCCTGCAGCTGATGCTCGACCGGAACGGGATCACGGACGGGCGCGGGCGCTGGAGCGACGAAGGCACAAAGCCCTCCTCGGGCGGGTGGTGTCGGGTGGGGGTGGACGGGGCAGGGCGGAGTCTTCTGAGGGGAAGCGCCGAGCCCGCCATGGGAAGCCATCCCTTTCCCCGAAGAAGAGCGAAGCCCAAGCCGGGTACCCCCACCCGGCGACAGGACCCGCCCGCCACAGCCATCGTCCCTCCCGTCCCACCACCAGAACCGGCCCCACCGCCACCTGTTCCAGCCCCAGAACCTGCTCCCGTAGCTCCGCCACCACCCGACGACGGCTCGAGCGAGTTCGCTCCTCACTAGCGACCTGGCTATAGTCCGACGCCGTTTTGGCAGCGCCACGCGAATACGAGCTGGTCTTGATGCTGGACCCGGGGCAGGACGCCCCGGCCCGCGACGCTGTCGCCAACGAGGTGAAGGGTCAGATCGAGGCCACGGGGACGCTGAAGCACGAGAACACCTGGGGTCTTCGCAAGATGGCCTACGAGATCGACCAGCGCACCGAGGCCGACTACCGCTGGTTCCGCTTCGAGGCGCCGACCGAGCTGCTCGAGCAACTCGACCACAACCTGAAGATCGCCGACGGCGTGCTGCGCTTCCGCGTCTTCAAAGTCGACGCCGACACCCCCGTGATCGCACCGCCGGCGACCAGCGCTCCCGGCCCGGGAGCCTCTCGCGAGCGCCCGTCGGCGCCCGAAGCTCCGCAAGCGGCGCCCGTCGAGGCCGCGCCCGAGGCCGCTGCTGCCGAGGCGCCCAGCAGCTGCTCCACCGCGTCGCCGAGTCCGCCGAGGCAGAGCCCGCGGCGGAGGCGCCTGAGCCAGCCACCGAGGGTGCTGAGCTCGGCTGCCGACGAGACCGCTGAGCCCGCCGCCGAGCAGGAGGCCGCCGAGGCCCCTGCCGAGGGCGAGCCCGGCGACACTCCCGCCTAGCAGCCTTTTTCGCGCGATTTCCGGCTTCCGGGGGGAGAGTCGCGCCGCCCGCGCTCTTAGACTGGAGTCTCAATAAACGATCTTGAGGAGTGAGAGCCGTGGCGGCTTCGAACATCAACGTGGTGGTCATCACCGGGAATCTGACCCAAGACCCCGAACTGCGCCACACGGGCGGCGGAACGGCGGTCTGCGAGCTGCGCGTGGCGGTAAACAGCCGCCGCAAGGACGGCGCGACCGGCGAATGGGTCGACAAGCCCAACTATTTCAACGTGACCGTCTGGGGGGCGCAGGGCGAGAACTGTGCCAACTATCTCGCCAAGGGCCGCCCGGTGGCGATCGAAGGTCGCCTCGACTGGCGCGAGTGGGAGGCCAAAGACGGCGGCGGCAAACGCCAGGCGGTGCAGATCATCGCCAACTCGGTTCAGTTCCTCGGCTCGCGCGACGGGGGTGGCGGCAATGGCGGCGGTAACGGCAATGGCTTCACCCCCCAAAGCGATACCCCCACCGACACCTCCGACTACGACGCCGCCCCGGCGGGCGCTGGCGGAGCAAGCGGCGGGGACGACGACATCCCCTTCTAGGGATCCCGAGGGGCCTGGCCGTTTTCGGCCCGGGGTCTGTAGCATCCCGGGCCGCTTATGGCCAGACCTAGAGAGAACGGAAACGACGCACCCCGCCGCGGACGGCGTGGGGCCGATCGTGTCCGTCCGCGTAAATACACGCGGATCAACTCTGAGGCGGTCGACTACAAGGACCTCAACCTCCTCCGTCGCTTCCTTTCCGACAAGGGAAAGACGCGGGGTCGTCGCGTAACCGGGCTCTCGCGCAAGCACCAGCGGCAGCTCTCGGTGGCAGTGAAGCGGGCGCGTGAGATCGCCCTGCTGCCCTACGTCGGAGAGCGTTGATGGCGCAGGCGATCCTCCTCGAGGACGTCGAGAGCCTCGGACAGCGCGGTGAACCGGTAGACGTCGCCCCTGGCTACCTGCGCAACTACCTGATCCCGCGCAAGCTCGCAGCCCCGGCCACGCCCGGCGCCCTCGAGCAGGCACAGCAGCGGCAGGCGGCGGCGGAAAAGGCCGAGAAGCTGCGGGCCGAGCGCGAAGAGCAGGCGGCTTCGCTGCTCTCCAAGACCGTGCTGACGATCCATCAGCGCGCTGATGACGGCGGCAAACTGTTCGGCTCGGTTGGCGCCAAGGAGATCGTCGATGCGATCCGGGAGGCAAGGGACCTGCGCATCGACCGCCGCAAGGTCCGCCTCGAGCAGCCGATCCGCGAGATCGGCACCCACATGGTCGAGATCGAGCTCGCCGACGGCACCACCGCCTCGGTGAAGACGATCGTCGCCGAGGAGAGCTAAAGCCCCTCCTTCGCCGGCGCTAGGCTCCGCCGAGTGCCCTCACGCCGCCTTCCAACTCGTCTGACCCGCCGCGCCAAGGCGCGAACGCGGTTCGGCTGGGCCCGATCCGAGCGAGCGACGGTGGGGCTGGCCGCGGTCGCCCTGGGTGGCGTCGGAGCGGTATTGGTGGGCCAGTACGGCCGGTTGCTGCAGCGCCGTGCTCACGATCCCAGCGACGGCGAGGCGCTGGTCGAAGCGGCGCCGGCGGCAGCGCTCGACACGGTCGGCGTCGCGGTCAGCGGCTACGCCGCGACGCCGCGCAGCGAGACGGTGCTGTTCAACCTGCTGGCGGGCTTCCTCGGCGCCTTCGCCCTCGTCCGGGTTTCGACCTGGGGCATCCGCGATAGGTGGTGGCCCTTCGAAAACGTCAAAGTCGGCGGCCGCCACATCCACCACTTCGTCCCCGGCATCCTGCTCGCCTTCGCCTCCGGGACCGCTGCCCTGCTGACCGACAACGACGCGCTCGAGGATCGCCTCGCGATCCCGATGGGCGCCGGCATGGGCCTCACCTTCGACGAGGCGGCGCTGCTGCTCGACCTGCGCGACGTCTACTGGACCCGCGAGGGCCTGCTCAGCGTCCAGCTCAGCCTCGGCGCCACGGCGATCCTCAGCATCGCGATCCTCACCCAGCGCATGCTGCGCCGCGGCGAGCGCCGACAGGAGGCGGCGGGGGAGATCCCGCCGGCCGATACCTAGATCTGGGCGGCGATGAGACCAATCAGCGCGGCCATGGCAGTGCCGCAGAACACGACCATCGTCCGATAGATCTGGATCAGGCGGACGTCCACGGCTTCGAAGCGCTCGTCGATTCTTCGCAGCGCGCTTTCGAAGCGCTCGTCAGCCTTGTCGAAGCGCGTGTCGATGCGCTCGTCCAGCTTGTTGAAGCGCTCATCGACCCTGTCGAAGCGCGCTTTCATCTCGCCGCGGACCGCCACGAATTCTTCCTTCATCTCGCCGCGGACCGCTTTGAACTCCGTCTTCATCTCCAGCCGCAGAGAGTCGACCTTGCCGTTGAGGTCGTCCAGGCGGTCGTCGGTCCAGCTCTGTCTCATCGCCTCCATGATTGCACCGTAAACGTTTCGGCGTCGCGAGACGCGCGCGAAAGCAAAATCTTCTGTAACAGCTCATGTCGCGGAAGATTCTCGCCGTATTTGCAGCCGCGCCTCCCTGCCAAAGCTAGCGCTCTGGTTTGCTAGCGAGGCGCGGTGAATCCGCCGCCGCCTTCCCTTAACTAGGTCTCGATGCCGCAGCCGCCCGCAACCCACGTCCCGCCCCAGAACATCGAGGCCGAGGAATCGGTGCTGGGGGCGATGCTGGTCGCCGAGCCGACGCTGAGCCGGGTCATCGACGAGGTGAAGCTGAACGCCGAGGACTTCTACCTCGAGAAGCACGCGGCGATCTTCCGCGCGTCCACGACCTCTACGCCGCCTCCAAGCCGGTCGACGAGCTCAGCGTCACCGAGGCGCTGGTCCAGCGCAACGAGATCGACGCGGCGGGCGGCAAGCACTACGTCTCCGAGCTGGCCGCCAAGGTCCCGGCCGCCGGCAACGCCAAGCACTACGCCGAGATCGTCCAGCAGAACTCGCTGCTGCGCCGCCTGCTCGGCGCCGGACAGGAGATCCAGGGCTGGGTCCACGAGCGCGACGGCGAACCGCGCGAGCTCTCCGAGCGGGCCGAGAAGCTGCTCTTCGACGTCGCCCACAAAGAGCAGGCGAGCGACTTCCGCCTGCTCTCCGAGATCCTCCACGACGAGGTCGACCGGCTGGAGAAGCTCTCCACCGGCGAGACCGAGATGACCGGCACGCCCTCCGGCTTCCGCGACATCGACGCGATCACCGGCGGCTTCCAGCCCGGCAACCTGATCATCGTCGCCGCCCGGCCGGCGATGGGCAAGAGCGCGATCGTCGCCAACATCGCCGAGAACGTGGCGGTGAAACGGGGGCTGCCGGTCGCCTTCTTCTCGCTCGAGATGTCGGAGGTGGAGCTGGCGCAGCGCTTCATCGCCTGCCGGGCGCGGATCTCGGGCGACAAGCTGCGCAAGGGCCAGGTCGCCCAGAAGGACTGGCCGAAGGTGGTCCGCGCCTGCAACGAGCTGGAGGAGGCGCCGCTCTGGTTCGACGACTCCTCCGACCTCGGCCTGCTCGACCTGCGCGCCAAGGCGCGGCGCCTGCACGCGCAGACGCAGGACCAGGGCGGGCCTCGGCCTGGTCATCGTCGACTACCTGCAGCTGATGCGCGCCGACGATCCGCGCGCCAACCGGGTCGAGCAGGTCGGCCAGATGAGCCGCGGACTGAAGATCCTCGCCCGCGAGCTGGAGGTGCCGGTGCTGGCGATCTCCCAGCTCTCCCGCGCCCCCGAGCAGCGCCACCCGCCGAAGCCGATGCTGTCCGACCTGAGAGAGTCGGGCTCGATCGAGCAGGACGCCGACGTCGTCGCCTTCCTCTACCGCGAGGACTACTACCGCGATCCCGAAGACGAGCCGGACGGCCTGGCCGACGTGATCATCGCCAAGCATAGGAACGGGCCGATCGGCTCGCCGAAGCTCGTCTTCCTCGACCGCTTCCCCAAATTCGCCGACTTCTCCGGCCAGGAGCAGCCGGTCGAGCAGCCGGCGGGAGAAGGGCCGCCGCTCGAGGACGCGGCAAGCGCGGGGCCTGAGTTCTGATGGCTGCGCGACCACGCAGCGAACCCTTCGCCGAGCAGGCCTGCCCGCTGGGAGTCTGCGACGGCTCGGGCTGGATCCTCGGCCCCGAGGACGTCGCGCGCCCCTGCGAGTGCCGCGAGCAGCGACTCAAGCGCGGACGCGTCCGCGGCGTCGCCTCGGCGATCCCGCCGCGCTACCGCGGCGTCTCCTTCGATCGGCCCGCCGGTCAGCGACATGACGCGCGACATGTCCACGCCGCCACGTCGTCAACGCGGTGCAGCGGTTCGTCGAGCGAGCTGGACGAGAACCTCGACGCGGGCAGGGGCATGTGGCTGATGGGAGACACCGGCACCGGCAAGACGACGCTGGGGATGCTGGTCGCGAAGATGGCGCTGGCGGCCGAGCAAGACCGTCGCCATCTACTTCACGCCGAAGCTGCTGACGCAGATCCGCCAGACCTACCAGGCGACCGAATCCGAGGACGCCTACGACGCCTTCTTCAAGCGGCTGACCTCGGTCGACCTCCTCTACATCGACGACCTCGGCGCCGAGCGGCACACCGATTGGGTGGTCGAGCAGCTCTATGCGCTGGTCAACGAGCGCTACGAGAACCAGCGCTCGATGCTGGTCACGAGCAACGCCGAGGAGGACGTCGAGGAAGGGCCGCGAGCAACTGGAGGAGCAGATCGGCTCCCGCACCGTCTCCCGCCTGATCGAGATCTGCGGCGACCCCCTGCCGCTGTTCGGCCCGGACCGACGCGGCCGACGGCGCGCGCGGCCTGCGCGCGCCTAGAACCAGGCACAATCCCGGCCGTATGCCTGGCATGGTCATAGTCGGCGCCCAGTGGGGCGACGAGGGCAAGGGCAAGGTCGTCGACCTGCTCGCCGAGAACGCTGACGCGATCGTGCGCTTCCAGGGCGGCAACAACGCCGGCCACACGATCGTCCGCGACGGCGAGGAGTTCAAGTTCCACCTGATCCCCTCCGGCATCCTCTACCCGGACAAGCTCTGCGTGATCGGCAACGGCGTCGTCCTCGACCCGCGCATCCTGCTCGGCGAGATCGACGGCCTGCAAGCGCCGCGGCATCGACGTCGGCAACCTGCGGATCTCCGCCAACGCCCACCTGATCATGCCCTACCACGTGCTGCTCGACACGGCGGGCGAGGTGAAGCTGGGCAAGCTCTCGATCGGCACGACGCGGCGCGGCATCGGCCCCTGCTACGCCGACAAGGCGCTGCGGCTCGGCATCCGCGTCCAGGACCTGCTCGACGAGAAGATCCTGCGCAAGAAGATCATGCGCGGCGCTGGAGCCCAAGCAGCAGGCGCTGCGCGAACTCTCGGTGCAGCGCCGCAAACTGCGCAAGGAGGCAGGCGAGGGCAGCAGCCAGGGAGCCGACCAGTCGGTCGCCGAGGCGCCCGACCCGCGCCTGGACCTGCACACGATGACCGAGGAGTTCGCCGGCTACGGCCACCGGCTCGAGCCCCACATCGCCGACACCGCCCGGCTCTGCTGGGAGGCGCTCGACAACGGCCGCACGGTCCTCTTCGAGGGCGCCCAGGCGACCCTGCTCGACCTCGACCACGGCACCTATCCCTTCGTCACCTCCTCCAACCCGATCGCCGGCGCCGCCTGCGTCGGCGCCGGGGATCGGGCCGACCGACATCGACGAGGTCTGGGGCGTCGCCAAGGCCTACGCGACCCGGGTCGGCGCCGGGCCCTTCCCGACCGAGCTCGAGGACGAGGTCGGCCGCCACATGCTGGAGCGCGGCCACGAGTACGGGACGACGACCGGGCGCGAGCGGCGCTGCGGCTGGATGGACCTGGTCGCCCTGCGCTACGCGGTCCGCCTCAACCGGATGAGCGCGCTGACGATCACCAAGCTCGACGTGCTCAGCGGCATCGACACGCTGCGGGTCGCGGTGCGCTACCGCTCGCGCGAGGGGGCGATCTTCGACAGCTTCCCCTACCACCAGTCGATCCTGCACTCGGCCGAGCCCGAGTACGAGGAGCTGCCGGGCTTCGACGCGGACCTCACCGCGCTGCCGCAACGAGGCCGACCTGCCCGCCGCAGGCGCGCGCCTACCTCGACTTCATCGCCGAGTTCGTCGGCGTCCCGATCCGCCTGGTCGGCGTCGGCCCGGGCCGCGACCAGGTCGTCTGGATTGGCGGAGAACCAGAGGTGCTCTAAAGTCTTGGTGTGGCTTCCGGTAGACGCACCGCTAGGTTGAATGAGCGGCTGCCCCGGGGCCGTCACGGGCTACCGCGGGAGGCGGTGACGGAGTCCCAGCAGCGGCGAATCCTGCAGGCGATGATCGAGGTCGTCGCCGAGCGCGGCTATCCGGAGACGCGCGTGGTCGACGTGATCGGCGTCGCCGGCGTATCGCGAAAGACCTTCTACGAGCTCTTCGCCAGCAAGGAGGACTGCTTCCTCGCCGCCTACGACGTCCTGCTCGGCAACCTGCTCGGCGACACCGCGCGTGGCTTCGAGTCGAAGCCCGGGGCGCCCTGGGCCGAGCGCGTCGCGGCGGGGCTGGCGGAGCTGCTCAAACACCTCGCCGAGCATCCCGACGAGGCGCGCTTCGCGATCGTCGAGGTGCTCGCCGCCGGGCCCAAAGGCGCTGGCCCGCCGCGACGCCGCCCTGCGCCAGTTCACCGGGTTCCTCGATGCCGGCCGGGCGGAGACATCGGTCGAGCTGCCGGGCATCACCTCGCTCTCGCTCGCCGGCGGCATCAACGAGCTGCTCTACAGCGAGATCCTGCACGGCGCCTCCGCCCGCCTTCCCAGCCGCCTGCCCGACCTGATGTTCTGGATCACGCTGCCGTTCCTGGGACCCGACGGCGCCGCCGAGGAGCGCGAGCGGGTCCGCCTCTCGATGCTCGAGAGCTGAGCCTGGGCGACTCCAGGCCGCTCTTTCGCTCTCGCAGCGGGTTTATGCATTGTCCGGGCGGGAATCTCGTCCCAGGAGGACCATGGATAACTGCAACTCAAACCCCCGCGCTGGTAGCTTCTGCACGGGATGAACTGGCTTTCAATGGCCGTGGCTCAGACGGGCAGGGCCAAAAAAGGAGAGAGAAGAGAATGCGTAGAAACTTGATGCTTGCGCTCGCGCTGGCTGGAGTGCTGTCGCTAGGCGTTGCGGCCATCGCCAGCGCGGTGCAGACCACCCTGCGAGCGGGCAACCTGATCGTCACCTTCGGTGGCACCACCTCGCCAAAGGCGATGCCGAAGAACGATTTCATGCCGGTCACGACGAACATCTTCGGCAAAATCAGCACGAGCGACGGGACGCACCCGTCAGCGCTGCGCGAAGTCGATCTTCGACATCGACAAGGACGTGAAAATCAACGTCAAAGGCTACCCGTCCTGCAAAGCGGGCGAGCTGACGGCGCGCGACACCAAAGCCGCGATGAAAGTCTGCGGCGAGTCCACGCTCGGTAGCGGCATCGCCCACGTTGAGATCGCGTTCCCCGAACAGAGACCGATCCTCGTCACGAGCCCAATCACCGTCTTCAACGGCGGCGAAAAAGGCGGCAAGGTGAAGCTGCTGATCCACGTCTTCCTGACCGTGCCGGTTCCGGCCGCGATCGTCACCGACGTGACGATCAGCAGGAAAGGCACCGGGATTCACTCGATCTCGAAAGTCCCCGTCGTCGCCGGCGGCAGCGGCTCGGCTGATCGACTTCAAATTCAAGCTGGGGAAGACCTACACCTACAAAGGCAAGAAGTACGGCTACTTCGAAGCCAAATGCCCGGACGGCGTCTTCAAGGCCAACGTCGCCGAAAGTTCTCTTCAAGAACGAAGCCAAGGTTCCTGGTGTCGCTCCGCAGACCGTGCTGAAGGGCGCCCTCGCCGTGCCCTGCACGCCGAAAGGCTAGTAGCGATCTGACCACCGTCGAGAGACGAGTTGAAAGGGGCGGCCGAGAGGCCGCCCTTTTTTGTGCGCCAGTTCTTGTTCGACTGACAAAGGGGGGGTCTGTACTGGTACGGTAACGGTACGATGGGCTTATTAAGCCTGCTCCAACCGGAGTAGGACCGGTGTGTGGACAAGGAGAGGGATATGCGGAGAAATCTGCTGCTGGTGCTTGCCCTGGCAGGATTACTGTCGATCGCAGTGGCGACGATTGCGACCGCCAAGAAATCGCAGACGACCATAAAAGCGGGAAATCTCGTGCTTACTATCGGCGGAGGAATCTCTCCCACCAAGCTGCCGAAAGATAAATACGTGCCGGTTACCGCTGAGCTCTTCGGCAAGATCTCCACCGACGACGGGACGCACCCCTCGGCCTTCAGGGAAACCATCATCGACGTCGACAAGGATTTCAAGATCAACGTCAAAGGGCTGCCGGTCTGCAAAGCGAACGAGCTCACGGCCCGCGACACCAGAGCGGCCTTGAAAGTCTGCGGCGATACCGAACTCGGCACCGGCAACGCTCATGCCGAGATCGCCTTTCCGGAACAGCCACCGATCAAGGTCGCAAGCCCCCTGAAGGTGTTCAACGGGGGCGAAAAGGGCGGCAAGGTGAAGCTGCTGATCCACACCTTCATCACCGTGCCGGTCCCGGCCGCGATCGTCACCGGCGTGACGATCTCGCGGAAAGGCAGTGGACTGCACTCGATCGCACGGATCCCGACCATCGCCGGCGGCAGCGGATCGGCACTCGATTTCAGCTTCAAGCTGGTAAGACGTATACCTACAGAGGCAAGAAAGTCGGCTACTTGGAAGCCAAATGCCCAGATGGCTTCTTCAAGACGAGCTCACCAAAGACGGTTTTCAAAAACGAAGCTCGAGTTCCAGACGTCGCTCCTGTAACCGTGCTGAAAGGCAGCCTAGTGCTGCCCTGCACGCCAAAGGGCTAGCGACAGAACGGCGTCTCAACTTGTAAGCGAATGAAAGAGGGCGCCTTTAGACGCCCTCTTTCATTCGCCTTGTTCGAAGGTGTGCTGGTAGGTGGTCGCTGGACCGCCGCCGTAGATCGGCTCGAAGGCAGCCTGTGGGCTGCAGCCCGGGGCGGGGATCGTCGTTGAGGAGTCCTGTTCGGCGAAGGCGTATTTCTTCAGCCGCAGGTAGAAGTCGGTCTGCTTTGGCGACGTCGTTTTCGGTACGCGCGTTGAAGTTCGGCTCGTTCGGGGTATCGGTGGGGAGCGTCGCCGTGATGCCCAGAGCTGCACTGGCGGGTGTCGAAGCTGAGTAGGCCTTTGGCGAGTCGCTTCGAGGCCAGCGGCTGCGGTAGGCGTTGTTGCGGTTGGTGGTGAGTCGGTTGGGGTAGGTCGCGAGCGATTCGGGTCCAAACGGGCCCTGGGCTCGGAGGAAGTGGGTCTGTTCGCCATTTGGAAGCAGGTAGACGCCTTTGCTGGCCGCCGCAACGTTCCCCATCAGCGCGGTCACCTCGTTCTTGTAAAGGCCGAGGCCGGTAAGGAGCGGGTTGAGGTTGCGCAGGAAGGGGTCGATAGCCCGCAGCAGCACGGGGAAATCGCCGCGGAGGAATTTGCGCAGCGAAGGGAAGCCGGATCGGTGCGCGGTCGATGACGGTTTCGAGGCCGTCGAAGAATCCCTTCGCCTGCGGGGCGAGATTGGAGAAGGCGATCAGGGTCGGCGAGAGCTGTTCGGCCGCCGGCACCAGCTGGCGGAACAAGCGGGTCGGCATTGAGGGCGAACGCTTTGAGCCGGTTGAAGGTCAGCCGCTGCTCGTCCTCGAAGGTCGGGAAGGCGCGGAACAGGGCTTCGATGTCGCGGTTGCGCGCGGCGGTAGTCCTCCACACTGCATCGGAGTTGCGGATCAGCTCGGCCAGCTCGCCTTCGCGTCCGCGCAGGGCGCGGAAGGTGACGGCGCCGTTGCGGAACAGCTGCTCGACCGCGAGCCGCTGCGTGTCGAGCACGCGGAAGAGATCGTCGACCTCGGAGAAGAAGGGCTCGAGTTCGCCGAGCGCGTTGGAGAACGACTGGCCGCGGCCGGCGATCGCGACGGCGCCTTCCTGCATCCATTCCTGGAAGGCGGCGCGCGTGCGGGTGTCGAAGGTGCGGAAGATCTCGTCGAGCTGCGCCGATTCGGCGACGTTGGCTCGTGCCAGCGTGCCGCCGTCGGGAAGCTGCGGGCCGTCGGCGTCGCCGGGAGTCAGCTCGACGTAGGTCTCGCCCAGCAGCGTCTTGGTGCGCAGGATCGCCCGCGTGCCCTTCGGGAATCGGCGCGTACTTGTCTTCGATGTTGATCGTCGCCAGCGCCTGCTGGCCGTCGGGCGAGGTCTCGATCGTCTGCACTTTGCCGACCGAGACGCCGGAGATGCGCACGTCGGACTGTTGGGCGAGCTGGGTCGCCTCCTGGAAGGGAACCTTGAGCTCATAGGACTTCGCTTTGAACGGGGTCGGGCCGCCGAAGGTGATCCAGAGGAAGAGCAGGATGCCGAAGCACGACAGGGCGAAGCCGGCGATGACAAGTAGCTGCGCGGTGCTGGGGGCTCGCTTGCTCATTTGCGCGAAGTTCCGCTCGCAGTGGCCGGACGGGGTGTTCGCCGGGAATTTCGGTTGGGGTCGGAATCCGGGCGCCCTGAAGCAGGGTTCGCAGATACGGCTTCAACGGCGCCAATCCGTAGGCGAGGTCGGACCCGTTGCAGGTGATCATTACCAGGCCGCGCCCGATCGGCCCGCCGGCGTCGGTCAGATTGAAGCTCGCGTTGATGTTGTGGTTGAGCCAGGGCAGGTAGAAGAGGAAGCTCTCGCGGCTGCCCTTTGGCTTGTAGGCGAGCTGTTGAGGAAGCTGTTGAGGGCGCCGAGCGAGTTGCCGAAGCCGCTGACGGACGTCTCGAGGTCCGACGACCCTTCGTTGAGGTGGGTGAGCACGGGACGGACCTGGCGGGTGAAGGGGCGGATCTGGTCGCGGATCGGCGCCGTGGTCTGCCTGAAGAAGCGCTCGTTGGCCTTGAATGCGGGGACCGAGGCCTGCGCCTGCGGGATCAGGCCCAAGCAGGGCCGGGCGCGCCGCGATCGAGAACTGATTTGAGCTGTCAAGCGCCGAGCGCAGGGCGGTGAGAGTCGAGGGGAACTCGACCAGCGTTTCCTGGATCGCCTGCTGCTGGTTGGCGAAGTTGCCCAGGGCGCCCTTGGAGGCGCTGACGAAGCGTTCGAGCTCGGCGTCGCGGCGGCCGAGTTCGGTCGGTCAGCTCGCCGAAGCTGTGGATCGTCCGGGCCAGCGCCAGGCGGCGCTGGGCGACGGCGCGGTTGAGGTCGGCGATGTAGTGGGCGAAGGGCTGCAGACGGCGGAAGGCGCCGGAGAGCTGCCGGCCGCGGCCGCCGATGCCCTGGGCGCCACCGGCGACGAGCAGCTGGATGTACTGCTGCGTGTCGGCGTCGAGGGTGGAGAGGAAAGCTTCGAACTGGATGCTCGGTTCGGTGCGCGAGAGCGGGAAGCGGTGGCCGGCCTCGACGTGGCGCCTGCCGGTTCCCGGGTCGATCTCGATCGTCATGTCGTTGAGGTTGGTTTTCGGCCGCAGCAGCAGGTTCGCGTTGGGGTGGATCAGCTCTAGGTACTTGGGCTCGATGTCCATGCCGACGACGGCGTGGCCGTCTTCGAGGTCGACCGAGGAGATCTTGCCGACCTGGATGCCGGCGATCACGACCGCCTGTCCCTGGCCCGGGGGTGACCGCCTGCGCGTTGCTGAAGTCCGCCGAGAGCTCGACGAAGTCTTCGCCGACGAACGGCGCCCAGGACGGCAGCGAGGCTTTCTGCTGGGTGAAGATCCACAGAGTCATCACGATCGCGACCACGGTGAGGACGGCGATCGCGACCGTGTCTTTGCCGCGGCCGCGCGACTGGCGCGCGAGCGAGGCGCGGAAATGCTTCCAGCGGCCCACGTTTGGCTCGCGATCGCTCATGGGCCACTCACCGCCGTCAGGTTGGGCGCCGCTACCTGGCCCAGCGGCCCGTTGACGTCGGGCACCGGCTGGGTCGAGCAGCGCACCTCCGGCTTCTTCGGCGGGCGGCCGCCGGGGCGCGGCTGCAAGCCGATCGGGGCTTCGACCGTGTGCGTCCAGTTCTGCTTGTCGGTGAGGAGGTTGCCAGCCGGGTTCTCCTGCTTGACCAGCGTGTCGCCGCCGCCAGGCTGGACCCGTAGATAGTGACCGTTGCCATCGAAGTTCTGGCCCCAGCCGGCGAAGTTGGCCAGGTAGTAGAAGAACTCACGGTAGTTGGGCCCGGTTTTGAAGCTGTCCTCGATCGTCTGGTTGCCGGTCGGTACGAACACCCGCGAGGTGCAGAGGCTGATCCGGTTGACCTCGGGAATCGTGTTCGCCTTACCCGCCTGCGCCGAGCCGGCCAGGCCCGGGGTCGATTCGCGCAGCAGCCTGGCGACACCCCCGGCCTCCCTGCCGGAGAGCAGCGGCCGTGCCTGAGCAAGCCACGGTTCCGCGGCGGAGATCAATGCAGGAAGCTCGGCGACGGCGGGGCGGAACTCGATCGCCCAGGCGCGCAGCGGCGGCAGCGAGCTGTTGAGGCTGGCCAGAGACTTGCGGCCGATCTTCAGCGTCGGCGCCAACCGCTGCACGGTCGTCGAGAGGTTCGTCGACTGGGCGGCGAGGGCACCGGTGAAGGTGTCGAAGTTGACGATCAGGCCTTCGAGGTCGGCCTCGTGCCGGGCGAGGGCGCCAAAGGCGCGGCCTGCGCTTGAGACCAGCCGGGACAAATCTCCTGGATTCGTGCCGAGGAAGGCGTTCGTAACCTGGGCGCTGTAGCGACCGGCCGGGCCGCCGTAGAGGAGGGCCCCGTTGAGGCCTTCGGCACCGGTCTTGCCTTTCACCTCGGGCAATTGAGTCGCGTCTTCGGCGGCGGTCGGCTTGTGGGTCAGCGCGGTGCCGAAGCTGCCCAGCAGACGGCTTAGGTCGGCGCGCACGGGCGCCTGCAGCGCGGTCAAGATCTCGTCGAGCTGGACACCGGTCGAGGTGCGGCTGATCGGGATCGTCGCGTCGCTGTCCAGCTCCGCCGCGCTGGGGCTGCCGGGGTCGAGCTCGATGAAGAAGTTGCCCTCGAGGAAGATCCGCGGCCGGATCGTGGCGAAGGCGTCGTCGTGGATCGGCCGGCCCTTGCCGTCGACGGTGAAGGTGACCTCGGTGTTATCGCCATTGCGGCCGACCTCGATCACTTTGCCGACGTCGACGCCGGCGATCCGCACAGGCGAGTTGGTCGAGATGTTGACCCCGTTGGAGAAGGTCGCGTTGAGCGTGTAGCCGTGGCCGGTGAAGGGAACGTGTTTGGTGAAGGCCAGATAGGGGCCGACGGTGAAGATGAGGATGAAGAGCACCGCGATCATCGCGTTGCTCGGCCGCCACTTGAAGCGGCGGTCGGTGGCTCCAACCCTGGTGTCTCGCTCCGGTAGGCGCCCCATTATTCCTCGTTCACCGTGGTCGTGCCCCATAGCTCGGGCGAAGGTCCAATCACGGTCTGGCCCGGCACGTAGCGCTCGTTGCCCGCTTCACAGACGCCGTCCTGCCCCGGCGCCGCAGTCCTCGGATAGGGGTTGAAGTGAAGGTGGTTCTTCAGGTTCGGGCCGCCGGCGGGAGCCGAGGAGGGGGTCGACTCGGCGTTGGGGCCGAAGGGCGCCTCTACGCCAACGACGCTGAGCCAGTTGCCCTCGCCGTTGCCCTCGCCGAAGGCGCTGGCCAGCTGCTGGAAGACCAGGGTGAGGTAGTTGCATTCGGTCTGAGCGGGCGCGATGAAATTGACTGCCGGCTCGAGGACTTCGTTGGTGTCGACGAACAGATCGAGGCCGTTGAAGACGCCAGGCTCGGCCTGGAAATCGAGCAGCGCTTCCGCGGTTGGGTTCAACTGTGCGAAGAGCTCCGGCGAGCGGTTGAGCGCGGGGATGCCGGCGCGCAGAGCGGCGTTGATCGTCGGCGAGGTTTCGCCGAGGGCGCGGGCGCCGGGTTTCAGCGCGGTGAAGAAACGGCCGGCGTTGCGGAAGAAGGGCCGCAGCGCCGGCAGGTCGGCGGTTACCGCGTCGAGAGTGGGCGGCCCTTTGACGATCGTTTCCTGGATGTAGGGGCGCGAGACGCGGGCGAAGGCGGCAAAGGTGCGGTCGAGGGCGACGAACATGCTCGCCTGCGTCTCGGCCACCGGGGCAACCGTGGCCGAGAGGTCCTCGAGCGCTTCCCAGAAGCCGCCGAAGTCGGTGCCGGGAGCGACCAGCGTGCGCAGCACGGGCTGGCCGTTTTCGGCGAGGCTGCGCAGGGCGCCGAAGGCAGCGTTGATCTGCGGCCCGCGGCCGGCGAAGGCGTTGCCGAAGCCGGCGTTGTTGCGCTGGATCGCCTTGCGCGTCGGCTCGTCGAACATGCTGAAGAACTGATCGATGTCGACCGGCTCCGGCCGAGCGGCGCTGACGGGAATCGTTTCGCCGGCCTCCAGGCCATCCGTGGAGTCACCGGGGACGATCTGCAGGTACTTCAGGCCAAGCGGCGATTTGGGCCGGATGATCATCGTCGAGTTGACCGGGATCGGTTCGGCGCTCTTGTCGAGCTTGAGATCGAGTTCGGCCGCGACGCCGCCGTTATCGAGCTGCACCGGCACCACCTCCCTGACCACGCCGACGCGCGACCCGCCGATCCGCACCTCATTCCCTTTGACCAGGGCGTTGGCGTTGGGCACGCGCGCCCTGAGGTCGTAGGTGGATACGAAGGGGAGGCCGTTGTTGGCGTTATAAGCGAGGAAGACAGCGACGATCACGACCAGCACCGTGACCGCCCCGACGACCACCGGGCTGCTCGCGACTCCCTGTATGCCGCTGCGGTTCTTCATGGTCCCAGGAGGTAGTCGAGGAGGGCACGTTGGGGGGCAGCAGACTTAGCGGCGGTGCCAAGCTGTTCGCTCTCGCCCAGGCTCGGCGCCGGCGAGCCTGGGACCGGCTTTGCCGGAGCGGGCGCAGTCGGGAAGGCCGAGCTCGCGCCCGCGGAGGTACCGCCGGCTTTTCCGGTCAGTTCTTCCTGGATTCGCGAGTACATGGCGGCGGCGTCGAAGGCAGAGGACGTGCCGGCGTTCAGGCCGTTGTAGTTGGCGGAGCAGCTGCTGGTGGGGGCAGTGACGTAGTCGATGCAGTTGGTCAAGGTCGCCAGGGCACGGGTGAAATGCCCGTACTGATCGAATTCGTTGTTGGCCGCGCTGCTGTTGTAGATCAGGTCGGCAAGGCTTTCGAAGCCGCCGGTTTTCTCGGTGCTGACCAAGAAGCGGGCCAGTTCGGTGACCGGCTCAGCGCCGCTGACGGCAACGTCGCGGAGCTTCTTGACGACCGGGTCGCCGGCGCGGATCTTCGGCCCGGCGACTTCACCGCTCGCCCCGAGCGACTTGAGCGAGACGGTCGATGCGGCCGAGAAGGGGGTCAGCGCCCGCGTCGCCTGGGTCAGAGACGGCGCGGCCTTGCCGAGGGCTTCGACGACCGGCGTGCCGGAGTCGGAGAAGTATTCGAAGCTGGCCATCGTCTCGCGCAGCTCACGCAGGAAAGCGGGCAGTTTGCTCAGCGAGGCTTCCAGCGCCTCACCCTCTTCGGTGCTCGCCTGGGCCGCGGCGCCGGCGTTGGAGAAGAAGCCGGCGACGCTGGAGCGATCACGCGCGAGCGGGCCGAGGATCCGATCGGAATCGGAGCTGAGCTGAGCCAAGCGATCGCGCTGGGCGTTGAGGATGCCGAAGATGCGATCGACGTCGCGCAGCACCGGGTTGGCGCGCTTGACCACCTCCTCGATGTCTTCGCCGCGGCCGGCGAGGCCGGCGCCGAGTTCGTTGAGGATCAAGCGGAAGCGCTGCGCGTAGGTCAGCTGGTTGATGTTGTTGATCAGGTCCGGGTCGACGCTGGTGCTGTTGTTCTCCACCGGCAGCAGGTACTGGCCCGCACCGGGCTCTCCCTCGGGGATTTCCTTCAGCGGCGGCGGCGGCTTGGAGCCGGGAGCGCGCGGGAGGGTGGGGCTGCAGTCGACGAACTTCTCGCCGATCAGCGACTGCGGGCGGATTTCGCAGCCGGCGTCGGCGCGGAAGTCGTGGAAGCCTGGATCAATGATCTTCATCGTGATCACCGCCTTGCCGGGGAGGGCCTGCGGCTTGCCGTCCTCGTAGCTGTCGATCTCACCGGGCATGGTGACGCCGACCGATTCGATTTCGCCCACGGTTGCGCCGGCAATTCGCACTTCCTCGCCCTTGACCATGAAGCCGCCGTTGTCGAAGATCGCGCGGACGACGTAGCCGCTATTGCCATTGCCGCCGCCGGAGATCAGCGCGACGACCACCACCACGACGGCGACGACCCCGATTGCAGGTAGCCATTTCCTCATGGTCCGGGTGGCGCGTCGGCCGGGTCGCATTCGGACGATGGGCTTACTCCAGAGCCGGCGAAGGGCGGCTCGGTGAAGGGATTGGAACCGTCGGGCGCCGACTGGGTGGCGCCGCCGGGGCAGGGACGCCGGGCCCCGGCCGAGCCGCCGAAGGTGTCGTACTGTTCGCTCGGCGTGAGTGGCTCCAGCTCACCGCTGCTGCCGTTGCGCTGGAACAGATTGAGGACAAGCTGGGCGCGAGCGTAGTGGCCGTTACCGTCGTAGTAGCCGGTGATCTGGCCGAGCCTGCCGAAGCCGTTGAAGATGTCGGGCGTGTAAGCGCGGGCGAAGTTGAGGGTCGGCTGGAAGTCCTCGATTCCCTGTTCGGCGTGGGGGAAGGCCCTGGAGGCGCGTGACTGCACCCCCGGCAGGAAGCCGAGCGCTTCGGCCGTGTCGTTGGCAAAACCCGGCTTGCTGGCGCTGAGGCGGAAGTCCTTGAAGACCGGCACCGCTTTGGAGAGCACCGGGCCCAGTTCGCTCAGGAACGAGGCCAGGTTCCGCGTCGCCGGCTTTGCCGTTTCGACCAGCGGGTCGAGGTCGTCGAGCGCGGCGCGCAGGTTGACGAAGGTCGTGTTGCTCTGGCGCATGAACGGCGGCAGCAGGCGCAGGGTCTGGTCCAGGGCTTCGTTCTGCTCGGCGATCGCGCCGAATGCGGTGCTGGCGTTGGAGATCGCGCTGGAGAGCTCGGCGCCGCGCTGGGCGACCGCCGTGGAGAGCTTGCTGGAGCTGACCACGAAGCGCTCGAACAGCTTCTGGTCGGCGTTGAGCTCGCTGACGAAGGCGCCCGCACGGTTCAGCCCCGGCCCGAAGTACTTGAAGGTCTCGTTGGCCTCCTTGCCGCGGTCGCGGAACTGTTCGGCGTTGCCGCGCACGAACTCGCCGAGCGCGCGGCGCACCGGGTTGGGGAAGGTGTTGAGGAACTGGTCGAGATCGACCTCGGTCGTGGTCGAGCCCAGGTCGAGCGTGGCGTCGTCATCTAGCTCCGGGTTGCTGTTCGGTCCCGGGCTGAGTGAGATGTAGTGGTTGGCAACTCCGGAGAGCGAGGTGGCGCGGATAACCGCGGTCGTGCCCTCGTGCAGCTGCTGTTCGACGCTGACCTCGATCTCAGCCAGGTTGTCATCGGTGAGCTCGATGCTCTCGACCGAGCCCACCGCCTGACCGCCGATCAGCACCTGGTTGTCTGGCACCAGCTGGGCAGCGTTCTGGAAAATGAGCTTGTACTTGTGGCTGCCGTTGCCACCGAAGAGGACGACGGCAAGGGCGATGACGACGATCGCCAGGCCCACCAGGGCCGCAATTCGGGCGGGGGTGACCCCCCGGGCTTGCGCCGGGCTTTTCTCCTCGCCTAAGGAATTAGCAGCCACGGATCGTCGCTTGCGGTTCCCCCGCCTCCATACAGAGGAACAAGCTGCCGAATCGTATCCGAGCGATCAGCCACCACGCGTCCGCCCATGCCTGGCTTAACTGGAAGTCAACGCACCTGCAAACGGCGCAAGCCGGCGTTCAGACGTTTATCCGAGGCAGAGCACGGTCCAGGCTGCGCGGCAGCCACCAGACGCGGTCGCCGAGGAGCAGCATCAGAGCCGGCAGCAGGACGATGCGAACGACGGTGGCGTCGAGCAGGACGGCGACCGTGAGGCCCACCCCGAGCTGGCTAATGGTCGCGATCGAGGATCCGGCGAAGGCGACGAAAACGGCCATCATGATCGCCGCCGCACCGGTGATCACACGTGCCGTCCGCTCCAGGCCGAACTCGATCGCGGCGGCGTTGTCGCCGTGGCGGACATAGTGCTCCCGCATCCGCACCAAGAGGAAGACCGCGTAGTCGATCGAGAGACCGAAGACGACACCGAAGATCGCCGTCGCCCCAACCGCATCGACGTAGGTCCGGCCCCCCAAGGGCCAGTCCTCGGGGAGGCTGAAGAGCAGGGTGAGGATGCCGAAGGCGACGGCGACGGTTGCCAGGTTGAGGCCGACCGCGATCGCGGCCAGAGGCAGGGCGCGGAGGATGAGGACGAGGACGAGGAAGGTGGCAAGCGTGATCGCAGCGACGACGTAGGGGATCCGCTCCCGCGTTAGCTGGCTGTAGTCGTTGAGCTGCGCGGCGCCGCCGGCGACGCCGGTATCGAGATCCGCCTCCCGGCTCAACCGCTCAGCTTCCACATCCAGCCGTTTGTTGAGCGCGATCGAGCCGGGCGAGTTGAAGGTGAAGCGGGAGATCACCAGGATCGCCGCGGCCTGGCCGCCACCGTTCAGGTCGACCGCCGTCGCCGTGCGCTCGCGAACCCGGGGCTGGGCGCCGTCGAGCGCCGAGAGGACGAAGTAGCCAGAGTCGAAGAGTCCCGGGCTGGCGCGCTGCAAGCGCCGCACCTGCCGTTTGGCGCGTGCGCTGCCGGAGAGCACCTGCACGGTCGCGCGCCGCAAGCCGGATTGCAGTGGGGCGGAGGCGCTGTAGCCGAGTGCGAGGTTCTCTTCGAGCGCCCCGGCGCCGTCACGCAACCGCGCGAGGCCAGCGGCGAGGGCGGTGGCGCCGGCGCCGAGACGCGCGACACCGCCCTGCAAGGTGCCGGCGGCGCGGGCGAGGCGGGCGGAGCCGTGGGCGAGGCGTTTGCCCGCCCCCTCGAGTTTCCGCAGGCCATCGGAGAGGCCGGTCGCGCCGACGCGCAGGCGCTTGATCACCGCGACCCCCGAGGCCAGCCAATCGGTGACCTGATTCGCTTCTTCGGCGTCTTCGACCAGCCTCGCCTGCAGCGCCGAGAGCTCGGCCGGCAGACCGGTGTAGTTCGGCGCATAGGGCGCGCCGCTCTCAGGATCGGTGCCGCTGACCGCCGCCAGCGCGCGGACAACCGCCTGCAGCGCCGCGCCGTAGTTGGGGTCCGATTTGCCGACCGTCATCCCTTTGAGCTGCTCCAGGGCCGTTTTCAGCTGCGCGTCCGCTTCCTGCGCCGGGGCCTGCAACCGCGGCAACGTCTGGTTTGCCTCCTCGTTCAGCGAGTGCTGCAGCTTGCGCGAGCGCCGCAACGCGTTGCGGCGCAGGCTGGGTCCGAGGCTCTGCAGCGCGAACTTCAGGTTGAGCCCCGCGAGCGCTGCGCGGTGTTGGGCGCCAGCCAGGCGCCGCGTGCCGCTGGCAAAGGTCTGCAGCGCATTCACGGCGCGCTCGCTGCCGGCGTCGGCCTGGGCCAAACCGGATGCCAGGGCCGTCGCGCCCACCTCTGCCCGGTCGGATCCCACGGCCAGCAAGCCGGCGCCGTAGCTGGCTTTCGAGATCCCGTCGCGCAGCTGGGCGACCCCCGATGCGGCACGGCCGAGGTTGCGGCCGAGACGCCCCAGCTGGACCAGCGGCCCGCTGTCGCCGCTGGTGGCAAGAAGCGACTCGGCCTGGCGCAACGGCGCCACCGCACGTGAGATCTGCGCCGGACCGATGACGGCCTGGACGCCGGGTAGAGCGGCAACCTGATGCTGCCAGCGGCTCAGCACCGCCAGGCGGCGCGGTTCGGTGACCGTGCCCTGATCGGCGCTGGCGACGACCAGGAAGGGTGCGTCGTAACCGGGCCCGATCGCCCGCTCGATCAGTTCGAAGTCCTGCCGGATCGGGTCGTCGTGGGCGAGCTGGGTCTGGCTCGGCGGCCCGGTCTTGAGCGCGACCGCCGGCGCGGCTAGCGCCAGCACCACCGCACCAATTGCGAGTGCCACTGCCGCCGGGCGGCGCAGGGCGGCGCCGACCAAGGCCATCAAACGCGAGCTGCGCTCCCCCGGAGCGGGTCCGATGCGCCAGCGATCCAGGTTGGGGCCGAGCAGGACAAGCACCGCCGGCCCGGCTACGACCGCAACCAGGACGCTGAGCCCGACGACGAGAAACAGCGTCGCCGCCAGCGAGCCGAGCAGTGAGCCCGGAACGATGAAGAAAGCGACCAGCATCGAGAGCATCAGCGTGCTGCCGGCGAAGACCGTGGTGCGGCCGGCGGTACGGCGGGTCGCCCTGGCAGCATCGAACGGGGTGGCCCCGGCCGCGAACTCTTCGCGGAAGCGGGAGACCATCAGCAGCGCGTAGTCGACGCCGAGCGCCAGCCCCATCATCGTGCAGACGGCAAGCGCAAAGGCGTCGATGCTGAACCAATTGGTCAGGATCGAGAGCAGGCCGCGCGAGGTGATCACCGTTATCGCGCCGAAGGCGAGCGGTATCGCGGCGGCAACCGGTGAGCGGAAGACGATCAGCAGGACGACAAGCAAAATCGGCAGCGCGATCAGCTCGCCGCGCTCGGTCGCCGCAATCGAGTCGTCCTGAATGGCGCGCGAGAGCGTCGCGTAACCGGTCTGGGTCGAGCGCACCGGCGGCTCGATCGTCTCGTCGAGGATCCGGTTCAGTTCCGGCACCGCCTCGTCCACCGCCTCGTCGATGCCGACGTGGAAGTCGGCGATGACGATTGCGCGGCGGGGAGTGGGTCGCAGGCGCTGCACCGCCCCCAGGTCCCAGGGCGAAAGCGTGGTCACGTCCGGGTCGCGGCGCAGGCTGCGGATCAGCGCCGGCCCCTGCCGGTCGAGCTCCTTTGCCGGACCGCGCAGAAGGATCACGAAGGGTGCGCTATCGCCGAAATGCTCGCGCAGCATCCGGTTTGCCTGCGCTGATGAAGTGCTCGGAATTTCGAGACTGGTCGGGCTGAGCTTGTCCTCGACCCGCGCCCCTAATGCTCCAAGCGCGACGAGGAGAAGAAGGGCGATGGCAAGCACGCGGCGGGGGTGGCGCAGCAGGGCCGGACCGCTTCTGCGGCCCGTGCTCGGCGCGGACTCGGCGCCCCCACTCTCCCGGCTCCCCCTCGATCCCACCGTGCTAGTTTGGCGGTCGGGGACTACCGAGGGGGCTTGGGATGCGGAAGACTCTGTTAAGAACGCTGGTGGGGATTGCGGCAGTTGCCTTGATTGGCGCAGGTACCGCACAAGCAATCAAGCTGCGGATCGGCAACATCGTCATCACCGCCGACGGTGGCTTCACGCCGATCAAGCTGCCGAAAAGCAAGAACGCGCCGATCAAGCTCCATGGCCACGCCAAATTTGGCACCGTCGACGGCACCCGTCCCTCGCCGCTGCGTCAGCTCGTGCTCGAATTCGACAAGCACGGCGCGGTGGAGACTCGCGGGCTCGAAAAATGCGCGATGGGGAAACTGGTGGCGACGACGACGAAGGTCGCCCGGAAACTCTGCCCGGATGCAATCGTCGGCACGGGCTTCGGCACCGCCCTTGTCGAGCTCCCCGAACAGAAGGGCATCGAGGCCTCCTCACCACTGACCCTCTTCAACGGACCGGTCAAGCACGGCAACCCAACCGTCCTCGGGCACGCCCACATCGACTATCCGGGGCCGACGACCTACGTCATCTCGATCGAGATCCAGAAGGTCAACCACGGTCGCTACGGGTTCAAGACGGTGGCCAACTTCCCGCGCATCGTCAATGACTACGGCTCACCGATTTCCGGCAACCTGACGATCGGCAAGGAATGGAAGTACAAAGGCAAGACGCTGAGCTACGCCAACGCCCACTGCGCCGATGGACGTCTGCAGGCAAAGGCCGAGTTCACCTTCAAGGACGGCAGCTTCGCCCAGGGCACGGTCTTCAAGCCCTGCAAGGTCCGCAAGTAGACCCGCTGGACCCGCGTCGCTACGCTGTTGGTACCCGGGGTTTAGGAGCGGACGATGCGAAGGTGGGTTTTGGGAATGGGCGTGCTGGTCGCCGCGAGCGTGGCGTTGCTCGTCGGCGTCTCGGGTGCCGCGACGGTCAGGGTCGGAACCCTCGTTCTGCACGCTGACGGCAGCTTCGAGCCGCGGCTCCTCCCCAAACGGGCCTACGCCCCGATCCGCTTCCAGGGCTACGGCGAAGTCAAGACGACCAACGGCTCGCTTCCCCCGGCCCTCGAGCACGTCAAGCTCGACTTCGATCGCGACGGACACCTGACCACCGCTGGCCTGCCGGCCTGCGCTCCAAGCAAGCTCGAGGGGGCAACGCCGAAGCAAGCGCGAACCCGCTGCTCGGGGTCGATCGTCGGCACCGGACACCTCGCCGCGGCGATCCCCCTGGCCGGCCTTGGCCGGATCGACATGAGCTCACCGCTATCGATCTTCAACGGCCCCAGGCAAGGCGGCAACCCGACTGCCATCCTCCACGCCCAGGCACCTTTCCCGGTTTCCGAGACCTACGTGGTCGTCGCGCCGATCGAACGACGCAGGAAGGGGATCTACGGCTACCGGACTGAGTTCGACATCCCGGCGATCGCCGGCGGCCTCGGCTCCCTGACCCGCATCGATGCCAGGATTGGTCGCTTCTACCGCGCCGGCGGCGCCGAGCGCAGCTACGTCTCCGCCCGCTGCTCGGACTACATCCTGCAGACCCAGGGCTACTTCTCCTTCGCCGACGGCAACGTCATCTACGGCAGCGTCTTCAAAGCCTGCCGCCCACGCCCCTGAGCCAGCAACGCGAACCGCTCGCGGCGAGGCCGTCGTCTTCCTATACTTGCCGACCCCGGGCCGTTAGCTCAGTTGGTAGAGCAGGAGACTCTTAATCTCAAGGTCGTAGGTTCGATCCCTACACGGCCCATGGAGCAGCCACCGCGGGGTTCGCCCCTTCCGTCAGCCGCCAGGGGAGGTGCCGCTCAGTCCGAAGGGATTCTGGAGGGCTTCCTGGCCCGCTTGCCGTTCCTGCTTCGCCGCTTGTTTGGCGCTTTTCTGGAATTCCTCTGCGCGTTTACGGTATTGGGCAAGCTGTTTTTCGATGGCTTCGGCTTCGCTTTTAGTCGAGGTCCCAGCAATCGCTTTTTTCTCAGCTTTGTCGCCGGCCGCAAAGTTCCCGTGGAAGTACTCGTAAATCGCCAAGGTGCTGAGGGTGCCGACGTTGGGCTGCTGCTCTGCCACGATTCGCTGCGCTTTGACTGCCTGGGCGATGTTTTCCTGGAGTTCTTCGAGGCCGGTAGACCCGCGTTCCGCTAGCTGGAAGAAGGTGCCGGCTACCAGCTGCGCCGCCGTCGAGCTCGGTTCGTCGCCAACCTGCTTCAGGTAGCGGCCCCAGGCTTCCAAGGCAGCCTGAAACTCTTTCCGAGCCTCCGGGGACATGGTTGGGGCTTCCGTTTCCGTAAGGCCTCCGAGCTGCGAGTTGCCGGCGTTGATGCGAGCGCGGGTCAGGGCCAAAAGCAGCGCCTCATCCTGCGGGTCTTTAGCCAGTCGCCCTTCGATCCTCACGGCCTGGTCTTCGAAGACCTCACTGGCGCTGCCGCTGTCCGAGCCCCCGACCAGTTCGCCAAGGTTGAAGGGCCCAACGACGAGGAAGAGGCTGGCGCCCATCAACAGCGCGAGGATCGCGTAAACCACACGGATAACGTGCCTGCGTTTGCCGCGCGTATCGAAGAGCATCCGTCGCTCGCCGTCTGCCATCGCTTTCCTATCCCTCTCCTACGTTGACGATTTCGCCAAGCCTCCCGTCGCCTTTGGACTTCCAAAGGCACGAGCTAGCAAGATACTCAACTCATACAAAGCAAGCAGCGGAACCATCTCGATCAGCATCGAGACCGGGTCGACCCCCGGCAGCGCCGCTGCCAAAACCGCGATTCCCAAATATGCGTAACGACGGTTTGCCGTCAGCTGCGCGACGCTGACGATGCCCAACCGCGTAACGGCGAGGATCGCCAATGGCATCTGGAAGACGACGCCGCCGGCGAGCATCGTCATCGAGAAGAAGCTGTAGTAGTCGCGGGCGCGGACCTGGATGTTGAACTGGGCGTCGTTGAAGCCGAGCAAGAAGTTGACGGCTGCCGGCATCACGACGAAGTAGGCGAAGGCGATGCCGGTGAGGAAGAGAAGCGGCGCGGCGAGCAGAACCGGCAAGACCACCCGGCGCTCCCTGTCGCTGAAGGCGGGCAGGACGTAGGCGTAGAGCTGGTAGAGGAGAATCGGCAGGGAGAGGATGATCGCTCCGTAGGTGGAGACCGTCACGGTGGTCGTGAAGGGCTCGGTCACACCGAAGGTGAGGAGTTCTTCGTGATCGCTGGGCAGCGGACCAGAGGCGATTTCGAGCAGCAGGTGGTTCTGCCAGAAGCAGAGCGCCAGGGCCACGCCGAAGACGATCAGGCAGACGACAATGCGGTTGCGTAGCTCATCCAGATGCTCGACGAGGGTGAGACGGTCCTCGTGGGAAACCGCCCTGACGCGGCGAGCCATCCGGCGCCCTCAGGGGCGTTTGTGCGCGACGGGCTCGGCCTTCTCGTCGGCGACCGCCGGGCCGGGATCGCCGGCCGGGATCTCACGCTGGCGGGGCTCCTCGTCCTCGTCGCCACCGCGATCCCCGCTGACGGAGCCACGGAACTCGCGGATCCCCCGCCCCAACGAGCGGCCAAGCTCTGGCAGGCGTTTCGGCCCGAAGACGACCAGGGCAATGATCAGGACTATCGCGAGCTCGAGAGGTCCAACGTTTGGCATCAACCCATGGTAACGGGCGAGACCCCCCGATCGGATCACTTCGAATCGATCGTCCCCCCTACCTGATTCTGGGATTTTCTCGAATTGCCACAGAACTACCCGAACTTAATTGCCGTTTTGCGTGTTCGATATTGCAAGCAATGCACAAGGCGAGCCACACTGGGACAAAGGTCGAGGCCGGACTCCACGTCTGCCCCGAGTGCGGCTCGAACCTGGTCCAGCCGACTCGCTGGGAACAGACTGCGAAGCGTGGGCACTGGCGCCTTTGGCGGCGCTGCCCGGAGTGCGAGTGGTGCCTCGACGGCATCCACGGAGAGGCCGAGATCGACGCCTTCGACGAGGCGCTCGACGATGGCGCCGAGGCGCTTGTCGCCGAGCTGCAGGAGCTAGAACGAGAGGGTATGCGCCGGATCGCGGAGTCCTTCTCCACCGCCCTGGCCGCAGACCTGATCACGGCGGACGACTTCCGCCTGCCGTTCCCGCGCGCCTAGACCCTATGGCCGGCCCACCTGAGCGCCGGCTCGATCCGAACCCGGCGTAAAGGTCGGCACCCGCGCATGAGATGCGCGGGTTTGTCGCCGAGGAATGGCCTCGGCGAGGACCGCAATCATGGGGGTGCCGACATGGCGCAGGTTAGGACGTGGGTGGGCCTGGATGTTCACGCGGCGAAAGTCGTCGCGGCGATCGCCGACTCCCACTCGGGTGAGCTGGCGGTGCAGCGCATGGGCGGGCAGACCGAGCAGGTGGCGGAGTTCTGCGCCGCTTTGCCGGCCCCGGTGCGGGTCGCCTATGAGGCGGGTCCGACCGGCTTCGGCCTGGCCCGGGCACTGGCAGCGAGGGGAATCGAGTGCACCGTCGCCGCGCCGGGCAAGATCGAGCGCCCGGCCCAGGACCGGGTCAAGACCGACCGCCGCGACGCCGAGCGGCTGGCGCGGTTGCTGATGATCGGCGGCCTGCATCCGGTGCGGGTGCCGACCCCGGCCGAGGAGGCGATGCGCGACCTGGTTCGCGCTCGCGAGGACGTCCGCGGCGACCTGATGCGCGCGCGCCACCGCGTCGCCAAGCTGCTGCTGCGCCACGACCTGCGCTTCGAAGGCAACAACTGGACCGAGCGCCACCGCGAATGGCTGGGGCGGGTGGAGCTCCCGGAGCCGGTCGCCCAGTCGGTCCTGCTCGATGGGATCGGCGCGATCGAGGCGCTGCTGGTGCGCCGCGAGAGCCTCGAGTCCCAGATGGCCGCCTTGGTCGAGGGCTCCCCCTGGGAGCGCCAGGTCGCCCACCTGCGCTGCCTGCGCGGCATCGACACCCTCTCGGCGCTCGGCCTCTGCGCGGAGGTCGGTGACTTCGGGCGCTTCGCCCGCCCGGCGCAGCTGATGAGCTACCTCGGCCTGGTGCCCTCGGAGAACTCGAGCGGTGAGAGACGCCGGCAGGGCTCGATCACCAAGTCGGGCTCCCGCCACGCCCGTCGCCTTCTGGTCGAGGCGGCCTGGCACTACCGCCGGGCGCCGCGCAAAGGCCGCGAGCTTCGCCGCCGCCAGGAGGGCCAGCCCCAGGCGGTCTGCGCGATCTCCTGGAAAGCCCAGCAGCGCCTTCACCGCAGCTGGGTTCGCCTTGACTCAGAGCGCGGCAAGCGCCGCACCCTCTGCGCGGTCGCCGTGGCGCGCGAGATGACCGGCTTCTGCTGGGCGGTAGCGACAGCCGACTGAGACCACCGAGCACTGCTTGGTCCAGGAGGCGGCGGGCTCGGCCCTTCGCGCCAGCGCATCCGCGATTCAGCTATGCAGCCGCCCCGGCGGTCACGCTCGATCCTAGACAGCGGGCGCTGAGACGAAACCCGGTCCTGCGGTAGCCAACCCGCGCATATCAGCCTGACCGCGCGTCGCGCACCAGGCCGACCGCCGCCTCCTGGATCAAGAAAAAGGCCCGCGTGAGCGGGCCTTCGGTGGTTGGGGGCTTGACAAACGGACGGCCATATCAGCTGTAGCGCTGGACGACGCCGTCCGCGACCAGGTCGAAGAGCCTGCGCCGCTCGGGGTCGAACCCTGCCGCACCGAGACGGCGCTTGCCTTCGGCGACCATCTCCAGGGCCCTGGAGCGGACCTGCCGCAGCGCGCCGCTGGCCTCGATCCGGTCGCACAGCCGCTCGGCGCCAGCGCCGTCGAGGGCGTGGAGATCGACGGCGCGGAGCTCCGGGTCCCGCTCGGCGGCAAGGATCAGCGGCAGGGTCACGGTGCCGTCGAGCAGATCGGTCCCGCGCGCCTTGCCGGTCCGCTCCGGCGGCCCGGTGACGTCGAGGACGTCGTCGAGCAGCTGGAAGGCGAGCCCGATCGACGCCCCGAAAGCCCCTACGGCCTCGTCATCGCGGCCGAGCAGGCAGGCGCATTCGAACAGGGTGGCGGTCTTGAGGCGGCAGCGCTCCAGGTAGCGCGCCTCGCCGATCGAGGTGTCATATGCGCCGTGGCGCTGGGCGAGCTCGCCGCGGGCCAGGGCGACGGAGGCCGCCGACAGCAACTCGACCGAGCGCAGGTCGCCCGGCGAGGCGAGCAGGGCGAAGGCGCGCGAGAAGAGCAGGTCGCCGGTCGCGGTGGCGCGCGCGCGACCGGACGTGGCGGCGACGGTCGGCTGCCCGCGGCGGAGGGGGGCGGCGTCGAGGACGTCGTCGTGGACCAGCGTCGCCATATGGATCAGCTCGATCGCCGCAGCGGCGCGGACCACCCCCTCCCCTCCCTCCTCGCCGGCGCTGAGCAGGACCAGCATCGGCCGCAGCCGCTTGCCACCCGCCTCCAGGGTCATCGCCGCATCGCCGGCGAGAACGTCGCCGTGGCCGGCGCCCTGCTCGCGCAGGATCTGCTCGACCTGACCCAGGCGCGCCGGCAGCCAGCGACTCGAGGCGTCGAGAACCGCGGTAACCGGTGGCGGGACGGCGGAGTGGCGCGTCACCAGATGAGGGGTTTCGCGGCCGCGTGCGGGGTCGTGGGACCGCTCATCTAGGGCTTGCGACGCCGCTGTGGATCGCGATGATCCCGCCGGCGAGGACAGTCCAGCGGATGCGCTCCAAGCCAACCCGGTCCATCTTCTCGGCGAGCCCGCGGGGGCGGGGGAAGCTGCGCACCGACTCGGGCAGGTAGCTGTAGGCCTCCTGGTCACCGGCGAGCGCGCCGAGAATCGGCACGGCGCGGTCGAACCAGAGCGAGTAGAAGGTTGAGAGCGGCGGCTTGGTCGGCTGGGTGATCTCGAGGATCACCAGACGGCCGCCCGGGCGCAGGACGCGGGTCAGCTCGCGCAGGCCCGCGTCGAGGTCGGAGAGGTTGCGGACGGCGAAGCCGACCGTCACCGCATCGAAGCGATCGTCGTCGTAGGGGAGTTGCAGCGCGTCGGCCCACTCGAAGCGGACACCCGAGGCGCCGTGGCCGCTCGCCTTCTCCCGCGCCAGGTCGAGCATCGGCTCCGAGAAGTCGCAGCCGATCACGCGGCCTCCCGGCTGGACCCGGCCCGCCAGCTCCAGCGCCAGGTCGCCGGTGCCGCAGCAGACATCGAGGGCGGAGTCCCCGGGGCCGAGCTCGGTCCGGTCGGCGGCGCGCTGCCGCCAGCGGTGGTGCAGCCCCGCCGTCATCACCGAGTTGAGCAGGTCGTAGCGACCGGCGACGCGGTCGAACATGCGGTTGACCTGCTCCGCGAACTGGGCCGAGTCCCGCGAGGGCTTGGCGCCGCTAGTCGAGTGAGGCGAGGAAATCGGCGAGCTCGTTGAGCTTTTTCGGCGGAAGTTCGCGATAGGAAGGCATGATGCCAGGCCCGATCTCCACCGAGCGGACGATCGCCGCCCGCGGCACCCGCTCGGCGATGTGGGTCAGGTCAGGGCCGGGCCCGTGATTGCCGTTCTCGCCGAGCTTGTGGCAGGCGAGGCAGCCGGCGGCGGCGGCGACCTCCTTACCTGCCTCATAGCGCGGCGCCACTTCCATCTCGATCTCGGTCGGGGGACCGGCGGTGGCGCCGAGGAAGGTGAGGTAGGCCATCGCGACGATCGTCAACACACCGGCCGTCGTCGCGATCGGTCGCCGCGCCGGGTTGCGCTCCGGCCCGCGATCGTAGAAAGGCAGCAACAGGAGCAGCACCATGCAGATCGTCGGCACGCCGATCGTCGCGATCGGGACCAGCTCCGGCGGTTTGATTACGCGCAGGAGCTCGAAGAGGAAGAAGAAGTACCACTCGGGCCGCGGCACGTAGGTGGTCGAGGTCGGGTCGGCCTTCGGTCCCTGCTCGGCGCCGAGGATGATCGACATCGCGATGATCACGCCAGCGACGATCAGCATCATCGTCGAGTCCTTCATCACCGCGTAGGGGAAGAAGGGCTTGCCCTTCTTCTTCAGCAGCTCGTACTCCTCGAGGTAGGCCTGCTTGTCGCTCGGCTTCATTGCGCAGGGCTCCCGCCGTTGCCCTCGACCCCGGCGTCCAACGGCGCGACCGGCGCCGCGACCTTGGGCTTCTCAGCTCGCAACCACGGTGGCGCGGTCGTGCCCAGCTTGACCACGAGGTACAGGTGGGCGCCGATCAGAGCGATGATCGCGCCCGGCAAGAGCAGCATGTGAATCGCGTAGAAACGCGAGAGCGTGGTCGCTCCCAGCTCGGGACCGGCGCGCAGGAAGTCGCTCAGGTAGGGGCCGACGATGGGTCCCGTGCCGTTGATGTTGATGCCGACCACCGAGGCCCAGAAGGAGCGCTGGTCAAAGGGCAGCAGATAGCCGGTGAAGGCCATCGTCATCGTCAGGATCAGCAGCACGACCCCGATCACCCAGTTGAGCTCGCGCGGGTACTTGTAGGCGCCGAAAAAGAAGGTGCGCCCCATGTGCAGGAAGATCAGGATCACCATCACGCTCGAGCCCCATTTGTGCATGCCGTGCACGAAGGCGCCGAGGAAGACCTCGTTGTTGATGTGGGCGATCGAGGCGTAGGCCTGGGTCGTCGACGGCGTGTAGAACATCGCCAGGAAGACGCCGGTCAACGCCTGCACGATGAAGGCGAAGAGCGTCGCCGAGCCGAGCGTGTAAAACCAGTTGGTCCCCTTCGGCACCTTGCGATAGAGCATCCCGGTGAGGAAGCCGGTGGCCGCAGTGCGCTGGTCGACCCAAGCGAGGACGTCGGCCGGCGCTTCTTTGGCGCGGTCGGCAAGCTGCGACGAGTCGGAAGGTCGCTCCGGCGGCGAGCTCTTCAGATCGGCCGGAGCAGCACCCTTGGCGCCGTTCCCCTGGCCGGGCTTGGCCGGTTTGCGCAGCGGTGCGGGGATTAGCGAGTCGAGCTTCATCTAGGCCTCAACCACTCGGCGGCGGGAAGGTGGACGGACGGGGCGGGTAGAGGTATTCCCAGATACCGCCGGTGAACTCGCCGGGATCGCGGGCGCGGACCGGCTCCATCTGCGAGGTGACGCTGTAGCGGGGGCCGAGCTCGACCTGGCCGTTGCGGATTCGCGTCTGGAACTGGTCGAGTGGGCGGACCGGCGGCCCGCCGAGGACTTTGCCGACGAAGTCATAGACGCCGCCGTGACAGGGGCAGATGAAGTTGCCCGCCGCCTCGACAAAACGAACCGGGCAGCCCAGGTGGACGCAGCGGTTGGAGACCGCGATGATCTGCTTCGGGTCCTCACCAAGCTCTCTCGACCCCTTGCGCACGTAGGCCGTCGTCTTGCCTGCGTCGCCGATCCCCTCGGTCTCGGTGAAGACGACCTGGCGGTAGGTGTCCTGGGCAAAGTCGTTTACCGGTCCGACCGCCTCCCAGCGCTCCTTGCCGCGGTGGAAGATCGGCGCCACCGCAAAGCCGACCGCGGGCAGGACGATCGCGGCGCCGGCAACGCCGCCAAGACCTTGGGCGGCGATCGTGAAGGCGCGACGACGGGTCATCGACTCGCCCTCGAAGTAGCCGGGGGGTGCGGGCTTTGCCCGTTCGGCCGGGCTCGTGGCCTCGGTCCCGTTTCGCTTGTTTGCCTCGTCAGCCATGGGTGCCAGGAGGAAGGGCTCGGGAGTTTATTGGCTCGGCGGCGAGACCGAGGTCGAGACGATCTGCGCCCGTTCCGTGCCTGGGCTTTGTGTACTGAAGATTAACGACGTCACCAGCTCGGGCAGGGCGGCTGGTATAAGCGCCAAGCGTGTTTACTCGCCGACGGGAGGAGAGGAGACTGCCGCTCTCGTTGCGGCGCCCGAGGGTGGTCATCGCGGTCGCCCTGGTCGCGATCGGCGTGCTGGCCGTAATCGGCCTGGGCGTTCAGGACCGGCTGCGTCCTGTCTCGATCGGGATCGACGGCACGGAGTCGGGGCGAGGCGAGGATCTGCTCAAGGAGCATTTCGGCGAGACCGCCCCGTTCGCGATCCTGCTGCAGGGGCCGCCGCGTGAGCTCGACCGGCAGGGACCGGACTTAATCCGGAAGCTACGTGAGGACCCCAGCGTCTCGACCGTCTCTCCCTGGGACCGCGGCAGCGTCGGCCGCCTGCGGCCAGGGCCGCGCAAGGCGCTGATCCTGGTCGACTTCCACGTCGGCGCCGAGCAGGCCGTAAAGGAGACGGTCCCATACCTCGACCGGACCCTGGAGGAGGAGATCAGGCCGCCGGTGCGCGCCGCGCAGACCGGCTTCGCCAGCCTCCTGCGGGCGCTCCAGGATGAAACGGTCGAGTCCACCGTGCGGGCGGAGTTGATCGCGATCCCCTTCCTGCTGTTCGTTCTGCTGCTCGTCTTCCGCTCGCCGGTGGCAGCGGTGATCCCGCTCGCCTTCGGTGCCGTGACGGTGATCAGTGCCCGCGGCGTCCTGGCCATCGCCGCCGACTGGATCGCGATCGACGGCTTCGCGCTGACGGTCTGCTCGATGATGGGGCTTGCCCTCGGCGTCGACTACGCGCTGCTGATGGTTTCGCGTTTCCGCGAGGAGTTGGCCGCGGGCGCGGCGCCGCTCGAGGCAGCGCGGATGACCCGCCGCACCGCCGGCCGCACGACCGCATTCGCGGGGTCAACGCTGCTGCTGGCGATGCTCACGCTGCTTTTCATAATGCCGGGAACGCTGCTGATCTCACTGGCCGGCACGGCGATCCTGGTCACCGCAATCAGCGTGCTCGTCGCCGCCCTGGTCGGTCCATCGCTCCTGGTCCTCACCGGTCACAACGTCAACCGCTGGCGGATCGGCGGGGCGGGGGAGAGCGGCGCGGTGATGACGCTGGTTCGCGGCGCGCTCAGCCGGCCGTTGCTGGCGGCGATGCTGATCGGCGGGGCGGTGGTGCTGCTGGCGGCGCCGGCGCTGGCGCTGAAGACCGGCCCACCAACCGCCGAGCAACTGCCCGAAGGCAACGACGCACGCGAGGACGCGGAGTTGATCTCCGGCGCGATTGGGCCAGGCTGGGACGCTCCCTTCGTTCTCGTCGCCGTCTCCGACAAAGGGCCGATCACGGCGCCACGCACGCTCGCGACGCTGAGCCGCTGGCAGCGGCGTATCGCCGCCGACCCGGGGGTACAGGCGGTAATCGGGCCCGGCCAGCTCCAACCCCGGGCGCGGGAGCTGCGTGAGGGTGGCAACGATCTGCTGGCAGGGCGGGGGGACGCCAATCCTGCGGACCTGCAGAAGCTCGGGCGGCGGCTCGGGGGCGCTGCAGAGGCGGTAAGCCAGTTGCGCGACGGGATCTCAAAGGCGAGCTACGGTGCCGGCCTGCTCGCGACTGGCTCCGGGCGGGCGGGCGAGGGCGCCGAACAGATCGAAGGGGGATTGGCGAAAGCCGTCGCCGGGGCCGAAGAAGCGACCGATGCTCTGAACCAGCTCGAACGCGGTTCGCGGCGCCTGACCGAAGGCCAGCAGGAAGTTCAGCTGGGAGCGCTCTCGCTGAAGGGTAATTCGGGCGAACTGGAGAACCGGGTGCGCAATAACGCCCTGGCCAGCGCCCGCAACCTGCGGGCCAGCCTCAAGCGGCGGGCGGCGGATGATCCCAGCCTCCTACCAGAGCTGCGCGAATCCGAACGGCTGGTGCAAACGCTGGCGATCGCGCGCAACGATGCTCAGCGGGTCGACAACCTCGCCGCGCGGCTACACAAAGGCGAGGTGAGGCTGACGGAAGGCAACAGACAGCTGCAGGAGGGCATCGAACAGTTGGCCGGCGGCGCTGCGGGGCAGCCTGAAGGCCTCGATCGGCTCCGCGACGGCGCCTCGCAGCTGGTCGACGGCCTCGGTCAGCTGCGAGGCGGCGCCGGCGCGCTCGAAGAGCGGTTGGCCGAGGGCTTCCAGCGCTCCGAGCCACTGCAACGGGGCCTGCGTCGGGCCAACGTCGACGTCACCGTCAGCGCCAACCGGGCCGATCGCCGTCTGGACCGCCTGCGGCGCTCCTCCCCGGCATCTTCGACTCCGGCTACTTCGTCCTCTCCGCATTCCAGGGCGCTCCACCTGTGGAGCGCAAGCGAGTCGACCAGATCGTCGACCTGGGCGGCGGCGGCCAGGCGGCGCAGATGGTCGTCATCCCCCGCTACACCTTCAACACCGACGGCTCGCGGGCGCTTTACAACCGGCTGAAAGAGGACGGAGCGGGCCTGGCGGCGGCAAGCAGCACGGTCACCGGCGTTACCGGCGGCGCCGCGCAACTGATCGACTACACCGACACGATCTCCGAGCGGATCCCGCTGATCGTCGCGTTGATCACGATCGCCACCTTCCTGATCCTGGTCGTGGTCCTGCGAGCGCTGGTGCTGGCGGCAGTCGCCGTCCTCCTCAACCTGATCACGGTTGCGGTCGCCTTCGGCGTACTCACCTTGCTCTTCGAGGTGCCCGATGGATGGCCGTTGGGCGGGCACAGTTACGTCGACGCGATCGGTGCAGCTGGCATCTTCGGCATCGTCTTTGGGCTCTCGATTGACTACGCCGTGTTCCTGCTGATGCGGATGCGCGAGCACTACGAGAACAGCGCCTCCAACGAGGAGGCGATCGTCTTCGGGCTCGAACGCACGGCGCGGGTGATCACGGGAGCCGCTGCGATCATGATGGCCGTCTTCGTCGCTTTCGCCGGAGCTCCGATAGCGACGATCAGCCAGCTCGGCGTCGGCCTCGCCGTCGCCGTCCTGCTTGATGCGACCGTCGTGCGGATCGTCCTACTGCCGGCGCTGATGTTGCTGCTTGGGGAGCGGGTCTGGTGGCTGCCGCAGTGGCTGGAGAGAATTCTGCCCGAGATCGATCTTCACGGCTCGCGGGCGGGTTAGGGAGACAAACGGATCAAAGACTTGTGTATTTTCGACAGTGGGTTAGTGGAACAGGGGAAGCCGGTCGGCCCGCTTCGCGCCGACGCCGGACCGACCAGTGAAACAGGAGGATTGAACTAGTGGGAAGCTCAGTGAAGATCTCGTCCCTGTCCAAGCTCGCCTTGGCATTGGCGATGGCGTTGCTTCTGATCGTGCCGGTTGCATCGGCAGATGAGAAGAGCGAATACGCGGAAAGGGTCGAGCCAATCTGCAAGGCGAACAGCGAAGCCAACTCCCGCATCCTCAAAGGCGTCAAAGGCCAGGTCCAGAATGATCAGCTGAAGTCGGCGGGAAGCCGTTTCGTCCGCGCATCGACGGCCCTCGGCAAGGCGGTCACTCAGATCGACAAGGTGCCTCGCCCGGAAGCGTATGACGCCAAGCTGACGAAATGGATCGGCTACCTGAGAAGCGAGAAGACGTACCTACAGCAGATCGGCGCCGCGCTCAAGGCGGACGACAAGTTCAAGGCGCAAAAGCTCGCGGTAAAGCTCAACCGCAACAACAACCAGGCGAACAACACCGTGATCAGCTTCCCTTTCGACGAGTGCCGGATCGACTCTTCGAGGTTCATCTAGATGCGAAGCCCCCGCCTGATCGGGGTCACGCTGATCGTAGCGTTGGGAGTGGCGGGCGTGGCGCGGGGTGAGGCCGGGGGCGACGGCAACGTCATCGTCTCCTTCACCGGAGGAATCTCGCCCAAGACGTTGCCCCGAGCCGACACCGCCCCAGTGGGTGTGAGCATCGACACGGCCTTCAAGGCGATCGACGGTGCCGATCCGCCGCCGCAGCTGCGCGAGATCTCAATCGCCATCAACCGCCAGGGCAAGATCTTCGATCGCGGGCTTCCCACCTGTCGCATCCGCAGCATCCAGCCGACGACGATCTCGGCGGCGCGGCGGATCTGCGGCGGAGCTATCGTCGGCAGCGGCCATGTCGGGGTTCGCGTCCACCTGATGAACCAGCAGCCGTTCACCTTCACGGGCCCACTCCTCGTCTTCAACGCCGAGCCGTCGGACGGCAAGCGCCGGCTGCTGGCGCAGGTGTATGGCATCAAGCCGCCTTCTGCCTTCGTTTTCACCTTCAAGGTCCTCAAACGCAGCGGCACCTTCGGGACCGTGATCAGGACTGTGCTGCCGGAGTCGGCCCAGAAATGGGCCTACGTGACCCACTTCGACATGCGGCTTCAACGAACCTACGCCTATGAAGGAGAGCGCAGGAGCTTCGTCAGCGCCAGCTGCGCGGCGCCAGCGGGGTTTCGCAGCGCCCTCTTCCCCTTCGCACGCGGCAAGTTCACCTTCGCCGGGGGGCTCGACGTGACGGTCGGGTTGAACCGCGAATGCAAGGTTCTCTGAGAGGCGTTCGCCTCTCAGGTTCCCGAGATGGCGTCGACGGCCTCCCGCCATCGATCTGCCACCTCGTCGTCGCGGCCTTCGGTGTGGAGTTGAGCCGAGGTGCTGATTAGGTCGGCGAGCACGAGGACCGCGTCGGTGTCGCCGAGGGCGGCGAGCCGCTCTATCCCGAGGGCATAGAGATAGTCACCCGCTAGCAGCGCCAGGTCGCCGTCGTCGCCGGAGAGCAGGCGCGAGTCACCGTAGTGCAAAAGGTAGCCCTCCCGCACGGCCTCCAGCACGAGCCCGTACTCGCCGGGTGGCGCAAATGCAGCGTCATCGCTGGGATCAACCACATGCGGGGAGATCGGCGTTTCCTCCTCGCGGAGTTGGGCCGCGAGGAGAAGGAGGGCGGCGTCGCGGTCGCTCACCGCAGTGCCTCCTCGAGCGACTCCGCCGCTGCTTCAAGCGTGCGCTCGATCTCGGCCTCGCCGTGGGCGAGCGAAACGAACCAGGCCTCGAACTGAGACGGCGGCGGGTAGATACCGCGCTCCAGCATCGCCCGGCAGAAGCGGGCATGGGCCTCGAGGTCGCAAGCGCCGGCGGCGGCGAAGTCGGCCACCGGCTCGGCGCTGAAGAAGAGGGTGAGGAGGCCGGGAGCGGAGGCGACCTGCAGAGGCCGATCGATGGCAAGCTCGGACAACCCCCGGGCGAGGGCGCCAGTGAGAGCGCCAAGCTGCTCGTAAGCGGAGGGGTCGAGCTGGCTCAGCGTCGCGAGCCCAGCCGCCACCGCCAGAGGGTTGCCCGACAGCGTCCCAGCCTGGTAGACGTCGCCGGCCGGGGCGACCCGTTCCATCGTCTCGACCGGCCCGCCGAAGGCCGCGGCCGGCAGGCCGCCGCCGAGCACCTTGCCGAGCACGGTCAGGTCCGGCTCGACCCCGTAGAGCTCCTGGGCGCCGCCCCGGGCGAGGCGGAAGCCGCTGATCACCTCGTCGAAGACGAGCATCGCACCGGCGTCGCGAGTGGCCGCGCGGAGGAACTCCAGGAACCCGTCTTCGGCGGGGACGACGCCCATGTTGGCCGGCAACGGCTCGGCCAACAAAGCAGCAACGGCGTGATCGGCCAGCGCCCGCTCAAGCGCATCGCGATCGTTCCACGGCACGACCACCGTGCCGGCGGTTTGCGCTGCGGTGACTCCAGGGCTGGCGGGGATCGCGAGCGTGGCCAGGCCGGAGCCGGCATCGGCAAGCAGGCCATCGGAGTGGCCGTGGTAGGCGCCGGCGAACTTGACCACGACCTCGCGCCCGGTCGCGGCGCGGGCGAGGCGGACCGCACTCATCGCCGCCTCGGTCCCGGAGCTGGTCATCCGCAGCATCTCCACCGACGGAACGCGAGCGGCAACCTCTTCTGCCAGCTCGACCTCAGCTGCGGTCGCGGCGCCGTAGCTGGTGCCGCGCGCTGCCGCTGCGCTCACCGCCGCGACAACTGCCGGCTGGGCGTGGCCGAGGATCAGCGGCCCCCAGGAGCAGACCCAGTCGACGTAGCGGTGGCCGTCGACGTCGACCAGCTCACAGCCTTCGCCGCGCTCGACGAAGATCGGCTCGCGGCCGATCTGCCGCATCGCCCGCACGGGGGAATTGACCCCGCCTGGAAGCACCTTCACCGCCCGCCGGTACAGCTCCGAGGGCATCGGGGTCAGGTGCCTGTTCCGGTAGGGGTGGAACGTCTTGTACTTTTTCCGCGGCGGCGACCGCGGACAGCCGAGGACTGTCTTCGGAAAAAGTTAAGTGGAACCCCTGCCGGAACAGGCACTAAGAATGCTCCGCTTCCCACCTCGCGTAGTCCTCGGTGAAGTAATGCAGCCGAATCTTCTTGTACTCGGTCGAGGAGTAGAGGGTTGCGCGGTCCTCCGGCCCCATCCCACACTCGGCGGCGATCGAGTCGAGGATCGCGTCGCACTCCTCCTTCGAGCGACCGTGGGCCATGGTGAAGACGCTGTAGGGCCAGTCCTCATAGGTCGGTCGCTGGTAGCAGTGGGAGATACCGCGGAAAGAGGCCATCCGCCGGCCGGTCTCGAAGATCTCCGCCTCGGGGACCTTCCAGACCCCCATGCCGTTGGCGGAGAAGCCCGCCCGGCGGTGGTAGAGGATCGCCGCGACGCGGCGCAGCAGCTTGCGATCGATCATCGTCCGCAGGCGCTCGAGTAGCTCCTCGGTGCCAATACCGAGCTCGGCCGCCGCCGCGTCGTAGGGCCGCTCGACCGGCTCCATCGGTCCCTGCAGAGCCTTGATCGTGGCGATGTCGTCCCCGTCATAGGGCTGGCGCTCGAGCTCGCGAGGCGGTGCGGCCTCGACCGCAGCGGCGAGCGCGTCGGTGCCTTTCTCCATCTCCAGGTTCATATTGATCTTGAACAGAGTCAGGGTGGGCAGCTGGCGCATCGACTCGGCCCCGGTCTCACGCATCAGCGCCTCCAGGGTCCCTTCCATCCCCAGCTCCGAGTCGGGCGGCACGGCGATCGTGAACCAGAGGTTGAAGTCGTGCGTGCGCAGGTAGTTGTGCGAGACACCGGGGTGGGCGTTGACCGCGGCTGCGGCGCGCTGCGGGTTCTCGGCGTCGACTTTGGCGGCAACCAGCATCGACTCGTAGCCGAGCGCTCGGGTGTCGAAGATCGGCGTGATCTCGCGGATGATCCGCTCGTCCAGCAGACGCCGCGTGCGAGCGAGGATGTCTTCGAGCTCGAGTTCGGCCTCGGAGGCGAGCAGGGCGAAGGGCTCGGGGTCAAGCGGGAAGCTCGACTGGAGGAGGTTCATCAGCCGCTTGTCGGTCTCGTCAAGCGGGATCGCCGCCCCGTCCTTGCGGGAGCGCGCCTTCGACTGGGGAGCTTTTACCGAAGCCAACCCGCGGCCTCCTTTGCGTAATAGGTGACGATCGCGTCGGCGCCGGCGCGGCGGATTGCGGTCAGCGTCTCCAACACCGCCGAGCGCTCATCGATCCAGCCGTTGGCGGTGGCGGCCTTCAGCATCGAGTACTCGCCGGAGACATGGTAGGCGGCAAGCGGGGCTTCGGTCTCCTCCTTGACCCGCCGCACGACGTCGAGATAGGGGATCGCCGGCTTCACCATCAGCATGTCGGCCCCCTCGTCGAGGTCGAGCTTTGCCTCGCGCACGGCCTCGGCGGCGTTGGCTGGATCGAGCTGGTAGCCGCGCCGGTCGCCGAACTCCGGCGTCGAACCGGCAGCATCGCGAAACGGGCCGTAGAAGGCGGAGGCGTACTTGGCGCTGTAGGAGATGATCGGCGTGCCGGCGTGGCCCTCCTCGTCGAGCTGGTGGCGGATCGAGCCGACCCTTCCGTCCATCATGTCGCTCGGCGCGACCGCGTCGGCGCCGGCCTCCGCGTGGGAGATCGCCGTTTTCGCCAGCAGCTCTACCGTCAGGTCGTTGTCGACCTCGCCGTCGCGGACGAAGCCGCAGTGGCCGTGCGAGGTGTACTCGCAGAGGCAGACGTCGGTGATTACGGTCAGCTCGGGGTGGGCCTCCTTCAGGGCCCGCACCGCCATCTGCACGACCCCCTCGTCGTCGTAGGCCCCCGAGCCGGTCTCGTCCTTGGTCGCTGGGACGCCGAAGAGGAGGATCGCGCCGACCCCGGCGCTGGCGATCTCGGTTGCCTCGCCGACCAGCTCGGAGATCGAAAAGCGCTCGATCCCCGGCATCGAGGGAACCTCTTCGCGCACGCCCTCGCCCGCCACCACGAAGGCCGGCTGGATCAGGTGTGCCGCGGACAGCTCGGTCTCGCGGACCAGGCCGCGCAACGTCTCGGTGCGGCGCAGACGGCGCATACGGGTGCTTGGAAACTGCATCAGGGCGAGTCGAGGGAGGGGGATGGGATCCGCCCGTCGAGCGATTCTACGAGGCAGTAGCGTTCCGGCGGTGGAGGCACGGGGGATCGTCAAGTCTTTCGGCGCGCGCCAAGCGCTGAAGGGCGTCGACCTCGCGCTCGATCCGGGGAGCTGTTGCCGTAATCGGTCCTAACGGAGCGGGTAAGACGACGCTGCTCTCGATCCTGGCCGGCACCGTCCAGCCAGACGACGGAGAGGTCTCATCGGCCCAACGGGGACATCGGCTGGGTGCCGCAGCAGGCGGCGCTCTACCGGCGGCTGACGGTTGAGGAGAACCTGCTGCTCTTCGCTCGCCTTGAGCAACGCGAGGAGCCGGCGGCGACGGTCGAGGAGATGCTCGAGCTGACCGGGCTGCAAGAGCGGCGGGGCGATCTCGTCGCGCGGCTTTCCGGCGGCAACCAGCAGCGGATCAACATCGCGATCGGCCTGCTCGCCCGCCCTGCGGTTCTGTTGCTGGACGAGCCCAGCGTCGGCCTCGACCCGCGTCAGCGGGCGCGGCTCTGGGAGTTCGTCTCCGCCCTCGCAGGGGCGGCACGACGGTGATCTTCTCCACCCATGACATCCAGGAGGCCGAGCGCTACGGGCAACGCCTGCTCGTCCTCGCCGATGGCGAGAGCCTCTTCGACGGCTCGGCGAAGGAGCTTGCGCGAAGCGGTCCGGGGCGAGGCCCCGGAGGCCGCGGGCAGCGACTTCGAGACGGCCTTCGTCACCTTCCTGCAGCACCGCGGGCATTACAAGGCGCGAGAACAACCATATCTCCTCTTTGCGCAGCCCTATGCGCTGGTTACTGCTCAAGGACTCGCAGATCCTGAGGCGATCGCCGCTGCAGGCGGCGCTGTTGATCGTCTACCCGGTGCTGATCGCGCTGCTGATTGGCTTCGCCATCTCGCGCGATCCCGGCAAGCCCAAGGTTGCATTCCTCAACGAGATCCCCCCGGGGGCGCGGGTCGCGGCCGGTAACGGGAAGCTGCCGGCGGTCGGGGTCAACGAGCGGATCTGCCGACGAGTCGAGTGCGTCGAGGTCAGCAGCCGCGACGAGGCCGAGGAGAAGGTGCGCGATGGCGACGTGCTGGCCGCACTGATCCTGCCCGCCGACCTGATCGACCGGCTCAACTCGCTCGCGACCCTCAATCCCGAAACGCCGCAAGTCGATGTGATCGTCAATGAAGAGGACCCGGTCAAGGCTCGCCTGGTCGACGATCGCATCACGGTGCTGCTGGCCGAAGCCAATCTCTTCATCGCCCGCCAGATCGCCGCCGAAGGCAGTCGCTACCTCGACCTGGTCGTCGACGGTGGCGACTTCGACGTCCTGGGGACGCCGGTGGAGATCCTTGGCCTGCGAAACGTGGCGGCGATCCTGCGCTCGCTGCGCCCAGCGGTGCCCCTCGCACAGCGGGGCGAGCTCGACCGGGTAATCCGCTTCGCCGGCCTCGCCCGCGACAACCTCGACGTCGCCTCGCCACTGATCGATCGACTCGCGCAGCCGATCGCGGTCGAGAAGCAATCGGTCAGCGCTCCCACCGCCCCTCTCGACACCTTCGCGGTCGCGGCGGCGGCGACGCTGACGCTTACCTTCGTCACCCTGCTCCTGGTCGCTGGCTCGCTCGCCCTCGAGCGTGAGGAAGGCACCTTCGCCCGCTTGACCGGTGGCCTCGTCTCGCGCTGGGCGCTGCTGGTCGAGAAGATCGGGCTTGGGATCGTCGTCGGGCTGGTTGTGACCCTGCTGATGCTCCTCGGGGTAGAGCTATTCGTCGACCTCGAATGGCAACGGCTCGGGCTGTGGCTGGCGGCGATCGTCGCCGGCGGCGCTGGCCTGGCGGCAGCCGGCGCGGCGCTGGGCGCGATCGCGCGGGACGTCCGCGCGGTCTCCCTGCTCGCCTTCATGATCTCGCTGCCCGTCGCATTGCTTTCGCTCGTCCCCTCCGGGGCAGTCGGCGCAACGGCCTATGACGGCATCCGGGTGCTCACCGCACTCTTTCCCTTCAAGCCGGCCCTGCAGGCAATGACTGCGGCGCTCGATTCCGCCGGCTCGGGCATCGGTGGCCCACTGCTGCACCTGGCGATCCTCACCGTCGCCTACAGCGCGATCGCCCGCTTTGCCCTGCGCCGCTTCGCCTCCGTCTAATCTGTCCTCGCATGCGGGTGCTGTTTATCGGCGATGTCGTCGGCGGACCGGGTAGGCGCGGCCTCCAGGTCGCGATGCCGCAGCTGCGCGAGCGCTACGAGCCCGACTTGACGATCGTCAATGGTGAGAACTCGGCGGGCGGAATGGGGATCACCGAGAAGACCGCGGACTTCCTCTTCAAGGCGGGCTGCGACGTGATCACCACCGGCAACCATGTCTACCGCCACCGCGAGGCCTACGAGTTTCTCGATCGCGCCGAGCGGGTGATCCGGCCCGCCAACTACCCCCACGCCAACCCCGGCAAGGGGCACGTCGTGGTCGAGGCGGGCGGGATGCGCGTTGGCGTGATCAACCTCAGCGGTGCGATCGGCCTGCAGGTC
>CAVYSQ010000003.1:0-89655 GCA_963771265.1 uncultured Solirubrobacterales bacterium
TGACCTACTGGGAGACGTCAAGCACCCACGAGGCGGCGGTCGCGCCGGCGGACATTTGGTCGCGTGCCTACGTCGATGCAGCCGCCTGGCCGAAGTGGAACGCCGAGATCAAGAGCGCGACGCTCGATGGTCCACTTGCTCTTGGCGCCACGGCGCGGATCGTCTTCCGCACCGGGTTGCGCTTGCGTTTCCGTGTGGTCGTTCGCGCCTGGCCAACACGATTTACATCGAGGGCCCGGCGGCCGGGTTGTGGCGACGGATCCTCGGGCCCGCTGCCGTCCGGACCCTTCCTGGCGCTCAGGAGGCGATTGCCGAAGTGGCTACCCGGCATGTTCGTTCTTGAGGGGAGAGATTCAAAGGCCGGTGGCTTAGACGCATGTGCGTTTTAGCCGACACGCGAAAAATGAGATGCGGCTTTACGACATCTCGGATCGTGATGTTGAGGCGGTGACTTCCGTGCCTTTGCTGGAAGTAGTCGACGAACGCGGTAATCCGCGCCTGACCGGATTTGCCCTCGATGGCCGTGCGATCATTGTCGTTATCGCAGGCGATGATCCTAAATTCGTCATAACCACCTTTTTGGGTGACTGATGCGTGCGGACTACGACAGCGAAGCCAACGCCATCTCAATTGCGCTTTCACGGGATTCCCGCGCCGAACGGGCCGACGAGGTCCACCCACGGGCGATTGTCGGGTTACGTGGAGGGCGCCCAATCGAGTTGCAGCTTCTGTACCCAGACCTTGGCGTAGATGAGCCTCTTGCCGCGGTGATTCGGGCTTATGGCCTGGACGAGGAAGCGCTCGCCGCGGCGGCCAAGGCGGCTCTCGCCGCCCCGGATCGCTCGGTCACCCTTGATGTTTCCGTGCGCTCCGCGGTCTGAAGGCTAAGAAGGGCTCGGCCGGGCGATTGCGCGCAGGTAGTCGCGCCAGGCGGCCTCGATTTCGCCAGCCGGGGCGTCGAAGGCCGCTTCCAGGGTTGGGCGGGAGCCGCCGGGGAGGATCTGCAGCGCGAGGCGCTCGCAGGCCTCCGGTCCCCGTTCTGTCTCGAGCAGATCGAAGATCGTGCCGCCGAGGATCACGGCGTCGCGGCGTGAGGGCGGGAACGACGGACCGCCGCTCTCACGTAGGCGCCTAATCACCGCGGCGCGGTAGAGGCTTACCTGGCGGGCGAAGTACTGGGCGGCTCCCTCCACAAGCCAGGCCCAGCCGAGATAGCGGGCAAAGCGGCGGGGAGTCCAGGAGGGGGGGAGGTCGGGGTTGTTGGCCGCGATCACGAGCTGGGCGTAGAGGCGCTCGGCGGTGCCGCGCAGGGCCTCGCGCGAATCGTCGCCCGCCGCGCGGCGTTCCATGTGCGGATCGTTGAGCACGTGCAGCTCGGTCGCCATTGCCCAGCCAGCCAGGTAGCGCCGTCCAGCCGGCGCAGCCGACCAGCGCGCCGCAGGCAGGAAGGGATGAGCCAGTGAGAGCAAGGCCGGGTTGGTGTGGACGACGACGGTGACGTCTCCCGGAACCGTCTCGAAGCGGTCCTCCAGCCGCAGCCGCAGTTCCTCCATACGGTCGAGCGTGCGCTCGGCAAAGGCCGCGTCGCCACTGTCGTGGCGCGCCGTGAAGCTTAAGGAGTGCGTCTCAACCCAGGGAATGCGGCGAGCCTACAAGGCGGTCTTAGACCAGGACCGGCTCAGACGCGGTGCAAACCGAATGGATCTCTTGACGAGCGCGGTCGAACTCTTCGTCGGCCATCACCGGCGTGCCCTCGAAGGGCAGGTCGCGGTCGATCTCGACCCAGGAGCGGCAGCCGTGGTACTCGTCGCGGACGCGGACGGTGACCGGCCGCGGGATGCGGTGGACCCGAAGAAGCAGGATGTGCAGCGGATGGCGCCGCTTCCAATTGAGTCTCTTCTCGGCGTAGTCGGGGGTCCAGACGTAGTACGGCGAGAGATCGTCGACGATGCGGGGGTTGTTGACCGTCAGGTGGTCGGTCACCTCGGCCCAGCAGCGCAGCCGGACGCGATCGGGCTGGGGGATGCCGCCGTCCTGGATCAGCGCCGCGGGGGGCGGCTCCTCATCGGGCCAGACACCCTCCTCGAGCGCGCGGCGCAGCTCGGGGTGATGGGACTCGCGGACGAGGTTGTTCCGCTGATGGTCGAAGGTCGGGTAGAGGAAGAAGCGCTCGTGCTCAAGCTCGAAGTGCTTGTTGTCCTCGCGGATTCCGCCCTTGCGCAGGGTCAGCAACTGCTCGCCCTCGGCGAGAGCGCGCACCGTTACTGCCCATTCCTTTAAAGCGATCGGCATATAAGTCAAACCTGAGAAGGTTGGAGAATCTGTGCTCGGAGGTTGGCGCCTTATGGACCCTGTCCAGGCGAGAGCCCCGCCCGAGGCCGCGCATTCTAGACGAGGCCGGCCAAATCGCCAAATTAATGCTGGGTTGGGCTGGTCTGACTGGACGCGCGACCGATTCCGCCGCCGCCGGGCGTCTCAATCCGCAGCCTGTCGCCGCTTCGCAGAGTGCCCTCGCTCTTGCTCGGTAGTGCCTCGCCGTTGAGGTAGTCACCGCCGGCCGCGCCATCTTCGCCGCCCTCGCGACCGCGGGGGCGGTGCCGCCGGCGCTCGCCGATCAGCGTGTAGCTCATCGGTGCCAGCGCTTCCAACTCCCGCACGAGGCCATCGCCGCCACGTTGGCTACCCTCGCCGCCACTACCGCGGCGCAAAGCAAGCTCGCGCACACGCAGCGGAAACTCCGTCTCCAGCGCCTCGATCGGGGTGTTGAGCGTGTTCGACATCGCCACGTGGATCGCGGTCGGCCCGTCGGCGTCCGGGCATGCCCCCTGGCCGCCGCCGAGCGTCTCGTAGTAGGTGAACCCCTCACCGGCCAGAGTCAGGTTGTTCATCGTCCCCTGGCCCTGCGCCGGCACTGGCCGAGCGCCGGCCAGGGCGGCAATCGTCAGGTCGGCGACCCGGCTCGAGGTCTCGACGTTGCCGGCCGCCACCGCGGCAGGGAAGCGGGCGTTGAGCAGGCAGCCCTCGGGGGCGATCACCTCGATCGGCCGATAGGCCCCCGCGCAGGGAGGTGCATCGGGGTCGGTCAGCACGCGGACGGCGAAGAAGGCGGCGGACTTCGTCACCGAGAGCGGGCAGTTGAGGTTGCCGTCGATCTGGGTGTCGGTGCCGCTGAAGTCGAGCACGAGCCGCTCACCGCGGATGCTGGCCGCGAGGCGCAGGACGACGTCGCGCGGCTCGCCGTTGGCGTCGTCCTCGAGCAGGTCCTCGGCCGAGTAGGTGCCGTCGGGCAGCTCCGCGAGCGCCACGCGCGTGCGGCGCTCGGCATAGGCAAGGATCTCTTCCATGCCGGTGCGCAGGGCGTCGGGACCGTGGCGCGCGGCCAGCTCGGCCAGGCGCTGCGCCCCGATCCGGTTGGCCGCGGCCTGGGCACGCAGGTCGGCGAGGCGTTGGTGGGGGGAGCGCATCTGGCCCGCGATGCGCTCCAAGTCCCCATCCGCGAGCCTAGTCGGCGGGATCACCACGCCCTCTTCCCCGAGCGTGCGCGAGCGCGCCGGCATCCCCGCTGGGCTGGGACCGCCGATGTCGGCGTGATGGGCGCGCGAGGCGGCGAAGCCGAAGTGCTCGCCCTCGACGAACACCGGTGAGATCAGGGTCACGTCAGGCAGGTGGGTGCCGCCGCGGTAGGGGTCGTTGAGGATCCAGGCGTCTCCTGGCTGCTGCTCCTCATCGAGCACGGCGGCGACCGCGTCGGGCATCGAGCCGAGGTGGACGGGGATGTGCTCGGCCTGCATCACCAACTCACCCGCGGTGTCGAACAGCGCGGTCGAGCAGTCGTGGCGCTCCTTGATGTTGGCCGAGTAAGCGGAGCGGATCAGGGCCGCGCCCATCTCGTCGCAGGCGGCGCGCAAGCCGCCGATCATCACCTGCAAGGCGACGGGGTCGAGGCCGTTCACCGGCTACCTCCGGACGTGCCGGTGATTGAGTACCTATACGGGCCGCTAATCACCGGCACGTCTCCTTGCAGCGATCGTTCCGGAATCGTCGACTTTCGCGTCCCAGTCTGGTGGGATGACAAAAGTCGACTCGGGTAGCTCGAAGACGACTGGCCCTTTACTGCTCAGGCCAGCCGGGGGCTCACCGCGCAGGACCGGCGTCTCGATCCACTCGCCGTCGAAGCGCACCGGGCGACTGCCTTTGTGAAGCTCCCCGGCCGTTGCGGCGGTGAGCTTCGGCCGCGGACCTGGTTCGACCAGGGCGAGGCGGATGTGGACGAGGACGACCTCTCCGTCCGGGTCGCGGTGGCCGTAGCGCTCCTCGTGCGCCCGCTCGAAGCGTTCGATCAGGTCGTCGGGATCTGGGCGCGTGCTTGCCGGAATCGGTAGCTCAAACGCCTGTGCCCGGTAGCGCATCTCGTAGACCACGTCGAGCTTTCGGTTACCCGCGTCATGGGCGGGAAAGTGAGAGCTCGACCCATCTTCCGCTCGGCCAGGTCCCGCACTGGCCAGTCGAGACGCCAGCTCATCGACCGCAGCGGCAATGCGCTCCGCGGTGAGGCTAGGCCCACCGAGCATCACCGTGCGCGTGGTGTCCCGGCGGCGATCGGAAGTGCAGAGGCCAAGGGCGGAGAGCACGCCGCCGGCACGGGGGCAGAGCACGCGCTCGATGCCGAGCTCCAGGGCTATCGCAGCCGCGTGCATCGGCCCGGCGCCGCCGAAGGGCAGCAGGGCAAAACAGCGCGGGTCGATGCCACGCTCGACCGTGACCACCCGCAGCGCCCGCACCATCTCCTGGTTGGCGACCCGCACGATCCCCTCCGCCGTCTCCAGCTCGGCGAGGCCGAGCGAGTCGGCCAACGTCCCCACGGCGGCTTGAGCCGCATCCAGGTCGAGCGGGACGCCGCCGGCAAGGGTGGAGTCGGCAGCGAGGTTGCCGAGCAGCAGATTGGCGTCGGTCACGGTGGGCTCGATGCCGCCCCTGCCGTAACAGGCGGGTCCTGGTTGCGAGCCGGCGGAACGCGGCCCGACCCGCAGCGCCCCACCGGGGTCGCGCCAGCCGATCGAGCCGCCGCCGGCGCCGACCGTATGCACGTCGACCATCGGCAGCTGGATCACGCGGCCGTCAATCTGGCGCGAGTCGGTGCGCCTCACCTCGCCGTCCTGGATCACGCAGACGTCGCACGAAGTGCCGCCCATGTCGAGGCCGAGCGCGTTGCCGTCACCGCTGGCCCGGGCCAGCAGGCCGGCACCGACCGCACCACCCGCAGGGCCGGAGAGGACGCTCCAGGCGCCTGCTCGCGCCGCTTGCTCGGCACTGGCGACACCGCCCGAGGATTGCATCACCAGCGGGGGCGGGATTCCCGCATCGCTCGCCGCTTTGCCCAGCCGCTCCAGATAGCGGCCGAGGAGGGGGGAGAGGTATGCGTCGATCGCGGTGGTTGAGCAGCGCTCGTACTCGCGGAAGCGAGGCAGGACCTCGTGTGAGGCGGAGACGTGGACGTCGGGCAGCGCGCGGCGCAAGTGTTCGGCGATCGCCCGCTCGTGTGCCGGGTCTAGGTATGAGAAGAGCAGACAGATCGCAACCGACTCGGCGCCGCTGTCCCTCACCAGCTGCTCGAGTCGTTGCCGCTCGCCCTTGGCGAGCGGCTCTAGCTCGCCCCCCGAACCGACACGCTCGGACGCCTCGAAGCGCAGCTCCGGCCCGACTAGTGGGGTTGGCTTGGGCCGACAGAGGCGGTACAGATCGGGTCTGTCCTGACGGCCAATCTCGAGCAGGTCGGCGAATCCCTTGGTCGCGATCAGGGCGGTGCGGGCGCCGCGTTCCTCGAGCAGGGCGTTGGTGCCCACGGTCATCCCGTGGGCAAAGGCTTCGACTCCGTCAGCCCGGCGACCAGCCCGCCGCAGCACTTCCTCCACGGCGCTGATTACCCCAACTGACTGATCCTCTGGGGTGGTCGGTAGCTTCGCCGTGTGGACCGTCTCGCCGTCGACGAGGACAGCGTCGGTGAAGGTCCCGCCTACGTCGACCCCGAGCAGCATGGGCCGACGCTAGCGAGTGTGGTTGAGGTTTTGATCGCATAGCGGACCAAACCTCGACCACACTGCTTGGAGCCGCGCGGTCAACGCCAGCTTTCGCGCCGGATCGCACCATCGGCGCCGAGCACGAAGTGGAGGCCGTCAAGCTCGGGATCGAGGCCGGGGTGGTCGCTGCGCAGGTGGCCGCCGCGCGACTCGGTCCGCTCCAAGGCACAGGTCGCGATCGCCGCCGCAAGTGGATAGGGGTTATCCAGTAGCTCGCGTAGTTGGTCAGGGTCGCGCAGCGGGCCGGCGAGTCGCCAAACGGCGTCGCGGGTCGGCTTCGGTGGGCGGCTCGAAGCACCACTCGGGCAGCGCTGGTCGGTCCCCTGCGGGGTCCTCCTCGAGGGCGGCGCGGGCGGCGCGGGCGCCGAAGACGAAGCACTCGCTGAGTGAGTTGGACGCGAGCCGGTTGGCGCCGTGCAGGCCGGTACAGGAGGACTCGCCGACGGCGTAGAGGCCGGGGAGCGAGGAGCGGCCATCGAGGTCGACTGCGATCCCGCCCATCGTGTAGTGGGCGGCAGGGGCGACCGGGATCGTTTCGGTGTGCGGGTTGAGCCCGGCCTCGCGCAGTGACTCGAAGACGTTGGGGAAGCGGGCCGGATCAAGCTCGCGCAGGTCGAGCCGAACGCTGCTGCTGCCGTCGGCCTCGATCCGGTCGAGGGTCGCTGCCGTGACCGCATCACGGGGCGCTAGCTCATCGGTGAAGCGGCGGCCCGCTGCGTCGAGCAGGGTGGCCCCCTCTCCTCGTACGGCCTCGGTGATCAGCAGACCGTCGAATCGGCTACCGGGCAGGGCCAGCGCGGTGGGGTGGAACTGGCAGAACTCGAGGTCGGCCAGCTCGGCACCCGCGGCGGCCGCCATCACCATCCCGGCGCCGATCGCCCCGCGCGGGTTGCTGGTCCGCCGCCAAAGCGCCGCCGCGCCACCGGTGGCCACCACCGTTGCCGCCGCGGCGATTGGCTCAGCGTCGGTCAGCAGCCCGTTACAGCGCTCACCATCGCTCCACAAGGCCACGGCTGAGGTCCTCTCGCGGACGGCGATCCTTGGCTCGCGCGTCGACCATCGCCGCCAGCTTCGCGGTGATCTCGTGGCCCGTCTGGCTACCGCCGGCATGGACGATGCGGCGCCGGGTGTGTCCGCCCTCCAGTCCGAGCGCCAGCTCGCCGTCGGCATCGAGATCGAAAGCGACCCCGCGCTCACGCAGCTCCTTGACTGCGCCCGGAGCCTCCTCGACCAGAACCTGAACGGCAGAAGGGCGGCAGAGTCCTCGGCCCGCTGCGATCGTGTCGGCCGCATGCTGGGCGGGCGAGTCACCTGACTCCAGCGCTGCGGCCAGGCCGCCCTGCGCCCAGAAGCTGGCGCTCTGGGAGAGCGGCGTGCGCGAGACCACGCAGACGCTCGCCCCCTGCTCTGCTGCGCGCAGCGCCGTCCAGAGTCCCGCGGCCCCGCCGCCGACGATGGCGACGTCGCACTCGGTCTGTGTCGCTATCGGCCTGCCGCCTCTCGGCGTATTGCCTCGATCTGACCGCGCAGCCAGGCGGCCGCCGCTTCGCGGGCGCGGGTCTCGACCTCGGCGCTCGTGCCCTCCGCCGTAGCTGCCTGCCGCTGCGCCTCCTCGACCCGCTTCTCGGCCGCTTCAGTCTGCGCCTCGATCTCGGCCAGGCGGCTCTCGGCGGCGGCGATGGCGCGGTCCTTGGCGGCGCGCTCGCGCTCCAGCTCCTCGGCGTGCTCGCGGCGCAAGCTCCTCCAGCGCTTCGGCGCTGACCTGCCGCTCCTTCTCCAGGTCGGCTTCGAGCGCCCTGATCTCCGCGGTGGCTCGTTTCTCAGCCGCCTCCGCAGCCGCGACGGCCTCGTTCAGCCGGCGCTCGGCCGCCTCGACCTGCGCGCTGGGGTTCTCGCTGCCGGGCTCGCGCTTTTCCTCGCTCATCCCCGTTCAATCTATTACGTGGAGGAGCGATCCCGGTCGAGCACCTCGCGGTAGGCAACGATCGTCCTTTCCGCCATCCGGGCCGCCGAGAGCGACGCGGCTCGCGCGGCTCCCTCGACCCGGGGGTCGGGAGCCTCCAGGTGAGGGCGCGCGGCGTCGCTCCAGCTGGCCGCGTCAAAGGGCGCGCAGGTCGTCCCGGCGATCCCCGCGAGCGCAAACGGGGCGATCCCGACCGGGGTCGAGAGCACGGGCACGTTGCAGGCGAGCGCCTCGACGCAGGTCAGCCCGAAGCCCTCGTAGTCGGAGGTGACGAGGACCGCGTTGGCCGCGTTGACCCAGAGCGGCATCTGGTCTGGGTCGATCGAGCCGCCGGTAAGCAGCTCCGCGTCGCTTGCCGCAGCCACTCTGCGGGCGCGATCGACGCGCTTCTCCGGCCCGTCTCGGGTTGGCGGGGAAGAGCAGGTAGCGGCCGCGGGGTCGAGGTCCGAGCTGCCGTCTCGCCTCGGCCCGCGGCAGGGGCCGGAAGCGCCCGAGGTCGGGGCCGCAGGGCAGGACCGCCGAGCCGGGCACCGAGGCAGGCCCGGCCGGCCGTCCTCCGGGCCGAAGAGCGAGCGTGAGACCGCGGCGACGAGATCCGAGCGCCAGGCGATCCGCCGCGAGAGCGGCCCGACCATGGAGTGGCGGACGTCGGTGCCGTGGAAGGTGACGACCAGCGGTCGCGCACCGGCGAGCAGCGCCGACCAGGCCGTCAGCCCGTAGTGGACGTGGACCAGGTCGAAGGTCTCGCGCTTCAGCAGCCGTCGAAGCCGCCAGGCGGCGGGGAGGTAGTGGCTGGAGCCGGGGGGAAAGCTGAAGACATCGACCTCGATGCCGAGCTGGCGCATCTCCTCGACCTGGTCGAGCACCCAACGGCCCCGCTGGGGCGCCGCGGCATCGGGGACGAAGTTGGTCACGACCAGCACCCGCACGGCGCTGAGCGTATCCGCAGCCGGGGCGGGACCGCGTTCGTCTCCGACTTTTCACATTGCCGCCGCGGAGTTGACCCATTTAGCGTCTAGATCCGTGATTCGCGGCCTCCCAGGATCGGGCAAACCCCGAGTTAGGAGGCTTCAATGATCTATGCGCTGATTGGTCTTGCCCACGCTGCAATCGAGCGGCGGGTGCTTGCGATCCGGTCCCTGGCAGCGAGTGAGCGTGGGCAAGGCACGGTCGAGTACGTCGGCCTGATCCTGCTCGTCTCCCTCCTTATGGTCGGAATGGTTGCGGCGATGAAGGGCTATTCCGGCAAACAGGGGATGGAGCTCGCCGACGTCATCGTCGACAAGATCAAGCAGGCGGTCGACAAAGTGGCTTTCAAATGAGGCTGAGGAAGGGACGGCTCGCATTGCGAGTCGTCCCGCATTGAGCAGGCTCGGTCGCGATGAAGTGAGGGGACGCCACCTGGTGATTCGTTTACCAAGAACTGGGGTTGCGCTCCGACAGTCACGATCTAAGCTCGGGTCACTACAAACGAACTAGTTCTTATGGTTGGACTTGCGGGGGCGCTGTGGTTGACCAGGGGTCCGGAGAGGATGCGGAGGAGATTCGCGCGCGTCTATGCGCACGACTGAACTCACGCCGCTCGGAGATCGAGGCGGCGATCTCCAGCCGCGTCGATGTCATATCCCCATCGACCAGCACGGTTAACGCCCGGGGTGGCGACGGATTGCCACGGTTGGTTTCGGCCGGGGTGGATTACGCGGTCTGCGGCGTCGAGGGCGGGGAGGGCCGGACCATGCGGATCCCCACAGTGCTGTTCGCGCAGGCGCGCCAGGCGGCACGCAGCGGGATCGCGCTCGACGTGGTGTTGCGACGCTACTTCGCCGGTTACACCCTGTTCTGCAGCTTCGTCATGCGGGTGGCCGAGGAAGGCGCGCCGTTGCAGAGTCCCGTCGTGCACCGCGTCCTGCATGCCCTCGCGACGGCGCTGGAACGTCTCCTCGATGAGATCGCGGCTGAATACGTGCGGGAGAAAGGAGATCGGCGCCGTCCGGCCGAGCGTCGTCAGCTCGAATCCGTGAAAAGGCTGCTGGCCGGTGAGCCGGTTGACACAGCCCAACTGGCATACGAGCTCGACGATTGGCACGTCGGCGTGATCGCCCGCGGCGAGCAAGCCGTGTCAACGCTCCGCGACCTGGCCGAGGCGGCCGATCGGCGCCTTCTGCTGGCTCGGCCGCAAGGGGAGACGACATGGGCGTGGTTTGGCGGACGTCGCAGGGTCGAGATCGCCGAGATCGTCCGCGGCGTCGCGCTGGATGTGGGGGGCGATGCCCTGGTCGCCCTCGGAGAGCCGGCACGGGGGGTCGAGGGCTGGCGACTCACCCACCAGCAGGCGAGCGCGGCGTTTGAAGTCGCACACGCCGGCACCGAGAGGGTCGTTCGGTATGCGGACGTCGGCCTTCTCGCTTCGATCTCGAAGGACCGTCTGCTCGCCAGTTCCCTGCACCAGCTGTACCTCAGTCCCCTGGCCGGCGGCCGCGATGGCGGCGCCGGCTTGCGCGAGACGCTGCGAGCCTACTTCGGTGCGGACCGAAACATATCGTCGGCTGCCTCTGCCCTTGGGGTAAGCCGGCAGACGGTCGGCAATCGCCTTCGAACGGTCGAGGAGAAGCTCGGCCGAACCCTGAAGAGCTGTGCGCCCGAGATCGAGGTCGCGCTCCGCTTGGAGGGTATTGATGATGCCTTTGGTACTGCATTAACTGCTCGTCCCACTTCTCGCTCGGTCCAGAATTGAATGAAGTTGTCAATTCGCTCAAATCTTGAACTGCGTTTTGTCATGTTGATGTAGCGACTGGGATGAGTGCCTGAGAGGTTTGCTGCGGCCTGATCGTGGGCCACTCGTTGGACGCAGCAATCCAGACAGAGAGATTACTCGGCAGGGGAGACTGCTTCTCGGCCGGAACGGAGGAAAGCGATGTTGGAAAGACAACATGTACTCGCCCATCGGAGTGGAGGATCGATGCTCAGGCGCATTGGCCTGTGCGCCGGCGCGATCCTTGCCAGCCTGGCACTGTTCAGCATCACGGTGTCGAGCGCCTCGGCAAAAGAACAGAGAGGCTTCTACCTGGCGGGTGAAAAATCCGAAGAAGTAGCAAAACAGCCGCGGTTCAAAGGCGAAATCTATCCCACTTATCTCGCCAGTGCCGGCATTACGAACTATCAGTACGGTTTCGGGAGCGTGAAAAACTGAAATGCCCAGGCGAATTCACCGGAAAACTCTCAGGCGAAGCATCTGAACTGTTGCTCACGTCCTTCTACTCCTTCGCCCTCTGTAGCTTTGGCGGCAGCGGAGGCGTGACCATTACCGCAAATGGCTGCGAGACCATTGCGACCGTATCGAACGAAGGACCCCCCTACGTGGGCAAATTCGGCGTCAAATGCCCAGCCGGAAAATCGTTTGAAGTTCACGGGAAATTCTGCTCGGTCGCGATTCCGGCGCAGACCGGCCTCACCGGGATCAGCTACGGCAATACCGGCGAAGGCAAAAACCGGGCCGTCCAGGTCACCTTCAACGTGAGTGGGCTCAAATACACCTTGTCCGGGCCAGAACCAGAATTTTGCAATGGCACGTATGAAAACGGCACCTACACCGGAACGACGACCCTGAATGGATACAACGCACCCTTTTAGCGCCGGTCGAGTGGACGGCGAGCGCATTAGCGCTCGCCGTCCAGATGCGACGATCGGCGTCCACGCCGTGGTGCAGAGAACGGCCCTGGCGTGAGAGACTCGCGCCATGCCAGCCTCACGTAGCTATGACCGGGCGCCGGCCGACATCCGGCCGGTCGACATCGACCCCGGCTTCGTCGCCAGCGCCGACGGCTCGGCGCTGATCTCGATCGGCAAAACCCGGGTGATCTGTACGGCCTCGGTGAACGAGTCGGTGCCGAAGTGGATGGGGGGCCGGGGTAAAGGCTGGGTCACCGCCGAGTACGCGATGCTGCCCGCCTCGACTGGCGATCGCAAGGCGCGTGACGTGTCGCGCGGCAAGCAGGACGGGCGCGGGGTTGAGATCCAGCGCCTGATCGGACGCTCGCTTCGGGTCGTTGTCGACTTCAAGGCATTGGGCGAACGCAGCATCTACGTCGATTGCGACGTGCTTGAAGCCGATGGCGGCACCCGCTGTGCGGCGATCACCGGCGGCTACGTGGCGCTGCGGCTGGCGATGCAGAAGCTGCTCGACGCGAGGAAGATCGAGACGATGCCGCTGACCGGCTCGGTTGCCGCAGTCAGCGTCGGCATGGTCGACGGGCGGGCGCTCTGCGACCTCGACTACGGCGAGGACTCCCGCGCCGAGGTCGATGCCAACGTTGTGATGACCGGCGACGGCGGCCTGGTCGAGGTGCAGGCGACGGCGGAGCGGACGCCGCTCTCGCGCGCCTCGCTCGACGAGCTGCTTGGGTTCGCCGAGATGGGCATTTCACGGCTGCGCCAGGTGCAGGAGCGGGTAGCCGGGACCTGATCTTCGATGACCCCTTGATCTTCGCCACCGGCAATAAGCACAAGCTGCGCGAGATGCGCGAACTGCTGCCCGGGGTCGAGTTGGAGCCGCTGCCGGAGGGAGTCGAGCTGCCACCGGAGGACGGCGAGAGCTTCGCCGAGATCGCCCTCGACAAGGCGCGCGTGGCGCACCAGGCGACCGGCGAGGCGGCGATTGGCGACGACTCGGGGATCGGTGCGGTGGCGCTCGGCGGCCGGCCGGGCATTCACTCCGCTCGCTACGGCGGCGAGGGGGCCAGCGACGAGGAGAACCTCGAGAAGTTGCTGCGCGAGGTCGCGGCGGCCGGGAGCGAGCGCGGCGCCTACTACGTCTGCGCCCTGGCTCTGGTTGAAGCCGACGGCTCCGAGCACGTCTTCGAGGCTCGCTGCGACGGCCAGCTGATCGAGGGGGCCCGCGGCGAGGGCGGCTTTGGCTACGACCCCGCCTTCGTCCCCGACGCGACCGGCCCCGACGACACGCGCACTTACTCGGAGATCAGCCAGGCGGAGAAGAACGAGATCAGCCACCGTGGCCGCGCCGCGCGCCTGCTGGCTCAGCACCTGAGCGCCGGCCGGCCGGCACCGGCGGAGCGATGATCCGCACCAAAACCGGCGCGGCGGCGCTCTCGATCGCCTCCAACTCGGTCCTGATCGCGATCAAGCTGGCCGCCGGGGCGATCACCGGCTCGATCGCGATCCTCACCGAGGCGATCCACTCGCTGATCGACCTCGTCGCCTCGGTCGTTGCCTTCGTCTCGGTGCGCAAGGCTGGCGAGCCGGCCGACGAGGACCACCCCTACGGTCACGAGAAGGTCGAAAGCCTGGCGGCGACGATCGAGGGAATGCTGATTCTGGTCGGCGCCGGGATCATCATCTACGAGGCGACCCACCGTCTCGTCGACGGGGCCGAGGTCGACGCGCTTGGAGTGGGCATCGCGGTAATGGGTTTCTCCGTCGTCGCCAACCTGATCGTCTCCACGATCCTCTCGCGCCAGGCGCGGACGCACGAATCGCCGGCGCTCGAGGGCGATGCCGCCCACCTGCGCACCGACGCGCTCACGTCGGCAGGGGTGCTTGCCGGCTTAGTGCTGGTCGAGATCACCGGGGTGGTTGCCTTCGACTCGATTACGGCGCTCGTCGTCGCCGCGGCGATCGTCGTTGCCGGCATCCGGATCATCCGCCGCTCATCCGGGGTGCTCGTCGATGAAGTCTTGCCCGATGAGGAGATGGACCGGATCGAGGCCGCGATTGCTGCCGCCCGCACGCGAGAGGTCGCCGGCTACCACAAGCTGCGCGCCCGCCGCGCCGGCAGTCGCCGCTACATCGACCTACATGTTCAGTACCGCTCCGGGACCAGCCTCGAGCGCGCTCACGAGCTCGCTCACAAGATGCGCGACGAGATCGAGGCCGACATCCGTCGCGCCGAGGTCCTGATCCACGTCGAGCCAGAGACTTCGTTCCACGATCCCGCCCGGGACACCGGGCCATTTCGCGCCGGATGAAGAACTAATTAGCGAACGTCACGATCTGATTCTTCGTGAGCGGCGCTGATATGGCGCGTAGCCGTCGCCCCCGGACGCGAAGCGGAGGAGGCGACGGTTGGTTCAGGGCGAAGGCAGCAGATTCACCGCTGCGGCCAACCCCACCGCGACCACGGTGGCCGTATAGCCGGTGTACCCGCTGATCGCGAAGAGGACAGCGGCGATCGCGCAAATGGCGACGACGGTGATCCAGGAGGCTCGGGCCAGGGACACGGGTCGGTATTTTCACGCAGATGCCCGACGACGCCGCGACCGCAGCTGTTTCGGGCGAAGCCGCCGAGGGTGCGCTTGCCTACTTGACCGAGATGTCGCCCGACCTTCGCGGCGCCGCAATCTTCACCGGTACAGGCGTTGTTCTTGCCGCCAATGGCGATGCCAATCGCTGGCGCGAGGACGTTGCCACCCTCTTCGAAGTAGCCGACCGGGGGGGCGAGCCAGTCGAGCAAGTTCACATCGGGACCGAGCAAGGCGAGGTCTTTGCCTTGCGTCATGCTGGCCTGGCGGCGGTTGCGGTGACCGATCGCTTCGCGCTCGCCTCGCTCAGCTTCTTCGACATGCGCGCCGTGCTGCGCGATCTCGCTAGCGGCGGCGACGGGCGCGCGGGGGAGGCGGTGCCGGATGGCGCCTAAGCCTCATCGCGTCCTGCTCGACCGCGTCTCCGGCTATGCCGACGAGGCGGCCGCGTACATGCGCCGCCGCCGCGCCTCCCGCCGTCCCTTCGCCCGTCTTTACTACGCCGGAGGCAAGGCGGAGGACCACGCCACCGACTCGGCCATCGGTGGCGAGCTCTTCGTCGCCGCGGGCAGGCTGATCGAGGTGGCCGGGAAGAGACCGAAGCCGTGAGCGGGGCGGAGGAGCTGCTCGAGCCGGCGGTTGCCGACCGCGTCATCGCTCGCGCACTCGCCCACGGCGGCGAGTTCGCCGAGGTCTTCGCCGAACGCCGGCATGGCTTCACCCTGGCGATCGACGAGTCGCGGATCGAGTCCGTGCAGTCCGGGGCCGAAGCGGGCGCTGGGGTGCGCGTGGTGAGCGAGGGCACTACCTACTTCGCCCATGTCGACGGTCTCGACCCGGCCGAGCTCGAGCGAGCGGCCGGCGAGGCGGCAGCGGCCCTGCGCCGCGAGCGGGCAGAGCCAAGGGCGCTGCGTACCGAGGCGCCAACCACTCAGGCGATTGAGCAGCCTCCCGGCGAGGTCCCCGCCGCGCGCAAGGCGGAGCTCCTGCGCAACCTGGACGAGCGGGCGCGCTCAGCCGGAACGGAGATCGCCCAGGCAAGCGCCTCCTACGGCGAGGCCAGGCGTGAGGTCGCGGTGGCCAACTCGACCGGGCTCTTCAGCGGCGACGATCGCACCCGGGTGCGGATCGGGGCGCAGGTCGTTGCCCGGCGCGAGGGCCGGGTCGAGACCGGCGCCGAGACGCTCGGCGGCCATCGCGGCTTCGAGCTCTTCGACGGTGATCCGGCACAGATAGCCGAGAGCGCCGCGCGCAAGGCGCTCACCCTGCTCGATGCCGGCCCGGCTCCGACCGGTTCGATGCCGGTCGTGGTCGGCGGTGGCTTCGGCGGCGTTCTCTTTCACGAGATGACCGGGCACGGGCTGGAGGCCGATCACGTCCAAAAGGGCGCCAGCGTCTATGCCGGCAAGCTCGGCGAGCCGGTCGCCCAGCCACTGCTGACCGCCTACGACGACGGCCGTATGCCCGGCGAGTGGGGCAGTGACGCAATCGACGACGAGGGCGCGCCGACTCGGCAAACGCGAGTGATCGAGGAGGGGCGCCTGGTCAGCTTCCTCCACGACCGCCAGAGCGCCAAGCGGGATGGTGTCGCCTCGACCGGCAACGGTCGTCGCGAGAGCTTCCGCCACCTGCCGATCCCCCGCATGACCAACACCTACATCGCCCCTGGCGAGGCCGAGCCGGAGGAGATCATCGGCGAGGTCGGCAAGGGCTTCTACGCCGTCTCCTTCGCTGGTGGCCAGGTCGACCCAGCGACCGGTGACTTCGTCTTCGGCGTCAACGAGGGCTACTTGATCGAGGACGGCAAGGTGACCCGGCCCTGTCGCGGGGCAACTCTGGTCGGCAACTGCCTGCAGGCGCTGGCCGCGATCGACGCAGTCGGCAACGACTTTTGGATGAAGACCGGCATCTGCGGCAAGGGGGGCCAGAAAGTGCCGGTGGGCACTGGCCAGGGCCACGTCCGGATCGCCGCGATGACCGTCGGGGGGACGGAGGCGTGAGGGAGCTCGCCGAGCAGGCCCAGTGCGCCGTCGAGCAAGCGGTCATGGACGGCGCCGGCGACGCCGAGGCCTACGCCAGCGAAGCCGAGAACCGCGAGGTCCGCGTCCACCATGGCGGCGTCGAGAGCCTGACCGCGGCAACCCAGCGTGGCCTCGGTCTGCGCGTCTGGATCGGCGGCCGGACGGGTTACGGTTTCGGCACCGATCTGTCCGCCGAGGGCCTGGCCGGGATCTCGGCACGCGCCCTCGAGGCGGCTCGCGTCGCCGACGAGGACGAGTTCGCCGGGCCGGCTGTCGTCGATGACGGCGAGCCGGCGCCGGTCGGCGATCTGAGCGATCCCTCGCGGGCCGAGTGGTCGCCGGCCCAGATAGCCGATCTCGCCCTGGCCGTGGAGAAGGCGGCGCTAGCCACCGATTCACGGGTCGTGGCGGTCGAGCAGGCGGTCTATTTCGACAGCGCTGAGCGTGTCGCACTCGCCGCCTCCTCGGCTCCCGGTGGCGAGTACGAGACGACGAGCTGCTACGCCTACCTGCAGGCGCTGGCGGACGGGGAGAGCGGCCGGGAGACTGGGCTTGGCTTTGGCCTCGCGCGCGGCCCGAGGGGGCTGGATCCTGCCGCGATCGGTCGTGAGGGCGCTGAGCGCGCCGCCGAGATGATCGGTTCTGCCAAGCCCGCGTCCGGCAGCTGCCCGGTCGTGCTCGATCCGACTGTCGCCGCCAGCTTCGTCGCCCTGCTCGGCAAAGCCGCCGGCGCCGACGCCGTCCAGCGCGGGCGTTCGCCGCTCGCCGAGCGATTGGGTGAGGAGGTAGCGGCCGATGCCTTTGTCCTGCACGACGACGGCCTCGCATCCGCCGGCTTCGCCACGGCACCCTTCGACGCCGAGGGAACGCCGCGCCGGCGCACGGCGCTGATCGAGGGCGGTCGACTGCTGACGTTCCTCTACGACTCCTACACCGCCCGTCGCGGCGGCGCGGTCTCGACCGGCAACGCCGGGCGCTCCGGATATCGCTCGCTGCCCGGTGTCTCGGCGTCCAACCTGGTCGTTGCCCCGGGCTCCCTGAGCCTTGAGCAGCTGCTGCAGGAGGTTGGCGAGGGCGTCTATGTCAATGACGTCGCCGGCCTGCACTCCGGCGTCAACCCGGTCACCGGCGTCTTCTCGGTCGGCGCTTCGGGACGGGTGATCAGAGGCGGCGAGCGAGCCGAGCCGCTGCGCGAGTTCACCATCGCCAGCGACCTTGTTTCGATGCTGCGGGCGGTGCGGGCGGCCGGCTCGGCGCCGCGCTGGGTCCCCTTCGGCGGCTCTGTCAGCGCGCCGCCGCTGCTGATCGGCGAGATGACGGTCAGCGGCTCCTAGGGGCCTTCCCGGCCCGCGGGGGTCCTGGGACAGACTCTTAACGCCGTTTGCGCTGTTAGATTGCCGCCCGACCGCAACGACGACGGAGGAGCTTCGACGTGACCAAGGCTGAGTTTCTGGACCAACTGGCAGCTGATGAGCGTGTAGGCAGCAAGAAGGGCGCGAGCGACGCGCTCGACGCGGTGCTCGACACGATCACCGACACCCTGAGCGGCGGAGGTGAAGTCAGCTTCACCGGCTTCGGCAAATTCCACGTGGCCGAGCGCGGTCCCCGCCAGGGCGTCAACCCCCGCACCGGTGAGCGGATCACGATCCCCGGCGGCAAGGTCCCCCGCTTCTCCGCCGGCTCGGCGCTGAAGACCAAGGTCAAGGGCTGAGCTCAAGAGCACCCGCCAGGTTTCTCGCCGCCGCCGCGGTCATCTGCGGCTTCGTCGCCGTGATCGTCTTGATCACGGCGACGCTCGGCGGCGATGGCGATAGCAGTGGCGGTAACGGCGGCGGTTCTGACCGCGCCGGCCAGGTCAAGCAGGAGAAGGACAAAGGTCCGGCTCCCAAGTCTTATGAGGTTCAGAGCGGCGACACGCTCACCTCGATCGCTCAGGAGACTGGCGTCCCGGTGGCGGTCATCGTCAAGCTGAACCCCGGCGTCGATCCCCAGATCCTGATCGCCGGCGAACGCCTGAAGCTGAAGTGAGATTCAACCGGCTGGCTGTTCTTGGCCTGTTGATTATGGGCCTGTGGGCCGCGGGTCCTGTCGGGGTAGGGGACCCACCTCCCCCTGCGGTAGCTAAAGCTTCCTCGGGGGAGGTCCCCCCTACGCCGCCACCCGCGGCAGAGGCGCCGCCACAACTTGCGGCACACGCCTGGGCGCTGATCGATGCTCAAAGTGGTGATGTGCTGGCTTCGCATGCTGCGTCGCAGCGGCTGCCGATCGCGAGTACTACGAAGATGATGACTGCGTACGTGGCGCTGCAGGAGCTGCCGCTGAACAAGGTCGTCAGGACTTCCCCATACGAAGCGATCTATGGCGAGTCGTTGCTGGAAGTGCCGGCTGGGGAGCGGATCAGTGTGCGGGACCTGCTCTATGGGTTGATCCTGCGTAGTGGCAACGACTCTGCCTATGACCTCGCGCTCGCTTCGGCGGGCTCCGAAGATGCCTTTGTGCGTCAGATGAACCAAAGGGCTGCTGCGCTCGGCCTCTCGAATACCCATTACGCGAACCCGATTGGGCTTGACGAGGCAGGCAACTACTCGAGTGCCCTGGATCTGACGGCGCTGGCGCGCAGGCTGCTGCGCGAGCCGGCCTTCGCCAAGATCGCCGCTTCGCGCAGCGCCGAGCTGCGCAGCTTGCGACCAACGCGGCAAATCGAGACGCTCAACGACTTCCTGCTCGCGGAGCCCTGGGCGACGGGGGTGAAGACCGGGCACACCTTCGGCGCCGATTACGTCCTGGTCGGCTCCGGTCGGCGTAACGGGGTCGAGCTGATCTCCGCTGTGCTCGGTACCTGGACCGAGTCCGCGCGCGATCTGGAGACCGAGCGGCTGCTCGAATACGGCTTCTCCCAGTACCGCAAGCGGACCCCTATCCGCGTCGAGCAGGTCCTCGCCGCGCCGGACGTCCGCTACACCGGCGACGAGCTGCCGCTGCGGGCGGAGCGGACCGCGGCGGTCGGCCTCCGGCGCGGCCAGCGAATGACCATGAGGGTTCGAGCGCCCAACGAGGTGGAGGGCCCGATCCGTCGCGGCGCCAGGTTGGGGCAGGCGGTGGTCCTCGTCGACGGCCAGCGGGCCGCGGCGACGCCCCTGATCGCCAGCAGAGCCGTGGACAAGGCGAGCGCGCTGGATCGGGTCCGCAACTTCGTCGTCGACAATGCGCTCTGGCTTGTCTTGGCGCTGTTCGGGATACTGCTTGCTGCAGTTTTGCTGAGGCGCCGCTCGAGATGATTCTCACCGTAACCCTCAATGCCGCGATCGACCGCACGGTCGCGGTTCCGAATTTCCGCCTCGGCCACCGCCATCGCGCGGTCGAGAGCCGCACCGTCGCCGGTGGCAAGGGGATCAACGTCGCCCGCGCCCTGCGCCTGCTTGGCCGTCCGGTGATCGCCGCCGGCTTCGCCGGCGGTCCGACCGGCAACCGCGTGCTGGAGCAGCTGCGCAAGGAGGCGATCCTCACCGACTTCACCTGGATCGCCGGTGAGACCCGGATCAACATGGCGGTGATCGATCCAACCTCGGGTGAGCAGACCGAGATCAACGAGCGTGGTCCGGCCGTCAGCCCGGAGGAGGTCGAGCGCTTCGTCGAGCGTCTGCGCTACCTCGCCGAGGGGGCGCGGATCTGCGTCCTCGCCGGCACCCTGCCGCCCGGGGCGGGGGCGGAGCTATACGCGCGGCTGGTCGAGGACCTACGCGAGCGCGGCGTCACATCGATCCTCGATGCCGAGGGAGAGGCGATGCTGGCTGGCGTGCGCGCCGGCGCCTCCGTCGTCACTCCCAACGAACCCGAGGCGGAGGAGCTGGTCGGGCAGGAGTTCTCCGACCGTGAGGACTTCGCCCACGGGCTCTCCGAGCTGGTCCGGCTCGGCGCCGGCGAAGCGGCAATCACCCGCCCCGACGGTTGTGTTGCCGTGGTCGGGCAGGGAGCGGCGCGGAGGGTGCTCGAGGTCCGCACCAAGCCCCTGGAGCCGGTCTCGACCGTCGGCTCCGGTGATGCCTTTCTGGCCGGCTACGCGGCTGGCCTCTACGACGGCCGCGAGCCGGCTGACTGCCTCGCCTACGGCGTCGCCTGTGGCGCCGAGTCGACCCAGCACTTCGGCGCCGGCACCGTCGACCGCAACCGGGTCGAGCGGCTGCTCGACGAGGTCGAGGTGCGCGATCTGGAGGTCCACGCAGAAGTGTAGGCTGGCTGTTCAACGCCACCCACTCCTGGAGGATCGATTTGGAGATTGACATCGGTCGCGGCAAGAAGGGGAGGCGCGCCTACGGTTTCGATGACATCGCGATCGTTCCGTCGCGCCGGACCCGCGATCCCGACGACATAGACATCAGCTGGGACCTCGGCCCCTATCGCTTTGAGCTGCCGCTTGTTGCCTCGGCGATGGACGGTGTGGTCAGCCCCGACACGGCTGTGCTCGTCAACCAGCTCGGCGGACTCGGCGTGCTCAACCTGGAGGGGATCTGGACCCGCTTCGAGGACGCCGAGGAGCAGCTGGAGAAGGTTGCCGCCGCGCCCAAGCACGAGGCGACCCGGGTCATGCAGGAGATCTACAACGAGCCGGTCAAGCCCGAGCTGATCGGCAAGAGAATTGCCGAGATCAAGGAGCGCGGCGCCGTCGCCTGCGGCTCGCTCACCCCGCAGAAGGTGCGCGAGCACTACGAGATCGCGGTCGAGGCGGGCATCGACATCCTCGTTATCCAGGGCACGGTGATCTCCGCCGAACATGTCTCGACCACGGTCGAGCCGCTCAACCTGAAGGAGTTCATCTCCGAAGTGCCGGTGCCGACCGTGGTCGGCGGCTGCGCTTCCTACTCGACCGGGTTGCACCTGATGCGGACCGGCGCCGTTGGCGTCCTGGTCGGCGTCGGGCCGGGCGCCGCCTGCACGACCCGCGGCGTCCTAGGGATCGGCGTGCCACAGGCGACTGCGATCGCCGACGTCGCCGCCGCCCGTTCGCAGCACATGCTGGAGACTGGCGAGTATGTCAACGTGATCGCCGACGGCGGCATGCGCACCGGCGGCGACGTCTCCAAGGCGATCGCGGTGGGCGCCGACTCGGTGATGGTCGGATCGCCGCTCGCCCGCGCCAAGGAGGCGCCGGGTCGTGGCTTCCACTGGGGGATGGCGACCTTCCATCCCTCACTGCCACGAGGCACCCGTGTCTCGACCAAGCAGGACGGGACGATGGAGGAGATCCTGCTCGGCCCCGCCCAGGAGAACGACGGCACCTTCAACCTGATGGGGGCGCTGAAAACCTCGATGGCCACGACCGGCTATGAGGACATCCGCTCCTTCCAGCGGGCCGAGGTAATGGTCGCTCCGGCGTTGATGAGCGAGGGCAAGAAGCTGCAGAACGAGCAGTCGGTGGGCATGGGCTCGAACGGCAGGGCGGCGGTCTCCGCCGGTGTTGGAGTCGCCGACGACTGAGGCCGGCGCCCCCTCGGCGCCGGCTCAAGCCTCTGAGGAGGTGCTGGTCCTCGACTTTGGAGGCCAGTACTCCCAGCTCATTGCGCGCCGCATTCGCGAATGCGGCGTCTTCGCCGAGCTGCTGCCGGCGACGACGACTGCCGGGGCCATTAGGGAGCGTGCTCCAAAGGCTCTTGTGCTCTCGGGTGGGCCTGCGTCTGTTTACGAGCCCGGGGCGCCTGAGTTTCCCACCCAACTCCTCGATCTGGACATTCCGATGCTCGGCATCTGTTACGGGATGCAGGTGATGGTCCAGGCGCTTGGCGGCAAGGTCGAAGCGGCCGAGTCGGGCGAGTTCGGGCGCGCCGATCTGACCCTGCGCAATACCGGTGGCCGCCTGCTCGCCGGCCTGCCGGAGGAGCAGAGCTGCTGGATGAGCCACCGCGACGCGGTCTTCGAGCCACCGCCCGGCTTTGTCGCACTGGCCTCGACGCCCGCCTCCCCGGTCGCCGCCTGCGAGGCGCCCGATCGCGGTTTGTACGGGATCCAGTTCCACCCCGAGGTCGTCCACACGCCCTACGGGACCGAGGTTCTGACCCGCTTTCTGCGCGAGATCGCCGGCTGCGAGGAGCAGTGGTCGGCGGAGTCGGTGATCGCCGAGCAGATCGCCGCGATCCAGGCCCAGGTGGGCGACGGCCGCGTGATCTGTGGCCTCTCTGGCGGCGTCGACTCCTCGGTCGCGGCGCTGCTCGTCCACCGCGCGATCGGCGAGCAGCTGACCTGCGTCTTCGTCGACCACGGCCTGATGCGGCTGAATGAGGCCGAGCAGGTGGTCGCGGCGTTCGAGCAGTTCGGCATTCCGCTCGTCCATGTCGATGCGGAGGAGCGCTTCCTCGCGCGACTTGCCGGCGTTGACGAGCCTGAGCAAAAGCGCAAGATCATCGGCGCCGAGTTCATCCGCGTCTTCGAGGAGGAGGCGGCGAAGCTCGAGGACGCTGCCTACCTGGTCCAGGGAACGCTTTATTCCGACGTGATCGAGTCCGGCGGCAGCGACGCCGCCGCCACGATCAAGTCCCACCACAACGTCGGCGGCCTGCCCGAGGACCTCGAGTTCGAGCTGGTCGAGCCGCTGCGGATGCTCTTCAAGGACGAGGTGCGCAAGGTCGGCGCCGAGCTGGGGCTGCCCGAACGGATGGTCTGGCGCCAGCCCTTCCCGGGCCCGGGTCTCGGAATCCGCATCGTCGGCGGCGAGGTGAACAGGGAGCGGCTGGACATCCTGCGCGCTGCTGACGCGATCCTGCAGGAGGAGATCCGCGCCGCCGAGCTCTACCGCCAGCTCTGGCAATCCTTCTGTGTGCTGCCCGTCGTCCGCTCGGTCGGCGTGCAGGGGGACGGCAGGACCTATGCCTACCCGATCGTGATCCGCGCCGTCACCTCCGACGACGCGATGACCGCCGACTGGGCTCGCCTCCCGTACGACCTGCTCGAGCGCGTCTCCAACCGGATCATCAACGAGATCAAAGACGTGAACCGCGTCGCCTTGGACATCTCCTCGAAGCCCCCGGCGACGATCGAGTGGGAGTAGCGCTTCCGGTGTGCCTTATCCACCTATAGCGCGGATTTCGCACACCGGAGCTAGTTTGGGCCCCGCCGATGCCCTCGTTTGCCGTCTCGATAGCCACGCTCAGCCTCTTTCAGGCTGTGCTCGTGGCATTGCCTCGTGCCCGTGCCCCGTTTGCCTGGATGCCGAACAGCCCTTGGTGGGCGATCGTGCCCGCCGGGTCGATCGTCGTCGTGGTCTTCGGTATCGAGGCTGCGCCCGGCTCGGCCGACGCCCTGACCTGGCTGGCGCTGGTCGCCGTGCCGCCGCTTGCGGCCTTTGCCCTCGGTTGGCTCGTCCACGGCACGGCGCCCACCTGGGCGCTGCTCGCGGTGCCACTGTTCGTCCTCGCCTGGGCCTCCCAGGAGTCCCTGGCCGGGGAGACTGCGGCGGCGCTCCTCACCGGTCTCGCCTGCATCGCCCTCGGCTGGCTGTTGGTCTCGGTCGTGCCCGCAGATTGGCTGCGCTGGGGGGTCTACGCGATGGCAGCGATCGACGCAGTCCTCGTCGGCGCAGAGCTGTTGCAGGGGCCGAGCTCGGTCCTCAGCGCCGCCGCCCCAGCCGATCTGCCGCGCTTCCAGGTGCTCGACTTCGGCGCCGCCCGGATGGGCTTCGGCGATGCCTTCCTTGCTGCCACGGTCGGCTGCCTGCTCGCCTATGACCACCGCCTGCAGTTGCGCGGCGCCGCCCTCCTTGCCGTCCTTGCGCTCTCCTTCGACCTGCTCTTCTTCGCCCTCGACACCCTGCCGGCGACCGTTCCCGTCGCGCTCGCCCTGGCGATCTCCTGGCGCTTCTTCTCAGTGGGGGTGGCCGATGAGCGTGATCGCATAGATCGCCACGAACCCCGCCACGGTAAGGGCGACGCGCAGCCATGAGCCCTGGCCATCGTGCTCGTGAGCGTGGGCGGCGGGCAGCAGGTCGGTGGCGCCCATGTAGAGGAAGAAGCCGGCATAGACGGCGAGGAAGTAGCCAAGCGTCACCTCGGAGACCGAGACCAGCGAGCCGACCGCTGCGCCCGCAAGCGGGGCGAGCGCGTCTATCCGTAGCCAGCGTTTCGCTCGCGAGGCGTCGCCGTCCTGGCTGAGCACGAAACTGACCGTGTTGAGGCCGTCGGCGAAGCCGTGGCCGACCACCGCCAGCAGGACGAGCAGGCCGGTCTCGGCGTTGACGCTGAAGGCGAGACCGATGCCGACGCCGTCGGTGAAGGTGTGCAGCGAGAGCCCCATTGCGCCGAGCACCCCGACCCGGCCATGGGAGCGCGCCTCCTCGGGATCGTCGCGGTGGTGGAGGACCAGCACCCGCTCGAGCAGGAAGAAGCCGACGAAGCCGAGCGCGACCAGCGGCACCGCGTCGTGGGCCTCGCCGATGCTCTCGATCGCCTCCGGCAGGACCTCGAGCAGGGCGACGGCGACGACGATGCCGCCGCTGAGCGCGATCACAGTCGGCAACGAGTGCTGCAGGCGCAGCGCCGTCGCGCCGCCGGCGGCGATCGCCAGCACGGCCAGCCCCGCCAGCGGGATGGCTACCTCAGGCATTGCCGGCGCAGGTCGTGCAGGTGCCGCGCAGCACCACGTCGTGGGCGGCGACCTCGAAGTCGGCCTCGCGACTGACCCTCTCGATCGCCTCCTCCAGCGCCTCGCTGACGAAGGGCGAGAGCTGGCCGCACTTCTCACAGACGAGATGGTGATGGTGCAGCTCGGGGTCGACTCGCTCATAGCCAGCGGCGTCGCCGCCGATCGAGACCTGCTGCACGAGGTGGAGGCGGTCGAGCTGCTCCAGGGTTCGGTAGACGCTTGCCCGACCGACCGAGTCGAGCCGGCGGTCGATCTCGAGTGCGGTCACCGCACACTTCTCTGCCGCGAGCAGCTCGATCACCTCGCGCCGCGCCGCGCCGCTGCGGTATCCAGCCTCGTCGAGGCGCCGCATTGCGTTCTCAGCCCAGTCCACGGGCCGGACGCTATCAGAGAATGAGACTCGTTCTCAGAAAGGATTCGAGAGCGAATCTCCAGGGGGCATTTCTTCCTAGGAGTAGCTATCCCACTTCTGGAGATAGCCAAGCGGATCGATTGGGCTGCCGCCCTCATACCAGCCGGGCGCGGTCCACATCTCGAAGTGGAGGTGGCAGGCGGTCGAGGAGCCGGTGCTGCCGACGACGCCGATCGGTTCGCCGGTGCGGACGGTCATCCCCTCCTGCAGCGGCGAGGGTTCGAGCATGTGCATGTAGGCGGTGTCGTAGCCGGTGCCCTTGCCGTCGATGACGAGGTAATTGCCGGCGGCGCTCTGGTAGCCGGAGTACCTGACGCGGCCGCCACGGGCAGCCACCAGGGGCGTTCCGCATTTTGCCATCACGTCCTGCCCCTCGTGGGTGTGGCCAGAACGGCCGGCGCCGAAGCGGGCGCCCGCCTCGCCGTAATCATGGGCGCCGAGGATCGGGAAGGCGTAGCTGAAGAGGTCGAAGCTGAGGCTGAGCGATTCGGACTCCGACGATCTGGCTGACGAGCGCCGCGCGGCGGGCCCGCCGGTCTGCGGCAGGATCCTGAACGTGTAATGCCCGTTGGGCGCCGGCCGGCCATCGCTTGCGGCGCCATCCCAGCGGATGCTGTCGGCGACGCCGGGTGCGATGTCGTTTCGGAAGAAGCTCTTGACGGTTTCGCCGCTTGGACCCACCACGTCGACCTGAAGGTCGTTCTGCGTTTGGTTGCTGTCGATCGAGTAGGTCAGGCGTGGAGAGCGGACGCCGTAGTAGAAGGACTTGCGCGGCGTCGTCGTGGCGGAGAGCAGGGTCAGGGTCCCGGCGCTCGGCGCCGGATCAGGCGTGCCGCCGCGACTGGGTGGGGGTGGGGCTGAGCCCGCGGGGGTGGGGGCGCCACCGGTCAACGCCGAGGCAGGCGCAGCGAGGCAGGCCAACAGGGCCACCATCGCGATAGTCGATACACATCCACCAAGCCAAGGCCCGGCGCCAGCCCTGCTGCGTGCCACGTGCCCCCTCTTTCGTTCGCCTGCGGAGTTAGCTGTCGGGCTCGCGCTGAAAGAGATGCGCTACGGACGTTTTTCGTCCGATTCGCCCCGGGGACCTGCAAGAGTCCCTGCGGTTCCTCCGCTCCCGTCCGCTGTGCGGCCGGGATTCGGCTATTGCTGGGGCGGCAGTATAGAGAGGACCCCGGCAGCACGGGAACTCGGCTTGGCGGCTATCATCCCGGAGCCGCTGGGGCCATCCCTGCGGCTTTTCTCTGATGAAGACCTACGTCGCCAAACCGTCTGACCGCCAGCGAGACTGGCTCGTGGTCGATGCCGAGGGGCAGACCCTCGGCCGGTTGGCGACGCGGATCGCGGACGCGCTGCGCGGTAAGCGCAAGCCCGAGTACACCCCGCACGTCGACACCGGCGACTTCGTCGTCGTCATCAACGCGGAGAAGATCCGGGTGACCGGGAAAAAGATGGAGCAGAAGACCTACTGGCGCCACAGCGGCTATCCGGGTGGGATCAAGTCCCGCACCCTGGCCGAGATGCTCGACCGCCGTCCGGAGGAGGTGATCCGCAAGGCGGTGAAGGGCATGCTGCCCCGCAACCGCCTCGCCCGCAAGCAGCTGACCAAGCTCAAGGTCTACGCCGGGCCGGATCACCCGCACGCGGCGCAGAAACCACAGCCGATGGAGATCACTTGATGACGGACGACGAGCGCAAAGACTTGGACGCGCAGGACGAGGAGCCGCAGGAGACTCCGGCTCAGGACGAGGGTGATGAGGCCGCGGGCCCTGTCGACGCAGGGGACCCCCCTCCCCCTGCGGTAGCTGAAGCTTCCTCGGGGGAGGTCCCCCCTACGTCGCCACCCGCGGCAGATACGTCCGGTGAGGACAGTCAGGATGAGTCGCCCACGGAGGACAGTCAGGATGAGACCCCCGCGGAGGAATCAGCTGAGTCTCCTGTTGCTGAGCAGGAGGAGGAGCCCGAGGCGCCTGCGGAGGCTCCCGAGGAGCCTAAGGCTGAGAAGAAGAAGGACGCGATTCCTGGGGCTGACCTGGAGCCGATTGCGGTTGAGACTGATGAGCGGCCGCTGAGTGCGGAGGAGAAGGCGCGGCGCGAAGCCGAGGAAGAGGAGCAGCGGGCGCGCGAAGCGGCGCTGACCGGCGATTCCGAGGACGAGGAGCCCGCGAGCCGGGCGCCGGCCAAGGTGGAGGGCGATTCCCGCTTCCTCGCGACCGGCAAACGCAAGAACGCGATTGCCCGCGTCACCCTGCTTTCGGGCAGCGGCAAGATCGAGATCAACGGACGCCCGATCGAGGAGTTCTTCCCACGTCCCTTGCACCAGACGACCGCGCGCCAACCGCTCGTGACCACCGGGTACGAGGGCAGCGTCGACGTCCGCGTCAGGGTTCACGGGGGCGGTGTCAGCGGTCAGGCCGGGGCGGTCCGTCACGGCATCTCGCGGGCGCTGATCGAGGTCGATCCCGAGCTTCGCGGTGAGCTCAAGAAGCGCGGTTTCCTCACCCGCGACGCGCGCGCCAAGGAGCGGCGCAAGGCCGGCCTGAAGAAGGCCCGTAAGCGGCCGCAGTTCAGCAAGCGCTGAGCAGGCGGCTGTGAGCACGGAGCGCAAGCTCTTCGGAACCGACGGGGTCCGAGGAGAGGCTGGGACGTTCCTCACCGCAGAGCTGGCGCTTGCCCTGGGCCGGGCGGCAACCGCCTCCCTGGAGGCGCCGCGTCCGCAGGTGCTGATCGTTCGCGACACGCGCGAGTCGGGGCCGATGCTGGAAGCGTCGCTTGCTGCCGGGGTCGCCGAGGCCGGGGGAGATGCGCTGCTGGGCGGAGTGCTGCCGACGCCGGCCGCCGCGGTCCTCGTGCGCCGGCTCGGGCTCGACCTCGCCGTGGTCGTCTCCGCCTCCCACAACCCCTACCGCGACAACGGCATCAAGTTCTTCAGCTCCAACGGGACCAAGCTCGACGATGCGACCGAGGCCGGGATCGAGGCTCTGCTCGACCGTGGTCGAGGTTTGGACCGCATAGCGACTCAAACCTCTACCGCGACCTCCGGGTTCGGCCACGTACGCGAGCTGAACGGCGGCGACGAGGACTACCTGCGCGCCCTCGAGGCAGCTTTCCCGCTCGATCTCTCCGGGATCAAGGTGGCGCTCGACTGCGCCAACGGCGCCACCCACCGCGTCGCCCCGGCGATCTTCGAACGCCTCGGCGCGGAGGTCGAGGCGGTCGGCGTCGAGCCCGACGGCCGCAACATCAACGAGGGCTGCGGCTCCACCCACCTCGACCACCTGGCCGGCCAGATCGCCTCCGCCGGAGCCACTGTCGGCTTCGCCTTCGACGGCGACGGCGACCGGGTGCTCGCAGTCGACGGCAGCGGCCGGACCCACGACGGCGACGAGCTGATCGCCCTGCTGGCGCGGGGTCAGGCGGCACGGGGCGAGCTGGGCGGTGGCGTTGCCGTGACCGTGATGAGCAACTACGGCTTCCACCAGGCGATGGAGGCGGCCGAGATCGAGGTTGCCATCACCAAGGTCGGCGATCGCTACGTCCTCGACGAGCTGCGCGAGCGCGGCTGGGCCTTGGGCGGCGAGCAGTCGGGGCACATCATCAACATGCGCTTCGCCGCCACCGGCGACGGGATCGCCGCCGCGTTGATGACGATGCAGGAGCTCGGTGGCGGCGACCTCGCAAGCGTCGAGGCGATGGAGAAGCTGCCGCAGACGCTGGTCAACGTCGAGGTCGCCGACCGCGAGGCGATTGCCGGCGCCGAGGCGGTCTGGGAGGCGGTAGAGCGCGAGGGCGCCGAGCTCGAGGGTCGCGGTCGCGTCCTCCTGCGCCCCTCCGGAACCGAGCCCCTGGTTCGCGTGATGGCCGAGGCGCCGAGTGCCGAGGAGGCAGACGCCGTTTGCAAGCGCCTTGCCGACCTCGTCCGGCAGGAGCTGGGCTAAGCCCCCTTGCCCTCTACGCTGTACGGCCTTCCATGTGCGGAATAGTCGGATACGTCGGGGCACGCCCGTGCCGCGGTCTCTTGGTCGCCGGTCTGGAGAAGCTCGAATACCGCGGCTATGACTCGGCCGGGGTCTCGGTGATCGAGGACGGCCGCGTCGACAGCGTGCGCGCGGTCGGCAATCTCGCCAACCTGCGCGCCGCGATGGACGAGCAGGAGGGGGATGGGGGCGTCGCGGTTGCCGCCATGCCGGCCACGACCGGTGTCGCTCACACCCGTTGGGCTACCCATGGCCGGGTCACCGAGGAGAACGCGCACCCGCATAGCGACACCAGCGATCGCGTCCACATCGTGCTCAACGGCATCGTCGAGAACCACGCCAAGCTGCGCACCCAGCTCGAGTCAGAAGGACAGGAGTTCAGCTCCGAAACGGACGCCGAGGTCGTCGCTCACCTAATCGCCAGCCACTTCGACGGCGACCTTGCCGCCGCCGTGCGCGCCGCCTTTGCCGAGCTGCGCGGCCACTACGCCTTCGTCGCGATGCACGCCGACCGCCCCGAGCTGCTGGTCGGGGCGCGCAAGGAGTGCCCGCTCGTGGCGGGCGTCGGCGAGGGTGAGAGCTTCCTTGCCTCGGCGATTCCCGCCTTCCTCGCCGAGACCCGGATGGCGGTCGCGATCGAGAACGACGAGATCGTCACGATCGATGCGTCCGGGGTGGCGATCACCGACGCCGAGGGCAACCCGATCGAGCGTGCGGCCGAAGAGATCGATTGGGACGAGGCCGCCGCCGAGAAGGGTGGATACGAGACCTTCATGCTGAAGGAGATCCACGAACAGGCTGACTCGGTCGCCGAAACGATCGCCGACCGCATGCCGGGGGACGACGGCGTCGATCTCTCCGAGCTTGGGCTAGACGACGACTTCCTGCGCCGGCTGAGGCGGATCGTGATCGTCGCCTGCGGCACCTCCTACCACGCTGGCCTGGTCGGTCGGTACGCGATCGAGGAGTGGGCAAGGGTGCCGGTGGAGATGGACGTCGCCTCTGAGTACCGCTACCGCAACCCAGTCGTGGGAGAGGACGATCTGGTGATCGGCATCACCCAGTCCGGGGAGACGGCCGACACGCTGGCCGCAATGCGTTTAGCCCGTGAGCGGGGGGCCACGGTGCTGGCCGTCACCAACATCATGGGCAGCCAGGCGACCCGCGATGCCGACGCCGTCCTCTACACCCGCAGCGGTGTGGAGATCAGCGTCGCCGCGACCAAGACCTTCGTCGCCCAGGTCGCGGCGATGTACCTGATCGGCCTCTGGCTGGCGGAGCTGCGCGGAACGCTGTCGGCCGAGCGCCTGACCGAGCTGGTCGCCGAGATGAAGTCGCTGCCGTCGAAGGTCGAGACGACGCTGTCCGGTTGCGACCAGATCGTGCACGACGTGGCCGAGAAGCACGCCGACCAGCAGTTCTTCCTCTACCTGGGCCGCCACATCGGCCTGCCGGTTTGTCTCGAGGGAGCGCTGAAGCTGAAGGAGATCTCCTACATCCCGACCGACGCCTACGCCGCCGGGGAGATGAAGCACGGCCCGATCGCCCTGCTCGACGAGTCAACCCCGGTCGTCTGCGTGGCGACGGCGAGCCCCGTGCTCGACAAGGTCCTCTCCAACGTCGAAGAGGTGCGGGCGCGCGGCGCCGACACGATCGCGATCGCCACCGCCGGCGACAAGCGGGTGGTCGCGGTGGCCGACGAGACGATCGAGGTGGCCGACAGCGACTGGATCCTGCAGCCGATTCTGGCGATCCTGCCCCTGCAGCTGTTCGCCTACAACATCGCTCGCGCCCGCGGCCTCAACGTCGACCAACCCCGCAATCTGGCCAAGACCGTCACGGTCGAGTGACGCTGTGGGTAGGATGCCGGGCCGCATGAGGCCCCGTCCCCTTTTTGCCGCGCTTGTCGTGGTCGCACTGATCGCCATTCCAGCCGGCTGCGGCGACGGTGGTGGTTCCTCGGGCTCCGAGGTCGCCGAGCTGGCGCCGCCGCGCACGCCGGTCTTCGTTGAAGGCGTGCTGCGCCCGGGCGGTGAGCTGAAGTCGAACACCGAGGCGGCCGCCGAGCGGATCGCCGGGATCGACAACCTCGGCGATTTCGTCGTCTCCGAGCTGGAAAGCTCGGCGCAGGATGACGGCGGACCGGTCGACTTCACCAAGGAAATCGATCCCTGGCTGGGTGAGAGGGCGGCGGTCTTCTTCGAGCGGCTCGAGGACGATGAGCTGACCGACCTGGGCATCGTCGTCGAATCGACCGACCCGGACGCGACGCGGGAATTCATCGACACCCAGGTGAAGGAGAGCGACGAGCCGTACCGCTCGGGCTCCTACGAGGGGGTCGACTACGAGGTCGGCGGCGATGAAGACAACGCAATCGGCGTGGTCGGTGACTTCCTTCTCATTGCTGACGATGAGAAGGTCTTCGCGGACGCCGTCGATGCCTCTGAAGGCGACTCGCTCGCCGCCGAAGACACCTTCAGCGAGGCGATCTCGGCGGCCTCCGACGGCAGCCTCGCCGACGTCTACGTCGACGGCGGTCGCTTGATCGATCAGTCGGGTGGACAGATCGACCCGCAAGCGCGCCAGATCCTGCAGAACGCCGGCATAGATCCGAGCGAAGCGACCGCCGTTGCCAGCGTCGTGCCGGGGTCCGATCAGATCACGGTCGAGTTCAGCAGCGATCTTGCCGGCCGGGAAGCACCGACTGGAGAGGCCTCCGAGCTGCTCGGCTCGCTGCCGGGCAACGCCTTCGCCGGCTTCGCGGTCTCGGGCTTCGGCAAGCAGGTGGACGAAGCGATCGACAGTCTCGACAAGGAAGGCATTCCGGACGCGGTTCCGCCGAATCAGCTGAAGAAAGGCCTGAAGGAACTGGGCATCGACCTGGAAGCGTTCTCGGACTCGCTTGAGGACGCTGGCGTCTTCGCTGTCGGCAACAGCGAGAGCAGTCTCGGCGGCGCCCTGGTGCTGACCACGAAGGGCACGGGTGCGACGGAAACCGTCGCCAATATTGCTGACCTTCTGCGCGGTGTCCGGGTCGAGGGCGTCACGCCGCTGAAAGGCAAGTACAGCGGCTTCTCCATCCGCGACCAGGAGGACTTGGGTGACAAACCCCTGGTGGTCGCCGCCAAGGAAGGTCGGATCGCGATCGGCTACGGCCTGCCGGCGACGCTGAGCGGTTTGCTGGCCGGCGCCGCCAGCGAGGGCAAGACCCTTTCGGAGAACCCGGTCTACGACGACGCTGTGGCGGCGCTGGGCGACACGCCGATCGCCGGCTTCGCTGATGGCGCCGCCGCTCTGCGCCTCGCCGATTCGCTGATCCCCGCCAGCGACGAGGATTTCGAGGGAGCGAAGAAATACCTAAAGAGCATCCGCTTCCTCGCTCTCGGCTCGGTCACCCAGGACGACCTGGCGACGGCAAAGCTGATCGTCGGCCTGAAGTAGCCCCTTCACATCCTGTTTGGCCGGCCGTCAGGCTCGGCGACTGAATGATGCTAATTTATGCATCATTCAAAGGCTGAATTGATAATATCATCTAGAATATTGATACATCCCTAATATCAAAGGAAGCTACCGGCCGTGATCTATGAGGTGCCTGAGGTGGATGCCGCCGAGGCAGCTGCGCTGGAGCAGATCGAGGATCTGCGGCGCCAGCTGCGCTATCGCGTAGCCGAACCGCGCCGTTGGGTCGGTTCGGTGCGGCGGGTTCTGAGTGCGCGCGCCATTCAGGGCTCCAACAGCATCGAGGGTTACGACGTTTCAATCGAGGATGCCCTGGCGGCAATCGAGGGGGACGAGCCGGCGGAAGCGCAAGAACGCGAGTGGCTCGCTGTCCTCGGATACAGGCGGGCGATGACATATGTCCTCCAGCTCGCCGGTGACCCACACTTTGCCTACTCATCGGCCTTGATCCGCAGTCTGCATTTCATGATGACCGAGTACTCCCTGGATGCAGGTCCCGGGCTCTGGCGACCCGGCCCGGTCTGGATACGAAACAGCGCGACGGGCAAGATCGTCTACGAAGGTCCCGAGAAAGACGAAGTGCCTGAGCTGATCGACGGGCTGATCAGGCAGCTTCGAGGGCACCAGGATGCTCCGGCGATGGTGCGGGGAGCCATGGCCCACCTGAACCTGGCGATGATCCACCCCTTCCGCGATGGGAACGGGCGGATGGCCCGCTGCCTGCAGACGCTTGCTTGGCCAGAGATCGCATCCTGGCCCCCGAGTGGATGAGCATTGAGGAGTACTTGGGTGCCAATACCCAGGCCTACTACGACATCCTCGCCAAGGTCGGACAGGGCGCCTGGCACCCCGAGAACGACGCTCGCCCTTGGGTCCGGTTCTGCCTAGGCGCACACTACGTTCAGGCGACGAACGTCCTGCAGCGTATCCGTGAATCGGAGCAAATTTGGGTTGCGATCGACGAGCTTCGTGTTGCGCACGGCCTGCCCGAGCGCGTGGTCAGCAGTCTGTTCGACGCGGCGACCGGCTTGCGAATCCGCAATTCGTCCCATCGCAAAAGCGTCAAACTGACCGAGTTGGAAGAGATCTCGAAGCAGGTTGCGACGAACGACCTCGGTGCCATGGTGCGAGCCGGGCTGATTACCCAGCGTGGCTCGAAACGCGGCACCTATTACGAGGCGGCAGATCCTCTGATGGAGGTCCAACGGCAGGCCGTAGAGCTCGGCCCACCTGTCGACACCGGATCCCTCTTCGACATCTAGGCTGAGCAATGGTGGAGCCCTGGATGAACGCACTCTTCGACGCCGATGAGATGCGCTCGGTCGATCGTTGGGCGATTGAGGAGATGGGGGTGCCTTCGCTAGAGCTGATGGAGGCCGCCGGGCGGGCGGTTGCGGAGACTGTTGGCGAGGTTGCGCTGGACGGACCGGTTCGGGTCGTCTGCGGCAAGGGCAATAACGCTGGTGACGGCCTCGTCGCCGCCCGCTGCCTCGGCGAGGCGGGCTTCGAGGTCGAGGCCCTGCTGCTCTGGCCGGCGGGGGAGCTGAGCGAGGACGCCGCGGCGAACCTGGCGCGCTTCGCGGCCGAGCACGTGAGTGGCGATCTGACGCCACGGCTGGCCGGCTCGGGCGCCGTCGTCGACGCGATCTTCGGCACCGGCTTCGCCGGGGAGTCGCGCGATCCGGCCTTGTCGGCAATTGCGGCAATCGATTCCTGCGGCGCGGCGGTGATCGCCTGCGACGTCGCCTCGGGCGTCGACGCCTCCAGCGGCGAGGTGGCGGGCGCAGCGGTCGATGCCGACTTCACCGTCAGCTTCCACGTCGCCAAGCTCGGCCACCGGATCGCTCCCGGCAAGTGGCATACCGGCGAGCTGCGGGTGGCGCCGATCGGGATTCCCGAGGGTGCCCCGGTCGAACCCACCGCGGGGACAATCGCCCCAGCGGTGCTGGAGCTGCCCCCGCGTCGCGGGCCGCACTCGACGAAGTTCAGCTCCGGTAAGGTGACGATCGCCGGCGGCTCGCGAGGGCTCACCGGGGCGGTGCAGATGTCCTCGCTGGCGGCGATCCGGGCCGGCGCCGGCTACGCGACCGTGGCGGTGCCCGCAGATCTGGAGACGGTCTTTGAGGGGGGCAACCCGAGGTGATGTCGGTTGGCTGCCCTGGGGGTGACGGCTGCCTCGCGCCTGCCTCGGCGAAGAAGCTGTTGCGCGCCTTCGAGCGCGCTGCAGCCGGCGTCCTCGGTCCCGGCCTGGGGCGCGATCCGGGCTCAATCGAGCTGGCCCGTGAGGTACTGCCGGCGATCGAGGCGCCGCTGGTGCTCGACGCCGACGGCCTCAACGCCTTCGCCGGCGAGCTGGACCTGATCGCCGCCCGCGAAGCGCCGACGCTGCTCACCCCGCACGCCGGAGAGCTGGGGCGGCTGCTTGGCCGCTCCTCCGAAGAGGTCGATGAGCATCGCCTCGAAGCGGCGCGGGGGGCGGCGCGCGCCGCCGCCTCCGTGGTCGTGCTCAAGGGCGACGACACGATCGTCACCGACGGCGAGCGCCTTGCGATCAACACTCTGTCGGCCCCCGCCCTCGCCACCGCGGGCACCGGCGATGTCCTCTCCGGCATCGCCGCGGCGATGCTCGCGCGCGGCCTCGAGCCGTTCGCCGCGGCCTGCGCCGCCGTCCTTGTCCATGCCCGCGCCGGTCGCGATGCCGCGCGGCGGATCGGCGCTGCCGAGTCCGTGATCGCAACCGACGTGATCGACTCGATCCCGGTTGGGATGCGTGCCGACGGCCGGGTCGAATAATCTCGCTCTGACCATGGGGCTTCGCACTGGCTCCAGTCACGGAGAATCAGATATGGACGTTCCTTCCGCCAACACTCGCCTATGAAGACCGCTGCAGAGATCATGGACAGCTCGGTGCCGAGCGTCTCACCCGACGCCGACGCCCGGACGGCGATCGAGCTGCTGGCCAAGACCGACAAGGGCGCGATCCCCGTCGTCGACGAGGGCGGCCGCGTGGTCGGCATCGTCAGCGAGTCCGATCTCGTCCTCAGCGACGAGGAGTCCGACCTCCACCTTCCGCACTACCTCAACGTCATGGGCGGCATCGTCTTCGTCGGCTCGATGAAGGGCTTCGAGGAGCGACTCGACAAGGCGTTCGCGACCAAGGTCTCTGAGCTGATGACCCCCGACCCGGTTGTCGCCAACGATTACTCCAGCGTGGAGACCGTGGCCCGCAGGATCGCTGAGGAGCACCACAATCACCTTCCCGTGGTCGACGACGAGGGTCGCCTCCTCGGAATGGTCACGCGGGCCGACGCGCTGGCCGCGCTCGTCGAGGAGTAGAGAGTGCGGGCGGTCGCCCGGATCGACCTCGATGCCGTGCTGGAGAACTGCACCCGCCTCAAGTCCGAGCTGGGGGAGCGGAGCTCTGTGCGGTGGTCAAGGCCGACGGCTACGGCCACGGCGATGAGGCCTGTGCCGAGGCCGCCCTGGCCGGCGGTGCGACGCGCCTGGCAGTGGCGACCGCTGCCGAGGCGGAGCAGATCGGCCGCCGGCTCGCCCACGTGCCCCTGCTGACGATGGGAGCGCTGGCGCCGGAGGAGCTCGACACGGCGCTCGAGGGGGGCTCGGAGTTGGCGGTATGGCGGCGCGGCTTTCTCGATCTGGTAGCCGAACGGGCCCGTGCCCACGGTCGCCCGGCACGGATCCACGTCAAGTACGACAGCGGCATGGGCCGCCTCGGCAGCCGCGACGCGAGCGAGGTGCTGGACCTGCTGCGCGCCTGCGCCGAGAGCCCTAGTCTTGAGCCGGTCGGGATCTGGACTCACTTCGCCACGGCCGATGAACTGGACTCGGATTTCTTCGAGGAGCAGCTCGGGCGCTTCGCAGCACTTGTTGCGGCGGCGAAGCAGGAGTTCCCATCGATCCTCGCTCACGCCGCCAATAGCGCCGCCGTCCTCCGCGATAACCGCTCCCACTTCGACATGGCTCGCTGTGGCGTCGCCGTCTACGGCCTCGATCCATTCCAGGGCGACCCGGGGGAGCGGGGCTTGCGCCCGGCCCTCTCCTTGCGCTCCTACGTCGCCGACGTGAAGCGCTTCGATTCGGGTGACAGCGCCGGCTACGGCCAGACTTGGCGGGCCGAGCGGGAGACCTGCGTCGGGGTGCTGCCGCTTGGCTACGGCGATGGGGTCAGGCGCGGACTCTCGAACAACGCCGAGGTGCTCGTCGGCGGTCGCCGCCGGCCGCTCGTCGGCACTGTCTCGATGGACAACGTGACCGTCGACCTCGGTCCCAATACCGATGTGGAGCCCGGCGCCGAGGCGGTGCTGATCGGCTCTCAGGGGGAGGAGACGATCCTCGCCGAGGACCTTGCCGAGCGACTGGGCACGATCAACTACGAGATCACCTGCGGAATCTCGGCCCGCGTTCCCAGGGTGCAGGCTTGACCCTCTCCCAGCGCCTCGACGCCGCGCCGCTGGTTGGCATCACCCGCCGCGCCCTCGCCGGCGACGACAAGGTTTGGATTGTCGGCGGGGCAGTGCGCGACGCGGTGCTGGGTCGTGAGGTGACTGACCTCGACCTCGCCGTCGCGGGCGATCCCGAGCGGGCGGTAAAGGCGGTCGCGCGCGAGGGAGACGGGCACGCCTTCGAGCTCTCGGCCGAGTTTGCGACCTGGCGGGCGGTGGCGCGGGACCGCAGCTGGCAGGTCGATGCGACGGCGCTGCGCGGAGAGTCGATCGAGTCCGACCTGGCGGCGCGCGACTTCACCCTGGGCGCTGTTGCTGTCCTCTTAGCCGGTGGCGAGCCGGTCGATCCCTTCGGTGGCATCGCCGATTTGCAGCAAGGGCTATTGCGCATAGTTAGCGAGGACAGCTTCCGTGCCGATCCGCTGCGCCTGCTGCGTGCCGCTCGCCTCGCCGCCGACCTTGCCCTGGAGATAGACCCGACCACGGTCGCCCGCGCCAAGCTGGATTCGGCAAGTGCCGCCGAGCCGGCCGGGGAGCGGCAGCTCGCCGAGTTGCGCCGGCTGATCGCCGGGCCCGACCCGCTGCGCGGCATCGTCCTGCTCGATGAGCTCGGCCTCACCGCCGTTGTCCTACCGGAGCTGGAGGCGCTGCGCGGGGTCGAACAGGGTCCCAACCACCACCTCGACGTGTTCGGCCACACCCTGGCGGTCCTCGAGCGCACGCTTGAGGTCGAGTCCGACCTGGAACGCTTCGCCGGCGCGCGGGCGGCGGAGACCCAGGCCCTGCTTGAAGAGCCGCTTGCCGACGAGATGAGCCGCGGTACGGCGCTGCGCTTCGGCGCCCTGCTGCACGACATCGGTAAGCCGGCGACCCGGGACGAACACGACGGCTACGTGACCTTTATCGGGCATGACAGCGAGGGCGCCGAGATCGTCGGGGGAATCTGTGGGCGCCTGCGCGCGAGTGGCCGCTTGACGCGCCACTTGAAGGCGCTAGCCGAGCATCACCTGCGCCTCGGCTTCCTCGTCCACGAGGCGCCATTACCGCCGCGACGGGTCCATGAGTACCTGCGGGGGACCGAGCCGGTCGCCGCTGACGTCACCTTGCTCACCGTCGCCGACCGGCTTTCCGCCCGCGGCAGCGGTCCCTTCGCCACCGAGGAGGCGATCGAGGCGCATCTGGCCTTGGCCAGGCAGATGCTGGCGGCCGCCCTCGACTGGCACCACGATGGTCCACCGGAGCCGCTTGTGCGCGGAGACGATCTGGCTGGCGAGCTGGGGATGGCGCCAGGGCCCGAGCTTGGCGACCTGCTGGCTGACCTCGAGGCAGCCCAGTACGCAGGCGAGGTCGCCGACCGTCAAGCCGCAATTGAGTACCTACGGCGAAAAAGGTGAAGCGGAGCGCCGAGCGAGCAAGCATTCAAATCTGATTTTTTGCGCAGCGAGCGAGGCGCGACTGTGATGTCTCAGGTACGCTCCCCGCCGCATGGGCAAAGAGGAGAAGATTGAGATGGAGGGCGAGATAACCGAGGCCCTCCCCAACACGATGTTCCGGGTCAAACTCGACAATGACCACGAGGTCCTCGGCCACATCTCCGGCAAGATGCGCCGCCACTACATCCGCATCCTGCCCGGCGACCGGGTCAAGATCGAGCTCTCGCCTTACGACCTCGACCGAGGTCGAATTACGTATCGCTACAAATAGCTGCTCTTGGCAGCCGGGTCCGGATCGCTGAGCTCCGCGATCAGGGCCGACCAGGCGAAGTCCTTCGCGCCCAGGCCCTTGCCGGTTTGCGGGTCGTAGTACTCGCGTAGGCCTTCGCGCTCAACCGTGCCGATAAGGCCGTTTGCCATCCGCTCCGCCTCCTGGTGGTAGCCGAGGCGGCGCAGGCCCAGCCAGAGCAGCCAGGCGGCGTTGATCCAGGTCGGGCCGCGCCAGTAACGGCGGATCGGGCCACGGCTGCCGCCTGGCTGGTAGCTGGGCTCGCTGACTGCGACCGAGGGCGGCGCGACCGGGGTGAGGAACTCGCGCTCCGACAGCAGGTGCTCCTCGACCAGGCGGCGGCCGATCGTCTCGGGCAGATCGGGCAGGGCAAGGGGCGCCAGCGCCGCCCAGGTGAGGACGCCGGGCCGGTTGCCGCCGGGCTGCACCTCATCGAGGAAGAGGCCGCGGCTCTCGTCCCAGAGGCGCTCGACCATGGCCGCGGTGACCGAGGGACGGCCAAGCGCCTGCAGCGAGAGCGACCAGAGCGTGTTGACCACGGTCTCGCAGAGGACCGGCCCGCCGCGGTCGCGGATTCGGCGGGCGTCGAAGCCGAGCTTCCTGTTGTGCCGCACCAGGCAGGGGAAGCCGATTTGCCCGGTCCCGCGGCGGCCCCAGACCGGGTCGAACTTGGGCGATGCATCGAGGCCCGACTCGTCCGGCTGCACGATCCAGAGCAGGCCGTCGCCCTCGAGGTCGCGGTTCTGTTGCAGCCAGTCGATTTGGTCGACGATCCGTTGCTCCTGTGCCGGATCGCCGACGGCGATGTGCCAGGCCCAGGCGAGCAGCGGCGGCTGGATCGTCCCGGTTTGAAAGGAGTCGCGTGAGGCGACGTTGTAGAAGGGCAGGCGCCCCAGTGAGACCGGCCGGTCCCAGAAGATCGTGTGGCCGATGAAGCCGTCCTCACGCTGGGCGGAGAGCAGGGTCTCGAGCTCGGTCCGCGCTCGCGCACGGTCGAAGCGCCGCCAGGCGATCGCGGCGAAGCAGGAGTCCCAGTACCACTGCCAGGGGTAGCGGGTAGGGCTCGGCCGCGTGTAGGCGAAGGGGGCGCCGTCGCGCTCGCCCTCGAGCCAGCTCTGCCGCAGGACTGCGGCGGCGATCTCGGTCGCCGTCACATCACTGTTCGCGCTTCGCTCACTGCGCAAAGGAATCAGATATGGATGCTTGTTCGCTCCGCTCTCAATGGCCAGTGCGGCGCATTTCGCGCAGCGCCAGGGCGCCGAGGACGGCCAGCAGGCCGGCGAGGGCGAGTAGACCCGGCCAGGTATTGGCCCAGGTGACGCCGCCGACGAAGCCCTGCCGCGCCGCTTCGACGACCTCGGTGACCGGGTTGATTTCGGCGACCTGGGCAAGCCAGGGCTGCAGCAAGGCCAGCGGCGCGTAGGCGGTGGTGAGCAGGATCGCCGCCATCATTCCCGCCTGCATCAGCGGCGCCGCCGACTGGCTCTTGAAGCGCAGCGCCAGCATCGAGCCCCAGCAGGCGGCGACAGCGGCCGTCGCGGCGACCATCAGGTAGGTGACGAGCAGGCCGTCGACCCCGGGCCAGCCGGCACCGAGCGGCAGCGCGATCGCCAGCACGAAGCTGGCGGGGATCAGCGAGCGGGCGCTGGCGGCGAGCACCGTGCCGGCGAGTAGCACCCAGCGCGGCGCGGGGGAGACGAGCAGCCGATCGAGCCAACCTTGCTCGATGTCGCGGGCGAGATTGACTCCCGCTGCCGCACCGGTGAAGCCGGCCCCCTGCAGCATGCTGATCGGGACGATGAAGCTCTCATAGGTGCCGGTTTCGAAACCGCGCAGCTGGGTCAGGGCGCCAAACACGCCATTGAGGCCGAGGAAGAAGATCGTTGGAGCCAGCACGCCGGGGATCGCCGCGCCCGGTACCCGCAGTAGCTCGTTCTTGGCCCGCGACATCAATGCGCCGATCGTCGCCAGGTTGGCGCGCCAGGCCGGGATCGCCAACGTCGCCTCCATCAGCCCACCCGCAATCGGTGTCGCAGCGCCCGCGCGCTGAGCACGAGGCCGAGGACGACGATGCCGGCGATCGCGAGCAGGGCATTCACGGTGTCGGAGGCGTCGATGCCGGAGATGATCGGTTCGCGGACGCCTTCGACGATGAGGCTGAGCGGGTTGTATTCGGCGATCGTCTTGGCCGGCTCGATCATCAGATCAACGGGGAAGAAGGCGGAGGAGAGGAAGAGGACGACGAGGACCAGCGGGAAGAGCCCCTGGACGACGCTGGCGCTGCCGGTTCGCAGGGCGATCGCCGCCCCGATCCCACCGACCGCCATCGCCGTCGTCGTGACCAGGGCGATTGCCAACAGCGCCCCCGGAATGCCACCCTCGATCTCGGCACCAAAGATGAGTCCGATCGCAAAGAACCAGAGTGCCGAGAGCAGTCCCAGGGCGGCGGTCCCGGCAAGGCGACCAAGCACGATCGTGTAGCGGGAGATCGGTGCGGCGAAGAGGCGGTCGGTGAAGCCCATCTCGATGTCCACCGCGAGCGCGATCCCACCGCTGTTGCCGGCCAGCATCAGCGACTGCATCATCGCCCCGGCGAGCATGAACTGGAGGAAGCTCTGCACCGGTGGGAAGCCGGGCAGGTTGATCGCGCCGCCGGCGCCGCCGGTCTGGATCGCCAGCAACAGGGTCGGGAAGATGATGATCGGCGCCATCAGCTGCGGCCGGCGAAAGGTCTGCCTGATCGATCGCATGCCGAGCGCCCGCACGACCCGTAGGTTCGTCGCCAGCCCGCTCATAGGGCAACCTCCCCCGTGTTCTTCTGAGATTGAGAGGCCGAGCGCAGCGAGGCCGTCGAAGATCCCCGGGGAACGAAGAGAGAAGCCGACCCCCGCCGGGAGAGCGCCACGCTCGCTAGCCGCGTAGACGGCCCGCGTGAGACCAGCGCCTCCCGGCGGTGCGAGGCGCCAGAAGCGCCAACAGGACGTGGTGCCCGAGAGCACCACCCTATGAGCACGCGCAACGGCTCCTCGTGGCCGGTTCTCAGCCGAGATGAATCGACCGAGGAGGAAGCATGGCAGGAATGACCGCGGGGATCGACTGGGCGAGTGAGGCCCACGAGGTCTGCATCAGCGGAGAGGGAGAGGTGCTCGAGCGCTTCTCTGTGGCCCACGACGAGCGTGGGATCGCCGGGTTGGCTCGGCGTCTCACCGAGCTCGGAGTCGCCCGGGTGGCGATCGAGCGGCCCGACGGGATCCTGGTCGAGCGTCTGCTCGCCGCCGGCCTGGAGGTCTTGGCGATCCACCCCAATCAGGTCAAAGCCGCCCGCGCCCGCTTCGCGGTCGCCCACGGCAAGTCCGATCGCTTCGATGCCTACGTCCTCGCCGAGCTCGCTCGCACCGACGCCCACCGCTTCCGGGCGCTCGTTCCCGACACCGAGGAGACCAAGGCGCTGAAGACCCTGACCCGGGCGCGCGAGGACCTGGTCGGGGTGAGAGTCGAGCCGGCCAACCAGCTGCGCGCTCAGCTTCAGGCCTTCTGGCCCGGGGCGCTGATCTTTGCTGCCATCGACAGCCCGATCTCGCTGGCCTTTCTCAAGCGCTATCCGAGCCCCGCGGACGCAAGAGGGCTCGGCGCCGGGCGCATGGCGGCGTTCCTCGCTCGCAACTCCTATAGCGGCAGAACCGACCCCGCCGAGCTGGTGGAGCGGCTGAACGCCGGCCCCAAGGGGACAGCGGGGGAGGCCGAGCAGGGGGCTCGCCGGGCGGTCGTTCTCGGCCTCCTCAGTGCCCTCGAGCCGATCGCCTCCGAGATCGCGGCGCTTGACGCGCAGATCCGCGAGCGCCTCGGGGCCCACCCCGACGCGGCGATCTTCGCGCCGCTGTTTCGCGATCGCAGGACCGCGATCTGCCCGGCGACCCTGATCGCCGAGCTCGGCGACTGCCGAGGGCGCTACCCGACCGAGGCCGCGATGGCCGCCGACGCCGGCATGAGCCCGGTCGCCCTGGAGTCCGGGAAGCTGCGTGTCGCCACCTTCAGGCGAGCCTGCGACAAGCGGCTGAGGGTGGCGGTCGCGACCCTCGCCGACTCGACCCGCCACTGGCATCCGTGGGCCCGCGAGGTCTACCGAAGGGCACGGGCCAGAGGGCAGGACCACCCGCACGCGATCCGGACCCTGGGGCGCGCCTGGATCCGAGTTCTCTGGCGCTGCTGGCAGGACGGAGTGCCCTATGACTCCTCCCTGCATGGCAGCTCCAACCGACTTCAACCGGTTAGGGGTTGACACAGGACGTCTCACGCCGTGACCGCCTCCTCTCCCTCGCCGCTCTCCTCGCCGTCCCGCCCGAGGTGGTAGCCGGTCTTGGCAACGAAGACGTCATCGAGGCTCGGATGGACGAGCTCCAGCGAGCCAACCGCGATGCTGGCCTCATCGAGCGCCCGCACGACCCGCGGGATGTCGGCTGCCCCGTGCTCGACCTCAACCAGCACGGTCTTGCCGTCGACTGGCGGCAGCAGCGGGCCGATCCGGGCGCAGATCTCCTCCGCCGCGGCGATCGAGCCTTCCTCGATCTGTAGGCGGATGTGGGGGTGACCGATTTCGGCTTTGAGCGACGCCGGCGTTCCTTCGGCGACGATCCTGCCGCTGTCGATGATGGCGACGTTGTCGGCCAGCTGGTCGGCCTCCTCCAGGTATTGGGTGGTGAGGAAGACCGTCGTTCCCTCGTCGTTGAGAGTGCGCACCTCCTCCCAGATCGTTTTGCGGCTCACCGGGTCGAGACCGGTGGTCGGCTCGTCGAGGAAGAGCACACGCGGTTCGTGCACCAGCGCCGCGGCGAGGTCGAGGCGTCGCTTCATCCCGCCCGAGTAGCCGCCGACGCGGCGGTCGGCGGCGCCGACGAGGTCGACTCGCTCGAGCAGGTCGTCGGCGCGCCGCTTCCCCTCCGCGCCAGGCAGGCCCTGCAGCGTTGCCTGCAGGCGGATCAGCTCGCGGCCGGTCATCAGTGGGTCGAGCGCCGCCTCCTGCAGGGCCACGCCGATCGATGCGCGCACCCGGCGCGCTTCTGAGACGACGTCGTGGCCGGCCACGGTCGCCTTGCCGCCGGTCGGCAGCAGCAAGGTGGTCAGCATTCGCACCGTGGTCGTCTTGCCGGCTCCATTTGGCCCGAGGAAGCCGTAGATCTCGCCCTCGCCCACCTCCAGGTCGACACCCTGGACGGCAAGCACCTCGTCGAAGGCACGCTCCAATCCCACGACGGAGATCGCTGCCTGCATTAGATGGAGTCCGCCATCTAGGCCTCGGTCGGCTCGGCCGCGACCAGCAGCGGCAGCGATTCGACCCAGCGGCGTCCGTTGGCGCGCTCCAGCGCCTCGGCGGCGTCAAGCAACAGCTCGTCCTGGCCCCAGGCGGCCTGGAGCTGCAGCGCCAGTGGCAGCCCCTCCCCGCTCAACCCCACCGGCATGCTGATCGAGGGGATTCCGGTCAGGTTGGCGAGCGCGGCCCCGCGGATGTTTGCCTGATCGGCGGTGCTCGTGCCGGAGGGCAGGTCGACCATCGGCGCCTCGAGCGGGGGCGCCGGAGCTGGCACGGTGGGCCAGGCGATCACGTCGACTTCTTCGAAAAGAGCGGCGAGGCGCCGCCGCATCAGCGTCCGCACCCGCTGCGACTGAACGGTCGCCGCCGCCGGCAACATCATCCGGTACTTGAGCGTGCCGCGCGCGATCGGGCTCAGCGCGGGGTCGAGGTCGTTGAGTTGCTGCGGCCTCACGCCGCCCATGCTCTCCGAGTTGATGATCAGGATCGCGGCAAGCGTGGCCGGGGCGAGGTCGGGCAGCGAGATCTCGCGGACCTCGCCGCCGGTCTCGGCTCGCAGTGTCTCGATCGCCGCCTCGCAGGCGGCCGCGACCTCGGGCGTGACGTCCTCGGAAACGGCGTCGTGGACGACGCCGATCCGCAGACCGGCGGCATCGCTACCGGCGAGCTGCTCGCCGTAGAGCACCGAGCCGAGCAGGCGGCAATCGGCGGCGTCGGCGCAGAGCGGCCCGGAGACGATCAGGGTCGTGGTCGGTGCCATGTGGTGGCCGTCCATCGCCGCGCGGCCGAAGGTCGGCTTGAGGCCGGTCAACCCGCAGTAGGCGGCGGGGAAGCGCACCGAGCCCAGCCCATCGGCGCCGATGGCGCCGGCGACGAGACGGCCGGCGACCGAGGCGGCCGGGCCGCTCGAGGAGCCGCCCGGGCAGCGCTCGGTGTCCCACGGGTTGCGAGCGGCGCCGTAGAAGGAGACGTTGCCGGTGCTGCCGGCGCCGAGCTCGTGCATGTTGCCGACGCCGACGATCACGGCACCGGCGTCGCGCAGGGCGCGGTAGGGGCCGGACTCGCCCGGGGCGGTGGGGGCGAGCAACTCGGCGGCGCCGAATCGCTGCGCGCGCCAGGGCAGCGGCCACTCGTCCTTGATCACGATCGGCACGCCGCGCAGGGGACCGTCGGGTGCGGCGGCGAGCATCTCGCGCGAGCGCTCTGGGAAGGTCTCGACGACAGCGTTGAGCGCAGGATTGCGTTGCTCGATTCGGGCGAGAGCGGCGTCGAGCAGCTCGCCCGGATCGACGTCGCCGGCGGCGATCGCGGCCGCCTGGGCGCGCAGGCCGAGATCGAGCGGATCGCTACTCACGACTGCTCCCGCTCCGCTCCCGGCGCGAAGAGTCAGATATGGACGCTTGGTCACTCCGCGCTCGCGGTGGCGCCTTCGAGAGGTTGGGGCTGCGCTCCGTCTCGAGCCCCTCGGTGTCGAGCGCGAGTAGCTCGAGAATCGGCGGCCAGAGCAGTCCGTGGACGGCGGCCATCACGGCCAGGTCGACCTCGTCGGCCTCGATTCCGAGCGAGGCGAGACCGGCGGGGATGAACTCGTCTGCTGGCGCCGTGCCCTCCATCACGGCTGGCAACCCTAGACGATTGGCTAACCGGCCAATTGCGGGTGGCCGCGATCGTGCATCCGCGGCGGAGGAGCCCGTCGATGCGTGGCGAACGACAGAATCCCGTGCCGCAACCCTGGCTAGGAGCTCGGGTTGTCGCTTGGAGACCGTCTTGAGAGCAGCAGAAAACCGACATCACAAGAGCCGCGCCCTGATCGCGTTGGGCTTCGTCTGCGCCCTGGCGGTGCTTGTCGCCGCCGCCTGGCCGGGTGCCGCGGACTCAGCGCCGGCGCGGGTGATCGTGCTCGGCCAGACCGATTCGACCCCGCCGCCGTCGTGCCCGGGCAAAATCGTCAACAACGTCGAGGTGATCCCCTGTCGGGTCGAGGGCCACGTGACTGGGTTCCAGGCGATCGCCGGCGGTGTTCCGCGCCCTTACGAGGCCCCCTTCGACGGCAAGATCGTCGCCTGGTCGACCACGCTCGCCCGTCCGTCGAATCAGGACAGCGAGAAAATGACCGACGAGGTCGGCTTCTTCAACGAATTCCTCGGCAAGCCGTCGCAGGCTCGGATCGGGGTTCTGCGCCCGGTCGAGGACTCAAAGCCGCCGCAGTTCAAGTTGGTCCGGCAGAGTCCGCTGCAGGTCCTCAACCCCTACTTCGGCAGTACCGTCGTCTTCGCGCTCGAGCATCCACTCACCGTCCTGCAGGGCCAGGTCGTCGCGCTGACGGTCCCCACCTGGGCGCCGATGTTCGCCTTCAACGTCGACGAAGACAACACCTGGCGCGGCAGCCGCCTTCCCGATCACTGCTCCTCCAAGGAAGACATCCAGGGCGGCCACCCGCAGCAGGGCGTCGGCAAGACCAAGACCTACGGCTGCTACTACTCGAACGCCCGCCTGCTCTATACGGCGACGGTGGTCAAGGCGCCCTAAAGGGCTTCTTGGCGCAGCCCGCAGTACTCGCAGTCGCTCACGTCCAAGCCGATCAGCTGGTCGCAGCGGCGGCATGCACGCAGGTTCTCCGGCGTGCGCGGTAGGGCGGAAGTGGAGGGGGCGAGCGGCAGCACCATCGTCACCGGCACCATCTCCTCGTCGGTCTCGCGGTCGACGTAGACCGAGCCCGGCTCGGCATAGGCGAGGGCCTCTCGGCCCGAGGCCGGCGCCCGCATCCGGTAGAGCTGCTTCGAGTTCACGGCCGGGAACACTAATAGCTTCCCCGGCATCCATGCGCGTCCTGCTCTTCCACGGCTACATGCTGCGCGGCACCGGCAGCAACATCTACACCGCTAATCTCGCCCGCGCCCTCGCCGGTCTGGGCCACGAGGTCCATCTCCTCTGCCAGGACCGCCAGGTCGAGATCGAGGGGGTCGAGATCCACAACCCCGACATCCACGGCCTGCTCCCGGTCTACGTCAAAGACCCCTATGAGGGCTTCGAGGTCAAGGCCTACCCGGAGATGACCGACGTCGAGCTCGACCGCTACATCGACGCCAACGTCGCCGCTGTGCGCGCGGTCGCTGATGCCACAGGCGGCTTCGATGCAGCCCTCGGTGGCCATCTGGTCATGGGTCCGCTGATCCTCGCCCGGGCGAGGATTGGCAGCTTCGCGGCCAAGATCCATGGCTCGGCGCTGGAGTACACGGTCAAACCCCACCCGCGTTTCCTCCCCTACGCCGAAGAGGGGATGAACGCGGCCAGCTGCGTCCTGGTCGGCTCGCGGCATACGGCGGAGTCGCTGTGGGCGGCATTGCCGGACGTGTCTGGCTTGAACGAGAAGACGCGCTTGGGGCCGCCCGGTGTCGATACGGAGGAGTTCCGGCCGCGGGACCAGGCGAAGAGCGGTGAGGTCGTCTTCGTGGGGAAGCTGATCGTTTCCAAGGGGGTGGATCTGCTCATCGCCGCCTGGCCCCTGGTCCGGGCGGCACATCCTGACGCGGAGCTGAAGATTGCCGGCTACGGGGAGTACGAGCAGGGGTTGCGCCGCTTGCTGGCGGCACTCGATAGCGGGAATTTGGACGACGCGCGAGAGGTAGCGAGGTTGGGCTGGGGCCTGGAGGGCGGGGAGGAGGCGCCGTTGCCGATCCTCAGCGCGTTCCTGGAGGACCCGCCGGCTGGCTACGCGGAAGCTGCCAAAGGCCTCGCCGGCTCGGTCGAGTTCATCGGGCGACTGGAGCACGATGAGGTTGCCGAGCTGCTGCCAGGGTCGGAGGCGTTGGTCATGCCCAGCACGTTCCCGGAGGCGTTTGGGATGGTCGCTGCCGAGGCCGCCGCCTGTGGGGTGCTGCCGGTGTCGGCGGGCCACTCGGGGATGCTGGAGGTGTCCCGCCAGCTCGCTGCGGCACTGCCACCCGCGGCGGCTGATTTGGTCTCTTTCCCGGTGCAGGAGGGGGCCGTAGAGGCCATTGCCGCGCGACTGAATGCCTGGCTGGAGCTGTCTGAGGCTGAGCGAACGGAGGCCTGTGAGGCGCTCGTCGATACGGCCCGGCGGCTCTGGAGCTGGGAGGGCGTGGCCCGCGGCATGATCGCCGCTTCGCGGGGCGAGCTTGACCGTCTGCCGCTTGCATAGAATGCGCCCCCGCCGATGATGGGCCGCCTGCCGATAGCGAAGATGCTTGCCGCCACCGTTGCGTTGACCGTGCTGATCTCGGTTGTGATGGTGCCGATCAATTGGAACGGCCAGGGCGCTTCGACGGCGGCGCCGAAGATCGACACGCTGCTCGACGTGATGATCATCCTCTCGGCCTTCGTCTTCTCGCTGGTGATGGTGATGCTCTTCTACGCCCTGTGGAAGTTCAAAGCCAAGCCAGGTGACGAATCCGACGGCGAGCCGATCCACGGCAACACGCGGCTCGAGGTCGCCTGGACGCTGATCCCGACGATCATCGTCCTCTTCGGTGGCGCCTATAGCTGGGCCGTCCTCAACGACATCGAAGAGCCGACGAAGAACCCGCTCACCGTCGACGTCTTCTCCCAGCAGTTCGCCTGGAGCTTCGGCTACCCGGGCAAGGACAACGCCTACTCGGAGGGCGAGCTGCACGTTCCGCTCGACCGCCAGGTCCACTTCAAGATGCACGCCCTCGACGTCCTTCACTCCTTCTGGGTGCCGGAGTGGCGGATCAAGAAAGACAACGTTCCGGGCATAACGACGACCGCGATCGTCACGCCGGACAAGCCGGGGACCTACCAGCTGATCTGCACCGAGCTCTGTGGCTTCGGCCATGCGGCGATGCGGGCCGAGGTCGTGGTAGAGCCCCCGGCCGAGTTCCGCAGATGGGTTGCCGGGCTGAAAGAGACGATTCCCCCGCCCTATTTGGAAACGATCAAATACGACACCGAAACCGACCCGCTCCCGGTCGGCCCGGGCGGGGCCTAAAGGCATAATGGAGAGGACCTGATGGCTGCCGCGATCAAGCAACCAGGCTGGATTCGAGGTCTCTTGGGCGCCGTGCTCGCGGCTGCCTTCGGCGTTGGGCTCGTCGTCGTGCTGCGCGACATCTCCGGCCTTCCCATCTGGCAGACCGAGCAGACCGGCTACCCACACGTCGTCGTGCCGCTGGTCACCAGCCCGCTCGGTTTCCTGGCGGGCTTTGGATGCTTCGACTACTGGTTGCGCTGGGCCGTCGGCATGCCGACGATCCCCGACGACCACTCCCAGCACGGCGCCAAGAGCTGGCGCGACTACTTCCGCTTCAACACCGATCACAAGGTGATCGGCATCCAGTACATCGTCACGACCTTCTTCTTCTTCTTCTTGGGTGGGTTGCTGGCGATGCTGATCCGGGCCGAGCTGGCCCAGCCAGGCGCGCAGATCGTCGACGCCTCGACCTTCAACGGTCTCTTCTCGACGCACGCGGTGCTGATGATCTTCGTCTTCGTCATCCCGGTTTTCGCCGGCATCGCCAACTACGTCCTGCCGCTGATGATCGGCGCGCCCGACATGGCCTTCCCGCGCCTGAACGCGCTCAGCTTCTGGATGCTGCCGCTGGCGGGTCTGCTCTTCATCGGCAGCTACCTGGCTCCGGGCGGCGCTTTCGACGCCGGCTGGACCGGCTACGCGCCGCTCTCCACCGGAGCGCCCTTGGGCCAGTCCTTCTTCAACATAGGCGTGCAGTTTGCGGGGGCGTCTTCGATAGCCACCGCGCTCAATTTCTTAGTCACGATCATCACTATGCGTGCGCCCGGAATGACCTTCTGGCGCATGCCGCTGCTGGTCTGGGCCAACCTCTCGACCTCGCTGCTGGTCGTCGCCGCGACGCCGTTCATCGCCGGCGCCCAGTTCATGGTCCTCTTCGACCGCGCCCTCGGCACCCAGTTCTTCGAGCCGCTGGGCGGCGGCGACGTGATCAGCTACCAGCACATCTTCTGGTTCTACTCGCACCCGGCGGTCTACATCATGATGCTGCCCGGGTTCGGAATCATCTCCGAGGTCATCTCGACCCACGCCCGTAAACCGATCTTCGGCTACCGGCTGATGGCGCTGGCTTTAATCGGGATCGTCGTGCTCAGCTACTCGGTCTGGGCGCACCACATGTTCGTCGCCGGCATGTTCAGCTGGCTGCGGGTGCCGATGATGATCACGACGCTGCTGATCGCGGTGCCGACCGGGATCAAGATCTTCTCCTGGCTGGGGACGCTCTACTTCGGCAAGATCCACACCTACTCGACCGCGATGCTGTTCTCGCTCGCCTTCATCGTCACCTTCACGATCGGCGGCATCAGCGGCGTCATGCTCGGCATGGTGCCGATCGACATCCACGTCTCCGACACCTACTTCATCGTCGCCCACATCCACTTCGTCCTCTTCGGCGGTTCGGTCTTCACGATCTTCGCCGGCATCTACCACTGGTTCCCGAAGATGACGGGCCGGATGTACGACGAGAAACTTGGCCGGGTCCACTTCTGGGGCACCGTGATCGGCACCTGGGGCACCTTCATCCCGATGCACTGGGTGGGGATGGACGGGATGCCGCGACGCGTCGCCGACTACGCCGAGCAGTTCGGCAACTGGAATCTGCTGATCAGCGTCTTCGCCTTCATGCTCGGCGCCTGCCAGCTGGTCTTCCTCTACAACATGGTCGTCAGCTGGCGCTACGGACCGCGCGCCGAGGGCAATCCGTGGCGGGCGAAGACGATCGAGTGGCAGGTCTCCTCGCCGCCGCCGATCTTCAACTTCGACGAGATCCCGCGCGTGGTCGGTGGGCCCTATGAGTTCGGCGTGCCGGGCGCCCGCCACGCGATCATGGCCGGCGACAGCGACCAGGTCGCCAAACCGGAGCCGACCGTGGTGAGCCAAGCGTGAGCGCCGAGGCAGGCAAAACCGCTGCTGGTCTTCCTCAACGAGGTCGCCGGCGGTCGCAAGCTGCTGCAGGCCGTTGCCGAGCGCGCCGAGAAGGTGCCGTTCGTGGCCGTGGCTGCGCCGCAGAACCAGCCCGCCGTCGGCCAGTTGATCGACGCCGGCGAGCTGCGCGATGCGGCCCGTGCCCGGGTCGAGGTGACGATGTCGATCCTCTCCGAGTATGGGGTCGAGTCAGTCGGCGAGGTCATGGATCGCGATCCTGCGCTGGCGCTTGATGACGCAGTGCGCGCCCATGAACCAGGCGAGCTCCTTCTCTCCTGCCGTCACGGGACGCGCTTCGGCATCACCCGTAAGGACCTCGTCGAGTGGGCAAGGAACCGCTTCGAACCTGACGTGGCGGTGACGCATATCCCGGTACGCGTCCAGGATGACTCGATCAGCCTGGAGAAAAGCCACACGCTCGTCGTCGCCACCCAGACGGTCGCCGCACCAGACCTGGTTGCAAGGTTGAAGGAGCGCGCCGCCGGCCACCCGCACCGCTACACGATCATCTGCCCGCGGGCCGACGACGTCTCCGAGGCGGAGATCGTCGGCGACCTCGCCTCGACGCTGGCCGAGCTCTACCGCGCCGACGTCGACGCGACTGGCCAGCCGATGAGCCCAGAGCCCTTCCACGCCGTTCAGAACGCGATCGAGCACTACCGGGTCGACGAGGTGCTGATCTCCACCTTCGCCGGCGAGACCTCGCGCTGGCTCGACGAGGACCTGATCGGCCGCACCCGCGAGATCACCGACAAGCAGGTCGAGCACCTCGAGGTGGGCCGGCCCGCCGAGGCTGTCGCCGCCGCGGTCGCCGAAGGAGAGGAGAGCACCTGATGGAGAGTGCAACCGTCGCCCTCGGCCACTCCCACGAGGAGCATCACGGGCCGCCTGAGGCAAACCAGAGCTCGCGGATCGACCGGCAGACGCTGGGGATCCTGCTCTTCATCGTCTCCGAGATCATGCTCTTTGGCGCGTTCTTCGCTGCCTACTTCTTCCTCCGCGTCGTCGTCGATCCGCCCAGCTGGCCGCCCGAGCCCTTCGAGCTGCCCGTCGCCGTGGCCGGCATTAACACGGCGATCCTCGTCTCCTCCAGCTTCACGATCCACTACGCGCTGGAGTCGATCCGCCGCGGCAACCGCAACGGCCTAAAGCTCGGCTTGGTGCTGACCTGGCTGCTCGGTGCCACCTTCCTCTTCATCCAGGTCAACGAGTACGTGCACATCGGCTTCAGCGCCCGCGACTTCGGCTTCGGCTCGATCTTCTACGGCCTCACCGGCCTCCACGGCGCTCACGTCTTCGTCGGCCTGATGCTGCTCAGCTTCGCCACGATCCGCGCCTTCCGCGGCCACTTCGGCCCCAAAGCCGAGGACCACCTCGGGGTCGAGGTACCGGGTATCTACTGGCACTTCGTAGACGTGATGTGGATCATCGTCTACACCGCTGTTTACATCCTCTAGCTTCGGCTCTAGCAAGCCGTTTCCGCAGAGGCGCTTAATCCCATGCGCCAGTTGATGCGCCACTCGGACGGTGACATGACTGGACGCACGTCAGGAGCGCTTCGTGTTCTTGAAGCCGTTTAGCAGCTCGCTGCTGTACGGAATCTGAAGGTGAGCCTGGAACATCCCCGGCGACTGCATCCGGATAAGCAGCGGGTAGGTCGGTCGCTTCCCTTCGTCTTCGAGCGTCTTCACCCGCTTGTTGTAGCGCTTAGCTGATCCCCGTTGGAGGTAGTCGATCCGCTTCCCGTTGACCATCACTTGAACGGCAAGGGGATCGTGGGCGTTGCTCGGCTCTCGTAAGAGCACCGCCTCCGTTTCGCAGCGGTCGCCTTCTTGCTGAATCAGGTGCTCGCTTGCCGTCAACAACGCGGGTTGGTGGTACCGGTTGCCCACGACTCTTATGCGACGGTGATCATCGAAGCGCGACCAGTCAATTTCCTGCTCGGAAATGCGTCGGGCCATGTCTAGTCCGCGTCGTCGGGCACGATCTCTCGACCGAGCCTCAGGTGCAGAAAGACACCGAGATTGTCCGTCTCGCCCGCGGCCCGGCCAGCGATGACTGCGCGAACTAGGCCTGCGCCGTGCTCCGCAAGGGCCTCGCTGATCGCTGGGCCGAGTTCGACGGCATCTGCTCGCGAGAGATAGCCGACGCAGGCGCCATCTATGTCCACCCGCACTGCATTCGGGTCGTAGCGGTTGGTCGGCTCGGGAGTGAGCTCAGCGAAGCACTCAAAGTGCGTGTCTGTCCCCGGCTCCCAGCCACATGCCTTACGGATTGCCGGTTGGTAGTTGGACTCGCCAACGACGTTGACCATCTCGTCGCGGATGACTTCCGACCTGATGTCGAGCGACACGGAGTCGTCGCCGGTCGGGTTGGCTCCGGTGTTGAACAGACGGCTGAGGAGACCCATCGCAGGGGCAAGCCTAAATGTTCGGGAAAAGACTGTGCATCATGACCTGGGGTCAGAAGGTTTTCGAGCATCGAGGTAAGCCGCAAGCAGTTCGGCCGCTTCGGCCTTCAAGCCGGGCATCAAATGCCCGTAGCGATCAAGCGTGATCGAGATGTTGGCGTGGCCCATGAAGGTCGAGAGCGCCTTGGCGTTAACCCCGGCCGCGATCATCAACGCGGCAGGAGATCGAGTCGGCGAGGCGAGCTTCGCCGCAGGCGATCTCGTCATCACCCGCGTCAACGACCGCGCCGCCGAGGTCTTCAACCGCGAGCGCTGGCGCATTGCCGAGGTCGACGCCGCCGAGGGGCACATGACCCTCGAAGGCATCGACCAGGCCAAGGCGGGCGAGATTGGAGCCGACTATCTGGCCCGGACCAATCCACACTCCGAGGCCCCGGCGCTCGAACACGCCTATGCCGTCACGACCTACTCGGCGCAGGGCACGACGGTAGACCGTGCCTTCATCGTCGCCGACCCGTCGATTGAGCCAGGCCGGGTTTCACGGAGACTCCGAAACCAGGATCTTGTCCTGGGGAATGGAGATTCTCCGCAGCCATGCCACGACAGAGGAAGTACCCCGAGGAGTTGCTTGACCGAGGCGCCCGCCTCGTCTTTGAGTCGGGCCGCCCTGTCACCCACGTAGCCCGCGATCTCGGCATTCCGTCCGAGACGCTGCGCAAATGGGTGCGCCAGGCCGAAGCCGACGCCGGCAAACGCAAGGAGCTGCTGAGCAGCGAGGAGCGTCAAGAGTTGGGCCGCCTTCGCGGCGAGGTGCGCGAGCTGCGCCGGGCCAACGAAATCCTCAAGTCTGCTTCGGCGTTTTTCGCGGCCGAGCTCGACCCACACCGACCGAAGTGAGCTCCTTTATCGAGGAGCACCGCGAGCGCTTCGGGGTCGAGCCGATCTGCGCCACCCTGGAGGTGTCGGCCTCCGCCTACTACGAGCGCGCCAAGGGCAGGCGATCGGCACGCTCGATCGAGGACGAGCGCCTGCTCGCCCGCATCCGTGAGATCCACGAGCGCAACTACTGCGCCTACGGCTACCGGCGGATGTGGATCGCCCTGCAGCGCGAAGGCGAGGAGGTCGGCCGCGGCCGGGTGCAGCGGTTGATGAAGGGTGCGGGAATCCAAGGCGCCAAGCGGCGTGGGAAGGCCTGGCGGACGACAAAGCCCGACCCCCTGGCGCACCGCCGGCCCGACCTGGTCGAGCGCGACTTCAGCGCCGAGGGCCCGAATCGCCTCTGGGTTGCCGACCTCAGCTACTTGAGGTGCTGGGAGGGCAACCTGTTCTTCGCCTTCGTGATCGACGCCTTCAGCCGCAAGGTGGTCGGCTGGCAGTTGGCCCCGCACATGCGCACCGATCTCGTCCTCGACGCACTGCGGATGGCGCTCGCCCAGCGCGAGCCGGGCGCCGACGTCGAGTTGGTGCACCACTCAGATCGCGGCTCTCAATACACCTCGATCGACTACACACAGACGCTCGACGACCATGGCGTCCTGGCCTCCGTCGGCTCGGTCGGCGATGCCTATGACTGTGATGATGCCCAGGTCGTCATGTCGGTCTGACTCTTGCTTACGACTGACCTCGTGTCCTTGCTGTTGATCTGTCGACCGGCATGGCGGCGTTGTCGCCTCGCTGGCCGGACGGCAGTGACCTGATAGGAGCCTGGTCAGAAGTCCCCTTCACAGTCCTGTCCTACCGCCCGACCAGTCGAGAGCGTGTGACCACCATCGACAAGGAGGCAGTCTTGAACAGGATCGCAGAGGAGAACGTGACGGTTGGAGTCGACACCCACAAGCACTTCCACGTGGCCGTCGCCCTATCCGCCCAGGGCGCTCGGCTCGGAGAGCTCACGGTCGCCGCAGACCCCGGCGGCTACGAGCAGCTGTTGAGCTGGGCTCAATCGCTGGGGACGCCGTGGTGCTTCGGGGTGGAGGGCTGCGGCTCCTACGGCCAGGGCCTGGTCTCCCACCTGCGCCGCCACGACCAGCGCGTCGTGGAGGCCGGACGGCCCGATCGACGCGACCGGCGCGAGCGCGGCAAGAGCGACCCGATCGATGCTGAGAACGCCGCGCGTGCCGTCCTTGCCGGAACCGCGACCGGGGTTCCCAAGAGCGCTGACGGCACCAGCGAGATGATCCGCGAGATCAAGATCGCCCGCGATACCGCCGTTAAGGCCAAGACCCAGGCAATCATCACACTGAAGGCGCTCATCGTGACCGCGCCGGAGGAGCTGCGCGGGGAGCTGCAGCCGCTCTCAAAAGCGAAGCTGCGCGAGCGCTGCGCCGGCCTGCGGCCCGGACGCCTCGATACGCCGCTGGCCGCCGCCAAGCACGCCCTGCGGGCCCTGGCGCGGCGCTGGCAGAGCCTCGAGCGCGAGATCAAAGAGCACGACCGCCTGCTCGACGCCCTCACCGCCCAGGCCGCACCGGCGCTGCGCGAAGCCTTCGGGATCGGTGTCGACGTCGCCGCGGAGATGCTGATCCTCGCCGGCGACAACCCCGAGAGGATCCGCTCAGAGGCCGCCTTCGCCAAGCTCTGCGGCGCCAGCCCGATCCCGGCATCCTCGGGCAACACCCAGCGGCACCGCCTCAACTGGGCTGGCCACCGCCAGGCCAACAGCGCTCTCTACCGATCCGTGATCGTGCGCATGCGCTTTCATCCGCCGACGATTGCCTACGTCCAAAGACGCACCGCCGAAGGCAAGAGCAAGCGCGAAATCATCCGCTGCCTCAAGCGATACCTGGCTCGGGAGATCTACCGCCACATCAACCATGCCACACCGGTTCTGAAGCCGGTTTCTGTTGGAGATCTATCTCTCTAAATATCTATTTGACAAATATAGGAGCATCAACGCGATGGCCGAGAGCTTCGTCGACTCCTTCAAGACCGAGCTGATCGCCGAGCGCTCCTGGCGCTCCCGCACCCAGCTCGAGCTCGCCGTCGTCGAGTACATCGCCTGGTTCAACAACGACCGCCTGCACGAATCCCTGAGCGATCTGCCACCTGCTGAGTTCGAGGGCCTATACGTTGCCCAGGGAGTCAACTGAGCTATCTACAGAGAAGATTGGAAACCAACTAAGAAGGTCTCCGTGGAACCTGGTCCGGCTCGAGATCGACAACAAAGGCAACGTTTGGGTCGGCGATGAGAGCAACAACCGCATTCAGCGCTTGGACCTCGCCGGCCAATACGTCGGCCAGTTCGGCTCGGTGGGGTCGGGGCAGGGCCAGTTCAACCTCGACATGCCAATGGGTATCGCCGCCGATAGGGAAGGGAGGCTCTGGGTCATCGACACGCTCAACCACCGCATCCAGCAATGGTTGATCGCTAACTACGCCCCTACCGAAGCCACTCAGCTCGATCTCACCGACGGCGACCCGAAGGTCGAGGTCGAAACGCCGGGAGGGCTGGTGTCGAGTGTCGCTGGCAACGCAGCCGGCGAACACGACTATGCCCACGAAGGAGATCTGCTCGTCTCCCACGATGGTCCCGACGGCGAAACCGATTACGACTACGACGAAGGACGGCTGAGCAAAGTCACCCTGTCCAGTGGCACTTGGGCTGAGATTGATTACGAAGCGACCATTGGGCGGGTGGAGGAGGTCCGCGTCAGCATCGAAGGCGGCCCGGTCAAAGCCACCGAATTCGAGTACACGGACCAGCCGGCACGCAGCACGAAAGTCATTCCGCCTGATGCCCCGCACCTCATCTATGACATCGGCGATGACGGCTCGGTCTTTAAATGGTGGAACGTGAAAAAACCACCGGAGCTCGACCTCGAAGGGGCGCTCTACGACAACCGCGAAAACCCTGAATTCCAATGGGAAGGCGCTCGGCTGCTGGAGGCAACGGCGGAATCTGCTGAGGGAATTGCGTCGATCGAGACGATCGTCAACGGCGACACGCTGGTCGACGAGCAGCTGTGTCCCAAAGCAAAAGTCATCGAATGCCCCAAAGAAGAAAGCCTGTGGTTGACCGAATCCGACCTGCACGCTCCGGGGCATCTGCAGCTCGAAGTGATCGCGACCGACCGTCTCGGCGAAAGCACCAGCGAGCGCTTCTGGGTTGACGTTCCCAAACCGACGCCACTGGCACCGGGTACGCCCGTACAGCCGCGGTTCCGCGACATCGCCAGGTTTCGCGAAGAATATGGGCTCGAGGTTGTTTTCCCCGTCGCAAACGAGACCGAGCTAAACGAACGAATCCTCGATCTGATCAAAGCCTGGAATGAGCCGAATACGCCGGCCGGGCAGGTAGCCAGGGCGTCGATGGACCGGTGGGGTGTGCCGCTGCGGCCCGCGGACGTGGCGGAGTTGGATTACCGGGAACGCTACTTCGACAACAACGCGGAGCCGCTGGCGGCTTGGGCGGAAGCAAATTATCCAGGGACCTATGGGGGCTACTACATCGATCATCGAGCTGGCGGAATCCTACGGGTGGGGTTCGTTCAGGATCAGGAAGCGCGCCTGACAAACCTCAAGGATCAGTTATTGCTCGAAGCCGAGGATAGGCTGGCCGTGTATCCGACCGCGCCATCGGCCCCCATGGTATCGCTGGCCTCCGCCTTTGAAACGCTCGATACCGCGCTGGACACGAATGCGACGTTACAGAGCATGGTTACTGAGCTCAGTGTCAGTGAGTCAGGCAACCAGATCTCGATTGGTACCACGAACGTTGCTACGACGCAGCAAATCGTTAGCGAACTTATTGGTTCGCAGGTCCCGCGTGAAATCTATTCGGGGGAGCTCCGCGCGCTCGCGTCGGGTCGCCATCGGACGACGGGGCGTATGCGTGCTGGAGACAGAATCCTCAATGTTGAAGCAGAGTGCACTGCGGCATTTGGTGCCCTCGAAGAACGGGAGCCAAAGAAACCCAACGAACAGAAAATTACGGTACGTTTCGTGCTGTCCGCGGGCCACTGTTTCGCGCTTGATGATTACGTTCACCGTTCTGATCGTGCGGATTTCGAAGAGTCTGGGAATTGGGCCCCGGTCGGGCAGGTGACGCGTAACGCACTGCATGGTAGCCAGGCAACGGATGGTTTGGCAATCCGGGCAAAAATTCCCGATCTTGTTCCCCACGGTATATTCGGGTCAAATGGCAATCTTGTTCCCACGGGACTTCCTACGAAGGCCAGGGTCGGCAACACCCTCTGCTATTCGGGCGCGAAGCTAGATGGAGTGTCGTGTGGCGAGGTAACGCGTCTTTCCATGGCCTGGGAAGGTGGCTTGCGGATTGGGGAGTACAACGTCAGGTTCAATAAGCAAGTTGACCATGGTGACAGCGGCGCACCTGTTTGGAACCCCCGAACTGGCGCTGCCGTTGGTGTTGTAAGCGCCTTCTATCCGCAGACCCGAATCTCAACGGTCGCTCCACTTCTGCATCCACAGGGGCTAAGGCTCAGTCGTGTTCCAGGTATCCTCCATCATCCCGACATGTTCGACATGCATCTCTTAACTGGAAACTGAGCATATGGGTATTTTCAGATTTATTGGAGTGATGGTGGCAGCCGCCGTCATTTTGTTCCTCGCAATCGCTTGCGGAGATTCTTCGTCTGCGGATAAGGCAAGCGATGCCGTTGAAGGACGCGCCGAGAATGCTTTCCAATGGAGTGTGATATTCAGCCCGACGCCTCGGGCGATCAAAGTAGGTAATGGTGTTGGCTATTGCGTGGGTGACCCAAAGCCCCGAATTGCAAGGCCCAGCATCAAGTACCGGGACGACGATGTGTACATTAGGCTGGAACTCAAAAGGCCACGTTTTGTACCTTCGGAGAACGGCCGTTGCGCAGGCGTAGGGCTACTCGTCACCAGAAAGATCATTCTTCGACGAGATTTGTCTGACCTTAAGCTCTACGACAGTGGCGTTGAGCCTCCAGAGTTGCGTTGGCCACGATAAATCGGCGGACCGGTTTACATCCTCTAGCAACCGCCCTGTCAAGCGGTTTCAGGCTTGAGTAGCACGGGAATAACACCTCTAACGTTTGCCCATGTGCCGTAAGGGGCACCTCGAACTCATGGGTTGCAGGCTCGCCGTCGCTATGATCGTGGTGCTGTGTGGGTTCGGATCTGTGGCTGTGGCGCCGGCTGCGCAATTGCGCGATGTGGTTCATCCAGTCATGCGGCATGACAAATATCGAAGTGCTTATGGAGGCTTGGAACAAGCATCGAATTCAGATCGCTGCGCTGGGTGCCTTCGGGATGCGAAGATCGTCAGGAGGTGGTCCACAAGGCACTACCCAGGAACCTACGCCGGGATGTACTTTGAGGTGAGGTGAGCCAGGCCGGGTTTCACGGACTCTGATCTACCCCAGTCTTCTTGGTGTTGGTGATCGCCTTTACCGTTGGGGTGGTGGTGCTGCGGCTGAGTCACTCGAACTGGGAGCCGGCGGTGCCGCCGGGCGCGGCGGTCTGCGTTCTCGGCGGGCTGGCGTTTTTCCACCTGGCTTGGGGGTCGAATCTGAAGGTTTCATACTCGATGTCGCTCCGAAGGCTGGCATCTTCCTCGGGCTGGCGGCCGCATGTGGGATCGCATACGGCGGCTACCGGGGCGATGCGGGAAGAAGGCGTGGCTTTCGGCGACCTACACGCGCGCCGACGAGACCAAGGGAATCTGCATACTCGAGGGGGAACTCATCGATCAGGTAAGCCAACTGGTGCGCACGACGATCGTGCTTCGCCAGACCTCTGAGGGAAACTCGGTCGCAAGGCTGGCCGGTCCGCCGAGTACCGAAACCCTGGTCTGACGCCATGCTCTGCGACAGTGGCATCGAGCCTCCAGGGTCGCGCTAACCAGGGTCGATCGGCTACCGATCGACGCTTGAGCTATGGCGTGGTTCTCGCTTGCCAGGGTTCTCCGCACCACTGTTATGCGCCAGCGGTGCGCCACTGATGCGCCAGTAAGACCCGATGCAACCGGATTCAATCGGACGCGCTTCCGCTTGGACAAGCGGGATCCGCATGGCCATGCGCCCGCCGGACGATGTGGATCATCGTCTACACGTCCGTCTACATCCTCTGACGGCCGCGATAACCGGCGCATCTCGGGGTCTTCGGTCGGCCTCCTCGGGTCACGCACCTGAGTGCGCTCCCCTCGTCGTTCTCCCTGCATCCCCCGACCTGCTTGGTTCTCGCGACCGTCAGGTCGCGTAAAGGAAGCTTGGTTATCGCGGCCGTGCGGGTACAACATGTACATGCACAATCCCCTGAGATCTGAGGCTGACGCTTTTCGCTGGGTGGTTGTGATCGGGGTTGCGGCGGTTTCGGTGATTCTGCTGACGTTGTTCACCCGGCCTGTCGTCGGGGTCGTCTGGGCGGCGCTGCTGCTGGGCTTCGGTGCCGGCCTCGCCTATCGCAACTCACGCGGCTCGCTGCCGCGCAGCGTCGACGTGACACGAGGTGGGGACGGCAAACACAGGATGCTCGTCGTCGCCAACGAGACCGTCGGCGGTGGGGCCCTTCAGGAGGAGATTCGCGAGCGCTGCCGCGGGCGGGACTGCGAGATCATGATCGTGACCCCGGCCGTATCCGTTTCGCGGGCAGAGCACTGGGCATCCGACGTAGACGAAGCGATCGAGCTGGCGCGGCAACGGATGGAGCTCTCGCTGATCGCTATCGGCGACCTTGGCCTGAAGGCGAGGGGGGAGATCGGCGACTCCGACCCAAACGTCGCGATCGAGGACGCCCTGCGCGTTTTCGCCGCCGATGAGATCGTCATCTCAACCCATCCGCCGCACCGCTCGCGCTGGCTCGAGCACGGCGTTGTCGAGCGGGCCTCGAAAGAGATCGACCTACCGATCACCCATGTCGTGGTCGACCTCGACGCCGAGCACGTCAGCCAGAATTGACGAAGCCGCCCGACAGGATTTACATCCAGCGCATCATCGGTGAAACCTTTTGTCTTAGGGTCTGTCATCATGGAGGCGATGACGGCAAGGCAGGGCTGGAACGACGATCGCATCGACGGGCTTGAGCGGAAGGTGGACGAAGGCTTCCGCCACGTCGACCAGCGCTTTGAGCAAGTAGACCAGCGCTTTGAGCAAGTAAATCAGCGCTTTGAGCAAGTAGACAGGCGATTCGATCAGGTCGATCAGCGTTTCGACAAGGTTGAAGGAGACGTTCGCGAAATCCGCACGGACTTGAAAGCCGGGTTCGATCAGATGAACGCACGCTTCGACGCGTTCCAGCGCACGACGATTCTCGCCTATGGAGGGGTGATCGCCGGCCTGGTCGGCGTGATCGCGACTCAGGTCTGAGTGGGCACCGGAGTGGACGCCTCACCGGGCGCTGCGGCAGCGCTCGGTTGCGCCCTTGCTTCCCTGGGCACGAGCCTGCCGGCCGTCGCCACCGTCCACAGCATCGCCAGCCAGGTCAGGGTGGCAAGGGCCACGTGCAGCCAGACAATCTCGCTGGGCAGCTCCAGCGCCCACTGCAGCCCGCCTACGGCGCCCTGAAGGCCCAGCAGGCCGATAACGGCGGTGAGGGGCCGCAGGGCCCGCCTGTCGCCGCCTGGGCGGCGCAGGAGCAGCCAGACCGCGATCGCGGCAAAGCCGAAGGCCGCCGCCATCGCCGAGTGGCGCTGCACCATCCACTCCAACGTGCCGGTGCCCTCGAAGTCGAAGCGGTGCACCAGCTCGCCTTCGTGAGCACCGGCGTGGGGCCCGGAGCCGGTGGCGATCGTGCCGGCGATGATCGTCAGCTGGCCCAACGGGATCAGCGCCCGCACCGCCCAGACGCCGAGCCGGTCGCTGGAAAAGCGCCGCTCGCCGTGCTCGTAGCGCGCCATCCAGGCAAGCGCAAAGGCCGCATCGAGCAGCAGCATCGAGAGGATGAAGTGACCCATCACCAGGCCGGGCGCCAGGTGGTACTTGACGACGAAGGCGCCGAGGATCGCCTGGCAGATCACGCCGATTGGGAGCAGGGCACCGAAGAAGGCGAGGTGCCAGCGAAAGGGGCGGCGAAACCAGGCCAGCACACTGGCCGCGATCACGGCGAGGCCGACGAAGCCGGTGAGGAGGCGGTTGCCATACTCGATCACGGCGTGGGTATCGAGCGGCGGCACGGTGCCGCCGTAGCATTTGGGCCAATCCGGGCAGCCGAGGCCCGAGCCGGTGAGGCGCACGGCGGCCCCGGTGAGCACGATCAGGGCGAGCGCGGCGAGGGCCACGAGCGTGACCTGGGCGTAGCGCCGCGGCGAGATGTCGAGGCGGTCTTTGAGAGTCACTGTCCGAAATGAGCGCGAGTCCGCATCGTGCTCAGATGATGTCAACGGCCGGATCCCGGCCGGGGCGGCTCAGCCGCCTTTGCTTTTGCCGCCGCCGGAGCCCGTGCTCTGCAGCAGATACTGGACGAGGTCTTCCAGTTCTTTCGGCGTCAGCGACTGCTCGTAGGTGGACGGCATCACGTTCGGCGGGAAGCCTTTGGTGATGACGGCGTTGGGGTCGACGATCGATTTGTCGATCATCGCGGCGCTCTGGCCGGGAAGAACTTCGTCGAGGTTGGGGCCGGTGGTGCCGCCCGTTTCCGCCTCCGCCAGCGTATGGCAGCCGCCGCAGCCGTTGTTGGCGAAGACCTGAGCGCCAGGTCCACCGGGGACGCTGGGTGGCGCCGCGCCGGGCACACCGGCGTACATCCCAACGTAGGCCGCGACGTCCTCGAGGTCCTGACCCTGGACGATGTCCGGTGGCATCGAGACGGCGGTGTTATTCGTCGTTGGCCTGGGATTATCGATCTGCGCCGCGGTGATCCCCTCGACCGTGTCGCCGTCCTCGCCGACGGCACGGGCGGCGGCGAAGGCGCGGTCGAGGTTGGGACCGATCTGCGCGGTCGTACCCGCCTGAGCCATCTCATGGCAGGTCCCACATTTCTGAATGAAAAGGATGCGGCCACGCTCCTCGTCGCCCTTGCTCGTGCCACAACCTGAGCCCGCGACGGCGACCGCAACGAGAGCGGCGACGGCGAGAAAGGCGCGGATCGGGTTCAGTGGCTTGAGCATCGTCATGCGGCGCGAAGCGCGCCGGAGTCTATACGCCGAGGCAGCTTCCAAGCGGTGTGTAGGGGAGCGTGCTTCGGGTAGGCTTGAGGCGATTCTCACTAACCCGCTAGTCGTGAAGGAGAGGGACGAGGATGCAGGTACGGGACGGGATGTCGGAGGTGGTTCTCACCGTCGGTCCATCGCACACGCTGCGTGAGGCGGCGCAGATGATGGTGGACAAGAGCGTCGGCGCTGCCGTGGTCACCGATGACGAGAGGCCGGTGCCTTGCATCGTCACCGAGCGCGACATCCTCAACTCCCTCGGTCACGGCCAGGACCCGGACTCCGAGCTCGTCGCCAACCACATGAGCGAGGGCGTGGTGGCCGCCGCGCCGGACTGGAGCCTCGAGCACGCAGCCTCGGAGATGTCGACGCGGGGCATCCGTCACCTCGTCGTCTTCGAAGACGGCGACCTCGTCGGAGTCCTCTCGATCCGCGACATAGTGCGGGTTTGGACGTCGGCTGGCGCGACGTCCGGCATGACGCCTGACTGACGCTGCCTCAGCGCTTCAGGACCGAGGGGGTGAGATCGTCTCTACCGGCAGCACTGCGCCGCGAACGCGCTGCTTGCGCGGGAATCGGAAGTAGCTGCTGATCGCGCTGCGGATCATGCTGCGCAGAGCGAAGAGGAGGACGACGCAGCCGATGAACGCGTAGATCCAGCCGGGGACCATGAACTCGATGAAGACGCCGCACAGCGCCAGGGCGGCGGCGAAGGCAAAGAAGAGCGGTGCCCAGGAAGGGCGGGGCGAATAGATCAGCTCGCCGGGCTCAGGAATGTCGCGGTGCGCCGGGCTCATGACACTGGATCGCGCTCCGCTCCCGGCGCGAAGAACCAGAGATGCACGCTTGGTCGCTCCGCGCTCATGAGGCGATGTAGAGCATCGCGGCGACGAAGCAGAGGGCGAAGACCGCGGCGGAGAGGCCACCGGCGACCAAGCCCGCGGCCATGTCTCTTCTGGCGGTCTCGCGATCCACGGCGGGATTTTTATCAGGCGGGCAGGGCGGTGGCTGCCTAGACCAGCTGGTCTAGCGGCATCGCCAGGAAGAGCAGGGCGAGGTAGGCGAGCGAGAAGAGGTAGGTGCGCAGGGCCCAGCGACGGTCGGCGCTGCGCAGCAGGCGCACGGCGCAGTAGATGAAGCCGGCGCCAAGCGTCATCGAAGCGACTAGGTACTCGACCCCGAAGCCGCCGGCGCAGAAGGGCAGTTGGGTCACCGCGTAGAGCAGGATCGTGTAGAGGAGGATCTGGCGGCGCGTCTCGTCCTCGCCGCGGACGACCGGCAGCATTGGCACGCCCGCCTTGGCGTACTCGTCCTTCATCAGCAGCGAGAGCGCCCAGAAATGGGGCGGGGTCCAGAAGAAGACGATCGCGAAGAGAAAGAGGGCGGTGCCGCTGAGGCTGCCGGTTACCGCAGCCCAGGCCACCAACGGTGGGACGGCACCGGCAGCGCCGCCGATGACGATGTTCTGCGGCGTCGTGCGCTTGAGCCAGAGGGTGTAGACGAAGACGTAGCCCAGGAGGCCGGAGAGCGAGAGCGCCGCCGCCAGCGGGTTGACCGTCAGCGAGAGGAGGACGAAGGAGGAGAGACCCAGCAGAGCGCCAAAGCCGATCGCGGTCGTCGGCGAGATGCGGCCGCTTGCTACCGGCCGGCTGGCGGTGCGGGCCATCGTGCGGTCGATGTCACGGTCGATCGCGTGGTTGATCGCGCCAGCGCCGCCGGCCGAGAGGGCGCCGCCGAGGCAGGTGAGGAAGACCAGCCCGATCGAGGGGTCGCCGGCCACGTACATCGTCGTCACCGTCGTCCACAGCAGCAGCGACTGCACCTTTGGCTTGGTCAGCGTGACGAAGTCGCGCAGCAGCGATGGTGCCGCCGGGCGCTGCGGGATCGCAGCCGTCTGGGCGCTGCTCACAGGATCACCGCGGTCAGGCTACCGGCTGCGACTCGCGCGCCGGCTGCCTGGCGCGGGCGCTGCGGTGGGCAATCGCCTCGCGAATGTCGCGCATCGGCCGCGGGCTGCGCACATCAGGCAGCAGGTCGAAGTTGTGCGGCTCTGGCGGCGAGAGGGCGAACCACTCGAGCGAGTCGCCGCCCCAGGCGTCGTGGCCGGCGGGGGCACCGCTCTCGCGGCTGAGGATCGCGTTGACCAGGGTCATGATGATGCCCACGGCGAGGATGAAGGCGCCGATCGTGGCGATCAGGTTGTAGGTGCTGACGCCGGTTCCACCAAAGAACTTGTAGGCGTCGATCACCTGCCCGTCGAAGGTTCCGGCGAACGCTAGCGGTACGAAGGCGACGAACGTGCCCAGCAGCATCGTCCAGAAGCTGGCGCGGGCCAGCGTCTCGCCCATCGTGCGGCCGGTCATCTTCGGGAACCACCAGTGCAGAGCGGCGAAGCCACCGAAGACGGCGCCGCCCAGCAGGGCAAAGTGGGTTGCCGCGGTGCTGTCGGTCGTGTGCTGCAGGCGCCAGCCGACGGCGACCATCGAGTGCTCGATCTCAGCTGCGAGGCCGACTGAGATCGCGACGATCGCACCGGCGGCGAAGAGCAGCGGCGCGCGCATCTGCACCGTGCCGCCAGCCAGGGTTGCGATCAGGTTGAAGAAGATTAGGCCGAAGGGGACGATCAGCGCCAGCGACATCGCCATCGCGAAGTACATCCAGCCGATCCCGATTGGCGCCGTGAGCATGTTCTGCATCCAGGCGAGCGTGCCGATGACTGCGATGGCGACCATCGACCCGATCACCGCGCCTCGGTTGAAGAGCGGTTTGCGGGCAAGCGCCGGGACGATCTCGGCGATCGTGCCGAGGGCGAAGATCAGGATCAGCATGTAGGCGCCGGTGTAGAAGATCCAACTCAGGTGTTGCCAGAGCAGCGGTGCGCCGCCGGCGTCGCCGGCAAAGAAGATGCCTTCGAAGTTGCGGTCGATCAGCAGCATCGTGATCGCCGCCAGCATCACCGGGCCGATCACCAGCAGCAGCCAGGAGGAGATCGCCGCCGCCCAGGAGAAGACCGGCAGCCGCCGCCAGGCCATTCCCGGCGCGCGCAGGCGTCGCAGCGTGGCGACGAGATCGATCGCGATCAGGACGAAGCCAAGCGTCGCCAGGCCGGTTGCTGCTGCCCAGGCGTCGACGCCGTTGTTGGCCAGGAAGGCGAGCCCTGAGAGCGGCGGCAGCGGGTTGACGCCGGCCTCGCTAGGGGTGAAGAGGAAGCCCGCGTAGAGGACGGTAGCGCCAGCGACGAAGAGCCAGGTCCCGATCTGGCCGAGCCGTGGCAGCGCCGTGCTGCGGGCACCGATCTGCAGCGGCGTCACGTAATAGAAGAAGCCGAGAGCGAGCGGTACGGCGACGAAGAAGATCGCGGTGGCGCCGTAGAGCGAGAGCATCCGATTGAAGGTGACCGGATCGAGGAAGGCGTTCTCGGGAATCGCCAGCTGCAGCCGCATCAGCAGGAGCTCGACCAGGGCGATGAAGAGGAAGCCGAGGGCGGCGGTGATCAGGACCCGGCCGAGGTCCTTGTGATCGGCACTGGTGGCGATCTCGACCCAGCGCGGCCGGCGCGGCGGGAAGCCGTCGACTACCAGCTCGGGACGCGGGCTCGGGCTCATGGCGTTTCTCCGCTTTCGATCAGGCTGACGACGCGGTCCTGCGCCGCCTGGATGTCTTTCTTCGCGCCCGCGACAAAGGCTTGGTACTCCTGCGGCGAGACCACTTCGACCTCGGTTCGCATCGCGGCGTATGCCTGACCGGACATGGTCGCCGCCTGGCCCCGGTAGGTCCCCTCCTCATCGGCTCGGAAGACGACGTGGTTGGTCTTGCCGGGTACGGCGTCGCGCTTGCCGGCTAGGTCGGGGACGTCCCAGGTATGGACGACGTCGGTCGAGACGAGGTCAAGCTCGACCGCGGTATCGACCGGGACGACGAGCTTGTAGTACGAGAAGGCTTCGTTCGGGTAGTCGTAGCGCCAGAGCCACTGCTGTCCGGTCGTCGTGATCTTCAGTGGCTCTGAGTGGGAGACCTGCAGGCCGGTCTCCCCGGTCGCGGACGTCTCCCGCGCCTTGTCGGTGTAGAGGATGCTGATCACGAAGATCGCGACAGCGAAGACCGCCAGGGCGCCGCCGACGCGTAGCTGGATGGTTCGGCCGCCGGTGATCTGGCGTGGCTCGGCGCCGCGCTCGGCGCGGTAGCGGCGCAGTGCGTAGAGCAGACCGCCGACGACCACGACGACGAGGATCGCCGCGGCGACGAAGCCAATCCAAAGCAGGGTGTCAATCTGGTCGGCGCCAGGGGAGCTGGGACTCAAAGCGCGGCCATTCTAATCACGCACGGGGGCGTCCCGCGGCGCGCACTATGTGACCGTGGCTCCTTATAACGATATGCGTAACTAAGGAACCACGCGACGGTTTCCCGGCATGCTCCTATACTCGCCGGCCTCATGGGCAACCGCTCCACGCCATCTCCGGCGCTGCGCAAGGCGGTGCGCGCCGGGGCTATGGCGACGATCGGCGCTGCGGTGGCGGTGCCCTTGCTGCGCCGCCGCGCTCGCATCCCCGCTCCGGTGACGATTGCGGCCTGTGCCGCCGGCCCCCTGGGCCTCGCTGTCTTGCACCCGCGCTCGCGCAAGCGCGACGTGGCGATGTACGCGCTGCAGATGTGGGCCTTCACGATGGTCCATGAGCTGCCCTACGACGATCCCGAGCGCCTCCGCGCCCGATTGCAGATCCGCTACCCGATCGTTGTCGACCGGGCGATAGGCCTAGGTCGGCTGCCCAACGTGCACCTGCAGCGGGCGCTAGCCCGCTGGCGCGGGGTGGGGGTGCTCAATCGCCTCCTTACCTGGGTGCACTGGCTCTGGTTCATCGAGCCCTACGCGGTCCTTTTCTTCATTCTGCTTCGCCATCCCGACCGCTTCCCACGCGCCGCTCGCCGGCTGGCTGCCGTCTTCGACGGTGGCTGCGCGGTCTATTTCGCTGCCCCGACCGCGCCGCCCTGGTGGGCCTCGGAGCAGGGGCACACGGACGAAGAGGTGCGGCGGATCATGGAAGAGGTCGGCAAGGAGACCTGGAAATCGGCTTGGCCGGCGATGTATGCAGCGCTCGGCGGCAACCCCTGGGCGGCGATGCCCTCGCTGCACTTCGCCACCTCGGTGACGGCGGCGATCTCGCTGTCGGAGACCGGGCGCACCGCCGGTGCCGCCGGCTGGACCTACGCCCTCACCCTCGGCTTCGCCCTCGTCTATTTGGGCGAGCACTACGTCACCGACTTGGTTGCTGGGACTGCCCTCGTCGCCGCCGCACAGAGGGGGGAGTCACTGGCCGAGCCGGCCGTCCTGGCGGTGAATCGACGCCTGCAAGGTCTGGAGCGCCTGGCGAACGGGTAGCTTCTCAGGCGTGTCTCCCGAGCAGCCGGTGAGCGAAAACGGCGGCTTTGAGCTGCCGCTGTTCACGCGGCGGCGGGTAGCCCAGACGCTGCTTGTCGTCCTGATCCTTCTGATCGGGATCTACTTCCTCTTCCCGAGGCTGGTCGGCCTCGGCGACGCGATGAGCAAGCTCAGCGAAGCGGAGGCGATCTGGATCGTCGTCGCGATCGGCTTCGAGCTCGCCGCGATAGCGACCTACATCGCGCTCTTCAAGGCGGTCGTCGGTGGCGATGTGCTGCGGCTCAGCTGGCGCGAGACCTACGACATCAACCTCGCCGGTGTGGCCGCCACCCGCCTCTTCTCAGCCGGCGGCGCCGGCGGAATCGCCCTCACCTACTGGGCTCTGCGCCGGGCGGGGATGATCCGCCACGACGTGGCGCGGCGAATGGTCGCCTTCCTCACCCTCCAGTACGTCTTCTACCCGCTGGCGCTGATCGTCTTCGGGGTGCTGCTGCGCACCGGGGTCATGCCCGGCAAGGCATCGGTTGAGCTGACGATCATTCCCGCGGCGATCTCCGGCTTGGTCCTGATCTTTGGGGCGCTCGCCGCCCTAATTCCCGCCGATCTGCGTGAACGGCTCACCTCGCACGTGCACCGACATCGCAGCAGGGCAATCGCCGACAAAGTGGCCAAAGTGATGGCGACGGTCGGCGAGGGGGTGAGGTTCGGCTTCCGGCTCCTTATTCACCCCGGCCGGGGCGGACTGGCGGTGATCGGCGCAGTTGGCTACTGGGCAACCAACATCGGCATCCTCTGGGCCTCGTTCAAAGCGTTCGGAGTGCACGTGCCGCTGGCGGTCGTCGTGCAGGGCTTCTTCCTCGGCATGGTCGGCAACCTCTTCCCCCTGGCGCCGGCCGGTGTCGGGGCGGTGGACGCGGGGATGATCGGCGCCTTCGTCCTCTTCGGCATTCCCGAGGGGACGGTCTTCCCGGCGATTCTGATCTACCGGCTGGTCGCCTTCTGGCTGCCGATTCCGTTCGGCGTCGTTGCCTTCTTCCAGTTGCGAAACAGGGTCCATCACTGGGAAACAGAGGGGCTCCCCGTCGACCGCGGCAAAGCGCCGGAGAGGGAGCTGGAGCCAGCCGCGGGCTGAGCAAGAACGGTTGCCTGACAGTGACCCACCACCCGCCTCACGGTGGTGGGTCAGTTTGAATCTGCCCTAGACCCCGCCAGCCTCTTGCCCTAGGTTCGCTTGGCTCTAACAACCAAGCGCCCCCGCGACGGTGGAACGTCCGGGGGCATGGCACCAGGAGGTAAGTCCCGATGCCCACAAAGCCTAGTCCGGGCGGGAGCCTGGGCGTGCAGCGCGCCGTGCTGGCGCTTGTCCTGGCCGCACGCCCTCATTGCCGCACCGTTCCTGAACTCGCCCGCGAGATCGACTCAAAGGACGCCGTGGAGCGGGCCGTACAGGCCCTTGTTGCCATCGGCCTCCTGGAGCGCCGTGGGATATCGCTCCGCCCAACTCCCGCTGCCGCCCATTTCTATCGGCTTGATCTCCCGTGACCGTCGCACAGCGCTTCGGCGCGAATCTCGTGCGTTGTCGTAAGCACGCCGGGCTGTCTCAGGAAGACCTTGGCGCTCGTGCCGGCCTCCACCGAACTGCCATCGGCCTTCTGGAGAGGGGAGCGAGGACGCCGCGAATCGACACGCTCATAAAGCTGGCTCAAGCACTGCCCGCCGAGATCGAGGATCTGCTTGCCGGCATCACTTGGGAGCCAGGAGAAGCCCGCCCCGGCCGGTTCACGCTGAGCAGCGAGCTACCCTGTGGCAATGCCTAAGCAGTCGAAGAAGCCAGCCGACCTGAACCGACTGGCGGCGGCCATTGTCGGAGATGCAACCGGTCCAGGCACACCTGGCGCAGATGGGGGTAAAGACTCCGCCGCTGTAGCCCTCGGACGCAAGGGGGGCAAAAAGGGGGGCAAAGCGCGAGCGGCCAATATGACGGCCGAGGAACGCAGCGAGGCGGCACGTAAAGCCGCTCAGGCCCGCTGGGGCGGGAAGTAACGCCCACTAGACCCCTGTAAAGGCGAAGACCCGCCGGGAAGAAATAAGAAGGCCATCCCAAGGCGGGTCTTCTGGAGTCTGCGCCACCAATCACTCTGGCAGAGCAAACGCATTCCTGTCACGGACAAGGCCATAGTAGCAGCGTGGTTCCGGGGGCAGTCAAGCGCTGCAAGGATGCTGGCGGGGTGGGGCTCGAACCCACAACCTCGTCCGTGACAGGGACGCGCTCCGCCAATTGAGCTACCCGCCAGCAATCGTCAGCGAACTGACGATACCGACAGGGTACCAGGCCACGGAGCTACTTCAGTAGACCCTTGAAATTTGACCCCGCCCTTATGAGTTAACTCATATGCCGTCAGGCGTGTATGATTTGATCCTCAATATGACCGATGAGCCCAATGGCAACAAAGCGAAAAGGAAGATCCTCCCTACGCCACGTATTGCGTTCGGCAAGCAGCTCGACCTTTTGCGAGCGTTTGCCGCCGCGAGCGGGCCAGATAAACGGGCGGTCGGGAATGCGGATACCTCCAAGTACGTGGGTCTCTCTGCGAACACGGTCTCCCTTGCGAATCCCTTCTTTGCAGACGTTGGACTTATCGAGCGGGTAGGGGGTGGCTTTGTGCCCTCGCAGGCGGTTGTGAATTTCGCCCAGGCGTTTGAATGGGATGCAGACGGTGCTTCTCACGAATTGGCGCCTGTCTTCGGGCAATCCTGGTTCGGTAGCGCCTTGCTGCCCCGTCTTGGTTTTGCGTCTCTCTCGGAAAAAGAGGCCCTGCAGATCATTGACGCGGCTGCCGAAGCGGGCCCCAAATACGAAAACCAGCTGCGCATTCTTCTGGACTACCTCGAAGTCACCGGCCTTATTGAGCGGGAGGGCGGGAATGTCCGGTCTGCGCCCCCCCGTGCCGCAGCAAGGGGACAACAGGCTGAGAAGGACACCGACGCCGATAGCGCAGAGCCGGCCCCGAAACCTAGCCCGTCAGTGCCGGAGGGTTCACGATCTCTCCCACTGCTTATCCAGGGCCTCTTACAAGAGCTCCCGCGAGGCTCTACCTGGAACCGGGAGGCCGCTGATCGTTGGCTAAACCTCGCAAAATTGACCTTTGAAATGGTCTATGAGTTCGAGCCTGAGCCACCCCCGCCCCAGCCTTCTGACGAGATGCAGTTTCCGGCCGGAGAGAAAGCCGAGTAGGAACTCGGATCAGGATGAGAGATAACTGGTCGACCCGCCCTTTAGTGGTCTAGCCGAGCGCGGCGGTCGACGTTAAACAAAGCCCCCGCCGTCCGTAAACCTTGTGATGAAGCTAGCGGACGACGGGGGATCGGCCTTTGCAGGCGCTATCCAGCCTATCAGCGAGCGAGCCAAATCTGGGCACGCAAATTCTAACTTGACAATGCGTAAGCGGTTAGGCATAATGGTCAGTATGAACAGGTTAAGCACGGAAAGGCGTGCCCAGATCATCGGGGCGCTGGTAGAGGGGAGCAGCATCCGTGCAACGGTGCGAATGACTGGCGCTGCCAAGAACACGATCACGAAACTGCTGGTCGATCTCGGGGAAGCCTGCGCCGAGTACCAGGATGGCGTGCTGGTCGACCTCCCCTGCAAAGTGGTCGAGGCTGACGAGATCTGGGCCTACTGCTACGCCAAGCAGAAGAACGTGCCCGAGGAGTTCAAAGGCACCTACGGCTATGGCGATGTGTGGACCTATACGGCGCTCTGCGCAGATACGAAACTGGTCCCGACCTGGCTGGTTGGCGAGCAGAGCAAAGGCGACGCCTACGTGTTTCTCTCCGACCTCGCAAGTCGGATGGCAAACCGCATCCAGTTGTCAACGGACGGCAACGGCGTCTATGAAGGTGGGGTTGGGCCGGCGTTTCACCACCAGGTTGACTGGGCCCAGATCCAGAAGACGTTTAGCTCTGACCCCTCCGACCACCGGAAATACAGCCCCCCGGTCGTCACGGCGTCGAAGGTCCGAATCCTCAAGGGCGACCCAGACCCCGACCGGATCTCGACTAGCTACGTCGAGAGGCAGAACCTCACGATGCGGATGGGGATGCGGCGCTTTACCCGGTTGACCAATGGCTTCAGCAAGAAAATTGAGAACTTGTCCAACTCGGTCTCTCTGCACTTCATGCACTACAACTTCGCCCGTCCGCACACGGCTCTAAAGGAGCGCTATCCCCGGACGCCTGCGATGGCGGCCGGGGTGACGGACCACATCTGGAGCTTGGAAGAAATCGCGGCGCTGCTGGACTGACTTCTCAAGCGCTTATTCGGTATTGGCACTTTCACATTTCCGTATAGTCATCGACTATCTCAGCGGGGGATGCAAAGCGCGTCGTTGTCTTTATCGATGAGGCGAACGTCTATAACGACGCTCGCCGTTGCTTCCATTCTCACGCGGCACCATCCCCACATGGCCGGACCTGGCCGATGCGCTTCGGACGCCTATTGACGGAGCGGCAGCCGCTTGGCACGTCGGACAAACGATGCCTTGAGGAGGTCCGCGTATATACGGGCCAGCCGGCCAGCACTAAGCAGCCCAAGAGCTATGCAGCGCATCGCCGTCAGGCGGCTGCCTGGGCGAAAAGTGGCGTCACGGTCATTGCCCGCCCACTCCGCTACCCATCCGATTGGCCCAAGAGCCCTCCCGAGCAGAAGGGAGTTGATGTCCAGATCGCCATTGACATGGTGCTGATGGCGGCACAAGATCAACTCGATATTGCAATCCTCGCGTCGACCGATACCGATCTCAAGCCAGCCCTTGAAGCCTTCTACACGCTGCCCTTTGAGACGCCCAAGCTTGTCGAGGTTGCAGCCTGGCGGAAGGGCGGATTCGCGAAGCGGCTGGGGGTCTCAGGTAACCACTTGTGGTGCCACTACCTTGACGAGCAGGCCTACGGGCCACTCCGCGATCATCGCGACTACACCCAGTCCTAGAGCAAAAAAATCCCCGCCAGTGCGCGTTTGCACGCGGACGGCGGGGAAGACTGAAGGTCTTATACCCCATATTGGCGTAAGAAGACAGCCGCCTTAACAAATTGCAAGAATTCTTCTGAGTGGCGACCATCCCTCTCTTGCTCTAGGAATTGTCGCAAATCGCCCATCTCGGCTGCAGATAAAGCCTTTTAAAGGCTCCTCCCTAGCCGGCACCGCTGCAAATCTCTCAAACTGACCCACCACCCGCCTCACGCGTTACTATAAAAAGTAAAGTATTAGACTTCCGGCGGCAGATATGAACGAGCAACGAAGAGTCGAGAACGTGATCATCATTGGCGGTGGGCCCGCGGGCTACACCGCCGCCCTTTACACCGCGCGCGCCAACCTCGAGCCACTGGTTTTCGAGGGCTTTCAGTGGGGCGGCCAGCTGCAGAACACGACCGACGTCGAGAACTATCCCGGCTACCCCGACGGGATCATGGGACCGGAGATGATGAACCAGTTCCGTGCCCAGGCGGAGCGCTTCGGCACCCGCTTCGTCACCGACGATGTCGACCGGGTCGAGCTCAGTGAGGACGGCGGCGTGCACAGGGTCTTCCTCGGCGAGGAGGAGCACCTCGCCAAAACCGTGATCCTGGCAATGGGGGCGGAGCCGCGCCGGCTCGGCATCCCCGGCGAGATGGAGTTGAGCGGCTGCGGTGTCTCCACCTGCGGCGTCTGTGACGGCGCCTTCTTCAAAGGCAAAAAGGTGATGGTGATCGGCGGCGGCGATTCGGCGATGGAGGACGCCATCTTCGTATCCAAGTTCGCCGATGACCTCACCATCGTCAACCGCCGCGATGAGTTCCGCGCCTCGAAGATCATGCAGGAGCGTGCGCGCGAGCAGGGCAACATCGAGTTCAAGACGCCGTTCGTCCCCGAGGAGTTCGTCAGCGGTGACGGTGGCGGCAACCTCGGCCAAGTGCGGCTGCGCAACGCCGAGACGGGGGAGACCGAGGACTTCAGCACCGAAGGCGCGTTCATCGCGATCGGCCATATCCCCCGCTCGGAGGTCGTCGCCGATCAGATCGATACCGACGAGGACGGCTACATCCGCACCCAGCCCGGCTCGACCAAGACCAATCTGGCCGGGGTCTTCGCCGTCGGCGACGTGGTCGACCGCACCTACCGCCAGGCGGTCACCGCTGCTGGCACCGGCTGCATGGGCGCCCTCGACGCCGAGTGGTACCTGCGCGATACGCCGCCCAGCCCCGAGGCGCACTGGATGCGCGGCGGCGAGCCCACCGAGATCGCCCCAACGCCTGGTTCGTAGCTGACGCCCAGTGAGCGGCTAGGGTTGCCTCGTGGGCGAACGGCTTACCGCCATGTTCCCGTTTCTGATTGCTGTGATCCTGCCGCCGGCGGGGTTGCTGATCGGCCTCTCGCAGTTGCAGCGCGAGCGTGAACTGGGGATCCGACTGATCGTCGTCTCGCTGCTCGCCGCAGTCGTCTGGGTGCTGCTCTTCGTCTGAGGCTCAGTCGAGCAGCTTCTGGACGACGAAGGTGCGGCTGCCGCGCGGGGTTTCGACTTTGACCGACTTGCCCGGCTCGGCGTCCATCAGGGCCTGGCCAATCGGCGACTCGGCGGAGAGGCGACCGGCGCTCAGGTCGGCTTCGGTGGAGCCAACCAACTTCCAGGTGTTGACGGCGCCTTTCGTCTCGTCAAGCACCTCGGCGGTGCGGCCGAAGCTGAAGCGGTCGGCATCGCCGTCGACCTCAACCACGACCGCGGTGCGCAGCCGCTCGCGCAGCCGCTTGATCTTGGTCTCGAGGTGCGCCTGGTCATCCTTGGCGATGTGGTACTCGGCGTTCTCCTTGAGGTCGCCTTCCTCGCGGGCGACCTTGATCCGCGCCGCCATCTTGATCCGCGCAGGGCCTTCGAGCTGCTCTATTTCCACGCGCAGGGCGGCGATCCCCTCCTCGGTGATCGGCTCCCCGCCTCCATCGGTACCGCTCATCCGCGCACCTTTGCAGATGGGGTGAAGGAGGTGCGATCCGGCAACGGTTACCGCGTCAGAAGAGTTGGGCGATCAGCACCCCTGCGGCAGCGGCGATCAGCGTGATCGCGCCGGTCCAGCCGATCTGGATGATCGTTCGTTGAAGCGCCTGCATCTCGCCAAGGAGCTGCCGGTTGTCGTCGCGCATCTCTTTGCGCACCTTGGCGAACTCTTCTCCCGTCCTGACGTAGTGCTCGCTTGCCTGGGCGCGGAGCCGGGCTTCCAAGCCGGCCATCTCGTCCCGGAGTTCCTTGCCGAGGCCTTTTATCTCGCCACGCAGCTCTTCGCCCTGACCCTTGATCTCCGCTCGCAGCTCTTCGCCCTGACCCTTGATCTCCGCTCGCAGCTCTTCGCCCTGGCCTTTGATCTCGCCACGCAGCTCTTCGCCCTGGCCTTTGATCTCCGCTCGAAGCGAATCACCCTGGCCTTTGATTTCCGCCCGTAGTGCATTGTCGAGGCCCTTGATCTCCACCCGCAGCCCCTTGTCCTGACCCTTGATCTCCGCTCGCAGCTCCTGGCGTTGAGCCTTGAGCTCCACCCGCAGTTCCTTGCCCTGGCTCTTCATCTCGCCTTCGACCTGGTCGAAGCGCTCGTCCATCCGGCGGGATAGATCGTCGAGACGGTCGTCTGTCCAGCTCTGCCTCATTGCCTCCATGTCTCCAGGCTAGGGAACCAGGTGTGACGCGTGGGACACGAAAGTGTAACTCTTTGTCTCAGCAGACGAATGTCTGAGTCGGGGGTTCGCGACGGGCATGCTCTAAGGTCGGAGCACGGCCACTTGCACTCACATCGACTCGGTCGAGTACCTCGAGCCGCCGGGCGAGATCGCGGGCTGCGAGGAGTGCCTGGAGCTGGGAATGAGCTGGGTGCACCTGCGGATGTGCCAGAGCTGCGGCCACATCGGTTGCTGTGACAACTCGCCCGGCAAACACGCCACCGCCCACTTCCAGGGCACCGGGCACCCGTTGATCCGCTCGGCTGAGCCCGGCGAGAACTGGAGCTGGTGCTACGTCGACGAGGGGATGTTCCGGATCAAGCCCCCGCCGACTTAGTAGCGCAGGCTCTCGCAGGCGATTCCGTCGTCGTCGCCGTCGAGCCGGTGCGGATCGCGCCTCGGCCCGCCGTGGTTCTTGTAGAAGTTCTGTGCCGCTCGCCACGATCTGAAATCGGAGCAATCCTTATCGGCGGCCGTTGCAGGTGCGGCCGGAACAGCGAGACCAGCAGCTATCGCTCCCACTGCGAGCAATCGGATTCTCAAGGCGTTCCTCCCGTTTGACGGTTACAAGAGACCTTGAAAATACCTAATAGAAACCAATAAGTGTCAGCTCCCTGCTCAGTCGGGAGTGACGATGGCGAAGCCGGGGTCGGGTTCGTCGAGCAGGCCGAGCAGCTCGCCGATCTTCCCCCCGTCGCCATCGACGCGTAGTCGGCCGCTCTCGGCCAGCGCGGCGAGGTCGGCTGTTTTCAGCAGGAGTTCGTCAAGTGCCTCGCGGTCGACCAGCAGGGTGGCCTCCGCCGAGTTCTCGTGGCGGCCGCCGCGGTGGCGCAGCACACCGTTGCGCACGGTTAGCGCGTGCTCCTCATCGGGGTCGGTGACTACCCAATCGATTCGCAGCTGGCTCTCCCAGGCGCGCGGCCCGTCGAGCCGGATCGCCATCGCGTCAAGCAGCTGCGCCACCGAGAGGTTGGCGACGATGTCCGGTGGGGCGGCCGCGGTCGGCGTGCCTCCGATTCCCTCGCGCAGCTCCTTCGCACCCATCAGGAAGAAGTTGCGCCAGGTCGCGTTCTCGGCTCCGTATCCGAGCTGTTCTAGTGCTTCGGCCTGCAGGCTGCGGGCGTTCTGGTTCTCCGGCTCGGCGAAGACGACGTGGTTGACGACCTCAGCGACCCAGCGGTAATCGCCCTGCTCGAAGGAGCGGCGCGCTCGCTCCAGCACTGCCTCAGTGCCGCCCATGAACTCGACGTAGCGGCGCGCCTGCTCGACCGGAGGGTGCTCCCAGAGATGGGCGGGATTGCCGTCGAACCAGCCCATGTAGCGCTGGTAGATCGCCTTCGTATTGTGGCTGATCGAGCCGTAGAACTCGCGGCAGTGCCACTCGTTGGCGAGGCCGGGGGGCAGCTCGATCAGCTCGGCGATCTCGGGCCCGGTATGCCCCTTGTTCAGGAGCCGCAGGGTCTGGTCGTGCAGGTAGGCGTAGAGGTCGCGCTGCTTTTCAAGCAGGTCGACGATCTGCTCACTTCCCCAGCAGGCCCAGTGGTGGCCGCTGAAGAGCACGTCGGAGTCGGCGCCGAAGAGCTCGATCGCCTCGTCCAAGTAGTGGGCCCAGATGCGGGGGTCGCGGACCAGTGCACCGCGCGGGGTGAGGATGTTGTGCATCGAGCGGGCGACGTTGTCGGCGGCGCAGAGCGCCTTCGCCTGGGGGAAGTGGATGTTCATCTCGGCCGGCGCCTCGGTGCCGGGGGTGAGCTGGAAGGTCATCTGCACGCCGTCGACGACCTCGGTCTGGCCGGTCTCGCTGATCTCGACCGTCGGTGGGATCAGCGTGATCGCCCCCAGTGAGGTGGTCTGCCCGAGCCCCGAGCCGAGCTGGCCGTCGGGCCCGCGCTCGAGCAGCGCCCCGTACATGTAGCCGGCGCGGCGCCCCATCGCCGTGCCGGCGAAGACGTTCTCGCTGACCGCGTGGTGGAGGAAGCCGGAGGGCGCCAGGACGGGAATCTCCCTCGCCTCGATTTCCTCGCTGGAGACGACGCCCTTGGCGCCGCCGAAGTGATCGACGTGGCTGTGGGTATAGACCAGGCCGGTGGTCGGCCGATCGCCCCGGTGCTCGCGGTAGAGGGCGAGCGCCGCTGCCGCGGTCTCGGCCGAGACCAGCGGGTCGATCACGACGATTCCGTCGGTGCCCTCGACCACGTGCATGTTGGAGAGGTCGAAGCCACGCAGCTGGTAGAAGCCCGGCGCCAGCTCGAAGAGGCCAGCGATCCGGGTCAGCTGGCTCTGCCGCCAGAGGTTCGGATGGGCGGTATCCGGTGGCTCGCCGTCGAGGAAGTCATAGGAGCGCAGATCCCAGACCGTGCGGCCGCCCTCGTTCTCGACCACGGGCGGATCGAATGGTGCGACGAGGCCGCGGCGCGCCTCCTCGAAGTCCCGCTCGGTCTCCATGATCGCGCAGTTTCCCACCCCGGAGCGCGAGGGCCTCGCAGTTGCGGGGCCCTCGTCGGTGCTAACCGCGGGTCAGCAGGGGTGCTGGAGCATAGGCATCGCCATGCTGATCGCGCAGGTCTTCCAGGAGGCTGGCGGCGCGCGTGCGGCCGATCAGCTCGGTCAGCTCGAGCGGGCCGCGTGGCCAGTTGAAGCCGAGCCGCATCGCGGTGTCCATGTCGTCGGGCGAGCCGATCTCCTCTTCCAGGGCAAATGCGGCCTCATTGGCGATCTGGGCGAAGAGGCGGGGCAGAATGGACTCGGCTGCCGGGTCGATCTTGGCCAGCGCTCCGGGGTCCAGCGTGGGGGCTTCGATGCCGAGATCAGGATCGGGCTGGCGGTACGGCCCTTCGCCGTACTCGTAGAAGCCGCGGCCGCTCTTGCGGCCGAGCTTGCCTTCGCCGACCATCTGTTTCTGGATTGGGCTCGGTCGCCAGCGCTCCGGCTCGCCACCCTGGCGGTAGAAGGAGCGGGCGACGCTGAGGTTGACGTCGAGGCCGATCAGGTCGATCAGCTCGAAGGGCCCCATGCGGAAGCCGCCGCCGAGGCGGACGACTCGGTCAATCGTCACTGCGTCGGCAATACCCTCAGCGAGCATCCGCAGCGACTCCAGGCTGAAGGGACGGGCAAGGCGGTTGGCGATGAAGCCGGGGCTGTCCTTGGCCCGGATCGGTGTCCGCCCCATACGGCGGCCGACCTCAGTGGTCGCCTTGACTGCGGCCTCGCTCGAATGCTCGGTGGCGACCACCTCGACCAGCTTCATCAGCACCGGCGGGTTGAAGAAGTGCATGCCGACGACGCGCCCCGGGAGGGGGACATCGGCGGCGATCGTCGTTACCGGCAGCGATGAGGTGTTGCTGGCGAGAATCGCCTGGGGGCCGCAGGCATCGGCCAGCGCAGCGAACAGCTCGCGCTTCAGCTCCAGGTCCTCCGGTGCCGCCTCGATGACCAGGTCGCATTCGCCGAGGTCGCCGAGGCTCGTGGCAGCACCGACCCGAGCGCCAGCTTCCTCGGCGTCCGTCTCTTCCCAGCGGCCCTTCTCGACTCCCTTCGCCAGGGCCCCACGCAGTCGTCCGATGCCGGACTCCAGTGCCGTCGGGATCGGGTCATGCAGGCGGGTCTCGTAGCCGCCCAGCGCCGCGATCTGCGCGATCCCGGCGCCCATGGTGCCGGCGCCGACGATGCCGACCCGCTCGACGCTCACGCTCACTTCCCCTCGAACTTCGGCTCTCGCTTCTCGAGGAAAGCCTGCATGCCCTCGATCCGGTCCTCGGTCGCCATCGCGATCTCATAGAGGCGGCGCTCGTTCTCGAGCCCGGCGGAGAGCGCCGTCTCCTCCGCCACCAGCACCGCTTGCTTGCCGAGGCGGACCGCGATCGGCGGCCGCTCGGCGACCGTGCGGGCCAGCTCCATCGCCTCCTCCAGCCAGCGATTCTTCTTCGCCACTTTGTTGACCAGGCCCATTTCATGCGCCATGTCGGCGTCGAACTGGCGGCCGGTGATCACGTACTCCATCGCCAACTGCTTGCCCAGCACCCGGGCCAGGCGCTGCGTGCCGCCGCCGCCGGGGATGATCCCCAGGGTGATCTCCGGCTGGCCGAAGCGGGCCGTATCGGAGGCGACGATCATGTCGCAGGCCAGTGCCAGCTCACAGCCGCCGCCGAGGGCGAAGCCGGAGACCGCCGCGACGAGGGGGGTCTTGATTGCGGCTACGCGGCGCCAGAACGAAGCCGAGGGGTGGCTGAGCGCGTCGGCGAAGCTCCGTTCGCTCAGCGCCTTGATGTCGGCCCCCGCGGCGAAGACCTGATCGGAGCCGGCGATGACGATGCAGCGGACGTCGGGGTCGGGATCGAGCCGCTCAAGCTCGGCGGCGAGCGTCTCCATTACCTCCGGTGAAAGGGCGTTGCGCGCCTCTGGCCGGTTGAGGCGCAGTAGTGCGACGTGGCCGTCGCGCGAGCTCTCGACCAGGTCGCCCATTGGCCCAGCCTCCCTATTCCGCCTCGAGCGGGGTCATCGCGTTGATCCCGGTCGCGGAGCGGCCGATGATCAGCTTCTGGATCTGCGAGGTGCCCTCGTAGAGAGTGGTTACCCGGGCGTCGCGCAGGTAGCGCTCGACCGGGTAGTCGTCGACATAGCCGGCGCCGCCATGCACCTGGATCGCCAGGTTGGCGCATTCGACCGCGGCCTCGGTTGCGTGGAGCTTTGCCACCGAGGTCTCCAGCGTGTTCGGCACCCCTTCGTCCTTTAGTAGACCGGCCCGGTAAACCAGCATCCGCGAGGCGTCACGCTTGACGATCATGTCGGCGATCATCTCCTGCACCAGCTGGAAGCGGGCCAGCGGCACGCCGAACTGCTTGCGCTCCTTGGAGTAGGCGACCGAGGCGTCGACGCAGCCGTCGCAGATGCCAACGCAGCCGGCGGCGACGCTGTAGCGGCCGTTATCGAGGGCGCTCATCGCGACCTTGAAACCGTCGCCGACCTCACCCAGCATTGCGTCCTCGCCGACCTCGACGCTGTCGAGCGAGAGCTCGGCGGTGTCGGAGGAGCGCAGGCCGAGCTTGCCGTGGATCTCCTGCGAGGCGAAGCCCTCGCTGGCGGTCGGGACGAGGAAGCAGGCGAGGCCGCGGTGTTTCTTCTCGGGGTCGGTCTGGGCGAAGATCAGCGCCACCTCGGAGAAGTTGCCGAGCGAGATCCACATCTTCTGGCCGCTGATCGACCAGCCGGAGTCGGTCTTGGTCGCCCGCGTGCGCAGGTTGGCGGCGTCGGAGCCGGTGTCGGGCTCGGTCAGGCCGAAGCAGCCGAGCGCCTCGCCCGAGCAGAGCCGCGGCAGCCACTTCTGCTTCTGCTCCTCGGTTCCCCACTTCTCGATCGAGCCAGCGACAAGCGAGGTCTGGACCGAGACCACAGTGCGGGCGGATGAGTCAGCGCGACCGACCTGCTCGACGATCAGGCCGTAGCCCATGTAGTCGAGGCCGCGGCCGCCGTACTCCTCTGCGACCGGCGCGCCCAGGTAGCCGACCTCGCCCAGCTTGCTCGCCAGCTCGCGGTCGAAGCGCGCAGCGCGGTCATTGTCGCGCACCCGGGGCAGGATCTCGCGGTCGGCGAATTCGCGTGCCGCCTCGGAGATCAGGCGCTGCTCGTCGGTCAATTGGAAGTCCATCTCGCTCCTTCTCTAATTCGTCGTTCGAAGCTCGCGGCCGAGGGTCTCGGCAAAGGCTTCCTGAGCCTCGCGGGTGCGGGGCCCGGGTGCGTCGGGCAGATCCTTGCCGTCGATCGCCGAGACCGCTTGGATCTCCCGCGTGGTCGAGGCGAGGAAGGCCTCCTGGGCGGCACGCAGATCGGCCACCGGCCAGGCGCCCTCTTCGACCTGCAGGCCCTTGACCAGACGGTCACGGGTGATCGACTCGAGCACGCCGACGTCGAGCGCCGGCGTTCGCAGCGATCCCTGCGGGGAGACCCAGAAGATCGCCGAGGTGGGTGGCTCGAGCACGGTGCCATCGGGTGTGACGAGCACGGCCTCATCGGCGCCCTGTGCCTGCGCCAGGCGGGTCGCCTGCATGTTTGCCGCATAGGAGAGGGACTTGACGCCGGTCAGGATCACGCTTGGGTTGTAAGTAACGGTGGCGAGGCTCAAACTCTCGGCGTGGGCCGGGATTGGCTCGACCGCGGCGATGCGGCGGCCGCCGCGGGTGACGATCAGGCGCAGCTGTCCATCGGGTCCGCCGGCCTCGGCGAGCAGGGCGTCGATCTCACGCTCCAGCGCGGCGCGGTCAAACTCGAGCTGGATCGCGGTGGCCGAGCGCTCAAGCCGGTCGAGGTGGTCGCCGAGGGCGAAAGGCCGCCCCTGGTAAAGCCGGATTACCTCGAAGGCGCCGTCGCCCCGGTAGAGGCCGTCGTCCTTCATCGGCACCATCGCCTCGGCGGTGGGCGAGATCTGCCCGTCGACGCTTGCGAGTTCTTTGAGCGTGCTAGCCATAGCCGCGCGAGGCTACCGCAGGATTGTCCGGGCTATAGCCCGGAAAGCTGCGATGAGGAATCAGACCGCTTCGAACACGGTGGCCAGGCCCTGGCCAACGCCTACGCACATCGTCGCGATGCCGTAGCGGCCGTCGCGACGTCGCAGCTCCCGGATGAGGGTGGTGGTGAGGCGGGCGCCGGAGCAGCCGAGCGGGTGGCCGAGGGCGATCGCGCCGCCGTTGACGTTGAGGCGCTTTTCGTCGATGCCGAGCTCGCGGACGCAGGCGAGCACCTGCGAGGCGAAGGCCTCGTTGAGCTCGATCAGGTCGATCTGCTCGAGGGTTAGGCCGGCGGCATCGAGGGCGCGGGGGATGGCGACCGCGGGGCCGATGCCCATGTAGGCGGGGTCGACGCCAGCGACGCCACTGGCGAGGACCCGGGCGAGTGGCTCGGCTCCTAGCTTCTCGACTCCAGCCTCGGAGGCAACGAGCAGGCAGGCGGCGCCGTCGTTGAGGGTCGAGGCGTTGCCGGCGGTTACCGTGCCGCCCTCGCGGAAGACCGGGCGCAGGCCGGCCATCTTCTCCAGCGAAGCATCCGGTCGCGGGCCCTCGTCGGCCTCGACCAGGACCGTCTCGCGCCGCCCCGTCGCCGCCTCGACCGGGACGATCTCCTCGGCGAAGAGGCCGGCCTCGGCAGCGGCGACCGCACGCTGGTGGCTGCGCAGGGCGAAGGCGTCCTGGTCCTCGCGGCTGATCTCGTAGCGCTCGGCGACGTTCTCGCCGGTCTCGCCCATCGACTCGGTCGAGACGCCAAGCTCTGCCATGCGCGGGTTGACGAAGCGCCAGCCCAGGGTGGTGTCGTGCATCGTCTGCTCGCCGCGGGGCAGGCCGCGCTCGGGCTTGCCGACGACCCAGGGGGCCCGGCTCATCGACTCGACCCCACCGGCGAGGTAGAAATCGCCCTCTGCGAGCTTGACCGCGCGCGCGGCGGCGTTGACTGCCTCGAGGCCGGAGGCGCAGAGGCGGTTGACGGTAGCGCCGGGCACGCTGTCGGGCAGCCCGGCGAGCAGTGCCGCCATCCGGGCCACGTCACGGTTGTCCTCGCCGGATTGGTTGGCGGCGCCGAAGTAGACGTCGACGATCTCGGCTGGATCGACCCCGGTGCGCTCGACGATCGCGCTGATGACGTGGGCGGCGAGGTCGTCAGGTCGGACGCTGGAGAGCGCGCCGCGGTAGGCGCCCATCGGGGTACGGACCGCGTCGACCAGATACGCGTCAGGCATGGACGGCCATTAAATGCGACACGGCGCCGCGGCGTATCCTGAGCCGATGGGTTTCGTCTTCCTCACCTTGGGCATGCTGGCGCTGATCATCGGCGTCCTCTTCCTGATCGGCCACTTCTACCAGGGCAGCAGCGCCGACTTGGTCGATTGGAAGCCGACCCGCAGCCCTGAAGTCGAGGCACAGAACGAAATCGACGACCTACAGCAGATGCTCGACGCACAGAACGAGATGCGCCGCCGCCGTGGCGCCCCGGAGATCGACGAACGCGCCCTGCGCGCCGAGGTCGAAGAGGAGGAGTTGGAGCGGCTGCGGCGGGGCGACCCGTTCGCCGGCTGAGAGGGGTCCGTGGCTCGGGCGCTGATTGTGGGTTGCGGCTGCCGCGGTCGTCAGCTGGGCGCGCGGCTGCTTGGCGAGGGCTGGGCGGTGCGCGGGACCAGCCGAAGCGAGGAGGGGCTGACGGCGATTGAGACGGCCGGGATTGAGCCAGTCCTCGCCGATCCCGAGCAGCCTGGGACGCTGCTCGAGCTGGTTGGCGACGTGACTGCGGTGTACTGGCTGCTCGGCTCTGCCACGGGCCCGGCCGAGAACCTTGAGGCGATCCACGGCGCTCGGCTCGAACGCCTGCTCGAGCGCTTGGTCGAAACGCCGGTGCGGCGTTTCGTCTACGAGGCGAGTGGCACCATCGAGGCTGAGATCTTGGAACGGGGGAGCGCGATCGTGCGGGCTGCCGGCGAGCGCTGGCGCATTCCCATCGCCGTCGCCGGCCCGCAAACCGATATAGCTAAACTCGGATGGGAATTAAGGTAAATATGCCGAATGTGCCGAAAGCGAGTATCCGAGAGGAGCTGTTCCGATGAGCCTGCAGCTTGGTGACGTAGCACCCGATTTCGAGGCCGAGACGACCGAGGGTCGAATCAAGTTCCACGACTGGATCGGCGATTCCTGGGCGGTGCTGTTCTCGCACCCGAAGGACTTCACCCCGGTCTGCACGACCGAGCTCGGCTACATGGCGAGCATCGAGCCGGAGTTCGCGAAGCGGGGCGTGAAGATCATCGGACTCTCCGTCGACCCCCTCGATAAGCACGAGGAGTGGGCGAACGACATCGCGGAGACCCAGGGCACCGCGCCGAACTACCCGATCATCAGCGACGCCGGCTTCGAGGTCGCGAAGCTCTACGGAATGTTGGCGGCGGACGTCTCCGGCGACGCCGCGGACCGCACGCCGGTCGACAACCAGACCGTCCGCAACGTCTTCGTCATCGGTCCCGACAAGAAAATCAAACTCATCCTCGTCTACCCGATGACGACCGGGCGCAACTTCGATGAGGTGCTGCGCGTGATCGACTCGCTCCAGCTCACCGCCGATCACAAAGTAGCCACCCCGGCCCAGTGGCAAAACGGCGACGACGTGATCATCGCCGGCTCGGTCTCCAACGACCAGGCAAAGGAGATCTACCCGGATGGTTGGGAGGAGCCGCGCCCCTACATCCGCATCGTCCCTCAGCCCAAAAAGGCGGCCTAGCCGAGGGCGCCGTCAGGCGCCGGCTTGCAGGCGGTCCAGCAGGTTGCCGAGGATCCGCGCGGTCGCTCCCCAGATCATCTGACCTTCGACCTCGTAGGTCGGCGTGTGAATGGGGACGCCGCGGCGGACCAGGCGGCGCATCGCGTAGCCGTCACGTAGAACGTCCAGTGAGTAGGTGAGGACCGTCTCGACCTCGGCGGGGTTGGGCACCAGGTCCAGCTCGCCGGGGTGGGGGATGCGGCCGACGAAGGGGTGGATGCGGTAGCCGGTGACGAAGGTGCCCGTGGTCGGCAGTTGTTCGCCGATCTCGACCGCCGACGGGTCGAGACCGATCTCCTCGTGGGCCTCGCGCAGCGCGGTCGTAGCGAAATCGGCGTCGTCCTCGTCCTTGCGCCCGCCCGGGAATGAGATCTCGCCGGCGTGGCGTCGCAGGTCGGCGCGCCGCTCGGTAAAGACCAGGCCCGGCTCCTCCGGCCAGCCGTAGAGGGGCAGCAGGACCGCGGCGTCGGTCACTGGCCCCCTTTTGCCGCTATGCGGCAATAAGTGGCCAAGCGAATCAGATGATCACCTGCACGGTGCCGCCGTCCACCGACCAGGCGGCGCCGCTTACGTAGGAGGCGCGCTCGGAGCAGAGGAAGACGATCGCGGCGGCGATCTCGCCGACCTCGGCGAGGCGGCCGATCGGCCGCTTGGCGCCGGCTTCCGCCAGCGCCTCCTCGCGGCTCTCGGCACCGGACATCTGCTGAGACTGGTCGAGCAGGCCACCCGGCTCCATCCACAGCTCGGCCTCGACCGGGCCCGGACAGATCGCGTTGACGAGCACGTTCTGTTTGGCGTAGCGGTCGGCGAAGAGGCGCGAGAGCGAGAGCTCGGCCGCCTTCGCCACCGAGTACTCCGGCATCGCCGCAGACGGCCGCTTGCCGGCGGTCGAGCAGACGTTGACGATGCGGCCCCAGCCGCGCTCGGCCATCGCTGGGGCGGCAGCGCGCATCGCCCGCAGCGGCGCCATCACGTTGAGCTCGTACTGGGCGTACCAATCCTCGTCGGGCACGTCGTCGAGGTGGCGCCACTGTGCGGCGCCGGCGTTGTTGACGAGCACGTCAAGCGAGCCGTAGCGCTCGACCGCAGTCGCCAGCATCCGCTGGCCGGCGTCAGGGTTGGTCACGTCGAGGGCGAGCGCCTCGGCTCGCCCGCCGGCGGAGGCTCCGGCTGCAGCTGCGACCTCCCGTGCCGCCTTCAGCCGCTCCTCGTTGCGGCCGACCAGCAGCACGTCGGCGCCCTCGGCGCAGAGTAGCCGCGCCGTCTCCTGGCCGATGCCGCGGCTGGCACCGGTGACGACGCAGGCCCGTCCTTTCAATCCCAGGTCCATCGCGGCTAGGGGGTCGTTGCCGGGTTGTCGGTCTTGACCCTGCCCAGCGGCGACTTGCCCGCGATCAGGTCGGCCCCGCGCTCGGCGACGGCGATCGTCGGCGCGTTGGTGTTGCCACTCGGGATGACGGGGAAGACCGAGGCATCGACGACGCGCAGCCCATCGACTCCTCTCACTCGCAGCTCCGGGTCGACGACCGCATCTTCGCCGGAGCCCATCTTGCAGGTGCCGACGGGGTGGTAGAGCAGCTCGACGCGCCTGCGCAGGTCCTCGCCGAGATCATCGTCGGCTTCGATGTTCGTCCCCGGAAACAGCTCGCGGCCGAGCACCGACGCGAACGGCGCGGCGGCGGCGATCTTGCGGCTGAGGCGAGTTCCGGCGAGGAGCGCCGCGACGTCCTCGGGCTCGGCCAGCGAGTTGGTCAGGATCCGCGGCTTGTCGGTGGGGTCGGGCGAGCGCAGGCGGACCCAGCCGCGGCTGCGCGGGGCCACCAGCACCGGTCCCATGGTGATCCCGTGACCGTCGTATTCCTCGAAGCCGTTGTCGGCGAAGTAGGCGGGGGCAAAGTGAAATTGGAGATCCGGCTGGGCGAGGCCCGGTTTGCTGCGCACGAAGGCCAGCGCCTCGGCGACAGAGGAGGTGAGCGGGCCACTGCGCCGCAGGAGGAACTCGAGCAGCGCCTTGGGGCTCTCGGCGTCGGCCAGCGAGCCGCCGCCGGGGACGTCCCAGATCGAGGACAGGTAGGGATGGTCTTGGAGGTTCTCGCCGACGCCCGGCAGGTCGGCGACCACCGAGATCCCCTGCTCACGCAGCTGCGCCGCCGGCCCGATGCCGGAGAGCATCAGCAGCTGCGGTGAGCCGAGGGCGCCGGCGGCGAGGATCGTCTCGCGCCGCGCCTCCGCGACCTGCTCGCGACCGCCCTTGCGGTAGCGGGCGCCTGTGGCGCGGCCGTCCTGCATCTCCACGCCGAGCACCTGGGCGCCGCTGATGATGTCGAGGTTCGGGCGACGTCGCGCCGGCCGCAGGTAGGCGTCGGCGGTGCTCCAGCGGCGACCGTTTCGCTGGGTGACCTGGGCGAGGGCCGCGCCGTCCTGCTCGGGCCCGTTGTAGTCGTCGATGCGCGGGATGCCCGCCTCCTCGCAGGCGGCGAGGAAGCGGCCGGTGAGCGGCCGCGGCGAGCGCTCGTCCTCGACCCGCAGCGGGCCGCCGACGGCGTGGTGCTCGGATGCGCCGCGGGCGTTGTCCTCGGCTCGCAGGAAGTAGGGGCGGATCTCCTCCCATCCCCATCCATGCGCACCGTTTGCGGCCCAGCGCTCGTAGTCGAGCGGGTGGCCGCGCACGTAGAGCATCGCGTTCATCGAGCTGGAGCCGCCCAGTCCCTTGCCGCGCGGTATGTAGATGGAGCGACCGTTGCAATGGGGCTCGGGCTCGGTGGCGAAGCCCCAGTCGCGCTTGGTCTGGAACTGCTTGGCGAAGGCGGCGGGGATCTTGATGTCGGGGTGGCGGTCGCTACCGCCAGCCTCGATCAGCAGGACGCTGACGGCGGGGTCCTCGCTGAGCCGGGAGGCGAGCACGCAGCCGGCAGAGCCGGCGCCGACGATTACGTAGTCATGCACCGGCTTGCTCCTCGATCCGGTGGGAGACCGGCGTCTCGCTCGCGATCACCTTGTGGACGGGGCACTTGCGGGCGATGACCAGCAGTCGTTCTCGCTGCTCCTCGCTCAGACCGGGTGGCAGCCGGATCGTCGCTGCGAACGAGTTGGGGGTGAAGTCCTCGTAGGTGACGTCTACCTCGACCTCGACGGCGCCGATCTCCCACTCCTTGCGCTTTGCGTACATCTCGATCGTGATCGCGATGCAGCTCGCCAGCCCGGCGGCGAGCAGGCGGGTGGGCGCGGGCCCGGCGTCGGTGCCGCCGGCTGCGACCGGCTCGTCGACCACCAACCGATGTCGGCCGCCTTCGATCTCGACGTCGTGGACGTATCCCCCCATTCGGTTCGCTCCGCTCACCTTCCGGCGGGCGACGACCTTCATCGCGCTTACGTCTTCCGGCGGCCCTCGAAGAGAGCCGGGTCATCGACGTCGGCGAAGCGGGCCATCGCGTAGGCGAAGTCGGAAGCGCGGTTGACGAAGTGGATCACCGTCTCGCTGGCGATCTCACCGCTCTCGTTGAGGGCACTGATCCGTCGCTCGGCGCGGCGGATCGTGGTGCGGGCCACGTC
>CAVYSQ010000004.1:0-195619 GCA_963771265.1 uncultured Solirubrobacterales bacterium
GGGGAGACCGCTGGCGGCTACGGCGTCAGCTCATCGCGTCGCTCCTATGTCAAGCCGCCACCGCAATATGCGGGGACAGCTTGCCTCTCTGAGTGTCGACGGTGGTCCCGGATCTATCAATTTCAGAATTGATCAAAAGCCTCCAGACCCGGCGGGCCAGGTGGCGCTTGAGGCAGCGTATGGCTTCGATTCTGGACTTGCCTTCGGCTTGCTTTCGGGCGAGGTAGTCGCGGGCCGGCGGGTGAACCCGGCCCTGGGTCACCGCGATGCGGTGAAGCGCGCAGTTGAGCTGGCGGTTGCCGCCGCGATCGAGGCGATGGCGGATGCGGGTGCCCGAGGAGGCGGGAATCGGGGCGACGCCGGCCAGGCGGGCGAGCTTGGCGTCGGAGGCGGAGCGCGCGGCGCCGGCGGTCTCGGCGATGAGCTTGGCGGCGGTGAGCGTGCCGCAGCCCGGAAGCTCGAGCAGCTGCGGCGCCTGGGCCCGACCAGGGCGCCGATCTCGCGCTCGAGCTGAGGCGCGGCGGGTGCGATCGCGGATCGCGCCGACCAGCTCACGCGGAGACGCGGACGCGAGCGCTCTGCTCGGCGCGGGCGAGCCTGCGGCGAGCCCGGTCGAGCCAGACGGCCGGTCCAGGCAGCCTGCCGGCAGCTCGAAATCGGGCCAGAGGTCGTGCAGGTGCCAGCGCAGCCGCTGCTGGTCCTCTGAGCGGGCCCTGATCAGGTCCTCGCGATGGTCGAGCAGGAGCTTTAGCTCCAGGGCCTCTTCGTCGAGATGGGCAGCGGGCAGGGTCTCGGTCCTCCTTGAGCGCCGCGCGAGCGACCGCCAGGGCATCGATCGGGTCGGACTTGCCGCGGGTGCGCTCGCCGCGGCGACCTTGGCCCATCAGCTTCGGGGGGACACGAACCACCTGCTCGCCCGAGGCGACCAGGAAGCGCTCCAAGGAGCCCGAGACATGGCGGCAGTCCTCGATCGCCCAGATCGCTCCTCGTCGAGACCTCGCCCCCAGCCGAGCAGCTCGCGGAAGCCCGGCTCTCTCGCTGCAGCTGTGAGCTCTCCGGCAAGTTGGCCGGTTGCCGCAAATACCGCGCCGCAGGTGTGGGTGGCCTTGTGTGTGTCCGTTCCGATCACGATCATTCGCTGCGTCCCTTCGATTGGTTGTCGCCTGTCGGGCGGACCGCCGGCGGACAGACCTCACTTGGGGCGAAGCCACGCTCCTATCAAGTCACGGCGGCGATCCTCGGGCGACGGCGAGCGACACAACGCGATGCAGGTCAGGCCTCACGGTCGACACGCAGCCTAAGAGTCAGCTCGTCGTCGTCCGAGAACCAACCGCCTCGGTCGGACACTGCCGTCGACCTTCTCGCCGACATTGACAGTGAGGGCACCCTAGACGGTGAATCACCCGCCCAGGCCGCTGCAACGCCGGTTGCGAATGGGACGTCCGTTTGGGGTCGTGTTGCAAAGTGGGGGAAAGTGGGGTACTGTGGCGCTCGAGTTGAAGCCCAGGACCGGGGTGGTGAGGTTCCTCCCACCTCATCACTCCGGTCCTAACTCTTTTTCCAGGCCAGAAAGGAACCCACGGGGATGGCATTTCGGGGTCTCTACGAGCACAGTCTCGACTCCAAGGATCGCCTCACGGTTCCCTCTCGCTTCCGGGCCCCGCTCTCTGACGGAATTGTTCTGTCGAAAGGCTTCGACCCCTGCGTCTGGGTGCACACGACCGGCGAGTTCGAGCAGCTCTCCGACCGCTTCCTCTCACCGCACAGCCCTTTCGGCAAGGATGCGCGCAGCCTGCGCCGTCGCTTCCACGGCGGATCCTTCGACGAGACGCTCGATTCGGCCGGGCGTATCCGCGTGCCCAAGCCATTGATCGAGCACGCCGGCCTCAGCGGGGCCTGCGTCGTGATCGGAGCCGGCGAGTACCTGGAGATCTGGAATGCCGAGGCCTGGGCGAAGCAGGAGGAAGAGCTGGATGCCTCCGCGCCAGAGATCGCCGAGGGCTTAGCTTCGAGCGGAGCGGCTGCGTGAGATGCAGGCCCATGCCGCACGAGCGCCCATATCCATCGCCAACGACGCAACCCTTATCCATATGCCTACCGAGCACGAGCCAGTCCTCGCCCCCGAGCTGACCGGATTGCTGTCCCCTCAGCCGGGACAGATTGCGATCGATTGCACCTTCGGCGGCGGTGGCCACGCGCGACGGATCGCCACGGCAATTGGGGCGGAGGGGACGCTGATCGGGATTGATCGCGACCCCGCCGCCGAGGTGCGCTTCCGGCGCTTCGCGGATGAGGCCTCCTGCCAGACCCTCTTCCTCAGCGCGGACTACTCGGAAGGTCTTCGCACCCTGAGCGGCGAAGGCGTCCGCCCAGACATGGTGTTCATGGACCTCGGAATGTCCTCGATGCAGGTCGACGCCAGGGAGCGGGGGTTCTCCTATTCCTACGACGCACCGCTCGACATGCGGATGGACACGCGGCAGGAGCTCAGCGCCGCAGACCTTGTCAACGAGTGGCCCGAGACCCGCATCGCGCAGGTTCTGCGCCGCTTCGGCGAGGAGCGTTATGCCGGCGGGATCGCGCGGGAGATCGTGCGGCAGCGGCCACTGCAGACCACTTCTGAGCTGGTTACCGCGGTCAAGGCGGGAATGCCGGCCTCGGCCCGCTTCGGCGGCGGCCACCCCGCGAAGCGGACCTTCCAGGCGATCCGGATCGCGGTCAACGGCGAGCTCGACTCGCTCGACGACGCCCTGCCGACCGCTTGGTCGATGCTGCCGGTCGGCGGTCGCCTGGCTGCGATCTCGTTCCACTCACTCGAGGATCGCCGGGTGAAGCGCTTTCTCGCTGACCGTGCCCGTGGCTGTGTCTGTCCGCCCGAGCTTCCGGTCTGCGTCTGTGGTCGCGAGCCGGAAGCCGAGCTGCTGACCCGCCGCGCCGTGGCTCCGGAGGCGGCCGAGATGGCGACGAACCCGCGCTCCAAATCTGCCCACCTGCGCGCCGCTGTGAAGATCGCCGAGGCGCAGAGCGCCGGGGGTGTTGCCTGATGGCCGCCGCCGCACCAGCTCGTAAGGCGGCGCCGGCCCCAGCCAGACCGCGCAAACGGCCGCAGCTGGCCGCCGCCCCGGCTCGCACGGCACCCGCGCGCAAAGCTCCGGCGCGTAAGGCACCTACTCGCAAGCCCGCCCCTCGCAAAGCGCCGGCCCGCCGCCCGGGAGGCCAGCTGATCCCGATCGCGGTCGGAACCGCGACCGCTGTCCGCAACCTGCCCGACTCCAGCCTGATCGTGCGGATGACGCGTGGCCGTGCCTGGATCGCGGTGCTGGGGGTGCTGCTGGTCGGGATCGTCGGGCTCAACGTGGTCACGCTCAGCCTTGCTGCGAACGCCGGTCACATCGATCAGAACATCAGGCCCTCGACGAAGAGAACTCCTTCTTGCGTGGGCTCGACGCCCAGCGCTCGGGCGCGGGACGCATCCGCCACGATGCGGCCGGGCTCGGCCTGAGCGCGGCCGCGCTCAACCAGGTCGGCTCCGTGCAGGCAAGTCCCGACGACGTCAAGACCGCGGCGCAGCGCCTGGCTGCTGCCGGCACGGCTTACTAGGGCGCGGATGCGCACGATCGAGCGCAGGATCGGTCTCCTTTTCGCCGGCTTTCTGCTCTGCTTCCTCGTCATCTCGGCCCGCGCCTTCTGGCTGCAGGGGGTGCAGGGCGCAAAGCTGGCCTCCGAGGCTGCCTACCAGCAGACCGACGTCGGTGACCGTGCCGGGGCTGCGCGGCAGCCTGCTGGACCGCTTCGGCAACCCACTTGCTGTCTCCGAAGACGCGAAAACGATCTACGCGACGCCTTACCAGGTGAAGAAGCCTGGCCAGACGGCGGAGAAGCTGGCCTCGATCCTCGATCTCGACGAGAAGGACGTCCTCGCAAGCCTCACCGAAGACTCCGGCTTCGCCTACGTGGCGCGCAAGGTCGATCTGCCGAGTGCCGCCCGGGTCGCCCGGCTTGAGCTGCCTGGTATCGGCGAGCTGCCGGACAGCCGCCGCACTTACCCGCAGGGCACCTTGGCGGCGCAGACGATCGGCGCCGTCGGTGACGAAAACCAGGGCCTCACCGGGCTCGAGGCTGGCGAGGATGAGGTACTGCACGGCAGCGATGGGGAGCGGCGGGTCATCAACGACGCCCTCGGAGAGCCGATTCGCTTGGAAACGGTGAGCGAGGCAAGCGATGGGGAGAACCTGAGGCTGACCCTCGACCCGGCGATCCAGGAGAGGACGGAGGAAGTGCTGGGGGCGGTGGGCGAAACCTACGCTCCCCAGGGCGCCACGGCGATTGTTATGGACCCGCGCAACTCGAAGCTCCTGGCGATGGCCAACTGGCCGCCGGTCGACCCGAGCGACCTCGAAAGCGCCGATCCAGAGGACCTGCTCAACCGTGCCACCGGCTTCACCTATGAGCCTGGCTCGACCTTCAAGGCGTTCACCGTGGCGGCGGCGCTCGAGGAAAAAGAGGTGACCCCGAATAGCTACTTCACCCTGCCGCCGACGCTCCAGGTCGCCGACCGCGTGATCGAGGAGTCGCACGCGCGCGGCACGGCGACGATGTCGGTTGCCGAAATCCTCGCCCACTCCTCCAACGTCGGCGCGGTGACGATCGGCCTGGGCTTGGGCAGCGAGAAATTCAGCCGCTGGATCAACCGCCTCGGCTTTGGCCGTCCGACCGGCGTCCCCTATCCCGCCGAGGAGCAGGGCATCGTGCCGGCGTTGGACGACTACTCGGGCTCGACGATGGGCAACCTGCCGCTCGGGCAGGGGTTGGCCGTGACCCCGATGCAGATGATCGCCGGCTACGCGGCGATCGCCAACGGTGGCCTCCTGCGTCCGCCGCGGCTGATCGACCGGGTCGGCGACGATGGGCTGGAGGTACCGCCCGGGCGACGGGTGATCGGGCCCGGCGTTGCTGCTGAGGTGCGGACGATGCTGGAGGGGGTGCTGGCCCCCGGCGGCACCGCCTCGGAGGTGAGCGTGCCCGGCTACACGCTGGCGGGCAAGACGGGAACCTCGCAGGTTGCCGAAAACGGGACTTACTCGGAGACCAAGTACGTGGCGTCCTTCATCGGCTTCGCGCCGGCGCAGGATCCGCGCTTGCTGGTTGCGGTGATTGTTGATCAGCCGCAGGGGGATTACTACGGCGGGTCTGTTGCCGCTCCCGCGTTCGGGGAGATCGCCGAGTTTGCATTGCCCTATCTCGGTGTGCCGCAGGAATAGCCATGGCTCGAGGGTCGGGTGCCCCTCCCCCGGAGGCCGTTGCGCAGCTGATCCCCAGCTTGGGTTCGGCTTGTCTGTCCAGGAGCCTCCGAGGGAGGGGCACCCGACCCTCGACCTAGAATCGCCTGCGTGAGATTGGAAGAACTCGCGGCCGTAGCTGGGGGAGCCCGGGTCATTGGCGATGGCGCCATCGGTATCGCTGAGCTTGCGTACGACAGTCGCAAGGTGGAGCCCGGGACGCTGTTCTTCTGCGTGCCTGGGGAGAAGTCCGATGGCCACGATTTCGCTGCGACTGCGGTTGATGCTGGAGCCACTGCGCTTGTCGTCGAGCGGGAGCTGCAGGTAGATGTGGCACAAGTGGTGGTGCCCGATGCGCGGGCGGCTATGGCTCCGCTCGCGGCGCGGCTTTTCGGGGACCCGACCTCTGAGTTGAAGGTCATCGGGATCACGGGTACGAATGGGAAGACGACTACTGCGTTCCTGCTGCGGGAGGTTCTGGAGGCGGCGGGGATTCAGTGCGGATTGCTGGGGACGGTGAAGCAGGTGGTTGGTGGGGTTGAGGAGGAGGTTGAGCGGACTACTCCTGAGGCGATCGATCTGCAGCGGACCTTTCGGCGGATGGCAGATGGGGGCGATTCGGCTTGTGTCATGGAGGTGTCCTCGCATGCGCTGGCCTTGCACCGCTGTGACGCGATTCATTTTGATGTGGCGCTCTTTACCAACCTGACCCAGGATCACCTCGACTTCCACGGCGATATGGAGGACTACTTCAGCTCCAAGCGCCTGCTGTTCGAGATGGGACCGGGGACCGCGATCGTCAACGTCGACGATCCGTATGGAAGGCGTCTGGCGGGAGAATTTGAGTGCGTCACGTTTTCGGCCGAGGGCGCCGATGCCGACCTCGCGGCAAGTGAGGTCGGCATCGGCGCCCTCGGTGCGGAGTTCACGGTCAATGGGAGAACCCGGATCGCTACGCAACTGCCCGGTCGCTTCAATGTCGCCAATGCGCTCGGTGCGTTTGCGACGGCCACCGCGATGGGGGCGGAGCCGGAGGCCGCCGCTGCAGGCCTCTCCGTGGCGGCAGCGCCACCAGGGCGCTTCGAGCCGATCGACGAGGGGCAGGCGTTTTCGGTCCTCGTCGATTACGCCCATACCCCCGACTCGCTCGAGAACGTGCTGCGGGCGGCGCGGGAGATGACGACAGGGCGGGTACTCACTGTCTTCGGGGCTGGCGGCGACCGAGATCGCGACAAGCGTCCGAAGATGGGGAGGGCCGGTGCCGAGAACGCCGACCTCGTGATCGTCACCTCTGACAATCCGCGCTCCGAGGATCCGGCGGCGATCGTCGCCGAAGTCAGGGCCGGGGCGGGCGTTGGGAACGGGGTCGAGGTCGAGGTCGACCGCCGCGCCGCGATCGCGTTGGCGCTCTCACGGGCTGAGCCCGGCGACACCGTCGTGATCGCCGGCAAGGGGCACGAGCAGGGGCAGGAGTTCGAGAACGGCCGCAAGCTGCCCTTCGACGACCGCGAGGTGGCGCGCGAGGAGCTGCGCCGCCTGCTGGGCGAGCGGCAGTCCCCGCCACGAGATCGCGATGAATCTCACTGCTGAGCAGATTGCAGCGGCGATGGCTGCGGAGATCCTTGCCGAGGGTGGTCCTGGTTCGCCGCGCCGCGCGGTCATCGACTCCAGCGAGACGGCTGAAGGAGACCTCTTCTTCGGCTTGCGCGGCGAGCGGGTCGACGGCGGCACGTTTGCGCCTGCGGTACTTGCCGCTGGCGCATGGGGTGTGGTCGTCGGCACGACGGCCTCGCGTTCCTCCTTTGTCCCCCATAGCGGTACAAAGGACGAACGCACGGGCTGGGTGTTCAGCGTGGACGACCCCCTGGCGGCTCTACAAGCGCTGGCAAGGATCTGGCGGCGCGAGCTTGGCGCGCCGGTGGTTGGCGTCACCGGCTCGGTTGGCAAGACCTCGGTCAAGGACATCGCGCGGGCGCTGCTGCCCGGCCGTGTCCATGCCAACCGCGAGAACCTCAACACCGAGATCGGCCTGCCGCTGACGGTGCTGGAAGCGCCGGCCGATACCGAGCTATTGGTGCTGGAGATGGCGATGCGCGGCCCCGGCCAGATCGCCGAGCTAGCTGCGATCGCCGAGCCGAGGGTCGGCGTGATCACCAACGTTGGCCCGGTCCACGTCGAGTTGCTCGGCTCGGTCGAGGCAGTGGCGGCGGCGAAGGCCGAGATCCTCGCGGCGCTGCCAGATGACGGGACGGCGGTTGCCCCGGTCGACGCGGGCGAGCTCGAGCCCCACCTCGGCGCTGTCCCTAACCTTCTCCGCTTCGGACCCGGTGGTGACGTGAAGGCCGTGGAGGAGCGAGTCACCGACGGCGTGACTGAAGCGACGATCGACACCCCGGACGGTCGGGCGCGCTTCCACTTTCCCTTCGCCGAGCGGCACAACCTGACCAACGCCCTCGCTGCGATTGCAGCCGGCGTCGCCCTCGGCGCCTCGCCCGAGGAGATGGCCGATCGCGCTGCGAACATAGGCTTCTCCCGCTTCCGGGGCGAGCGCCTCGAGCTTGGTGACGGGATCGTCCTGGTCAACGACAGCTACAACGCCAACCCGGTGTCGATGCGCGCGGCGCTGGATCACCTCGCCTCGATCGAGGGAACCCGCCGCATCGCCGTGCTCGGCGAGATGGCGGAGCTTGGTCCGGGTGCGGCGGCTTACCACCGCGAGGTCGGCGCCCACGCTCGCAGCGAGGGAATCGACCTCTTGATCGGGGTCGGCGAGCCCGCCCGTGAGTACGACCCTGACGAGCTGGTCGGCGACCCGGCCGAGGCAGCCGAGCTGCTCGCCGCACAGCTCGAGCCCGGCGACGCCGTCCTGGTCAAGGGCTCGCGCTCGGCTGGGCTCGAGGCGGTTGCGGAGACCCTGGCGGAGCTGCGCTGATGGGCGAGGTGCTGATTGCCGGCATGGCGGCGATGCTGATCTGCATCTTCCTCGGCCCCAAATTCATCGAGTTCCTGCGGGTGAAGGAGTTCGGTCAGCACATTCGCGAGGACGGACCGCAGGAGCATCACGCCAAGGCCGGCACGCCGACGATGGGGGGGCTGATCGTCTTCGCCGCGATCTGCGTCCCTTATTTAGTTCTCTCCGACCGTGACATGCAGAGCCTCGCGGTCTTCGGCGTCGCGATCGGCTGTGCGATGCTCGGCTTCGCCGACGACTTCATCAAGATCGTCAAACGCCGCTCGCTCGGTCTTTCCGCACGCTGGAAGATCGTCTTCCAGCTCTTCCTGGCGCTCGGCCTCTGGTGGGTCGCGCGCCATAAGGTTGGCCTCGAGCCGACGCTCTTCTTCCGCATCGGCGACGCCAGCCTCGACCTTGGCCCGGTGCTCTACTTCGTCCTCGTCTTCCTCGTCATCGCCGGCACGTCGAACGGGGTCAATCTCACCGACGGCCTCGACGGCCTCGCCGCAGGTTCCTGCGCGATCGTTCTGCTCGCTTACACCGCGATCTGCTTCGTCACCAACGGGGAGCAGAACCTGGCGCTGCTCTCCGCCTGCCTGGTCGGCGCCTGCGTCGGCTTCCTCTGGTTCAACGCCTTTCCGGCGTCGATCTTCATGGGAGACACCGGCTCTCTCGGCCTCGGTGGGGCGATCGGGGCCTTAGCGGTGATGACCCAAACCGAGGTGCTGCTGATCATCATCGGCGGCATCTTCGTAATCGAGGCGCTTTCGGTCGCGATCCAGGTCTTCTCCTTCAAGACCTTCCGCCGCCGGGTCCTCTTAATGGCGCCCCTGCACCATCACTTCGAGATGATGGCCTGGTCGGAGACCAAGATCATGCTCCGCTTCTGGATCATCGCCGCGGTCTGCTCCGGGATCGGCTTCACGCTGTACCAGCAGTCGATCGGTCGCTGAGCGTCTGAGGGGAACATCTGTTCGTCTGGGTAGACTCGACGGGTAGTGGCCGCTTCTGAGCGAATCGTCATTTCGGGTGCGCGTGAGCACAACCTGAAGGACATTGACGTCGAGCTGCCCCGCGACGCGCTGATCGTGATCACCGGGCTCTCGGGCTCGGGCAAGTCGAGCCTCGCCTTCGACACGATCTACGCCGAGGGGCAGCGGCGCTACGTCGAGTCCCTCTCGGCCTATGCGCGCCAGTTCCTCGGCCTGATGGAGAAGCCCGACGTCGACTCGATCGAGGGTCTCTCGCCGGCGATCTCGATCGACCAGAAGACCACCTCGCGCAACCCGCGCTCCACCGTGGGGACCGTAACCGAGATTTATGACTACCTGCGCCTGCTCTGGGCGCGGATCGGCGTGCCCCACTGTCCCACCTGCGGCGAGGAGATCACCGGCCAGACTCAGGAGCAGATCGTCGACCGCCTGATGACCCTCGATGAGGGGACCAAATTCATGGTGATGGCGCCGGTCGTGCGCGGGCGCAAAGGCGAGTACGGGAAATTGCTCGGCCAGATGCGGCTCGAGGGCTACTCGCGGGTCAAGGTAAACGGCGAGCTGCGCCGCCTCGACGAGGAGATCGTGCTCGACAAGAAGTACAAACACGACGTCTCGGTGGTCGTCGACCGGTTGGTGATGAAGACCGACCTGCGCCGCCGCCTCTCCGAGTCGGTCGAGGCAGCCGCCGGCCTCGCCGCAGGCCTGGTCGAAATCGAGCTCGTTTCCAGCCCGCCCGCCCCCGGACGCGGGAGCGACCGAACGTCGAAATCTGATTCTTCGGAGGGAGCGGGAGCAGAGGAGGCGGGCGGAATTATCTTGTTCTCCGAGCAGTTCGCCTGCCTCAAATGCGGCACCTCGATCCCCGAGCTGGAGCCACGGATCTTCTCCTTCAACTCGCCCCACGGCGCCTGCGAGCGCTGCCACGGACTCGGCTTCCAGAAAGTAATCGACCCCGAGCTAGTTGTTCCCGACCCGACTCTCTCGCTCGGCGAGGGGGCTTTGCAGCCCTGGAACCGTGGGATCAGCGCTTACTGGAAGCGGCTGATCGCCGCCGTCGCCGAGGAGTACGACGTCGACCTCGACAAGCCGTGGGCCAAACTGAAGAAAGCCGAGAAAGAGATCTTCCTCTACGGCACCGGTGGCGATCGCCACCAGGTCACCTACACCAACCGTTTCGGCCGCCGCCGCTCCTACAAGGTCCGCTTCGAGGGGATCGTCAACAACCTCGAGCGCCGTTACGAAGAGACCGACTCGGAGTCCAACCGTGAGCGGATCGAGAGCTATATGGCCGAGCAGCCCTGCCCCGATTGCAAGGGCGCGCGGCTGCGCCCGGAGAGCCTCGGGGTCACTGTCAGCGGGCTCAGCATCGCCGAATACACCGAGCTCTCGGCGCGCGCGGCCAGTGCTTGGATCCAGTCGCTGGAGCTGACCGAAACCGAGCGGGCGATCGCGCGACTGATCGTGCGCGAGATCTCCGAACGCCTTGCCTTCCTCGAGAACGTCGGCATTGGATACCTCTCGCTAGCGCGCTCGGCTCGCTCACTCTCCGGTGGCGAGGCGCAGCGGATCCGCCTCGCGACCCAGATCGGCTCCAGCCTGGTCGGCGTGATGTACGTGCTCGACGAGCCCTCGATTGGGTTGCACCAGCGCGACAACGAGAAGCTGATCGGGACGCTCGATCGCCTGCGCGACCTCGGCAACACGGTGATCGTCGTCGAGCACGACGAGGGGACGATGCACGCGGCCGACCACCTGGTCGATCTCGGCCCCGGTGCGGGCGAACACGGCGGCTACGTGATCGCCGCCGGCACCCCGGACGAGGTCGCCAAGGACCCGGCTTCGCTCACCGGCCAGTACCTCTCCGGCAAGCGGATGATCGAGGTCCCGGCCGAGCGCCGCGACGCACGCGGGGCGCTGCTCGTCCGCAACGCCAGCGAACACAACCTGAAGGGGATCGACGTCGCGATCCCACTCGGTGTCTTCTGCTGCGTAACCGGCGTCTCCGGCTCGGGCAAGTCGACCCTGGTCAACGAGACCCTGCACCACGCGGTCGCCAACCGCCTGCACCAGGCAAAGCTCCGTCCCGGCGCCCACGACGGCATCGATGGGCTCAGCCAGATCGACAAGATCATCAACATCGATCAGTCGCCGATTGGGCGCACGCCGCGCTCCAACCCCGCCACCTACACCGGCGTCTTCGACCATATCCGCCAGCTCTTCACCCAGACCCAGGAGGCGCGGGCGCGCGGCTACAAGCCTGGTCGCTTCAGCTTCAACGTCAAAGGCGGGCGTTGCGAGGTTTGCCGCGGCGACGGCCAGATCAAGATCGAGATGCACTTCCTGCCCGACGTCTATGTCCCCTGCGAGCAATGCCACGGCAAGCGCTACAACCGCGAGACGCTCGAGGTTCGCTTCAAAGGCAAGAGCATCGCCGACGTGCTCGAGATGTCGGTCGAGGAGGCGGTTGAGTTCTTCGAGAACGTGCCGAAGATCGCCCGCCGCCTGCGCACCCTGCACGACGTCGGCCTCGACTACATCCGCCTCGGCCAAGCGGCGACGACGCTCTCCGGAGGGGAGGCGCAGCGGGTGAAGTTGGCAACCGAGCTCTCCAAAGTCGCTACCGGAGACACCCTCTACATCCTCGACGAGCCGACCACCGGCCTCCACTTCGCGGACGTGCAGCGCCTGCTCGACGTGCTCGGCCGCCTGGTCGACGCCGGCAACACCGTGGTCGTCATCGAGCACAACCTCGACGTGATCAAGACCGCCGACCACCTCATCGACCTCGGTCCGGACGGCGGCGAAGAGGGGGGAGAGGTGATCGCCACCGGCACTCCCGAGCAGGTCGCCGCGGTCGAGGCCTCACACACCGGCCACTTCCTCTCCGAGCTGGTCGAGCCGGAGAAGCCGGCAAAGGCGAAGCGCACGCGCAAACGGCGCGAGCCGATCGCTGCGTAACGTTTTCCTCCTCACATATTTGTTATGGCGCCCACTGTTCGCGGGCGCTACCTTGGAGAGTGAAAGTTGCGGCAAGCGGATAGGAGCAGGGGCGGAAAAAGGAGGAGTTCATGTCCCGATCAGCTCTGAAGCGAATCCCGGTTGCGGTTGGCGTGTTGCTGGCACTCGTCGTGGTGGTGACGGGTTGCGGCGACAGCGACGATGGCGGCGGCGGTGGCGCCACGATTGCTCTGTTGCTGCCCGAGAACGAGACGCCGCGCTACGAAGCGCACGACCGTCCCGAATTCGAAGAAAACGTCAAAGCGGAATGCGAAGACTGCGAAATTCTCTACAGCAACGCGACTGGGGACGCATCCAAACAGCAGAGCCAGGCTGAAGCGGCGCTGACCCAGGGCGCCGAAGTGATGGTGCTCGACCCGGTCGACGCCAAATCGGCCGCGGCGATGGTTGAAAAGGCGAAAGCGCAGAACGTCCCGGTCCTCTCCTACGACAGGCTGATCGAAAACGCCGAAGTCGACTACTACGTCTCCTTCGACAACGTCGAGGTCGGCAAACTGCAGGCGGAAACGCTGGCGAAGAAACTGAAAGAAGACGGCAGTCCCAGCGGTCCGATCGTGATGGTCAATGGGGACCCGGCCGACAGCAACGCGGCGCTCTTTAAGGAAGGCGCGCACAAAGGGTTCGAATCGGCGAACGTCGACATCGCCAAGGAGTACGACACGCCCGAATGGTCGGCGACGAATGCCCAGAACGAGATGCAGCAGGCGATCACCGCGCTCGGCAAGAATGGGTTCGAAGGCGTCTACGGAGCCAACGACGAAATGGCCGCCGGCTCGATCGCCGCGATGAAATCGGCCGGCATCAACCCGGAGGAAAGGCCGAGCACCGGCCAGGACGCGACGGTCGCCGGAGTGCAGCGAATCGTCGCCGGGCAGCAGTACATGACCGTCTACAAGGCCACCGACAAGCAGACGAAAGCGGCCGCTGAAATCGCCGTCGCGCTCGCCGAAGGCGAAGAATTCCCGCAGAGCAGGATCACCGAAGAAGTCGACAACGGCAAAACCAAAGTGCCGTCGATCCTGCTCGAACCGGTCGCGGTGACCAAGGAAAACGTCAAAGACACCGTGGTCAAAGACGAATTCATCACCGTTGACGAACTCTGTACCGGCGCCTATGCGAAAGCCTGCCAAGAAGCGGGGATCTCCTAGGGCGCGGGAGAACGGGCGATGAGCTCAAACGGTGCGCTCCTCGAGCTCGATGAGGTGAGCAAGCGATTCGGCCCGGTCCAGGCTCTGGACCGGGTCGACTTCGCCGTCAACGCCGGTGAGGTCGTCGGCTTGGTCGGGGACAACGGGGCCGGTAAGTCGACGCTGGTGAAGACGATCGCCGGCATCCACACCGCTGACGAGGGGACGATGCGCTTCGACGGCAGCGAGATAAAGGTCTCGCGACCACAGGACGCGACCCGGCTCGGGATCGCCACCGTCTACCAGGACCTCGCCCTCTGCGACAACCTCGATGTCGTCGCCAACATCTTCCTCGGCCAGGAGGAGGTCGCGCCGGGCCCCGGGGAGGTCTCGCGCCAGCTCGACGAGGCGAAGATGGAGCACCGCGCGGGTGAGCTGCTCTCCAGCCTCGCTGTGACGATCCCTAGCGTTCGCACCGAGGTCGGCACGCTCTCCGGCGGTCAGCGTCAGCAGGTAGCGGTTGCGCGCTCCCTCCTCGGACAGCCGCGGGTCGTCCTCCTTGACGAGCCCACGGCCGCTCTCGGGGTGCCTCAGACCAAGCAGGTGCTGGAGCTGATCGGGCGCCTGAAAGAGCGGGGGTTGGGAGTGGTCGTGATCAGCCACAACCTCGCCAACATCTTCGAGGTGGCGGATCGGATCGTGGTTTTGCGCCTCGGTCGAGCCGCCGGGGACTTCAAGGCCGAACAGACGACCGAGGAGCACGTCGTCTCGGCGATCACCGGCATCGGCGAGGGCGGCAACGGCCAAAACGCCGGGAACGAGCGAGGGGGGAGAGATGAGGGGCGAGAGCGCGACCGCACCAGCGGCGGCCGGGGGGTCCGGCGGTTCGAGCCTGCTCAGCCGAGAGTCCCTGCGGCGCCTCGTCCAGGGCGACCTTGCATCTGTCCGCGTCGTTCTCGGTCTTGCCCTGATCTGGATCATCTTCCAGTCCCAGAACGACCGCTTTCTCTCCGCCGAGAACCTGACCAACCTGATGCTGCAGATCACGGCGATCGGCCTGATCTCGGTCGGCGTCGTCTACGTATTGCTGCTGGGCGAGATCGACCTCTCGGTGGGTGCGGTCAGCGGCCTCGCCGCCGGGGTGATGGCGGTGCTCAACGTCAACCACGGCTGGAGCCCCTACTTGGCGATCGCCGCGGCCGTTCTGGTCGGCACCGCGATCGGGCTGCTGCAGGGGTCGCTCTTCAGTCGCTTCGTCATTCCCTCGTTCGTCGTCACGCTCGCGGGCTTGCTGGCCTGGCAAGGGGCGCTCTTACAGGTGCTGGGCTCGACCGGCTCGATCAACATCACCGACCCGAAGATCACCGGACTCGCAAACATCTTCTATGCAGACACGGTCGGCTGGATCTTCTGCGCGATCGTCATCGCAGCCTTTGCCGCCGTCGTCTTCATCGGCCACCGACGCCGGGTGGCCGCGGGCCTCGCCGCCGAGAGCGTGCCGACGCTCGCGTTCCGGGTGGGCCTGGTGGCGGCGATCTCGATCGTCGCCGTGGCGGTCCTCAACTCCGACCGCGGCGTGCCATTGGCGTTACTGATCCTGCTCGCCTTCGTCGTCGGCATGGAGTACGTGGTCAAGCGAACCCGCTTCGGACGCCATGTCTTCGCCGTCGGCGGCAACGCCGAGGCGGCTCGCCGCGCCGGCATCCCGGTCAACCGCGTGCGGGTAGTGGTCTTCGCCATCGCCGGCTCGATGGCGGCAATCGGCGGCATCATGGCCGCCTCCCGCCTGCTGGCCGTAAACCAGGGCTCGGGAGGCAGCGAACTGCTGCTGCTCGCGATCGCCGGCCCCGTCATCGCCGGCACCAGCCTCTTCGGCGGCCGCGGCTCGGTCTGGACCGCCCTGCTCGGCGCCCTTGTGATTGGCTCGATCTCCAACGGCATGGACCTGCTGGCGCTCTCCTCCGCGGTCAAGTTCATGGTCACCGGCGGCGTCCTGCTGCTGGCCGTCCTGGTCGACGCGATCGCCCGCCAGCAGCGCCAGGCGGCGGGGCGGGTGTAGACAACACAGCTCGGCCATCGCACATCGTGCTACGGTGACGCACATCGACTCCGTAGGCGTTCGCGAGCTGCATCCCCGCGGAGACCCCCAAAAGGACCATCGAGTCGCGAGCTGCTTGACGCGGAGCGGGAGGAGCGGCTATAGCCGCTCGGATTGCTTATCTCCATAGCTCTGCCTGTTGGAGGGCATTTCGCTGTTACCTCGACGATCTGATTCTGGACAAGGCCATCGAGCTGGAGCCGACCGTTCTGCGAAGTCTGGATGCACTCCACCTGGCAACGGCACTCAGCATTCGCGAGGAGGTTGGCGTGTTCGTCACTTACGACGAGCGCCTCGGTAGCGCTGCCGAAGAGCAGGGCTTGAAGGTCATTAAACCCGCCTGACGGCCTAGCGGGCGAAGAGCAGCGAGGCGCCGATCGCGCCGCCGAGGTCGCCGAGCGAGGCGACGCGTACTGCGGGGGGGCGTCCGTCGACGAAGAGGTGCACGCCCATCTCCTTTTTCAGCGGCTCCATATAGCGGTCGCCGAAGCGGATGCCGAGGCCACCGCCGAGGATCACCGCTTCGGGGTCGAGCAGGTTGACGGCCGAGGCTATGCCCGTCCCCAGTGCCTCGATCGCGCGGTCGATCAGCTTTGCCGCGAGGTGGTCGCCGTGGTCGATGGCGCGCTCCCAGATGCCGCTGGTCAGGCGCGGTTTCTCGTGCTTCTCCATCAGCTTGAAGAGGTCGGTCTTGTGGCCCTCTTCGTGCTCCCGCCGCGCCTCGGCTTCCATCGCCGCGCGGCCGGCGTAGGCCTCCAGGCAACCCTTGCGGCCGCAAGGGCACTTGGCGCCACCGCGCTTTACGACCATGTGGCCGATCTCGCCGGCGGCGCCGCGGCCGAGCCAGGGCTTCCCGTCGAGGACGATCCCGCCGCCGACCCCGGTGCCCCAGAAGACGCCGATCAGGTTCTGAAACTCACGGCCAGCGCCAAGATGGAACTCCGCCTCGGTGGCCACCTGCACGTCGTTGCCGACCCGCACCTCGGTTCCGAGCGCCCGCGACAACGTCTCTCCAAGGGGGAAGCTGCCATCCCAGTCGGGCAGGTTGCGGGCGTTGGAGACGATGCCGGTCTTCTCGTCAGCATCGCCAGGCGAGCCAACTCCGATGCCCTCCAGTTCCTCGGGCTTGACACCGGTGGCCGCGGCCGCTTCGCGCAGGGCGTCCTCCATCGCACGGGCGACGTCCTCGGGACCGCCAGAGGTAGGGGTCGGCTGCCGTGCTTCGCCGAGCGCCTTGCCATCTGGGTCGACGATGGCCGTCTGGATCTTGGTGCCGCCGAGGTCGATACCGCCGCGCAGGTCGCTCATAGGGCAACCTCCCCCGTGTTCTTCTGAGATTGAGAGGCCGAGCGCAGCGAGGCCGTCGGAGATCCCCGGGGAACGAAGAGAGAAGCCGACCCCCGCCGGGAGAGCGCCACGCTCGCTAGCCGCGTAGACGGCCCGCGTGAGACCAGCGCCTCCCGGCGGTGCGAGGCGCCAGAAGCGCCAACAGGACGTGGCGCCCGAGAGCACCACCCTATGAGCACGCGCAACGGCTCCTCGTGGCCGGTTCTCAGCCGAGATGAATCGACCGAGGAGGAAGCATGGCAGGAATGACCGCGGGGATCGACTGGGCGAGTGAGGCCCACGAGGTCTGCATCAGCGGAGAGGGACAGGTGCTCGAGCGCTTCTCTGTGGCCCACGACGAGCGTGGGATCGCCGGGTTGGCTCGGCGTCTCACCGAGCTCGGAGTCGCCCGGGTGGCGATCGAGCGGCCCGACGGGATCCTGGTCGAGCGTCTGCTCGCCGCCGGCCTGGAGGTCTTGGCGATCCACCCCAATCAGGTCAAAGCCGCCCGCGCCCGCTTCGCGGTCGCCCACGGCAAGTCCGATCGCTTCGATGCCTACGTCCTCGCCGAGCTCGCTCGCACCGACGCCCACCGCTTCCGGGCGCTCGTTCCCGACACCGAGGAGACCAAGGCGCTGAAGACCCTGACCCGGGCGCGCGAGGACCTGGTCGGGGTGAGAGTCGAGCCGGCCAACCAGCTGCGCGCTCAGCTTCAGGCCTTCTGGCCCGGGGCGCTGATCTTTGCTGCCATCGACAGCCCGATCTCGCTGGCCTTTCTCAAGCGCTATCCGAGCCCCGCGGACGCAAGAGGGCTCGGCGCCGGGCGCATGGCGGCGTTCCTCGCTCGCAACTCCTATAGCGGCAGAACCGACCCCGCCGAGCTGGTGGAGCGGCTGAACGCCGGCCCCAAGGGGACAGTGGGGGAGGCCGAGCAGGGGGCTCGCCGGGCGGTCGTTCTCGGCCTCCTCAGTGCCCTCGAGCCGATCGCCTCCGAGATCGCGGCGCTTGACGCGCAGATCCGCGAGCGCCTCGGGGCCCACCCCGACGCGGCGATCTTCGCGCCGCTGTTTCGCGATCGCAGGACCGCGATCTGCCCGGCGACCCTGATCGCCGAGCTCGGCGACTGCCGAGGGCGCTACCCGACCGAGGCCGCGATGGCCGCCGACGCCGGCATGAGCCCGGTCGCCCTGGAGTCCGGGAAGCTGCGTGTCGCCACCTTCAGGCGAGCCTGCGACAAGCGGCTGAGGGTGGCGGTCGCGACCCTCGCCGACTCGACCCGCCACTGGCATCCGTGGGCCCGCGAGGTCTACCGAAGGGCACGGGCCAGAGGGCAGGACCACCCGCACGCGATCCGGACCCTGGGGCGCGCCTGGATCCGAGTTCTCTGGCGCTGCTGGCAGGACGGAGTGCCCTATGACTCCTCCCTGCATGGCAGCTCCAACCGACTTCAACCGGTTAGGGGTTGACACAGGACGTCTCACGAGCTCAGTCTATGTGGCCGATGGGCCTAAAAGGGGAGCCTTTTAGGCCCATCGGCGGGGTTTCGTAGGGTTGCGGACATGAGCGGCTCGGGTTGGAGGCTTTGGTGGCAGAAGCGGCACTGGTATGAGCGCAACCGGCGCCCCTTGAGGCGCCTGCGTTTGGCTCGCCACGCGGCGCGAGGTGGCTTCTTTATCCGTCAGCCGGTCGAGGGCGAGCTGCTGGAGGCGCTGGGCGAGGATCGGCTGCGGATCGGCGAGGGGACTTTGTTTGAGCCGGGTTGCTGGCTGACGCTTGCCCCGGATGCTCGGATCGAGATCGGCGCCGGTTGCTTCCTCAACCGCAACACGATGCTGGCCGCACACGAGCGAATCGAGATCGGCGAGCACACGATGTTCGCCAACGGCTGCTTCGTCGGCGACGCGGAGCACCGTTTCGACGACCCGGACACGCCGATCACTTGGCAGGGGTTCACCAGCAAGGGTCCGGTGAAGATCGGTTCCAACTGCTGGTTCGGCGTCAATTGCGCCGTGACCAGCGGGGTGACGATCGGCGACCGCTGCGTGATCGGGGCCAATTCCGTCGTGACCGTGGACCTGCCGGCGGGCTCGATCGCCGCGGGCGCCCCGGCCCGTGTGATCAAGCCCATAGATTTCCGCCGCTGAGTGCCTATACTGAGATTTCGGCCGTGACCCCATCCGGGCATGGACCATCATGAACCTCGCACTGACTGAGCCACCGCATGCAAGAGCAGGCGTGAAGTTCGTCCGCGCCAAGGACGAGCTGCGAGCTGCGCTTGCTTCCGCGCGCGCGGAGAACAGCTCGATCGGCCTGGTGCCGACGATGGGCTACCTGCACGAGGGTCACCTCTCGTTGCTGCGCGCCGCCCGTGGCGAGTGCGACGTCGTCGTCATGAGCCTCTTCGTCAACCCGGCTCAGTTCGGGCCCGGTGAGGACCTCGAGCGCTATCCGCGCGATGAGCAGCGCGATGCCGAGCTCGCCGGCGAGGCCGGGGCCGACCTGATCTACGCGCCCGCCGTAGAGGAGGTCTACCCAGACGGCTTCTCGACCGCGGTCGAGGTCGCAGGCGTGACCGAGGTCCTCTGCGGCGACCCGGGCCGGCGGGGCTCGCAGCACTTCCGCGGCGTCACCACGGTCGTGGCAAAGCTCTTCAACTCAGTCCAACCCGCCGTCGCCTACTTCGGCCAGAAGGACGCTCAGCAGGTGGCGGCGATCCGGCGCATGGTGCGCGACCTCGACTTTCCGGTCCGGATCGTGACGCTGCCGATCGTGCGCGAGCCCGACGGCCTGGCGATGAGCTCGCGCAACGCCTACCTGAGCCCGGCCGAGCGGCAGCAGGCGACGGCGCTCTCGCGAGCACTGCTGGCGGTCGAGCGGACCGCCGGGGACGCTTCGCTCGAGGCCGCAATCGAAGCCGGCCGGCGCGAGCTGGAGGCGGCGGGAATCGAGCCCGAGTACCTCGAGGCTCGCGATGCAGAGAACTTGGAGACGGTTGCCGAGCTGGATGGGCGACCGGTCTTGATCGCGCTTGCGGCCAGGGTCGGCCCGGCGCGGTTGATCGACAACGTGACAATCGCCGGCGACGGCGCGAGAGAGGACACCTAATGCAGAGGCAGATGCTCAAGTCCAAGATCCACCGGGCGACGGTGACCGACTGCGACGTCGATTACATCGGCAGCATCACGGTCGACACCGAGTTGATGGCCCAGGCCGACCTGATCACCAACGAGCAGGTGCACGTCTGGGACATCGACAACGGCGCCCGCTTCGTCACCTACGTGATCGACGGCGAGCCGGGTTCGGGCACGATGCAGGTCAACGGCGCCGCCGCCCACCTGACCCGGCCCGGACACAAGATCATCGTCGCCTCCTTCGGCGCCTACGACGAGAGCGACCTGGAGACCTACTCGCCGGTCGTCGTCCACGTCGACGAGGGAAACCGGTCGGTGGCGGTCGACAGCCACCCGGAGGTGCTGCTCTCACAGGAGGTTCTGTCATGAGCGATCGCCAGCCCGTCACCCTGCCCCGCCTGGCCGAGATGAAGGAGGCCGGCGAGCCGATCGTGATGGTCACCGCCTACGACTATCCCTCGGCCCGCGTTGCCGAGGAGGCCGGCGTTGACCTCGTCCTCGTCGGCGACACCGCGGCGATGGTCGTGCTCGGCTACCCCGGCACCGAGCCGGTCTCGATGGACGAGATGATCATGCTGGGCAAAGCCGTTCGCCGTGGCCTGAAGACGCCGCTGATGGTCGGTGACATGCCGATGGGCAGCTATGAGGCGAGCAATGAGCTGGCTGTGCAGAACGCCCAGCGCCTGGTCAAGGAGACGGGCTGCCAGGTGGTCAAGCTCGAGGCGGGCGGGACCTCGGTCGAGCGGGCACGGGCAATCATCCGCGCCGGCATCCCGGTGATGGGTCACGTCGGGCTGACCCCGCAGACGGCCACCGCGCTCGGTGGCTACAAGACCCAGGGCAAGACCGTCCAGGGCGCAATTCAGCTGCTTGAGGACGCACTCGCCCTGCAGTCGGTCGGTTGCTTTGCGATCGTCTTCGAGGCGGTCCCGGCGGCGATCACCGAGGCGATCGTCGAGAAGCTAGACGTTCCGGCGATCGGCATCGGCGCCGGCGCCGCCACCGCCGGCCAGGTGCTGGTCTACCACGATCTGCTCGGGATCACGACCGGCCGCTCGCCCAAATTCGTCAAGCGCTACGCCGAGATCCACGCGGCGATGGTCGAGGGCGTCGGTCGCTACGCGGCGGAGGTGCGCTCGCACCGCTTCCCCGAGGCCGAGCACGTCTACGGGGTCGAGCCCGAAGAGCTGACCGAGTTCCGCCTCTATATGGAGCAGAAGGATGGATTGGCCTCCAAGCAGGCCTGGGACTGGGAGCCGCTGCCCTAAGGCCCGCCGGGTCAGGCTCAGCCGTGGTTAGCATTGGCGCCGATGACGGCTGAGGAACGGCGCGCCAAGCTGGTCGACCTCTACAAAGAGGTTCAGGGGTGCACGAAGTGTCCCCTGCACGAGACGCGGACCAAAGCAGTGTTCGGGGCTGGCGACGCTGACGCCGAGGTGATGTTCGTAGGCGAGGCGCCGGGCGCCGAAGAGGACCGCCAGGGGCTTCCCTTCGTCGGTCGCGCCGGGCAATTGCTCAACCAGATGCTGGAGGGCATCGGTCTCTCTCGGGAGGAGGTCTTCATCGCCAACGTGCTGAAGAGCCGACCACCGGGGAACCGCGACCCGCAGCCGTTGGAAATAGAGGCATGCCGCCCATACCTGTTTGAGCAGGTGCGGCTGATCGAGCCGCGGGTCGTCTGCACCCTGGGCAACTTCGCAACCAAGTTGCTCAGCGGCAACCCGACCGGGATCACGCGGGTGCGGGGCACACCGCAGGTGCACGAGTTGGGCGGCCGCACCGTCTTCCTGCTGCCGCTCTTCCATCCGGCCGCGGCGCTGCGAACGCCGGCGGTGAAGGAGACCCTGCGCTCCGACTTCGAGTTGTTGCCACAGCTTCTCGCCGGCCCGCCGCCGGATGGCCCAGATCCGGCGGAGGACGTGGCTGAGGCGGAGGACGTGGCTGAGCCACCGGAGGCCGGGCATCGCCAGGATCCGGCCGACCAGCTCGATTTCTTCGGTTGAGAGCGGTGGAGACCCTGCGCAGCGGCTCGGCCGCCGAAACCGAAGCGGCGGGGAAGAGGATCGCCGCGACCCTTGGTCCAGGGGATGTGGTCGTGATCAGCGGTGAGATGGGGGCGGGTAAGACGACCCTGATCCGCGGTGCTTGCCGGGCGCTAGGGGTCGAGGGACCGGTCACCTCTCCCACCTTCACGATCGGGCAGCGTTACGCCGGTCGGATTCCCGTCTCCCACCTTGACCTCTACCGCCTCGCTGGCCTCGAGGGTGAGGATCCGGCGCTGCTCGACGACTACCTCGATGCCGCTTCCGTCGCCTTCGTCGAGTGGCCGGCGGCGGCGGAGCCGGAGCTCACCGGGCGACCACTGCTGGAAGTACGCATCACCCATCTCGGCGAAGATCGGCGCCAAATCGAGATCGGCAGCGCATCGTCGCCCAGATAAAGGTGTTTCGGAGGGGGATGCGCCCTGTAGCATCGCCCAACCACGCAATCGAAGGAGGGGAAGCGGCAGATGAAGGGACTGAAAACGCTGTTGGCGATCGGGCTGGGAATTGCGCTCCTTGCCAGTGCTGCTCCCGCCACGGCGCAGGGCGCCACATTCAAGCATTACGTCGCCTGCGGTCTCTCCCAGAAAGCGAAACCGTCGCACCTCTGTCAGAAGCCGCGCAAGAAGGGCGCCTTCTTCCGCAGCAACAGCGCCGATGTCTTCTACACGGTCTGCGTCAAATTCCCGACGAAAAAAAACCTCTGCGCGCCGAAACAGGAAGCGGTCAAAGGGACGCTCTACGTCAACAAGATCACCACCAACATCCCGGGCAAGCACCGCGTGAGTTGGTTCGTGGAAGGTAAACAGGTCGGCATCTTCAACTTTTTCGTTCCCACCCGCTGACCGTAGTCGGGTTCGACACCGCAACCAGTGATACCGCCGTTGCGGCGGTGCGCGAGGGCGAGGTCCTCTGCGAGGCGCTGCTCGGCCTCTCCGAGAAGGGGGGCCCCCAGCACACGACCGCGCTATTGGCGGAGATCGAGCGAGCGGCGGAGGCCGCCGGGGGCTGGGGGGCAGTCGGGCGGATTGCGGTCGGGGTTGGTCCCGGCTCCTTCACCGGCCTGCGGGTCGGCATTGCCACGGCGCGGGCGCTGGGGTTGAGCCGAGGCCTGCCACTGAGCGGGGTCGGCACTCTGGATGCGTTGGGGCGCGGGCTTGGCGAGGCGGGTGACGGCAGGGGTTGCCTCGTGGCTCTCGATGCGCGTCGTGGCGAGGTGGCCGCGGCGCTCTACGCGGCGAGCGGCGTGCGGCTGTGGGGCCCGTCGCTGAGCTCGCCCGAGGAGCTCGGTGAACGGATCGCGTCGCTGCCCGAAGCCGTGCTGTGCGGCGGATCGGGCGCGGTACGATTTCGGCAGCAACTGACGAGTCGGAAGGTCGAGATCCCGGACGACCCCGACCCCGTGCATCGCGTCGCCGCGCGGCACATCTGTGCTCTCGTGGCCGCGATGCCGGACGAGGACGAATCCGGTTCCCTGGCGCCGAACTACCTGAGGCCCCCCGATGCAGAACGGTGGCGTGAGCGAGACTCTCTCCAAGCAGCCGAGTGAGCTGGGCGGCGATCCGCCGGTGCGGCGGCTCGCCTACAGCGATCTGCCGGCGGTGATCTCAATCGAGAGGCGCTCCTTCCCGGCGCCATGGTCGCTGGCGATGTTCGTGCTGGAGCTATCCAAGCCCAGCGGGATCTGTCTCGCCGCGACCGCGGGCGACGACCTGCTCGGCTACCTCGTCTGCTCCCGCTATGACCGTGTCTGGCATGTGATGAACGTCGCCGTGGCACCGGAACGGCGCCGTCAAGGGGTCGCCAGCAGGCTGATCTCGCAGCTTCTCGCAGAGGCTGGGGATGAGCTTCCCTTCACGCTCGAGGTGCGGGTCTCCAACCGTGACGCGATCGCGATGTACGAGAAACTCGGCTTCCGCTCGGCCGGTGTGCGACCTCGCTACTACCAGGACAACGGCGAGGACGCCCTGATCATGTGGCTGGGCTAGGGATCGCGCACTCGTGATCCTCGCCGTCGAGACCTCCTGCGATGACACCTGCGCCGCCGTCGTCGACGGCGCGGACATCCTTTCCAACCTGATCTCCTCCCAGGACGAGGCCCACGCGAAGTTCGGAGGGATCGTCCCCGAGGTGGCCTCGCGCCGACATCTGGAGTTAGCCATACCGGTAGTCGACTCAGCGCTGGGCGCAGCCGGCGTCTCGCTTGACGAGATCGATGCCGTTGCGGTCACCGCAGGCCCCGGCTTGATCGGGGCATTGCTGGTTGGGCTCAGTACCGCCAAGGCGATCGCCGCGCCGCGGCGGCTGCCGCTGATCCCGATCGACCACCTGCAGGGGCACGTTGCCGCGAACTTCCTCGCCCCGGAGCCGCTCGAGCCGCCTTTCCTCTGTCTGGTCGCGAGCGGCGGCCACACCCTGCTGGCAGGAGTGCGCGATCACGCTGATCACGAGGTGCTCGGCCAGACCCTCGACGATGCCGCCGGTGAGGCCTTTGACAAGGTCGCCCGCCTGCTTGGCCTTGGTTTTCCCGGTGGGCCGGCGCTGCAGAAGCTGGCTGAGGACGGGGATCCCGAGGCCTTCGAGCTGCCGGTGGCGATGGCCCGCGACCCCGGCCTCGACTTCAGCTTCAGCGGGCTGAAGACGGCGCTCGTCTATCTCTGCCGCGACCTTGGTCCGGAGGGAGTAACTGAGCGACGTGCCGATCTCGCCGCGAGCTTCCAGAAGGCGGCGGTCGGGCAGCTGACGGCGAAACTGAAGCGAGCCCTGAAACGGGGCAAGTGGGAGGCGGTCGCGCTGGGAGGTGGGGTCGCCGCGAACGGACCGTTGCGTGGGGCTGTCGCCGCACTCTGCGAGGAGCAGGGTGTGCGGCTGAAGCTGGTGCCGCTGGAGCTCTGCACCGACAACGCAGCGATGATCGGCTCCGCTGCCCGCTATGCCGAGTCCCTTCCCTACCCCGAGTACCTTGCGTACGATGCATTTGCACGCCTGTGATTCAAGTCGTCCTCTATTCGCGGCCGGGTTGCCACCTCTGCGAGCAGGCACTGGAAGAGCTTGTCGCGCTGCATGGCGAGGGCTACCGCTTCGAGCTGCACGAGATCGATATCGAGAGCGATGAGGAGCTGTTACGGGGCATGCTGGAGCGCATACCCGTGCTCGAGCTGAACGGGGAGGTCGTCGCGGAGCTGGTCGTTGACCAAACCTCCGTTCGTGCGCGGCTCGATACTGTGGGGGCCGATGATTGAGGAGGCCGTGGAGGATCTCGGGGTGCCAGGTGGACTGATCGGCGACGGCGAGCGGCTGTCGCTGGGCGTCGCGGCGCGCCTTTCCCGCTACCTGCAGGTGCTCACGCAGGCGCGCAAGATGGGCCGCGAGACGATCTCTTCGCAGGAACTCTCGGACTACACCCACATCAATCCGACTCAGATCCGCCGCGACCTCTCCGGCTTCGGCAAGTTCGGCAAGCGAGGGGTCGGCTACAACGTCGATTCGCTGGTGGCGGAGATCCGCAAGATCCTGCGCACCTCGGGCCAGCACAACATCGCCCTCTTCGGCGCCGGCAACCTCGGCCAGGCGATCGCCAGCTCCGACATCTTCGCCGACCACGGCTTCGAGGTCGTCGCCATGTTCGACATCGACCCCGATGTGGTCGGCAGCGAGGTCGGCAGCCTGCAGGTGCGCGACTTCGGCGAGCTCGAGGCGGTCGTCTCCGAGCAGGAGATCGTCGTCGGCGTCCTCGCTGTCCCCGCCGCCTCGGCGCAGGCCGTTGCCGATCGCCTGGTCGAGGCCGGGGTGAAGATCATCTTCAACTACTCCGAGCAGCTGCTGCAGGTGCCGCCAGAGGTGACGGTGCACACCTCCAGCCCCGCGGTCGACCTGCTCTACGCGCTCTACTTCTATCTGACCTAGGAAGACGCTGGACCCTTGTCCCTGGACCTCGACCTGGCTCGGGAGAGATTCGAGTCATCCACCGACTTCACGATCGGCCTCGAGGAGGAGTTCGCGATCCTCGATCCAGCGACGCTGGAGCTGGAGCATCGCTTCGAGGACCTCTACGCCGCCTGCCAGAAGGACGAGGTGCTGGCGGAGTCGGCAGCCGGCGAGCTGATCGCCTCGGAGATCGAGATCCGCTCCGGGCGGTCGGCAGACCTTCGCGGCGGCGATGGAGGCACAGCGGGAGCGGCGCACCCGGCTCTTCGAGCTTGCCGACGGCATGGGCCTGGGCTTGGCGGCGATGGGGACGCACCCATGGGCCGACTACCTCGACCAGCGGATCATCGACACGCCCCACTACAACCGGCTGCGACACGAACTGGGCTGGGTCGCCCAGCGCAACAACACCTGGAGCCTGCACGTCCACATGGGCGTGCGCGGCGCCGACCGGGCGATCGCGGTCTGCGACTGGATGCGCGAGCTGCTGCCACTGCTGCTCGCCGCCTCGGCCAACTCGCCCTTCCTCGATCGCCGCGACACCGGCCTGCACACGGTTCGCACCGAGATCTTCACCCGCACCTTTCCGCGTTGCGGCATCCCCAGTCCCTTCCTCGACTGGGAGAGCTACGCCGAGTTCGTCGGCTTGCTGGAACGCACCGGCAGCGCCGTCGAGTCGACCCAGCTCTGGTGGAGCGTCCGCCCCCACCACGCTTTCGGCACGGTCGAGGTGCGGATCTGCGACGCGCAGACCCGCGGCGAGGAGTCGTTCGGCCTCGCCGCGCTTGATCGCCGCCTGCATCGCCCAGACGGCGCTCGACTACGACGAGCACGGCTACGAAGGCGCCGGCGCGCCGCTGCGCGATCGCGAGATCGAGGAGAACCTCTGGCGGGCGATCCGTCACGGCATGAGCGGCAAGCTGATCGACTTCCGCCGCGGCAAGGAGGTCGAGGCGAGGGCGGCGCTCGAGGAGGTGCTCGAGTGGACCGCAGCCAGCGCGCTCAGCCCTGGGCATCGAGCCCGCAGCTGCCGGAGCGCAACGGTGCCCAGCGAGCACGCGAGGCACTCGACGCAGGTATCGCGATCGAGGACGTCTACCGGGATGCGGTCCGCGAGACCCACCGCACCTACACGGCAGCCAAACAGGCTGCCTGAGCGCGTTTGCGGCTCAGGGCAGGACGCCGCCGCCGCGCCCACATATAGACTCCCGCGCCGCTAAAACCAGCCGGAGGAACCGAACTTGACCAGCTTCTTGACCGACTACGGAGTCGTCGTTGCGCTTGTCTGCGCGGGGGCGGCAGTTCTCTACGGATTGATCATCACCCAGCGCCTGCTCAGGAAGTCGCCGGGCAACGAGCGCATGCAGGAAATCTCAGGCGCGGTGCAGGAAGGCGCAAAGGCCTACCTCAACCGCCAGTACACGATCATCGCCGCGGTCGCGGTGCCGATCGCGGTCGTGCTCTGGCTCCTGCAGGACTACCAGACCGCGATCGGCTTCGTGATCGGCGGCGTCCTCTCGGGCGCGACCGGGTTCATCGGCATGAACCTCTCGGTGCGCGCCAACGCCCGCGTCGCCGAGGCGGCCCGCGGTGGCGTTCCGCCGGCGCTCGACGTCGCCTTCAAGGGCGGCTCGGTGACCGGCCTGCTCGTCGTCGGCCTGGCCCTGCTCGGCGTCGCCGGCTACTACGGCATCCTCGTCGCTCACCGGCAGCACCGACAAGGAGGCCGTCGACGCCCTGATCGGCCTCGGCTTCGGTGGCTCGCTGATCTCCGTCTTCGCCCGGCTCGGCGGCGGCATCTTCACCAAGGCCGCCGACGTCGGCGCCGACCTGGTCGGCAAGGTCGAGGCGGGGATCCCCGAGGACGATCCCCGCAACCCGGCCGTGATCGCCGACAACGTCGGCGACAACGTCGGCGACTGCGCCGGCATGGCCGCGGACCTCTTCGAGACCTACGCGGTCACCTCGGTCGCCGTGATGCTGCTCGGCGTCCTCACCTTCACCGGCGCTGGCGGCGAATTCGTCCGCGAGGTCGCGATCTACCCGCTGGTGATCGGCGGCGTCGCGATCATCGCCTCGATCATCGGCGCGCTCTCGGTGCGGACCAAAACCGATCGGGTCGAGGGGGCGCTCTACCAGGGCGTGATCGCTCGCCGGGATCCTCTCGATCGCGGCCTTCTACCCGATCACCGACTGGATGATGAGCGATCCGGTGCGGCTCGGCGCTCAGCACCGCCGCCGACGCGGTGACCGTCACCGACCTCTGGCTCTGCGCCGTGATCGGCGTCGCCGTGACGGCGCTGCTTTTCGTGATCACCGAATTTTATACGGCGACCCGCTTCCGCCCGGTGAAGTCGATCGCCAAGGCCTCGGAGACGGGCCACGCGACCAACATCATCCAGGGGCTCGCCCAGGGCTTCCAGTCGACCGCCGCCCCGGCGCTGGTCCTCGCCCTGGCGATCCTCGCGCGCCAACGAGCTGGCGGGGATCTACGGCATCGGCATCGCCGTGATGGCGCAGCTCTCGCTCTGCGGCCTGATCGTCGCCCTCGACGCCTTCGGGCCGATCACCGACAACGCCGGCGGCATCGCCGAGATGGCGGAGCTGCCCGAGGAGGTGCGCGACGTCACCGATCCGCTCGACGCGGTCGGCAACACGACCAAGGCGGTCACCAAGGGTTACGCGATCGGCTCCGCCGCGCTCGCCGCGCTGGTGCTGTTCGCCGCCTTCAAGAGCGAGCTCGCGGACGAGGCGCCGACCGGGTTCGACCTCAACAGCCCTCTTCAACCTGACCAGCCCCGACGTGCTGATCGGGCTGATCATCGGCGGCATGATGGTCTACCTGTTCGCGGCGTTCGCGATCGAGGCGGTCGGCCGCGCCGGCGGCCAGGTCGTCGAACAGGTGCGCGAGCAGTTCCGCGAGCACCCCGGGATCATGGAGGGCACCGAAAAACCCGACTACGGGAAAACGGTCAGCATCGTCACCGCTGGCGGCGCAGAAAGAGATGATCCTGCCCGTCGCTGATCCCGATCGTGATCCCGGTCGTCGTCGGCCTGCTCAGCGTCAACGCGCTCGGCGGCCTGCTGATCGGCGTCATCGTCGTCGGCCTCTTCGCCGCGATCTCGATGACCGCCGGCGGCGGCGCCTGGGACAACGCGAAGAAGCTGATCGAGGACGGCGCCCACGGCGGCAAAGGCTCGCCGGCCCACGAAGCCTCGGTCACCGGCGACACGGTCGGCGATCCCTACAAGGACACGGCCGGGCCGGCGATCAACCCGATGATCAAGGTGGCGAACATCGTCGCCATCCTGATCATCCCGATCGTCCACTTCTAAGACGCTGGCAGGGGAGGGGCGGGGTGCCCCTCCCGCTCGCTGGGTTTTCGCCCGCCGACGCCGGTCAGCTGCCGCGGAGGCGGTGGGGGCGAAAAAGTGACGCCGCTGCGCGGGAGGGGCACCTCGCCCCTCCTTCGCGAGCAGCTTGACGTGAGTGCGGTTGAGGTTTGTGCCGCTATGCGGCTTCGAACGCTCGACCGCGAGCGCTGCTAGGGTCGCGTCCGTGATCGAGGATCTCGTCAACGTCGCCGACTTCGAGCGCGCCGCCGCCGAGAAGCTCGAGGCCGGCGTGCCGGCTACTTCTTCGGCGGGGCCGGCGACGAGCTGACGCTGCGGGAGAACGTCGCCGCCTGGGGGCACTGGCGGCTGCGGCCGCGGATGCTGGCCGGGCTTGAGCGAGTGGCGGACGCGGGCGAGGTGCTCGGCGGCGAGGTCTCGATGCCGATCCTGGTCGCGCCGGTCGCCTACCAGCGCCTGGTCGACCCCGAGGGGGAGGTGGCGATGGCGCGGGCGGCGGCCGCTGCCGGGACGGTGATGTGCCTCTCGACCCTGGCGACGATGCTGCCGCGGCCGGTCGCCGAGGCGGCGCCCGGCGGGCGGCGCTGGTTCCAGCTCTACTGCTTTCAGCGACGAGGGGGTGACCCGGGCGCTGATGGAGGAGGCGGTCGAGTGCGGCTTCGAGGCGATCGTCGTCACCGTGGACGCGCCGCGCGGCGGCAACCGCGAGCGCGACCGCCGCACCGGGTTCAAGATTCCCGAGGGAGCTCGGCGTGCCCAGCGTCGAGGCGGCGCTCGGCTCGAGTCGGGCGGTCACGATCGAGGAGACCTTCGAGCTGATGGAGCCCGGCCTTGAGCTGGCCTACCTCGAGGAGCTCGCCGCCGATTGCCGCGGTGCCGGTGCTGGTCAAGGGCGTGCTGACCGCCGAGGACGCGGCGCTTGCGGTCGAGCACGGCGCCGCCGGCGTCGTCGTCTCCAACCACGGCGGCCGCCAGCTCGACCGCTGCCTGGCCACCGCCGACGCGCTGCCGGAGGTGGTCGACGCGGTCGAAGGGCGGGGCGCGGTGCTCGTCGACGGCGGCATCCGCCGCGGCGTCGACGTCGCGATCGCGCTCGCTCTCGGCGCCGACGCCGTGCTCGTCGGCCGGCCCGCCCTCTGGGGCCTCGCGGCGGGTGGCGAGGCCGGCGCCCGCCGGGTGCTCGAGCTGCTGCGCGAGGAGCTCGAGCTGACGCTTGCCCTCTGCGGCTGCGCCTCGCCCGGCCGAGCTGACGCGCGCCCACGTGCAGCGGGCACCGGCGGCGTCCGTATATTCGGCCTGAGTGACCTCTCTCTTCACCTGATCGATGGCGCAGCGGATTCCCAGAGACGAATCGCTGAGCCGCGTGCACGGCGTCGGCGCGCTCTTCTCCGCCGCCTACGGCAACGTCGGCTCCTCGATCTACTACGCGCTCGGCGTCACCGCGGCCTTCGCCCTCGGCCTCACCCCGGTCGCCTTCGTCATCTCCGGCCTGATCTTCGCCGCGACCGCCGCCACCTACGCCGAGGCGACGGTGATGTACCCGGAGGCGGGCGGCTCCTCCAGCTTCGCCCGCCACGCCTTCAACGAGCTGGTCAGCTTCATCGCCGCCTGGGGGCAGATGCTCAACTACACGATCACGGTCGCGATCTCGGCCTACTTCGTGCCCCACTACCTGGCCGTCTTCTGGGAGCCGCTCGGGCAGTGGCCCCGGCGACATCATCGCCGGCGCGGTGGTGATCGTCGCCCTGGCACTGCTCAACATCCGCGGCTCGCAGGAGTCGGCCAAGCTCAACCTCGTCCTCGCCGTCGCCGACCTCGCCACCCAGGTCGTGCTGGTCGGAATCGGCGTCGTCCTCGTGCTCAGCCCCGAGATCCTGATCGACAACGTCCACCTCGGCGTCGCCCCGACCTGGAGCGACTTCGCCCTCGGCATCGCGGTCGGGATGATCGCCTACACCGGGATCGAGACGATCTCCAACATGGCCGAGGAGGCCAAGGACGCAGCGCGGACGATCCCGCGCAGCGTCGGCCTCACGGTCGCCGCGGTGCTCGGCCTCTACCTGCTGATCCCGATCGTCGCCCTCTCGGCGATGCCGGTCACCCAGGACGCCGCCGGCAACTACGCGACCGCGCTCGGCACCGAGTTCGCCAACGACCCGATCCTCGGCATCGTCGAGAACCTCGGCCTCGGCGCGGGCATGACCGAAGCGCTGCGCTTCTACGTCGGCATCCTCGCCGCGGTGATCCTGCTGATCGCCACCAACGCCGGCCTGATCGGCGTCTCCCGCCTCACCTACTCGATGGGCCAGCACCGCCAGCTGCCGGAGGGCCTGCGCCAGGTCCACCCGCGCTACCGCACCCCCTACATCGCGATCTTCGTCTTCTCCGGCGATGGCGATGATCACCCTGATCCCGGGCCAGACCGACTTCCTGGCGACGATGTACTCCTTCGGCGCGATGCTCTCCTTCACGATCGCCCACGTCTCGGTGATCCAGCTGCGGCGCCGTAACTCGGCGGACGAGCGCCCGTGGAAGCCGCCGCTCAACTTCCGCGCTTTCGGAGTCGAGGTGCCGCTGAGCGCGGTGCTGGGCGGGCTCGGCACCTTCGGCGCCTGGATCGTCGTGATGGCGCTCAATCCGCGTACGCTCGTCGTCGGCCTCGGCTGGATGGTCTTCGGCGATCGCCGTCTACGTCCTCTACCGCCGCAACCAGAAGCTGCCGCTGACCGAGACCGTCAAAGTGGTCACGCCGGAGCCGCTGGGCGTCGAGGAGATCGAGTACCGCAGCGTCATGGTCGCCTTCGAGGACGACGAGCCGTTCTCCGAGGAGATGGTCGCGACCGCGGTCAAGCTCGCCTCCAAGCGCCGCCGCGGCATCCACATCCACTCCCTGCTCACCGTGCCGACCAACCTGCCGCTGGACGCCGAGATGCGCGAGCGGGAAGCCGAGGCGCAGAGCAAGATCGAGCAGGCGAAGCTGATCGGCGGGCAGCGGGTGACCGGGCACGTCGAGCGGGTGCGGCCGGGCCAGGCGGGCTACTCGATCTCCGACGAGGCGAAGCTGATCAACGCGGCAGCGGTCGTCGTCTGGCTGCGCTACCGCGACGGCAAGCCGCTCTACGACAAGACCCTGCAGACGGTGCTCGGCGAGCGGCCCTGCCGGGTCATCGTCGTCTCCGAGAAAGGCGCCCGGCGGGGTGCCGAGGTGGCTCCGTCGCTCGCCTAGGCCCCGGCCTAGAATCGCCTGCGGATGTACCAGCGTTCGGTCCGGCTCCTCTCACTCGTCTTCCTCGCTCCTCGGCGGCGTCCTGCTCGTCGCCACCCTCGCCGCGGGCGGCGGTCCTGCCTCGGTCGGGTTCCTGATGGGGATCGCCTTCCTCGCCGTCGGCGGCGGCCGACTCTGGCTCTCGGCGCGGATGGGCCGGTGAGCGACGGGGGTCAGCCGCGCGCGCGCTTGGAGCCGCTGCTGCGGCGCGGCGTCGGCGTTCCCGGTCTCTTCGTCGCCGTCTACTCGGCCGTCGGTTTCTCGATCTACTTCGCGCTCGGCGTCGTTGCCGATCGTGGCCTCGGCCTGACGCCGCTGATCTTCCTCGCCGCCGGCCTGATGTTCGTGCTGACCACGCTCAGCTATGTCGAGGGTGGCGCGATGATCCGCGAACGCGGCGGCTCCTCGAGCTTCGCCCGTCACGCCTTCAACGAGCTGATCGCCTTCATCGCCGGCTGGGCGATCTTGATCGATTACCTGATCGTCGCGGCCTTGGCGGCGATCTCAGTGCCCCACTACCTGGAGCCCGTGGCTTCGGATCTCTCCACGGGTTGGCGCGAGATCGCCGTCGCCGTCGCCGTCATCGTCGCCGCCTGCGGCTTGAACATCCTCAACATCACCGGCCGCGGTCGCGAGCGCACCCTCAGCGTTCTCGCCCTGGCTGACATCGCCCTGCAGATGGCGGTGATCGTGGTCGGGGTTCTCGCCGTCTTTCATCCGGATCGTCTCACCGACCAGATCCACCTCTTCACCGATCCCAGCATCGAGGACATCGTCTACGCGTCGGTAATCGCGATGCTCGCCTACGCCGGCATCGAGGCCGCCTCCGACCTTGCCCCCGACATCGACGTGCACCCGCGCGATCTGAAGCGGATCGTCTCGCTGGGCGCGGTCGCGGTCCCGCTCGTCTACGCCGGAATGGCGGCGATCGCCCTGATGGCCGTGCCGGTGGTCGTCGGTCCCGAAGGGCCGGAGACCGCACTCGGCAACGAGTTCGTCCAGGCCCCGGTGCTCGGCGTCGTCTCCGCCTATGACCCTGCCTGGGTGGCCGATTCGATGCGGTGGATCGTCGCTCTGGTCGCGGCGCCGGTCCTGTTTTGGGCCACCACGACGGCGATGCTGGGCGTCTCCCGCCATATCTACACGCTGGCAATCAACCGCCAGATCCCCAGCTGGCTGGGCAAGCTCAACAGCCGCCACGCGACGCCGCAGGTGGCGATCGTCCTCTCGGGCCTGATCGCCATCGGCCTGGTTCTCCCGACCGACGTCAAGCTCCTGGCCGGGTTCTACGCGTTCGGGGCGATGCTGGCGATCACGATTGCCCACCTCTCGATTCTCGGGCTGCGGGTTACGGAGCCCGCGCGGCCGCGGCCCTTCCGTGTCCCCTGGAGCTTCCCCTGGCGCAACGCGCAGATCCCCGTGCCGACGCTTTTCGCCGCGCTGCTCAGTGTGCTGGCTTTTCTCAGTGTGCTCGTCCTGCACGACACCGCGCGCTGGGTGGGGGGCGGCTGGATGGTCTTCGGCCTGCTCTTCTACGTCATCTATCGCAAGGTATTCGAGGGCACCTCGCTGACCCGCAGGGTGTCGGTGACCGAGCGGGCATTGACCAAGCAGGTGCCTGAGATCTCCTACCGCAGCCTGCTCGTGCCGGTCTTTGACACCGAGCTCGACGACGACATCGTCGCCACCGCGGGTCGCCTCGCCGCTGCCGAGAGCGAGAACGCCGCCGGGGTGGGGGAAAAGGCGCGCCTCACGCTCGTTTATGTGGTCGAGGTCCCCCTCTCGGTGTCGCTCGAGGCCGAGTTACCCTCCGAGCAGGAGGAAGCGGCACGGCGGGCACTCGAGCGCGCTCGCGACGTGGCGGAGGAGTACGAGGACGTGGCGGTCAGCACGGAGACGATTCGTGCCCGCCATGTCGGCGCCGGGATCATCGAGGCAGCGCGGCACAGCGCCGCTGAGGCGATCGTGATCGGCGGCGAGCCACCGACGAAGATCCGCGGCGGCGCGAGGCTGGGCGGGATCGGCGCCGCCAAGCCAGCCGAGATCGGCGCCGCGACCGAGTACGTGCTGATGAAGGCGCCTTGCCAGGTGCTCCTCACGGCTCCTCCGGAGGGCGCGCCCTCCATCTAGTATCCGACTCATGTTCATTTTGATCGTTGGCTGCGGGCGGGTCGGATCGTCTGTAGCCAGAACCATGCTGAGCGAGAGGCACGAGGTCTCCTGCCTCGACGAGGACCCCGAGTCCCACACCAGGCTCGAGGTGGGGCTCGACAAGGGCTGGGAGGACCTCGGCGGACGTTTCACCGTCGGCACCGGCCTCGAGACCGACGCTCTGCTTGCTGCCGGGATCGAGCACGCTGATGCCTTCATCGCCGCGACCAACGGCGACAACACGAACATCGTCATCGCCCAGATTGCCCAGCGGCGTTACGAGGTGCCGACGGTGATCGCGAGGATCCTCGACCCGCTGCGGGCCGAGTGGTACCGCCAGCAGGGACTGCACACGATCTGCCCGACGCGAGTCGCGATCGACATGCTCGAGAGCGCCGTTCGCGAAGGCGCGCCGCGGGAGCCCGCTGCCTGATGTACATCATCGTCGTCGGTGCCGGGAAGGTCGGCTGGAATCTCGCCCGCGAGCTGCTCGAAAAGAACCACGAGGTGACCGTGATCGAGAGCAACCGGCGCCGCTACCTGACGGTTGAGCAGGAGCTCGAGCACAACGTCACCTACGGCGATGCCTCCGAGCTCTGGGTCCTCGAGCGCGCCGGCATCCAACGGGCCGACATGGTCATCGCCGTGACCGGTGACGACGAGGACAACATGCTGATTTGCCAGGTCGCCCGTGAGAAGTACGAGGTCGAGCGGATCATCGCCCGGGTCAACAACCCTCGCAACCGGCCCCATTTTGACCTGCTCGGGGTGAAGCCGTCGGTCTCCGCCACCGACCTGATCCTGCGCTTGCTCGAGCACGACATTCCCGAGTACGGCCTCGTTCACCTGCTCGACCTGCAGGAGGAGCAACTGGAGATCATCGAGATGCTGCTCGGCAAGGACTCGGGCGTGACCGGGCGGCGGGTCGGAGACCTCTCGATGCCCGAAGGCAGCCTGCTGATCTCGGTGCTGCGCGAAGGCAAGGGCTTCGTGCCCAATGCCGACACCGTGCTGGAGGTGGGCGACGAGGTGCTCGCGGTGCTCGATCCGGGTCGCGAGGAGGACATCAAGGATCTCTTCGGCCCGGCCCCCGGCGGCAACGGAACCGGCTGAGCGTGGCCGACCGCGAGGTCGACTTCCTGCTCGTCGGTGGCGGCCTAGCCTCCGCCCAATGCGCAGCGGAGCTTCGCAAGCGCGGGGCGGAGGGCTCGATCCTGCTTGTCGGGCGCGAGCCCGAGCCGCCCTACGAACGACCACCGCTCTCGAAGGAGTACCTGCGCGGTGAGGCCGGGCGTGAGGATGCCTACGTCAACTCGCCCGCCTGGTATGAGGAGAACGCGGTGGAGTTGCGGACGGGGATCAACGTGATGTCGCTCGATCCCGCCGCCCGCACGGCGAAGCTGCAGGGCGGGGAGGATGTCGGCTTCGGCAAAGCGCTGCTCGCCACCGGGGCGATGGTCAACATCTTGCGCGTCGAGGGCGCCGAGAACGAGGGGATCCACTACCTGCGCGCCTTCGGCAACTCCGATGCGATCCGGGCCGACGCCGAGGCGGCCGAGCACGTCGTCCTGATCGGCGGTAGCTACATCGGCACCGAGGTCGCCGCCTCGCTGACCGCCAAGGGCGTCAAGTGCACGATTGTGATGATGGAGGACGTGGCGCTCTCGCGGACTTTCGGCGAGGACGCCGGCCGCTGGTTCCAGCGGCGGCTCGAAGCGCACGGCGTCAGTGTTCATGGCGGCGAGGAGCTGGAGGCGTTCGAGGGTGACGGCCGAGTCAAGGCAGTGTTGACCAAGAGCGGCAAGGCGATCGAGTGCGACACGGTCATCGTTGGCGCCGGCGTGCGCCCCGATGCGATGCTCGCCCAGCGGGCCGGGCTAGAGGTCGACGACGGCATCCTCTGCGACTCGAAGCTGGCGACCTCTGTTGACGGCATCTTCGCGGCCGGCGATTGCTGCTCCTATGACAGCGTCGTCCACGGCCGGCGGATCCGGGTTGAGCACTGGGACGTGGCGATGCAGCAGGGGATGCACGCGGCCCGCAACATGCTCGGTGAGGACCGCGACTACGACGTCGTGCCCTACTTCTTCAGTGACCTCGCCGACTGGGCCAGCCTCGAGTACGTCGGCCCGGCGAAGGATTGGGACGAGGAGATCTGGCGCGGCGACCGCGACGGGGAGGAGTTCTCGCTCTGGTACCTCAAGGACGGCAAGGTTGCCGGCGCGCTCAGCGTCGGCCGTTCCGAGGACCTCGCCGATGCGCGCCGCCTGCTTGCCGGCGGAGTTGACGTCTCCGGTGCCCGGGAGAAGCTTGCTGACCCCGACAGCGACCTGGGCGGGATCGCCTAGCGGGCAGAGCTGCCCACACCCGGCGGGCGTCGCCGGATATCCTGAGTCCGTTCGTTGCGCCCTGGTGTAATTGGCAACACGCCAGCCTCTGGAGCTGGATTTCGGGGTTCGAGTCCCTGGGGCGCAGTTTCAGCAAAAATTCCCTGCAAAGCCCGTCTAGCTGCTCTGCTACCTTCGCGTCGCATGGGGATCCTCAGGCGCCTACTCGTGGTTTCGTCATTCGCCGTCCTCGCCATGGCCGGTTGCGGCGGCGGCGATGATGGTGATTCAACTGCGGCGGCGCCCGTCGAGACGACCGAAGCGACGACGGCGCTGAGCAAGGATGAGCTGATCGCCCAGGGCGATGGGATCTGCGCCGAGGTGAACGCCGCCGTTGGCACGGTCGGGTCCACCAGCGTCGATGCCGAAAGTCAGGCTTCGCAGGTCGCGGGCCTCTATAGCGGCATGGTCGAGAGGCTCAAGGGCCTTGGCGCACCCAGCGACGACAGCGCCGGCTATGCCGAATTCATCGCCGCCGCCGATGCGCTGGCCCAGGCGGAGGAGAACGTCGAGCTGGCCTCAGAGCGGGAAGACGCAGAAGCGCTGAGTAGCGCTGAAGCGGAAGCCTCTTCGGCGCTCACCGCCTTCCAGTCAGCAGCCACGTCCTTCGGCCTCGAAGAGTGCGCGGAAGCCCCGGCTGCACCAGCACCCGGCGCTCCGGCGGGTGGATTGGCCGGTGAAGAAAGCTCCGGCGGAGTCGAAGAAGAAGCCGAAGAAATCGTGCCCGAAGAAGAAGCGGAAGTCGCGCCCGAAGAAGCTCCGCTGGCAGAAGAAGAAAGCGCCGGCGGTGGAGCTGGGGTCGGGGGCGGTACTGAAGGTGGGTCTGCCGGCGGTGGTGGCGGTAGCTCCGGCGGTATCGGGCCGGGCTAAGCCACCGAGCTTTCCTGCCAGGCGCCGTAGAGTCGCGAGTAGGGGCCGCCGGCCTCGATCAGCTCGTCATGGCTGCCGGCCTCGGCGATTCGACCGCTGTCGAGCACGACGATCTTGCCGGCGCGGCGGATGGTCGAGAGGCGATGGGCGATAACTATCGCCGTGCGCCCCGCCAGCAGCCGCTCCAGTCCCTTCTCGATCGTCTTCTCGGTCCGCACATCGACGTTCGACGTCGCCTCGTCGAGGATCAGGATGCGGGGCTCGGCGAGTAGCGCGCGGGCGAAGGCGACCAGCTGACGCTGTCCAGCTGAGAGCTGCACGCCGCGCTCGCCGACCTCGGTGTCGATCCCGTCTGGCAATGCGGCAACGAACTCGCTGGCGCCAACCGTGGCTACCGCCGCCTCGATCTCCGCCAAGGTTGCCTCTGGTCGCCCGAAGGCGATGTTCTCGCGAACGCTGCCGGAGAAGAGGAATCCCTCCTGGGGAACGATCCCGAGCTGACGGCGCAAGGCGCCTTGCTGGATTCCCCGCAGGTCGTGGCCATCGACCAGCACCCGGCCGCGTTGGGGGTCATAGAAACGAGCGACCAACTTTGCCAAGGTGGACTTGCCGGCCCCCGTGGCGCCGACCAGGGCAAGCGTCTGGCCGGGCGGGACGTGCAGGTCGACTTCCTGCAGCGCCCAATCCCCATCCGTGTAGCCAAACCACATCCCGTCCATCTCGATCTCGCCGCGCAGCTCGCCGGGGTCGATCGCACCTGGGGCATCGACCATGTCGGGTTCGGTGTCGAGCAGCTCGAAGATCTTGTCGAGCGCCGCCATTCCCTGCTGGTAGGTGGTGTAGAGCTGGGAGAGTTCCTGGATCGGCTGGAAAAAGACCTGCAGGTAGCCGATGAAGGCGACGATCGTGCCGATCTGGATCGCTTTGTCGATCGCCTGACCGCCGCCGTAAAGGATGATCGCCGCGGTCCCGGCTGCGGCAAGTAGTTCGACCGCCGGGAAATAGGAGGCGTTGAGGTACACGGTTTTCATGTTCGCCTCGCGGTTGGCTTCGTTGAGCTCGGTCATCGCCGCCGTGTGGCGAGGCTCCTGGCCGAAGCTGCGAACGATCCGCACCCCGCTCAGGGTCTCCTGCAGGTAGGCGGTGACCGCGGCGATCCGCTCCCGCGTCGCCCGGTAGGCGCCGTGGGAGGCGATGCGGAAGACGATGCTGGCGATGGCGACCAGGGGGAAGGTGAGGAAGGTGACGAGGGCCAGCTTGAAGTCGAGGACGAGCATGATCGCGATCACCCCGACCAGGGTGAGCCCGCTGGAAATGAGCGTGACGACGCCACTGGTGACCAGTTGGTTGAGCGCCTCGATGTCGTTGGTCATGCGGCTGACAAGGACGCCGGGGCTGCGGCGGGTGAAGAAGCCAATCGACATCGACTGCAGATGCGCGAAGACCCGCTCGCGCAAATCCTGCAGGGCGCGGGTGCCAACCCAGCCGACGAGGTAGGTCTGGGCGTAGGTGGCGACGGCGTAGAGGACGGCGACGGCGAGGAAGGCGACGACGATCACGGTCAGTGCCTCGCTGTCACCGGTGATGATGCCGGCATCGATCGCCTGCCCGGCCAGGTACGGCGGGGCAAGGCCGGCGGCCGTTGCGGCCAGCATCGCGATGAAGGTCAGCGCCACCCGACCGCGATAGGGACGCAGCAGGCCGATCATCCAGCGCAGCTTGCGGCCGCGCTGGTCCTCGCCGCGGACGATCTGCCACAGCCGCTTCACAGTCTCGCCATCTCCTCACGGCGCTCGAGGTCGCGCTGCAGGAAGACCGAGTCGGCGAGGCCGTGCTCGGCGATCTCCCGATAGAAGCTGCACCCCTCCAGCAGCTCGGCGTGAGTGCCGCGGTCGACTATCTGGCCGCCGTCCATCACGACCACCTCATCGGCGAGCGAGACGGTCGAGAGGCGGTGGGCGATCACGAACGTGGTTCTGCCTGCCATCGCCTCCTGCAAGCCGGTTTTGATCGCCGTCTCGGTCGTCGCATCGACCGAGGAGGTGGCGTCGTCGAGGATCAGGATGCGGGGATCGGCGAGCAGGGCGCGAGCGATCGCGACCCGCTGGCGCTGCCCGCCCGAGAGGGTCAGCCCGCGCTCACCGACGACGGTGTCGTAGCCGCCCGGTAGATCCCGTATGAAGCTGTCGGCTTGAGCCCGTCCGGCCGCCGCTTCGATCTCCTCCCGGGTTGCGTCCGATTGCGCGTAGGCGACGTTCTCGGCGATGCTGGCGCTGAAGAGGAAGCTGTCGTCACCGACGAAGGCAACCTCCGAGCGCAGCGAGACGAGGTCGACCTCGCGGACGTCGACCCCGTCGATCGACACCCCACCCTCGTTCGGGTCATACAGCCGCGCGATCAGAGCCACCAGGCTGGTCTTGCCTGAGCCGGAAGGGCCGACCAGCGCCACGGTGCGCCCGGCCTCGATCGCCAGGTCGATTCCGCTGAGGGCCTCAGCCGCCTCGCCGTATCGGAGCGACACGCCGCGCATCTCGACGCGACCGTCGCCTGCTGGCAGCGGCTGGGCCCGCGGGGGGCTCTCGATCTTTGGCTCGCGGTCGAGGATCTCGAAGAGTCGGTTGCCGGAGGCGATCGCCCGCTGCGCCATCCCCAACGCCATCCCCAACATCCGCATTGGCGCCGCCAGCATCGCCACGTAGGTGTAGAAGGCGGTGAAGGCGCCGAGGCTGAGGTCGCCGGCGATTACCTGACGGCCACCGATCAACAGCACCAGGGCGATGCCCAGTTGCGGCAGCAGACCGAGCAGGGGAGAGAAGAAAGCCTGCAGGCGGGTCGAGTAGACGCTCTGGTCGAAGACTCGGGTTACGGCTTTGCGGAAGCGACGCAGCTGGTGCTCCTCGCGGGCGAAGGCCTTGACGATGCGGACGCCGGAGACGTTCTCCTCCGCTTCGGCGGTGAGCTCGGCCAGCCGCTGCTGCACCTCCTGTACCGCAGGGCGGGAGACGCGGTTGTAGCGGGAGGCGGTGTAGATGACCAGGGGCGCCGGCGCGAGAGCCACCAGTGCCAGCCAGGGCTCGAGCGCGAACATCACCGCGCTGGCGAGCACGATCGTCAGCAGGTTCTGGGTGATGAAGATCAGCCCGTAGCCGAGGAAGAAGCGAATCGACTGCAGGTCGACGGTCGCCCGCGACATCAGTTGCCCGGTCTGCTGTCCGTCGAAGAAGCCCAGCTCGAGTCGCTGCAGGTGGGCGTAGAAAAGCTGCCGCAGGTCGAACTCCACAGCCAGCGAGACCTTGCCGGCCACGACCCGGCGCACCATCGTCAGCCCCAGTCGCAGGACGCCGGCGACGACGATGGCGATGGCAAGGGGGAGCAGGTCGGGCCGCTCACCCGCCTCGATCGCGTTGATCGCGCGGCCGATCAGCCAGGGAATCAGCACGGTCATCCCCATCGCCGCCCAGGCGAATACCAGCGAGCCCCAAAGTTGACGGCGATAGGGCCGTAGAAAACCCATCAGGCGGCGATAAGTGGCCATCTAGGCCACTATACAAAGTGAAGTATCGGCTCCTGTCAGGGCACTCAGTCGAAGACGGCGGCCTTGGCGCTGGTGACCTTGCCCCGCGGGCAAGGTTTCTGATCGTGGCCGGGAGGAAGGAGAATCTGGAAGTTGGTGACCGCGTGGTAGGGCGTGGTGGCACCGTTGTTACGAGCGAGGGTGACGACGAGCCGATAGAAGCCCGCCGGTAGATCGCGGTAGTAGATCTCGGGTCGCGTCGCTGGCGAGTAGCTGCCGCTTGATCCGATGCGCTCGGCGAGCACGCCGTTGGGACCCGCGTAACGTGGGAAGTCGAAGGAGGCGCCGACCAGGCGACCGCGGCCGAGTGGGCTCTCCTCGGCGCGTTTGAGTTTGACCGGGTCGACGCAGTCGGGCACCCGATTGAGCCCGAAGCGCATATGGCCCTCGCCCAGCTGTGGTTCGCCGCCGAAGCGCAGCGGCGCCAGGGTGAAGTTGCGGACCTTGGTCTTGACCACGACCGCCCTGCTCGTCTGGCGGGCACCGTTGCGCGGGGAGACGATCGCGACGCTCGGCTCTCCAGGCAGCAGCGATCGCTCCGCCCGTCCGCTCTCGGTCTCGGTCTCCGGGATGACCACGAGCACTGCCACTGCGGCGGCCGCGAGGACGGCGAGAATGGTGATTCCGGCCCGCATCGGAGCCGGAAGGTTACGTGCCACACGGGCCGGCGCGCCGGGCGCGCGGACGCCGGCCCCCTAACGTAGTGCCGATGTTGCGAGCCACCATCACGACGCTGGGGGCGATGCTCGTCCTCAGCCTCGCGCCTCAGGCTGCGCTCGGGGCGGGTCTTGCCGACCGCGTTGATGTCTTCGCCGGCACCCAACCGGGCGCCGGGACCTTCGGTGGCGGTCATAACTTTCCCGGCGCGACGATGCCCTTCGGGATGGTTCAGTGGGGCCCCGACACGGTCCCCGCCGATCGCCATTCCGGTGGCTACGACTACCGCGACCGCCACGTCAGCGGCTTCAGCCTTACCCACCTCAGCGGCGCCGGCTGCGCGCTTTACGGGGACCTTCCCTTCCTGCCGACGACCGAGCCGATGCGTGCTTCGCCGGCAGCTCCGGGTGGCGGCCTCGGCGGCCGCTTCCAGCCGGGTTTCTCCCACGCGAATGAGCGCGCCGGCCCGGGCTTCTACTCGACCCGTCTCAATCCAGTGGGCGGCGGAGCGATCGACGCCGCGCTGACCGCGACCACCCGTACCGGCATGGCTCGCTTCACTTTTCCTCGCTCACCGCACGCGAGCGTCCTGATCGATGCCGGCGGCAGCGCCAAAGCCAACGATCTCGCCGAAGTGCGGATCGATCCCTCCGGGCGGGAGATATCGGGTTCCGCTTCGAGCGGTTATTTCTGCGCTCAGCGACCCCGCTACCGGATCTATTTCGCCGCTGTCTTCGACCGCCCCTTTGACGCCTACGGCACCTGGACGCGCCAGACGCTGGCCCCCGGCTCGACCGTCACCTTCGATCAGAAACGACCCTCGAACGTGGCAGCCGAGACGGCCCAGGCTGGCGCTTACGCCAGCTTCGATACCGAGCGCAACCGGGCCGTCACGGTTCGCGTCGGCGTCTCCTTCGTCAGCGTCGACGCCGCGCGGGCCAATCTCGCCGCTGAGAGCCGTGGCACGTCATTTCGCCAGCTTGCCGCTACGGCCGAGGCAGACTGGAATCGCGCCCTCGCCTCGATCCGGGTCGACGGCGGCCGGCGTGGCGACACCGAGACCTTCTACACGGCGCTCTACCACGCCCTGCTTGCGCCTCGCACCTTCGACGATGCCGACGGTCGCTATACGGGGATGGACGGCGCCATCCATGACGCCGGCGACCGCACCCAGTACGCCGACCTCTCGGGCTGGGATATCTACCGGACCCAGATCCCCTTGCTGGCGATGCTGATGCCGCACCGCGCGAGCGACATCGTTGCCTCGATGCTCGCCAGTGCGGCGCAAAGTGGCTGCCTGCCGCGCTGGTCGTACGCCAACGGCCAGAGCATGACGATGGTGGGCGATCCGGCCGACGCGATCATCGCCTCGGCGGCCGCCTTCGGCGCCCGGCGTTTCAATGCCGGAGCCGCGCTGGCGGCAATGGTCAAAGGTGCGGACGAGGGCTGCAGCAGCCCCGACGGCGACCTACGTCCAGCGCCAGGGCCTCGAGCCGTACAGGGCGCTGGGCTACGTGCCCTTCGACCTCGACGTCAGGCGTCGCAACGCCAACTCGTTGTTCGGCGACCCCAACGCAGTCTGGGCTTCGGCGGCGACCACGCTCGAGTACGCGATCGCCGACTTCTCGATCGCCCAGTTCGCGGCGCGCGCTCTCGGCGATCGGAGCACCTACCGCTCCTTCATCTCGCGCTCGGGCAACTGGCGCAATCTCCTCAATCCCGCGCAGCCACCAGGTCGAGCCGCGCTTCGAAGACGGTGCCTTCGTCCCTCGCTACGACAACCTGCGCGGCGCCGGCTTCGCCGAGGGCAACTCGATCCAGTACACCTGGATGGTGCCCCACGATCCTGCCGGGCTCGTCGCTGCGATCGGTGGCCGCGCCAACGCCGTCGGCCGTCTCGACCGCTTCCTGCGCAAGCTCAACGGCGGCGCTGGCGCCACGCACGCCGACCATGCACTGCTCGGCAACGAGCCCAACCTGAACGTCCCCTGGCTCTACGACTGGATGGGGCAGCCCTACAAGACCCAGGCAGCGGTGCGTCGAGCCCTCCGCCTCTACGACACGTCCCCGGATGGCTATCCCGGCAACGACGACCTCGGCACGCTCTCCTCCTGGTACGTGTTCGGAGCGCTCGGCCTCTACCCCGAGGTGCCGGGCGTCGGCGTGCTGGCGATCGGCAGCCCGCTCTTCGGTCGGGCCGTGGTGCGCCTCGCCGGCGGGCGAAAGCTGCGAATCCTCGCCGCCGCTGGCCGACGCGCTACCGCTTTCCCGGACGCCCTACATCCACGCGATGCGCCTCAACGGCGCGTCGCTTACGGAAAACCCTGGACGACGTTCTGCGCGCTGGCCCGCGGGGCGACGCTCTGCCTACGAGCTCGGGCGCAAGACCGAACCGCGCCTGGGGCGCCTCCGCCGCGGCGCTGCCGCCGTCCTTCGGGCCGCGCCGGCCGATGCCCGAAGAATCACTGCACTCCTTGATCGGCGAACGCACCCAATCGACCGTCCTCTGGGCGCTCGCCGGCCTGACCGCGCTCGGCGCTCGCCGTCCGCTTCGCCAGCCTCGGCGTGCAGAGCTACCACCACGACGAGGTGATCACCGCCGCGCGGGTCATCCCCGGCAGCTTCGCCGACATGCTGCGCGCGGTCAAGGCGCAGCGAGTCCAACCCGCCCCTCTACTACGTGCTCGCCTGGGGCTGGGCGAAGGTCTTCGGCACCGGCGAGGTCGGGCTGCGCTCGCTGACGGCCCTCTTCGGCGCCGCCACGGTGCCCGTCGCGCTACCTGATCGGCCGGCAGCTGGCGAGCAGCCGCGCCGGCCTGATCGCCGCGGCACTGGTCGCCGTCAACCCGATGCTGATCTGGTACTCGCAGGAGGCCCGCTCCTACGCGCTGCTGGTCTTCTTCGGCGCGCTCGCCTGCTCTTCTTCGTGCGGGCCCTGCGCACCGGAACGGGCCGCGACCTGGCCCTCTGGGCGCTGGCCTCGGCGCTGGCGCTCTGCAGCCACTACTTCGCCGTCTTCGCGGTCGCGATCGAGGCGCTCTGGCTGCTGATCGCGCTGCGGTCCAGCTGGCGGCAGTCGTGCTGCCGGCGGTCGGGGCTGTCGTCGCGGTCGGCCTGGCGCTGCTGCCGCTGATCACCGCCCAGGTCAACCCGACCCACATCGGCTGGATCGAGAAAGCCCGCTCTCGACCCGCTTCTTCGAGACCGGCGTCAGCTTCCTGGTCGGCGAGACGGGCCACGTGATCGCCGAGCCGCCGCGCGAGCGCTACGCGCTGGTCCCGGTGCGTCCTGATCGCTGCGGCACTGCTGCTCGTCGCCGCGCGGGGCGCGCGCGGGAGCGGCGCGGGCGCGCCGCTGGGCCTGGTCCTCGGACTCGGGGTGGTCGGCTCTGACCGCGGTCGCCGCGCCTGTCGGCAAGGACTACATGGTCGAGCGCAACCTGCTGCCGGCCCTGGTGCCGCTCGCGTGGCGGCGGCCGCGATCGGCTTCGCCGCCGACGGGCGCCCGCCGCCTCGGCGCTCGTCCTCGCGGTCCTCCTCTGCGCCTACTGGCTCGCCTTCGACGTCTACGTCACCCAGACGCCCAACCTGCAGCGGCCCGACTTCCGCGCCCTCACCGAGGAGCTCGGCGCGCCAGGCGGCCGCGCGCGATCGTCACCTGGAAGCTCGCCGCCGACCCGGTCCGGTCTACTACCTCGATGACGCTCGCGGCGCGTCTACAGCGGCATGGCCCGGTCCGCGAGATCGACGTGGTCAGCAAGCCGGTCGTAGCGAGGAAGCCGGTGGGGCTGCCGCCCGGTTCCGCCCGGTGGAACGGTCGTAGGCTGGAGCGCCTTACGCTTATCCGCTACGTGTCTGCCGCATCTCCAACAGGTTCCCTTCCATGTGCTGCGCGACGCTGCCGACCGGTTTCGGCCTCAACGCTGTCGTCGTCGATGGCCCGACGCCGCCCGAGGGCGAAGCCGATGAGCGCCTACTGAATTCGCCTACCGCTCGGCGCCGCCGCACGCCGCCCGGCGAGCTGGTGCAGCTGCTCAAGTTCGGCGTCGTCGGCGGCTCCGGCTACCTGATCAACCTCGCCGTCTTCGCTGTCGCTCGCCGGCGACCTCGGCGTGCACCACCTGGTCGCCGCGATCGGCGCCTTCTGCGTCGCCGTCGCCAGCAACTTCCTCTGGAACCGCCACTGGACGTTCGGGCCGGTGACGGCCACGCCGGCTTCCAGGCGGCCCGCTTCTTCGCCGTCAGCGTCGCCGCGCTGCTGCATCAACCTGGCCGTGCTCGAAGCTGCTGGTGGGGGCGCCTCGATGGGCGAGCTGCCCGCGCAGGCGATCGCCGTCGCGGTGGCGATGCCGTTCAACTTCCTCGGCAACAAGCTCTGGACGTTCGCCTGAGGGCCGCGTAGACCGGCACATCTCGGGGTCTTCAGTCGTCCTCCTCGGGTCACGCACTCAGGTGCGCTCCCCTCGTCGTCCTCCCTGCATCCCCCGACCTGCTTGGTCTACGCGACCCTCAATGGCAGTGCAGGCATTCGGTTACCACTCGCCCTCCAGCCACCGCAGCAGGTCGGGAACGAGGTCGCCGAGCGCCGGGGCCGAGGAGGCCAGCTCGGCATCGGCAAGCTGAATCGCCGCGCCGAGGCCAAATGTCGTTCGGTCGGGATCGCCGCCGAGCCAGGCCTCGAGCTGGCTCAGTCGTAGATGATCCGATCGCAGCTCATGCAGGGCTGAGCGGGCTGCGGCGGGATCGGTCTCGGCCATCTCGATCAACGCCTCCAGCCCGGCTCTGACCCGATCCTCGGGCGGTCGCCTCCTGAGCGGCGGCGATTGCCCGCCTGGCAATTCGTTCGTCCAGCCGCCCTTCTACCGGTAAGACGGTTTTCGTACCCTCACTCATGTTGGGACCTCCTCTTCAGGTCTCGGCCGGGCCCCGGGGTGTCGCAAGCACCGCCGGGGCCGCCCTTATCTCTTCGCGAATCAAGCTAAGTCCGCACCCGGACGCCGAAGCGTCCAAACACCTCCCATTCGCGCCTTTTCCCACTTCTTTGACACAACCGGCACGCTTTTGTATGTCACTCGAATACTTCAAGGTGTTTGACCATTGATTTCCAGCATAAGACCCCATTGGCCCGGGGTCAACGTTCCGTGGCACACTCCGGGCAGATGAGCAGCGCGAAGCCGAGCTACGACGCGGCCCAAATCGAGGCTGCCCGACAGGCCGAATGGGCGGAGCGCGGCGCTTTCAAGACGCCCGCTCCGGCCTCCGGGCAGGCGGCTGTCTACGTCAAGCCATCGAGCCCGTTCACCTCGGGCAACCTCCACATGGGCCACGTTCGCGACTACTCGATCGGCGACGCCTACGCGCGCTTCCGGCGCGCCCGCGGCGATGCGGTGCTCTTCGGCTTCGGCTTCGACGCCTTCGGCCTGCCGGCCGAGATGGCGGCGATCGAGCGCCGGACGCGGCCGGCCGAGTGGGTCGAGCGCTGCGGCGAGCGGATGCTCGGTCAGATGCAGCGTCTCGGCTTCTCCTTCGATTACGAGCGCGCCTTCTACAGCTCCGACGAGGCCCAGTACCGCTGGTCCCAGTGGCTCTTCCTGACCCTGCTCGAGGCCGGGCTGGTCTACCGCGACGACGCCACGGTCGACTGGTGCGATACCTGCCAGACGACGCTGGCGGCGCTCCAGGTCGAGGACGGGCGCTGCTGGCGCTGCCACAACAAGGTGCGGCTGATCCGCCGCCCGACCTGGTTCCTGCGGCATGTCTCCCTACCTCGAGGAGAACGACCGCAACCTCGAGCGGCTCGCAGAACTGGGACGAGCTCTCGCTGAAGACCCAGCGCTACATCCTCGGTCGAAGCGATGGGGTCGAGCTCGACCTTGCGCGAGCCGGACGGCGACCTCGCTCGAGGTCTTCACCCCGCACGCGGAGCGCCGTCGGCCGAGGCCCGCTTCGTGCTGCTCTCGCCGCGTCACCCGGAGGTCGAGCGCTGGGCAGCCGACGCCGCGGTCGCCGAGCAGCTCGACGAGCTGCGCTCGGGTGGCTGGGAGCGCAGCGCTCGCGACGCCGCTGCCGTGCCGGTGATCGACACCGGCGCCTCGGTCGCGGGCTCGACGGGGGCGGCAGCTGCCGATCTTCGTCTCGCCGCTGGTCGATGCCCGCTTCGGGCCGACCGCGGCGCTCGGCATTCCCGCCGTCGACGAGGCCGACGAGGCGATCGCGGCACGGATGCCCCGCGCAGCCGGCGAGGCCGCTCGGCGGCGGCTCGGCCGCCTCGCTCGCAGGCGCGGCCGGCGACGCGCTACCGCGCCTACGACTTCTCGATCTCGCGCCAGCGCTACTGGGGCACGCCGATCCCGGTTGTGCATTGCGAGCAGTGCGGCGTGGTGCCGGTGCCGATCGAGGATCTGCCGGTGCGTGCTGCCTCGCGACGTCGAGCCGACCGGCGAGGGCAACCCGCTGGCCGAGCGCCCCGACTTCCTGCGAGGCGGCCTGCCCGAGCTGCGGCGGTCCGGCACAGGCGCGAGACCGACACGCTCGACTGCCACTTCGACGCGCTCTGGCTCTGGGTTCCGGCCGCGGTGCCGCCGGAGGACCGCGACGAGCAGATGTTCACCCACCCCGACCTGCAGGCGCTGGCTGCCGTCCGAGCGGCTCGTCGCCGGCAACGACAGCGGCGGCTTCGTCTTCGACCAGCGGGTCGTGACCAAGGCCCTGCGCGACATCGGGCCCTTCGCCTTCCTCGAGGACGGCGAGCCGTTCGCCGGCTGCCTCTTCCACGAGATGGTGATCGCCGACGGGCGCAAGATGAGCAAGCACCTCGGCAACGTCGTCGACCCCGACGAGCTGGTCGCCGAGCACGGCGCCGACACCGTGCGGCTCGCGGTGCTCTACGCGGCCGGCCCGGCCAAGGCCCTCAACTGGACCGACGGCGCGCTGCGCTTCGCCTCGCGCTTCCTGCGCGGCCTCTGGGACTACACCCACGCCTCGCATCGCCGCTGCCGCCGAGGCGCCGGAGGACGCGGAGGCGGCGGCCGACACCGCCTTCATCCGCGAGCGGCTGGGCAAATGGTGCGACAGCGGCTTGGAGCGGATCACCGCCGATCTGGAGGAGCTGCAGATGCACAAGGCGGTGCGCAACGTCACCCGGCTGCTGGAGCGGATCAAGGACTACGAGAAGCGGATCGTGCAGCGGCGCGGGCAGCTCAGCGGCGAGGATTACGAGGCCCTGCTCGAGCGCTCTGATCCTGCTGGCGCAGGGCCCTCTCGCCCTTCGCGCCGCACATCGCGGAGGAGCTGTCTGATCGCACTCGGGCGGGACGCCTCTGTAGGATTTCCGGCTGGAGGAGAGCCGATCTCTCTGCCATAGCCAGGAATAATTGATCGATATGCCCGCAACTGCTATACACCGTCGCTCATGATCGGGCGCATCACCGGGAAGCGGAGAGGTAGATTCGCGAAGGCGGGCGGCCTGCCGTCGCTAGCTGGGGGCACTGAGGGGCGATGAGCCTCTCGGCCGACCAGCGCACCCGCTCCTGCGCGACGGAGCTGGTCTGCCACGACTGTGAGCTTCGGCTCCCTCTTCTCGATACCACCTTCAGGTGCCTCGGCTGCGGCCAGACCCTCGACGTCGACTACGACTACGAGCTGGCCAAGGCGCGGATCGACGAGCTGCCGATCGCCGAGCGCCACGCTCAACATCTGGCGCTTCGAAGAGCTGCTTGCCGATCGTCGACGCCAAGGCGCAGGCGCGGGTCGGCCGCTATAGCGGCCGCACGCCGCTGATCCACGCCGACCGGCTCGGCGCCGAGCTTGGCCTGCGCAAGCTCTACCTCAAGGACGACAGCACCCAGCGCCCGAGCCTCTCTTACAAGGATCGTGTCGTCTCGATGGCCGTCGCCCGCCTGCTTGAGCTGGGCAAGGAGGAGATCGGCTGCGTCTCGACCGGCAACGTCGGCACCGCGGTCGCTTCGCTCGCAGCCAAGGCCGGCGTCGCCGCCTACGTCTTCTATCCCGAGCAACATGGAGCGCGGCAAGGCGCGCGCCTGCCGGGCGCTGGGAGCCGCCGTGATCCAGCTCGACGGCAACTACGACGAAGCCAACCGCGCCTGCCGCGAGCTGGCGCTGGAGACCGGCGTCCAGTTCGCCAACATCACTCTGCGCCCGTTCTACGCCGAGGGGGCGAAGACGATGGCCTTCGAGGTGGTCGAGCAGCTCGATTGGATCTCGCCCGACCACTTCGTCATCCCGGCTGCCGGCGGGACCCTCTCCTCACGCGTTCATAAGGGACTGGGCGAGATGGAGAGGGTAGGAATGGCGGAGACCGCCGCGACCAAGATTCACATCGCCCAAGCTGAGGGCTGCGGGCCGATCGCCACCGCGGTACTCGATGGCAGCGGTGAGATCGTGGAGCAGAGGCCACAGACGGCCGCCCACTCGACTGGCAATCGGTGCCCCGGGCGACGGCCCGCTCGTGGTCGCCGCGGTGACCTCGCGCGGTGGCTCGGCGGCGACCGCGACCGACCCCGAGATTTTCGAGGCCCTCGATCTGCTCGGTGCCACCGAGGGGATCCTCACCGAGCCCGCAGGCGGCACCACGATCGCCGCCACGATGAAGCTGGCCAACGAGGGCAAACTCGGCCCCGACGACACCGTCGTAGCGGTAATCAGCGGCAACGGCTACAAGACGCTCGACGAGCATCCCGATAAGCCCTGGCCCGAGATGGTCGCCCCCGAGGTCGAGGCGATGGAGGAAACCCTCGCCCAGTTCCGCCACGTCGGCGCTCCGCTGCCTCACTAAATCCCCCTTAACGCATCAGACCGGCGACCCCAGCCAGGGGTGCCATAGGATTGCACCGTGCCGTTCACTCTCAGGAACCTCAAGGAGGACCTGGAGGATCTCGGGTCCAGATTCGACGGCGCGCCGGACCTGGAGTTCCGCATGGCGACCGAGGCGCTCGAGCTCGAGAAATCCGGACTGAGCTACCAGCGCGTCCCACCCGGCTATCGCTTTCCGTACGGCCACACGCACAAGAAGCAGGAGGAGGTGTACGTGGTCCTGCGCGGGAGCGGGAGGATGAAGCTCGACGACGAGATCGTCGAGCTCAAGGAATGGGACGCGGTGCGCGTCCCGCCCGGTACGTGGCGAGGCTACGAGGCCGGGCCGGAGGGCCTCGAGATCCTCGTCTTCGGTGCGCCCAACCTCGGCGAGAATCCGCGGGAAGACGTGGAGGGTCGGCGGGACTGGTGGGCCGACTAACCAGCTCGGTAGAACAATGGCCAGCGGTTCAAAGAGTTCGCCGGCCTCGAGAAGATCCACACCCGCGTCAGCCAGATCATCAGTGGAGGCCGATCTCTACGCCGATTTCGCGCACGGTGAGTCCTTCGTTCTGGGCGTCTGCGAATGCTTTGCGGCGCTCTTTCCGAGCCTCTCCTGATCGCGCTCAAACTTCGCTTGCGCGGCCCGCACCGCTCGCCGTGCCTTCCTCGGCCTTCAAACAAGGCACACGTTGAGACGTATCTGTCAATAAGCCAATGTTCATCGCCAAAGTGGACCTGGAGCAGGGTGATCCCTTCAGAGCTTCGATTTGCGAAGGGTTCAACGTCTCGCACTAGCTCTGGATTGATGGCTGCACGGTTTTCCGGGTGTCTCTCTCTTTGCTCCCATTCCTCCCGCGACACTCGTTCGTCACGGCGGGACGAGACAGGGCAAAAGCAGCTTCAGTTACTACCCGATGCAATCGCTCTCGCTTCTGGTTCTGGCGGTCGCGCTTGATGCACCGATTAGAGCGGCGGCTGCTGGGTCCATTCTGGCTCGACTAGCGGCGCTGCCAGCTTGAAGTACGACTGACCACGGCGGCGCGGCGGGCGTCTTCGATCGGGGGGTGGCATTCTCGCTTTGTAGATTCGTCAGACCGTCGAGCTAACTTAGGCCGATGGAGATCGAACCCGACCCGTCAGGTGACTTCCTCGGAATTGGCCGACCGAGCGCCAAGGATTGGAAGCTCAAGGAGCAGGAGCGCGAGCTTTTCGTCAGCGCGGAAGATGTGCCGAATTGGAGGCTCGCCGACAAGGTGCGGCGGTTGGTGCTGGACATGGGCTACTTCCTTTCTGAGGTGATCCAGCAGTACAACGAAACGGAGATTGAGGATCTGGAGCCAGGTCCCGCGCAGCAGATTGCCGCCATGTCGCTATCGACCCTGATGGTCCGGTCTGCCGGAAGTGGTCTGGTTCTCATCTCGGGTGGTTACGTACCGGAGTCGGCGGCATCAATCCGACGCTGCGTCGAGGCGAATTTGCGAATCGGCGCGGTGCTTGAGGACCCGTCTGGACAGCACGCGTGAGCGTGGCTCAAGGGACAGCCGCTCGGCACGGTCGGAAAGCTCGCGCGTAAGTACGGCAAAACGGAAGACCTGAAACTGCTGAGCATTTATGCGCATTCCGACGTGCGCGGCCTAGTGCCGCTGCTCACCGGCCCACCTCACGCGAAAGACCACATCGACCTCCGACCGAATCGCGATGACCCGTCGGCCGCACCGCTGCTCCATGCCATCGCGTACGAATGCGCGTTCATGTGCATCAACCTCGGCGTGGCCTTTCACCTTCGCGTGGAGCTACCGCCCTGGGTTCACTCCGAGCTTGCCCGACTAAAGGACGTGACCGCCGAACTCAATGACCGGTACAAGCCGGACCGAGCCGCCGCAAGATAGGCGCGCGGATGTTTTTAGGGGTGGGGACGTCGGCTGCGAATCGCGCTAAGCCATGACGACGCCGAAGCGATCATCAAGGCTGTCGCGATCCTCGACTGCGACCGCCTGGGAGAAGCGGCTTGCGGTGACGGTGAAGTGGTCGAGGAAGCCGACGTTGCCGAGCAGGACCAGGCCGAAGCTGTGCCAGCCATCTACGAATCCCACTGGGGCTTCCCACTCGCACCGAGCGCCGGAATCGTCGTGGTGGTGTAGGCGCAGGGAGACGGACTTGTAGCGGGCGACGACGGTACGCCCGCCGACGGCGTGCAGTTCCTCACCCTCGTTGTTTGGACAGGTCGAGGCCAAGCTCGTCCGCCAGCAGGTCGCTCGCGAGGATCGCGTCTGCTCCGGTGTCGATCAGTCCCTCTAGCTCGGGCGTCGATGCGTTGTCCGTGGCAAGCGAGACGGGCACGAAGGGCCGAAACACCGGCTGCCCCAAGCGCGTCTGCTGGGGGTCCTCCCGATAGGGATAGAGCCAGGGGGTCTTCGGCTCAGCCAAGGCCGACGTAGATCGGCTCGTCTGCGTGGGGAACCCGCCCGCCGACGACGACGTGATCCAGCTTGCGGGCTTTCTCGAGCACGACTTTCAGGTTCTCGTCGGCGATTACGACCTGGCCCGTGCGGGTGTCGGTCGCCACGTACTTGCCCTCGTAGCCCTTGAAGTCGGTGCGGATCGGTTTCACGCAACCGATGATACCCATCGCCTCCACGGGCATTTCAGTGCTAGACCCTTGCCGCTTTCCTTGCCACCCCCTGCCAATTTGGAGCCATGTGGAGGGCCAAATCGACTGCATTCCGCTCTGCGATGCGATGCCGGAGGAGGGACTCGAACCCCCGACACGCGGATTATGATTCCGGTTAAGCGGTTGCGGCTGTTTGCGGCTGTTCGCCGTATTCCGCTTGCCCAAGCGGTTTCTGGGCTTCGGCCGCCGTATCCGTTGCGGCCTCTTTCCGGGTCATTCCTTGACCCGACCTTGACCCCGGCTTGACCCCGGTATCGATTTCAAGGCCACCGCCAAGCCCGGCGTCCAGCAGGTGGATGTAGGTCTTGAGGGTGAAGCCGGGATCGGCATGGCCTAGCCAAGCCTGAACCTGCTTCACGTTTCGGCCTGCCTCAAAGAGCAAGCTGGCACAGGTGTGGCGGAACGTGTGGAAGGACACGGCCGACCGCGTTTTCCTCTTGCCCTTCGCCTCCACCTCGATCTTGAACCCGACTCCGATGGCAGCGGGGGCTAGGGCGCGGCGATAGACGTTTTCGGGCCGCAGGGGAGTGTCCGCCTTCGACGCGAAGACGGGAGACTCGGGGCCTCGGTAGCCGTCCCGCCGCAGCGCTAGAAGCTGTCGCGCCATGCCGGGGGAGAGCGGAACATCGCGTTTGCCGTCCTTGCTCTTGAGGCGCTTGCGCTTCCCCTTGTAAAGCTGTTCGCGGACCCGCACCTTTGGATGCTCGCCGAGGTCAATGTGTTCCCATCGCAGCCCGACCGCCTCGCTGATCCGCAGGCCGGTGGCTGCCAAGAACTCGAAGAACAGTCGCCAGTCCTCGGGCAGCGCGGCCAGCAGCAGCCCAAGCTCTTTGCGATTGAGGGCCTTGACCCGGTCGTCTTCTGGCTTTTCGCTGCCTCGCCCCGCGGGTATGCGGACCCCTGGCAGGGATTCGATCTAAGCAAGCCGTCGTCAACTGCGGTTGCGAACATCGCCGACAGGGCGGCGCGCAGCTTTTTGATCTGGGCAGTCGTCTGGTCGTCGCGCCGCATCGAACCAAATAGCTCCCGCACGTCAGCGGGCTCGATCTCGGCGAGCTTCCACGTCGCCCAGCGAGGAATCGCGTAAGCCTCAATTGGCCGTCGATACTCAGGCCGCGTCGTCTCCGAAAAGCCGCGTGCCGTCCTACCGGCATAGGACTCGATCCACTCGACGAAGTAGTCGCCGAAATGCACCTTTGAGGTGGGGCGACGCTCTCCGGCCTTGCGCTTGCCCTGCGCCTCGTCGGCCTCTGCTGCGGTGCGGAACGTTTCGGTGTACTGCTTGCCTCGGTGTTCCCAGACAAGCACGTAGGGACAGTCGCAGCGGCCCTTCCGCGAGCAGCCTTTTTTGTGGCGTCGGAACTGACCCGGTTTCTCGTTTTCGTGAGCTTGGCCATTAACTGCCCCTTTCTCTTACCTTGTTCATCTTGCCTTGCAGAGAGGACCGATCCGTGACCTACGGACGTCGCCCGCCTCCTCGCAGCAGCCACTTGTCAAGCTCCGAGCGACGGGCGATCAGCGCCGAGCCGTCATGGTGGACGGGAATGCGCTTCGCCGAGACAAGCGCGTAGACGCGCGAGCGTGGCGCGTCGATATAGGCGGCGATCCGCTCGGCGCCGCGCAGCCAGCCATCCTCGGCAGGCTCCCCCGACTGCTTCGCCAGCAACTCAGCGGCGCGTTGGGCAATCCGCTCGACCAGCTCGTCGGCGACGTTGACGCTGATCGCGTTCATCGCGGGACCTCCTGAACGGCGACGCAAAGGTGCTCGTACTCCTCCGGCGTCGGCGTGATTTGCCAGCCGGACGATATGCGGCGGCGCGGCAAGTGAGTCACAGCCTTTCAGGGTCTCCCGAGGTGAAAGTTCACCTCCTTCATGTTGTTGATTTTTCGCGCTCACGAAAGGTAAGTAGCACACGCCTATGACTTACCGCAACTCCGGTACGGCCCACCTGGCCCGACCCCCTGAAATCGGTCCGCCCTGTCTGAGAGTCCTTCCCGCCCGCGACAATGGGCAAAGGAGGACCGAAGCAGGTGAAGAGGCAAAGGCACAGCCCCGAACAGATCATCCGCAAGCTGCGCACTGCAGAGCAGATGCTCTCGGAGGGAAAGACGGCAGGGGAAGCGGCGAAGGCCCTGGAGGTCTCCGAGCAGACCCTGCACCGTTGGCGCAACCAGTACGGCGGGATGAAGGCCGAAGACGTCAAGCGGCTCAAAGAGCTGGAGAAGGAGAACCGCGAGCTCAAGCAGATCGTGGCCGATCAGACGCTCGACATCCGCGCCTACAAGGAGATCGCCAAGGGAAACTTCTGAGCCCGTCCCGGAGAGGCCGAGCCGTCTGCATGTTGCAGGACCGGCTCGGCCTCTCCGAGCGTCGGGCGTGCCGGATCGCCGGCCAGAACCGCTCCACACAGCGCCACTGCCCGCAGGTGGCCCCAGAGGACCAGGCTCTGCGAGCCCGCCTGCGCAAGATCTCCGAACAGCGGCCCCGCTGGGGCTACCGCCGCGCCCACGGCCACCTGCTCACAGAAGGCCTCTCGCTGAACCGCAAGCGGGTGCAGCGGATCTGGCGCGAGGAGGGCCTTCGCGTGCCTGCCAAGGCCAAGAAGCGCCGGCGCCTGGGCGAGTCCACCACGGCGGCGGACAGGCTCAAAGCCGAGTATCCCAACCACGTCTGGGCGCTCGACTTCCAACACGACGCCACCAATGACGGCCGCGAGCTGAAGTTCCTCAACATCGTCGACGAGTTCACCCGCGAGGCCTTGGCAGTCGAAGTCGATCGCACGATCAACGCCGACGCCACGGTCAAGGTGCTCGAGCGCCTCGCCGCCGAACGCGGCGCCCCCGCCAACATCCGGGCCGACAACGGCCCAGAGCTGACCGCTTTGGTGCTGCGCGAGTGGTGTCGGCTCGGCAAGACCGGCACCGCCTACATCGAGCCGGGCTCGCCCTGGCAGAACGCCTACGTGGAGTCATTCAACGCGCGGCTGCGCGACGAGCTGCTGAACCTCGAGGAGTTCACCTCCCTGGCCGAGGTACAGGTTCTCGCCGCCGACTGGCGAGCCGACTACAACGCCAACCACCCTCACTCGGCGCTTGGCATGATGTCTCCCGCCCGATTCGCTGCCAGCTGGCAGCGAATCGGCAACACGAACGGCTCAATCAACCCCGGACTCTTACTCGGGGTGGACCGATGAACGGGGTCCGGTCAGTCAGAACTTCCCCCCACCGGAGGAACCTCGGTTTGCTTGATAGCTGAATAGAGGAAGGAGTAGGCAGATTCAGAGAATCTGCCTAAAGCGCCTATTTCGGCTCTGCGTCGGGCGAGCGGATCGGGCCAACAAATGATCAAAAAGGGAAGGTTCAGTGCTCGTTGTCGCGCAAAGCAGAGCGGATGAGCGCGGCGGGTTGCGGTTCAGGACCGTTTCATCGAGTCCGATGCAGGTGGAATGCTGCAGCGGCGTGACGGACCAGCCATCTCGACCTCATTCGCCGGAGGAACGGCTCGCCCGGCTGGAGTCAAAGATCGAGGGCCAAAAATGGTGGCGGGATCCCGTGTGGTGGGGGGTCATCGTCGCGGCATTGATCGGCGTATCCAGCCTTGTTTGGCAGATCAAGCCATGGGAGGCGTTTGAAGACGACGAACCGGGCACCGTGAAGCTCATCGAAGGGCACGCGGCCGCCTTCGCCAAGTATCAGTGGGATGCGAATCTGCGGGTCGTCAATGAGACCTCGCGCGCCGTCAAGGTAGAGCGAGTACTTGCCACCTTTGGGGCAGCGCGCAGCAACGGTCAGGGTTGCTCGACTCGCGTGTTGTATCCGGTATCGCAAATACGCGTACGTTCGGGCCTCAATCGCTTTGAACGAATTGGTCCGGGGGAGGGTGCTCCCTTTGAAGGGGGGCCCAATATCGACGGAGTGTTCGGAGCCAGGCGACCATGCCCCCTCCCTGTGGCGAAACTCCGCTCCCCACGCGACAGGGTCACTTTTGCGGTCTTTACGGACGATGGCAGCGAGTTGAAGGTCACCAGAAGGCTCTTTTATCAGCCTCGCGCTCGCGTCCCTGAAGGCGGGTTGCCTTGCTTCCCCCCGTTCCCGTTCTGCTAAGACCTGCATCAGGCCGTCTCGGAGCGGGTGCGGTTGACCTAGCGGCGCACGGTCGGGTAGCTGCCCTTCGCGCATAGGGATAGTCCCGAGCAAATAACGTTGGTACATGTCGAGGGTTGAGCGGGATCCTGAACGCGGCCGAGCGGCTGCAGCCAAGTTGAAGGCGCTCGGCGCGAAGAGAATCCTCATCAAGGCAGCCGAGCAGGGTTACATCACGCAGCTCGCATGCAAGATGCCCGAATGCTTCTGCCCCGAGGAGCTTGGAGGCGCGTGCTACTTCGAGCCGGTCACCCCCGAGTTGAGCGACTGGATGCCTACCCACGAGCACTTCCCGCTCTCCAAGAGAGAGGGCGGCAAGGAAACCGTGGACAACGCCATCCTGGCGCACCGCCTCTGTAATCGCATCGACTACTCGATAAGTGTCGGCCGTTCGTACGCGAGCGATCTCAAGAGGATTAGGAAGGCCCGTGAGGACGCGATCCGCCGCAACAACGAAGGACCGTAGGTCACCTGCGGCTTGCTGGCGAGAGCGAGAATCCCCCGCTGCTGCTTTCGCGTGGGGCGGCAGCGCTCGCCGGAGTTAGCCGCTGTCGCCGACCGGAATCGGGCCAAACAAATAATGCAACGGCAACCTGTCGCCTCACCTACTCAGGCGGCGACGTGCTCGCCAGCGGGGACAAAGTTCTCCAGCGTGGCCTCGTGCCCTAGAGCGAATGGAATGCCGTCCTCGGCCAGCTTCACGACTTCCGCGTAGCTGTCGCCAGCAGCGGACCAGCCCTCGACATCGGGGGACTCGGCCCACCAGCCGTCGTTTTCGTGGTGATAGATGACGCGGACGATCTCCATGATTTCTCCGATTCAGAGTAGCTTCCGGGCCTCGTCTTCGGCAAGTCCCACGTCGCGGACAAGGATCTTGCGCACGAGACCAGCGGGAATCGTCGCCTTGTCGTGAAACGCGAAGGTTAGGGGCGGGTAGTCCGGCGACTCCATCCGACGATGCGAGCCGGACTGACGTGCTACGCGGTAGCCGAGTGGCTTCCGTTCCAAGACGGCAAGTAGCCGCCTGGCTTTCATCGACGGAAACGGGTTCACGGGGCGGAGCCTAAATTGGCCTTCGGACTCTCCTCGCCCTTCGTGGTATTGGGACGGCATCTAGCTGCGTACAGCCTGCATTCCTTGACCCAGACCTTGACCCGGAACGAAAAGCGCCGCCTCTTGAGCGGCGCTTTTGGCTCTAGAATGCGATGCCGGAGGAGGGACTCGAACCCCCGACACGCGGATTATGATTCCGCTGCTCTAACCAGCTGAGCTACTCCGGCCGGGACCGGGATGCTAGCGGTGCGGCGGGCGGTGGAGGCACGCACGCCGGGCCTGCGGTTAGCCTTTCTCTGGTGATGGGGAGCGCTCTGGATAGGGCAGTCAGCATGTTGATCCGGGATTGCCTGGATCTGAACCCCTCCGAAGAGGTTCTCGTGATCTGCAATCCGATCACCGAAGAGCTTGGGGCGCTACTGCGAATCAACGCTCAGGGCGAGGGCGGCGAAGCGACGCTGGCGGTCATCTCCGAGCGCGAATCGCACGCTGCGGAGCCGCCGAAGGCAGTCGCGGCGGCGATGCTCGTCGCCGACATCGTCGTGGCGCCGACGATCCAGTCGATCTCCCACACCGAAGCGCGCCGCGCGGCTACCGAAGCAGGCGTTCGAATCGCCTCGATGCCAGGCGTGACTGGCGAGATGCTGGCCCGTGTGATGGGCGCTGACCTGAGGCTGCTGCGCAAGCGAGGCGCCTCGGTCGGGCGAACCCTCGGCGCCGGTGCCGAGGCGAGAATCACCTGCGAGCGCGGCTCCGATCTGCGACTGGGTCTGATGGATCGGACCGCGATAGTCGACGCTGGAGCGTTGAACATGCGCGGCGCCTTCGGCAACATCCCCTGCGGTGAGGCATTCATCGCACCGCTCGAGGGGACCACGGAGGGGACGCTGGTCGTCGATGGCTCGATCGCCGCGATCGGCAAGCTCGCCAAGCCAGTCGAGCTCACCGTGCGCGAGGGTCGCTTGACCGAGGCCACCGGCGCCGACGGATCGCATCTAATGGGTCTGCTCACCGAACATGGTGTCGACGGAACCAACGTCGCCGAGCTTGGCATCGGCACCAACGAAAGCGCAATCCTCACCGGCAATATCCTCGAGGACGAGAAGATCCTCGGCACGGCTCACGTCGCCTTCGGCGCCTCGGCCGCGATCGGGGGCACGGTCCAGGTCCCGATTCATCTCGATTGCGTGATGCTGCGCCCGACGGTGGAAATCGACGGGGCCCCCGTCGTGCATGCCGGAGAGTTGGTCGTCTGAGCGGTGGCGGGGCCACTGCTTGCCGTCCCCAACGTTTCCGAGGGTCGCGACGCGACGCGGGTCGAAGCTCTCGCGCGAGCCTTCTCCGAGGGTGTGGAGCTGCTCGACCGCCACAGCGATCCCGATCACAACCGAACCGTTCTCACCCTCGCCGGTGAGCCGCAGGCGTTGACGGCAGCGCTGGCGCGGGGCGCCGCGGAGGCGATCGGCTCGATCGACATGAACGCGCACGGCGGCGTGCATCCCGCGATCGGAGCGCTCGACGTCTGTCCGGTCGTCTGGACCGACGCGGCGGATCGTGGATTGGCTCGCGCGACGGCAGGCGATGTAGCTGCAGAGATCGGCGACCTCGGGGTGCCCGTCTTTCTCTATGGCGAACTGGCCGACGGGCCTGCGCGGGTCGAGCGTGCCTACTTCCGCAACGGTGGCCTGGCAGAGCTATGGCTGCGGATGGAGGCAGGCGAGCTGCAAGCGGACCGAGGTCCAGGGCAACCCCACCGCGCAGCCGGCGCCACCCTGGTCACCGCCAGGCAGCCGCTGGGGGCCTTCAACGTCGAGCTCGACAGTGATGACCTCGAGCTGGCTCGGGCCGTCGCCGCCGGCCTGCGTGAGAGCGGCGGGGGCCTGCCTGGGGTACGGGCGATCGGTCTGCCGTTATCCGGGGGGCGGGTGCAGGTCTCAACCAACGTCCACGATCCCGTCGCGGTGCCGCTGGGAATCGTCGTCGAGCGGGTTCGTTCGCTTGCCGCACCGCTCGGCGGCCGGCCGGTCGAGGCAGAGCTCATAGGTTTGATCCCCGCCGCCGCTCTGGCCGGTTACCCCGCTGATGTGCCGATCCGGGACTTCGACCCCGAGCTGCGGACGATCGAGCGGCGCTTGGCGAAGCTGCCCTGAGCCCGGGCCGGCTATTCGTCTAGATTCCGCATATGGCCCAGACGAGGAAGAAGCGTCGCCGTAAGCATCGAGGTACTCAGGGAGGCCGGGTCGATCCGAATCGGCGCGCCAGCCGCCCCCGGAGCCGCGAGGAGGCAAAGGCACGGGCCCGTTCAGGGCGCAAGAGCCCAGCAGCGCGGACCGACGCGCCGCCGACCTGGCGCAGCGCGATTACCCGCGGCTTGGTCGCCGCCGTCATCTTCACGGTGCTGCTGATGGTGATTTTCAAACGTCCCGTCGGTTCGGCCCTGGGGTTGGGCGCCTTCATGCTCGCCTTCTACGTCCCCGCCGGCTACTACATCGACACGATGATGTGGCGCCGCCGCGAGCGGGCCCGGATTCGCGCTCGGGACAAGGAATGAGCCTCGATGTGCAGATGCTCACCGTGGGTCCGATCGCGGAGAACTGCTTCGTCGTGCGGCGTGAAGGCTCAGGGCGCGGCCTGATCATCGATCCGGGTGAGGAGCCCGATCGCATCCTTGCCGCGGTCGAGCAGATGGGGACGAAGATCGAGGCGATCCTGATCACCCACTGCCATTTCGACCACATCGGCGCCGTGGCGCCCGTCGCGACCGTCACCGGCGCGCCGGTCTACTGCCCGGCGCTCGAGCGCCCCGTGCTCGCCGACATCATGGCCTTCGTCCCGGTCCCCGGCATTGGCCCCTACGAGAGCTATGAGGCCGACGAGACGGTGGAGGGGAAAGAGACGCTGGAGCTGGCCGGAATGACCATCGACGTGATCTTCACTCCCGGCCACAGCCCAGGCCACGTCACCTACTCGATTCGCGACGAGGAGGCAATGTTCTCCGGCGACGTGCTCTTCAAAGGCTCGGTTGGCCGGGTCGACCTGCCCGGCGGCGACGGCCCGACCTTGCTGCGCTCGATTCGGGAGCTGCTCGACTCCCACTCGCCGGAGACCGGTGTCTATCCCGGTCACATGGAGGTCACGACACTCGGCGTCGAGCGGGCGACCAATCCGTTCCTCGCCGAGCTGGCCCGCTGAGGGCCTGCCCCGCGCCGCGCCGGTAAGGTCGCGCCACGATGGCGAGCAAGTACCAAGCCCCGCGTGGGACCTTCGATGTTCTGCCGAGCGACGCCCGTGCCAGGAAACGGGTCGAAGCGACCGCCGCCGAGATCTTCGGCCGCGCCGGCTATGAGCCGATCGCGACGCCTGCCTTCGAGGACACCGAGCTGTTCGAGCGCGGGGTCGGCCGCTCCACCGACATCGTGCGCAAGGAGATGTTCACCTTCGAGGACAAGGGTGGCCGCAGCCTCACCCTGCGGCCGGAGGGGACGGCGCCGATCTGCCGCGCTTACCTCGAGCACGGCATGCACAAGCTGGCGCAGCCGGTGAAGCTCTCCTATTGCGGGCCGTTCTTTCGCCATGAGCGTCCCCAGGCCGGCCGCTACAGGCAGTTCCACCAGATCGGCGCTGAGGCAATTGGCACCGATTCGCCGCTTGCCGACGCCGAGACGATCATGCTGCTCTCCGATCTCCTCGCCGAGCTGGGCGTGCCCGGTGTAGAGCTACGGCTGGGCAGCCTCGGCTCCCCGCAGGCTCGTAGCTCATACCTCGAGGACTTGAAGGCCCACTTGCGCTCGCACGAGGAGGAGCTTTCCAAGGACGTCCGCGAGCGGGTCGAGGTCAACCCGCTGCGCGCTTTCGATGCAGACGACGAGGGAACGCAGAGAGTGATGGCAACTGCGCCGACGATCATTGAGCGCCTCGAGGGAGAGGACGCGGAGCACTTTGCCGAGGTGCGTGCCCTGCTCGAGGCCGCGGGGATCGCCTTCGAGATCGACCCGACCCTGGTGCGCGGCCTCGACTACTACACCCGGACGATCTTCTCCTTCGTCTGCGAGGAGCTTGGCGCGCAATCCGAGGTTGGCGGCGGTGGTCGCTACGACGGGTTGATCGAGCAGCTCGGCGGGCCGCCGACCCCGGCGATCGGCTGGGCAGCTGGGATCGAGCGCATCCTGCTCGCTCTCGACGAGGCCGAGGAGGCGAGCGGCCGCGATGCTTTTCTCGCTGTCGCCGATCCCTCCCAGCAGCGACGGGCCTTGGCGCTTGCAACCGAGCTGCGTCGCGCCGGGCTGACGGCCGAGGTGGACCTGGCCGGCCGGGGCCTGAAGGGACAGCTCAAGCACGCTGACCGTATCGGGGCCCGCCGCGTGCTGATCCTCGAGGCCGACGGCTCTGCCCAGCTGCGCGATATGGAAAGCGGTGAGCAACGTCCGGTCGATCCGACGGGACTGATCGAGGCAATCAGGGGGGAGACGCAGTGAGTGAGGCACCGGCGCTGCGCGCCAACCAGTTCCGTGACACCTGGTGCGGTCAAGTGCTGGGCGACAGGGTCGACGCGACGGTGAGGGTCGCCGGCTGGGTCCATCGCCGCCGCGACCACGGCGGCCTGATCTTCATCGACCTGCGTGACCGGACTGGGATCGTCCAGCTTGTCTTCCACCCCGACTCCTCGGGGGAGGCGTTCGAGCTGGCCCACAAACTGCGCGCCGAGGACGTGCTGAGCGCTTTTGGCGCCGTCGTTCGGCGCTCGCCCGAGACGGTCAACCCGGATCTGCCGACGGGCGAGTTTGAGTTGGCTGTGAGCGCCGCCGATCTGCTCGCCGATGCCGAGACCCCGCCCTTCCAGATCGAGGGCTTCTCCGGCGAGGTCGGCGAGGACGCGCGACTGCGCCACCGGTATCTCGACCTGCGCCGCGAGCCGATGCGAGAGGCCCTGGTCCTGCGCCACCGCGTGACTGCGGCGATGCGCGAGTTCTTCGACCATGAGGGCTTCCTCGATGTCGAGACCCCGGTCCTGACCCGCTCGACCCCTGAGGGTGCCCGCGATTTCCTCGTTCCCAGCCGTCTCCAGCAGGGCTCCTTCTACGCGTTGCCGCAGTCGCCGCAGCTTTTCAAGCAGCTGCTGATGGTGGCTGGCTTCGAGCGCTACTACCAGATCGCTCGCTGCTTTCGCGACGAGGATCTGCGCGCTGATCGCCAGCCGGATTTCACCCAGCTCGACATCGAGATGTCCTTCGTCGGGGTCGACGATGTGATCGAGGTCAACGAACGCTTGCTGACCTATGTCTTCGAGCGGGTCGGCGGACCTTCGCTCGAGCTGCCGATCGAGCGAATCTCCTATGACGAGGCGATGAGCCGATTTGGCACCGACCGGCCGGACCTGCGCTTCGGCCTCGAGCTGGTCGATCTCAGTGAGGCTCTTGCCGATACCGAGTTCAAAGTCTTCCGGGGGACGATCGAGTCCGGCGGCGCTGTACGTGGCCTTAACGCCGGCCGCCGGGAGCTGCCGCGCTCGGAGCTCGACGCGCTGATCTCGCGCGCCCAGGAGTTGGGCGCGAAAGGCTTGGTCTGGGCTTTCCGGGAGGGAGATGGCTGGCGCTCGCCGACCGCGAAGTTCCTCTCCGAAGGAGAGCTGGCCGAGCTCAACCGTCGCCTCGATGCGGAGGAGGGTGACCTGCTGCTCCTGGTCGCCGATCAACGGCGTGTAGCCGACGCCGTCCTCGGCCAGCTGCGGGTTGAGCTCGCCGAGCAATTTGACTTAATCGGGTCCGACGAGCATCGCCTTGCTTGGGTTGTCGATTGGCCACTGCTCGAGTGGAGCCCCGGCGAGGAGCGCTGGGATCCGCTGCACCATCCCTTTACCGCCCCGGCTGGGGAGTTCGACCCGGCCAACCCCGGCGATGCGCGGGCGTTGGCCTATGACCTCGTTTGGAACGGGCAGGAGATGGGCGGCGGCTCGATTCGTATCCACAGCGCCGACGTGCAGCAGGATGTCTTCGCTGCGCTTGGAATCGACGCCGAGGAGGCAGAGGCCCGCTTCGGCTTCCTGCTCGAGGCGCTGCGCTATGGCGCGCCCCCGCATGGCGGCATCGCTTACGGACTCGACCGCATCGTGCAGCGGCTCGCCGGGGCCGACTCAATCCGCGACGTCATCGCTTTCCCGAAGACGGCTTCTGGAGCCGATGCCCTGACGGGCGCCCCCGCTCCGGTCCGGGGGATGCAGTTGAAAGAGCTGGGGATAGCGCTGCACCGCCGCGGTCTCGCCGGTCACTGAGCAGTTTGCTCTAGCGCGATTCGCCCAAAAGGGCCGAGGAGCGGTCAAGATGTGGGCGATGAGCCTCCTCGATCGCTTTCGATTCGCGCGCCGGGGCCCGGGGCCTGGGAAGACCCCTGTTCATGTCGACGCCCCGCAATTCGACAGCTGGGAGGTCGTGCGCGACTTCGGCGATGTGCGCACCGCCAGGGCCTGGCACCAAGCCCTGGAAGAGGCTGGGATCGAAGCCGCCCTCACCGCGGACTGGCCGATTGACCGCTTCGGCCGTGGCGATATAGCGCTGCGGGTGCGGAGGGCCGACTGGAGCGAGGCCGAGTTCCTGCTCTCCAACCTCGATTGAGGGGGAGCAATCTGGACTGATTGCCCCTCGCCAGCCAGGGCCCACGGTGGTACGGTGGCAACTGAGGCTCGAGCCCGTGCGAGAGCCGTCCCACCGTTTGACCCAACACAAACGGCGCGGGGGCCGATCTCTCTTGGTCCTGCGGGATCCGGAGGAGGCGCCCACCCTTTTCTTCAAGGGATCAAAGCCAGGGGCGGCAACGGCGGGTTGGAGCCTCTTTTTACATTTGGCGCGCCACACGCGCGCCCCGCCTCCCAATGATCGCTTCATGGGCGAAAGCTGGGCGGACGAACGTCACATCGACCACGGGATTGGGGGCAAATGTGACTCTCGTGATGTGGATGGGCTGCTTGCGCGACTGGCTGGGCGGCAGCACGGGGTGGTTGCGCGATGGCAGCTGCTGGCTGCGGGGGTGAGCGGGGGCGTGATCGATGGGCGGCTGGGTCGCGGGCTGCACTCGATCACATCGGGGTGTGTATGTCGTCGGCTACCAGTCAGGTCGCATCCAGAGTCGTTGGATCGCAGCCGTATTGATGGCTGGCCCCGACGCCGTACTCAGTCATCGCAGTGCGGCGCAGCTATGGAGGTTTGCGTCGCGATCAGGGCATATGATCGAAGTGGTGCGCCCCAATCGTCTCCGTCTGCATCCGCATGTTCGCGGGCATCGGTCTCGGCTCTCAGGGGATGAGCGGACTGTCATCGACGGGATCCCGGTCGTCACGACTGCGCCCCGGACGATCCTCGACCTGGCGGCGGTTGCGTCACGGCGTGAGGTCGAGCGAGCGCTCAACGAGATGGAAGCGCAGGGGGTGACCGACACCCTTTCGATCCCCGATCTTCTCAAGCGACATAAGCGTCGCCGCGGGTCGGCGCTCGTACGCTCGCTTCTGGCCGAGAAGGCAGGGGGACTCGGGATCACCAGGAACGACTTCGAGGAGGATTTCGTCGCGTTAATCAATGCCCACCGGCTGCCCAGGCCACGGCTCAACGCAGACTGCCTCTGGGGCGACGCCCGGCTGATCGCGAGTCATGCGGGTGACCTGGCGCCAGCTCCACGAGCAGGGAGCCGCGGTCGCCGCCGACGTCCGGAAAGCCCTCAACCTCGAACGAGCGTCACATTGACCACGGAATAGGGGGTCAATGTGGCGCTCGCGGAGGGGGCTACTCTTTTTGCATGAGCCGTGAGCTATTGGAGCACTATCTGCACGACGAGTCGCGGCGTGGGCCATCGCTGGGCGACGGCTTCACTGGCGCGGCTGGGGGGGCGGCTTGCGGGGATCTCTCTCGGGTTTCGATTGTGATCGAGGGGGGACGCATCTCGGCCGTGACCTTTGAGACCGAGGGGTGTGGGGCTACGCGGGCGGCTACTGCGGCTGTAGCCGAGATGGTTGATGGGGAGTCTGTAATCGAGGTTGCACGGATCGGAATCGATGAGGTGGATGAGGCTGTCGGCGGGCTTACCCCTGCCAAGCGACATGCCGCTCAGCTTGCTGCCGACGCGCTGCATCGGGCGCTGGCGAGTGCTGCCGCGTCCTCTCAGGTACTGGCCGCACCGTCCGAAGGTCGTGTCTTGGTTGCGATGTCGGGTGGTGTTGACAGTGCAGTCGCCGCACTGCTCGAGCGTGAGCGAGGGGCGGAGGTGCTCGGGGTCACCCTCAAGCTCTGGGCCGATCCGGAGACTGATGGCGCCAAGGCCTGCTGCTCTCCCGAGGCGGTGCTCGGCGCCCGGGCCGTCGCTCACTCACTTGGAATTTCCCATCTGACTCTTGATCTCGAGGAGGAATTCCGCCGTCGCGTGGTCGGCACGTTCCTCGACGGTTACGGTGCCGGAGCTACCCCAAACCCGTGCATCGTCTGCAACGGTGAGGTACGGATCGCTGCGATGGTGGACCTCGCCGAACGCCTTGGTGCCGACTACCTCGTCACTGGCCACTACGCACGAATCGTCGAGGACGGCGCAGGCCCGCTGCTTGCCCCTGCGTCGGACCAAAACAAGGATCAGAGCTACATGCTTGCTGCCCTGCCACCCGCGATGCTCGATCGGCTGCGCTTCCCGCTGACCGAGCTGAGTAAGCCGGAGGTGCGCGAGATCGCCGCCCGCCACCGCCTTTCCATCGCGAAGAAGCCCGAGAGTCAGGATCTCTGCTTCCTCGCCGGCCAGGGCAAGGGACGCTTCCTGCGTCGCCACGCCGGGCTAGGTGAGCGCGAGGGAGCTGTGCTTGATCGCTCGGGACGGGCGATCGGCCGCCATCGCGGCCACCACAACTTCACGGTTGGCCAGCGGCGCGGGATCGGAGTGTCCGCACCGGAGCCGCTCTACGTCGTAGCCACCGATGCCACGGCCAACACCGTCACTGTCGGCACCAGGGCGGACCTGGCAACCAGCCGACTAACGATCCGCAACGCCGTCCTGCATCGGGACGGGGGCCGGGTCGACGCGGTCAAGCTCCGCTACCGCGCCAAGCCCGTGCCTGCCTCGGTGCCTGACGCAGAGAGAGGCGACCACGCCGAGCTCGAGGTCGAGCTCGGCGAGTCGTTCGATGCCGCCTCGCCGGGTCAAGCAGCGGTTCTGCTCAGCGACGAGGCGATCGTCGGTCACGGCACTATCGCCTAGACGGCGGCTTCTTTTTCTTTCTCGCGTTCCTGCTTGCGGAGCTCGACTACTTTTTTCACGCAGCGCGAGAACTCAGTCCCTTTCTCGCCTTTGACGTGTTTCTTGCTCTCCCCTTTGCAGACCCTGCCGGGGGCCATGCCATCGTGACTGGCAGCCTGGGCCATGTTCTTCACGCAACGCGAAAAGGCGGTCCCTTTCTCGCCTTTGACGTGCTCCTTGCTCTCGCCTTTGCAGCGGCGGCCGTACGCTTTGGCCTGAGGGGGCAGCCCTGCCTTGGGGCCAGGTTCTCCATGCGGCGGACCGTCAGGCGTATAGGTTGGCCCGGCGAGCGCTGAGCCGCCGGAGGCCAGCGCGAGGACACCGGTCACCAGCGCAATCTTCACCATGGTCTTCATCGTGCCTCCTTTGACTTGCTTATCCCTGTAGGCCTGGGCCGGAAGGCCGGGCCGTGCGCGTTGTAACGCGGTCCCAGGCCGCTTGTCAGGGGGGATCGGCGAACGGACGGCTACCTGGACGTATGTCCTAGCGCGTCAACGTTCGAGGCCCGGTGGGGCGACGCCGGAACCCGGCGCCGCCTCCCCGCTTCCGGCTCTTGGGGGGGCCTCGCCGGCGGGTGGCCCCGGCGCTACAGTCGCATTCGGGGTTTCTGGCTGTTGTGGTGGCGATGGGGGCGACGAAGTGGCCGAGCCGCTGCCGGAGGGCTTTTGATGGCCTTCCCCGGATGCACCCTGGCTATGTGGGGCGGTGGCCTGGGGGGGCTTACGGGCGGTCGCGGTCTGCTGACCGTGGCTGGCCGCATCCGGCAGCTGTTCGGGACGCCCACGCCGCTCGGAAGCCGAGCGGCCATAACCGCCGCCCGGCGGGCTCGCGCCCATCTGTCCGTTGGACGGGGAGTCGCCCTTGGCGGTCAGGCTCTTCGTCTTCGTCCTGCGGGAGTCCGTGTCGTGCTTCCGCCCCTTGCTTTCCCCGTCACGTTTGACAGTCTCGGCATCTTCGCCCGGCGTCCGCGCGGCCGCGGCGCTCCTTGGCCCCCCATTGCCATCCGACGCCGAGCCATCGCCACCGATCGAGCCGTTCGCTCCCGCCTCCTCTTGAGCTTGCGAGCTCCCACCGCCTCCGGGGACCGGGAGCTCGACGAGCCCGCCGCGATCGGCCGCGGAGACACCCACGGCTGCGACCACCGCAACCGTCGCCGCGGACTTGACGATCGCCGAGGTGGCGACCGCCTTGCCGGCGCCGGCGCCGGCAGTGCCGGCAAGGCCGCTGCTTCCCGCTGCGCTGCCGATCCCTCCTGCTTTTCCACCAAGCATGGCCTGCAGGAGGCCAGCCGAGGCGGCCAGAGGCAGGGGGGCCAGCGCCGCAAGGTTTTCGCGGCGCCTGGCGATGTCGTCGCGGAAGGCGCTGCAGTCGGCGCAGCTGCGCAGATGGGCGCGAATCTCGCGTCGCCGTGTGACTCGGCCATCGGCATCGGAAAGCTCCCGCATCACCTCCGCGCAATGCATCTCACGCCCCGCTTCCAGCTGGCGCAGGCTGAGCCGCGCCTCGTAGAGGGTCTGGCGCGCAACTGCGGCCGAAGAGCCAAACGCGTCGCCGATCTGGTCGAAGTCGAGCCCCGAGAGCTCCCGCATCACGAGTGCCGCCCGCTGTCGCTCCGGCAGCTGCTCCAGATCGACGAGCAGAGCTCGCAAGCGCTCGCGAGTCTCCACCGTCTCGGTTATGCCACTGGTGATGGCCTGATGTGGCTCCAGCTCGGCGCTGTCGCGGCGCTTGCGCAGCGTTTCGACCGACTCGTTGCGGGCAATCCGGTACAGCCAGGGCTTCAGTTGGATCGTCCGCTCCTCCCCGGGCAATGCGCGCAGAACCTTGACCATCGTGTTCTGCAAAGCATCCTGGGCATCCTGCGGATTGCCGACCATCGCCAGACAGAAGCGGTAGAGCTCCTGGTGATAGCGCTCGTAGATCGCCTCGAAGGCACGCGGGTCTCCCCGCGTAGCGCCCTTGACCAAACGCTCGTCGGAGCTCATACGAGGCCCATATCAGCGTGTAAAGCCATCTGGTCAAGATTAGGCCCATGTCCATCAATTGCTTCAACGGCGCGGCGGTCCAGGTGTCAGCGCTCGTCACTTAGGCTTCGTAGCCGATGAAAGCCGCGCAAATTCGCGACACCTATCTCAGCTTCTTCGAGGAGCGCGGGCATCGGATCGTGCCGTCAGCGTCGCTCGTTCCCTCGGTCCACGATCCGTCGGTGCTCCTCACCACGGCCGGGATGCAGCCGTTCAAGCCCTACTTCCTTGGCCGCGAACAGCCGCCGGCGCCACGCTTGGCTGACGTGCAGAAATGCTTCCGCACCACTGATATCAGCGAGGTGGGGGCCACCGCCCGCCACCTGACCTTCTTCGAGATGCTCGGCAACTGGAGCTTCGGCGACTACTTCAAGGACGAGTCGATCGCCTGGGGGTGGGAACTGGTCACGCAGGGGTTCGGGATGGACCCGGAGCGGATCTGGGCAACCGTCTTCGGCGGCGATGAGGAGCTCGGCCTGGGACCAGATGAGGAGGCAATCGAGATCTGGAAGGGCCAGGGCATGCCCGAGGAGCGGATCGTCCTGCTCGGCCGCGAGGACAACTTCTGGCAGGCCGGACCAAGCGGCCCCTGCGGTCCCTGCTCGGAGCTCTACCTCGATCGAGGTGAGGACTTCGGCGCTGCCGGCGAGCGGCCCGGCGATGACACCGACCGCTTCCTCGAGTTCTGGAACCACGTCTTCATGACCTACGACCTCTCCAGCGACGGTGTGCTCACCGAGCTGCCGATGCGCAATATCGACACCGGCATGGGCCTCGACCGGATGGCGGCGATCCTCCAGGACGTGCCCTCGGTCTTCGAGACCGACCTGGTGCGGCCGCTGATCGACCTCGCGGAGGAGCTTTCCGGACACTCCTACGGCGAGGGCGGCGCCGTCACCCGCGCGATGCGGATCGTCGCCGACCACTCGCGCGGTGCCGCCTTCCTGATCGCCGACGGCGTCGTTCCCTCCAACGAGGATCGCGGCTACATCCTGCGCCGGATCATGCGCCGGGCGATCCAGCAGGGCCGCACGCTGGGTCTCGAGGCCCCCTGGCTCGGCCGCTTCACCGAGCGGACGATCGAGACCATGGGCGATGCCTATCCCGAGCTGGCCGCGGAGCGCGAGACGATCGCCCGCTGGGTCGGCGATGAGGAGGAGAGCTTCGGCCGCACTCTGGAGCGCGGCACTGAGCTGCTCGAGCGGCTGATCGCCGAGGCCCAGGAGACTGGGACCTCCTGGATCGACGCCGCTGATGCCTTCAAGCTGCACGACACCTACGGCTTCCCGTACGACCTGACCAAGGAGCTGCTCGCCGAGCCGGGCCTCTCGGTCGACGACGGCGGCTTCGAGGAGCTGATGGAGGAGCAGCGCCAGCGTGCACGGACCGGCTCTGCCACCGCGCACGGCTCCGAGGATCATCACGAGAAGGTGATCGCCTTTGCCGCCGACGCTCCGCCCACCCGCTTCGTCGGCTATGAGACGTTGCGGGCGACGACCGGGCTCGCCGCGGTTGCGGCAGACAACGGGCGGGCGCTGGTCAAGCTTGAGGAGAGCCCGTTCTACGCTGAGGGGGGTGGCCAGGTAGCCGACTCCGGCCTGCTGCGCTGGGACGGGGGAGAGGCGCGGGTGCTCGACGTCTACAGGGTCGGCGAGGACCAGGCGCTTGAGGTCGAGCCCGACAGCGGCTCGATCCAGAGCGGAGTCGCTGTCGAGGCCCTGGTCGACCACGAGGCGCGCCACGCGACGATGCGCAATCACACCGCGACCCACCTCCTGCACGCGGCGCTGCGCGAGCGCCTTGGCGACCACGTGCGCCAGGCCGGCTCTGCCGTTCGTCCCGACAAGCTGCGCTTCGACTTCACCCATGGCCAGTCGCTCGGCGTCGATGACCTGGCTGCGATCGAGGATCGGGTCAACGAGTGGATCAAGGCGAGCAGGCCGGTGCGCTGGTTGGAGATGGATCGCGGCGAGGCTGAACGGCTCGGGGCGATGGCGCTGTTCGGCGAGAAATATGGCGAGTGGGTGCGGGTGGTCGAGGTCGACGGCGTCTCACGCGAGCTCTGCGGTGGCACTCACGTGGCAAACACGGCGGAGGTCGGGATCTTCAAGCTCGTATCGGCGCGCTCCAGCGCCGCCAACGTGAGGCGGATCGAGGCGCTGACCGGGCCGGCGGCGATCGACTGGTTCCGTCAGAGCGAGGGGCGGCTGCGCGAGGTGGGTGAGCTGCTCGGCTCACCGCAGGACCCGCTCAGCGGCGCCCGCCGCGCCGCGGAGCAGCTGCGCGAGGCTGGCGAGGGAGCCAAGCAGGCGGCGAAGCAACAGCTCGGCGAGGAGGCGGAGCGACTGGTTGCGCTTGCCGAGGAGTTCGGGGGCGTTGGCATCGTTACGGCCGAGGCGCCGATCGCTGACCAGAAACAGCTGCTCGAGCTGGCCAACCGCGTGCAGTCGAAGCTGGGCGGTGAGTCCGCAATCGCCCTCGCCGGTACCGAGGGGGGCAAGGTCGGGCTCGTCGTGCTCGTATCCAAGGGGGCCGTCGGTAATGGGGTCTCGGCAGCCGCCGTGGTGCGCGAGGCTGCCCCTCTGGTCGGCGGCGGCGGTGGTGGTCGCGACGAGATGGCGCAGGCCGGAGGAAAGGACGCCGCGAAGCTGGCCGAGGCGCTGAACGTGGCGCGGCGGGCAATCGAGAGCGGCTTGGGATGACGGCACCCGCCTGATGCGTGTTCTCGCCCTGGACCACGGCACGGCTCGGATTGGTTGTGCGATCTCCGACCCGAGTGGCACCCTGGCGACGCCGCTGCCAGTGATTGAACCGCCGGCGGCGAGCTCGGTTGCCGAGCTGGTCGCCAAGCACGAGGTCGAGCGGGTGGTCGTCGGGCTGCCGCTGCACCTGAGCGGCGAGGAGGGGTCGCAGGCGGCGCTGGCACGCAGCTTCTGCGTCGAACTCGAAGCCATGCTCGAGGTGCCGGTGGAGACCTACGACGAGCGGCTGACGACGCGGATGGCCGAGGCCAGCAAGCGCGAAGGCGCCAGCGCACCGCCCGACTCGCTGGCTGCGGCGCATCTCCTGCAGGCCTACCTCGCCGGACAGGCTGCGATCGAGGGCGGCGATGACGATGCATGAGGATCCGGCCGGGCTGCGCGCCGACAGGCGGCGGCTGCTGCGCGAGCGACGGCGGCAGCGACGCCGCCGCCTTGTCGGGGTCGTCGCGCTCCTGCTCCTCGCCGTCGTCCTGATGGCGGGCGCCATCGTCTATGCCAGCCGCGACGAGGCTCCGCCGCCCGAACCGCCGCTGCGCACGATCACGCTGACGATCCCCGAGGGCTACAGCCGCGAGCAGACCGCGCAGCTCGCCCGCGAAGCCGGCCTGCGCGGTGACTACATGAAGGCCAGCGAAGGTCACGAGGGCTTCCTCTTCCCCGACACCTTCGAGCTCGAGCGGGCCGCCCCGGTCTCCGACCTTGTCCAACTGCAGCTGCAGGACTTCAAAAGCCGCGTCGCCGGCGTCGACCTCGGTTACGCCCACTCAAAAAACCTGAACACCCACGACGTGGTGACGATCGCCTCGATGGTCGAGGAGGAGGCGCAGCTCGATGAGGAGCGCGACCTGATCGCTGCCGTGATCTACAACCGCCTGCGCGAAGGGATTCCGCTCGGCATCGACGCGACGGTCCGCTTCGCCACCGGCAACTTCGAAGAGCCGCTGACCGAATCGGAGCTGGCCGTCGACTCGCCCTACAACACGCGCCTCAACGCCGGTCTGCCGCCGGGCCCGATCTCCAGCCCGGGCCTAGCGTCGATCGAAGCCGCCGCCAACCCCGCCCAGGTCGACTACCTCTACTACGTGGTCGAGCCGGGAACCTGTGGCGAACACGCCTTCTCCTCCAGCGATGCGGAATTCCAGGCAGACGTCACCCGCTACAACGAAGCGCGTGAAGCGGCGGGCGGGGAATCGCCGGACAGCTGCGGCGAATGAAATTGCTCGCCGTCCTCGGCCACCCGGTCGGGCACTCGCGCTCGCCGGCAATGCACACCGCAGCGCTGGCCGAGCTTGGGCTGGCCGGTGAGTGGAGTTACTCGGCAATCGACGTAGCGCCGGACGAGCTCGAGTCGCGGGTGCGCGAGATGGCGGAGGGGGGCTTTGCGGGCGCCAATGTCACGGTTCCGCACAAGGGTGCGGCCCTGGCCCTCGCCGACTCGCTGTCTGAGACGGCGCGTGAGATCGGCGCCGCCAACACGCTCAGCTTCGACAGTGGCGAGATCCACGCCGACAACACCGATGCGCAGGGGCTGCTGGACGCCCTGCCCGAGCCCGCTGCCGGGAAGCGGACCCTTGTGTTGGGTGCTGGCGGCGCCGCGCGCGCGGCTGTTTGGGCCCTCGCTCGCGAGGGCGCCGAGGTGGTGGTCTGGAACCGCACTGCCCTGCGTGCCGAGCATCTCTGTAAGGAGCTGGGTGGAGCAGCGACCGAGGCGCCCAACCAACGTGACTTCGAGCTGATCGTCAACACGACCGCCGCCGGCCTGCGCGGCGAGGATCCGTTCGCCGAGCTGCCGCTCGATCCGGCTGCCTTCCTTTCCGAGCAGACGGTCGTCGACCTCGTTTACGGCGAGCAGCCGAGCCGTCTGCTGGCGGCTGCCAAGGCGGCGGGGGCGAACGGCGTTGACGGGATCGAGATCCTGGTCCGCCAGGGAGCGCTCTCGCTGCAGATCTGGACCGGGCGCGAACCATCGTTCGAGGCGATGCGCTCCGCCGCCCGAACCTGATCGCGCTGTGGACTTTTTACGTGCTCTGGCACGGTCAAACTCCGCAGCGGCTCCGCCTATAGCCTTGCGGACGTGAGCACGCGTTTCAGATTCACCACCGCAGGCGAGTCGCACGGTCCTGGTCTGGTCGCGATCGTCGAGGGCATGCCGGCGGGCCTCCAGCTCGACCGCGAGGCGCTCGACCGCGACATGGCTCGTCGCCAGCTCGGCCATGGTCGAGGCGGACGGATGAAGATCGAGACGGACTCGGTCGAGATTCGCTCCGGTGTGCGCCACGGCCGCACCCTGGGTAGCCCGATCGCCGTCCTTGTCGCAAACCGCGACTACGCGAACTGGGAGGAGCGGATGAACCCCTGGCCGGTCGAGGGGTTCGAGCCCGAAGAGGTGCATCTGCCGCGACCGGGCCACGCCGACCTCGTCGGCGCGCAGAAGTACGGCCACCGCGACATTCGCAACGTGCTTGAGCGGGCCAGCGCCCGCGAGACCGCAGCCAGGGTTGCAGCCGGATCGCTCGCCCGCGGCTTGCTTACTGCACTGGGGGTGAGCGTGCACAGCCACGTCACCCAGATCGCTTCGGTCGAGGCCGCCGAGCGCTCCGATCTCTCGCCCGATGACTTCGCTGCGGTCGATGAGGACCCCGTGCGCTGCCTCGACCCAGAGGCGAGCGCGGCGATGGTCGAGGAGATCAACCGCCTTCGCAAGGCCAACGAGAGCCTTGGCGGCAGCTTCGAGGTGCGGGCCTTCGGCCTGGTTCCCGGGCTCGGCTCCCATATCTCCTGGGAAGCGCGCCTCGACGGTCAGCTTGCCGGCGCCGTTGCCTCGATCCAGTCGGTGAAGGGGGTCGCGATCGGCGAAGCATGGGACGTTGCCACCCGGCCCGGCTCTGAGGCCCACGACGAGATCTTCTGGTCCGAGGATCGCGGCTACCACCGTGAGACCAACCACGCTGGTGGCCTCGAGGGCGGCATGACCAACGGCCTGCCGCTCTCAGTGCGCGCGGCGATCAAGCCGATCTCGACCCTGACCAAGCCGCTGCGTTCGGTCGACACCGAGAGCAAGGAACCGGCCCAGGCGCTGCGCGAGCGCACCGACTCGACCGTTGTCCCCGCTGCGGCCGTCGTTGCCGAGGCAATGGTTTGCCTCGTTCTCGCCCGCTGCTACCGGGAAAAGTTCGGCGGCGATCACATCGACGACACGCTCGCTGCGGTCGACGCCTACAAGCAGCGCATCGATTTCCGCGGGTGACCGCGTGAATCGGCCTGCGATCGTCTTCATCGGCTTCATGGGGGCGGGGAAGTCGACGGCGCTCGCGGCTGCGCGCGATGCCGGCCTGGAGACGATCGAGATCGACGAGCTGATGGAGCGCGAGCTGGGCATGCCGATAGCCGAGGCATTCGAGCGTCTAGGCGAGGAGGGGTTTCGCGCCCGCGAGAAGGACGTGGTCGGCGAGCTGCTCGACGGCGCGGACGGCGGCGCGATCGCGCTCGGTGGCGGCAGCATCCTCTCCGAGCGGGTTCGCGACGCGCTTGGTCGTCACACGGTTGTCTGGCTCCAGATCGACGCCGAGGAGGCATGGCGGCGGATCGAGGGCAGCGATCGGCCGCTGGCGCGCAGCGCCGCGGCCGTAGCCGAGCTGCTGGACGTGCGGTTGCCGCTCTATGAGGAGCTGGCGGACGCCGTCGTGCCGCAGGGGAGTCGCGGTCAGGTCACGCGGGCATTGCCTTCGATCATGGGCCTCGCCGACCTGCCGGAGGGCTCGAAGCTGCTCTGGGCTGGCAGCAGCTCGGGCGAGTATCCGGTGTACGCCGGCTCCGGGTTGCTGGATGCGGACTGCTGGCCCCGGGACAGCCGGCGCTTCTGTGTCACCGACACGGCGGTCGGTTCGCTCTATGCCGGCAAAGCCGAGCCGCTTGAGGCGCAGATCGAAATCCCTCCCGGTGAGGAGGCGAAGACGATGGCCGAAGCGGAGCGTGTGCTGCGCGAGCTGGCCCGGGCCGGCATGACCCGCGAGGATCAGCTGATCGCCTTGGGTGGCGGAGTAGTCGGCGATCTGGCCGGCTTCTGCGCGCACACCTACCAGCGCGGGGTCACCGTCGTCCAGGTTCCCACCACCTTGGTCGCGCTGGTCGATTCCGCCTACGGGGGGAAGACGGGCGTCGACTTGCCGGAGGGTAAGAACTACGCAGGCGCCTACCACTTGCCGGCTGCCGTGATCGCTGACACCGCCACTCTGGCCACCCTGCCGCGTGAGGAGCTTGCCGCCGGCTTCGTTGAGGCTCTGAAGACGGGGCTGTTGGCCGGCTGGGAGCTTTGGGAGCGGCTGCGTGCGATCGAGTCACTGGATCCCGGCGACCTCGACGACGTCGTCTTCGCCTGCGCTCGTTACAAGTGCGGTGTCGTCGCCGCCGACGAGCGCGACTCCGGTCTGCGCCAGGTGCTCAACTTAGGTCACACGGTCGGGCACGCGATCGAGGCGGCGAGCGACTACTCGCTCTATCGCCATGGCGAGGCGATCGGCCTCGGGCTGCTGGCCACCCTGCGTCTCTCTGACGCTCCCGAGCTGCGCCAGGAAGTCACAGGGATCCTGGATCGTCACGGGCTACCAACCAGGCTTGATGCCGCAGTCGGTCGGGACGAGGTTCTCGACGCCTTGCAGCGCGACAAGAAGCGGACCGCAGCGGGGGTGGGCTTCGTCCTGCTCTCTGAGCCCGGTAAGCCACGCACGGGCCAAATCCTCGACCCCGACACGGTGAGGGCCGCTGTGGTGGAGTTGTACGGATGACCTCCGCCCACAACCGCGTCGCCGTCCTGCACGGGGTCAACTTCGACGTGCTCGAGCGCCGCGACCCCGAGGTCTACGGCGGGCTCTCGCTGAGCGAGCTTGAGATGCGGATCCAGACGGCAGCCCGTGAGCTCGGTCTGGAAGCGATCTTCTTCCAGACCAACGCCGAGGGCGAGTTCGCCGAATACCTGCACCGCGCGCCGGAGCTGGCCGATGCGATCGTGATCAACGCCGGCGCCTGGACCCATTACAGCCGCGCGATCGCCGACGCGCTCGAGCTGACCGGCCTGCCCGCCGTCGAGGTCCACCTCTCCGACGTCGAGTCGCGCCAGGACTGGCGCAAGGAGTCGGTCTTCGACGGCCAGGTGCTGGAGAAGGTCTCCGGCAAGGGGCCTGACGGCTACCGCGACGCACTCGGGACCCTGGCCCGGCACCTCGGAGTCTCGGCTCCCTGATGAGGGGCCGCGGCGACCGCCTCACGGCCTCCCTCGCCGAGCGCGAGCTCGACCTGATTCTGGTCACGAACCTGACCAACGTCCGCTACCTGACCGGGTTCACCGGCACCAACGGCGCCTGTATCTGTGGCCCCGACACCCGCCTCTTCCTCACCGACTTCCGCTACACCGAGCGAGCTGAAGAGGAAGTCGAGGGCTGGGAGACGATCACCGTGAGCGACGATTGGCTCGCCGGCATCGCTGCCCACCTGGAGGGTCGCTTCGGCTTCGAGGACGACCACGTCCCGGTCCGCCTGCTCGAGCGCCTGAAGGGAAAACTCGCCGATGGCGTCGAGCCGCTTGCCGCAGGGGGAACTGTGGAGAAGCTGCGCCGGGTCAAGGACGAGGTCGAGCTGGCCGCGATCGCCGCTGCCTCGGTGCTAGCCGACGAAGTCTGGACTTGGAGCCTCGAACGGGGCCTCGGTGGGCGTAGCGAGCGCGAGGTCGCACGCGCGGCGGAAGCGCGGATCCGCGAGCTTGACGCCGAGCCTTCGTTTCCCACGATCGTCGCCACCGGCGCGAACGGCGCGCTGCCCCACGCCGAGCCCGGTGAGCGCCGGATCGGCAGCGGTGAGCTGGTCGTCTTCGATATGGGCGCGCAGCTCGACGGCTACTGCTCGGACGGCACTCGGACCTTTGCCGTCGGCGATCCGGGCGAAGAGGGCCGCGCGGTTTACGAGACGGTGCGGGCGGCCCAGGCCGCGGCGCTCGATGCCGTCGCCGCCGGAGTCGGCGGCGAAGAGCTCGACCGCGTCGCTCGCGAGGCGATCGCCGAGGCCGGGCACGGTGACCGCTTCGGCCACGGTCTCGGGCACGGGGTTGGCCTCGAGGTGCACGAGGGGCCGCGCGTCTCGCCACGCTCCGAGGACGTGCTGGAGAGCGGCGAGGTGGTGACGATCGAGCCCGGCGTCTACCTGCCCGGCAGGCTGGGGGTACGAATCGAGGACCTCGTCGTCGTCGGCGAGGATGGCTGCCGCAATCTCAGTGGGTTGCCGAAAGACCTTCAGCTGGTCGAGTAGCTGCAAGCTCAAGGTCTCCACGCCGCCCGGTCGATGCGCGTCTGGTGAAACTGAGCTCAGAAGCAGCGCGGCCGACCGCCGAGTCACTGGCGTCGATCCGTGATGACGCCCGGCGCGAGCGCCTGCTCGATATGGAGGTGCGCCTGCGGCCTTATCGCTTCGCCTGCTTCGGAATCCTCGCGCTGGCGCTGACCTCTGTGGGGGCTGAGATCGGCTGGTGGTGGATCGTTCCGCTTCTCGCCGGCCTCGGTGGCTTCGCGGTCGCCGACAGATTCATGGGCAGCAGCGAGCACCCGGCGCTCTGGGTGGCGACGGCTTGGGGAATCCTGCCGCTCCTATTGGCCGACGCGGTCGTGATCACCGGCGGCGCCGCTAGCCCGGTGCTGATGTGGTTCGCGCTTCCCGCTGTGACCTTGGGCGCCCGCTTCGAGCCGCGGGGAACCGCCATCGGCACTGCTTACATTCTGGCCCTGATGCTGGTCGCGACGGTCGGTCTCGACCCGGCCACCGCTTCAGACCACCATCGGGAGCTGATCGCCGCGGCCGCGCTGGTGCTCAGCGCTGTGATCCTCTCCGGCGCGCTGGTCGCCTCTGACCGTGCCCACCGCCGCCGCTCGACGCTCGACCCCCTGACCGGCCTCTTCAACCGCAACGCGCTGGAGCAGCGGCTGGCCGAGCTCGATGGACAGCCAAGTGGCGCTGAGCGGGGCAGCTCCCACGCGCTGTTGCTTTGCGACCTAGACCACTTCAAGCGGGTCAACGACCAGCTTGGCCACGCCGCCGGAGACACTGTCTTACGAGATGTCGCCGAAACGATGCGCGCTGTCCTCCGCGCCGGAGACTCGATCTACCGCATCGGCGGCGAGGAGATCCTCGTCGTCCTGCCGGGAGCGGCGAAGGAGGACGCGATGGGGGTCGCCCAGCGGTTGCGGCGGGCGGTGCGCGAGCGCCGTCCGGGTGGGGTGGAGGTGACGATCAGCGTCGGCGTTGCGGTCTCGGGGTCGGGTCCGATCGACACCCACGAACTGATCGAACTCGCCGATGCGGCGCTCTACTCGGCCAAGGCGCGCGGTCGCGACCGGGTCGAGGTCCGCGTCAACTAAGAAGAGGGACTAGCGGGTGAGGTCGATGCTGTCCTCGAGTCGCGCGGCGAAGGCGGCGATCAGCTCGACGGTCGCCTCGAGGTCGCCGAGGTCGACGAGCTCGACCGGCGAGTGCATGTAGCGGAGCGGGATCGAGACCAGGCCGGTCGGAATCCCCGAGCGCGAGATCTGGATTGCGTCGGCATCGGTACTGGTGGCGCGGCCACTGGCGCTGACCGAGTATTCGATCCCAGCCTCCTCGGCGGTCTCGACCAGCAGCTCGAAGACTTTCGGCGAGAGCGTCGAGCCCCGCCCGATCGCGGGGCCGGAGCCAAGCGGGTGGCTGCCGACCTCCTTCTCGTCTACTCCCGGCGCATCGGTGGCGTGGGTGACGTCGACGGCAACAGCGAGGTCTGGGCGGAGCTCGAAAGCCGAGGTCCGTGCTCCGAACAGGCCGATCTCCTCCTGCACCGCCGCGATCGCCGCGAAGCTGCCACTGAGCGAGCCGCGCTCGTGGCAGCGACGCAGCGCCTCCAGGGCGACGTAGGCACCAAGCCGGTTGTCCATCGCCCGTGAGACCAGACGGTCGCCGGCGAGCGCCACCGGCTCGGCGGCGATGACGACGGGGTCGCCGACGCGGATCAGCTCGGCGGCCTCCTCGCGGTCGCTGGCGCCGACGTCTATGTGCAGGCCCTTCAGCTCGACGACCTTTTTGCGCTGCTCGGGCTCAAGCAGGTGGATCGGCTTGCGCCCGACAACACCGGGCACGAGCCCGCCTCGTCCCCGCACCTCGACTCGCTGGCCGACCAGGATCTGCGGGTCCCAGCCGCCGATCGGGGCAAACCAGAGGAAGCCCTTCTCGTCGATATGGGTGACGACGAGGCCGATCTCGTCGATGTGGCCGACCACCGCGAGCAGCGGCGCGGCGTCGCCGACGCGGGCGATCGAAGAGCCTAGCCCGTCGGCTGAGAGTTCCGCAAACGAGGCTTCCTCACGCCAGATGGATGCTGCGGGTCCCTCGTGGCCCGATGGCGCGCCAGCGCGCAGCAGTTTGTTTAGCAGCGGTGGGGTCTCGACCATCGGGAAGGCAGCAGTATGCCTAGTCGAACAGACGTACGCAATAGCAGATTCGAATAGTTTTCCTATCCATGAGCGAAGAGAGCAAGACCTATCTCGTCACCGGCGCCTCCAGCGGTATCGGTGAGGCAACGGCAAAACGCCTGGCGCGGGAGCCAGGAGCGGAGCTGGTTCTGGTCGCCAGGCGGGAGGAGCGCCTGCGGACGCTGGCCGAGTCGCTGCCCTGCGAGGCGAGCTGTCTGGCTGTCGATCTGACCGACGCAGATGCTCCGGCGCGGGTCCGCGCGCATCTCGGCGAACGTCACGGCGGTCGCCTCACGTTGCTTGTCAACAACGCCGGCGCCTCCTGGCGCGGCTCCTTCGCCGAGGCCGGCTACGACAACGTCCATCGTCACATGGAGCTCAATTTCGACGCTGTGGTCCGCCTCACCGAGGCGCTGCTGCCGCTGCTGCGCGCCTCGGCGCCGAGCGCGATCGTCAACGTTGCCAGCACCGCTGGCCGCGTTGCCCGGGCGCGGACGGGTTCCTACTCGGCCAGCAAGTTTGCCTTGATCGGCTGGACCGACGCGCTCTTTGCCGAGGAGCGAGCGCACGGCGTCCACGTCGGCATGGTGCTGCCGGGCTTCATTGCCACCGAGGGATTCCCGGCCACCGAGTTGCGCCAGAGCATCCTCACCCGGTGGACCGTGTCCAAGCCTGAGAAGGTCGCCGAGGCGATTGTCGATACCGGCCTGCGCGGCAAGGCCGAGCGCTACGTGCCACGTCCCTACGCGCTGGCCGCGATCGCCCGCATTCTCTTCCCGCGTCTCGTTCGTCGCGTCCTCTCGGGCGGCACCGCCTCGGGCTTGACGACGAAGACCGCGGCGGAATCGCCGGAGTAATTCCGGCCCTGGGGGTTAGCTCCCTTTGATACGGCCGAAGCGGCAGAAGCGGACCTTGAAGACGATGCTGATGTTGTTGGCGGAGATGCTGCTGCGTTCGGCCAGGATCGACTCGTGGGTGCCTTTGATCTCCTTGCCTTCTTTGTAGTACTTGCCGACATTGCGCAGGCGCGTCTTCAGCAGCCGCATCTGCTCGAACCAGCGCTCGACCCGGTGCTCGTCGGCGGGCGGTGGGGGGACCTTCGCGAGGCGCTGGATCAGGCCGCCGAAGGACCCGGAGACCTGGATGAACTGTTTACCGGCCGGCTCCAGTTCGTTCCTGCTGATCCGCTCCCGGGCGCCCTCCATGATCCGCTCGTTGGCGCCCCGGTTCGCCTCGCAGATCGGCTCGATCTGGGCTTTGTAGGTTTCCCGCGTCTGCTCTTCGCCATACGCGAGCGGCGCGCAGGCAAGCAGCACGACGATGGTCAAAGCCAATGTCCCCAGCGATCTCTTCATCTCCCTGAACTCCCAAGGGTAGAGGCTGCGGTCGACGGGTGAGGCTCTAGGATTCGCGACCGTGATCTCGACCAACCAGTTCTCTCTTGTTGGCAGCAGGCAAATGGCCTGCGAGACCGTGAAGGCTGCCGAATACAGCGGACGGCGTGGGTATCCTAAGTTCTCGATGCCGCTCTTGCCCAGGACGAAATCCAGACAGCTCTTCGAGAAACTGAGCGACCTCGAAGCGCAGATGCGCGTGATGCGGGGCGACATCTCTGCCATGCAGGGTAGGCAGGCCGACGACGAAGTCGGAGCTCTTGCCGCTGAGCGGCTTCGAAGTGGCGCGGCGGATCGAACTGAGGACGGCGCTGAGGCGCTAGCCGACCTCGGCATTCACGTCCGGTAGACCGTGGGCGGAGAAAGCGTTTCCGAGGCCAAGGTCCACCTTGCCGAGGGCGTCAAGGGCGATATCGCTGAGTTGACGGTGCTCCCGTCCGAAACCGGAGATGCTTATCAAGCGGAAGTCGATGCGTTGAAGCGTCGCATCGCCGAGCTGTTTTTGGAATGCGGGGCCAATCCGCATGCCGGTGAGCTAATGGGCTCAGGACGCCATCCCGAGCTGGCCGACTGCCGCCGAATCCGTTTCGACATCGAGACACAAAAGGGCAAACCACGCTTCCGCTTGATCTATCGCAACGAGCCATCCGACGGCGCTCCAGCCAAATGTACCTGGCTCGCCATCGGCCCGCGAGCCGGCCTACGCGCCCACCGCAAGGCGCAACAGCGCTCCTAAGGATGGAGCGACTGAGTCTGAGTCAAGTATTGACGGACACGGTGAGGATCTTGAAGGCAATGAGCTCCCGCAGTAGCTCGTTTACCCTCGCGCTCAGCTGGCCCTCGGCGAACTCGATGAAGCCAATGCTTTCGAAGTTGCTGGCCAGCTCTACACGCTCCTCCTTGAACACGATAATCCGATCCTCGTAAAGAACCCCGGCAGCACCCAGCTCATGAACGATGTTGTCGCTGGGCTTCCAGACCGAGTTGCCCTCGCCGTCGTGGTACTCCTCGTCGGCGGTGAAGATGAGGATCGCCGCACCACACTCCTCCATGGTGTCCTTTACCTTTTCGGTATCGGACGGCCCTTATGCGCTTCGTCCTCGGCGACCTTGTACGGGATGCTGTACTCGGCTAGAAGCTTCTCCAGCTGATCCCGCACCTTGCCCTTGCGGCCTCCGACGAAGATGGCCGTTGGGCGTGATTTCGGCTGCTTCTCGGCCACCGGAGGCGAAGGATCTTGGGCCTCCTCCTCGGACGAAAGATCATCCTCGTCCTCGTCATAGCCGTTGTCGTTGTCCGTATCCAGATCGGCTGGCTCAGCAACCGCATCAAGATCGACGTATTTGGAGCCATTAGTCTCAGTGATGAGGCCAAGCTCCGCGGCGCTAGCGACGATCATCTCCAAGGTTCGCGCAGTTGCGCTGGCGTTTACACCCATCTCCTCGAGGACGTTTTCGACCAATATCCTCTCGCGGGAGGGGCGAGCCGTCGTACTGCTTGAGGAACTGGCGCGTCACACGCGGGCGCAGTAGCGCCTCGCGCTTCGCAACGACATCGTCACCGTCGACAGTGGGGGCGACGACTCGCTTTCCAAGGTCTCCAAGGGCAATGCTCTCGGCGCGTGAGCCGCCCTCCGTGAAGCCGTATGCGACAGAGGCCCCGGTGAGGGTCTTAAACTTTCCGGTCGTTGGCTTCATGCCCATGGCCTTAGCGACCGCAAGCGGGCGGGTCGGCTGCTTTCCATAATGATCCGCGATCGCGCGGGCAACGCGCAGCGCCTGGTCAATTGGGTGACGCGGTACGTCGGCTTGGCTGACGTAGTTGCGCTTTGGTCGCTGAGTGGCGACGGCAGTTTTCCGCCGTCGCCGTTCGTATGATTATCGGGCTTCAACATCTCGCTCCTTCTCTAACTGCTGGGAAGCAGGGTCCCCCTGTATTGAGGGACCACTCCTTCTCGTCGAGTGGGCGTCGGTCGGAACGACGGCCGAGCATTGCCGTAAATTGCGGCTTTATTGATGTCCTAACCCATCTGATGCCCTCGTGTGAGCAAGTGCGCCATGTTCTGGTATCGGCACTCGCTACCCTGGCCGCCTTGATTTCCACAACTCCATCAACCGGTTTTAGATCAGCAAGACGGGCGCGTCCATATGTCCATTAGCACGAACCAGTTCAAGAACGGTAGCCACATCGAAATCGATGGGTCTGTCTTCAAGATCCTCGAGTTCCAGCACGTCAAGCCCGGCAAGGGTGGTGCGTTCGTGCGGACGAAGCTGCGCAAGCTCAGCGACGGGTCGGTGCAGGACAAGACCTTCAGAGCGGGGGAGAAGTTCAGGCCGGTTCGCACCGAGTCGCGCAAGATGCAGTACCTCTACGACTCGGGCGAGGCTGCCGTCTTCATGGACAGCCAGGACTACGAGCAGATCGAAATCCCGACCGAGATCGTCGGCGAGGCGATGCAGTGGGTTCTCCCCAACGGCGAGGTCGATGTTCTCTTTGTCGACGAACAGCCGAGCGACGTGCAGGTTGCCAGCGCGATCGAGATGAAGGTGACCCAGACCGAGCCTGGTGTCAAGGGTGACACCGCTTCGGGCGGCGGCAACAAGTCGGCAACCCTGGAGTCGGGTGTTGTCGTCCAGGTGCCGCTCTTCATCGACGAGGGCGAGACGATCCGCGTTGATACCCGTAGCGGCGAATACATCTCGCGCGCCTGAGACAGGCTCTAAGCGCGGCGAGAGCCGGCGAAGCGCGAGAATAGGCCGATGCGCAGATCCGACCAGCGCCGCGACGCCGTTTTTGCCTGCTACCAGCGCGACGTCACCGGGCGCCCCCTGGCCGAGTTGCTGGGCGCGGCGCGGCCCTTCACCCGTGAGCTGGCCGAGGCGGTGGATGCCCACCGGGAGGAGCTCGACGCGGCGATCGGCAGCCACGCGCGCGGTTGGGAGCTGGGGCGGATCGCTCCGCTGGAGCTCAACGTGATGCGCGTGGCGCTATACGAGATTGAGCACAGCGACGACGTCCCCGACGAGGTGGCGATCGATGAGGCCGTCGAGATCGCCAAGGAGTACTGCGGAGCCGACGCACCAGGCTTCGTCAACGGCATTCTCGGCGCGATCGTCCGCGAGCGCCAGGGGAACGCGGTCCAGTGAGCGAGGGCGGACGCCTGCGCGATATCTCGGCCCGGCTGCAAGCGATCGCCGCCGAGCTGGAGGGCTCCGAGGCGAGCGATGAGCGGGCTGCCGAGCTTGCCCGCGAGGCGGCCGAGCTCTCGAGCGAGGCGGTCGAGGAGGCGAACCGCCGCATCCGCGAGTCAGAGGGCTCGCGTTGAGCGAGCAGCGCCCGCAGTGAGCTACCCGGAGGATCTGCGCGCTCTGGTCGACGCCGAGCTGGAGCGGCTGCGCTTTGCCGCGCAGCCGGCCACCACCGGTCTCGAGGAGGCGATGCGCTACTCGCTGCTGGCCGGCGGCAAGCGCGTCCGGCCGGTCCTCGCCCTCGCCACCGCACGTGCCCTCGGCGCCGATCCGCAGCGCTACCTGCCGGTGGCTGGGGCGCTGGAGCTGATTCACACCTACTCGCTGATCCACGACGACCTGCCGGCGATGGACGATGACGAGCTGCGCCGCGGTCTGCCCACCTCGCATGTCAAGTACGGCGAGGACGTAGCGATCCTCGCCGGCGACGGTCTCTTCGCCGAGGCGATCCAGCTCTTCTGCAAGCAGCCGGGGGAGCCCGACCGAGTGCTCGCGGCGCTGGCCGAGCTGGCTGCTGCCACCGGGGTGGACGGCATGGTCGGGGGTCAGTACGTGGACGTTGCCGGCCAGGCGCGCGACGCGGACGGGCTGCGCGCACTGCATGGGCTGAAGACCGGCCGTTTGATCGCGGCCGGCGTCGGAGTCGTATTAACCCTCGAGGGAGTGACCGAACCTGAGACAATCGCTTACCGCCGGTTCGCCGGCGAGCTCGGCGTCCTCTTCCAGATCGTCGACGACATCCTCGACGTGACCGGAAGCGACGAGCAACTCGGTAAGCCCCACGGAAGCGACGAGCGACATGGAAAACTCACTTACGTCAGTCTCTTCGGCCTCGAGCGGGCACGCGAGCTGGCCGGCGAATCTCACGCCAAGGCAACAGCGGCGCTGGCAGAGGCCAGCGGCGAGACCGGTGATCTGAGAGGGATCGCCGACTACATCTTCACCAGGAACGAATGAGCGAAGGAGCGCAGAAGCCAGAAGACGCGAGGGGCGAGGGGGAGTACCTGCTCGAGAAGATCGACTCGCCCGTCGACCTGCACGAGCTCGATGACGACCAGTTGCAGCAGGTCGCGCAGGAGATGCGCACCTACATCATCGACACGATCGGCGAGATCGGCGGCCACTTCGGCGCCAATCTCGGCACCTGCGAGCTGGCCGTCGCCCTGCACAGCCTGCTCGACTCGCCGCGCGACAAGATCCTCTGGGACGTCGGCCACCAGGCCTACCCGCACAAGATCCTCACCGGACGCCGCGAGGCACTGCCGACAATCCGCCAGTACGAGGGCCTGGCGCCTTTCTGCTCGATCTTCGAGTCCGAGCACGACATCATGGGTGCCGGTCACGCCTCGACCTCGATCGGCTACGCGGTCGGGCTGAAGGAGGGGATGCGCAAGGGGATTGGCGAGGACGGCAAGGTCGCCGCGGTGATCGGCGATGGGGCGTTGACCGGTGGCGTCGCTTACGAGGCGTTGCATGCCGCGGGCGGTTTGCAGACGCCGATTGTGATCGTGCTCAACGACAACGGGATGTCGATCTCTCCCAACGTTGGCGCCCTCTCGCGCTACTTCAACCGCGTGCGCCTCAACCCGCGCCTCTACCACGCCCGCGAGGGTGTCGAGGATCGGCTGACCAAGTTGCCGCTCGGCTTCGGCAAGCGAATCGAACGGCTGGGACCGGAGCTGAAGTCGGCGATCAAGGCCTACTGGGCGCCCGGTCTCTTTTTCGAGGAGCTCGACCTTGCCTACATGGGCGTGATCGATGGCCACGACGTGCACGCACTGCGCGAGGCGCTGAAGGAGGCGTTTGAGGCCGACCGTCCAGTCGTCGTCCACATCCACACCGTCAAGGGCAAGGGCTTCGCGCCGGCCGAGGAGGGCGGCCTGGAGGGGATGGAGAAGTGGCACGCGGCGAAGCCGAAGAGCATCGTCAACGGGGCGCCGGCGCCGAAGCCGGTTCCGGTCAAGGAGTCCGACTCGCCGGAGGCGATCGCGCCGGAGCGGTTGGAGAAGCCACCCGCGGCCGGAGCGCCACCGCAGTACACGCAGGTCTTCGCAGACGCGATTGTCGTCGAGGCCGAGCGCGACGAGCGCGTTGTCGGGATAACCGCGGCGATGGCGGGGGGGACGGGGTTACAGAAGCTCTCCGACGAGGTCCCCGAGCAGTACTACGACGTCGGCATCGCCGAGCAGAACGCGGTCCTGCTTGCCTCCGGCCTGGCGCTGCAGGGGGCGAAGCCGGTATGCGCGATCTACTCGACCTTCCTCCAGCGCGCCTTCGACCAGATCGTCCACGACGTCTGCCTGCAGGAGCTCGACGTCACCTTCGCCATGGACCGGGCAGGGCTGGTCGGCGACGACGGCCCAACCCATCACGGCGCCTTCGATGTCTCCTACTTCCGGCCGCTGCCCAACGTCGTGGTGATGGCGCCGCGCGACGAGGCGATGCTGGTCAACATGTTGCGCACCGCGATTGCGCACGACGGACCGGTGGCGCTGCGCTACCCGCGCGGGGCCGCGGAGGGGGTCCCGCTGCCGGCCGAGCCGTCAGAGATCCCGATCGGCAGCGGTGAGCTACTGGCGAGTGGCGAGCGAGTGGCGCTGGTCGGATACGGCTACGGAGTCTCGGTGGCATTGCGGGCTGCCGAGTTGCTCGCCGATCATGATCTGAGGCCGACGGTCGCCGACGCCCGCTTCGCCAAGCCGCTCGATGCCGAGCTGCTGGAGCGGCTCGCCCTCGGCCACGACCTGGTGGTGACGGTCGAGGAGAACGTGCTGCCCGGTGGCTTCGGCTCGGCGGTGTTGGAGCACCTCGAGGACGCCTTCGCCGACCGCCCGGCAGACCGGGCGCGGGTGATGCGAATCGGACTGCCGGATCGCTACGTGACCCATGGCAAGCCGGCGCTGCTGCGCGAGGAGGTCGGCTTGACGGGCGAGTCGGTGGCCGAGCGAGTGCTGGCGACGCTTCGCAGCGGTGAGCCCGCCCTCAGCTGATATGGCCGTCCGTTTGTCAAGCCCCCAACCACCGAAGGCCCGCTCACGCGGGCCTTTTTCTTGATCCAGGAGGCGGCGGTCGGCCTGGTGCGCGACGCGCGGTCAGGCTGATATGCGCGGGTTGGCTACCGCAGGACCGGGTTTCGTCTCAGCGCCCGCTGTCTAGGATCGAGCGTGACCGCCGGGGCGGCTGCTCATAGCTGAATCGCGGATGCGCTGGCGCGAAGGGCCGAGCCCGCCGCCTCCTGGACCAAGCAGTGCTCGGTGGTCTCAGTCGGCTGTCGCTACCGCCCAGCAGAAGCCGGTCAGCTCGCGCGCCACGGCGACCGCGCAGAGGGTGCGGCGCTTGCCGCGCTCTGAGTCAAGGCGAACCCAGCTGCGGTGAAGGCGCTGCTGGGCTTTCCAGGAGATCGCGCAGACCGCCTGGGGCTGGCCCTCCTGGCGGCGGCGAAGCTCGCGGCCTTTGCGCGGCGCCCGGCGGTAGTGCCAGGCCGCCTCGACCAGAAGGCGACGGGCGTGGCGGGAGCCCGACTTGGTGATCGAGCCCTGCCGGCGTCTCTCACCGCTCGAGTTCTCCGAGGGCACCAGGCCGAGGTAGCTCATCAGCTGCGCCGGGCGGGCGAAGCGCCCGAAGTCACCGACCTCCGCGCAGAGGCCGAGCGCCGAGAGGGTGTCGATGCCGCGCAGGCAGCGCAGGTGGGCGACCTGGCGCTCCCAGGGGGAGCCCTCGACCAAGGCGGCCATCTGGGACTCGAGGCTCTCGCGGCGCACCAGCAGCGCCTCGATCGCGCCGATCCCATCGAGCAGGACCGACTGGGCGACCGGCTCCGGGAGCTCCACCCGCCCCAGCCATTCGCGGTGGCGCTCGGTCCAGTTGTTGCCTTCGAAGCGCAGGTCGTGGCGCAGCAGCAGCTTGGCGACGCGGTGGCGCGCGCGCATCAGGTCGCCGCGGACGTCCTCGCGAGCGCGAACCAGGTCGCGCATCGCCTCCTCGGCCGGGGTCGGCACCCGCACCGGATGCAGGCCGCCGATCATCAGCAACCGCGCCAGCCGCTCGGCGTCGCGGCGGTCGGTCTTGACCCGGTCCTGGGCCGGGCGCTCGATCTTGCCCGGCGCGGCGACGGTGCACTCGATTCCCCTCGCTGCCAGTGCCCGGGCCAGGCCGAAGCCGGTCGGACCCGCCTCATAGGCGACCCGCACCGGGGCCGGCAAAGCGGCGCAGAACTCCGCCACCTGCTCGGTCTGCCCGCCCATGCGCTGCACCGCCAGCTCACCCGAGTGGGAGTCGGCGATCGCCGCGACGACCTTCGCCGCGTGAACATCCAGGCCCACCCACGTCCTAACCTGCGCCATGTCGGCACCCCCATGATTGCGGTCCTCGCCGAGGCCATTCCTCGGCGACAAACCCGCGCATCTCATGCGCGGGTGCCGACCTTTACGCCGGGTTCGGATCGAGCCGGCGCTCAGGTGGGCCGGCCATAGGGTCTAAGAGCTTGGCTCGTTAACCGGATTTCTACCTGGCTTGCACCAAAGCGCTCAATCGGCTAGCCTGCTCGGCGGCCTCCTTGGTGCCATCGGATTCGTCTTCGCTTCGCGGTCGTTTCTGGGGTTACTACAGGGAGAGGAGGCGCGTATCTCTAGATATGCAGGGTCCGTTGGGCAGGCGGACCTATGCCCGCAGAACGGGCATAGGTCACGCCACCCAGCTACTCCGCCTCTGCCGAGGCGCCCGAGTAGCGCAGCGAGCCCGGGGTGTCGAGCAGCTCGCCGCTCTCCAGCAGGGTCTTCAACCCGGAGAGGATCATCGGCCAGCCGCCGTAGAGTTCGTCGTTGGCGCCCTCGCGCAGCTGGTCGTGGGTGACGGTCAGCCGGCAGGAGCTGCCAACCGGCTCGATCTCCCAGGTCACCCTCGATGTCCCTTCGTCCTTCACCCGATCGCCCCAGAGCGCGGTGAAGCTCTGGACCAGGCGCCGCGGCCGCTCGACCTCGAGGTTCTCGCCCTCGGCGATCGCGATGCCCGCCTGCGGGTGGACCGACTCATAGCGTGAGCCCGGCGTCCAGTCCGAGCTGACCCCGACGCCGAAGTTGTACTTCTGCCGCGTCTTCTCGTCGGTGATCGCCTCCCAGAGGCGCTCCGGCGTCGTCTTGATGTAGATCTCGAACACTTTCTCCATGGGGCTACTCCTTCGTCTCGATGTCTTTCTTGAGCTCGCTCAGGCCGGCGGCCCAGGGCTCGGCGTACTTGCTCACCCAGCGGTCGTGGATGAGTCGGATCGGGACGGGGTTGAGGAAGTGCAACTTCTCGCGACCGCGTCGCCTGCTCGTCACCAGGCTGGCGCCTTCGAGCACCTTCAAATGCTTCATCACGCCGAACCGGGTCATCGGCAGGCGTGCTTCCAGCTCGCTCAGCGTCTGCCCGTCCCTCTCGAAGAGGGCGTCGAGCAGGGTCCGCCGCGACGGATCCGCCAGCGCCTTGAACACCTCGTCCATGGCAAGATAATAGGTGACTAAATAGTCACCTGTCAAGAGAGGAGGACAACCGGGCTTGTCCGCAAGGGGTGGTGGGCTAGGGTGGGGGCCATGGCGATCAAGCTTCACCGTTGCTCCGCGACGTGGGCCAAGGTCGGCGCTCATCCGTGCCACCGCGTGCAGAAGGCGCTCGACGAGCAGGGAATCGAGTACGAGGTCGTCAAGGGCCCCGTGCGGTCTGGCAAGCGCGACGAGCTCGAGCGAATCTCCGGCCAGCGCAAGTATCCGACGATCGAGTTCGAGGACGGCAGCACCTACCGCGAGGAATCCGCCGAGATGGCGAAGCGGATCAGCGCCGGCGAGCTGTTCGAGCGCCCAGGCGACGCTACGGCGTCTGCGTAGCGGCACCGCGCTCGCGCAGCCGCATCGCCAGCCCGGCAAGCAGGTAGGCGATCGCGACGGCGAGCAGAACGAACTTGCAGCTCGCGAAGATCGTCGCCAGGAGGGGGAATGCCGCCCCGGCATCGTCGAGGGTGAGTAGGAGGCAGATGTTCTCCAGGGCGTCGAAGGCCGCGCCGAGCGCGCCAAAGGAGACGACGACCCGCCCGACCACCCCGAGCCGTCGCCAGCCCCGCTCGAGCGCCAGGTCTCGCGTCGCCGCCAGCGCAAGCGTCAGGAACGCACCGTAGGCGAACAGGAAACCGAAGTCGATCCAGAGCGATTGACGGGCGGCGTCCTGCCCCTCGTCGCCCCATTCGGCCTCGATCTCATCGGCCCGGTCCTGGCCACCGGTCAACTCAAAGGGCACGATCCCCGGCCCGCCCGTGTCCTGCATCCGCTCGTCCGCCGGCGACATCGCCAGCAGCAGGAGCAGCGAGGCGATTGCGGTCACGATCAGTCCACGTCGGCGCGTCACCGGCGCATTATCGTGCGAGGAGGCGAGAAAGGAGATCGTCATGGAATTGACCGCCCGTGTTCATACAGAGGCAGGCAGCTGCTGGGCAGACGTTCCAGAGCTACCCGGCTGCTTCGCCTCCGGCGACACCTTGGACGAGCTTTTCGAGTTGCTGCAGAGGGCGTCGCACTTTTCTGGCGGATGAGGGTGAGCAAGGCGGGACGCTGCATATCGCAACGGCGACGCTCACTGATCGCCCACTCACGGCTGCTTAGGCCAGCTGATCTGAGCCATCAACTCAAACCAACCCTTAGATCGCCCGAGCGTCACGATCACATCGCGTGCCTAGGCCAACGGGAAGCATCTACGGGGCTTTGATCGGGTCCTCCATTGCTTCAAATGCAGCCAGCCCGACGGTCATCGTGATCGGCTTCTCACCTGACTTGGCCATCCGCAGCTTGGCTCGCTGCTGTTCTTCGGAGATGAGCTGGTCCAGGGATTCAATGCCTGTGATCACGCTTTCCCAGCCCTGTCGATCCAGGCGGATCAGCGACCAGCTCAGGCAGCGGTCAGTGCGCGTGTCGAAAGTACCCGATATCAAGGCCTCCTTTGCGAGCTCACAGAGGCTCTCGAATGCCCGCCAGGTCTCTGTTCCGGCGAGCCGGCCGAGGGGATCGGTGCTGGGGCTGTAGTTGCGAATCGCCGGTTTAGTCGCTCGGAAGAACTGCTCCCTGGCTCCGCGCCGCGCCCCGGCGATGGAAGTGAGTGACGCTGACTTCCCGCTTGTTCGTTTCCGAGACAATCTCCAAGCGCACGTCATCTTGGAGGATCGGTGCGAGTCGTTGCGGAAAAGACGCCAGCGGTTCCCTTTGGCACTCCACAAGCTGATCGACCATCGCTGAGTGTGCAGTGCCACCAAGGGACTCGAAGGCGATCAGGAACACATCCGCCCGGATCAGTTCCTCGCCGCTGTGGAGGACGCGACGGCGCGCGTCCTCCTGCTCCTCGAACAGGCGAGCGAACTGGCCGCTCACGGCAGCCGTAGCTCGTTTCCAGCCGTCTTCATCGAGCAGGAATGTGGCGCAGCTCAGCTCGCGGCTGTAGCCCGTATCTATGGTTGACGCCTCGAGGTCGCTTCGCAGCCTCGGCATGATCTGTTTGAGGAAGTTCCAAGTCGAGATCGCCCGCACCGAGAAGGGGACAAGTGCCCAGCTCTCGCCGTCGATGAACGGCAGTTCCGTAGCCCGATAGAAATGCTCAACCCCGCCATGCCGGTTACCTCCCGGTCCCTCGCTGCGGATGTAGCGCAGCCAGCCCTCGTCGGCCAACCGCATGAAGTTCTGGTTGACACGGCTGGGCGCGCCGCCCCCGAACTCCTCGTGGAACTGCCTCGCGCTCATTTCGCGCATGTACAGCTCGATGACGATCTTCATCCGAAGCTCAACCGCGAAGACGACCGCGAGTCGCCGTAGCCGCTCCCGAGCATCCGCACCCATCGCAAGTCGTGCGGCCATACAGAACTCCCCTAGCGCTCGTACCTCATTGAGCGCGCGAGTCTAGACAAATATCGGAACGAAACCGTAGCCGTACGCCATTAGCTCTCTCGCTAGCTTTACTAAGGGAATTTTTGTGCAATTTTGATTGGAGGTGAGACCATGAAACTCGCAGCATGTAACGCGGCGCTACCCGTCGTTTCGATCAACAAGGCTGGCCAACCACCTAGACCCAGGCGCTACGGGCCGGGAATCGAGCGAGGTTCGGTCGCCCCCGGCCTTAACGGGCCTCCCTGCCTTTGCCGTCGAAATCACGCCCTTTCAACTATTACCGCGTGAATTGATCAGTTCGAATTGCGCGCTTAGCGTTTGCTTTATGCCAGAAGGCGGGAGCGCCAAAACCGAGACCCTGGGCAGCGAGCGCGACCGCCGCCGCCTAGGGCTCGGCGGTGGATCGAGCGTGTGCCTTCGGCGGGCGGGCTATCAAGCGAAGTCGACATAGCGGAGCCTTTCCCGGTCGATGCAGATAGCGGCGCATCGCAAAACGGCGTTTTCGATGTTCCCTACCAACTGAAGGATCGAAATTCGGGCGAAGGCGCTTGAGAGGCACATGGGAGCAGCCACACGCGCGGTTCGTAGGGGTGTCCCTCCCGAGCCGGGCGACCTTCGCACCGGAGGTAGACCGCCATCCCCGGGAAGTGGACGATGAGCAACGAAAGCCCTCCATCCCGGATGATGAGGGGGTCAGGCTCGTGGTAGGCCTCCTTGATCTGATCTCCGACCTACATCCCGAGCATCTGGCAGCCGCTGAGCTGGTGAACAGGCGAAGTGGTTCATGCGAAACCGGTGTCTGACTGTGGCACGGGGGCGGTGGCCGCCTCTCGGCCTGGCTCATGCATCGTGGCTTACCGCCGCGAACGGCTTAGCCGCCGCTCAACAGAAAACGCCCCGCCGGGGAGCCGGGGCGTTTCTGGGGTTACTACAGGGAGGAGAGTCCTGCGACCACCCGCATGGCAAAGCGGATCCCGCTTGCAGAGCCAAATCCAATCCGGCTGAGTCCGGTTGTAACCGGCTATTTCCGTGCCTGACTGTGGCACGACTGCGGCACCACGGGGAGGGGTCGGGGGGAGGGGTCGGGGGGAGGGGTCGGGGGGAGGGGGTACCCTTGGTCGATGGCCAAGGAGCAAATCACCGTCGATCCGAACCGGATGCGCGGGTTGCCATGCATCCGGGACACCCGCATGACCGTCAGCGCCGTGCTGGGCCAGCTCGCGGCCGGAGCCAGCATCGATGAGCTGCTGGGAAGCTACCCCTACCTCGAACGCGAGGACGTTCTCGCTGCGCTCGAATACGCCGCCGCTGCGGCGCAGGAGCGTGAGTTGGCCGTAGCCGCACCGGCGTGAGGTTTCTTCTCGACGCCAACCTCTCCCCTGAGGTCGCCCGGCTCCTCAAAGAGGCCGAGCACGACGCGATCCACGTCTCGGAGATCGGGCTCTTGAGCGCGCCCGACCCCGAGATCATGGAGGCTGCCGCCCGGGAGCACCGTGTCTTGTTGACGGCTGACGCGGATTTCGGCGCGCTCCTCGCCCTGGGGTCCCGGGCAACGCCATCCGTGGTGCTCCTGCGCTCTGCAGACCACCTGCGTCCCTCCGAGCAGGCCGAGCTTCTCGCCGCGAACCTTCCGCTGATTGCCGAAGACCTCGAAAAGGGCGCGATTGCCAGTCTGACGAGAGATCGCCTGCGAGTTCGCGAGCTGCCCATCGAGGAGGGATCAAGCGGCTAAGTAAGCCGCCCAGCCTTGGCAAGTCGCCCAGCTATTTTGGCGGCCATGACCTACCCCAGTTCTGACGGAGTTCGGTTTCTAGAGTCCTTCGGTCCCAAGGAGGATTCAGATGCCCAGGAAGTACCCAGCAGCGCTTCGCCACCAGGTGATCGAGCTAGCTCGATCAGGCACCAAAGTCGCCCAGCTCGCCGCGACGTTCGGAATCAGCGACGCCGGGGCGAATCCAAAGGCGATTCAAGAGTTCATGGGCCACTCGAATCCAAACGACCTTCGACGTCTACGGCCATCTGCTGCCGGGCAGTCGCGATGAAGTCCGCGAGCAAATGGACGCCTATCTGCTCAGCGCTCGCTAAACCTCAACGTTTATCTTGTAGGGCATGAACGGCAGGGGTGCTGCGAGGAACCTTCACGGCTTCGGGGGAAAAAGGGCGACGTCGGGATGGATCGTAAAGCTCGGAGCAATGCTGCTTGCCGTTCTTTGCTTGAACTTGGCTATTGCGTCAATGGGCAGTTCAGCTACCAAGAAGCGATATGCCAATTGCACGGATGCGGTTGCTGTGCTTGCTCCCAACAAGTCTCGGATCGACTTTCGCGCTGATTGCTGGGCTCCCCGTCGAGGCGGTGAACTTGGCTTTGCCGTCACTCGGTTGAACTCGGACGGCGAAACTCGCCACCCTGGCATCCGCGGTTTCGACCGACATCCGACGATCAGTGGCCCGGGGGCACTTAGCTCCTACGGCCACTGTAGCCGGGGGGAGGAAGCCATCGGTTGCGAGTTGCGGGGGTCGGACGGGAAGGTCACGCTGCGCGGGTCGATCCGGGTCGGACCCGAAACCCGCTGCGCCAAGTCCATATACATCTCGACTGGCGTGACGACTTGCGAACCCACGGTTAACCAGCCTTGCCCGGCATTGCTCCAGATCGCGGTGCTTTTCAGGGGCCTTCCGCGCGGCTGCTAGCCATCTGACTGTGGCACCAACTGTGGCACGAGGGCTGGTGAGCCGGTCTGGCAGACGCTTCCGCTGTCGGTCTGGTGCAGCGTATTCGGCTTGCTAGAGCCCAGCCCAACAGAAAACGCCCCGCCGGGGAGGCGGGGCGTTTCTGGGGTTACTACAGGGAGGAGAGATATGTATCTCTATATATGTGGATCCGTGGGAGGTAGGTGGGCCCTTATGTGCCGCGGGGCGAGTCGATGGGAGTCAACTGCCATATGAGCGGCGCCAGGCCCGACCAGGAAGTTTTGTAAGCCCTTTATCGATCCTCTCTCGCGAATCCTTGAATCAGGATACGAACATACGTGCGATTTGTGTGTGAGGCGAGTCACAGAGTCCCTTTGGGTGGCTGTCGGGGCTCGCTGAAGCGATTGTTCTACCCAATACTAAGGTGCCGGTAAACATCTGGCAAGGGCTTCTTATGGACGGCTGTACCGTTCGTGCGTGGCGAAGGCGGGCTCCAGAGCACGAATAGACGCAGTTTTGGCCGAACGGGGGCTTTTTCCGTCGCGCTCGGCCGCCGCTGGTGCGGTCCGCGCGGGTGAGGTGCGGGTGGGTGAGGACGGCGCGATCGCGCTGCGGCCGAGCCAGCTTGTCGACCCGGGAGCCGACTTCCGGCTCGAGGAGGGGCCACGCTTCGTCTCCCGTGGCGGGATCAAGCTCGACCACGCCATCGACTCTCTTGGCCTCGACATCACGGGGCTCGATTGCCTCGACGTGGGAGCCTCGACCGGCGGCTTCACCGATTGCCTGCTGCAGCGCGGCGCCGCCCGCGTCGGCGCGCTCGATGTCGCCTACGGCCAGATCGACCTACGCATGCGAGAGGATCCTCGCGTGACCGTGCTCGAGCGAATGAACGCCCGCGCTCTCTCCCCGGCCGACCTGCCATTCCGGCCGGGCCTCGCCACGATCGACGTCTCCTTCATATCGCTGACGAAGGTCCTGCCTGCCGTTGCCGGGTGCCTTGCGCCCAACGGCGAGATCCTGGCGATGGTCAAGCCCCAGTTCGAGCTCGGCCGCGAGCGTGTCCGCAAGGGCGTGGTTCGCGACGCCGGCGACCGGCGCGAGGCCATCCTCATGGTCGCCCGGGCCGCGACCGACCTGGGGCTGGCCGTCCGCGGCATCGCCTCATCCGGCCTACCGGGGCCGAAGGGCAACCGCGAGACCTTCGTCTGGTGCGGGGGGAGGGGAAGGCGCTGAGTGACCTTGAGGACACCGTTGCCGAGGTCGAGTCATGAGCGATCGCGTTGTCGCTCTGATCACCCATGGCCACCCCCCGGCGACGACCGAGGCCGTGGCACTCGCGATCGCCGCTGCCCGCGAGGCCGGGTGGCGTCTTGTCGCAACGGCGCAGGAGCTGGCCAAGCATGGCGACGCTGCGGCGGGGATAGAGACCGTCGATCAACTTCCCCGCCAAGCCGACCTCTGCCTCGTACTGGGCGGCGATGGCTCGATCCTCTATGCCCTGCGCCACTTCGCCGGCAGCGGCGTTCCGGTGTTCGGTGTCAACTTCGGCACCGTCGGCTTCCTCGCGGCGGTTGAGCGCGGGGAGGCCGAGGAGGGGATGCGACGTGCTTTCGCCGGTGAAACGGAGGCCGTCGACCTGCCGGGCCTCGAGGTCAGGGTTGACGGTGAGTCGCGGATTGCCCTCAACGACGTCGGCGTCCTGCGCCGCCCGCACGAGCGGGTCGCCGAGTTGAGCTACAAGATCGCCGGCGAGGAGGTCGGCCACGTTCGCTGCGACGGTCTCGTCGCCGCCACCCCGGTCGGGTCCACCGGCTACAACCTCGCCAACCAGGGGCCGATCTTGGCTTGGGGAGTGAAGGGCTACGTCGTCTCCTACGTCGCGCCCCACTCTTTGACCGCCCGTGCCCTCGTCGTCGCCCCTGGCGACGTCCTCCACGTCGGCAATGCCGGCGCTGGCGAGCCGGTCGACGTTGCGATCGACGGCGAGCTCGCTGGCACGCTGGAGTCCGGGGCGGCACTGGAGGTCGGCTTCACCGACGGCGTCGGCAGGCTCGCTCAGCTACCGGGTACGAGCTTCTACCAGCGCATACGCGAGAAGTTCGGCCATTTGGCTGTTTGAGCCGGTCGGGCCGATGGGCCCGGTTACTAGGGTGTTCGGCGATGGAGCGCAAGTGGTGGACCCTCGTCCTGATCTCGATCGCGACGTTCATGCTGCTGCTGGACATCACGGTCGTGAACGTCGCCCTGCCCGACATTCAGCGCGACCTCGACGCAAGCCTCGCCAGCCTGCAGTGGGTCGTCGACGCCTACTCGTTGATGCTCGCGGCCTTCCTGCTGACGGCGGGCTCGCTGGGGGACCGGCTCGGGCGCAAGCGTGTCTTCTCGCTCGGTTTCGGCCTCTTCACCTTCGCCTCGTTCCTATGCGGGATTGCCGGCGATCCGACTTTGCTCAACCTGGCGCGCGGACTGCAGGGGGTCGGCGGGGCAGCAATGTTCGCCACCTCATTGGCGCTGATCGGCCAGGAGTTCCACGGCCGTGACCGAGCGACCGCATTCGGCGTCTGGGGGGCGACCGTCGGCGGCGCCGTCGCGATCGGCCCCCTCGTCGGCGGCCTGATCACCGAGCACTTCGGCTGGGAGTGGATCTTCTTCGTCAACATCCCGATCGGCGTCGTGGCGATCCTCCTCACCGAGGCCAGGCTGGTCAACGTCGCCGCCCAGGATCCGCAGCGGATCGATCTTCCCGGCCTGCTGACCTTCTCCACCGGGCTCTTCCTGCTGATCTTCGGTCTGATTCGCGGCAACGCCGAGGGCTGGGGGAGCGCGCCGATCGTCGCCTCGCTGGCCGGCTCGGCGGCGCTGCTGCTCGCCTTCGTCGCGATCGAGGCCCGCAGCAGCCACCCGATGCTCGAGCTCGGCCTCTTCCGCAAGCCGGCCTTCAACGGCGTCTCCGCGGTGGCCTTCGGCCTCTCGGCGGGGATGTTCGCGATGTTCCTCTACCTGACCATCTACATGCAGGGAGTGCTCGGCTACTCGCCGCTGGAGACCGGCTTGCACTTCCTGCCGCTGACGGTCCTCTCCTTCATCGCCGCGCCGATCGCCGGCAAACTCTCCCACCGGGTCCCGATCCGCGTTCTGTCGGCCTCGGCCTCGGCCTGGTCGGGGTCGGGCTGGTGTTGATGCGCGGGCTCGGGCCGGACTCCGAGATCTCGGCCCTGCTGCCCGGCTTCCTCGTCGCCGGCCTCGGCATCGGCATCACCAATCCCGGCATCGGCCAGGCTGCGATCGCCGTCGTCCCCGCGGCCAAATCGGGGATGGGCTCGGGGATCAACACGACCTTCCGCCAGGTCGGGATCGCGACCGGCGTCGCCTCGCTCGGCGCGGTCTTCCAGTCCCAGGTCGACTCAAAGCTCGCCAGTCTGCTGCCAAACGCCCCACCCGGCCTCGCCGAGGCTGTCTCCTCCGGCGGCTCGCGCGCCGCGGCCACGGTTACGCCGCCAGGGCAGCGAATCGAGGCCGTGCACGCGGCCAAGGTCGCCTTCGTAAGCGGCCTAAACGAGATCCTCCTAATCGGCGCCGTAGTCGCCTTCATAGGCGCCGCCCTAGGCTTCGCACTGGTCCGCTCCAGCGACTTCGTGACAGCTCCCGCAGAGGCCGAGCCCACGGAGCCCGTCCCCGCTTAGCTCCCTCGCGGCGGGTGGCGTCGGGTGGTGGACTCCGCCGCCCGGAGGCTGCGGAGGGCGAGGCTTGAACTCTGATGGTCGGAACGTCCCTTTGCCCGGAGCAGCGCGCAGGGCAAGGAGGGTGCCACCCGACGAGAGGACCCGCCGCGCCGAGTGCTAGAAGAACCGCGTGCTGCGCGAGCTCCGGATCGAGAACCTGCTCCTGATCGAGAAGGCCGAGCTGCGCTTGGGCGAGGGGCTCAACGCGATCACCGGCGAGACCGGCGCCGGCAAGACGGTGCTGGCCCACTCGCTCGACCTGCTGATGGGCGGCAAGGCACGACCACAGATCGTCCGGCCGGGGGCGGAGGAGGCCTGGGTGGAGGGCGTCTTCGACCTGCCCAAGGGGCTGCTCGACGAGCCGGAGATGGCCGACCTCGCTGCGCGGCTGCCGGAGGGCGCAGAGGAGATTGTCTTGGGGCGTCGCGTGTCCGCTTCGGGGCGGACCGCTGCCTTCGTCGCCGGTCGCGCCGCCGCCGCCTCCGACCTGAAATTGCTCGGTGGCCGGCTGCTCGCCTTCTACGGCCAGCACGAGCACCGCAAGCTGACGATCTCCTCAGCCCAGATGGACGTGCTCGACGGCTTTGCCGGCGCCGATCACCTGGCGCTGCGCGAGCGCTACCGGGAGGCGCACCGCGAGTGCGCCCGATCTGGAGGCGGAGCTGGCCGAGCTGCGCGAGCGCGACGGCTCGCGCGAGCGCGACCTCGATCTCTTCCGCTACGAGCTCTCCGAGATCGAGGAGGTGGCACCCGATCTAGCCGAGGAGGTCGAGCTGGCAGCCGAGCGAGAGCGCCTGCGTCACGCAGAGGGATTGCGTGAGGCGGCCCTCGGCGCGCTCAATGCCACGGCCGGTTCGGAGGAGGACGGCGGCGGTGCGGCGAGCGCCCTGGCGGCGGCGGAATCCCTCATGCAGGGGGTCGGTGGGGTCGATCCCCGGCTCGACGAGATGACCGAGCGGCTCGGCGCTCTCGCGGTAGAGCTGGGCGACGTCGCGGCTGAGTTGCGCGGCTACCTCGATGGATCTGGAGGCTGACCCGGGTCGGCTCGCCGCGGTCGAGGAGAGGCTGGAAGCGCTCGATCGCCTGCAGCGCAAGCACGGCGGCAGCGTCGAGTCGGTGCTTGCCCACGCCGAGCGCTGCCGGGCCGAGATCGAGCGGCTGGAGGGCGCCGAGACGCGCAGTGCCGAGGCGGAGGCTGCCCTTGCCGAGGCCGAGGCGCAGCGTGCAAAGCTTGGCGAGCGGTTGAGCAAAGGGCGTGCCACGGCAGCCGCACCCTTGGAGAAGCAGGTTGCCAAGGAGCTCGAGCGACTGGCGATGCCCGGGGCAAGCCTCGAGGTCGAGCTCGAGCCGCACCCCAGCGGCTTTGGCCCGAATGGGCGGGAGGTGGTCGAGCTGCGCCTGGCACCGAACCCCGGCATGGCTGCCGCGCCGCTGCGCGACGCCGCCTCCGGCGGCGAGCTCTCGCGAGTGATGCTGGCCCTCAGCGGGCTTGGTGAGGGCGGCCGGATCGGGAACGCTGGTCTTCGACGAGATCGACGCCGGCGTCGGTGGCAAGACGGCGCGGGTTGTCGGCGAACGCCTACGCGCTCTCGGCGAGGGTCGCCAGGTGCTTTGCATCACTCACTTGCCGCAGGTGGCCTCGCTCGCGCCGACCCATTTCCGACTCGAGAAGGACCTCGGCGGCGAACGCGCCGCCGCCACCGTGGAGCGCCTCGATGGCGAGGGGGTGGTGGAGGAGATCCGCCGCATGCTGGGCGGGGAGCGCTCCGATGAGGCGGCCGACCGCCACGCCCGCGAGCTGCTCGCCGCCTGACGGCCGCGAGTTGACACTATGTGGCGTCAACTGCGGCACGCACTGGAGCGGCTAACCTCACACGGTGGCTACTGCCAGTCGCCGTCGCTTCCCCGCGCTGCTCTCGCGGCGTAATGGGTCACCTGCGGGTGGGGCGATCGCGGGCACCGCACGGCTCGGCCGCCGCACCAAGCACCTGGTCAAGCGGCTTCGTCCTGGGGACGTCGCGGTCATCGACCACGTCAACATCGATCGGATCGCCGCGGAGGAGCTGATCGCCACCGGGGTGCACGCGGTGATCAACGCCTCTCAGTCCAGCGACGGTCGCTATCCGAACACTGGCCCGCTGCTGCTCGTTCGCGCCGGGTGTGACCCTGCTCGACGTCACCGCGGCCGACCCCTTCGAGCTGCTCAGCGACGGGAGCGGAGGTGACGATCATCGCCGGCACGGTGCGCGCCGGCGGCGAGGAACTGCACGGCAGGGAGCTCGGCGTCGAGGAGCTCGAGAGCAGACTTGCCGCGCAGCGGGACCGGATCGACGAGGCGTTGGCGGAGTTCGCCGAGAACACCGTCGCCCACGTCCGCCAGGAGACCGACCTGCTGACGGGCGCGATCGAGTTTCCGCCAACCCGGACCTCCTTCCGCGACCGCCACGTTCTGATCGTCGTCCGCGGCGAAGGCCACCGCAGCGACCTGAAGGCCCTACGGGCCTACGTCCGCGACATGCGCCCGCTCGTCGTCGCGGTGGACGGTGGCGCTGATGGCTGCCTCGAAGCCGGCTTGCGCCCCGACGTGATCCTCGGCGACATGGACTCCGCCGGCGACGACGCCCTGGGCTGCGGTGCGGAGCTGATCGTCCACGCCTATCCGGACGGCCGCGCCCCAGGCCGCGAGCGCCTGCTCGAGCTGGGGCTCGACCACACGCTGGTCCCCGCGGCCGGGACCAGCGAGGACGTGGCGATGCTGATGGCCTACGAGAAGGGCGCCGACCTGATCGTCAGCGTCGGCGCACACTTCAACTTGATCGAGTTTCTCGACCGCAACCGCGCCGGCATGTCGTCGACCTTCCTCACCCGTCTGCGCATCGGCGAGAAGCTGGTCGATGCGAAGGGCGTTAGCCGCCTCTACAACCCGGGCTCGGCATTTGGGCCGCTGCCGCTCTTCCTCGCCGCCTTCGCGATCCTGCTGGCGATCCTCGTGATCGTCTCGCCGGCGCTGGGCGACCTCGTCGACCTGGTCTGGCTCAAGATCAAGATCTGGCTTGGCCTGTAGCGATAGGGCCTGGCAGCGTCTAGCCTCTCCCGGCCATGGGTTACAGCGGCCGCTACCACGCCACCTCGTTGATCGCCGTCTTCCTCGCCCTCGCGGTGGGGATCGTGATCGGCGCCGCGCTGGGCGGCGACACGATCGACAAGACCCGCAAGGACCTCGAGCAGAGCCTCACCGGCAATCTCCAGGACGCGCGCGACCGCGCCGACGAGCTGAACGCGGAGCTCGGTCGCGCCAACGAGTTCTCCAGCCGCGTCTATCCCGGTGCTCGTGCGCGACCAGTTGCGCGACCGGCGGATCGGCGCTCGTCGCTCTCGGCGACCTGCCGCAGGACGTGCTCGACGCGATCGAGGACGCGCTCGAGCCGACCGGGGCGCGCCTGGTCGCGGTGGGGGTCGTGCGCGAGCCGGTCGACACCCGCGCCCTCGCCGGCGATCTCGACAAGACCCGCTTCGCCGATCTGGCCCGCAACCCCGATAGCCAGACTGCCCTCGGGGTCGGGGTCGGTCGTCAGCTGGTGCTGGGCGGGACCCTGCTGGAGCCGGTCCGCGGCCACCTCTTCTCGCGCGCGAGCGGCAACTTCGGTGCGCTCGACGGCGTCATCGTCGTCCGCGACCAGCCGCAGGACATGGGTCCGCAGCAGCGCGCCGACCGCCGGCCGGGTCGAGTCGGGCCTGGTGAGCGGCATCACCGCGACCCGGGCGCCGGCGGTCGGGGTCGAGGCCAGCGACGCCGAGACGTCCTCGGTCTCCTTCTTCGTCGGCAACGACCTCGCCAGCGTCGACGACATCGACCTGGTCGCCGGGCGGCTGGCGACGGTCTTCGCCCTGCTCGGTGCCGAGGGCAGCTTCGGCGTCAAGGGCAGCGCCGATCGCCTGCTGCCCGACCTGCTCGCGCCGCGCGAATGAGCTGGATCGGCTTTCCGGTTGCGGTTGCGGTGGCGCTGCTGGTCGTTCCGGCCGGCGTCCGCGGCCTGCTCGACGCCGGTCTGGTGCGGGAGAACTTCCGCGGCGCCCGGCTCGCCTTCCCGCTCGGCGCGGTGCTGGCGACCGCGGCGCTGGTGGCGCTGGCGCCGCTCGCCTTCCTCGACGATCGGGGCGACCTGGACCTGCTCGATCCCGAACTGCGCCGCTGGCTTCCCTACGTGATCGGCGTCGCCTTCCTCGGCTTCCTCGACGACTCGCTGGGGCAGGGCGAGGCGTCCGGAGACGCCGCGCGGCTGGCGCGGCCACGCTCGGGCGCTGCGCGAAGGCCGGCTCTCGACCGGCGCGATCAAGGCGATCGGGGCGCTCGCCCTCGCCGCCTACGTCGTCTCCGGCCGCGGGCTCGAGTCATGGCGCTACCTGGCCGACGTGGCGCTGCTGATCCTCGCCACCAACGCCTTCAACCTGCTCGACCTGCGGCCGGGGCGGGCCGAGAAGGGCTTGGCGCTGCTCGGCCTCGGCCTCTGCCTCGGCGCCTGGACCCTCGCCCCGCTCGAGCTGCTCGGGATCTTCGCCGGGCCGGTGCTGGTCGGCGCCTGGTTCACCCTGCGCGAGCGGGCGATGCTGGGCGACACCGGCTCCAACCTGGTCGGGGCGATCGGCGGGGTCTGGCTGCTCACGACGCTGGGCGGGACGGGGCGCCTGATTGCCCTGGCGGCGGTCCTCGCAGTGACCATTTTCGGCGAGTTGCGATCTATTTCGCGGACGATCGAATCGGTTCCGCCCTTGCGCTGGCTAGACTCGCTCGGCAGAGGATGAGTCCGGCCAAACCAGGAGACACGCGCTTCATCTTCGTCACCGGCGGCGTCGTCTCGGCCCTCGGCAAGGGAATCGCCGCTGCCTCGATCGGTCGCCTGCTCGTCTCCCGCGGCTACCGGGTGCAGCTGCAGAAGTTCGATCCCTACATCAACGTCGACCCGGGGACGATGAGCCCGTTCCAGCACGGCGAGGTCTTCGTCACCGAGGACGGCGCCGAGACCGACCTCGACCTCGGCCACTACGAGCGCTTCACCGACGAGAACACCTCGCGGGCCTCCAACGTCACCGCCGGCTCGGTCTACAACACGGTGATCAACCGCGAGCGGCGCGGCGACTACCTCGGCGCCACCGTGCAGGTGATCCCCCACATCACCGACGAGATCAAGAACCGCATCCTGATCGTCGCCGAGTCCCAGTCGGTCGACTTCGTCCTCACCGAGATCGGCGGCACGGTCGGCGACATCGAGTCGCTGCCCTTCCTCGAGTCGATCCGCCAGCTCTACACCGACCTCGGTCCGAAGCGGGCGATGTTCATCCACCTGACCCTGGTCCCCTACGTCGGCCACGCCGGGCGAACTGAAGACGAAGCCGACCCAGCACTCGGTCAACGAGCTGCGCCGGATCGGGATCCAGCCGCACGCGCTGGTCTGCCGCTCCGAGAGCCGCCTCGACCGCGAGATCCGCAGCAAGATCGCCCTCTTCGCCAGCCTTCCCGTCGACGCCGTGATCTCCGCCCACGACGTCGACAACATCTACAAGGTGCCGCTCGTCTTCCGCGCCGAAGGCGTCGACGACCTGGTGCTCGACCACTTCGGCATGGAGGCGCCCGCCGTCGGACCTGAGCGAGTGGGAGGCGATGGTGCGCCGCGCCGACGCCGCTTCGGGCAAGGTGCGGATCGCCCTGGTCGGCAAGTACGTGCAGCTCGCCGACGCCTACAAGTCGGTGATCGAGGCGCTCGAGCACGGCGGCTTCCACCACGGGGTCGAGGTCGAGGTCGAGCTGGTCGACTCGGAGAACTTCGAGCCCGAGAAGCTGGAGGGCGTCGACGGGGTGCTGATCCCCGGCGGCTTCGGCGAGCGCGGCATCGAGGGCAAGGTGACAGCGGCGCGGATCGCCCGCGAGCGCTCGATCCCCTACCTGGGCATCTGCCTCGGGATGCAGATCGCGGTGGTCGAGTTCGCCCGCACCGTGGCTGGGATGGAGGGCGCCAACTCCTCCGAGTTCGATCCCGAGACGCCCTTCCCGGTCGTCGACCTGCTGCCCGAGCAGAAGGAGGTCTCCGAGATGGGGGGGACGATGCGGCTCGGCGCCGACCCGGTGAAGCTGCACGAGGGGACGCGGGCGCGCGAGATCTTCGGCGAGGCGGTCATCTACAAGCGCCACCGCCATCGTTACGAGGTCAACATCCAGCTGCGCCGCCGGCTCGAAGACGAGGGGCTGGTCTGCGGCGGCACCTCGCCCGACGAGCGCCTGGTCGAGATGATCGAGCTGCCCGACCACCCGTTCTTCGTCGCCTCCCAGTTCCACCCCGAGTTCAACTCCCGCCCCAACCGGCCCGAGCCGCTCTTCCGCGAGTTCGTCGGCGCCGCCGCTCGCCACGCCGGCGACGCGGCCGGCGAAGGCGGCGAGATCGAGGTCGGAGCCGGAGGACTCCTCCGTAGCCACCAGGGCTAGGGACCGACTAGCCTGTCCGCGTCGTGGAGAGGCTGCACGAGACGTTCGTCCGGCTCTGCGAGATCCGCAGTCCGACCGGGGAGGAGCGCGAGGTCGCCGACACGCTGCTCGCCGAACTGCGCGCTCTCGGCCTGGAGGTGAGCGAGGACGACGCGGCCGGGCCGGCCGAAGCCGGGGCCGGCAACATCGTCGCCCGCCTGCCCGGGCAGCTCCGATCGCTGGGTGATGTTCTGCGCCCACATCGACACCGTGCCGCACCCCGGCCAGATCGAGGTCATCGACGACGAAGGCGTCTTCCGCAGCCGCGGCGAGACGATTCTCGGCGCCGACAACAAGGCCGCCGTCGCGGTCTTCCTGGAGCTGGTCGCCCGCCACGCTGCGAGCCGCCGCCGGTTGGGATCGAGCTGCTGCTGACCGTCGCCGAGGAGCAGGGGCTGCGGGGGGCGAAGGCCTTCGACCCGAGCGCGCTGCGCTGCCGAGTGCGGTTTCGTGCTCGATCACGCCAGCCCGATCGGCGAGGTGATCGTCACGCTCGCCGACCCAGCAGCAGATCCTCGCCGACTTCTCCGGGGTCGAGGCACACGCCGGGATCCGGCCCGAGGACGGCAACAACGCGATCGCCGCCGCCGCTGCGGCGGTTTCGCGGATGGAGCTGGGACGGCTCGACGAGGAGACGACCGCCAACGTCGGCGTGATCGCCGGCGGTACCTCGGGCAACGTCGTCCCCGGCCATTGCCGGATCGTCGCCGAGGCGCGCAGCCTCGGCGCCGACCGTGCCGCGGCGGTCGCCGGCGAGCTGACCGAGGCCTGTGCCTGGGGCGCCAGCGAGCACGGTTGCGACGTCGACGTGCGGGTCGAGGAGCTCTTCCGCGGCTACGAGATTCCCACCGGCTCTCGCGTCCCTGGCCTTGCCGAGGCGGGCCTTGCGCCGCGCCGGATTCGAACCGAAGCGGACGGCGACCGGCGGCGGCAGCGACGCCAACGCGTCTGATTAGCGCCGGATTCGACTGTGTGCTGCTCGCCAACGGGACCGAGGCCAACCACACGCCGGACGAGAGCGTTTCCGGCGCGCAACCTCAACGCGATGCTCGAGGTCTGCGAGGGCATCGTCGCCCGGCTGGAGCCGAGACGCCGGCGGGGTGAGCGGCCGGCTGAAGCTGCGCCGAGGTGTCGTCGTCGGCGAGGATCCGCTGACGGTCGAGGTCGACGGCGAGCGGCGGCGGGCATGGGCCGACGAAGTGCTGCTCGGCGAGATGCGCGAGGGCGACGAGGTCGTCGTCAACGTCGCTGCCCTCGACCTGGCACTTGGCTCGGGCGGCTTCGACGTCGTCCACGTCAACCTGACCCGTGGGCTCGACGCGGAGCCGGGTGGCGATGCGCACGTGATGAAGCTCAACTACACCTCCCTGCAGCACCCGGTTGAGCCGGTCGGAGCTTCCGGTGTTCGCTAGCCGCGATATAGGTGGAAAAGGAACACCGGAGGGGACGGAGCGCTCGATTCCGGTTCTGGTCCTGCCCCTGCACGGCCACCTCGCGCCGGCTGCCTGGGCGGCGGCTCAGGCGGCGCCCGGGCTCGAGGTCGGCTACGTGCAGACCGCGGGCGGCGCTCTGCCCGGCGCCATGAGCCGCGACGTCGCACAGCTGCGCGAGCGCGGTCTGCTTTGCGACCACATCACCGCGGCGCCCTCCTACGGCGGCGAGCACGAGGCGCTCTCGGTCGCGGGCGCGCTGGACGCCGCTGCGCTGGGACTGGGCTGGGATGCCGCGATCGTCGGGCCAGGTCCGGGCATCATCGGCTCCGAGACTCGCCTGGGCCACGGTGGCATGGCGGCGCTCGACAGCGCTCACGCCGCGCTGGCGCTCGGCCTGTCGACGCTCTTGTCACCCCGCCTCTCGGCAGCCGACCCGCGTGAGCGCCACCGCGGCGTCAGCCACCACACCCTGACGGTGATGGAACTGCTGCTGGGCGGGGTGGGGGTGCCGTTGCCCGCAGGCAACCCGGAAGTGGCTTCGCAGCTGGCGAGCGTGGCCGGCGATCGCCACCAGCTATACGAGACCCAATTCGATCTGGAGGGCTACGCTGCTTCCGGCCTCCCGGCCCGCACGATGGGACGTGGCATCGAGGAGGACCCACTCTTCTTTGCCGCCGCTCTCGCCGCGGGTGCCGCCTTGCGCCGCGAGGAATGAGGCGGGCGCGGGAGAACCTGGCCGCATGCCAACTGCGGTCACCTCTCCTCCCACGCCCGAATCGGGCTCGGCGGTAGATCCTCGTTTCGAGGGCCTGGTCCTCGACTTCCTCTCCTACCTGGAGCTGGAGCGCGGGCTCTCTCGCAACACCCTCAACGCTTACCGCACCGACCTGCTCCAGTACGGCGGGTTCCTCGCCGAGCACGACCTCGATGCGCTTGCCGTGCGTCCGGCTGACGTCGGCGACTTTCTGGCCGATCTCGCCACCGGCAATGGCCGCCCAGCCTGCTCGGCCGCCACCGTGCATCGCAAGACCGCCTGCTTGCGCTCCTTCTATAAGCACCTGCGTCGCGACGAGCTGATCGGCGACGATCCAACCGCGGCGCTGAGCGCTCCGCGGCGGGCGAAGAAGCTTCCCCAGGTTCTCAACTACGCCGAGGTGCAGAAGCTGCTTGCGGCGCCGCGCGGCAGTGAGCCGACGGCGCTGCGCGACCGAGCGCTGCTGGAGGTGATGTACGCGTGCGGACTGCGTGCCTCGGAGACGATCGGGCTTGAGATGTCCGACCTCGATCTACGCGAGGGCCTGTTGCGCGCACGCGGCAAGGGCTCCAAGGAGCGGATCGTGCCACTGGGCCGCAAAGCGATAGCGGCGATCTCCGCGTACCTGCGCGGCGGGCGGCCGAAGCTCGTCGGCGAACGCCACGAGGCACGGCTCTTCGTCAACTTCCGCGGCGGGCCCCTCAGTCGCCAGGGCCTCTACAAGATCGTCCAGCGCCATGCCCGCGAGGCCGGCCTGGCGGGGCAGATGAGCCCGCACACGCTGCGCCACAGCTTCGCCACCCACCTGCTGGCAGGGGGCTGCGATTTGCGCGCGGTCCAGGAGATGCTCGGTCACGCCGACATCGCGACGACGCAGATGTACACGCACCTCTCGGGCGAGCGCCTCAAGGAGGTCTACTTCGAGGCACACCCCCGGGCCACCGAGAGCTGATTGGCGACTTAGCCCCTATATGCAGCGGTAAGTCGCCAGTCGACTGATAGAACCGGGCGGATGCCCGAGCTGCCCGAGGTCGAGACCATCTGCCGCCAGCTCGAGCCCGAGCTGGAAAGGCGGCGGATCGAGTCGCTGGAGGTGCTCGACGCGCGCTGGTGTCGGCCGATGCGCGCGGAGGAGCTAGAGGCGGCGGTGTCTGGGCGGACAATCGAGCGATTGGGTCGCCGCGGCAAGTACCTGCTGCTCGGCCTCAACGGCGGCCAAACGCTCGTCATGCACCTGCGTATGACCGGCAACCTGGTCCTGGTCGAGGGTGAGGAGAAGCTCGACCCTTCGGAGGGGATGCGGCTGTATGAGGGCGAGCGTTCGACCTCGGAGCGTCACCTACGAGCCCGCTTCGTCCTCGACGACGGCCGCGAGGTCTGGTTCACCGATCCGCGCCGCTTCGGCGAGGCCTTCCTGATCGAGGACGTCGACATGGAGGCGCGCTTCGAGCGATTGGGGATCGAGCCGCTCTCGGCTGAGTTCACGCCGGGGGCCCTGGGGGAGATGGCGGCCGGCCGCACCGCACCACTCAAGTCCTTCCTGCTCGATCAGTCGGGGGTGGCGGGGGTGGGCAATATCTATGCCGATGAGGCCCTCTTCCGGGCGCGGCTGCATCCGCTCTCGCCGGCCGGCTCGATGAAGCCCGAGCACCTCGAGGGGCTGCGGGACGCGATCGTTGCAGCGTTGGAAGCGGGGATCGTTGGCGGCGGTGCCTCGATCGACGACTACCGCGACGGGCGTGGCGAGAAGGGCCGGATGCAGGACGAGTTCCTCGTTCACACCCGCGAGGGGAAGCCGTGCCCACGCTGCGACGGAACGATTGAACGGATCGTCGTCTCCGGCCGCTCGACCTACTTCTGCCCCGGTTGCCAGGCGAAGTTGCGCCGCAAACCGCGGCGCCGTCGCCGTCCGGCCCCTCGTTCAACGTAAAGCGGCTATGGCCGGCAAAACGCTGAAGACGGAGGCGATCGTCCTGCGCAGCATTCGCTACGGCGAGGCGGACCGCATCCTCCATCTCTACACGGCGAGGCGGGGCCGGGTGGGGGCGATCGCGAAGGGCGCGCGCCGCCCCAAGTCGCGCTTCGGCGGTCGCCTCGAGCCCTTCTTCCGGCTCGACCTGCTGCTGCACGAAGGACGCGGCGAGCTGCTCACGGTGACCCAGGCCTCCACGGTCGACGGCTACCCGCGCCTGCGCGCCTCCGGCCCGGCGCTCACGGCGGCTGCCCGTGCCTGTGACGCAGTGTTGCGACTGCTTGACTCAGCCGAGCCCAACCCGCCGGCGTACAACCTGCTCTGCCGCTACCTCTCACTGCTCGACGATCCCGCGGTACCGGCGGCGGACTCGCTTCAGACCGCGCTCTCCTTCCGGCTCAAGCTCGCCCTTGCTGCCGGCTTCTCGCCTGAGCTCGGCTCCTGCACCAGCTGCGGCGAGGGCGAGCATCTGGTCGGTTTCTCCGGGGCCGCTGGGGGTGTGGTCTGCGCCAGCTGCGAAGCGGGCTCGTTCCCGCTCTCCGAGGAGGCGCACAGCTTCATGGTCGAGTCGATTGGCCGGCCGCTGGCGGGGGCGCCCGAAGCCGGCGAGCGCGAGCTGCGCCAGGTCGAGCGGGCGATTGGCGAGACGCTCGAGCACCACGCGCACGTGCAGCTTCGATCCGCGGCGTGGAGGATCGGCGGCCGTGCGAGGCCACCGCCCCTATGATCGAGGACCGACGTTCGACGCTCTGGGAGGCTGAGTTCCTCTCCGACTTGGCAACGCCGTCCTATCCGGCGAGGCGGCAGGTCGAGGAGCCGGACAGCCCGCTGCGCACGCCGTTTCAGCGCGACCGCGACCGGATCGTCCACTCGAAGGCCTTTCGTCGCCTCAAGCACAAGACGCAGGTCTTCATCGCGCCCGAAGGGGACCATTACCGGACCCGCCTCACCCACACCCTCGAGGCCTGCGGGATCGCCCGCACGGTTGCCCGTGCGCTCAGCCTCAACGAGGATCTGACCGAGGCGATCGGGCTCGGTCACGACCTGGGCCACCCGCCCTTCGGCCACATCGGCGAGGAGGCGCTCGACGCCGCCCTGCGGGAGCGCTGCGGCCGTGGCTTCAAGCACAACGTCCACTCGCTGCGGGTGGTTGACGTCCTCGAGCGCGACGGTCAGGGCCTGAACCTGACCGAGCAGGTGCGCGACGGCATCCTCAACCACACCGGCTCGGACCGGCCGGCGACGCTGGAGGGACGAATCGTCAAGCTCGTCGACCGCGTCGCCTACATCAACCACGACATCGACGATGCGCTGCGCGCCGGGGATTCTGCGCCCCGACGACCTTCCGAGTGCCGAGATCGAGCTCCTTGGCCCGACCGGCTCGGCGCGGATCGACACCCTGGTGCGCGACATAGTCGATTGTTCGGTGGCGGCCAGCGACATCAAGCAGAGCGATGAGGTGGGCGGAGCGATGCTGCGCCTGCGCAAGTTCATGTTCGAACGCGTCTACCTGGGCGAGGCGGCGCGCGCCGAGCACGAACGGGCGCAGCACGCTCTGCGGGGGCTCTTCGATCACTACATGGAGCACCCTGACGAGGTGCCCGAGGGTGAGCCGGGGGCGGGGGACGCTCAGCGCGTTGCCGACTACCTGGCTGGGATGACTGATCGCTTCTGCATCGCCCGCTTCTCAGAATTGACGGTCCCTGAGGCGGCTCGCTTCTGATGGCGCTGATCTCCGAGGAGAGCCTGGAGCGGGTTAAGCAGACTGCCGACATAGTCGAGGTCATCTCGGCGCATACCGACCTGCGCCGCCAGGGCGCCCGCTGGGTTGGCCTCTGTCCGTTCCACGAGGAGCGCACGCCGTCCTTCTCGGTCGACGCGCAGGAGAAGCTCTACCACTGCTTCGGCTGCGGCGTGGGCGGCGACACGATTAAGTTTGTAGAGGAGAAGGAGGGGCTGGGCTTCGCTGAGGCGGTGGAGTTGCTCGCCGACCGCTATGGCGTCGAGCTGCAGCGTGAGAAGGAGGACCCCCGTGCCGAGGCGCGACGCCAGCAGCGACGCCGGCTGGGCGATCTGCTCGATCGCACTGCCGGTTTCTACCTCCAGTACCTCTGGGGCTCAGAGGAGGCGGATAAGGCCCGCTCCTACCTGGCCGAGCGCGGCCTCGGGGAGGAGACGCTGCGCGCCTTCGCCGTCGGCTACGCGCCGAGCGCCTGGGACACGGTGCTTATTCGCGGCCAGCGTGCGGGCTTCAAGGTCGAGGAGTTGCGTGCAGTCGGTCTGGCGCAGCGGGGACGCAGCGGCGGCGAGTACGACCGCTTCCGCGAGCGGATCATGTTCCCGATCCGTGATCGCCGCGGTCGTACGCTCGGCTTCGGTGGGCGGGCAATGCGCTCCGACCAGGGGGCGAAGTACGTCAACACGGCCGAGACTGACTTCTTCCACAAGAGCCAGACGCTCTATGGGATAGACCTCGCCAAAGAGGCGATCGCGAAGGGCGGCCGGGTCGTGGTGGTCGAGGGATACACCGACGTGCTGGCGCTGCACCAGGCTGGGATCGGCGAAGCGGTCGGAGTGATGGGGACGGCGATAACCGAGGAGCAGGTAGCGGCACTCTCGGGAATGGTTGACGAGGTGGTTCTTGCCCTCGACGCTGACTCGGCGGGCCAGGAGGCAATGTTGCGGGCCCAGCGTGTGGCTGCCGGGCGCAAGATGAGGCTGCGGGTGGCGGCGATGCCCGCGGGCGAGGACCCAGCCGAGATGATGGCCGCGGATGGCGGCGCCGAGCGCTTCAAGGCGCTGGTCGAGGGGGCGGTGGATCTGCCGGCGTTCCAGGTCGGGCTGGTGTTGGACGGCACCGACGTCTCGTCTCCGGCCGAGCGCGACCGGGCGCTGGGAGAGGTGGCGCCGATCCTGGCCGGGATGGGGGAGACCGCAAGCCGAGACGATCTGGTGCGGCGGGTGGCGGGAGCCCTGGATCTCGAGCCGGCCCTGGTGATGGGGCGGGTGACGTCGGCGCGGCCGCTCAGCGGCGGCGCCCCGGACTCGACCCGGCGCGCCGCCCCGCCGCCAGCTTCGGCTCGCAGCGGTGGCGAGTTGACCTCGCGCGAACGGCGCGAGCGCGCGTTGCTGGCGATGTGCGTTGCGCTGCCTGGTGAGGGCCGGGAGTATCTGGCCCGCCTCACCGATGCGCATCTTTCGCCAACCGGCATCCGAGCCATGGCCTGGTTGCGCGAGCATCCGGAGGATCCGGCCTCCAACCTCCCGCACGACGATGACCAGCTCGCCGGCCTGATCGCCGAACTGGTCATCCTCGCCCACGACGAGCCCGCTTCGGTCGAGGCGATGGAGCTCAACTACCTCCTGCTGGAGCAGCGTCGCCTCGAGTCCCAGATCGCCGCCGCCGGCGAAGCCGACGATTACGAGCGACGCGCCGCCCTAAGTCGTGAACGCGCCGCCCTGGTCGAGCGCATTGCCCGCACCGAGCACGTGGGGGGTTAGTCGCTAAATTCCCTCCCTCGTTCCGGGGTAGCTCAATTGGTAGAGCACTCGGCTGTTAACCGAGTTGTTGTGGGTTCAAGTCCCACCCCCGGAGCTCTTTGCCGCTGCTGACCTGGTGGCCGCCAGTTGCTCGACCAGTTCGGCGCCACGTTCGGCGCCGTCATGCTGTTGCGCCCAGGCGGCGAGCTCGGCGGCACGGGCGGCGAATGAGGGATCGCCAAGGATGCGACGCGTAGCCCAGCGGAGTGGGGCGGGGCGGCAAAGACGCCAGGGAAGAGATAGCCCGGCTTTCGCCCAGGTGACCCGCATTGCGGTCTCGCTCATATCGCCGATAAACGGGCTGATCAAGAGCGGCGTCCCGGCGGCCAGGGCGCGGGCGACGGTGCCGTGGCCGCCGTGCGAGATCACCAGTGAGGCTGCCGGCATCATCTGGCTGTAGCTGAGCCAGTCGACCAGGACGGCGTTACCGGGGACCTCGATCGGGTTCTGGGGCACGACCCGGTTGGTCGTCGCGACGATCCGCACCGGCTCGGACGCCAACGCCTCCAGGGCCGTGCGGACGAGGTGGTTGCGGGAGTCGTGCGCGGTGCTCTGAGCGACCAGGATCAGCGGGTCTTCTCCCGGCGGCAGGTCGATCTCCGGATGGCGCACCTCGAAGCTCATCGGCCCGGTCACCTCGACCCCCGCCGGCCAGCGCCGCGGATACTCGAGCTGCGGGAAGGTGCCGACCAGCGCCAGGTCTGGGCTGATGCCGCCGTGGAAGCGCTCGGTGGGGGACAGGCCGAGTCGCTCTCGCTGACGGTTCAAATCGTCGCGCCCCTGCTCGAGCCCGATGTTCAGCGCCCGCTGCCCGGCCCGCCAGACGACGCGACCGAGCGGGGTTCGCGGCGGCTGCAGGCCGACCGCGAAGAAGGGCAGCCCTGGCTCGACCACGGGATAGATATGGGGGATCAGCGTGGCCCGCGGTACACCCGCCACCTCCGCCGCAAGAGCCGGAGCGAGGGTGAGGATGTCGCTGACCACGACATCCGGGCGCATCTTCTCCAGCAATGGCAGCAGCGCCCGCGCGGCCTCGGCCGCGTGTGCTCCCTCCGCCGAGTCGGGGTCGGGCGGCGGGAACATGCGGTATTCCTCGGCCGCGGCGAATCCGAGCCCCGCCCCCTCGACCGCCGCCCGCCGCTCCTCCCAGGTCTCGATCGTGACCTCGTGACCACGCCCGGCCAGCGCCCTGCCCAGGGCTATCGCGGGGAAGACGTGGCCCGGATCGCCAAAGGCGGCGACCAGGAATCGACTAGGGGGTATCGAGGCCCTCACCGGGTCGGGTGAAGACAATCTCAGGCACGTGGCAGTTGGGTGAGGTGTGCAGCAGGAAGCGCACCGCCTCGCCGATGTCCTCCGGCCGGATCATCTCCTCGCCGGGCACCTGCTCCTTGGCGAACTCGGTCATCGGCGTGTCGACGAAGCCCGGCGCCAGCGCCGTGCACTGGATCCCGGCGCCGCCGACTTCGCGGTGGGTCGACTGGGTGAAGTTGATCACTGCGCCCTTGGTCGCCGCGTAGACCGAGAGCCAAGCCTGGCCGCCCTTGCCGGCGATCGACGCGGTGTTGACGATCAGCGCCTTGCCGTGCTCGCCTCCGGCCTCGCGCAGCATCGGCAGGCCCTCGCGGGTGCCGATGATCAGCGCGCGCAGGTTGACGTCCAGCTGCATGTCGAGGTATTTGGTCTTGATCTCGTCCATCGCGGCGCCGATCCCCACGCCGGCGTTGTTGACCAGGGCGTCGAGGCGGCCGTAGGCCTCCCGGTGCTTGGCGAAGACCCCGACCACGTCCTCCTCGTCGGTCATGTTCGCCGGCACGCTGAGGACCTCGAGACCAGCGCCACGCAGCTCCTCGGCGGCGGCCTCGAGCTTCTCTGGGCGCCGGGCCGAGACCGTCAGCGCGTATCCCTCTTCGCCGAGCGTGCGGGCGATCGCCAGTCCGATCCCGCTCGAGGCCCCCGTGATCAGTGCTGCTCGCTCCGCCAACGCTTCCTCCTCGTCCTGTCAGTCGCTGGGCACGCACCCTATATGGCGCTCGAAGCGCGTCGCCGAATAACATGACCGATCCGCATGCCCCGGCGCCGTGCCACAAGTGCTCTTGCCTGCCTGCTCGCCGCGGCGGTCATTGTTGGCTGCGGCGGGGACTCCGACTCGACGACCTCGACTGCGGGGACCGCTGCGAGCACGCCGGCGCCGCCGAAAAGCGAGTTTCCCAGCCCCGAAGGGAAGACCCTGGGCGAGATCGTCAACGCTGCCGACTCCCACGCCGAAGTCGTCGTCTCGCCTGCTGCGCTCGCCTTTTTCAAGGGGGAGAACCGCTATCCGTTTGGTGTTTTCGAGCCCGACCGCAGCCAGATCGACGATGCCAAGGTCGCGCTTTACATGGCCAAGGTTCCGCGAGTAGATCCCGGTGGCGGAGGAACCGCCAAGAACGGCAAGCTGAAGAAAGGCGCGCTGGCGCGGGCGCGTACTGAAGCGCTCGAACAGCCCGCGGTCGGTCCCTTCCCGGCGGCGATCGAAAGCCTCGCCACGCAGCCTGCTTACCGTGCTCAGACCACGACCAGCGATCCTGACGCCGCCACGGTCGTCTACACGACCGAGCTCGACTTCCCCAGCAACGGCGAGTGGCGGATCGCGGCACTGATCAAGAAGGGAGATGAAGTCGCCGCGACGCTCCTGCCGAGCGCCACGGTCGGTGAGTTCAAGGGGGTCCCGAAGGTGGGGGAGAAGGCGCCGAAGATCAGCACGCCGACCGCCGAGGACGCCGGCGGTGACCTCGCCAAAATCACCACTCGCCTGCCGCCCGACACCCAGAACCGCGTCGATTACGCCGATGCACTCGGCAAAGAACCGATCGTGCTCTTGTTTGCGACCCCCCAGTTCTGCCAGAGTCGGGTTTGCGGCCCGGTCGTCGACGTGGCCGAGCAGGTGAAAGAGCAGTACGGCGACGAGGCTGCGTTCATCCATATGGAGATCTACAACGACAACGATCCGAGCAAGGGCGTGAGGCCGCAGGTGCGCGCTTTTCGCCTGCCAAGCGAGCCGTGGCTGTTTGCGATCGATCGCCAGGGCGTGATCCGGGCGGGGGTCGAGGGAGCCTTCGGCATCGACGAGCTGACCAGCGTGGTTAAAGAGGTGACCGGCGAATGAGCGAGAAAACCGCACCCGATCCAGAGCTGCTCAAGTCGTTTGCCGAGGAGGCACGACGACGCTGCGACGTGATCGCGGCTGGTCTCGCAACCGAGACCGAAGACTTCGAGACCCTGCGAGCCGAAGCGCATGCCCTGAGGGGCACCGCGGGCGCGGTCGGCCTGCGCCGCCTGGCCGAGCTGGCTGGTCTGATGGAATCCGATCTCGCCGAAGCGAAGAAGTCCGGCGAGCTGCGCGGCGGCCGCTCGCATCAGATCGCCGACGCCGCCAAGGCGCTCTCCGAAGGCGCCAACGCCGCCGCCGAGGGTCAGGAAGAGCCACCCGACGTGGGCCGCTCCCTCGCCCAGCTGTTCAGCGCCTAGGAGCGCCCCCAAGATCACATGTGTGTCGGCTACCCTCAGCCGTAGAGGGGGCGGTAGCTCAGTTGGTTAGAGCAGCGGACTCATAATCCGTCGGTCGAAGGTTCGAGTCCTTCCCGCCCCATAAAGAAAATGGCTCTATAGAGCCAAGTAGATTAGAGCTGTTCGGTACAAAGTAGCGAAATTGGTCCCGAATTGGTCCCGAAACGCGCTAGAATTTCGGGACCGATGCGACAGCCAGCGCCCCGCCCGATCTCCGGTCACGTCTTCAAGCGCAAGGGCAAGCGCGGTGCGGTCTGGTACGCCAAGTACCGGCTCCCGGATGGGCGCCAGCAGAAAAGGCGATTCGGGCCGGCGTGGACCGAGAAGACCGCGCCGCCTGACGGCTACTTCACGAAAGGCAAGGCACAGGCGCATCTGGACGAGCTGCTGCGCCAGGCGCGCGACGGCTCGCTGCCGGGAATGGTCAAGACCGGCAAGACCTTCGCCGACGCGACCGCGGAGTGGCTCGCCTACTGCGAGAACGTCCGAGACTGCAAGCCCTCGACTATGCGCGACTACCGCAACATGGTCCGCGTCCTCGACCGCGAGTTCGGCGGGCGCAAGATCGAGACGATCACGACTGAGGACATCGACCTCTGGATCAGCGGCTACGGCGGCTCCAACCGGACGCGGCAGAAGTACCTCGTCTGCCTCGGCTCGATCTTCAAGCGAGCGATGAAGGTCTACGGCCTGCCCCGCAACCCCGCCGATCTCGTTGAGCGTCCGCGAGTTCGGCGTGCAGCGAAGATCGACGTGCTGCGTCCCGAGGAGGTCTTGGCGCTCGTTCGAGCTGCGGAGTCGGAGCAGGACGCGGCAATCTTCCATACGGCGGCATTCGCTGGGCTGCGGATGGGCGAGCTGCTTGCGCTTCGCTGGCGTGACGTGGACTTCACCCGCCGCACGATCCACGTCCGCGAGAACTGGACCCAGGGTGAGACGACGACGCCGAAGGGCGGAACCGAGCGAGCGGTCCCGATGGCCGAGGAGGTCGCCGGACGGCTCGCGCGACTCGGCCAGCGCGACCACTTCACCACCGACGACGATCTCGTCTTCTGCACGCCGCGTGGTCAGCATGTCGGCTACAAGTCCTTGAAGGAGCGCTATCGAGCCGCGCTGAGAAAAGCGGACCTGCGCGAGGACTTCCGCTTCCATAACCTGCGCCACACCTTCGGCAGTACCGTGATCCGCCACGCCGACTCGCGGGAGGTCATGGAGTGGATGGGCCACGCTGACCTGACGACGACCAGGCGCTATCTGGCCTTCGTTGACCGCGAGGACGCGGCCAAGCGAGTCTCGGAAGCATTCAGGCTGGAGGAGCCGCAAGAGTCGCCGGCATCGACCTCTGCGGCTTGACGCCGATCTATCGGCGACGGCGCGTCCCATAGGTGTTCTCGGCGATCCAGCTCCCCAGATCGGAGCGGGTGAACCTCAGTCCTCGATCACCGATCCGAACATGCGGCAGACCCCGCGAGCGAACCAGCTCGTAAACCGTGCTGCGAGGGACGTGGAGAAGCCGCGCAGCTTCGTCGGCGGTCATCAAGGACTCGGTGAGGATCGGGGCGTCGGGCATCTGCTTCTAGTCCTGTTGTCCACCAAGGAGGTCGTTTGCATCGGCCATTTGCATCGGGGCGGTAGGCATTCGCTTCTGCCCCTGCTGTCGCACGAGCGGGCCGTTTGGGGCAGATCACCTCCCAGAAATTTCCATAGCCATCAAATCCCAAAGCAGAAGACATCAGCCAGCCAAGAGCCAAGGAGAAAGCCCAGCAGCCAAGAGGAATAAATGCAGGGCCTCATGGCAACAGCAGAGCCATGAGAAGCCAGCCAGAGCACCCCAACTGCCAACAGCAACCACCCTCACGCCACATCACTTTGTTAAGAGATCGATGCAAACCGCGCCCCCGCGCGACAGCAGGGGTGATGCTGTCCATAGGCAAGCTCGGCAAAGGACAGGAGCGCTACTACCTCGACAAGGTCGCCGAAGGCGCTGAGGACTACTACTCCGGCGAGGGCGAGGCGCCGGGGAATGGCTTGGCGACGCCGCCGCACGCCTCGGCCTTGAGGGCGAGGTCGGCGCCGACCAGCTCGAAGCGATGCTCACCGGCCGCAACCCGTCGGACGGGGAGCCGCTGTTGGGAATGCGCGGCGTCCCGTCGGGCGGCTCGGTTCCCGGCTTCGATCTCACCTTCTCGGCTCCCAAGTCGGTCTCGCTGCTGTGGGGCCTGGGCGGTCCCGTCGCCTCGCTCGAAGTCCAAGCCGCCCACCGGGAAGCCGTAGGAGCAGCCCTCGACTACATGCAGCGCGAGGCGTGCTGGACCCGGCGCGGCGCGGGAGGCTCGGAATTCGTCAAAGGCGAGGGCTACCTGGCCGCTGCCTACCGCCATCGCTCCTCGCGCAACGGCGACCCGCAGCTCCACACCCACGTCCTCGTCGCCAACGCGACCCAGGGCCGAAGGGAAGTGGACCCGCCTCTACCACCCGGCGATCTACGACCACGCGACCACCGCCAGCTACATCTACGAGGCCCACCTGCGCCACGAGCTGACCCGCCGCCTCGGCGTCGAGTGGCAGCCGACCCGCAAGGGCATCGCCGAGATCGAGGGCTTCGCCGACGAGCACCTACGCGCGTTCTCGACCCGCCGCGCGGAAATACTCGAGGCGGCCGGGCCGGACGCCTCGGCGCGCTCGATGCAGGTCGCGACGCTCGCCACCCGCAAGCCGAAGGAGGCCGACGTCGGCGCGCGGCGAGCTGCTTGCCGCGCTGGCGATCGCGAGCCGCAGGAGATCGGCTTGGATCGCGAGGCGATCGAGCGGACCTTCGACCCCGAGGTCGGGCTGGGGATCGGCGAGCAAGTGCGCGCCGAGGTTCGCGCGATTTTGGAGGCGAAGCTGGGCCGCGAGGTCACGGCGGCGGCGTCCCACTTCGACCGCCGCGATGCGATTCAGGCAGTCGCCGACTCGCTCCCCGAGGGAGCGCCGGGAGCCGAGGTCGAGCGCTTGGCCGACGCCTTCCTCGCTTCGGAGTCGGTGATCCAGATCGCGGAGAGCCGCAAAGGCCCCCGCTACACGACGCGGCGAATCTGGGAGCTTGAGCGCGAGGCCTTGGCAGCGGCCGAGCGAATGCGGGCGCAGGGACCGGACCCGGCAGGCGAGCTGATCGCGGCCCGCGTGATCGGCGCGCGCCCGACCTTGAAGGCCGACCAGCGCGAGATGGTCCGCCGCCTGCTTAGCGACCCCGAGGGAGTCGCCGTCGTGATCGGCGAGGCGGGCACCGGCAAGACCTTCGCCATCGTCGCGGCCGCCGAAGGCTGGGCGCAGGCCGGAATCGAGCTTCGCGCCGCAGCGCCGACCTGGCGGGCGGCGAACGTGATGCGATCCGAGGGCCTGCCCGCCGTCGAGCGTCGCTCGCCTGCTCTCAGAGCTTGACCGGGCCGAGCACGAGGGCGTGGCCGGGCTGGCGCATGGCTCGGTCCTCCTGGTCGACGAGGCCGGGATGGTGGACTCCGCGACCCTGGCGCGGTTGATCGCCCACGCCGAGAAGGCACAGGCCAAGCTCGTCCTCGTCGGCGATCCACGAGCAGCTAGGCGAGATCGAGGCGGGCGGGTTGTTCCGCGCGGTCGCGGATCGCACCGAGCCGATCCAGCTTGACGAGGTGATCCGCCACGAGCACGAGCTTGACCGCGAAGCGGCGAAGCGGATCAGCGAGGGAGAGGGGCGCGAGGCGCTTGGTCTCTATGAGCGCGGAGAAGCGGGTCACCGTCGCCCCCGACGCCGAGGCGCGGCGGGAGGCGATGGTCCGCGACTGGAACGAGTCCTATGAGCGCGGCGAGGACGCGATGATGATCGCGAAGCAAAACGCCGAGGTCGCGCGGCTGAACGAAATGGCCGCGAGCGCTCCGCAGGCAGAGCGGCCGGCTTGGGGCCGGCGAGATCGAAGTGGGGGAGGCCCGCTTCGCCGCCGGCGATCAGGTAATCACCCGCGTCAACGACCAGCGCGCCGAAATCTTCAACCGCGAGCGCTGGCAGATTGCCGAGGTCGACGCGAAGGAGCACCGCGTCGTCCTCGAAGGCGTCGACCAGACTAAGCGCGTAGAGGTCGGCCCCGAGTACCTGTCCCAGGTCAACCCCTACTCAGAGGCCCCGGCGCTCGAACACGCCTATGCCGTGACGACCTACTCGGCGCAGGGGACGCACCGTTGACCGCGCTTTCGTCGCCGCCGATCCGTCGATGGACAAGCAGGAGCTCTACGTCGCCGCCTCGCGCAGCCGCGAGCAGACCTACCTCTATGCGACGCCGGAGATTCAGACTCACCGCGAGGAGATCGCGCCGGGCAATCCCCACCTGCGCGAGGGCATCCCGCACATCGCCGAAGCAGCTGAGCGCGACCGCGCGCAGCTCGCGGCGCATGAGGTCGCGCTGCGCTCGCGCTTCTCCGGCCTGCCCACCGAGGAGCTGGTCACAAGGCGAGCCGTGTTGGAAGGCGCAGCGGATCGGGAGGCAGTCCAGCAAGAGCGCAGCGACGCCCTCAGAGCGCGGATCGAGACGGGGATACGACGGCCTTGAGCGCTACGAGGCGCGCAGAGAGGCAGCCGAAGCCTTGCCACGCCGCGAGCGCAAGGACGAGCTGCGGCGGATCGACAGCATGGAGTCAGCCTCACGCAAGCAGCTATCGCGCCTTGAGGCCGAGATGCAAGAGACCCCCACTCCGGGGGATGCAGCGCGGCGGGAGTTCGCCGTCGCGGATCAAGTCCCCGCCGAGCGGCGGCAGTTGGCGATTACCGCAGCCCGTATCTCCCCGCCTACCTACATCACGAAGGAGCTGGGGGAGCGCCCGAGCGACCCTGAGAAGCGGAAGGCTTGGGATCGCGGCGTCGCCGGGATCGAGCGCTACCGCCAGGAGCACGGCATCAAGGACCCGCGCAAAGCCTTTGGCCGGGAGGCAAAACGAGGGGCCGAGCGAGCGCGCCAGCAGGCCGCAACGCGACGGCTGCAAGAGATTCAGCGAGTCCTGGGCCTAGGACAGCACGCGGCGCGAGCGCGTCGGCTTGGCAGAGGGTTGAGCATCGGCCGGTGAGTGCCCCCCGACCTACCGACATTGAAGCACCGCTCGGGCGACCGTCAACCCCCTGCGGGGGTCGGGCGCAAGCGCCCTTGACTGCCACCCTCGCGGCGCTGGTTCTGCGGGTAGGTTGGGGTGGGGAGGAGGTTCAGGCGGCGAGTGCCTGCGGGTCTCTGATCTCGACCTGATAGTCGGCGGGCAGCGGCACGGCAGGCTGATATCCTGGGCTCACGGCGACGAGTCAGCAGGTGCTCGAAAAAGGCGAGCGCACCACCACGAGGCGCGGCGACGATCTCCCGGCCATCGGGATAGACGATCGCGAGCGGCCGGTGCTCGGCAACGGCTTCAGCAAGGACCGAACCGAAGCCCTCCTGATCGGCGGCGATGAAGGTGGTTCCCTCGGGATATCGATCAGGATCGAGTACGGCGTCGATCAGTCGCTCGTTGGCGATCTCGCCCGCTGCGGTGAATTTGCTGCGCTCTAGCTCTTCCATGATTCCGCGATTGCTTCCCAATGATCGATTAGGTAGCGGATGGCTTCTGGCGCGACCGCATTGACCGCACCCTCGGAAAACCGCTCCGCAGGCTGCTTCTCGGAACCAGTGTAGCGGTGCATATCGTGGTCCCCGTGGGCGTTGTCGAACAAGCGAATCGTCTGCCAGCGCCCTTGGATCTGTAGCTGGAGCATGACCGCATAGCGTTCCAGCGGACGGCCCTCGAACTCGATCAGGATGCGAGCGTCGGCGGAAAGCGGGCGAATAAACGGATCGGCCACGGTCGAAACGTATCCCCGTGTTCGGCGTTTAGGCTGCGGTCGATGCCGAAGGACGCCAAGCAGAAAGCGCTTCAAGACGCCCACCGCTCCCAGGCGAGGTTTAAGAAGACGCAAAAGCAGCTCGACCAAGACGGTCAGACTCGGCGGGCGAGTTTCAAGCAGGCACAGGAAGCTGGCGCGACGCTACGGGAGATTGGCGAGGCAACCGGACTTCATTGGACCCGCATCAGGGAAATCATCAGCGGCCGATAGCAGTTCGTATGTAGCTACATACAAGCGTGCTAGGCTTCGGGCCACATAAGTGGGGCCGCGCGCTGACACGCCGGCCCCGTGGCATCCGGCTCAGTTGGCACCGAGGCCGGATGCAGCGGGAACGGTAGCGAGCTACCGGCCTCAAAGAAGCGGCCCCCGGCGGCGCGTCAACGCCAACCGAGGGCCTAACCACAAGGAGGCTGGCTCCTCATGGCTGAAATCAACCCTAGGGATTGCGGCGGGTTCGGACCCACCGACTACGTCGCTGAAACGCGCCAAGCAGAACGCTCCGTCCTCGCGTTCCTGATCGACGAGCATCCGAGCCAACTGACGATCCCCGAGGTCGCTCGGGTGTTCTATGCCCCTCCCGCCGACTTCAAGAAGCACGACGTAGTCGAGCGGGCGATTCGCGAACTGGTCGCTGCCGGGCTCTTGCACTGCGAGGGCGCGTTCCTGGTCCCGACCCGGGCCGCGCTTTATTTCGCCGGTCTGGAGGGCGAATGATGGAGGTCGCCCAGCGGTTCGGCGAGAACCTGCGCCGCCTTCGCAAGGGGGCCGGCATCTCCCAGGAAGAGCTGGGCCTGCGTTGCTCGCTCCACCGGACCGAGATTGGTCTGCTGGAGCGAGGGGCGCGGGTTCCTCGCATCGACACTCTGATCAAAATCGCTAGCGGCTTGGGCGTGCGAATCGACTGCAAGCTCCTCGCCGGGATCAGCTGGACCCCTGCCATGACTGAAGCGGGCGGGTTCAAGATCAAGTCGCGCATCGAGCTGCATGAAGAGTTAATGGAGCGGGCCGCAGCTCTTCGGGCAAAACAGACGAAGACCGTGGATGCGGTACAGCTTGTCCACGAAGCGCGCGACGAACTGGCAGAACGCACCGAGCGCTGGAAGGAGGAGGACGAGGCAGACGAGTAAGAGATGGCTCGTGGTGCAGACGCTTGCCATCTGGTCCGGTTGCGATGCTGGCCGCCGATGCGACTCGATCCCTGCAATGTCGTGAACGAGGGTTGGCTCTTCGGATAGCCAAGCCGCAAAATGGCCCGCGAGGGGCGGCAGGGGCTAACCCCGGCCTACACGGCATATCGGGGCCTTGGATCGGATTCGGACGGCCGGCGGACCGGCGGCAAAATTTTGTCGCGACAGGGGGGCGAAGGCGCGGTACCCGGCAAACTGAGGTCGCGAGAAGGTTGCCAGGAGTCCACTGTCGATCAGCGAGGCGAAATCGGCGCGCAACGACGTCGATCTGTCGCTCTTCCCTTAGGAACTTAGATTTTTCGCTTCACATGTCCTGGTCCCGTGAGGGGTATGCCAGGTAAAGGGGGTTCTATGGCGTTGGTCTGTGCCTCGCGCGTCTCACTTTTCTTGGAAGGTGAAGAGGACAACCAGCCCGTTCCTAAATCAGACCGAACGAATTACTAGCTTGTTCGCAGCTGCTCGCCGCTCGCTCAAAGGCGTCGCCTGCGGCTAACGCGATGGATGAAACTACGCTCCAGTTACCGGCGCTGTGGTCGCAGGGCATCGTGCTCAGCGACAACACCGCTCGTCAGTTCTTTGCGGGCCCCCAGACTGCCGTCATACGGAGTGAGGACGACAGTTGGGTGGCGCTACTCGCCGACGGAACCATCGTGCCGGTGCGGCGGCCCGGTACACAGCGTCCGCCGTCCACCCACCTGGAGCTAACGTCAGCCTCGTCAAGCGTCACGATCGCGACCCTGACGGCGGACCAACTGCGATGGGTCGTTGACGACAAGCCGGCCGAACCCGAGGCCGTAACTGATCAGCTTTTCGGACGGTTTCATCTGGTCGTTGAGGACGAGAGTGAGAACCGCTCGGGCTTGCGAATACCCCAGGCGGGAGCGGTGCACGCGGTATTGGCTCATTGGTCGACCGAAGCGAGGGACCCGGCAACTGTCGTGCTCCCGACCGGCACTGGAAAGACCGAGACGATGATCGCCTTATTTGCCAGTGAGCGCTTGAAACGTCTTCTGATCGTCGTACCCACCGACAATCTGCGGACCCAGATAGCCGAGAAGTTCGAGACCTGGGGTGTCCTGGTTGACAACGGCGTCCTCGACTCCGATGCTCCGCGACCAGTCGTAGGGCGGATTGCCCACCGGTTCCAAAGTTCAGACGATATGCGCAGGTTCATCGATGCCTGCAACGTGGTCGTCACGACCCCGAGCGCCTTACCTAAAGAGAGCAGAGCGCTTGATTCCTTGCTCCGGCGCTTCTCGCATCTCTTCGTTGACGAGGCTCACCACGTTACGGCCAATACCTGGTCGCGGGTCCGTGATTCTTTCGATGGACGGCCGGTAGTTCAGTTCACGGCTACTCCATATCGAGGCGATGACCGTCGCCTTGGCGGACGCCTTATCTACTCGTTTCCGCTTGGCCTTGCACAGCGTCTCGGCTACTTCCAGTCGATCCAATACAGATCGATAGTCGAGCTGGCTGATCCCGATCGGGCAGTGGCCGAGGTTGCACTGGATCAGTTGCGCGCCGATCGCGAGCAAGGACTTGACCATCTGATCATGGCTAGGACGAACACGATCGAGCGCGCCGTCGAGCTTGTCCTCCCGCTGTACGAGGAATTAGGCAGCGAGTTCGAGCCGGTCGCGCTGCACAGCAAACTGAGCGGGCCGGAACGGGACCGCCGTCTCACTGCCCTTCGCAGTCGCCAGAGTCGAATCATGGTTTGCGTTGACATGTTTGGAGAGGGCTTTGACTTTCCCGAGCTCAAGATCGCAGCCCTCCACAACCCACAGCGGAGCCTTGGCGCAGCCCTGCAATTCATCGGACGCTTTGCTCGATCCGACCCACGGCTTGGCGCGGCTACGACGATCGTCGCGCGTCCCGATCCTGGCTATGACCCGCGCCTCAGAGCTCTATATGCGGAGCGGATGCAATGGAATGAGGTTCTTCAGGTGCTGTCCGAGACGGCCGTCAACGCCGTTCGAGATTTGGATGAATTCGACGCCGGCTTCACCGGTCCCGGTGACGATGAGCTCTCGGTCAGTGCGCTTCGTCCCAAGATGAGCACCGTCGTCTATGGCACGACCTGCGAGGAGTGGAACCCCCACGCATTAGCGGAGCTGTTCAGTCCAGAGGACGTGCTGGCGGGACCCACGGTCAATGAGAATGAGCACGTGGCCTGGATCGTTGTTGAGCGGCGCGCGGGGGTTCGCTGGGCCGATCTTCGTTCAGTTGAGGATCTCGCAAACCACCTGCACCTGTTGCACTGGGATAAGGATCGCGCCCTGCTGTACATCAACAGCTCCGACCTCGGCAGTCTTCATGAAAATCTTGCGGAAGCCGTTTGCGGTGAAGGTGTGGAGCGCCTGCGCAATGAAACCCCGTATCGAGCCCTTGGAGATATTGATCGTCCGACCCCAACCAATATTGGCGTTCTGAGTGTCCGTCATCGGGGCCGACGCTTCTCGATGCACGTCGGACCCGACGTCCTTGAGGGGTTCTCGGTCGCCGAGCAGCAAACCAGGGTCAAGACCAACATTTTCGTCAATGGATTCGTTGATGGCGAACACGCAACGATGGGGGCGGCGCGTAAGGGTCGGATCTGGAGCCAGCGCGCTGCGCGATCAATTCACGAGTGGGTTCGGTGGGCGCGCTCCCTAGGGCCGAAGCTTCAAGACGACTCAATCAATCTCGACGCGCTTTTCCGGAACTTTGTCCGGCCGCGTTCCTTGACTGAGCGCCCGTCTCTGGTGCCACTGGACATTGGGTGGACTTGGTCGGCATACGTCGGCATGGGCGAGGCCGTCCGGCTTGTTGGCGACGAGGCGTCGGTAGATTTGGTAGACGCGGAATTGGTCCTCCTTGATCGATCTGTCGATGGCCCGATCCGCTACCAGGTCCGCGCTGGTGATCTTGCCCTCGACTACGAGGCGGTGGTCGAAGACGAACAACTTGTCCATCGACCGCTGGGGGCTGAGGGCCGGGTCGAGGGCGAAGGTGGCGATTCCCAGCTTCTAAGCGAGTACCTCAATCAGGCTGGCTGCACGATCTGGTTTGAGGATGAGGTCACGGTTGAGGCGCCGGAACTATTGCTTGAGATCGTCCGTGATCGACTGCCTCTTGCTGCGGAGCAGCTCGTAGAGCTCGACTGGTCTGGGATCGACATCAAGCGCGAGTCAATGGGAGCGGATCGTGACCCAGGTACCGTGCAGGCACGAAGCGCAGAGCATCTGATCGGGCTTCGAGAGTGGGACGTGGTGATCAATGACGACGAAACGGGAGAGGTGGCAGACCTGGTCGCTCTCGCGCGTCAAGACGAAGACCTCATCGTCCAGCTCGTCCACTGCAAGTACTCGTCGGACGCGCAGGTCGGTGCACGGGTCGATGATCTTTATGAAGTCTGCGGCCAGGCACAACGCAGTGCTCACCACAGACACCACGTCAAAGAGATGATTAAGAACCTTATTCGCCGTGAGGGCAACCGGCAGGCGAAGGGACGCAACGGATTGCTCGTAGGAAGCAACGAGGTATTAGTGGAGCTGCAGGACTGGGCTCAATACCGGCGAGCAAAACTCCATGTGACGATTGCCCAGCCAGGGTTAAGCGCCGCCGCTGCCTTACCTCGGCACCTTGAATTGCTTTCCTGCGTCGACCTTTACGTCAAGGAGATCGCCTTCGGCGGCTTCGAGGTGTGGTGCAGTGCCTAGCCGCTGGCCAGCACCGATCTCGGGGCCTTGAAAACTTGGTCCCGAAATTGCTCCCCGACTCCACCGAACTCAGGCGAACTCGTTGGACGTGATTCGCCCTATCGGGCCAGATCTGGCTCTATAGACAGCTTCCGGCGCGACTCATAATCCGTGGAGCGCAGGTTCGAGTCCTGCCCGCCCTACTTTGGAAGCCTTAGTGTCCAGTTGACGGGCACGACGACCGGCCCTGTGAAGACGGCCGCAGTCTGGGTTTCGGCCCGGGCGACATCTCCGCGACGAGCCCTCATCCCCGGGAGTTTTTCGCGTCATTGACTGGGGCGTTGGTCGCGAAGTCCGTTTCGTCCGCTACGGTCATCGATCGAAATGTTCGCCATAGTCGAACCCCCCATGTAGACAGATGCACGAGCCCGTTGAGTACGACCAGGCCCAGGTCGATGCCTATCTGGACTACTGGCACCAAGAGGGTGAAGGCCAGGCCACGTACGATGCCTGGCAGGCCGCCGACCAGCCCTACGATTTCACCGGCGCCAGCTACCTCGAGGAATACGCGAGACCCCTCCGTGAGACGACGCCGCTCATGGGCGCTTCACCCGCAGGGTCGAATGCAATCTCGATACGTCGGTCGAATTTGAAGAGTTCACGCTGGAGCCCGACCGGGACAACCTCCAGCGCATGCTCGACATCGATGAGGCGATCTTCGAGGGCGGCGACTACTTCCTGCGGGAGGACCCCGGCTTCTTCGACGACTTTGGAAAAGTCGAGGTCGTCGCGCTCGGCAAGGTCCTCGCCGAGATCAGCATGCGCCATCTCTGCTTCGATTTCTGGCCGCGACTTCGCGCCCTGGGTCCGACCCCACAAATGGTCCGTGAGGCGAGGGGCTGGTGGCTTATAGCCAACATCGAGTTGCAACCGGAGAACGACTTCTACTCCGGCCGCCTTGATGATGCACTCGCGGAGTTCCACCCCAAGGTGGAGAAGGTCGTCGCCGGCGGCGGCGACGCCGTTGACGGTTTCCTCGACTCGGGGTGGGAGGTTCACTCCGTCACGCAGGGGCTAGCCCCTTCCGCGAAAAGGGACCTGCTGATCGGCTACCTCAACCGGGATAAAGCCGCAGTCGAAGGGATCTACGATCGCGCCGCGAGTGAGGCTGAAGCCAAGGCCCGGAAAAAGAGACACAGCCTATTCCTGCGAGGCCGGACCAAGCGTGTCCAAGGCGTCCACGAACCAGGCTTCCCCTGTGATACGTCCTTCCTCCAGTTCGTGGGCGAGTGGGAAGAGGTGACGTCGCAGGAGTCCTCGAAGGCGGGGACCTTGCGCCGGATGAGCTTCTCCCGAGCCGTCGGGCAGCGCCGAAGTAGAACCCGATGCTCTCGGCGTACCCGCCGGGCGGCGGGGTCTCGTCGCAGCAGTTCGTCACGCGACGACGGTGGTGGCGGCGACCCTGACCCAGAACCCTTAGCTTGGACGGGCGCCTACGGTGTTTATGGAGCCCGCACTCAGTGGGACGCCACGATGACGGGCGTTGGCATTGCGATTGGGGCTGGGATTATGGATGTAAAAGGCATGATCATCGGCGGCTTCGTGAGCTACTTATGGGCTCGACATCGCTGGCCGGGCGACAGCTCGTCGCGGAGCCGTTGAGGTAGTCCGGCGGCCAAAGACTTGGTCCCGAAATTGCTCCCCGGCTCCACCGAACTCAGCCGAACTCCTTGGAGGCGATTCGCTCTACCAGGCCAGATTCGGCTCTATAGACAGCTTCCGGCGCGACTCATAATCCGTGGAGCGCAGGTTCGAGTCCTGCCCGCCCCATCCCAGTGGGCTCGCTCTCGCGTCGGCAAAGTAGACTCGCTAAGTACCGAAATGAAGATCGCGGGATGTGGGGGAGATCGATGATGTTCGGAGGGGCCACGAGTCGCTTGCGTACGCACGCACCTCGCTCGTGGTTTCTGTGCTTGACCATCGTCGGTTGCTTGGCGGCGGGTTTGGTCGCATCGCCCGTGAGCGCCGCGCCAGGTTGGTCGTACCCGGTGAATGTCTCCGGGGTCATCAATATCGGCGAAGAATCTCCGTTGTTCGATATTGATTCCGCAGGCAATGCGACCGCCGTGTGGCGGCGATACCGCGGCGGAAAACTCATCTACGAAAGCGCGGTGCGGCCAGCTGGCGGACCTTGGTCCACTCCATCCCCTTTCTTTGGCGGTTTGGAAGATGCGTACGGATTGCAGATTGCGGTTGACCTCCTGGGCAACGAGACGGCCATCTGGGGACGCCGTCTGGGTCGCTCCGGCGTCGTCCAAAGCGCGACCCGGCCGACTGGAGGGAGCTGGTCCCCACCGGTCACCCTCTCTGCGGCTGGCGCGTGGCCGGGGCTCCTCGCGGCTGGCCCTGAAGGCACCGTGACTGCGGTCTGGCTCTTGGAACGGGAGGAAGGTTGGCGTTCAGTCGTCCAAAGCGCGACCCGGCCGACTGGAGGGAGCTGGTCGGCACCGGTAACCGTGTCTCCACCGAGAAAGGCCGCCCGATCTCCGCAAATCGCACTTGATCCCCAGGGTGGCGCAACTGCGGTCTGGGAAGAGGAATACAGCGGTGCAATTGAAAGCTCGACCCGCTCATCCGAAGGGATTTGGTCGGCGCCGGTCACACTCTCTGCCAATGGAGTAAGGGGCGCTTGGCCACAGGTGGCTGTGGATGCCCAGGGCAACGCCACAGCGGTCTGGGTGGGAAGGGTGCCCAATGGCCGTCGGTTCTCTGCCTATGGCCGTCGAATCCAAACTGCGACCCGCCCGGCCGGCGGGATCTGGTCGGCGCCGGTCAGCATCTCCAAGGCGGGGCACCGCCTCGTACAGGACCCGCAGATCGCGGTCAGCCCCCAGGGCGACGCGACCGCGATCTGGCAACGTTCCAACGGTAGTTATCTCGTCGTCCAGGGAGCGACCCGCCCGGCCGAAGGGGGCTGGTCGAGGCCGGTCGACATCACTACCGGTTACGGACGGGGTGGGCAGCATCTGCAGCTGGTGGTGGATTCTTGGGGCAACGCGACCGCGATCTGGGAGGGCTACGACACCCGCCCCGGCCCCAACTTCGCCATCCAGGCGGCGAAGCATCCGCTCGGAGGTGCCTGGTCGCGGCCGACCGATATCTCCCGTTGGACGAATGGCCTTGGCGAACCGCAGATCGCTGTCGATCCGCAGGGCAGGTCAACCGCAATCTGGGTAATCGGCGCTAAGGGCGGCGCGGTCATCCAATCTGTCACCTCGGGCAGGAGGTAGAGCGCACGCTGCTCGCTTCATCCGTCCGGGGGACGGGCCTTAATCACGGTGCGCTGCGCGTATGAAATCGCCGAGGCAAATCTGTGGTCTGAAGACACCGAAACTTGGTCCCGAAATTGGTCCCCGACTCCACCGAACTCAGCCGAACTCCTTGGACTTGATTCGCTCTATCAGGACAGATTCGTCTCTATAGACAGGTTCCGGCGCGACTCATAATCCGTCGGTCGAAGGTTCGAGTCCTTCCCGCCCCATTTAGGAAAGCCCTTCAGATAGTCATATGAAATGCCAAGTCTCCGCCACCGGGCGAATGGTTCGCTGATTGGTGGGGGCCAGGGCAGGATCTGGTTGGTTGGACTCAGATCCGGCTCTTGGGGTGGATCGCCGACTCTCTCATTGACAGCCCGAAGGTCGCCCGCTACAGTTGTCTGACAAATGTCGGACAAGTTTTGCCCGAAAGGAGGCCTCCATGCCCGTAGTGGGATTGCGTGATCTCTCTCGCAAGACGCATGGCGTGGTCGAGCAACTGGAGAAGGATGGAGAGCCGCTCGTCATCACTCGCCACGGGAAGCCGATCGCGATCCTCAGTAGCGTTTCTGAGGAGCAGGCTGCTCCGCTGGCGTTTGCGATCGCGCCCCAGCTCGTCGCCGACCGCGAACGCGCGGCTGAGGAAATCGAGGCAGGAGAGGGCGAGTCGGCAAGCGATCTGTTGGCAGAGTTCGAAGCTGAAGACGAGGGGCGAGAGCCCGAGGCGGACAAGATCGAGATACCCAATTCGCTGATCGATCAACTTGTCGCAACGGTTACCGAGAGTCATCCGAGAGCCACGGCGATGTCGCCGCGCGAGCGGGAGCTGCTGAACGAGTACATCGGGGTACTTGCCGAGGGTTCGATTCTCTCTGTCCTCGAGCGTGTTCGCAACGTCAACTCCAATCTCCTGGCCGAGGTTGGAGCCGAGCCCGCCGAGGCCCAGGAGCGGGTTTACGTGAACCGCGTCAGAGAGCTCGCTGTCGCCGAGCGGCTCGCGCACTCTCCCGTCGAGATCGAGTAGGTCAGTCCTCATGCTTTTACCTCTTCGGCTGACTCTGAGGCCTCCTCATTGCGCTGGCGCTTGTCCTCGAGAGCGCGGGCGCCAGCATCGAGCAGCGCATCGACCCGGGCCGCCTTAACTTCACTGCGAAGCAGCTTCCAGGCGGCCCAGAGGACTGCGGTCAGCCCGCCCAGCCCGCCTCCGACCGTGAATGCGAGCAGCCATCGGTACGCCCATCCCGGCAGGCTTGGGCTTAGTGCGGCGACGGCGCTGATCTCTCCTGCTGCGAGGCAGACCGGTGCGACGATCGCGTACGCCTTCAGTGGAAGCACCGCACGGGCCTCGATCGCGAGCGCGACGAGCAGCGCCGCGATTACTGCGGCAGCGGTGGCGAAAAAGTCGACGAACTCGCGATGCTGGGCTTCAGTCATGAGGTCCGCGGCGGTGAGCCATGCGGCTAGGCCGGCGAAAAGAGCGACGCCCAGATGGGTGTTTGACTCCCACTTTCCGAACTTGACCATCGTCGTTCAGTCCCTTTCCGAAGGGGCAAGCTCGGCGAACATGTTTTCAGCCGTTCTTCGCGGGATGACCTGCTCGACCCAGATCACAGGCACACGGTGGCCAAGCGGGATGACGACCCAGTAGACGGCGACGTATCCATCGAGTAGGTCGACCAGGTAACGCGGCCCGATGTGGGGCGGATCTGGAATCAACTCCGCATCAAGGATGGCGCCTTCATCCAACAGACCGACGATTCGCTCGGTCAGGCGCCTCGCGAGACGCCGATCGTCGGCTTTGATCTTGTCGATCTGCCTTCTTGCCTGATTGCCGATTATCGGAGTCAGGTTTGGCGCCAGGTTTCGCGGTGGTAGCCAAATGCGTGGCCGTTTTCGATCCGGAGTCATCATGCCTAACTGTTGAGTTAGCTCGGTGAATCAATACCACGGACCGGGTACTCCGGTGTTGCAGGCCGGGCCGAAGGCTGATGTTGAGCCCGGGGTCCAGTTGAGGCGCTGAAACTTGGTCCCGAAATGGTCCCCGACCCCATCGAACTCAGTCCAACTCCTCGGACGTGATTCGCTCTATCAGCTACTTCCAGCACTGGGAAGGGGAGCCGATCGTAGGCCGCCTGGGAAGCCAACAAACTCACATGTCATAGCCGGCCCGGCTGGTCGACCACGTATACGCCGCCGAGCACGTCTGGCCGGGCGCGGGCTGGATAAAGAGCGACGGCGAGCCGGCGCTCAATCCTGATTTCTGGCAGGAGCTGGTGCTTCGCCTCGCCGATGGTGACGGTCTTGGCCATGGAGGAGGAGATATAGCGGTTGGTCAGGTTGGTCAAGTGGTGATTGATCCCATAGGACGAGAGTGGCCCGAGCCAACGTCGATCAGCTCATCCGGGAAGGGTTAAGTGTCTTTCGGCACCGCCGAAAGGGCTGGCAAAGTCGCTCGCCGAAGCCTCTGCTAGACCGCCGCCGGCAGTGCCAAAACGCGCCACTTCAGGGTGCTCGAGATTCGATTCCCTTCCGCCCTGCTCAATCGGTCCAGCGAGTTTCAAAGCGGGTTGCGGCCAACAGATATGGAGGGGTGGAACGTGTGGTTTGCGGTGATGTCTATGGAGAGGTGAAGTTAGAGAGAAAAAAGGAACTTAAGTGTTTATTGACTTTATAGTATAGGGTGCTCCGCTGTCCAGGGAATGATGCACGAGCGCGGCAGTAGGGGAACAGCGGTGGGAACTGCCATTGGCATATCGAAGCTGTGCGTTGGCATCTGTGTAGCGCTGATGCTTACCGGGTGTGACGAGCCTCAGGAGCTGACTGACACGCCGCTCTCGATCGATATCTACGTCGACTCGACGTTCTCGAACGACCAGGTTGCATCCGAATGCATGGAGGACGTGATGAGCGCGATAAAACTAGCCGCGGGCTCGCGGGGGTTCGTCGAAGTTCACACCTTCGACGGCGACCCGTTCCGACGGAGAGGCCTGTCAAAGCATTTCAACGAAGGGGTTCCCAGCAGCGTTGAGGGAACGTCAGGGGAAATCGAGTTCCTCGAAGAGGAAGCGGAAGAGCTCGAAGCCGGGGTCGAGGAATTGATCGCCGAACCCCCCGAAGTTGGTGGCACGCCCTTGATCCAGCTGCTCGAACGCGCCGCGAGGAATGCGCCGCAGGGCAGTGTCGACGATCGAGTTCTGATCTGCACCGACGGCCTTTTCACCGACGTCACGCCAGTCGGAATGACCGTCGCCGAAGCTCGAGCGGAGGGAGAAGGGCTTGGGCCCAACTTAGAGGGCGTGACTATCGATTTCATCGGGCTCGATGCCTCCGATCCCGGACGGGGCCGCCGGATCGAAGACACCAAGCCGTTGGTTGAGGCCCTTTTGGGCGCAGCCGGAGCACAGTTGGGCGTCTGGAACATCGAGCTGGGCTCGGAATGGCGGAGCAACACCATCGCGACCACCAATGGGGGTGCCGAATGAGAAATCCCTTCAGGCGCAGGGCCGAGCTGCCAACGGGCCGCTCCGGCTTGATCGAACTGCTGAGGAAGCACCGTGGCGCTTATACGATCGAGATCCCTGAGGTAGGGACGGGCCACTACATCTTCGACCCCTCGGACTCCTGCTCAATTCACAGCCGGCGCTTGGAGGCATGGTGTGACGTACTCGACTTCGATGCCGCCCGTGACGAGCTGCACTGGCACTGTATGACTCTCAGCCAGCTGGGAGGTGAGGCCCCGCGCATCCGCGCGATGGGTACTCAGCTGATCGAAGGAAGACAGGAGAAGCGGATCGCCGAACGGGAAATCAGTCTTGCGACGGAGATGGCGACGGTCGAAGGCAAGATGAAGTCAGCGCCGGCGAGGGTGCAGGCCGAGCGCGAAGAGGTTGACCAAGCAGCGAAACGTGAGCAGACCCTGCGCCAGGAGGCGGACTTCGAGAATCGAAAGCTCGACGGACTTCGGGACCAGTTCAATTCGCTGCCCAGGAGAAACAGGGTCGCGATTCAATTTAAGTTGGTTTTCGCGGTCAGCATCAGCTTCACCGTCTTCGACGTAGGTGTGTTGGGGAGCGCCTTCGAGCTCATTCCGGGCGCGGAAGTGTGGAAGGTGATACTCACGATCGGCGTTGCGCTGGCGCCGATCTCGATTGCGATCGGGATCGCCCAGTGGATCAGCGCAGCAGAGCTATCGATCCGGGAGGGGGTCAAGGCAACCCGATTGGCGTTTTTCACGGGAATGCTCTGCATCATCGGCATCGGGCTGATCGTCCTCTTCCGTGCAGCGGCTACGGGAGATCCACCCCTACCCGTCAATGCCTACCTCTTTCTTGCCTTTCTTCAGAGCGCCTTGGCTCTTGCCGAGATAATGATCTACACGGTCTACTTCGACAGCAAGGTAGGCAGCGCTCTGCACAAGCAGATCGAGGAGGCCGAGGACGAGATCGCCAAAATCGGCGGACAGGCCGTTGCGGAGCATGGCCGTGCCCGCGCTGCGCAGTCGCGAATCGGTGAGATCGAAGTGGAGGCAGAACGCGAGGGGTCGAAGCTCCAGCGCGAGGAAAAGCAGCTGATCGACGTGAGGAAAGAGGAGGAAGGCACCGCCGTCGTCCTCAATGCGATCGTCGAGCATGCCATCCAGGAGGGGGTCCAGGCCGCCAGGCGAGCCCAAGAACGCAAGGAAGCTGAAGCTCGCCCCGAAGCCGTCAGGCCGCAAACCGCGGCACCGGCTCTCAGCAACTGGATGGTCGGAGCCATGGGGGCGGTCATCATCGCCCTGCTGGTATTCGGCGGCCCCTCCGTTTAACTGTCCTGGGGAGCGGTGATGATGATTTGCTCAGTACTTCCGCACCTCGTTGAGGACGACTCTGCCACCGACCTCGACCTGTCCATCCTCAAGGGGGTGGCAGGTGAGGACCGAGCCGCGACCCTGATGGATCGTGACCGTGCGCTCTAGCTGGGCGCAGAGCGCGAGGGCGGCGGAGCCCGTCGCCTCGTCTTCGGCGATGCCGGCTTCGGGGACGAAAGAGCGGGCACGGATTGTCCCTGCTGTGGCGTCGATCCAGGACCATGCATAGGTGTTGCTGGTCAGTGCTTCCGCGTCGAGGCTCCCTACGTCCACCGATGAGTCCATTTGCTGGTACTCGAACGGCGGGGCCCACGCTGGCTTTGCGGCGATGAACGTGCTGTCCTCCGCTTGGCGCACTCCCACGTCCCCGGCCGACAGCCGCAGGGTCCGAAGGGGCACTCCCTCTCGCCGGAGGAGCCAAGCTGCGCCGACGCTGGGATGTCCTGCAAAGGGAAGCTCAACCGACGGCGTGTAGATGCGCAGCCGTCCCCCCTCACGGTCCTCGACGAAAACGGTCTCGCTGAACCCCAGATCGGCGGCGATCTGCTGGCGCTGATCCTCGGGCACCTGCTCACCGTCGAGAAAAATGCCGAGCCGGTTTCCCCATTCGCCGTCCTCGTTGACGAAGACGCGGAGGACGTGCAGGATCGGCACCGGTCGATCTTAGGCGAGGTTCCGCCCGCCGCGGCGGGCATCCCACGTTTGCGCGAGAATTGGCCTTGCTCGTAGCCGGTTCCCCCTACAGAAGGAGTCGATGTGTCGGATGAAGGTTTGAAGCGACGGTGGATGCGGCGGGTCCCGGCGCTCCTGGTGGCGCTCTCGGTCCTGGTCGCTGGCGCAGCCTGGGCGGGCTGCGGCGACGACAGCAACGACAGCGACAGCGTCAACGAAGCTCAGGAGCGAATCGAACAGGGCGCCAACGAAGCGCGGCAGGGAATCGAAAAGGCCAAAGACGAAGTCAAGAAAGGCTTCGAAGAAGCGGAAGAGGAGACCAAGCAGGGCGTCAATCAGGGTTCTGCGGAGGCGCAGCAGGGCATAGAAAAAGGCAAGGAAGAAGCCCAGAAGGGGATCGAAAAGGGCAAGGAAGAAGCGCAGCGCGGGATCGAAGAAGCGGAAAAGTACGCTGACGAATACGCGCCTTAGGCGGGTGCGGTGGCCGGGACGGCCTCTTCAGCCAGGTCCCTAGCCAGGGCCTCGACGACGCGCGGGTCGAACTGGCTGCCGGAGGTGCGGCGCATCTCGGCCAGTGCTTCGTCGGGGCTCACCGGCTCCCGGTAGGGCCGCGGTTGGGTCATGGCTGCGAAGGCAACCGAGGCGGCGATCACCCGCGCTCCGAGTGGGATCGCATCTCTCGCCAGGCCATCTGGGTAACCGCTGCCGTCGAAGTGCTCGGCGCTCGAGCGCACCAAGCGGGCAACTGACGCAAGCCCGGGCGCCGCGGCGACGATCCGCGCCCCCTCCGCCGTGTGGCTGCGTACGGTCGCCCGCTCCGCTTCATCGAGGGCCTCCTTCTCCAGCACGGCTTCGGGCACGGCCAGCAGGCCTATCCGCTGCAGCTCCGCGGCCAGTGCGATGTCGTCGATCTCCTCGCGACCGAGCTCCAGCCGGCGGGCGAGCGAGATCGCCCGGTAGGTGACGATCCGCAGCGCAAGCCTGCTTGCGGCCACCCGGTAGGCAATTCCGCTGAGTGGCATGACGGCCTCGGCTAACTGCCGAGCAGAATCGCGGAGGACCGCGTCGCCCGCCGCGTAACCGAGACGGTCGTTGTGAGCGTCAAAGCCCTCCAGCTCAAGTAAGACGAGAGCCCAGCCGTTGCCGGTTGCGTGCACCGCGGCCGCGAGGTCGGTTTCGAGGCTGTCGCGGTTGCGCAGGCCGGTGACCCGATCGTTGACCGCGTCGTGCTGTTGTAGCGCCAGCGCGCGTGACTGGCGGCGATTCGTTTCGATCATGCGGGCCGAAGACAGTGATGATTAGACCCAGGGTCAGCCAGAAGACGAGCGCGGGCACCCGTTGGTTGACGTGGTCGTAGACGAGCAAGGCGATGCCAACCAAGGCGAAGGTGACTGGGCCGATGATGGAGCGCCACCCACTCGGTCCCCGCACGGCATTCCACAGGCCTTGAATGAAACGCATCATTGGTGTCATCGGCCCGTCTCGCGCCGATGGCAAGAGGCGGCGGACGATTAATCGAAGTCGCGGGCGGCTAGCGGACCAGGCAGTCGCGGGTCAGCGTGGTCACGATCTGCTTGCCGCCGGCGAAGGTAAAGGTCCCTCTGGTGAAGGAGAAGATGGCGCCTGGGAAGCCCGCCGGGGCAGCGCAACGGGCGCTGAGGAAGCTGTATTGCTTGCCGCGATAGCGGTACCTCCGGTTGAAGGTGAGTGAGACGTCGGTGACATAGCCGAGGTCGGCAGCGAGCCGCGGGATCTTCGTCGAGAGCACCGTTCCGAAGTTTCCACTCGCCGGATGCCGGATGGTGAAGGTGAGGATGACGGTGATTTTGACCGGGTTGGAGCCATAGACATGGAGCAGGATCGCCGGTCGCCCGTGCGCCCGTCCGTTGAAGGCGAGCATCCGTCCCTCGACTGGGAACGGCGCTCGGTTGGGGAACTCGACGTTGGCGCCGAAGTGCCCGCTGCCGACCAGAGCCGGGCGACAGCGGGAGAGGGCGATCTGAGGGTCGGTCGACTCGAGCAGCGCGGGCCGGCACGTCGGCAGGCCCAGGGTGGAGATCCGGCCGTAGCGATTTACCGCAAACGAGATCTTCCGAAGCTGGGGGGGCCGACTGCCATCGGTGGTTTTGATCGCGGTCTCGAGGTTGACCGTTACCGGCACGTCGCGGTCGCGCGGCAACGTGCGGGGGGTAAATCCTCCGCCGAAGCTGACGAATAGCCCGTTGCCTCCGAAGACCTCGCCATGGGCGATCGTGGCGCTGAAAAGCACCGTGGCGAGCAGCAAGCCTATGAAGCCCAGGCGCCCCATTCGATCCTAAGAAGAGTCTAAGCGGGCGCTCTAGCCGGCCCGCGGAGGTTGGGTTAAGGGCTGAGTCGGCTGGAACGGGCCGCGGGACGTCGCTGGTGGCTGGCTAGAGTCCGGGCATGCAGAGCGGAGGCCGCGGGGTAGATCTGTCCGCCGGTGACGAGTTTGCCGGCTACAGGATCGAGCGCAGCCTCGGTCGCGGCGGCATGGGTGTCCTCTACCTAGCCGTCGAGCCTGGCCTGGAGCGCCATGTCGCACTGAAGCTGATTGCACCCGAGGCAGCGGCTGATGAGGTTTTTGCTCGCCGCTTTGCCGGGGAGTCGAGGATCGCTGCCTCGATTGAGCATCCCAATGTGGTGCCGATCTATGCGGCGGGTGAAGAGGACGGAATCCCCTTCATTGCGATGCGCTACGTCTCCGGATCGGATCTCGGCCGCAGGCTCGCGCGCGAGGGCCGGCTCGAGCCGGCGGCTGCCGCGGCGCTGATCGCCCAGGTTGGGAACGGGCTCGACGCGATCCACGCTGCTGGCCTCGTCCATCGCGACGTCAAGCCCGCCAACGTGCTCCTCAGCGAGGCCGGCGGGGGCGAGGACCACGCTTACATCACCGACTTCGGCGTTGCTCGCAACGTCGCTACCGAGTCCGGCCTGACCCAGACTGGACGTTTCGTCGGCACCCTCGACTACGTTGCGCCCGAGCAGATCTCCGGCGGCGGGGTGGATGCACGCGCCGATGTCTACGCCTTGGGTTGCCTGCTCTTCAAGCTGCTCACCGGGGACGTGCCCTACCCACGCGATGGGGAGGCGGCGCGCCTGTATGCCCACCTCAACGACCCGCCGCCTGCGCCGTCGCTGCATGCGAGCGCGGTGCCGATGGCGCTTGACGATGTCGCGATCAGGGCGATGTCGAAGGCTCCCGGGGACCGCTATCCCTCGGCGGGCGACCTTGGCCGCGCGGCGGTGGCGGCGTTGAGCGGATCGAGCCCCGACCTTCCCGAGCGTACGGTTGCCACCGGGGCGGCGGCGACGCGAACGGCGGAGACCGTGGTGCCGGAGGCAGGCCCGTCCGGTGGGCCGACGGCAGCGACCCGCCGCCTGGAGGGAGGGGGCGACTCTGCTGCACCGGTCGCCCGTCGTCGGCCAGCCCTCCTCGCGGCGGTGGGGACCGCTGCGGTCGCTGCAGTCGTCGCGGCGGCGGTCGTTTTTGGCGGCGGTGATGGCGGCTCGGGCGAAGGCACGACCACCACGGCAGCCAAAACGGCTGATTCTGGGTCCAGGCCAGTCAAAGCCAATACTGGCCCCGCGCCACTGACCAAATCGGAGTTGATCGCCAAAGCCGACGCGATCTGCGAGGAGAGCAAGGGCCGCTACGCCGAGATCTACGACAGCGAAAAGGAGTACACGGCCGACGTCCTCTACGCGGACGCCCTCGCCCGGTTCGCCCGAGAGCGCGTCCGGCAGCTACGCGCGCTGACGCCACCGCCACAGCTCGCCACCCCCTACGAGGAATACGTCGAGGCCCAGGAGAGGGTCTACGCGACCGACAGGGAGGCGCTCGCCGCGGCGAGGCAGGAAGACGCCGCCGGGGTCGAAGCGGCGCGCGACCGGCGGGACGCTGAGGATGCGCTGCGGGAAAGCCTGGCGCGGAAGATCGGGTTCAACGTCTGCAGCACCCCACAGAGCTGAAGGAGGGCTGGATGAAGTCCCACACCGCGTACATGACCTTTGAGACCGCCGAGCGGCGGGAGCTGATCCGGATTACCGAGGAGGTGCAGGCGGCGGTCGACGAGGCGGGTATCGAGGAGGGCATGGTGCTGGTCTCGGCGATGCACATCACCGCCGGCGTCTGGGTCAACGACGACGAGCCCGGTTTGCACGAGGACGTCATCGAGTGGCTCGACAAGGTCGCGCCACCGAGCTGGAAGCCGCCGGCCAACGAGGTCGCCGAGGAACTGCTGCCCGAGGGTGGGGACTACCGTCATCACCGCGGCGGAGAGGACAACGGCGATGCCCACCTCAAGAACCTGCTCGTCCACCACCAGGCGATCGTCCCGGTCACGGCCGGACGCCTCGATCTCGGTCCCTGGCAACAGGTCTTCTACTGCGAGTTCGACGGCCGCCGGCGCAAGCGCCTGGTGATCAAGGCGATGGGGGAGTAGGCGCCGCGATCGGTTGGCCTGGCCAGTAAGGCCACTCCTCGAACTCGCGGCAGCGGCCGTCGTCGGCGAAGCGGACGATCCAGAGGTCTCGGTACTCGGCGCCACCGGCATATGTGACCTCGATTCGTGCCACAGCCGTGCCGGCCTCTACTGCGACGATCTCCGGCCTCATCTCAAAGTCCTCGTCGGGACCGACGCGCTCTCGCTCCCAGAGTCCACCGATCTCCTTCAAACCGCGCACTGCGTCCTCGTACGGCGACATTCGGTAGCTGGCCTCCTCGCAGAAGAGCTCAGCTAGCGAGTCCGTGCCCGCGGTTCGCCAGGCCCGCTCGTACGCCCCGATCCACTTCTCGACGCCAGCTCGGTCGATCATGGCGCTGGGTCAGGTGTCGTCTTTGCCGCCGGGCCGCGTTACCCGTTCGGCCCGCTGGCGGACTTCTTCGACTGCCTCCCGGGTGGTGGCGAGGGCCTCCTCGGTGACGGCGGTGACGCCATCGCTGGGCTTACCGCCGACGATGTCGCGGAAAGCATTCTTGAAGCGCTCGGTATGCCGATCGGGGGCGAAGCGCTCCTCCGCCTTCGCCTGCTTGGCAGGATTGCGTTCAACGTAACGACGTCGTCCCCAAGGCGAGCCCGGCTTGCCGATCCGTACGGCGCCATAGAGGGCGATGGGAAAGACGAAGAAGCCGATCGTGCCATGCAGCAGCCGCTGCTTGGCGAAGCAGAGCGCGACGAGCCCGAAGACGACGAGGGCGCTGACGATGCTGCCGATCGCTTCGTCGAGCGAGCCGGTCTCGAAGGTGAAGGGGGTGAAGCCGAGCAGGATCAGTCCCATCGCCGCGGCGGCGATCACGGTCGCGTCGATCGAGACGCGGCCCTGCTCGGACCAGTAGACGTCGTCGAGGTAGATCCAAAGGGCGAACTCGTCGATCGTCAGGCCGGCGCCGACGCCAAAGAGGAAGGCGCAGATTTCGGTCCAAGGGCCGTCGCCGAGGACGGTGAACCCCACCGCCCCGGAGATCATCATCGTGACGATCCCGAAGACGAGGTGATGCAGGTGGACGCCGCTCTCGGAGACCACGCTGCCCGGCCACCAGGGGACCTTGGGGCTGCGCATCAGCCGCGTGCTCATGCGGATGAAGGCGAAGGAGAGGATGAACCCGGCCAAGACCAGGAATAGCCCCTGCTTTTCTTCGGCCAGGATCTGGTCGTTCCAGAAGTCGCTGAAGATCGTGGCCTCGATCATGGGCTTGGTGGGGTCGAGTGTAGACGCGGGTTGGTCCCGTCCCTAGCGGCGATCAGGCCGACTGCGAGGAGCACCGCCGCGACCGCGTAGAAGGGCGTCAGCAGGATGTTGGTTCCAGTGTCAGTGATCCACGCCGCTATCAATGAGTCGCCGAACAGAGCATGGGTCATGTGCGTCGCCACGCCAGTTGCCACATCGCTGACGATCTCGATCGGCACCAGCACCGCCAGCACCAGCCAGAAGTGACCGCGGACGAGGCTGACGCTGCGCTTGAGCGCCGCACGCTCTCCGTGGTGCTCGATCTCGACCACCGGCGCGGCGAGCCCGAGGTAGACGAAGACGAGGATGCCGGGAATGACGAAGGCGACGGTGCCGATCGCCACCAGCACGCCGAAGATCAGGTCGACGACGATCAGCGCCCGGTAGTCGATCATCCGGGCGACCCGCCGCAGGGAGGGAGGCCTGCCGTCAGTGTCGCGAGGGTGGGTGAGGGCGATCGCCACGGCACCCGTGTAGAAGATCTCACCGAGCAGCCCGGTCGTGGCCAGCAGCAGTACGGCGAGGACGGCGCCGGCGATCTCGGTCCCGCTACCGAAGCTCAGCGAGGTCGCCTCGACGTGCACCGGGATCGCATGGATCAGTCCCAGCGGGACGAAGACCCAGAAGGCGAGCGGCAGCAACGTGCGCGCCCAGGCGAAGTAGGTACGGACGATCCGCCCGTAGACCGAGATGAGCCCTAGCTGCTCGCTCATATGGTTACCGGCGCCGCCGCCCCGATGGGTGTCGGCCCCGCTCCTCGAGCTTCGACCGGGAGGACTGCGAAGCGGGCACCTTCTTGACCTCGCGCAGGTCGGGCACCAACAGTTCTTCGGCGCAGCGCCGGTGCCAGTGGTGGTGTTCGGTGCCACCCAGCCGCAACACGTACTGGACGACAGTGTGCTCGGTGCCGATCGGGATGTCACCGTGGCAGCCGGGACAGCGATAGAGCTTCTGCCCAAAGCTGCGGATCAGCCAGACCTCGTTGCCTTCGTCGTCGTAACCGCGCAGGCTCCAGCGCTTGCTGGGTAGCCCGGCGCTCTCGCTCATCGCTTCGAAAGCCAGGCGAAGCCGGCGGCCATCGCCACGTTGGCGACTCCGGCGAGGCGCAGGGCGGCCTTGGCCCCGGGGCGGTTGAGCGCCGGCGACTCGGCCCAGATCGCGTCGGTCGCGATCTCGGTGCCGCGCAGCCAGGCCAGCGCCCACCAGTCGCGCTGCTCGCCGCGTCGCTCTGCAACCAGATGCGCGGCGGCAAAGGTGAGCCAGATTGGGCCGCAGCGGCGCAGCAGGTGCACCGCGTCGGGCGACGGCTCGTCGTGACCGAAGAACGTTGTCAGCATCTGTCGCGGCGCCGCGATCGAAGCGCTGCCGAGCAGCAGATCGAAGGCGATCATGTTGCGGTTGGTGAGGCGAAGCGCCTGCTCAACGGTCATTTCGCCTCACATCCAACCAGATCAGAAGGGAAAGCATGCGGACCGGCGAAATGGACCGCCGTGACCAAGACCGCAACCAAATCCCCCCAGCTCAAAAGTCTTTCCGAGTACATACAGGAGCGCTTCGATGAGTTCTCGCGTTCCCAGAAAGACGTCGCCCGCTACATCGTCGACCATCTCGACGAGGCAGCCTTCCTCACCGCCGAGGAGCTGGCCCGGAGAGCGAGCACCTCGTCATCGACGGTGGTGCGCTTCTCCCAGGCCCTCGGTTTCGAGGGCTACCCCGAGCTTCAGCAGGCCGCAATCGAGGAGTACCGCAGCGCAACCGTCGCCGGCAGCGGCACCGGTAGCGGTGGAGCGGCGCTCTTCTCCTTCGACCACTCGGAGCTGGAGGGTTCGCTCAGCGCCGATTACGCAAATCTCGAGGAAACCGCGCGCAATCTGACCCGCGAGCAGGTCGACGGAGCCGTCGCTGCCCTGGCCGAAGCCCAGCGCGTGGTGATCGTCGGCGTCGATCAGATGGCCTTCTTCGCCAGCTACCTGCGCCACATCCTCAGCCTGCTAGACATCAGGGCCGAAATAGTCGCCAGCACCGGTGGCGAGTCGCTGCAACGACTGGGCCGAATCGACGAGGAGACGCTCGTCATCATCCTTTCCTGCGGCCGAGCCCACCCGCTACTGCTGCGGGCGATGAAGTTGGCCGTGCACCGCCGGGCACGCACGCTGGCGATCTCCGACGCTTCGATGTCAGAGGTCGGCGAGCACGCCGAACAGACCCTTTACTTCTCCTCCAACAGCCCCTCTTTCGCCCGCTCCAACACCGCGCTGATGGCCCTGGTCCAGGGCCTCGCCCACGGCTTGTACGCCCGCGACGAAGCGGCGCACAAAGACCGCATCCGCGCTTACAAACTGAAGTAGCACGGAAGCTTCCCGGCGCGGCGGGTCCTGTCACCGATCTGGTGCCACCACCCTGCGGTAGCTAAAGCTTCCTCGGGTGGTCCCCCAGATCGGTGCCACCCGCCGCGAGGGACGCTGGCGTTCAAGTGTCGGCAGCTGTACCGAGAGCGTTCCTCACGCGGGTGGCGCGGTAGGGGGTACCACCCCCGAGGAAGCTTTAGCTACCGCAGGGGGTGGTGGGTCCCCTGCCGTGACAGGACCCGCGGGCCAGGTGCGCCTGGGCCGTAGTATTCGAGTTCATGGCTGAGCGAGCGACTTTCCGGGTCAAGACCGGTTTAGCTGAGATGTTGAAGGGCGGCGTGATCATGGATGTGGTCACGCCTGAGCAGGCGCGGATCGCCGAGGAGGCGGGCGCCTGCGCGGTGATGGCGCTCGAGCGCGTTCCCGCCGACATCCGCCGCGATGGCGGCGTCGCCCGTATGTCGGACCCGGCGATGATCAAAGGCATTCAGGGGGCGGTGACGATCCCGGTGATGGCAAAGGCGCGGATCGGCCACTTCGCCGAGGCCCAGGTTCTGCAGTCGCTCGAGGTCGACTATGTCGATGAGTCCGAGGTGCTGACCCCGGCTGACGAGCGCCACCACATCGACAAGCTCGCCTTCGAAGTTCCCTTCGTTTGCGGCGCCACCAACCTCGGTGAGGCACTGCGGCGCATCGGCGAGGGAGCGGCGATGATCCGCTCCAAGGGCGAGGCCGGCACCGGCAACGTGGTCGAGGCGGTGCGCCACATGCGCGAGATCATCGGCGGCATCAAGTGGCTGGCGCAGCTCGGCCCGGAGGAGCTTGCAAGCGCTGCCAAGGAGCACCAGGCACCGCTCGAAGTGGTCCAGGAGGTCGCGACGCAGGGGCACCTGCCGGTGCCGCTCTTCTGTGCCGGCGGGATCGCCACGCCGGCCGATGCGGCGCTGATGATGCAGCTCGGTGCCGAGGGCAACTTCGTCGGCTCGGGGATCTTCAAGAGCGCCGACCCCGAGCGCCGTGCCCGTGCGATCGTCGAGGCGACCACGCACTTCAACGACCCGGAGCGAGTCACGGCGGCGTCGATTGGGCTCGGCGAGGCGATGCCAGGACTGGAGATCTCCGAGCTGGCCGCTGCCGACGCCCTCCTGCAGGATCGCGGTGCCTGAAGCGCCGGGGCTGCGCGTCGGCGTCCTCGCGATCCAGGGCGGCTTCGAAGCGCATCTGGCGATGCTGCGCGAGCTCGGCGCGGTCGCCAGCGAGGTTCGGGTCCCGGCCGATTTGGTGGATCTGGATGGCCTGGTCATTCCCGGTGGCGAGAGCACGACGATCGTCAAGGGAATCGAGCTGGCCGGTTTGGGGCAGGCGATTCGCACCCACCACACCGACGGCAGGCCAGTATTCGGCACCTGCGCGGGAATGATCATTTGCGACGAGGATCACCTCGGCCTGCTCGACGTGACGACGAGGCGCAACGCTTTCGGTCGTCAGTTGCAGAGCTTCGAGGCGGACCTCCGCATCGACGGGATCGGCGAGGAGTCGATGCGGGCGGTATTCATTCGCGCGCCCTGGGTCGAGCGCCACGGCCCCGGGGTCGACGTCCTTGCCACCTATGACGAGCACCCAGTGGCAGTGCGCGAGGGGAATGTCCTGGCCTGCGCTTTCCATCCCGAGCTGACTGACGATCCCCGATTGCACGCACTGTTCATGGCCATAACCACTAAGGCGCGGAGTAACGCGCGGGAGGGGGCGGAGAAGTGAGAGACCCCAGAGCGGAACGGCTGGCGAAGATCCTGGTCGGCTACTCGACCGAGGTGAAGGAGGGGGAGATCGTCTCGATCGACGGCGAGAGCGCCGCGGAGCCCCTCTTGCTGGCGGTCTACGAGGAGGTACTGAAGGCGGGTGCCCATCCGATCATGAACGTCTCCCTCGATGGCCAGGGCGCCCTCTATTACAAGCACGCCTCCGACGCCCAGCTCGACTGGATCTCGCCGACCTCCGAATGGCTGCTCGACAACGCCGACGTCCGCATCGCGGTCGGCGCCAGCACCAATACCCGCGAGCTCTCCGGGGTGCCGCCCCAGCGCCAGATGCGACGCCAGACGGCAACGGGCGAACTGCTGAACCGGGCGATGGAGCGCAGCGCCAAGGGCGAGTTCCGCTGGTGTTACACGCTCTTCCCAACCAATGCGTACGCGGCGGAGGCGGAGATGAGCCTGGCCGATTACGAGGACTTCTACTACGGCGCCTGCCTCGCCGACGATGACGATCCGCTGACCGCTTGGAAGCGCGCCTCGGCCGAGACCACTCGGCTGGCGGCGTGGATCGAGGGGCGCGAGGAGGTTCGGGTCCTAGCGCCGGGGACCGACATCAAGCTGGGGATCTCCGGGCGCAAATTCATCCCTTGCGACGGCCGCCACAACATGCCCGACGGCGAGTTCTTCACCGGCCCGATCGAGGACTCGGTCGAGGGCGAGGTCACCTTCCACCTGCCGGCGACGATCGGCGGCCGCGAGGTCGCCGGCGTGCACCTGCGCTTCGAGGCCGGCAAGGTCGTCGACGCGAGCGCCGAGCGCGGCGAGGAGTTCCTGATCGAGCTGCTCGACACCGACGTCGGCGCGCGCCGCCTCGGCGAGCTCGGAATCGGCACCAACTACGCGATCGATCGTGGCACCCGCGAGGTCCTGCTCGACGAGAAGCTCGGCGGCACCGTCCACATGGCGGTCGGCAAGAGCTACCCCGAGTCGGGCGGCGTCAATGAGTCGGCGGTCCATACCGACCTGGTCTGCGACCTGCGCCTCGGCGGCAAGCTCGAAGTCGACGGCACCGTGATGCAGGAAGACGGGAAGTTCGTCGTCTAGCGCCGCGTTGCCGCTACTGGTTTGGCAGGGGGGATCCGGCCAGGAGGAAGAACCAGGCGACGAAAACGAAGCCGGCGAGCAGCACCGACCCCATCATCACAGCCTCGACCACGGTCGTGGCATTGGCGGCGCTGCCGGTGTCGCGCATGCTCTTCAACCAGTTCGGACGCATCGGCGTCAGCCGGTTGGTGCCGGTGATCCGCACGTAGAGGGCATTTAGGCGCCCGATCAGCCAGGCATCGAGCAGGATCGTGACGACAATTCCCACCGCGACCACGGCATAGGGGCCCTCCGCGGGGAACTGGCTGGTGGCGACCTTCGAGCCGATCCAGATCCAGCCCAGCGGAATCGCCGTCCATAACGCCAGAGCCGCCAGCAGCATCACGACGAAGACGAGGCTGGCCGCCAGGCCCCGAACCAGGCTCGTTCCACGCGGATGAGTGGCCGTCTCCGAAGCCATCTAACTCATAGAATGGCAAACGATGTCTGGGCATTCGAAGTGGTCGTCGATCAAACACAAGAAGGGCGCGGCCGACGCCAAACGCGGCAAGCTCTTCACCAAGCTGGCGCGGGCGATCACGGTCGCGGCGCGTGACGGCGGCGGCGATCCCGACGGCAACGCCGCATTGGCGACTGCGGTCCAGAAGGCCCGCGACGCTTCGATGCCGAAGGACAACATCCAACGCGCGATCGATCGCGGTGCGGGCGTAGGCGCCGACGCCGAGGCGATCGAGCGGGTCATTTTCGAGGGCTATGGGCCGGGCGGTGCCGCGGTTTTGGTCGAGGCGCTGACCGACAACCGCAATCGCACCAGCGCCGAAGTGAGGCACGCCTTCAGCAAGCACAACGGCAGCCTCGGTGAGCCTGGCTCCGTCGCCTGGATCTTCGAGAAGCGCGGCGTCTTGGCCGTCGACGGTGCCCGTTACGGCGAGGATGACCTGATCGCTGCCATCGATGCCGGCGCTGAGGACGTGCGCGAGGAGGGCGAGCTGCTGCGGGTGCTCTGTGAGCCGGCGAGTTTGAGCGCCGTCCGCGAGGCACTGGAAGAGGGGGGCGTCGAGATCCAATCCGCTGATATCGCGATGGAGCCGAAGAGCACCGTTGAGGTCATAGGCAATGACGCGAAATCTCTGCTGGGCCTGATCGAGGCCCTCGAAGACGACGACGATGTCAATGAGGTCCACGCCAACTTCGATATTCCGGACGAGGTCCTGCAGAAACTCGCCGCGTAGTCGCCTGGCCGGGAGCCTGATCGGGAGGCATCCGGCCTTCCTGCCCAGAATCACTTCCCATGCAAGTCGTGATGGGGATTGACCCCGGCGCCGCCAACCTTGGATTCGGCATCGTGCGGGTCGAGGGCAACCGTATGGTCGCGCTCGATGGGGGTGTGGTCGAAACCACGGCCGAGCTGCCGATGGAGCGCCGCCTGGAGAAGATCCACGGCTCTCTGTCCGAGCTGATTGCCTGGCATGAGCCAAAGGCCCTTGCGATCGAGGACGTCTTCTTCGGCAAGAACGTGCGCACCGCGATGGCCGTCGGTCAGGCGAGCGGCGTCGCCATGCTCGCCGCCGCCCAGGCTGGCGTCGAGTGCGCTCGTCTATACGCCGCAGGCGATCAAGATGGCGGTCTGCGGTAGCGGAGCGGCCGACAAGAAGCAGGTCCAACGGATGGTCGGGACGCTGCTCGGGTTGCCTGAGCTGCCCACTCCTGACCACGCCGCCGATGCCCTTGCGGTGGCGATCTGCCATGGCGGCGGCACTGGTCGGCGCCAAGCCGTCGAGCTGGCCGAAGGAATCGCCCAGTGATCGCCGCGGTGCGCGGCGAGGTGATGGTACGACGCCCCGATCATGTCGTGATCGACGCCGGCGGGGTCGGTTACCGGTTGACGGTCTCGGCCGAGACGTTGAAGGCGGTGCCGGCGACCGGGCGCGAGGCCTTCCTGCACGCGGAGCTGATTGCGCGCGAGGACTCGCTGGCGCTCTTCGGCTTTGCCTCAGAGGAGGAGCGCGACCTGTTCGGTCAGCTGATCTCGGTTAGCGGGGTCGGGCCGAAAGTGGCGATCGCGGCGCTCTCCGGTGGCCCCACACGCGAATTGCTGCGGGCGATCGCCGCTGGGGATGCGAAACGATTCCAAGCGGTGCCCGGAATCGGCAAGCGGACGGCCGAGCGGATAATCGTCGAGCTGCGCGAGAAGGTCGCGGGGGCGCTGGAGGAAGAGGTGGTCCTTGCCGCGAGCGACGGCGATCCACGCGCGCTTGCCCGCGATGGCTTGGTCAACCTCGGCTACGCGCCGCTGGAAGCCGAGCAGCTGCTTGACGGGATCGAAGGCAGCGATCCGGAGGATCTGCTTGCGACCGCCCTGCGCAAGGCGGGCGGTAGGAACGCGCTATGAGCGCGGAGCGACCAAGCGTGCATATCTGGTTCTTCGCGCCGGGAGCCGAGCGGGAGAGTTTGCGATGAGCGAAAAGCGAATACGCACCCCAGGAATCAATGGTGAGCCGGTGGCAGTCGATGCCGAGGTCCGGGTCCACGATGCACGGGCAGAGGCCCCCGACGAGGACCTCGACCGCTCGCTGCGGCCACCGAGCCTCTCCGATTTCGTCAACCAGACGCAGGTGACCGAGCAGCTCGGCATCTTCCTCGAGGCGGCGCGGCGACGCGGCGAGCCGCTGGACCACGTGCTCCTGGCCGGCCCACCCGGCCTCGGCAAGACTTCGCTCGCCCACATCGTCGCCGCCGAGATGGAGGTGCCGCTGGTGCAAACCGCCGGGCCGGCGCTGGAGCGCAAGGCCGATATCGCCTCCTTTCTTACCTCGCTGGAGCCGGGCAGCGTCTTCTTCATCGATGAGATCCACCGCCTCGGCCGTGCTGTAGAGGAGACGCTCTACCCGGCGATGGAGGACGGCGAGCTACCGGTCGTGCTCGGCCAGGGCGCCGGTGCCCGCACCGTGACTCTGCCCCTGCCACCGTTCACGCTTGTCGGCGCAACGACCCGAGCCGGTCTGCTGACGACGCCGCTGCGGGACCGCTTCGGCGTTTGCCACCGGCTCGAGCACTACAGCCCCGAGCACCTGGCGGAGATCGTCGAGCGCTCGGCCGGCATCCTCGAAGTCGAGATCGACTCCGAGGGCGCGCGAACGATCGCGGCCCGCTCACGGGGCACTCCCCGGGTCGCCAACCGGCTGCTGAAGCGGGTGCGCGACTTCGCCCAAGTCAAGGGCAGCGGCGGCGTCGATGCGGATACCGCGGCCGCCGGCCTGGCAATGCTCGAGGTCGATGCCGGCGGTCTCGACCGCAGCGATCGCAACCTGCTCGACACCGTCGCGAGCAAATTCGGTGGCGGTCCCGTCGGCCTCTCGACCCTCGCCGTGGCGATCGGCGAGGAGCAGGACACGATCGAGGACGTCCTCGAGCCCTACCTGCTCCAGCAGGGTCTGCTCAAGCGGACTCCCCGCGGCCGGGTACTTACCGAGCGTGCCTACGAGCACCTCGGAATGCCCGCGCCCGAAGGAACGAAAAGCCTGTTCTGAGTAACCTGAGCAGGGATGCCTTTCTTCATCTGCCCGAACTGCGGGAACAGGGAGCTGAGCGGGGACCGGACAGCCGGCTTCAGCTCGCGCCCGAAGGGCTGCTCGAAATGCGGTTTCGGCTTCGTTTTCGAGCTGCTTGACGACTACTACCCGGCGCCGAACGCGGCCTTCTTCGTCTGCGATCAGCAGGCGAGGGTGATTGACGCCGGGCGGGGCAGCTTTCGAGCTGACCGGGCTGACCGACGAGGACGTAATCGGCCGCCCGGTGAAAGAGGTCCTCGGCCTGCAGTGGCTGCAGGCAGGCGATGGTGGTGAGAGAGCCGACCAAGACGGCAATGGCGTGACCGATCCGATCGAGACCTCGCTCGAGTGGGGCGTGCGCTCACTCGGCAAGAAGGTCTCGGTCAACGCCGAGGGCGATCTTCCCGCCGAAGCGGTCGCCGACGTCTTCCCAGCCTACGACGACGATGGCGGTCTGCTGATCGTCCTCACCCCGGAGGGCTAAGCGATGGGTCGCCGCCGGCTCAACGTCTTCGTGCTGCTCTTCGTACTGGGCCTGATCGTCGTCTCGGGGCTGGTTGTCGCCAGCAAGCCAACCCGGCTCGGCCTCGATCTCAAGGGTGGGGTCGAACTGATCTATCAGGGCACGCCCACCAGCAAGGTCGAAGAGGTCAGCGGCGACGACATCGAACGCTCGATCGAGATCATCCGCGAGCGAATCGATGAGCTTGGTGTGGCCGAGCCCGAGGTGTCCAGACTCGGCACCACCGAGATCTCGGTCAGCCTTCCAGACGTCACCAACGCGCAACGGGCAATCGACCAGGTCGGAACGACGGCACAGCTCTACTTCTACGACTGGGAACCGAACCTGATCGGGCGCGAGAAAACGATCGGCGGCAACCCCGGACAGGAACCGCCGCCGGCAGCGGTCGAAGAAGCGAACAAAGAATGGTCTGCGGCGGGGCGCAGCACGAGCAATCAGGAAAGCCAGCAGCTGATCTTCTCCGGTGCCTTCCCCACCGCTTACGCCGCGGTCCAGTTGGCGACCGAACAGACCCCGGAACCCGATTGCACCGAATGCTCTACCTCGCGCCCGCGCTACTACCTCTTCGAAGGGACGGCGCCACGCAAACTGATCGCCGGTCCGGAGTTTGCCGAAAAGGACCTCTTCATCTCTGCCACGGGCGTGAAACGACCGCGTAAAAAAGACTGCAAAGAAGGAGCTGTCGGCGTCTGCCAAGAGGTGCTCACGGTGCCGCCGGGGACCGTCGTCGTCTCCGAGTTGCCCTCGGACGCTAACGGCAAGGTGATCGAGGATGCCGAGCCGGGTTGGTACGCGCTGAAAGACCGGCCGGCGCTCTCCGGCACCGACATCACCGACCCGAAGCAGGAATTCGACGAAATCACCAATAACCCAAACGTCACCTTCGGCTTCACCGACGACGGCCAGGAGGCGTTCCAGCAGGTGACGCGCCAGATCGCCCAGCGGGGACAGGCGCGGGCGATCGGGCCCGCCTCCGGCGAACAGGCAGAACAGCTCTCCGGGCGCTTCGCCGTCGTCCTCGACAACGAAGTCAAGACCCGCCCGATCATCAACTTCAAAGAGAACCCAGACGGGATTGACGGTCGCACCGGCGCCCAGATCTCGGGTGGCTTCACCGACATCCAGGAAGCCCAGGACCTGGCGACCTTCCTTCAGATCGGCGCCCTGCCGGTCAACCTGAAGCTGATCAGTCAAACCCAGGTCTCGGCGACGCTTGGCGAAGAAGCGCTCGACCAGGGCCTCAAAGCGGGCCTGATCGGCTTGGCCCTGGTGGTCCTCTTCCTGATCCTCTACTACCGCGGGCTCGGGGTGGTGGCGACGCTCGGCCTCGCGGTCTACGCCATTGTCTTCTTCGCCCTCATCAAGCTGATTCCGATCACGATGACCCTGCCGGGAATCGCCGGCCTGATCCTGACGATCGGCGTCGCCGCGGACTCGAACATCGTCATCTTCGAGCGGATCAAGGAGGAGGTGCGCGCCGGGCGCAGCATGTCCTCGTCGATCGCGGTCGGCTACCGCAAAGGGATCGCGACGATCATCGATGCCAACGTCATCACCCTGCTGACGGCGTTCATCCTCTTCGTCCTCGCCACCGCCGGGGTCAAAGGCTTTGCCTTCGTCCTCGGTGTCGGCACGATCGTCTCCCTTTTCACCGCCGTCGCCTTCACCCAGGCGCTGCTCGGTGTCTTCGGCCGTGGTCGTCTGCTCTCCTCAGCGAGCTTCATGGGGGCGGGGGAGGAGCGGGTCAGGTGGCGCTTCGACTTCATCGGAGCAAGCCGCTGGTTTTTCTCGATCTCCGGCGCGATCCTGGTTGTCGGCGCCTTGGCGTTGGCGGTCAACCAGCTCAACCTCGGCATTGACTTCGAGTCGGGCACGCGGCTCAACTTCGCCCCCAAGCAGAGCATCACGACCGATCAAGTGCGCGACACGCTCGACGCGGAGGGTCTCGGGGACGCGGAGATTCAGGAAACCGACAACCCGCAGTTTGGCACTGGTTTCCAGATCCAGGCAGAGGAACTGCAGCCGGGCGGCGTGTCGGAGGTACGCGGGGCGCTGACGTCGGAGTTTGGAGTCCAGCCAGGCAGCTTCGAAAGCACCAGCGTCGGGCCGACCTTCGGCAAACAGGTGGCGCGCAGCGCGATCCTCGCGATCATCTTCTCGCTGCTGCTGATCTCCGCTTACGTTGCCTTCCGTTTCGAAGCGAAGTACGCGGTGCCGGTGCTGATCGCGGTTGCCCACGACATCCTGATCACCGGCGGCGTCTACGCATTGCTCGGCAAAGAAGTGAGCAGCGGCACGGTCGCCGCCTTCCTCACCATTCTCGGTTACTCGCTCTACGACACCGTGATCGTCTTCGACCGTATTCGCGAGAACGTGCCGCGAATGCCGCGGGCCGCCTTCTCCCAGATCGTCAACCGCTCGATGAGCGAGGTCCTCACCCGTTCGTTGATCACCGGCCTCTCCTCGGTCTTCCTCGTCACCGTGCTGCTGATCTTCGGCGGCGCCACCCTGCAGGACTTCGCCTTCGCGATGATGGTCGGCATCTTCTCCGGTACCTACTCCTCGATCTTCATTGCCTCGCCGGTGCTGACCGCGTGGAAGGAACGCGAGCCCAGCTTTGCCCGCCGCCGCGAAAGGATCGCCGAGCTCGACGGCAGCATCCCCGCATTTGCAGATGAAATCGCCCTGGCGAAGCTGGGCGATGACGGAGAGACCGACACTGAGATCGAGGAAGCGCTTGCTGCCGAAGGGGAGCCGCAGCCGGCGCCGCAGGCAGTGGCAACGGTAGAGCCCCCGGGCGGTGACGGCACCGACCCTTCCTCCAATGGCGAGCCGGTCGCCAGTGATCCCGCCACGGCGGAGCGGCGCGAGCGCAACGCCCGCCGCCGCGAACGCCGTCAACAGCGGCGCAAGCACGGGAGGAACAGATAGTGGCCCTGGTCGTCTGGTTCACGATGGGGATCGCCCTCTGGCACTTCACCGTTTTCCTGCCCGATCGCTTCTGGCAGGGAATTGTCGGGGCGCTGCTCGGGGCGACGATCGGCGCTGTGCTGGTCGGCGCGGTTATCCAGGTGGCACTTGGAAAAGGGATCGGCGAGACCGATCTCGGAACCGCGCTGATCGCGATCCCCGGCACCGCGATCGGCCTTGCCGTGATCTGGGCGATCGGCGTTCGCTCGGAACAAGCGGCCTGAATTTCGCCAAGATCCGTCCCAGGCGCTTCCTAGCCTGGCTGCGTGGCGGAGACCATCCACGCATACGAGGCTGAGCCATTCTCCTACGAAGAGGCACGTGCCCTCTCTGAGGAGTTGGGACTGAGCGAGCCGGTCGCGATCACCCTGGTGCGTCGCGGGTATCGCACGCCGGAGAAGGCGCGGGCATTCCTCGACGCGGACGAGTCCCATTCTCCGCACGAGTTCAAATCGATGGGCGCCGTCACCGAGCGGGTCCTCGAGGCGATCGGCGAGGGCAAGCGAATCACCGTCCACGGCGACTTCGACGTCGACGGCGTCTGCGCGACCACGATCCTCGTCAGCACGCTGCGTGGGCTCGGCGCCGAGTGCGACTGGCTGATCCCGGATCGGATCGCCGATGGCTATGGGCTCAGCGCCCCGAACATCGAACAGCTGACGGCTCGGGGCACGCAGCTGTTGATTACGGTCGACTGTGGGATCACCGCTGTCGAGGAGGTGGCGCTGGCCCGGTCGCGTTAGCATGGACGTGATCGTCACCGACCATCACCAGCAGGGCCCGGAGCTGCCTGACTGCCCGATCCTGCACCCGGCGGTGGATGGGTATCCGTTCGAGCAGCTTTGCGGGACGGCGGTGGCCTGGAAGCTCGCATTGGCCCTGCGGGAGGGATCGGGTACCCCTCCCCCGGAGACCGTTGCGCAGCCGATCGTGGGCTTGGGTTCAGGCGCGGTCCCAGGAGCCTCCGGGGGAGGGGTACCCGATCCCTCCTCGGCGGACCTAGACCTCGTTGCCCTGGCGACTGTCGCCGATGTTGTGCCGCTCGTCGGTGAGAATCGGTCGCTGGTGCGGCGTGGATTGGCTGAGGTGCGCAGAGCCCGCCGCCCTGGAATCCGTGCGCTGCTCAAGGCAGGCAAATGCGAGCCTACGCAGGTCGACGAGGGCGATCTCGCCTTTCGCCTTGCACCCAGAATCAATGCGGCGGGGCGTCTTTACAGAGCTGATGCCGGAGTGGAGCTTTTCCTGACTGACGATCAGGAGCGGGCGGCTGAGATTGCCGGCGAGCTGAGCAGGGCCAACAGCGAGCGGCGGGCCAGGGAGCGGGAGGTCGATGCTGCTGCGGAGACTGCGCTTCGGGGTCTCCCGGATGAGCTTCGGGACGCGCGGGGCCTGGTGCTAGCGGGCGAGGGGTGGCATCCCGGCGTGATCGGGATCGTCGCGTCGCGGCTCGTAGAGCGGCATCACCGGCCCGCGGTCGTCGTCTCACTCGACGGAGAGGGGGAGGGGCGTGGGTCGGGGCGCAGCATCCCCGGCTTTGACCTGCTGGCAGCGCTCGAGGCCTGTTCCGAGCACCTGATCGGGTTCGGCGGGCACAGGGCCGCCGCCGGCTTGCAGCTGCGCGCTGAAGACCTGGATGCATTCCGCGCCGCTTTTGCCGCCCACGCCGACTCTGTCCTCGGCCCCGAGGACCTGCGTCGCACCGAGCGGATCGACGCGACGGTGGGCGGTGCCAGCCTTGGCCTCGACCTCGCTGAGGAGCTCGAACGCCTCGCCCCGTTCGGGATGGGCAATCCCGGCGTACGCCTACTGGTTCCGGCCGCCCGGGTGCGCGATGTGCGGGCGATGGGCGAAGGCAAGCACGCCAGGTTCAGCCTCCACAGCGGGTCCCACCGGGCGCTCGGCGTCGCCTTCGGTCGGGCGACGCTGGGTGTGGGGGAGGACGATCCCGTTGACGCCACGGTGCGACTCGAGGTCAACCGGTGGAATGGCTCCGTCGAGCCGCGACTGGTGCTGCGCGAGCTGTATCCGCGCGAGGTTGAGGAGGATGAGCCGCGCAGCGCCGAGGAGGAGTGGTGGCAGCGCTTCGAGGGCGAGCTGGCAACCGACCTTGCCACCTGGCCGTCCGCGGGCCGAAACCACGCCTATGCGGAGGGAGATCGGCCCGCCGGCCGGGAAACGGTGCGGCCGCGCAGCTCGCCGGCGGCCGTGATCGCCGAGTTGGGCTCGTGCGGGAGCGGGGAGGTGCTTGCCGTGGTTGCCGATCGAGAGCGCCGTTCGGCGTTGATTGGCGAGGGAGTCGTCCTGGCAGACGCCGTGGCGCTCGAGGCGGACCCCGATCTTGCCGTGGGCTTCGAGCATGTCGTCTTCGTCGACCCGCCGGCCTTTGCCCATATTGAGGAGCTGGCGGTCCAAGCCACGCCCGGCGGCGGCTACGCCCATCTCGCCTGGGGCGAGGCCGAGCACCGCTTCGCGCTAGCGATGCTGGATGAGCAGCTTGCCCGCCGGGCGACGCTGATCGGCCTCTTTAGGGACCTGCGCGAGGCCGGCGAGGTGAGCGGACAGCAGCTGTTCGCAGCCCTACGAGGCACCGACCAGCATCCGCGCAGCCCCGAGACCGCTGCTCGCTGTCTTCGGGTGCTAGCTGAGCTCGGTTTGGCCCAGGGCGTAACTGCCGGCGGTGCAGGCAGTGTCGGCGTCGTATCCTCCGAGAAGACAGATCTGGAGCGCTCGGCCGCCTACATGGCGTACGGCGCTCGCCACCAGGAGGGCCTGCGATACCTCGAACGACGAAAGAATCCCTAGAGCAGCGCGAGCTCCTCGCCGACCTCTTCGCGGTGGTGGAGGAGTTCGACTCTGCCCCGGAGCACGACTCCGGATCCAATGGGGGCGGGATCGCGGTCGCGGTCGCGACGATCGACCGTGCCGCTCTTACACGCGCCTTCGACTTCGCCTGCGACCGGCACGCCGATCAGCTGCGCCGATCCGGCGACGAGTTCATCACCCACCCGGTTGGCGTCGCGCAGATCTGCGCCGGGATGAGGCTCGACACCGAGACGCTCTGCGCGGCGCTGTTGCACGACACGGTCGAGGATACGAGTGCCAGCCTGGAGGAGATCAGGACCGAGTTCGGCGAGGAAATCGCTCAACTGGTCGACGGCGTCACCAAGTTGACCGGGATGACCTTCGAGAGTCGCGACGAGCGGCAGGCCGAGAACTACCGCAAGATGATGGTCGCGATGGCCACCGACGTCAGGGTGATCCTGATCAAGCTGGCCGACCGCCTCCACAACATGCGCACGCTTGGTGCCCTGCCGAAGCAGAAGCAGATGGCGAAGTCGCGCGAGACGCTGGAGATCTACGCCCCGCTGGCCCACCGGCTCGGCATCCACGCGATCAAATGGGAGCTTGAGGACCTCGCCTTCGCCACTTTGCACCCGCGCAAGTACAAGGAGATCAAGCAGCTGGTCGCCCAGCAGCGCGACGAGCGCGAGGTCTATGTCAACGAGGCCGGCGAGTTCCTCGGCGAGGAGCTGCAGGCGGTCGGCATCGAGGCTGCGATCTCCGGCCGCGCCAAGCACTTCTACTCGATCTACACGAAGATGACCAAGAAGGGTCGCGAGTTCAACGAGATCTTCGACCTGACCGCAATGCGGGTGATCGTGGGCTCGGTCAAGGACTGCTATGGCGCGATCGGGGTCATTCATTCGCTCTGGAAGCCGCTGCCCGCGCGCTTCAAGGACTTCGTCGCGATGCCGAAAGCCAACATGTACCAGGCGCTGCACACGACTGTGATCGGGCCGGAAGGAAAGCCGTTGGAGATCCAGATCCGCACCGGCGAGATGCACAAGCTGGCCGAGTACGGAATCGCCGCCCACGTCGCCTACAAAGAGGGCGGCGCCGGCGACCCCCAGCGGGAGAAGATGACCTGGCTGCGGCAGCTGGTCGAGGCCGAGGGCGAGCAGGACCCGGCCGAGTTCCTCGAGTCGTTGAAGGTCGACCTGTTCGAGGACGAGGTCTTCGTCTTCACCCCGAAGGGCGAGGTCAAGAACCTCTCCGCCGGCTCGACCCCACTCGACTTCGCCTATGCGGTCCACACCGACGTCGGCCACCGCTGCGTCGGGGCAAAGGTCAACGGCTCGATCGTGCCGTTGCACTATCAGCTGCGCTCGGGCGACATCGTCGAGGTGCTGACCGCAAAGCAGAATCGCGGTCCGTCACGTGACTGGCTGAAATTGGTGCGGACGAGCCGCGCTCGCAACAAGATCCGCGCCTTCTTCAAACAGGAACGGCGCGAGGACGCCGAGCAGAAGGGCCGCGAGGCACTCGAGGAGGCGCTGCGCAAGCGCGGCCTGCCGATGCAGAAGCTGGTCATGTCGCCGCTGCTGGCCCAGGTGATCAAGGAGATGGGTTTCCGCAAGGCGACCGAGTTCTACATCGCCCTCGGCCAGGGCAAGGTCTCGACCAAGGCCGTCGCCAACAAGTTGATGCAGCGGCTCAAAGAGGGCGAGGCTGTCGAGGACGAGCGACCGATCGGCTTCGAAGGCGCACGCGAGGACAAGGCACGCCGGACCAAGGACGCCTCTAACTACGGGATCAGGGTCAAGGGCGCTGACAACATCGCGGTGCGCCTCGCCAAGTGCTGCCGCCCAGTGCCCGGCGACACGATCGCCGGCTACGTCTCGCTCGGCCGGGGCATCACCATCCACCGGGCCGATTGCAAGAACGTGAAGGCGTTGATGAAGTCGCCGGAACGCTTCGTCGAGGTTGCCTGGGAGGGCGAGAACGAGTCCTCCTACCGGGTCGAACTTCAGATCGACGCCTACGATCGGACCCGCCTGCTCGAGGATCTCTCGCGCACTTTCTCGGAGGCCGGGATCAACATCCTCGGCGCCAGCTGCATGACCAAGCACCCGATGGTGAAAAACCGCTTCGTGGTCGAGGTCGGCGACACCGAGCAGCTGAAGCAGTGCATCTCGCGCCTGCGCAACGTGGAAAGCGTCTTCGACGCCTACCGCATCACGCCAACCGGATGAGTTGCTCGGCGATCTCTGAATGAATAGACTGCCCGTCGCAAATGGCGGGTGCAGGTTCCAGTGGAGACAGTACGGTCCGCGTCGTCCTGGCGGGGTTTGCCGGCGGCGTGCTCGTCCTGCTGGTCGCCCTTCTTGCTTGTGTGGCGATCGGCGGGTGCGATGAGTGCGATGGAGACTCTGCTCGGGTGCCCCTGGTGGGCTCGGAGGGATCCATCGAAGTGGAGAGCAAGAACATCGACCCGCTCGTACTCCAGTTCGCACCGGTGGTTTGGCTTCATCGACGGGACGCGTACGGACCGACCTCGGTAGCCGACTTCCTCGCCCGTTCGGAGTTGACCTGGCGTACCGAGGGCCGCTTCAACCGTGACGAGGATCTGACTCGGCGGGGAGCCATCAACCCGGTCCGGTTGGGGTTCGAATGCGTGGACAGGGTGGGTGGTTGCTACCAGTTTGAACAGTACCTGGCAACCGATTTCACCAGACCGCATGACATAAGACCCGTCCGCGCACCCGGCTTGAGCCAGGAGGAGGGGTTCTACATCGACCCCGACGACCAGGCCCGCGAGGGGGAAGCGGGAATAGAACCCATGGCGCCGATGTACTACGAGATCAGCCGGCGTACGGCGACGACGCGGATCACCTACTGGTTCTTCTACGGCTTCAGCGTGCCCTACAAGCCAGCGGGACGATTCAACATGGCGCGATTCTTCAGTCACGAGGGAGACTGGGAGAACATCGACGTGGTCCTTGAGGCCGATGGCACTCCCCGCAGCGTCTCCTACTACGGCCATGGTCACCCCCGCCCGATTCCGTGGGCCCAGGTCTGCAAGATCCTCGAGGATGGCGAGGACTGCGAGTCCTCCGAGCCAGGCAGGCCGGTGGTCTACAGCGCGCGTCACAGTCACGCCTCCTATCCGACGGCTGCCGAGGGGAAAAACGACTCGACCGCGGTCTGTCACGAGCGTTACCGGCAGCTCTGCTCCTTCGACATGCGTAACAAGGGCTTCGTCTGGGACCCGCTGGTGGCCGGCGCTGGAGGTTTGCGCGACGCCCGCGCACAGCCCTGGTACGGCTTCGGCGGCGCCTGGGGGGGCGCCGGCGGCAAAGCCGATACCACCGGGCCTCTGGGCCCCTCGGTTTTCAAGCTCTCAGACGAGCCGGAGCCCGGCGAACTGAAGGCCGTCGAGGCGCCCGCGCCAGCGGGTGGCTGAGCGATTCTCAGGCGATGACCGAGAGCGCGCCGGGCTCGACCTTCAGGTCCATGTGCGTGCGCTCGCCGATGTAGTCGCCGTCGACCTGAACTGGGAAGGGGCGGAGGGTGCCGTCCTTGGTTTGTGAGACGGAGGCGATGCTCGCGGCGGTCACGCCTTCGAAGTGGGCGATCTGACGGTGACGGGCGGCAGGGCGCTTCTCACCGAAGAGACGCGGGATCAAGGTCGGCATATCGCGCTGCGCCGCCCGTTTGAGGACGCCCAGCGAGAGCGTGCCGTCGTCGATCTCGACCCCCTCGCAGACCCGGACGGGACGGCTGGCAAAGTAGGTGAAGGGGTCGGAGTTTTGGGCCAGCGCGGTGACACCCTCGGTCATCGCGCCGTCGATCTCGACACCGAGCTTCACCGGTTTGACCATGTACTGCCGATAGAAGGCAGAGACCGCGGCCCAGGTGTAGTAGTAGGGCCCGGCGCGGGACTTGAGCCGAGGATGGGCGTCGACCCGCTTGACCACAGTGGCGTCGATCCCGACGCCGCAGGAGAAGACGAAGTGGCGCTCGTCGGCGACGCCGAGATCGATCTTGCGGGGGGCCCAATCGTCGACCAACGCAAGCAGGTGCTCGGTCGCATCGACGACGTCGTTGGGGATGCCGAGGGTGCGGCAGACGACGTTGGTCGAGCCGCCCGGTAGGACGGAAACGGGAACGTCGGTGCCGGCCAGGCCGTTGGCGATCTCATTGAGGGTCCCGTCACCGCCGAAGCCGACGACCACGTCATAGCCGTGACCGCGCACCTCGCGGCCGATCTCGGTGGCGTGGTTTTGCGCCTCAGTGGCGACGGTCTCCACCTCGTAGCGGCCCTGCAGGGCGTAGACGACGAGGTTCTTGAGCCGGTCGGAGACCGTCGTCGCATACGGGTTGACGATCAGCAGCATTCGCTTCTTGGCGCCGCGCCTACCCGGTCGTCTCATAGCGGACCACCTCCCCGTCCTCGACTTCATGCACACGGTCCTCATTGAGCAGCAGATCGGTGTGCCCGATCACCTCTGAGAGGGTGAGAAAGGCCTGGGTGACGGCGACATTGCCCCAGATCGCCTGGGCGATCTCGTAGCCGGTCCGGGACCGCTCAGAGATTAGGTTGTAGATCTTCTCCTTACGACGCTCGTGCTTGGCAAGGCGGTCGTCGATCAGGGCGACGTGGTCGGTGATTGGCTCGCCGTGGCCGGAGAGGACGATCTCGGCTGGCATCTCGCGGGTCTTTTTCATCGACTCGATGTAGGCCACGAGTGCCTGGGTGCGCTGGGAGGAGCCGTCGAGGGGGCGGGTGATCAGCGGGTTGGAGGAGATGTGGGCGATCAGGTGGTCGGCGGCGATCAGGATGCGTCGCCGCTCATCCCAGAAGACGGTGTCCGAAGGACTGTGGCCGGGTCTGTGCAAAACCTGCAGCGTGCGGTCGCGAAGGGCGAGCTCCTCGCCGTCCTCTAGACGACGGGTCACCTCCGCCCTCGCGCCCCAGCCGCGAAAGCTGCGCGAGACACTCTGCAGCGCGAAGGCAACCTCTTGAGGGATGCCGTTGCGGAGCATCAGCTCGACCGCGAATCGATCCTCCTCCTCTGAGTCGTCGACGAAGTTCGCCAGCCGCTCGGCGGCGAGCCCGAGCGCAGCGACCTCGGCGCCTGAGTGCTCGACGATGATCTCGACCAGCCCGAGGTGGTCGATGTGCTGGTGGGTGAGGATGACCAGCTCCAGGTCGTCGATCGAGTAGCCGCGCTCGCCCAGTTGCCCCTGCAGCTCATCGAGCGCTTTGCCCGAGTTGGGGCCGGTGTCGATCAGGGTCAGCGGTTCGTCCTCCAGGAGGTAGCAGTTGACCCGTCCAACTGCAAAAGGGGTGGGGATGCGGAGACGGTGGATGCCCGCCAGGGCGGCCTGCTCCAGCGCGCCCTCCGGAGTCACTTTCGTCACGCCCGGATTAACCCCAGGACCTCGTCGCGTTTCGCCTCCATGTCGGCGCGCGAAACGAGCGACTCGAGGTTGAGGCGCAGCAGCGGCTCGGTGTTGGAGGGCCGCACGTTGAAGTGCCACTCGGGGTAGTCGATCGAGATCCCGTCGATCCGGCTCAGCTCGCCGCCCGGGTAGCGCTCGGCGATCTCCTTCATCTTTGCCTCCGGATCGTCGACTTCCGAGTTGATCTCGCCGGAGATGAAGTAGCGAGAGCGGAGCTCGGCCATCAGCTCAGCCAGGGAGCGCCCATCTTTGGCAAGCAGCTCGAGCATCAGGAGTGCCGGGATCGTGCCCGAGTCAGCACACCAGAAGTCGCGAAAGTAGTAGTGGCCGGAGACCTCTCCCCCGAAGACGGCACCCTCCTCGCGCATGCGGATCTTGAAGAAGGCGTGGCCGACTCGAGAGAGCGCGGAGCGCCCGCCCTCGGCAGCGACGAGATCTGGGACGGCCCGGCTGGAGCGCGGGTCGTAGAGGATCGTCGCCCCGGGGTTCTTGACCAGCGCAGCGCGGGCGAGCAGGGCGCAGATGAAGTCCCCGTCGCAAAAGGAGCCCTCCCCGTCGATGAAGAAGCAGCGGTCGGCGTCGCCGTCCCAGGCGATGCCGAGGTCGGAACCGGCGTCGCGCACGCGAGCTTCGATCAGCTTCCGGTTCTCCTCCAGCAGGGGATTCGGTTCGTGGTCGGGGAACTCGCCGTCTGGCTCGAAGTACATTTCGTCGAGCTCCATTCCGAGTCGGTGCAGGATCGGACCAACCATTGGCCCGGCCATCCCGTTGCCGCCGTCGACGACGACCTTGAACGGCCGTAGGGCGTCCGGATCGATGAACGACAGAGTGTGCTCCTGGTACTCGTCCCAGACGTCAACCTCCTCGCAGGAGCCACCCCCTGGAGCGAGCCCGAGGCCGGCTTCGATCTCGCGCTGCACGTCGCCGATGCCGGCGTCGCCGGAGAGCGCCAATGCTCCCTCGCGGACGAGCTTGACCCCGGTGTAGGCCTTTGGGTTGTGTGAGGCGGTGACCATCGCGCCGCCGTCGAGCTGGCGCGAGCCGACCAGGTGGTAGAGCATCTCGGTGGCGACCATGCCGGCATCGAGCACAGTCGCTCCCTCGGCGATCAGCCCCTCGCGCAGCGCAGCCGCCATCGATGGGGCCGTCAGGCGCATGTCCCGTCCGAGGCCAACTCGTAATTGACTCGGCTCTTTGTCGCGCAGCCGCGCCAGCACCCGGGCGAAGGCGCGGCCGATCGCCAGCGCAGTCGTCTCGTCCATCTCAGCGCCATGCAGGCCACGGATGTCGTAAGCCTTGAAGATCCCGCGGGGGGCCAGGGGGGCCGTCTCGCTCAAAACGCTCCTTTCAATGCCTCGAAGCTCTGCTCGAGCGTCTGCGGCATCACTTTGGTGTCGGCGATCACCGGCATGAAGTTCGTGTCGCCACCCCAGCGGGGAACGACGTGGAGGTGGATGTGGTGCTCGACGCCGGCGCCGGCAACCCGGCCCTGGTTGAAGCCGACGTTGTAGCCATGTGGGTCGTAGACCTCCTCCAGACGGGACATTGCCTGCTGTGCAAGCGACATCATCTCTGCGGTCGTCTCGGCTGCCAGGTCTTGGATACGGCCGATGTGCTCGTAGGGCGCCACCATCAGATGCCCGTTGGTGTATGGAAAGAGGTTGAGGATCACGAAGCAGCGCTCGCCGCGGTGGACGATCAGGTTCGCGGCATCGTCATCCGCCGCCGGCTTGGCGCAGAAGATGCACTCCTGCTCGTTGTCCTTGGACGCGTCCTTCACGTAGGCGAGGCGCCACGGCGCCCAGATGCGGAAATTTGCCACAGGCGACTCATCCTATTGAGGCCAAGCCGCCCCGGACGCGAAGCGGAGGAGGCGGCGTTTGATCAGAGCCAGCCGCGATTGCGGAAGTAGCCGACCATCCCGAGGAGGATCGTGACCATCGCCCCGAGCAGGATCCAGAACGCGGTCGTGTCGCCCTCGCCGGGAACGTGCACGTTGGCGCCCCAGATGCTGGCGATCAGGGTCAGCGGCAGGACGATCACGCTGATCGAGGTGAGAACGCGAAGGATGTCGTTGACCCGGTGTGAGATCACCGACTCGTTGGTCTCGGCCAGTGCCTCGACCACCTCCTTGTAGTTCTCCAGCATGTCCCAGATTCGCTCGTGGGCGTCGACGATGTCGTCGAAGTAGATCTCCAGGTCGAGGTCGGTTGCGAGGTAGCGCTGCTTGACCTTCTCCAGGTCACGCAGCACCGGCCGCTGCGGCCGGATCACCTTGCGGAAGTTGATGATCTCCTGCTTGACGTTGGAGATGTCGCGCACAACCTCCTCTGAGCGCCCCTCGAAGATGTCGTCCTCGAGCGCATCGAGCTTGTTGCCGATCTTGCGCAGCATCGGGAAGCAGTAGTCGAAGCTGTCATCGACGAGGCGGTAGAGCAGATAGCCGGAACCGCGCGAGAAGAGCTGCTCGCGCAGCTCCTCCTTGGCTCGGCAACGCTCGAAGAGGTACTCGACCGGCTGCAGCGGCTGGTTGGGGATCGTGACCACGTAGCCGGGACCGACGAAGAGGTCGAGCTCGCCGGTGCCGAGACGGCCGACCGCGGGGTCGAAGATCGGGAAGTGGAGAACGATGAATAGGTAGTCGTCGTAGACGTCGATCTTCGGCCGCTGGTTGCGCGAGAGGACGTCCTCGAGGTCCAGGGCATGGAAGTCGAAGTTTTCCTCTAACCAGGCGCGCTCGAGTGCACCGGGTCGCTCGATATTGACCCAGCGCAGGCCGGAAGAGTCGATTTGCTCGACCCGGGAGGCCTCAGGCTCGACTTGCTGGGGAGGCGAGATCCCCTCGCCCTGCCGCGCTGCCCGACGCAGCCTCGGTTTCGGAAGGTTCGGCATCGGTCGCGCTCAGCGTCTCTGCGGTCTGGTCGGGCATCGCGCATTAGGTTAGACGCCCTGGCATCGGCGCAGTGAACGAAACTTCCCTTTGCCTGCCCCTGGTAGGCTTTGCCTTACATAAGCGCCACATCTAGAGGGGTGGAGGGACTGGCCCGTAGAAGCCCCGGCAACCACCTCGGACCATTGGTTCGAGGGGAGGTGCCAACTCCAGCAGGTTTCGTGTGAGGACCTGGAAGATGTGGGGAAGACGTCCGATCGGACCTCCCCCACAAGGCGGAGGTTTTTTTCTAGGCAAGAAAAGAGGATCGGATGTCAGTCGAGAGCTTGAAGTGCAAGGAGTGCGGGGCGACCTACGAGCTGGGTGCCAGCTACGCCTGTGAGAACTGCTTTGGCCCGCTGGAAGTCACCTATGACTTCTCCGGACTGGACGCGGCGGGGGCGAAACGCCGGATCCAGGCTGGCTCGCAGGGGATTTGGCGCTACGGCGACTTCCTTCCCTTTAGCGGGCGGCCGCTCGATCCACTGGAGCCCGGCCTGACGCCGTTGGTGCGCGCCGATCGGCTCGCCGAGCGACTTGGGCTCGACGCTGAGCTCTGGATCAAGAACGACGCCGCCAACCCGACCCACTCGTTCAAGGACCGGGTCGTCGCGGTTGCGGTGGCGAAGGCCAAGGAGCTGGGCTTCAAGACGGTTGCCTGCGCGTCGACCGGAAACCTGGCAAACGCCGTTGCCGCCCACGCCGCCGCCGCGGGACTCGAGTCCTACGTCCTCGTTCCCGCCAACCTCGAGGAGCAGAAGTTGCTCGCAACCGGGATCTACGGCACCAACCTGGTCGGCGTGCGCGGCAACTACGACGACGTCAACCGGCTCTGCACCCAGCTGGCAGAAACCCGCCCCTGGGCTTTCGTCAACGTCAACCTCCGCCCCTATTACGCCGAGGGCTCAAAGACGCTCGCCTACGAGACGGCGGAGCAGCTCGGCTGGGAGCTGCCGGACAGAGTGGTTTGCCCGATTGCTTCCGGCTCGCTCTTCACCAAGGTGGCGCGCGGATTCCAGGAGTGGACCGATCTTGGCCTGATCGAGGGCGAGCAGCCGGTCTTCAACGGCGCCCAGGCGCTCGGCTGCAGCCCGGTGGCAACCGCGTTCGCCGAGGGCTGGGACGTCTGCAAGCCGCAGAAGCCCGACACGATCGCCAAGAGCCTGGCGATCGGCGACCCGGCCGACGGTCCCTATGCCCTCGAGCAGGCGCGGCGCAGCGGCGGTGCGATCGACTCCGTCGACGACGAGGAGATCCGGGCGGGCATCCGCCTGCTGGCGGAGACGACGGGGATCTTCACCGAGACTGCGGGCGGGGTCACGATCGGCGTCCTCGCCAAGTTGGCCGAGCGTGGCGACATCGGCGCTGGCGAGCGGGTCGTCCTCTACATAACCGGCGAGGGACTGAAGACGCTCGATGCGGCGCGCGATAGCTTCCACATGCACGAGATCGACCCTGATCTCGAAAGCTTCGAGTCCGCGTTCGAGCATCAGGAGGTAACCATCTGATGGCAGTCACCGTGAAGATCCCGACCCAATTGCGCGCCGCGACTGGGGGCGACGCCGAGGTAGAGGTGTCTGGCTCGACCGTGGGCGAGGTGCTCGACGCCGTCTTCGAGGCGCATGCCGACCTGCGCGAGCGGATCACCCAGGACGGCGACCTGCGTCGCTTCGTCAACGTCTACGTCAGCGGCGAGGACATCCGCTTCCAGCAGGGCCTCGAGACTGCGATCGGCGAGGGCGATGAGGTAACGATCCTGCCCGCGGTGGCGGGCGGTTGAGCCCCCTGGGCTGAGTGCCGCGCTTGACACGCCGCGCACATCCCGATTAGGGTGCCGATCCATACTGGTTTTTTCGAACGTTAAGAGTTGGGGGAAGCAAAGGCCGGCCGGAGGTGGGTCGGAGGAGCCCGAGGGCGGGAAAAGCCTGCTCGAGGTGGCCACCCAGATCGCCGGCCTGTTCGCCGCGCTGGCGGCGGTCATCTACGCCACCGGTGCCGTCGTGCTCGCGCTGCGCCTCGCATTCGAGCAGCTCCCCTGGGACAACGTGGTCTCACAATTGCCACGCGAGTTCGTGCTCTCGATTGGGACCGGTCAGGTGTTGCTGCCGGCCCTTGCGCTCGGCGCCCTCTACGGCCTCTATCGCCTGGTTCGCGACGATCGGAAGAAGGCGCCGAAGGCCTACCGCCTTCGTGACGGCGGCTTTGGGGGCAGCTGGAGGGGGAAGGGGGTGGTGATCGTGCGCTACCTCATCACCTGGGTGCTGATGCTCGTGCCATTGACGCTGGTGTTGATCGCGCGTGGGGACGTCACCCCCTCCGATCTGCACTGGGGGCTGGGGATCGCGATCGTCGTCGTGGTCGTGCTGGCGGCGATGGCCGCACAGGAGGGCAGGGCGATCGTCATCCGCCGCAACAGCGCCGCCAAGCAGTGGAATAGCACCCGGGCCGCGCTGACTCTGGCGGGGGTCTACGCCGCCGCGGCGCTGCCCGCGATGGTGCTTGCTGCCGCCGCGGTTCCCTTGACCGAGGCGAAGCTGTGCACGACCGACAACTACGAAGAGCACGGCACCTTGGTTGGCGAGACGAGTGACCGGATCTACCTCGGCGAGCGATCCTGGCACCCCGCCCATCACAGGATCGCGGTGTTCCCTCTGGCGAAAGTCGAGGAGCTCTTCATTGGCTCCGATGCCAGGGAGGCGACCTGCGAATTCGAGAAAGTGCCAGACCCAGCGGCGGAAGAAAAAGGAGAAGGAGGTCGATCTGCCTCATAATCCGGCCCGATGAGGCCACCGGTGGCAATCCTCTGCGGCGGTCGCGGCACGCGTCTGCGCGAGCAGACCGAGACCGTGCCCAAGGCGCTGGTTGAGATCGGCGGCATGCCGATCCTCTGGCACGTGATCGGTATCTACGCCGCGCAAGGCTTCGAGCGCTTTCTGCTTGCCACCGGCTACCTGGGTGAGGCCGTTCAGCAGTTCGTCGCTGGCGAGTCGTGGCCGGGGGGGTCGCGGTCGAGTGCGTCGACACCGGGGTGGACACGCCAACCGGCGGCCGGCTTGCCTGTCTCCAGAGCCGGCTCGGAGCCGAGACCTTCTGTGCCACTTATGCCGACGGTGTCGCCGACATCGATCTTGGCACCCTGCTCGACTTCCATCAGGAGCATGGTGGCTTGGCGACGATGACCGCGGTGAGGCCGCACCTGCAGTGGGGAGTTGCGGAGCTCGGCGAAGACGGAAGGGTCGACGGTTTCGCCGAGAAGCCCCGCAGCGAGCACTGGATCAACGGCGGCTTCTTCTGTTTCGAGCCTGGTGTGCTCGGCTATCTGGACGAGCAAAGCGTGCTCGAGCGTGAGCCCCTTACCCAGATGGCTGCCGACGGGCAGCTCTTCGCACATCGCCACCAGGGATTTTGGGATTGCATGGACACCTACAAGGACGCGGTCGTCCTCAACGACCTCTGGGCCGCCGGCGAGGCGCCTTGGAAGGCTCTGGCCGAGGCGGGGGCGCGATGAGCATGGTCCTCGTCAGCGGCGCCCACGGTTTCGTCGGTTCGCACCTGGCGCGGGCCCTGTTGGAGCGTGGCGAGGCGGTTCGGGTCCTGGACCGCCCGTCCCCGCGCTTGGCCGATGTTGGCGGCGAGCGGCGCTCGGGCCTAGACCTAATGGGGATCCGCGGTGAGGTGGAGTTGGTCGAGGCCGACTTACGCGATGCGAAGGCGGTGGCGGGGGCTGTCAATGGGGCGGACTCGGTCTTCCACCTCGCCGCCCAGACGATCGTGGGCGTCGCACGCAAGTCCCCGTTGGAAACGTTTGAGGTCAACGTGCAGGGCGCCTGGAACGTCTTCGAGGCCTGCCGAGCCCACGAGGTCGGCCGGGTCGTCTTCGCCTCCTCCGACAAGGCCTACGGCTCGAGCCCGGAGCTGCCCTACCGCGAGGATTTTCCGCTACGCGCCGCCTATCCGTATGACGCCAGCAAGGCCGCGGCTGACACGATTGCGCGCAGCTACGCGACCGCTTACAGATTGCCCTTGGCGGTCACCCGCTTCTCCAACGTTTATGGCGGGGGCGACCTCAACTTCTCCAGGCTGATCCCGGAGACCGCCGTGGGCCTTGCTCGAGGGCAGACCGCCTGTGATCCGTTCTGACGGCAGTCCGGAGCGCGACTTCATCCACGTGGATGACGCCATCGCTGCCTATCTGGCAATTGCCGGTGCGCTCGACAACGGCGCGGTGGGGGAGGCCTTCAACGCCGGCGGCGAGCGGCCGCACTCGGTACGCGAGGTGGTCGAGCTGATCACCGATGCCGCCGGCGGCACGGTCGAGCCCGACTTTCAGGGGACCGGCAATCCCGACGGCGAGATCGACCGCCAGTTCGTCGACTCGACCAAGCTGCGCGAGCTGACCGGCTGGCGACCCCAGGTGGCAGCTAGGGCGACGGCTGCGCCCGCACTCTCGAGTGGTATCGGGACCACCCCGCGGCTCGACCTGTCTAGGCTGATTCGCCATGTGCGGACGCTTCACGGTTACGGCGAAAGACACGAAGACGATTGCCGATCGCTTCCAGGTGGAGCTGGAACGCTCGTTGGAGCGCAATTCCTCCGGCGAGGCGCCTCCGCCGAGCAAGGAGCGGGTGAAAAAAGCCGAATCGGGTCTGGGGCGCTTCAACGTGGCGCCGACCCAGGAGGTGCTGACGGTGCGCGCCTCGCCCGATCCCGAGGAGGCAGCTGCCGGGAGACCGCGAGGCGCGGCTGATGCGCTGGGGTCTGGTTCCGCGCTGGGCCAAGGACCTCAGGGTCGGCTACCGGATGATCAACGCCAAAGCCGAGAATTTGACATCGAGCCGCGCCTACTCGCCGCTGGTCGGCAAGTTCCGCCACCGCTGTCTGATCGTCGCCGATGGCTTCTACGAGTGGATGGTGGCTGAGGATCCCAAGCAGCCGCGCCACCCCTGGCGCTTCACCGTCGATGGTGGCGAGCCCTTCGCTTTCGCCGGCCTATGCACGCGCAAGGAGTGGGAGGACGAGGAGGACCGGGGTTTTGAGGAGGGCTGGCTCTACAGCTGCACGATCGTCACCACGACCCCCAACGACGTCGTCGCCAAGGTGCACGACCGGATGCCGGCGATCTTGCCCAGCCCCGAGGCCGAGGCGGCATGGCTGCGCCCCGATCTCGAGGTCGAGGACGCGATCGCGATGTGCGCGCCGCTACCGGCCTCGCGGATGGAAGGCGCTCTCGCCAACCCGAAGCTGAACAAGGTCGGCAAGGGGAGCGAGGGGCCCGAGCTGTTGGTGGCGCCTACCGGCTGAGCTCGCCGGCGGTGCGCACGGTCGCTCGCCCGGCGCCGGTCTCCAGCGTGCAGGAGGCCTCGACCGAGGGCTGGCCGACCGTACGCCAGAAGCTGGCGAAGCCGAGCGCGAGAGGCTCCTGCGGGCGGCCCTCCGGCAAGCCCCATTGCCATTCCTGGAAGTCGGTCCGGTATGGCATCCAGCTGACGACGACCCCAGGTAGGTCGGTGAACGTCGCGAAGGCGTCGCTCATTTCCAGCGAGGCGAATTCGGCCCCCTGGATCGGCAGCCTGATTCCGACGCTTCTGGGAACCTCTTGCTTGGTCAGGTTGTATTCGCCGCTCGAGCGAGGGAAGGCGCCCCGGCTGTTGACCGTGCGACCCAGTTCAGCGCCCCGCCCGCCGCGCATCCTGCAGTTCACCCGGGCCTGTCCGACGGCCGAGCCGGGCTCGATCCTGAGCACCGAGGTGGCGCGATAGACCCGTTCGCCGTTGATGTTGGCTTCGGTCACGCGCAGGCCGCCGTCCTCGAGCCGCATCGAGCCGCCACCCGGGATCGGGGCAGGCGGCGAATCGGGAAGTGGCGCTCGCGCCACCCATTCGATCTCCACCGAGCTGCCGCCCACCTCGTCGGTAGCCAGCGCGGCTGCGGCAAGCGTGGCGATCAGGCCGATTACGACTACCGCGATAGCCCCGCGCGGCGGGCGAGTATCCATGATCCCGTCCATGACGCGCCCGGCAGGATTCGAACCTGCGGCCTCCGCCTCCGGAGGGCGGCGCTCTATCCAGCTGAGCTACGGGCGCTTGCGCACCAGCTTATCCGGCACCGAACCCGTCCCCCTCCTTCGCGTAGGCTCGCGGCCATGGACCTCTCGGTCACCTTTCTCGGCACTGGTGGCGCCGTGCCATCGGCCCGGCGCAACACCGCCGGCGTGCTTGTCGCGCGTGGGGGGGAACGCCTGCTCTTTGACTGCGGCGAGGGGACGCAGAGGCAGATGCAACGTTCGCTGGGCTTGGTCCAGGTCGACGCGATCTTTTTCACCCACTTCCACGCCGATCACTTCCTCGGCCTGCCCGGCCTGCTGAAGACGTACGACCTGACCGAGCGCGAGCGGCCGCTGACGATTTACGGGCCTCGCGGCCTGCGCGACCTGATCCAGAGCCTTGGACGCGTGATCGGCAGGGTTGGCTACAAGCTCGACCTGGTCGAAATTGAGCCCGGCGACGCGATTCCCTGTGCAGAGGCTGAGGTGCGCGCTTTCCCAGTCGAGCACAGCGTGCGCGCCGTCGGCTACACGCTTGTCGAGGAAGACCGGCCCGGTCGCTTTGACCCCGAGGCGGCGAAGCGGCTCGGAGTCAAGGAAGGTCCCGACTTCGCCGCACTGCAACGCGGGGAGTGGGTCCAGGGAGCTGCGGGGCCGGTCGAACCGGGTGAGGTGATGGGCGAGTCGCGCCCGGGTCGAACCGTGGTCATCACGGGCGATACGGCTCCCTGCCGGGCCACCGTCGATGCCGCGCAGAACGCCGACCTGCTCGTCCACGACGCCAGCTTCGCCGAGGAGGAGGCGCAGCGCGCGGCCGACACCGGCCACTCGACCGTCGGCCAAGCTGCAGCCGTAGCCCGCGAGGCAGAGGTCAAGCTCCTAGCCCTAGTCCACATCTCCTCCCGCTACCACGTGGGCAAGGTGCTGGAGGAGGCAGGCGAGGTCTTCGAGCCCACGGTCGCCCCACGCGACTTCGACCTGATAGAGATCCCCTTCCCAGAGCGCGGAGAACCCAAGCTCGTCCAAAACGGAGCACGGGAGAGGGGGGAGGACTCGCCTCCCAGGCTCTCAAGCGAAGAGCCGCATGACGGGACGCGTGGGGGCCCTCTCGGAGTGCCTCCCCCCGGTACCGCGGAGTGAGATTTGCCCCGTAAGGGCACCAGATTTCACCGCCAAAGGCGGTGATGGGCACCTCCGAGAGGGCGCCCACGCGTCCCACCACGCTGCTACTCTGAGCGCCGTCCTTTAACCCGGTCCCGTGAGGCCAGGAAGGAGCAACGAAGTGAGCGAGAAGGTCGTGCTCGAGCGCGACGATTTAAGGCGAACGCTGCGGCGGATCGCCCATGAGATAGCCGAGGCCAATCCTGAGCCCGAGCGTCTTGCGATCGTCGGCGTTCATACCCGTGGCGCGATCATCGCCCGCCGCCTGCACGCACTTGTTGGTGAGCTGACCGAGGCGGAGACGCCGATCGGCGACCTCGACATCTCCTTCTACCGCGACGATGTCGGGGCCCAATCGCCCGCCACCCAGCCGGTGGTCCACGCCTCCCACATCGATTTCGATCTCACCGGACGCACCGTGATCCTCGTCGACGACGTGCTCTTCACCGGGCGCACCGTGCGGGCAGCGGTCGACGCCCTCTTCGACTACGGCAGGCCGCAGCGTGTGCAGCTGGCGGTGCTCTGCGACCGCGGTCACCGCGAGCTGCCGATCCGGCCCGATTACGTGGGGAAGAACCTGCCGACGGCGCGTGGGCAGAGGGTCAACGTGCGACTCGATGAGACCGACGACATTGACCAGGTCACGATCTCCGAGCAAGCCGTGGAGGTGGTTGCATGAGGCACCTGTTGGCGATCGAGGATCTCGAACGCGACGGGATCGAAGCGATCCTCGACCGCGCCGAGAGCTTCGCCGAGGTCGGTCGTCGCGACATCAAAAAGGTGCCCACCTTGCGCGGCCGCACGGTGGTCAGCCTCTTCTACGAGTCGAGCACCCGCACCAGCGCTTCTTTCGAGCTGGCGGCGAAGCGTCTCTCGGCCGACCTAATCTCGCTCAAGGCTGCCGGCTCCTCGGTTGACAAGGGCGAGTCGCTGAAGGACACATGCGCGACTCTCTCGGCCTACGACCCGGCAGCGATTGTGATTCGCCATCCCTATGCCGGTGCCGCGCAGCTCGTTGCTGGCTGGACCGAGGCAGCGGTTGTGAACGCCGGCGACGGCAAGCACGAGCACCCGAGCCAGGCCCTGCTCGATCTCTTTACCTTGCGCCGCCGTCTGGGCAGCCTCGATGGGGTGCGGATCTGGATCGTCGGCGACGTCTTGCACAGCCGCGTCGCCCGCTCCAACCTGATCGCCTTCCAGGCCATGGGGGCAGAGGTGACGGTTTGCGGTCCGCCGGCGTTGATTCCGCGCGAGATCGAGCAGCTCGGCTGCCAGGTCGCCTATTCGCTCGAGCAGCTCGGCGAGGCCGATGTTGTCTACGCGCTGCGACTGCAAAAAGAGCGCATGGCAGAGAGCTTCGTGCCCTCGATCCGCGAGTACGCGGCGCGGTTCCAGATCGACTCCCGCCGCCTCGCCCCGCGCCAGCTGCTGATGCATCCGGGCCCCGTCAACCGCGGGGTCGAGCTTTCCGGCGAGGTGATCGACTCGCCCCAGTCCTTGATGACCGAGCAGGTTGCCTCCGGGCTGGTCGTCCGGATGGCGATCCTCTACGAGCTGCTCGCAGCGGGTCCAGAGCGCCCGGTGCATGCAGCCGGTGAGCACGAGGACAGCCCAACGCCGATCGGACAGCCCGCGTGAGCCTGGCCGATTCGCTCGACATGCGCTCCGGGGAGAGCGCAGAGATCGTTCTGCGCAGCGCCACGGTGCTTGATCCGGTCGCCGGCATCGATGGCGTTCACGACGTGATCATCCGGGCCGGTCGCATCGCAGAGCTCGCTGCGCCCGGGGCGAAGCTCGAGGGCCTCGAGGAGGTTGACGCGGGAGGCCTGCACGCATTTCCTGCCTTCTTCGACCCACATGTGCATTTGCGGACGCCCGGGCATGAGCACAAAGAGGACCTGGAGACCGGCAGCCGCGCCGCCGCAGCCGGCGGCTACTGCGGCATCTTGGCAATGGCGAATACCGAGCCCACGGTCAGCACGCCCGCCGATGTGGAGGCGCTGCGCGAGGCGGCACGCCAGGCCGCTTGTGTGCCGGTCGGCTTTCTCGCCACCGTTACCCGCGGTATGGAGGGCGAGGAACTGACTGAGATGGGGGCAATTCGCAACTCGGGTGCAGTTGGCTTCAGCGACGACGGCCTGCCGATCCGCAGCGCCCGCATCCTCCGCCGTGCGCTGCAGTACCAGAAGCTCTGCGGCGGCACGATCGCTCTTCACGAGGAGGACCCCGAGCTCTCCGGTGATGGCGTTATGCACGAGGGCGCGGTTTCGGCTGCGCTCGGGCTGGCAGGGGTTCCCTCGATCTCGGAGTCGACGATGATTGCCCGCGATGCCGCCCTCGCCGGCTATGAGGGGGGGAGGATCCACGTCCAGCACCTCTCCGCCACTGAGTCGGTCGAAGCGGTGCGTGCAGCCAAGGCTGCCGGCGTACGGATCAGCTGCGAGGCAAGCCCACACCACCTTTGCCTTACCGAGGAGGAGGTGCGCAGCCTCGATCCACGCCGCTTCAAGATGAACCCACCTTTGCGCTCGGAGGCCGATCGACAGGCGCTGATCGAGGGCCTGCGTGACGGCACGATCGAGTGCATTGCAACCGACCATGCCCCGCACGCAGCTGAGGAAAAGGAGGTCCCCTTCGAGCAGGCGGCGATGGGGGTGACCGGACTGGAGACGGCCTTTGCTGCACTACATACCGAGCTCGTCCAGCCCGGCACGATCGAGCTTGGTCTGCTCGTCGAGCGGATGGCAGGCGGCGCCGCCCCATTCGATCTTTTGCGCCCGAGCCTGGCGCCGGATGGCGAGGCCAACGTCGTTCTCTGTGATCTGGGAGCCGAGTGGACCGTTGGCGAGGATGGCTACGAGAGCCGCTCCGAGAACTCCTGGTGCGCCGGCCGCAAGTTGACCGGGCGCGTCGTCATGACCCTGGCGGGCGGTCAGGTTGCCTACCGCCTGCGCAGCTTCTCACTGGGAGTTGCAGCATGAGCGGCTACATCCTGCTCGAGGACGGGACCCGCTTCGACGGCGAGCTCTGTGGACATCACGGCGAGATCACCGGCGAGGTCGTTTTCAACACCGCGATGACCGGCTACCAGGAGTCGGTTACCGACCCCTCATACGCCGGGCAGATCATCGTCTTCACCTATCCATTGATTGGCAACTACGGTGTTGACACGGGCGCAATGGAGTCCGACCGCATCCACGCTCGCGGTGTGGTCATGCGCGATCCGAAGAACGGCGAGGACGTCGCCACCGCGGAGGGCGGCTGGCTCGACTGGCTCGACGATTGCGGCGTGCCTGGAATCGGTGGCGTCGACACGCGGGCGCTCGTCCGCCACATCCGCGACCGAGGAGCAATGCGCGGCGGCATCTTCTCCGCCGGGACCGACGAAGCAGAGGCGCGCGAACGCGTCGCCGCTGAGCCCTCGATGGACGGTGCCGATCTGGCCCGCACGGTGACGCCGCCGGAGCCGGTTCGCTTCGAGGGCGACGGGCCGCACGTGGTCGGACTCGACACCGGGGTCAAGCTCAACATTGTCCGCGAGCTGCGCGAGCGCGGCTGCCACCTCACCCTGCTGCCCTGCACCTCCTCCACCGCAGAAGTACTGGCCGAGGACCCTGACGTCGTTTTCCTCGCCAACGGGCCAGGCGATCCCGGCGCGCTCGGCTACGTCGTCGAGACGGTTCGCGAGTTGGTCGGGAAGAAGCCTCTCTTCGGTATCTGCCTCGGTCACCAGCTCCTCTGCCGGGCGGTCGGGCTGGAGACCTTCAAGCTGCCCTTCGGCCACCGCGGCGCCAACCACCCGGTCAAGGATCTGGCCAGCGGGCGGATCGAGATCACTTCCCAGAATCACGGCTTCGCCGTGCAGGGACCGGGGGGCGAGGCGCGGATCGAGGCCGATGAGCCAGTGCGCTGGGAAACCGACTTTGGCGCTGCCGAGCTCTCCCACCTGAACCTCTACGACCGTACCGTCGAGGGCCTCGTGCTCCGGGACGTTGCGGCGGCGACCGTCCAGTACCACCCCGAGGCCGGGCCCGGTCCGCACGACGCCCGCCACCTCTTCGACGATTTCCTGGAGCTTGCGGCATGAGCGGAGCGGAGGGAGCATCCATATCTGATCCTCTGCGACCGGAGCGGAGCGAATATTTGTATGCCTAAGCGCACCGACATCGAGAAGATCCTCTTGATTGGCTCCGGCCCGATCGTGATCGGCCAGGCCGCCGAGTTCGACTACTCGGGCGTACAGGCCTGCAAGGTGCTGCTCGAGGAGGGCTATGAGGTCGTGCTCATCAACTCCAACCCGGCGACGATCATGACCGACCCGGAGTTCGCCACCGCCACCTACGTCGAGCCGCTGCTGCCCGGCCCGGTGACGAAGATCATCGAGAAGGAGCGCCCCGACGCCCTGCTGCCCACCCTTGGCGGGCAGACGGCGCTGAACCTGGCGATGGCACTGTATGAGGATGGCACCCTGGAGCGCTTCGGGGTGGAGTTGATCGGCGCCGACCATGCCGCGATCCGCCGCGCCGAGGATCGCGAGGAGTTCCGCCGCACGATGACCGAGGCCGGGTTGCGGATTCCGTGGTCGATTACGGTCGAGTCGCTCAGTCAGGTCGAGGGGGCCCTCTCCGAGGGCAAGATCTCGCTGCCGGCGATCGTCCGGCCCGCCTTCACCATGGGCGGGCAGGGCGGCGGCGTGGGGGAGACCGAGACCGAGCTGCGCCAGGTCGTCACCGAGGGTCTCGCGGCGAGTCCGATCAACCAGGTCTTGGTCGAGGAGTCGGTGCTCGGCTGGGGCGAGTTTGAGCTCGAGGTGATGCGCGACCGTAACGACAACGTCGTGATCATCTGCTCGATCGAGAACGTCGACCCGATGGGCGTCCACACCGGCGACTCGGTGACCGTCGCACCGGCACAGACCCTCACCGACCGCCTCTACCAGGAGCTGCGCGACCAGGCGATCCGGGTGATCCGCGCGGTCGGGGTCGAGACGGGGGGATCCAACGTCCAGTTCGGCGTCAATCCGGAGGATGGCGAGATCGTCGTGATCGAGATGAACCCGCGGGTCTCGCGCTCCTCGGCGCTGGCCTCGAAGGCGACCGGTTTCCCGATCGCCAAGATGGCGGCGAAGCTGGCAGTCGGCTACGCCCTGGAGGAGATCCCCAACGACATCACTCGCGCCACGCCCGCCTCTTTCGAGCCGACGATCGACTACGTGGTGACGAAGGTTCCGCGCTTTGCCTTCGAGAAGTTCCCCGGTGCCGAGGGACGCCTCTCGACCCACATGCAGAGTGTCGGCGAGGTGATGGCGATCGGCCGCACCTTCGGCGAGTCATTCGCCAAGGCCATGCGCTCGCGCGAGCTCGACTCTCCGGCCGAGCCGCCGGCCTCCGAGGGGGCTCTGCTGGAGGCGATCGCGGTGCCATGCGCCGAGCGCTTTGACCTGATCCTCGAGGGCTTCCGGCGCGGCCTTGAGGTTGAGGCGATCCACGAGCGCTGCCTGGTCGACCGTTGGTTCCTGCGCGAGCTGCAGACCCTCGCCACCGAGGGCGACGGTACCGAGGGCCTCGTCCGCACCTACAAGGCGGTCGACACCTGCGCCGCCGAGTTCGAGGCGGCGACTCCCTACTACTACTCGGCCCACGAGCGCCCGACCCCGGAGGGCACGGCGGCCTCGGAGGTGCGTCGCGGCGAGCGTGACTCGGTTGTCATCCTCGGCGCTGGACCGAACCGGATCGGACAGGGAATCGAGTTCGACTACTGCTGCGTGCACGCGGCGATGACCGCGCGCGATCTCGGTCGCGACGCGGTGATGATCAACTGCAACCCGGAGACGGTCTCGACCGATTACGACACCTCCGACAGGCTCTACTTCGAGCCACTCACCATCGAGGACGTTCTTGCTGTTTGCGAACAGGAGCGGCCCGAGGGCGTGATCGTCCAGTTCGGCGGGCAAACGCCGCTGAAACTCGCCCGCGCCCTCGAGGAGGCCGGCGTTCCGTTGCTCGGCACCCCGGTTGACGCGATCGACCTGGCCGAGGACCGCGGCCGCTTCGGTGCCCTGCTGCGCCGCCTCGGCATCGAGCACCCGCCCTACGGCACCGCGCTCTCGGCCGAGGAGGCGACGGTGATCGCGGAGAAGGTGGGCTTCCCGCTGCTCGTCCGGCCCTCCTACGTGCTGGGCGGTAGGGCGATGGAGATTTGCTACTCGATCGAGAACCTGAACGCCTACCTCCAAGCGCATGTCAAGGCCGACCAGGAGCATCCGCTGCTGCTCGACCGCTTCCTCGAGAACGCGATCGAGATCGACGTCGATGCTCTCGCCGACGGCAGCGACGTTCACGTCGCAGGCATCATGCAGCACGTCGAGGAAGCGGGGGTCCACTCCGGTGACTCCGCCTGCGTGATCCCGCCCCTCAGCATCGGCGAGGAGATGCTGGAGCAGATCCGGGCGACGACGGAGCAGATTGCCCTAGAGCTGGGCGTCATCGGTCTGATCAACATCCAGTACGCGATCGCCGGCGGGCGTCTCTACGTGATTGAGGCCAATCCGCGGGCCTCACGCACGGTGCCCTTCGTCTCAAAGGCGACTGGCTTGCCACTGGCCAAGGTCGCGGCGCGCCTGATGCTGGGCGAGAAGCTCGCCGAGCTCGATCTGCCCGAGCCGCCCAGCGGCCACGTCAGCGTCAAGGAGGCGGTGCTGCCCTTCGCCCGCTTCGCCGGCGTCGACTCCGTGTTGGGCCCGGAGATGAAGAGCACCGGCGAGGTGATGGGCATCGCCGCCGACTTTCCCACTGCCTTCGCCAAGGCGCAGGCGGCCGCGGGGGTCGTGCTGCCGACAGGGGGAACCGTCTTCATCACCGTCACTGACACCGACAAGCCGGCAGCGACCCAGATGGCGGCGCGCTTTCACGAGCTCGGCTTCGAGCTGATCGCCACCGGGGGCACCGCCCAGACGATCTCTTCGATGGGGGTGCCAGTGACGCGGATCAACAAGATCGGCGAGGGCTCGCCGCATGTCGTCGACCTGATTCGCGAGCGCCGCTGCGACCTTGTGATCAATACCCCGACCGGTTCTGGCGCCCGCATCGATGGCCAGGCGATCCGAACAGCCGCGGTCCGTCACGGCATCCCCTGTGTGACGACGATGACCGGCGCTTCAGCAGCGGTGCGCGCGATCGCAGCTCAAATGCAAGGTGAGCCGGGGGTCTTGTCCCTGCAGGAGATCCATCGGACCGCCTCCTCCGCTGCGGCAGATGCCTGAAATCCCCCTCGCGCCCTTCGGGCGCCGCACCTGCGCCGTAACCAAGAGTCGCGCCTCTGGCGGCTACCGGGTCTTCTCGCTGCTTGACCAAGAGGGCCCCGAGCCGCTGCCCGGCCAGTTCTACATGCTGGCCACCGAGTCCCATTGGGAGCAGCGGGGTGGCCGCCCTTACCTGCCTCGTGCCTTCTCGGTCGCCGACGTTCAGCCAGTAGAGGGCGGTACGCGCCTCGACTTTCTGATCGAGGGCGTCGGCCCGGGTACCGATCGGCTCTGCGAGTTGGAGCCGGGCGAAAGAGTTTGGGTAAACGGCCCGCTCGGCAACAGCTTTTTGCCGCCCCGCGAGCTTTCCGAGGATGCGGCGGGAGCCATTCTCGTCGGCGGCGGCATCGGAGTCGCCCCCCTTGCATTGCTTCGGCGCCGTTTTGTCGCTGACAACGTGCCCGCACGGGTCTTATTGGGCTTTCGAGATCAGCAGCATTCCGGCGGATTGGATGATCTCTTTGCATGCTGTGAGGTCGCGCTTGCCAGCGACGATGGCCACATCGGTCACCACGGCTACGTCACCGATCTTCTTGCGGCAATGCTCGAAGGTGACGACTCGTCCAGTGCCGCTGTCTACGCCTGCGGTCCACCACAGATGCTCGACGCGGTTGCAGCCCTCTGTACTGCGCACGAAATCGCTTGCGAACTAGCTATGGAGTCCCCAATGGCTTGTGGCTACGGCGCTTGCTTCGGCTGCGCCGTCCCCAGGGAGGGCGGGGGATACGCCCGTCTTTGTGTCGACGGCCCGGTCGTGCGCCCCTTGGCGAATGGGTCGGGGGTCCTCCTCCGGAAACTTGTGAGCCGCCCGGGTAAGAGCCCTGACCTGGCGACCGACGCGGGTTTGCGGAGGGGGACCCCCGACCCATCGGCCGCGATCGCAAACCCTGTTGATTTCTGCGGCTTGAGATTGCGTAATCCCGTGATCAATGCGTCAGGCACGTTTGACGCAATAGCGGCGCGTCGTGTCTACGGAGATCAGTTGATCGAAGAATTCCCGTTCTCGGCGTTCGTGTCCAAGACGATCACGCTGGAGCCGAGGACTGGAAATGAGCCCCAGCGAATCTGGGAGACCCCCGCTGGGATGATCAACTCGATCGGGTTGCCGAACAAGGGGTTGGAGGGGTTCCTGGCGGATGATCTGCCGCAGTTGGGAGAGCTGCCTGTGCCGCTGTTCGTGTCCGTGATGGCTACCGGCCACGGTGACTTCAAGCGGATGGTCACGGCGTTAGATCAGAGGGATGAGGTTGCCGCCATCGAGCTCAACGTGTCCTGCCCCAACGTGCACTCGGGGCTGATCGTCGGCGAGCAGCCGACCGAGACCGTTGCGCTGCTGGAGGCACTGCGCCCAGTGACGCGGAAGCCGCTGATCGTGAAGCTGACTCCCAACGTTGCCGATCCGGCTGCGGTAGCGGTTGCCGCCGAAGAGGGAGGGGCGGACGCGGTCTCCCTGATCAACACGATCAAGGCGAGCGCGATTGATCCGGCGACCGGCAAGCCCGGGATTGGAGTGGGGCAGGGAGGGCTCTCGGGTCCCGCGGTGCGGCCGGTCGCGATCGGACAGCTTCGTGCGGTCGCAAGCGCCATTGAGCTGCCCATCGTTGGCATGGGAGGGGTCTCCTCGGGTGACGATGCGTTCGAGATGCTGGCCGCGGGGGCGACCCTGGTGGCGGTGGGAACGGAGAGCTTTCGCGACCCTCGGGCGGGAACGCGCATTGCCGCAGAGCTATCTGAGTGTTATCCAAAGCACGGTCTAGCCTCAACCTAGACTCGAGGTCTAGGTGAATTTGGCGAAAAAGGGCCCGGATGCCCTTGCACGCCCGCGAGCCACGGCTATACTCGCCGCCCACATGCCCGCCCCAGTCAAGACCTCTGCAGCGGCCCCCGAGAGGTCGCTGGACCAGCGGATGGACGCGCTTAAGCGTGCCAACGACATTCGCACCGCCCGCGCCAAGCTGAAGAAGGACCTCAAGGCGGGCAAGGCGAGTATCCACGCGCTGCTTCTCGATCCGCCCGAGTACGTGATGACCGCCAAGGTCTTCGACATGCTGCTCGCAGTCCCCAAGTACGGCCGGGTGAAGACCAACCGGATACTCAACCAGTGCCGCATCTCGCCCTCAAAGACGATTGGTGGCCTCTCCGAGCGGCAAAGGGCTGAGCTGGTCTCCCAACTCCGCAGGTAGCGAAGCCGACCGCCACAGCGGTCAATATCCCCGCCCAGTGAGCGCGGAACGACCAAGCGTGCATATCTGATCCTTCGCGCCGGGAGTGAAGCGGGAACATTTGTTATGGCCAAGTCTTCGTCATCACCGGGCCCAGCGGGGTCGGCAAGGGAACGCTGATCTCCAAGCTGCTCGAGCGCGTGCCCGACCTGGAGCTCTCGGTCTCGGCAACCACTCGCGAGCCGCGTGCCGGGGAGGTTGACGGACGCGACTACCACTTCCTCACCGCCGAGGAATTCGATCGACGAATCGAACGCGAAGACTTCCTCGAGTTCGCCACCTACAGCGGTAATCGCTACGGAACCCTGCGCTCCGAGGTGCGCAAGCGCCTCGATGCCGGACACTCGGTCGTGCTCGAGATCGAGGTCCAGGGCGCCCGCCAGGTGCGTGCCGCGATGCGCGAGTCGATTCAGGTGTTTATTGCCCCGCCCGATCCGGCGGTGCTGCGCGAGCGGTTGGAGTCACGCGGCGCCGATTCGGCAGCGGCGATCGATGCTCGCCTCGAAGTCGCCGAGCAGGAGCTGGCGGCCCAGGGCGAGTTCGCCCACTGCGTGACCAACGCCGATCTCGACCGGGCCGCTGCCGATCTGGAGGGGATCGTGCGCGCCGAGTCGGGGCTGCCAGTAGACTCCCCAGCCGAATGATCAAACCACGCGTAGACAAGCTCCTCGAGCACGCCGACTCCCACTATGCGGCAGTCGTCGTCGCGGCGAAGCGAGCCCGCCAGATAAATAGCTACTTCCACAACCTCGGCGAGGGCGGTTTCGGTGAGTACCCGCCGCCCATGGTCGAGACCCGCGGAGATCGCAACTACCTCTCGATGGCGCTTGAGGAGCTTGCCGAGGGCAAGCTCAAATACGAGTACCGCTCCTAGCGCAGCCGCTTTTCCAGGAGGAGACATGGCCAAAATCCTGCTCGGTGTGAGCGGTGGGATCGCCGCTTACAAGTCACTCGAGCTGGCTCGCCTCGCGACCGTCGCCGGGCACGGCGTACGGGTGCTGATGAGCGACGCTGCCAGCCGTTTCGTCGGTGCCGCCTCCTTCGAGGGCATCGTTGGTGCGCCCGTCCTCACCTCTGAGTTTGAGCGCGATCCGCTGGGCGGTGCCTTTCCCGGCGATCCGCGGCCCGGGCACGACCCGATCGGACACCTCGAGGTCGCCGCCAATTGTGACGCCTACCTGATTGCACCGGCTTCGGCTAACACGCTTGCCAAGTTGGCGGGCGGGATGGCGGACTCGATGCTGACGACCTCCTTCCTCGCCTGCGCTGCGCCGCGCCTGGTCGCGCCGGCGATGAACGACCGCATGTATGCGGACTCCGCAACCCAGGCCAATTTGGCAACGCTGCGTGAGCGCGGTGTCGAGGTGATTGAGCCTGGTGAGGGCAGGCTCGCTTCGCGCGGCGAGTTCGGCAAGGGGCGGCTGCCCGACCCAGCCGAGCTGCTGGCGCGAATCGAAGCGGTGCTTCCAGTGGGCGAGCGACCCTGGGATGGTCTGCAGGTTCTGGTTACGGCAGGCGGAACCCGCGAGCCGATCGACCCGGTGCGCTTCCTTGGCAACCGCTCCAGCGGCCGCATGGGCCTCGCCCTCGCTGCCGCCGCCGCTCGACGCGGCGCCGATGTGACCCTTATAGCCGCCAACGTCTCCTTGCCCGAGCCGGCCGGCGTGCGCCGGATCGACGTCGAGACCGCCGCCGAGCTGGCGGAGGCTGCCCGCACCGAGTTCGCATCCACGCAAGTCCTGCTGATGGCCGCGGCTCCCGCCGATTTCAGAGCAAGCGAGCCGGCAGGCGACAAGCTGAAGCGCGAAGGCACGCTCGACCTCCACCTAGAACCCACCGAGGACATCCTCGCTAGCCTTACCGCCGAGCGCACCGAGGGCCAGACGATCATCGGCTTCGCAGCAGAACACGGCAACGACGTCACCCGCGCCCGCGAAAAGCTATCCCGCAAGGGCGCTGATCTCATAGTCCTAAACGACATCTCGAACCCAGACATCGGCTTCGAGAGCCAAGAAAACGCCGCAACCCTGATCAGCTCCAGCCACGAGACCACTCTCCCGCAAGCACCAAAGGATGTAATCGCCGAGCAGATCCTGGACCGGGTCGACTCACTGCGCCGGGAGGGGGGGTCCCCTCAACTGGCGGATACTCAGAGCGGCCCGCAGGGCCGCGAGTCAGGGGAGGGGACCCCCCTCCCGGCGCGGCGCACTGACCGGGCTATACTGAGCACAAGCTTTTTGTCCCTAAGAAGTAGCGAGAAGTGGGCCTGGCCCACTTTTTTTCGTCCCAAACCAGGGGAACCAGGCATGGAAGACCTCAAAGACAGCATTCAACAGCAGCTCGCGGAGCTTGATTCCGAGCTCGATCTCGTTGCCGTCGAGCAGCCGGGGACCGAGACCCTGCGCCTTTTCATCGACCACCCCGCGGGTGTCGATCTGGCCCTCTGCGAACGCGTCACCAAGCACCTCAACGACCTCCGCGTGGAATACGCGCTCGAGATTTCCTCGCCGGGGCCCAAGTACCGCCGCACCGACCAAGTTTCCGAGACGACCGAGGAGCAGCCGTGAGCAAAGAGATCGTCGAAGCAATCAAGGCGCTCGAGCAGGAGAAGGGCATCTCCGCCGACAAGCTGATGGACGCCCTCGCGGACGCCCTGCTCTCCGCTTACAAGAAGACGCCAGGGGCAGCCAAGTACGCCCGGGTCGACCTCGATCACGAAACCGGCGATTTCCGCGTCTTCGAACTGATCCTGCCCGCCGAGCTGGAGGAGAAGCTGTTGGCTGAGGCGGCAGAGGCCCAGGAAGAGGAAGAGCGCGAGATAGACCCCGAGACCGGCGAGCTGAAAGAGCCGGAGGAGCCCGAGCTCGACCCGGAGATGATCGCCCCCTACGAGGATCAGATCGAGACCCGCGACGTGACCCCCGAGGACTTCGGCCGGATCGCCGCCCAGACCGCAAAGCAGGTGATCCTGCAGCGGATTCGCGAGGCGGAACGGATGATGATGTTCGAGGAGTACCAGGACCGGGTCGGCGAGCTGATCACCGGGATCATCCAGCAGTCCGACAAGCGCTACACGCTGGTTCAGCTGCGTGAGCGGGTCGAGGCGCTGCTGCCCAAGTCCGAGCAGGTTTACAACGAGCGCTACGACCACGGAATGCGGGTCAAGGCCGTGATCACTGATGTCTCCGACTCGACCAAGGGGCCCGCGATAGTCGTCTCGCGGCGCAGCCCCGAGCTGATCAAGTCGCTGTTCGAAATGGAGGTGCCGGAGATTGCCGACAAACTGGTCGAGATCGTCGGCGTCGCCCGCGAGCCCGGCTACCGCTCGAAGATCGCCGTTGTCTCCCACACGGACGGGGTCGATCCGGTCGGCGCCTGTGTGGGGCCGCGTGGATCGCGCGTGCGAATGGTCGTCTCCGAGTTGCGCGGCGAGAAGATCGACATCATCCCCCACAACGACGAGCCCGCTCGTTTCGTCGCAAAGGCGCTCTCGCCGGCGCGGGTGCGCGAGGTGATCGTCGATGACGACGAGCGCCAGGCCACTGTGATCGTCCCCGACGATCAGCTCTCGCTGGCGATCGGGCGCGATGGGCAGAACGCCCGCCTCGCGGCCCGTCTGACCGGTTGGCGGGTGGACATCAAGTCCGAGACCGAGTTTGCGCAAGACGATGAGGAGGTCGAGTACGAGGGCGAGGAGCAGTCCGACGGGCACTGCCTGGCGGTGCTCTCCAACGGCCGTCGCTGCCCCAACGCAGCGATCGGCGATTCCTCCTACTGCGGCCTTCCGACCCACCAGGCGCTGAGCCGCTTCGAAACCAATCAGATTGCCGTCCTCTCGCCGCTCGTGGAGGCTGAGGTGGCAATCCTCGCTGACCCGACGGCTGACGAAGGCCAGGTCAGCGAGATCGTGACCAAGGCCGAGGCGGAGTATGTGGAGCCCGTTGATGAGCCCGTTGACGAGGCGCCCCAGGACGGAGCGCCCGAAGCTGAGGTTGCTGAGGATGAGGCGCCCGAGGAAGACGACGCTCAGGATGAGGCGCCAGAGGCAGTCCCCGAGGAGGCTGAGCAGGCCTAGTGGCTAAAAAGCGCGTCCACGAGATTGCGAAAGCTCAAGGGTTGAGCAGCAAAGAGCTGCTGGCTGCGCTTAAAAAGGCCGGGATCGAAGCAAAAGCCGCCGCTTCCAGTGTCGAGGAGGCCGATGCGCTGAAAGCGCTCTCCGGCAATGGCGCAGCGGCAGCTAAGTCCCAGCCGAAAGCCGAGACCAAACCTACTGTTGCGGCAAAAGAGGCAACTCCGGCACCACCTAAACCCGCAGCCAAACCGGCGCCGGCGGCGAAAAAACCCGCCGGTTCGACGAAGAAACGCCGCGTGGTCATCGACTCGCAAGCCGCGCGCCGTGACCAGATGGGCGGCCCGCCGCCACAGCGCCCGCCCCGCCGCCGCGGCGGCAGGCGTCGCCGGCCGCTGCTCGAGGAGCCGCCGGTCAGGACGGAGGAGCCCGCGGAGCCCGAGGCGACCAAGGTCAACTCCGGCGCCACGGTGCGCGAGGTTGCCGAGTTGCTCGGTCTCGGCAGCGCCGAGGTGATCAAGAAGCTGATGACGATGGGGGAGATGGCGACCCTGACGCAGACCCTCACCGATGAGTCGATCAAGGCGATCGCCGACGAGTACGACCGCAAGATCGAGATCGTCACCGCCGCCGAGGAGGAGCCGGAGGCGCCAGAGTTCGAGGACGCCGAGGAGAGCCTCGTCGACCGGCCGCCCGTGGTCACGATCATGGGCCACGTCGACCACGGCAAGACCTCACTGCTGGACGCGATCCGCGAGACCGAGGTCGCCGCCGGCGAGGCCGGCGGCATTACCCAGCACATCGGCGCCTACCAGGTCCACCACGAGGCGAAGACGATCACCTTCCTCGATACCCCAGGCCACGCAGCCTTCACCGCGATGCGCGCCCGCGGCGCCAAGGTCACCGATATCGCCGTCGTCGTCGTCGCCGCTGACGATGGCGTCATGCCCCAGACCAAAGAGGCGATCGACCACGCTCGCGCCGCCGACGTACCGATCCTGATCGCCGTCAACAAGATCGACAAAGAGGGGGCGCAGCCCGATCGGGTCCGCAACGAGCTCGCCGCCGACGGCCTCACTCCCGAGGACTGGGGAGGCGAGACGGTCTACTGCGACGTCTCGGCAAAGACCCACGAAGGCCTCGACAACTTGCTCGACATGATCCTGCTCGTCTCCGAGCTGGAGGAGCTCGGCGCCAACCCCGATGCTCCGGCGTCGGGAACGGTGGTCGAGTCCCAGCTCGACCCCGGCCGCGGACCGGTTGTGACGATCCTTGTACAGCGCGGCACGCTGGCGGTTGGGGACTCGCTGGTCGGCGGCGCGCAGTGGGGCCGGGTGCGGGCGATGCACGACTTCACCGGCGAGCGGGTGCAGGAGGCGGGGCCTGGGATGCCGGTCGAGGTGCTCGGTTTCGACGGCGTTTGCGAGGCGGGGGAGCACGTGCGCGCAGTCGAGAACGACCGCCGCGCCCGCCAGCTCGCGCAGGAGCGGGGCAACCGGCTCAAGACCGAGGCCCTCGCCCGTCGCCAGGCGCGCAAGGTCAGCCTCGAGGAGGTCTTCTCCCGCGCCCAGGCCGGCGATATCAAGGAGCTCAACATCGTCCTCAAGGCCGATGTAGCCGGCTCGCTGGAGGCGCTTCAGGACGAGATCGCCAAAGTCCCCCAGGAGCAAGTCGGGATCAACATCATCCACTCCCAGACCGGCGGCATCAACGAGTCCGACGTGATGCTGGCCTCGGCCTCCGAAGCGATCGTGATCGGCTTCAACGTGCGTCCGCTGGCCGATGCTCGCCGCGCTGCCGAGCGCGAGGGCGTCGATGTCCGCACCTACTCGGTCATCTACAAAATCACCGAAGACCTTCGCAACGCGATGGAGGGCATGCTGGAGGCGGTCGAGGTCGAGGAGATCCTCGGCGAGGCTGAGGTCAAACAGACCTTCAAGGCCTCCAAGGTCGGTCGCATCGCCGGCTGCATCGTCAACGAGGGCAAGGTCACCCGCACCGCCAGCGTCCGCCTGATCCGCGAGGGCACCGTCATTTGGGACGGGGTACTCGGCTCCCTGCGCCGCTTCAAAGACAACGTGCAGGAGGTCGAGGAGGGCCAGGAGTGCGGCATCGTGCTCGACGGCTACGCCGACGTCAAGGAGGCCGACGTGCTGGAGTTCTTCGAGACCAAGCAGGTCGAGCAGACGCTGGACTAGGATGCCCACCTCCCGCATGCGCCGCATTAACGAGGTGCTCCGCGAGGTGATCGGCGCAGCGATTGCCACCGAATTGAGTGACCCCCGCATCGGCTTTGTCACCGTGACCTCGGTCGAAACCAGCCCAGATCTTCGCAGCGCCAAGGTGCACGTCAGCGTGCTCGGCGACGAGGACGCCCGCGAGGGTGCCTTGGCGGGGTTGGGTTCTTCGCATGGTGTCCTGCAGTCGAAAATCGCCGCTGAGACCCGGATGAAGCGCACCCCGACCCTGACCTTCCACTACGACCCCACGGTCGAGCAGGGAATGAGGATCTCCCGTTTGCTCGAAGAAGAAGATCAATGAGCGAGACCACGGACATAGGCGCAACCGCGATCGAGCGGGTCGCGGGCGAGATCCGCAGCCGCGATCGCTTCATCCTGACCGCCCACGAGGGCCCCGACGGCGATGCGCTCGGCTCGCTGCTCGGCATGCACCACCTGCTTAAACAGCTCGGCAAGGATTCGGTGATGTTCCTCGCGTCGAAGGAGTTCCCGCTGCCGATCGAGTACCGCTTCCTTCCCCTGGAGGAGGTTTTCCACGAGGCGCCCGCCGACATGGCAGACAGAACGGCGATCTTCCTCGACTGCGGCAACATCGACCGCATGCCGGTCGACTTCCTCGCCGCTGAGGACGTCTTCACGATCAACATCGACCACCACCACGACAACACGCTCTTTGGCGACGTCAACTTGGTCGAGGTCGATGCGTCGAGTACTGCCGAGATCGTCTACGAGCTCTCCGTCCTGCTCGGGGCCCGGATCACGCCGGAGATGGCGTCGGCGCTTTACGTGGGCCTCGTGACCGATACCGGCAAGTTCATGTACGAGAACACCAACGCGCGTACCCACCGCATCGCTGCCGACTTGATCGACGCCGGCGTCCAGGTGGATGAGACCTATCGCCGCCTCTACGAGCACGTGCCGATCGAGAAGCTGCGCCTGCTCTCTCGCGCCCTGGAAGGGATCCAGTACCACTGCAAGGACCGGCTAGTGCTCGCTTACATCGCCGCTGCGGACTACGAGGCCAGTGGCGCCAGCGAGGAGATGACTGAGGGGATCATCGACCACCTGCGCTCGGTCGAGGGAGCCAGGGTTTCGGCGCTGATCCGCGACCTCGGCGACCGCGGCCGCGCCGCCCGCAAGGTAAGCCTGCGCTCCAGCGATGGCGAGGTTGATGTTTCTGCGATCGCGCGAGAGCGCGGCGGAGGGGGTCACAAGCGTGCCGCCGGCTTCTCCACCGACCTCGAGCTCGATGAGTTGGTCTCTTTCCTTTGCGGTGAGGTCTCCCGCCAGCTCGGTGACTGAGATGTCCGATCATGCCGTGAGTTCGGTGCTGCTCTACGACAAGCCGGCCGGCATCACCTCGCATGACGTGGTTCGCCAAGTACGACGCGAGCGAAACTGCAAGGCCGGCCATGCCGGCACCCTCGACCCGTTCGCCACCGGTCTATTGCTGGTACTGCTGGATGGGGCGACCCGTCTGCAGCGCTTCCTGACCGCCTTGCCGAAGACCTACCGGGCCACCGCACGGCTCGGCTGGCGCTCCAGCAGCGGCGATCCGGAAGGTGAGCTGACCGAGACCGGCAAGCTGCCGAGCTCGCTGGAGCTGCCGACCGGCGCGGTGCGCCAGCGGGTGCCGATGACCTCGGCGGTGCGGGTAGGTGGCGAGCGCCTCTACCGCAAGGCGCACCGCGGCGAGACCGTGACGACTCCGCTGCGCGAGGTCGAGGTCTACCGGGCGGTGCTGCTCGACCATGACGCTGGCACGGCACGCTACGAGATCGAGTGCTCCAGCGGGACCTATGTACGCACGTTGGTCGAGACCCTGGGCGACGCCTACTGCACCGAGTTGCGCCGCACCGCGATCGGCCCCTTCCGGGTTGAAGACGCCGGCGAAGAGGTATCGGTGGAGCGGGTTGGCGAGCTGATCCCCGCTGCGGCAGAGGCGATGAGATAGTGGCCAAGATGGAGGTGACCAGCCTGCCCGACGTCCTGCCGCGGCCCCGGCAGGTGGCGATCGGGACCTTCGACGGTGTCCACCGCGGCCACCAGGCCGTGATCAAGGGCGCGGACTCCGTTCTCACCTTCGATCCCCACCCGCTCGAGGTGATACACCCCTCGGCGCTGCCGAAACTGATCATGCCCTTCGGCGTCAAGCGCGACGTGATCGAGGGCCTCGGCGTGCGCGAGTTGGTCGTGATTCCGTTCGACCGTGAGTTCGCGGCGCTCTCCGCCGAGGACTTCATCGAGCAGGTGCTGATCGAGCGGCTGGGAGCCGAGCGCGTTGCGGTCGGCGAGAACTTCCGTTTCGGCGCCAAGGCGAAAGGGGACCCGGCGATGCTGGCGGCACGCGAGGAGTTCGAGACCCAGGTCGTACCGTTGGTTGAGGTCGATGGCGAGACGGTCTCCTCGACCAGGATCCGGGCCTTGGTGGCAGCCGGAGACATGGAGGGGGCGCGGCACTGCCTCGGAGCCCCCTTCATGGTCGAGGGAACCGTGGTCAGAGGGGATCAGCGTGGCCGCGAGCTCGGCTTCCCAACTGCAAATATCGTCCCCGACGACCGCCTCCTGATCCCCGGCCATGGGGTTTTTGCCGCTTTTGCCGATGGCGTTCCTGCGGCCGTCAACGTCGGCGTCCGGCCGACTTTCGAGAGTGGCCGTGGGGTGCTGATCGAGACCTACCTGATCGATCGCACCGAAGATCTCTACGGGCGCACGCTGCGGGTTGCCTTCGTCGAGCGGCTGCGTGGCGAGAAGCGATTCCCCAGCGTCGAGGAGCTGATCGCCCAGATGCGAATTGACGTCGAGGACGCGAAGCGGGTCTGTGCTAGCTTCACCGACGCATGAGCCTGGCCAAGGAGAAAAAGACCGAGCTGATCGGCAAATACGGACGCGCCGGCGGCGACACCGGTTCCGCCGAGGTCCAGGTTGCGCTGCTCACCGAGCGGATCAACGAGCTCACCGAGCACCTTCGTTCCCACGTCAAAGACCATCACTCGCGTCGCGGCCTGCTGATGCTGGTCGGCAAGCGCCGCCGCATGCTCCGTTATCTGGCGCGCACCGACCTCGAGCGCTACCGCGCCCTGGTCGCCGAGCTCGGCTTGCGTCGATGATCTCCGCGGGGGAACCCGCCCCCGACTTCACTCTGCGCGACCAGGACGGCGAGAAGGTCTCGCTCTCCGATTACCGTGGCCGCAAGGTCCTTCTCGTCTTCTACCCGCAAGACTTCAGCCCGGTTTGCTCGGCTCAGCTCTCGGTCTACCAGGAGGTCAAGCCGCAGATCGCCGAGAAGGGCGTCGAGCTGCTCGGGATCAGTATCGACCACCCCTGGGCCCACAAGGCCTTCCGGGAGAAGCTGGGCATCGACACGACGCTGCTCTCCGACTTCGAGCCAAAGGGCGAGGTTTCGCGCGCCTACGGCGCCTACATCGAGAAGGTCGGCCACGCCAACCGCTCGCTGGTCTTGATTGATGAGGAGGGCACGGTGGAGTGGGTGCACGAGTCACCATCCCCGCTCGAGATCCCAGGTGCGAACGTGATCTTCGACGCCTTGGAGAGCGTCGGGTCTGGCACCTGACCTAACCAGCGCCGCGGTTCCGCCGCTCGGTCCGGAGGACCATTTGCGGGGCGAGGGCGAGACGCTGATCGTCTATGCCGATCTCGCTTGTCCCCATTGTGCCGGCGCCTGGGTGGAGATCTGCCAGCGCGAGGTAATGGTTGCCCTTCGGCACTTCCCGGTGGCCAGTAAGCACCCGCGGGCGCCGAGCCTCCACGCCGCCGCCGAGGCAGCCGGGAGGCAGGGGCGGTTCTTCGAGATGGTCGATTCCCTCTACGCCGATCGTGGCCGGGTCGATGACCCGCATCTCTGGGAGCGGGCAGACCGGCTCGGCCTGGACATGGAGCGCTTCGAGGCCGACCGTCGCTCGCCGGAGGTCGCGGCCCGCGTCCGCCGTGACTTTGAGTCGGGAATCCGCGCCGGTGTCATCGGCACTCCCGCCCTGTACTCTCCCAGCTGAAAGAGAACGAGAGTTCTGAATGCAGATGGCCGTCATCCGGGCGGCCGGAGGTAGGAAAACTAAATGAGCATGTTTGACGTAACCCGCGTCTCGGCGGACATCGGCGACAGCCAGATCTCCTTCGAGACCGGAAAACTCGCAAAGCAGGCGGGTGGCGCGGTCGTGGTCCAGGCCGGCGACACGATGGTGCTGTGTACCGCAACCGTCGGCAGCCTGCGCGACGTGGACTTCCTTCCCCTCACTGTCGACATCGAGGAGCGGATGTATGCCGCGGGCAAAATCCCCGGCTCGTTCTTCCGTCGCGAGGGCAAATCCAGTGAGAAGGCGACCTTGACGGCCCGCATGATCGACCGGCCGATCCGCCCCCTCTTCCCGAAGGGCTGGCACTACGAGACCCAGCTCGTCGCGATCCCGATGTCGGTGGACCAGGTCCACCCCTACGACATCCTCGCGATGAACGGCGCCTCAGCGGCGCTGGCGATCTCTCCGGTCCCCGTTGCCGCCCATGTCGGCGCGGTGCGGATCGGCAAGCTCGACGGCGACTTCGTCGTCAATCCCTCTGAGGAGGATCTGGCGGAGCTCGACCTCGATCTGATCGTCGCCGGCACCGACGAGGCGATCCTGATGGTCGAGGCCGGTGCCAACGGGGTCACCGAGCAGGAGATCCTCGACGCGCTCGACATCGCCCACTCGGAGATCAAGAAGCTGACCGCCGCGATGGAGGAGCTGCAGCAGAAGGTCGGCAAGGAGAAGATGCAGGTCGAGGCTCCCTCGATCGACGAGGGCCTGATCAGCGAAATCCGCTCCTCCCACGGCCAGGCTCTGATCGACGCGATCGCCACTGAGGGCAAGCTCGAGCGCTACGAGGCGATCGACAACGTCAAGGACGAGGTGGTCGTCAAGTACGCGCCCGAGTCCGACGACGGAGAGACCGACGCCAAGCGCGTGGCCGAGGTCAAGGCCGCTTTCGGCTCGATCGAGAAGGACACCATCCGCAAGGCGATCGCCGTCGACAAGAAGCGCCCCGACGGCCGCGCCCAGGACGAGATCCGGCCGATCGAGTGTGAGGTCGACATCTCCCCGCGTGTGCACGGCTCGGCCCTCTTCACCCGCGGCGAGACGCAGATCCTCTCCAACGTCGCGCTCGGCACGACCCGCATGGACATGCGGATCGACACGCTCGGCCTGGAGACCTCGAAAAAATTCTGGCACCACTACAACTTCCCGCCCTTCTCGGTCGGGGAGGCCGGTTTCATGCGCGGCCCGAAGCGCCGTGACATCGGCCACGGCGCGCTCGCCGAGCGGGCGCTGGTGGCCAGCGTCCCCAACGAGGAGGACTTCCCCTACGTGATCCGGGTCGTCTCGGAGACGCTCGAGTCCAACGGATCGTCCTCGATGGGCTCGGTATGCGCCTCTTCGATGGCGTTGCAGGCGGCCGGAGTACCGGTCACCGGGGCAGTTGCCGGAGTTGCGATGGGTTTGATCAAGGAGGGCGATGACTACATCGTCCTCACCGACATCGCCGGTGTCGAGGACCACCTCGGCGACATGGACTTCAAGGTCGCTGGCACCGCGGACGGGATCACCGCCCTGCAGATGGACATCAAGATCACCGGCGTCACCTTCGAGATCCTCACCGACGCCCTGGAGCAGGCCAACAAGGGCCGCCAGTTCATCCTCGGCAAGATGGCCGAGGCGATCGACGGCCCGCGCGAGAAGCTCTCCCAGCACGCGCCGCGGA
>CAVYSQ010000005.1:0-18827 GCA_963771265.1 uncultured Solirubrobacterales bacterium
GCGGGACTCGGCGCGGCGGGCGCGGAAGAGCTTGACGCGTGAGTCGAAGCCCTTGAGGCGCGCTCGCCGGCGAAGGAGAATGCGAACCCGTCCCCCGCGGCCTCCTTCGCAGCGACGTCGACCAGGACGCTGCCGGGGCTGGCGATCCCGGTGAGGCGGCTGGCGAGGTTCACCGGGCGGCCGTAGAAGTCGCCAGCCCGGCCGAGGGCGGTGCCGATAGGCGACGCCGGCGCGCAGCCGGGGGAAGTCCTCGCCCTCCTGTCAGCCGCCTCGACCAGGCGCAGCGCCGCCTCCACCATCGGCTGCGGCTCGGTTGAGACGAGCATCGCCGCGTCGCCGATCAGCTTCACGAGCCGCACCGGCGGCTCGGCGACCTCGGTCGCCATCTCCTCCAGCCGGCCGGCGACGAGCCCGAGCTCTTCGGCCTCGATCTCCTCGCCGAGCTTGGTGAAGCTCGACCAGGTCGGCGAAGCAGACCGCAGACCTCGTCGGCGCCCCCGATCTCGCCGGCGGCGAGGTCGGCGGCGCCGATCACGTCGCGGCGGATCTGCTCGAGCAGGTGGGCGCGCAAGCGCGTAGGCGAGCGTCGGCCGACCAGCGGCAGCATGTCTCGGCGGCCGCGGCGAAGCGCAGGCGCGAGGTCGCGCTCGGTGTCGCCCGGCTGGATCAGAGTGCGGACGATCAGCTCGCGGTTGGCCTCGGCGATCCGGGCGGTCGCGATCCCGATCGTCCGCGCCACCTGCAGCATCCCGTCCTCGGGCAGGCCGGCGTCGATGAACGCCTTGACCCGCTTCGCCGCCTCGAGGTCGGCCTCGGTCAGCGTCCGCTCGTCGGGGTCCGGGTAGGGGACGCCCAGCGCCGCGCTGGCGCGCTGCAGGAGCTCGAGGTCGACACCGGCCTTCTCGGCCACTTCCCTCGGCGTGTAGCGGGGGCCGCCGCCGGTCAGCGCCCGCTCGACCGGCAGCAGGGTAAGGCGGCCGGCCTCGACCGCCTCGCGCAGCTCCTCGAGCTCGACGCCTTCGCCGGCAAGCTGCCCGAGCAGCTCGCAGCCGCGCCTCCGCGCTCCTCTCCCTCGACGCCCTCGAGCAGCCCCTCGGCCTCGAAGTCGATGTCAGGCGATCGCCACCGCGACCCGCCGCGGCGCGGATCGCCGCCGCCGCTGAGGCGCGCCGCCGGCGCGATCGCGCGCACCGCCTGCACGCCGCCGAAGAAGAGGTTGATCCGCGGCCGGCGCAGCGACGGGGACGCCGCGCGCCTCGAGCCGCGCCAGCGCCTCCTCGTCGATGCCCGGCTCGGCCTGGACGATGCCCTGCTCGAAGTGCAGCCGCGGCGCCCGCACCGCCTCGCCGGCGCCGATCCCCCGCTCGACCACGCGGACGACGGTCTGCAGGATCGCCGAGCGGATCCGGTTGGAGCCGGCGCTGCCCAGCCCGAGCACGACCTCCCCGTCGCGCAGCACCACCGTCGGCGACATCATCGAGGGCACCCGCCGACCCGGCGCGATCGCGTGGAAGCCGAGCGGGTTGAGGTCCTCCTCGCCGAGCATGTTGTTGAGGTTCACGCCGGTGCCGGGGACGAGCACGCCCGAGCCGGTGCCGTTCGAGCAGGTGACGCTGGCGCACATCCCGTCGGCGTCGAGCGCCGAGATGTGGGTCGTCGAGCCGAGCAGGTCGCCGGCGGCGCAGGTCGAGCCGCGGCCGGGTCGAGCAGGCTGCTCGTCCAGGCCCTCGCCGTAGAGCGCCTCGGCGAACTCCTCGCCGCGGGCGGCGTTGGCGGCGCCCATCGCCGCGACGATCTGCTCGGCCCGCTCCGCTCGCCGAGCCGCTCGAGCAACCCGAGGCAGTAGGCGATCAGGATCCCGCCGGAGGACGGCGGCGGGTTGGTCAGCACCTCGGTCCCGCGGAAGGGGGCCCGGACGGGCTGCCGCTCGATCGGCTCGTAGCCGCAAGGTCGGCGGCGGCCGAGGGTCCCGCCTGCGCGACCACGGAGTCGCTCGGCGCCGCCGCGATCTCGCCCCGGTAAAACGGCTCGGCCCCCTCGGCGGCGAAACGCTCGAGGGCCTCGGCGAGCTCGGGGAAGCGGAACGTCTCGCCCTCGCGCAGCAGGCGGCCCTCCGGCGCGTATACCTCGCGCGTGCGGTGAGGCGCGTGTGGATGGGCTGAGGATTCGAGGAGAGGCCTGCTGGCGGTGACCGGAGCCCCCTCGCGGGCGAGCCGCACGCCCGGCTGCCACCAGCTCGGCGAGCGGCATCGAGCCGAAGCGCTCCAGCGCAAGCGCCAGCCCCGCCGCGGTCCCCGGGAACCCCGCATGACGCGGCGCCGACGTTGAAGACCTGCACGGCGTCCTCGTCGAAGTGGACGTCGACCGGGACCAGCTCCGCGCCCCGCTCGACCCCGTCCCTGCCGGGCGCCTCGACGAAGAAGTCGATCAGCACGGTCTCCCCGCCGCGGCTGCACGAGCATGAAGCCGCCGGCGCCGAAGCCGGTGAGCGGGCTCTCGGCCGCAAACGAGGCGAGCACCGCGGCGACCGCGGCATCGACGGCGTTGCCGCCCTCGCGCAGCACCTCGGCCCCCGCCTCGGCGGTGAGCGGGTGGCCGGCTGCGACGACCCCTGCTCACTTCGGCCGGCAGCCGGGAGGCTCAGCCGGGGAGGAACTCGGGGACGTCGAGCGCCGCCGAGCTCGCCCGCCTTCTCGCTGCGCGGGGCGGCCGCGGCCGGGGTCGCTGGTGCGGCGGATCGTCGGCTCCGCGGCGCGGCGCGGCGGCGCTGCTGCCCGTCGAACCGGGTGGCGACCACCGTGACCCAGACCTGGTCGCCGCAGCTCCTCGTCGACGTTGGCGCCGAAGATGATGTTGGCGTCGGGGTGGGCGGCCTCGCCGACCACCTTCGCCGCCTCGCTGACCTCGACCAGCGAGAGGTCGGCGCCGCCGGTGATCGAGAGCAGGATCGCGCGCGCGCCCTCCATCGAGGTCTCCAGCAGCGGCGAGGAGATCGCCTTCTCGGCGGCAGCATGGCCCGGCCCTCGCCGGTGCCCATGCCGATCCCGAGCAGGGCCTGGCCGGCCTCGGACATGATCGTGCGGACGTCGGCGAAGTCGAGGTTGATGAGCGCCGGGCAGCGTGACGAGGTCGGAGATGCCCTGGACGCCCTGGCGCAGGACGTCGTCGGCGACCTGGAAGGCCTCGACCATCGAGGTCTGCTGGTCGAGGACCTCGAGCAGGCGGTCGTTGGGGACGACGATCAGCGTGTCGACCTCGGCGGCCAGCGCCTCGATGCCCTGCTCGGCCTGGTTGCCGCGGCTGCGTGCCCTCGAAGCTGAACGGCTTGGTGACGATGCCGACCGTCAGCGCGCCGACCTCGCGGGCGAGGCGGGCGACGACCGGCGCGGCGCCGGTGCCGGTGCCGCCGCCGGCGCCGGCGGCGACGAAGACCATGTCGGAGCCCTTGAGCAGGCGCTTGATCTTGTCCTGCTCCTCGAAGGCGGAGCGGTAGCCGACCTCGGGGTCGGCGCCGGCGCCGAGGCCGCGCGTCTGCTCGTCGCCGATGTGGACGGTGACGTCGGCGACGCAGAGCTGCAGCGACTGAAGATCGGTGTTGACGGCCATGAACTCGACCCCGGGATCTGCGCCTCGACCATCCGGTTGACGGCGTTGACGCCGGCGCCGCCGACGCCGACGACGCGGATCACCGGCTGGTGCGGCTCGCCGCTCCCGGCGGCTCGTACTCGGGCTCCTCGCGCCCGTAGCGCGGGGTGTCGACGACGGCTCGGCGCGCGGCGCTCGGGCTCCTCGGCGAAGACTCGCTTGGGCGCTCCGGCGGCGACTCGGGCTCGCGTTGACCGGCGAGCCTCGCCCGGCTCACGAGGCCGGCTCGGCTCCTCGCCTGCTCGCGGCTGGCTCTTCCGGCGGGGCCTCCCCGGGGCGCCGGGGCGGAGGTCCTCTGGCGCGGACTCGCGGCCGAGCGCTCGACCCTCGGCGGATCAGCGGGCATCGTCGGAGGTCGAACGGAAGAGGTCCGCGAGGGGTCCCTCGCGCATGCTCGCTCGCTTACGACGACTCATGCGACAAGACCTCCTTCGCCAGCTCCCGGTAGTAGCTCGCAGCGTTGCTCTCCGGATCGTACTTGAGCACGCTGGCGCCGCTGACGGGCGCCTCGGCGAACTTGATCGCCTTGCGGATCCGGGACTTGAAGACCAGGTCGCCGAAGTTCTCCTCCAGGATCTCCACCGCCTCCTTGGCGTGGACGGTGCGGGAGTCGAGCATCGTCGGCAGGATGCCCTCGATCCTGCACGTCCGGGTTGAGGTTCTCCTGGATCATCTTCAGCGTGTTCTGGAGCTGGACCAGCCCGCGCATCGAGAGATACTCGCACTGGACGGGGACGATCACCTTGTTCGCCGCGGTCAGCGCGTTGATCGTCAGCAGCCCGAGGCTGGGCGGCGTGTCGATGCAGACGAAGTCGTAGTCGCCGGAGACCTCCTTCAGCGCCTTCTCCAGCGAGCGCTCGCGGCCGATCTTGGTGCTCATCGCGATCTCGGCGCCGGCCAGGTCGATCGAGGAGACGGCGATGTCGATCTCCCGCTGCTGGATGATCTCGCTGATCGGCATGTCGTTGACGAGCACGTCGTAGAGGCTCTTCTCGACCTTGTCGGGGTCGATGCCCTGGCTCATCGTCAGGTTGCCCTGCGGGTCGAGGTCGATGCAGAGCACCCGGTGCCCGGACTCGGCAAAGGCCACAGCGAGGTTCAGCGTCGTCGTCGTCTTCGCGACGCCGCCCTTCTGGTTGGCAAAGGCGATCACCTCAGCGTGCTTGGTCGGCTCCTCCGCAGCCGGCTCTTCGACGACAGCTTCGTGCCGGCTGGGTGCGATCAGGTCCGAGGCATGAACCTTTCGGACCGGATCCCTCGGGCGCCTCATTCCTCTCGGCTCGCGCGAGGATGGCGACCGCAGCCTCGGCGCCGGGCTCGTCCTCCGACTCTCTGCCGCGGGTGGCGTCGCAGGGGGGACCTCCCCCGAGGAGCTTCAGCTACCGCAGGGGGAGGCGGTCCCCGCGCCGACAGGACCCGCGGCTCGAGGCCGGGCCGTCGTCTCGCGACCCCTCTCAGGCACAGCCTCCTCCATCGCCTGCAGCTCCTCGACGATCGGATGCGTCGCTCGACTCGACGGACGGAGCGGACTTCGGTACTTGTTTCTGCGGCTAAGGAATCCCATTGCGCGGGTATTCGCATGGCTGCCCGTTTTTCCTGCCACGCTGGAAATTGCTAGGAATCACCCAATCCCCGAATTACTCGACAAGCGATTGGTCTTCGTGACCGGCAAGGGAGGAGTCGGCAAGACCACCGTCGCGGTCGCGCTGGGGCTGCGCGCCGCCGAAGCCGGCAAGCGCACGATCGTCTGCGAGGTCTCCTCGCAGGAGAACGCCTCGCGGATCTTCGAGCACACCGAAGTCGGCTTCCACGAGGTGGAGATGGCGGAGAACCTCTGGTCGATCTCGATCGACCCCGATGAGTCGATGCGCGAGTACGTGCTGCTGCAGCTCAAGGTCCGCGCGATGCGCGACATGCTCTTCCGCAGCCGTATCTTCTCCTACCTCGCCGCCGCCACTCCCGGCCTCAAGGAGCTGGTCACGATCGGCAAGATCTGGGAGCTGGCCCAGCTCGACCGCAAGGTGAAGAGCGGGCGCAAATACGACCTGGTGATCGTCGACGCTCCTGCCACCGGCCACGGAATCGGCTTCCTGCAGACGCCGCGCACCTTCGCCTCGATCGCCCGGGTCGGGCCGATCCACTCCCAGGCGCAGCAGCTCGACCGCCTGATCACCGACCACGAGCACACCGGCACCGCGATCGTCGCCCTGCCAGAGGAGATGCCGGTGAACGAGACGGCGGCCTTGGAGCAGGAGCTGCGCTCGGAGGTCGGCGTCGCCGTCGACCGCGTCTACCTCAACGGTCTCTATCCGGAGCGCTTCTCCAAGGCGGAGGCCGAGCGGCTCGCGGAGGTCGCTGATGGCGAGAACGGGATCGTGCGTGCGGCGGCTCGAGCGGCGACCTCCGAGCACGGCCGCGCTCGCTCGCAGCGCGCCCAGCTCGCCCGCCTGCGGCGTCGGGTCGAGGCGCCGGTCAGGACCCTCCCCTTCCTCTTCGAGCCGGAGCTCGGAGTCGAGTCAGCGCAGACGCTGGCCAGGAGGCTCGGCTGATGCCCGCCGTCGGCGAGATCCTCGAAGGCAAGGGCATCTGCATCTGCGCCGGCTCGGGCGGGGTAGGCAAGACGACCACCTCGGCGGCCATCGCCACCGGCATGGCGGCGCGCGGCCTGCGCGTCTGCGTGCTGACGATCGACCCGGCCAAACGGCTCGCAGACTCGCTCGGCCTGCGCGAGCTCGGCAACGAGGCGACGCAGGTCGACCCGGCGCTGTTCGAGCAGCACGGGATCGAGATGAAGGGCGAGCTGTGGGCGATGATGCTCGACGCGAAGGCAACCTTCGACGAGCTGGTCGCCCGCCAGGCGCCAGACGAGGAGGCTCGCGACCGGGTCCTGAACAACCGCATCTACCAACAGATCTCCAGCGCGCTCGCCGGCTCCCAGGAGTACATGGCGATGGAGAAGCTCTTCGAGCTGCACACCGAGGGACGCTTCGACTTGCTCGTCCTCGACACGCCGCCCACCCGCAACGCACTCGATTTCCTCGACGCCCCGAAACGCCTCACCCAGTTCATCGAGGGTCGCTCGCTACGCGTTTTCATGAAGCCAACCGGCCTGGCGGCACGTGTGGCGGGCCGCGGCGCGTCGGTCGCGCTCTCGGTCTTCAAGCGGATCGTTGGCTTCGACCTGCTCGCCGACCTGGCCGAGTTCTTCAACGCCTTCAGCGGCATGGTCGACGGCTTCCAAGCGCGCGCCAAGCGTGTCAACAGGCTGCTCGCCGATCCCCACACCTGCTTCCTCGTGGTCTGCGGTCCGCAGGGCGACCCGATCAACGAGGCCGTCTACTTCCACCGCAAGCTGGTCGAGGCGAAGCTGCCCTTCGGCGGCGTCATCGTCAACAAGGTCCACTACCCGGCCGAGCGCCTGCGCGGCGACGGCGGGGACCTGAAAACGGCGCTGGCCGAGAAGCTTGACGACGAGGGCCTGGCGGGCCGAGTCGCAGAGAACTTCGCCGACTACCAGGCGCTGGCTGAGCGCGACGCGCGCAACATCGAACACCTTGCCGCAGAGTTGCGCACGAAGGGTGTGATCCGGGTTCCCTATCTAGACGAGGACGTCCACGACCTCGGCGGCCTTGCCGAGATCAACCGCTACCTCTTTGCCAGCAGCGAGGAGCGCGAGGCGATCGCCGCCGGGCGAGCCTGAGACCCACGTCAATTTGCCACTTAGCATTACAAAGTAATTCTTGATCAAATAGTCGGGACGACCGCCCATCTCCGGGCGGTCCCGACGAAGGAGAACAAGATGATCCGCAGCATCAGGATCCTCGGGCTCGGCCTGCTCGCGGCCCTCTCGGTGAGCGCGACCGCGGCCCCTGCCGCATCGGCCAACCCCTTTTTCCATTCTGAATTCGCCGGCATTTTCCTGACAGGCGGACAGACGGGCATGGTGGCCAACACGTTGACGACCGACCTGGGCGCAATGAAATGCAACGTGGTCAGGTTCGACGGCTCGCAAGGCCCGATGACAACGACCACAATGACACTCAAACCGACATACGAACAATGCAAAATCGGAATGCAGAACGCCTTGGTCACACTGAACGGCTGTCGCTACACCTTCCACCTCGAAGAACAGGAAGAACCCGTCGAGGCGCGCATGGGCATCGAGTGCCCAATGGGAGAAGAAATCGAAATCGACACCCAGGAATGCACGATCAAGATTCCGCCCCAGGCGCCGCTCAAAGAAATCACATTCACAAATGAGGGCGAAGGGACCACACGAAGCGTCATCGCAGACCTGAATGTCTCCGAAATCCACTACGAAGAAGTGGGCGCAGGCTGCGCAGGCGAAGAAGAAACAACAGAAAACGGCACCTACACCGGCGTGATCACAGTCAAAGGCGAGGACTCAGAAGAAAACCATGTAGGGATCTGGGTCGGATAACCCAGCCTCACGACTGGGTGGGCGAGGCCAGGCAGATCAAGGGCGCAGACATGCGCCGTGCCACGCTCACCCAGTCCGGTGGTCGTAGTGGTCGTACTTGAGCTCGCGCACTTCCCAGTCCGCGTCCTCCGGCACCGGGAATAGGTGCCGGACGCGGGGGGTATCGATTCGCTCGCGCTCCTCGATGTGTGCGTCGACTGCCGGGAAGTCGAGCGTGCTCTCCTCGACCTCGACCTCGTCGAGCCAGTCAGTAGCGGTGATCCGGATCTCGTCCTCGGCCGGAACCGGCTCGAGGATGCGGGTGTCCTGATTCATGTCGTACTCCTCCTCGATTGGCGGCTCGGGGCGGTGAAGTTCTGGGGCCGGCTCGACCTCCTGCGCGGTGACCGCGATCTCGACGTCCCCCCCGTCGAGGCCGGTGGCAATGAGCGTCTCATCGGCGGCCTCGTTGAGATCGGCGCCGAGCTCACCGAGTGCGGCTTCGCGGAGGATGCGCCGCACGCAATCCTCGACCCAGGTGGCCAGCTCGGCGGCGTCGCCGACCGGCGCGCCGGACATCTGAGCGCTTTCCAGCTCCATCGCGGCTTCGACCTGCTCACGTGCCGCAAGGCGACCGGTGGAGCCATCGGCGATCAGCGCCGCGGCACGCATCGGCAGCGAGGCGCCGACGGGACCCTGTCCGTCGAGCACGGCGCGCAATGCCAGCAGATGATCGCTCAGCCCTTCCAGGGTCGACGGCCGCTCACAACCAAGCTCGAAGCGACGTACCGCCCAGGCCAGCGAGCCGGCCGGATCGGGGCGCGCCTCCAGCGTCTCGGCAAGCTCGACCAACTCTGCCGCCTCATCCTCGTCGAGCCGGTAGCCGCCGTCGCGCGGCGCCGGAGCGCCGGTCGCGATGCGACGCCAGCGACCCTCGCCGGTGGGCGCGAAGGCATGGGGGCCGAGCCCGACGCCACCCGCCTTGAAGAGGCGCATGACGCTGACCAACTCGCCAAGCTGGTTCAACGCATCCGCAGCGCTGTCCGAATCCTCGCCCTGTTCGGCAATCGCCAGGAACTGCGGTTCCCAGGCGGTGCGGCCCATCCCCTCGCTGCGCATCGCCTCGATCGGTGCGTCGAAGCTGTCGGCGCGAACCAGCTGCATGCCATGCGGCAGCTGCAGCCGGGCAAGTGGCATCTGCAGGCCGACGATCGGCACGACGACGATGTCGGCCTCGTCGACGTCGCCGGTCTCGGCGTCAAGGACGACCAGGGCGCTCTCGAGCCGCTCGCGGTCGAGAGAGAACTCGGTGCAGCCGTCCCAGAGGGAGGCGACGAAGATCGTGAGGAAGTGAGAGGCGCGCTCGCCCGGCTCGGACGGCACGCTCTCGCCGCGCTGCTCCAGGTATGGCGCAGCCACACCGGACAGCGATACGGCTTCGCGAGCGGGCTCGAACGCCGGCAGCGAGCGCAGCTCCGACTCGCGTTCGCGCACGTAGCGCCCGGTCAGGGGGACGTAGCTGTGAAAGAAGGCCTCGTCGGGGCCGGCCGACTCCGCCACGTCGAAGGGAATCTGATCGCCGCTGGCAACAAGCGTGGTGAGGCGGGTAGCCGACTCGGCTGCCAGCCGTCGCAGCGCCTCGTTGAGCAGGGGATCGCGCACGACTCTGCCTTCCCTCCCACGCCTGGCGCTCCTGCGCCTGCACGATGGCTTGCAGGCAGTAAACCGACTAGGCGGGGACCGGCTCAGTCTCTTCTTCGAGCAGCCAGCGACTGCCGTAGCGGCGCATGTCCTCGATCAGCGGCACCAGCGCCTCGCCCTTCTCGGTCAGCGCGTACTCGACCCGTGGCGGCACCTCGGGGAAGGTGTTGCGGGCGACGATGCCCTCTTCTTCCAGCGCCCGCAGGCGCAGTGAGAGCGTGCGAGGGCTGATTCCCTCAAGCGAGCGCTCCAGCTCGCAGAAACGGCTACGGCCCTCGGCAAGGTCGCGAATAACGAGGAGGGTCCACTTACCGCAGACGACGTCGGCGGTGCGGCAGACGGGACATCGGGAATTGCTCTCAGCGCTCATTGCGGAATCGAGGCGATACGAAAAGGCCTCGCTTCAGCGAGTGTAGCGCTATGGCTTCATTTACTGAAGCTATGGAGATTCAAGGAGATGGCTATATTCGGTCGGTGGATGCCAAGGGCTTCCTGGTGCGGCTGATCCGAGCGATGAAGGTGCTCGCGAGAGACCGGCGGATTCCGAAGCCGCTTCGCTGGGCCGCCGGGATTGCCTTGCTGCCGATACCGGGGCCAGTCGATGAGATCTTGCTGATCTTCATCGCACCTGTTTTCCTGCTCTACCGCGAGCCGGTGCGGGAGGCTTGGCGCGGGGCGACCGAGGTCCCAACGTCGAACTGACCCACTGCCGAGGAGCCGAAGGGGGCTTCCAGGTCGGCGATTTTGGATGAACGCTTGTCTCCTATGCTGCCGGAGCGAATGATGTCGATCTTGGTCGGCTTGATCCTGTAGCGGACCCCGTTCGGCCCGTAGACGAGCTCGAGCGGGAAGCCGGTTTCGACTTCGAGCAGTTCGCAGATGCCGGCGGGCGTCCGCCCTACGCATTGGAACTCGCCGTCGAGCGACTTGACGTCGTCGGAGACGAGGAACATGACCTTGGCGGTATGCAGGTTGATCCCCATCGCGGTCACCACCGGCGCTTTCTCCCCCGGTAGCTGAGTCAGCGCCTGCACCTTGCGACGAACCGTGGGCTTGCCCATCTTCTGGCGGCCATCGGCGGTGGTTTCCGAGCGGGAGATCTGAACGTCGACGACGAACTCGAACAGCCGCGGCTTTTGGGGCGCGCCGCCAGCGCTTCCACCGCCGCCCGATACGGGTGGGGAGCCGGCCGCGCTTCCGGGTGAAGAGCCGCCGTCCACTTCCGAAGTGGACGGCACTTCGACACCAGTCACCGCTTCACCGCCAGAGGGATTGCCTACGGCGCCCGTGCTCTTCAGTTGGGACGTACTCGGCACGCTGGTGTACCGCTGTATGAAGGGATTGGTCGGCGAGCCGCGCAGCCGCTTGCGATAATTGCGCAGCCCGGGCGTCGACTCGACCACGGTGAGCCGCGTGCCGGCGGCTGGCGCGGCGCCACCTACCCCCGACTCGGGCGCCATGACACGCAGCTGTTCGCTGTCGTCGCCGAGGAGAAAAGGCACAGCAGCGATCGCGACGATGATCAGCCCGACGAACGGCAACAGCCGGCGGTCGCGCAGGTCGTAGTAGAAGTCGGCGAGGAAGTCGGGTGCCTTCAAATCGGGCGTCTTCAACTTCGGCGCCAAGCTCCGGCCCTTCAGGCTCGGTCGCTTGAAGTTCGCTCGCGTCAGCTTCACGGCCCGCCTCCCGTCGTCGTCGCCGCCGGCATCGCCGGCGCCGTGGCGCTCGGCGACGCATCCGCGGCGGCGTCCGCGCCAGGCGGGGTGAGATAGGTCGTCAGCGAGAAGCTCGCCTCCAGCGCGGGGAATCCGGTCTCCGAGTTCGCCTCGAGCGAGAAGCTGTCGATCGTGACCAAGCGCCCGTCGACTCTCACATCTTCGTCGTCGGTCTTCACCAGCGAGTCGATGCCCTCGATGAAGTCCGCGATTTGGAAGAAGTCCCCATCGAAGGTGACCTCGTAGGGCATCACCGCAAGGCCTGCGGGTCCGACCGATGCGCCCAGCGGCAATAGCGACGCGGCCACCTCGGTAGGCGAGGCGGGCTCGCCTTCGATGCCGGTGGCTGGCGTCGCCGGCGCTTCTTCTCCGCCACCGCTAGCCGTCAGCTGGATGTTGCGGAACGTGCCGCCCGCGTTGCCCGCGATCCGGTTCAGCTGAACGAGGAGCGAGGCGACGTCATCGTCGCCCGGCACCGCCTTGCCGAGCACGACCAGGCGCTGGTACTGCCCGGGGAAATCGGCGCGGGCCTCTTCGGCCGCGGCCACTTCGGCTTCGTGCTGGGCCAGCGAGGACTTCAGCTGCTCGACCTGGGTGCCGAGTTCCTTTGCTTCGTCGCGCTTCGGACTGAGCAGCATCATCCAGAAGGCGGCAGCGAGAACCGCGAGCGCCGCGACTGCGACGATCGCCCGGTTGGAAGAGTTCATTTGCAGCTTCATCTCAGCCCCCTTCCGTGCCCGCGGTCGAGCTTTCCGAGCTTTCACTGCTGGTGTCTTCGGTCGTTTCCACCGGCGAGGACACCGCCGCGCCTTCCGCGGATGCGGTCGGAACTGGCGCCGCGTCGAAGGCGACGACGATCTTGAACGTGGCGATGAAGCTGCGCGTCCGGCACTCGTCACCACCTGAGTCGCTGCCGCCCCCCCTTCGGTTCCGCTGGAGGCTTTGTCCGGCAGTTCAGAGGACGCCACGCCGACGCGCGTTACGCCGTCGATGTCCTTCAGCGCGGTGACGAAGCCAGCGACTGCCTCTTGTCCGGTGGAGCAGCCGCTGAGTTCCAGGGTCGGCCCCAATGCCCCGCTCAGGGCCGAACTGCCGCTTCCGCCGCCTTCGGTTTCGCCCCCGGCGTCGCCGGTGAGACTGGTCAGCCAGGTGTCACGGGGGAGGATGAGGGACAGTTCCCGCATCACGCGCTCCCAGTCGAAGCGGCTGTCGGCGAGGCTGGCGACCGTCGCAACCCGCGCTTCGCTCATACTGCGAAATTGGGTGTAGGAGGCGAGGCGCTGTGCCTTGGCGGACGCGGCTGCGTCTTCCGCTTCCAACTTCGTGACTTCGTTTTTGCTGTCCGTTATCTCGTTGCCGACCAAGACGAGCGCCGTGACACCGACGAGAAGAGCGACCAGAGCAGCGAGCAAGACATACGGGAGCGGGCCGGTCCGCAATGGGGCATGCTCGCCGCGGCGGTCCTCGAGGGGGATCAGATTGATGGGGCGCACAGCTCAGTCCTCGAGCGCGAGGCCGAAGGGAACCGTCAGTCGGGCCGCTGCCCGCTCATCGAAACTGTTGAGAGCAGTGGGGCGAGACACTGAGATCGGAAGGCTGAGGGCCGCTTCCATACGAACCGGTACGCCCGGGATCGAGCTGCCGGGGCCGCAGAGAACGATCCGCTCCACCGGAAGGGCGCCTTCTTGAGCGCCGTAGTAGTCGAGCGAGAGGCGGAGCTCGTCGACCAGGGAGGCAATGCCCTCCTCCATGGAGCGGCGAGCCTCGACGATGGTCTCAGCATCCCCCTCGAGCTCCTCGACGGCGGTCTCCAATCCAACGTGGGCGAGCCACTGCGCGGTGTGCTCATGGCTGAGGCCACGGGCGCTGGCAAGCCTGGCCGACATCGCCTCGAGCCCCACATGCGAGATGCGGGTGAAAAGACAAGCCCTGCCGCGCGCGACCGCGAGGTTGACGATGTCGCCGAGGCTGCAATACAGGACGGCGCCCTGCGGGCGATCGACCGTAACGGCGTCTTCCGATGGCGGCACATCATCGCCTTGAACTTCCCCCGCCAGGGCGCGGATCATGCCGAAGGCAGAGAGGTCCACCCCGACCGGTTCGAGGCCGGCGCGACGGATCGGCTCGAGGAAGGATGCGACCATCTCGCGGCGTGCAGCGACGACAACCACATCAACCTGGGCAACGCCACCTTCCTCGGCCGCAGCTCCGCCGACGACCTGGTGCTCGAGCACAGCCTGATCGAGTGGCATCGGCACCTGCTCCTGGGCCTGGAAGCGGACCGCCGCCTCCATCTCCTTTGGGTCCTCGATCGCCGGCAGCCGCATCGTCCTGACGACGAGCCGCTGGTTGCCGATCCCCAGCCGCACCCGCTTGGAGAGCTTGTTCTCGGCGAAGAGGGACTTGAGGGCGCTCGCAAGGCGCTCCGGGTTCATTACCTCGCCCTCGTGGAAGGCGCCTGGCTCCAGCGGTCCGATCGCCGAGGCGGTCACCTGCATCGAGCCGTTTGCGCTCACTTCGGTCGCGGCGATGCTGCCGGCCTCGATGTCGAGGCCGACCACGGGTCCGGTCTTCTGCTTGGTAAGGGTGAAGGAGGGCACGCCTCCCATGGATCGACAGAAAGGCCGCAGACCTTTCGCCTTGCAACTACTCATTTATTGAAAAACTGGACGGACCTACGAGCCAGGCACGAACCTAGGCGGCGTATGAGTTAGAGGAGGCCCAGGTACAAGTCGATCATCTGCTCCCCCGCCCACAGGCCAGCTACGCCGCCGAGAGCGAGGAACGGCCCAAACGGGATTGCCCGCTTCCGCGCCGCCGCCCCATCGCGGGCAATCAAGACCAAGCCGACCAGCGAGCCAACCAGTAATGCGACGAAGATCGCCGGCGCGACGTCGCGGCCCAGAAAGAGACCCATCGTCGCCGCCAACTTCACGTCGCCGAGGCCCATCCCGCGTGGATAGGCCAGCGCTGCAATGAAGAAAAGGGCGCCCGCCGCCGCGGCGGCGATGACCCGTTCCGGCAGGCTGGAAGGATCGGTGGCTGCGACGATCGCCACCGCTAGCACCGCGGCGACGAGCAGGATCTTGTTGGGAATGATCCGCTGCTCAAGGTCGGTCAGCGTGATCGCGAGAAGGACCGTGACGAAGACGAGGCCGAGTGCGAGCTCCGCCGGGTCGTCCCAAAGGACGACCCCGGTCACCACATAGAGCAGCCCGAGCGCCAGCTCAGTCAACGGGTAGCGCGGTGAGATCGGCGCCCCACAGCAGCGGGCTCTTCCACGCAAGAGGAGCCAGGAGACCACCGGCACGTTGTCGTAGGCAGCGATCTGCGCGCCGCAGCTGGGGCAGTGCGAGCGCCCGCCCACGACCGATTCGCCGTGGGGAACCCGGTGCGCGACAACCGTGAGGAAGCTGCCGAAGATCAACCCGGCCGGGAAGAGGAGGATCGCCGCCATCGCCACTCGTAGGCTAAGGACGAGGTCGGCCGCTTACGGCCATTCCGGCAACGTGCCGGTGGTTCCGACCGAGAGGAGGCTGTCGAAGGTTGGCTCGTCGTAGAGGGTCTGAATGCCGCTGCCCGAGCCGTCGTCGACGCTGAGCGCAAGTCCCAAGCGGGAGTCTTTTGGCAGCGAGACTTCGCCGCCAGTGGCAGATTTGAAGTCGAGCAAGACCTTGATTTCCGACCACCCCACGTTCGGCCAGGTCGATGCGCCGTAGGTGGCGTAGGGACGGCTTTCGAGAGCCTGAGTCAGGGCAGTGTCCGTACTGCCTTGGCGCACGAAGAGCCAGATGCAGATCGTCGCCGGGTAGACGCCGTGTTCGATCGATTGCGTCCAGAGGTTGAGCTTGGCTTCGCCGGTCAGCGCCAGGTCCGTCGTGTTGATCGGCGGCGTCACCCACTTGTGAATCTTCTGGAACATCGTCGCGTCGGCCTCCGGCGCAACGGCCACGGTGGCGGCCGGCATCGCTCCGCAATCGCTACCCCTCATGATCTGCAGGCCCTTGTCGAAATCCGGTGCGGTTATGGGCTCGACGTCGGTGGCGTAGTCGTAAACGGGACTCTCGTCTGAGAGCGGCGGCGCCTCCGGCCAGAGCAGGTCTGGAGCGCCCGGTTCGTTGCCGTTTTTCACCCCGCTTGCGCAGGTCCCGCGCGTGTTGTGGCTGAGATGGTCGCCCACCGCGGTCCTTTCCGCTGGCGTTTGCGGTTGAGCGGCATCGCACGGCGTGTCGGTCAGCCAGAGGATCCACGACGTCACCGTGGCATCGCCTGGCGTTGGTCCCGGGTTCTCCGTCGGCTCGGCTTGTGGGTCGACGATCTGGCTCTGGATTTCCTGGTAGCGGCGGTTGGCGCCGCCGCTAGCCGTGGCGTCGAGCTTGGCGACGACGATCGCCCGCTTGAGGAAGTCACCGTCGGCGCACGACGCTCCCGGGCATGCGTCCCAGACGACATACCGGTAGATCGACCCTTTTACGTCCTCGACCTGGAACGGCTCCGGACCAGCGACGACCGATCCGCCGGAGATCATCGGCCTCAAGCCGGTGCCGTTCCGCCTGACATAGAACGCGGTGCTCGAGACTCGCGAGTTGGGATTGCCCGGATCGCTTTCCTGCGCCGGCAGGGCACTCAGCGCGACGTCTTCGTACGGAAGTTCGCGGATCTTCTCCATCTCCCGCTGCAGGACGTTGTTGAGGGTCTGGCTCTGCTCGGCACGGAAAGTGTTGCGGGTTGCGGTGTCGACCATGCCGAGAACCCCAAGGCTGCCGACCACCAGGATCATCCCCGCGACGACGACCTCCACCACGGTCAGGCCCCGCTCCCCCTTTGCGAGCCGCCTCATCGCTCGACTCGCTCCGGCCCGGATCACGATTCCCCGTTTCGCAGGGCGGCTCCGTCCGAGATCACGACCGGGCCGCCTTCCTGCGCCTCGAAGGAAAGCCTGACGCCGACGTAATCGGGGTTCACCAGGCTCGGCGAGTAGCTGAAGACCGCATTGGAGGAGAGCCCGCTGACGACCTGCACAGCGGCGCCAGCCGAGCTCGCGTTCGGCTCTTCGACCGTTCGCAGGCATTCGCCCGCCGCGCAGCTGTAGGTGACTTGGCAGGCTCTCGATTCGTTCGCCGGCGCGCCTCCGCAGGGGGACTGCTTGACGTAGGTCACCAACGACACCTCGTCGGCGTTCGCGATCGACACGTCCACCCCCTGCCTCAGCTCTCGAGTGATCCGGTCGACGGCAACTCGGCCCTGCTGGATCGCCGTCACCTTGGAGCTGGCCCGGGGCTCGCTGCGGACCGCGCCGATGAACACGGTGACGGCGCCGCCCACCACGACCATCCCCATCGTCGCCGCCACGAGCAGCTCGATCAGGGTGAAGCCCCGCTCCGACCGGCGCAGCGCTCCGGCCGTGTCGCCGATCCATGCCATGCTCAGCAGCCTTCGTCGGGGGCGCCGGCCACCGGGCCGGCCGTGCAGTCGACGAAACGGGACATTTCGTAGTGCGGCGCCGTCAGCGGAAGGAAGAATTTCTCGACGCCGCTGCTGCTCCAGACCTGGGCGTAAGATTTGAGGTTCACCGTCCTGCCCGCCATCGCTCCGCAGAACCACGTGTTGCTGTCGAGGTTGATGTCGGTGTAGGGAGCGTAGATGACGAAGTTCTGCTGGCAGACGACGTCTTCTTCTACCGAGGTGTTGCTGTTCAGGTAGACGTTGGTGCTGAGATCGGGCGAGCCGACGAAGTACAGGGCCGCGCTGCCCGATTTGCCGGAGATCGGAGTGATTCGCGTGTTCGAGTTCAGTTCGAGCTGCGTCACTCCGTCCTCGTAGTCGCATGCCTCGGGCGAATCAAAATAGATTTCGACTTCTTTGCCTTCGGCGATGTAGATGGAGCTGTTGCTGCTCAGCGTCAGTTTGCAGAAGCTGTAGACCTTGCCGCCCAGAGTGACCGAGCTGTTGCTGCCGACCCGCAGCTCACGTGGGCCACAGGAGCTGTCTTTTTTACCCGTACCGTTGAGTCCGTTGAAGCAGGCGCTGTTTTTGTTGCCGCTGATCCGGTCCAGTGCGAACAATCGGTAGTTGTCGTTGACGGTCGCCGTGGTGCCCGGGTTCACAGCAGGCAGGTCGATTTCGCTTTCCGGAGGCTCTCCCCCAGGGATTCCGCAGTCGACGTCGGCGAAGTAGCCGCCTTTGCCTTTCAGTTCTTTGCCGACTCCCACCGTCGCCGCGCCGCACTGGATCCCGTCGAGATTGATGTCGCCGTTGGTGGCGGTGCCGGCGTGGATCTCGGCGTTCGAGGCGACGTTGATCCCTTCTTTCGACTTGACCGTCGCATCGATGAAGAATTTCTGGCCGGCGGAGGAATTCGCGGTCACGTCGACCCGTCGCGTCAACCCGGCGAGCGTCCCTTCCGAGACGACCTCCATTTCGGTCCAGGCGATTTTGCCGGCGCTCATTTCAGTGCTGGTCGGCTTCACGCGGTAGCTGACCGCAGCGCCGTTCACGGTGCCACTCACTTCGGGACACCAGCCTTCGGCGTCGGGGACGGTTCCGCCCACCGGCGCACAGGGAGCGGCATCCTCGACCAGGCCGTAGCGGTTGTACTGGAGCAGCGCCTGTTCGACGCCCGACTCGGCGACGGCCAGCGCGGTCTTCGTCTCCTGATCTCGCACCGTCCCCCTCTGCCCGCCGATCGAGGTCGAAACCGCGGCGCCGGCTATCGCCAGCGCCGCAAGGAGCATCAGCGTCACCGTCGGCACGGCGAAGCCAGCCTCGGAGGCGAGCCGCCGGCTCGGGCCCGCGGTCCCGCGTCGCATTGCTCGGTGTCCGGCAGGGAAAAGACGATTGTGGAGGGCCATGCGTCCTTTCCATCGAACGAACGGCCCACTACCTTGAGCGAGTCGCCCGCAAACCCTCAGCTCTAGCGCTCGTGGATGGACAAATCAGCCATTCGTCCAGCCGAAAATGGGTAAAGAAAAGGCGGGCCCGAAGGCCCGCCTTTACCGTAGCCTGGCCTTCAGGCCAGACCATCAATCCTCTTAAATGAGACTAGTCCCAGCTTCCATCAGATGGGCAGCCTGCATTTCCAGTGGTGGTACAAGTGAAGCTGGTAATTCCAGCCGCCGTGCGTTTGATCGTAAACGTGTTGCTGGTTGCCCCCGATTTCACGGTCACTTCGTAACCTTTGTCTTCTTCTATCGGGGTTGCGCTTAGGAGATAGGGCTTGGTCGTGCTTACCCCGGTGGTAATGGTCTCCTCGATTTTGGGCAGGTCAGTGGCATCCAGCCCGGTGTATAGACCGCCGCTGTCGGTGGCATACGTCTCCGCCGCGGTCTCTGCCGAACGAACCATCG
>CAVYSQ010000006.1:0-51339 GCA_963771265.1 uncultured Solirubrobacterales bacterium
CTGATCCTTGGCCGGGCGCTGAGCGGTGTTCCGCGGGGGGAGTACTCCCTGGTTGGCGCCGTCGGCCACGACTTCTACGAGGGCGAGCGCGACGGACCGCGCGGCTTCCCCCGCTTTACCGACCCGCGCCTGCGCGGCTCTGATGAGTACGCCGACTACCTGCGGATGGCGACCGAGCGGAGCTTGGAGCGGCTCGGCGCTGAGCGCTTCGACCTGTTGCTGCTCCACAACCCCGACCGCATCGGTTACTCCAGCGAGGCGGTCTGGGACGGGATGGCGGCTCTGCGCGAGGCGGACTTGACCGGCCAGATCGGCATCGCACCCGGCCCCGCCAACGGCTTCACCCTCGACCTGATTTCCTGCATCGAGCGCTTCGGCGAGCGGATCGAGTGGGCGATGATCATCCTCAACCCGTTTGAGCCCTGGCCCGGCGAGCTCTGCCTCGAGGCGGCCGCTCGCCACGGCGTCAAGGTGATCACCCGCGTCGTCGACTACGGCGGTCTCTTCTGGGGCGATCTGCGGCCGGGAATGGAGCTGGCCAAGGGAGACCACCGCGCTTTCCGCCCAGACGGCTGGATCGAGGCCGGACTGGGGAAGCTGGAGCAGGTGCTGCCGACCGCCGAACAGGCGAGGCTGACCCCGATCCAGCTCGCCTGCCAGTGGAACCTCGCCCACCCCGCGGTTGAGTGCGTCGTCCCGACCCTGATCCAGGAGGCTGGGCCGGAAACATGTCCGATCGAGGCCAAGCGGGTCGAGCTGGCGAACCTGCCGGAACAACGCCTGGACGAGGAGGACATCGCCGCAATCCGTGCCGTCGGCGACAACACCGGCTGCATGGCGCTGAAGGGGGCCAACCCCGGGCACGAGGGGGAGGAGCGCCCCGACCGCTGGGCGCTGGACAGTGAGCTGGCGACGGTCGGGGCGCGCTGGGGCATCGATCCCGAGCGCGACCTGACCGGCGCCCACTGACGAACCGGCCCCTCCTTCCGACAGGCTTCAACGCCCAGCGCCCCACGGTCGTTAGCTACCGACCCGCGAGAACGTCAGCTCGTCTCGGCGCTTTGCGCTCCTACAGGACATGCCGCATGCACCGCTCCCATTGGCGGGGCACTTCCACCTCTAAGCGGCTTTAGACCTATGTCGATAGGGGTGGAACGTCTTGTATTTTTTCGGTCACCGCATTCCCGCGGACGATCGCTTCGAATTCACCCAAAAAGTTAAGTGGAACGCCTACCGACATAGGCCTAAGTGACGGATGCGCTTGACAACGACTTACCCGACCTTTCCACTAGGGATTAGGCAGACCGCATTGTAGAGCGGAATTTGCCATCCTAGACTAGATGTCTTCGCCGCCAGGGGATGAGCTTCACGAGCTAGCGGAACGGCAAGATCCCCGGCTACTGAGGGCCCTGGATGTTGTCGCTCCAGGTGGCGCCCTGCGTGAGGGTATCGACAATATCGTCCACGCCCGCACCGGCGGCCTGATCGTTGTCGGCGATCCGGGCGACATCTCGCACATGCTCTCCGGCGGGATCGAGCTCGGCATCGACTACACGCCGGCGATGCTCTACCAGGTGGCAAAGATGGACGGCGCAATCGTGCTCAACGCCGAGGCGACCAAGATTGTCTGGGCAAACGTCCAGCTGATGCCCGATCCGACGATCCTCTCCTCGGAGACCGGCACCCGCCACCGCACCGCGGAGCGCGTCTCCAAACAGACCGACGCGCTGGTTGTGGCGATCTCGCAGCGCCGCGACGTCGTCTCCCTCTACGTCGAGGGGACCAAGTACATCCTGCAGGAGATCCCCGCGGTCCTCGCCAAGGCGAACCAGGGCCTGGCGACGTTGGAGAAGTACCGCGAGCGGCTCGAACAGGTCTCCGACCGCCTCACCGTGCTCGAGTTCGAGGGCGGCGGCGTCCTCTACGACGCACTCACCGTCCTGCAGCGGGCCGAGCTGACGACGCGGATGGCGGTCGAGGTCGAGCGCTACATCGTCGAGCTCGGCACCGAGGGTCGCTTGATCGAGATGCAGCTGGAGGAGACGATGGTCGGCGTCAACGCCGACAAGTCGGCCTTGATCCGCGACTACTCGGTCGAAGACTCCGAGCAGAACTTGACCACCGTCCTGCATTCGCTGGCGAGGCTGCCGCATGAGGACGTGCTCGATTTTGGTCGTCTCGCCGAGCTGCTCGGCTACGACCGCAAGCTCAACACCCTTGACTTTCCGGTTGCGCCACGCGGTTACCGCGTGATGGGTCGCATCCCGCGCATCCCCAAGCTCGTCGTCCAGAAGATCATCCAAGACCTGGGCGGTCTGGAGCAGGTCCTGGCGGCGTCCGATGTCGACCTCGAAGCGGTCGAGGACGTCGGCGAGACCAGGGCCAAGGACATCCGCGAGGGCTTGCGGAGGCTCCGGGAGGTCGAGTTGGTCGACCGGCACTTACAGAGTTGACGGCCACACAGAGGCCGTCGCAAATGGAAAGGAGCAAGCGATTCCCCAGCTAGAGGAGACCACCGAGGTAAGCATCGAGGAAGTCGAGTACGTCTGCGACTTCGAGGAGGGCGACAAGGTCGTCTATCCGCATCACGGCGCTGGCTTGGTGATGAAGAAAGAGGCGCGGGAGCTGATGGGTGAGGAGCGTGAATACCTCACGATCAAGATCCTCCACAACGAACTCACCGTGATGGTTCCCTGCGAAAACGCCGGCAAGGCGGGGCTGCGGCGGGTCATCGACGAGGTCGAAATCAAGAAGGTCACATCCGTCCTCACCGATGACGTGTCGGAGATGCCGAAAAACTGGAACCGGCGTTTCAAGTACAACCGCGAGAAGATCAAGACCGGCGACGTGTTCGAGCTCGCCGAGGTCGTCCGCAACCTGGCGCTCCGCGAGATGGAGAAGGGACTCTCCACCGGCGAGAAGCAGATGTACACGCGGGCCAAGAAGATCCTCGCGTCGGAGTTCATGTACGCGCTCGACAAGGACGAGGAGGGCGCGGAGGAATACCTCGACGGGCTGCTGGAGGAGCGCTTCGCCGCCACCGCTGCCTAGCAGTTCCGCACCATCCGTGACCGCGGTCATCGCGGCTGCCGGCTCCGGGGAGAGGCTCGGAGCCGGCGGCCCGAAGGCCTTCGTGCCACTTGCCGGCCGGCCGCTGATCGAGTGGTCGATCGCGGCGATGCGCGCCACCGCCGGTGTGCGCTCGATCGTCGTCGCCTGTCCGCCCGAGCACATCCACGACCTCGGCGGTCATGACCTGGGTGTCGTCGACGGCGGCGCCACCCGTTCGCAGTCCGTTGCCAACGCCCTCGCGGCGGTGGGGACCGAGCTGGTTGCGATCCACGACGCGGCCCGTCCCCTGGTCACTCCCGAGCTGATCGAGGGCGTCGTCGCGACCCTTGCCGCCGACCCCGGGGCGGACGGAGCCATAGCTGCGGAGCCCGTGACCAACACGATCAAGCAGGTAGGGAAGGCGGGTTCGGCCTCCGGAGAGGGAACGAGAGGTGCGTTGACCACGCTATACGGGGCAAATGCACCCCTCGTGGTGGAAACGACTGTCGATCGCGGACGCCTGTGGGCCGCGCAGACGCCTCAGGTGTTCCGGGTCGATGCCCTGCGCCGCGCGCTCGAGGCGGACCCCGCCCAAGTGGAGGCCGCAACTGACGAGGCGATGCTGCTCGAGGCGGCAGGGGGCCGGGTGCTGATCCACCCCGCGCCGCCCGAGAACCTCAAGGTGACGACGCCCCTGGACCTGCGCGTCGCCGAGTTGCTCATCGCCGAGCGTTCTTCCGGCTAGCCCCGCTCGGCCGGTAGGCCTGCTGCCGCCCGGGTTCCGTCACCCAGGTGGCGCGTGCGCCGTCGCTCGAAGAGCCTGCGTTGGATGTAGAGGGTGCAGACCCCCGCAGCGACGATGCCGATCAGATTGAGGCTGAGCTGGGTCATCGCGCCTAGCCAGTCGTCCCAGTTGCCGAGCGCTGCGGCGACCCCGATATTGGCCGCGGCCGGGATCGTCGTCACCGAGATCAGCACGCCAATCAGAGCTCCGGACTTTGCCGAGGTGAGCGAGAGGACGCCGGCCGTGCCGGCGAAGACGGCGACGATGATCGAGAACGCGTCCGGCTCGGCGATGAACTGCGTCAGCGGGTTGTCGATGCTTTTGAAGTTGGCATCGACGAGGCCGGTGGCGACGCAGATCAGGGTGAAGAGGAAGGCGGCCGTGATCCCGGCCGGGAAGCCGACGGTGAGGGCGGTCAGCGAACGCAGCGCGGGCCCCCGGCGACGCTCGACGATCGCTACGCAGAACCCCGCCAGGGGACCGAACTCGGGACCGACGACCATCGCGCCGACGATCAGGATCGGCGAGCCGGTGAAGATCCCGACCGAGCCGATCAGGCAGGCGAGGGCCATGAAAATGAGGAAGTTGCCGCCGAGCTCGCTGCTCTCCGAGGTGCGGGCCTCGACCTCCTCCCAGACGACGGCGTCGGATGGGGCGCCCCGCGCTGCCTTCTCGGCCCGCCTGGCCACGTCGGAGATCTGTGAGTCGATCTGCTCGAGGGCGATCGAGCCGTCCCGCGCCACCCCGAGCTCCTTCAGGTCCCCGATCAGGACGCTGGCGTCCTCGCGGGCGATGTCGCAGAGGACCACGTCCCCGCTCGGCTGGCGCGCCGCGCCGGGGAGGTAGACAACGTTGCAGGCCGAGCGCGTCGTTTCGAGCAGGCCCAGGACCTTTTGGGACCGGTCAGTTGGGACGACGATCCGCAGGTGGACCATGCAGCGATCCTACGCACGTCAAGCGGACGTGACGTGCCGGTAGTTAGCGGCCCATATGGGCCGCTAACTACCGGCACGTCTTCCTAGGTCATAACGTGAAGGGATGCTGACCGACTACCACCTGCACCTGCGCCCAGACGAGCCAAATACGCCGCCCGAGCGCTTCTTCACGGCGGAGAACGTCGAGCGCTACCGCGAGGCGGCAGCAGCCGCTGGGGTCGAGGAGCTGGGCGTCTCCGAGCACGTTTACCGCTTCACCCAAGCACTCGAGCTCTGGCGCCATCCCTTCTGGGAGGAGCAGGCGCGCGACGACATCGACGCCTACTGCGAGTTCGTCCGCGGCGCCGGGCTCAAGCTCGGCGTCGAGTGCGACTTCGTCCCCGGCGCCGAGGACCGCACGGCGAACCTGCTCGAGGCGCGCGACTTCGACTACGTGGTCGGCTCGGTCCACTTCGTGGGCGAGGCAGCTGTCGACCACGAGGGCTGGGACGTCTGGGAGGGACGGGGAGACGCCGACGAGGTTTGGCGCCGCTACTTCGAGGCGCTGGCCGAGTGCGCGCGCAGTGGCCTCTTTGACATTCTCGCCCACCCCGACCTGGTCAAGGTCTGGGGTCGCGCCAGGCCGCTGCCCGAACGCGACCCGCGCCATTACTACGAGCCGGCGGTCGAGGCGATCGTCGAGAGCGGAATCGCGGTTGAGATCTCGACCGCGGGGCTGCGCAAGCCTGTCGGCGAGCTCTACCCGTCACGGGCCTTCGCCGAGATGTGCGTCGAGGCCGGCGCCCCCTTCGCCCTCTCCTCCGACGCCCATTTGCCCGAGCAGGTTGGGTTTGGCTATGAGCGCGCGTTGGAGTTCCTTAGCGAGCTGGACGTGGGGGAAATCAGCGTCTTCGAGCGCCGCCAGCGGAGTTTGGCGCCGCTTCCCGCCGGGGTAGGCGAGAATCGCTGAGCTAATGAGCGTCGGAATCGGCTACGACAGTCACCGCTTCGCCGAGGGCTGCGCCCTGATTCTGGGCGGGATCGAGATCGACCACGAGCTCGGCCTCAGCGGCCACTCCGACGCCGACGTGCTCACCCACGCGGTGATCGACGCGCTGCTCGGTGCGGCCGGCCAGGGCGACATCGGCACGCTCTTTCCCGACGACGAGGAGCGCTGGCGCGGTGCCGACTCGATCGACATGCTGAGCACCGTGGTCGGCACGATCGGCGGCCGCATCCTGAACATCGACGCGACCGTCATCTGCGAGGCACCGCGGCTGGGGCCCTACCGGGCCGAGATGGAGCGCACCCTTGCCAACGTCACCTCAACCCGGGTCAGCGTCAAGGCGACGACCAACGAGGGCATGGGCTGGATCGGTCGCGGCGAGGGAATCGCCTGCCTAGCCGTGGCTTCAGTGGAGAGCGAATAGGGTTCCGTTCCCTTATGGGCAAGCTCGGATCGATCGCAGCAGCGGCGCGGCAGGCCGCCTCGGACAAAGTCTTTGAGGTCAAGGTGCTTCGTGAGGCCGGCATCCTCGCCCCGCAGCGCCCCGATAAATCCGCAAGGGTCATTTCTGCCTTCCTGCGCTGGGGTGCCTCGCCTGCTCTCGGCATCACGACCGCGGCGATTCGCCATCCGCAGGAGACGGCGCTGATCGACGAACGCGGCTCGCTCACTTTCGAGCAGCTCCACCGGCGCTCCAACTCGCTTGCCCACGCCTTCGAGCGGATGGGCATCGGCCCCGGGGACGGGATCGGGATCATGTGCCGCAACCACCGTGGCTTCATCGAGGCGACGCTCGCCGCGGCCAAGCTCGGCGCCAGCGCCCTCTACCTGAACACGATGTTCGCCGGACCCCAGCTGACTGAGGTGACGCGCCGCGAGAGCCCGAAGGCGCTCGTCTACGACGAGGAGTTCACCGAGCTGCTCGGCGGCGTGGAGGGGGGCGTGCAGAGGGTGGTCGGCTGGAGCGAGGGCGAGGCCGACGTACCGACGCTGGACTCTCTGATCGCCTCGGCTCCTGACTCGAACCTGAAGCCTCCGCCGACCCCGCCCCGCTTCGTCGTCCTCACCTCGGGCACGACCGGAACGCCTAAGGGGGCTCAGCGCTCGAGTCCCGACGGGCTGATGGTCCTTGCGGCACTGATCGATCGGATCCCCTACCGCAGCCGCGAGACGATGATGATCGCGGCGCCGCTCTTCCACTCCTGGGGTCTCTTCCACTTTGCGATGAGCATGACGGCGTCATCGACGGTCGTGCTGCGGCGGCGCTTCGATCCGGAGGAGACGCTGCGCGCGGTGCAGGAGCATCGTGCGCAGGTGCTCGCTGTCGTGCCGGTGATGCTGCAGCGCATCCTGCAACTGCCAGAGGAGACGCTTGCCTCCTACGACCTCTCCTCGCTGCGGATCGCGGCACTCTCTGGCTCGGCGCTGCCCGGCGAGCTGGCGATCGCTTGGATGGACCGCTTCGGCGACAACATCTACAACCTCTACGGCTCAACTGAGGTCGCCTACGCGACGGTCGCCACGCCGGCGGACCTGCGGGCGGCGCCGGGCACGGCGGGGCGCCCACCGCGTGGCACGGTTCTGCGCCTCTACAACGACGAGGGGCAAGAGGTGCCGAGGGGCGACGTTGGGCGGATTTTCGTCGGCAACGAGATGTCTTTCGAGGGCTATACCGGCGGCGGCAACAAAGACGCGATCGACGGCCTGCTGAGCAGTGGTGACGTTGGCCACGTCGATCCCGCCGGGCGGCTCTTCATCGATGGTCGCGACGACGAGATGATCGTCTCCGGTGGCGAGAACGTCTTCCCGCGCGAGGTCGAGGACCTGCTGGCCGACCACGAGGCAGTGGTCGAGGTGGCGGTGATCGGGGTCGAGGATGCTGAGTTCGGGCAGCGGTTGAAAGCCTTCGTGGTACTTGTCGAGGAGGCCGAGGTGTCCGACGATGAGCTGAAGGCCCACGTCAAGGCCCACCTCGCCGGCTACAAGGCGCCGCGCGAAGTCGAGTTCTTGCCGGAGCTTCCTCGCAACGCAACCGGCAAGGTCCTCAAGCGCGAATTGCACGCGCGTGAAGCCGAGAAGTCCGCGTAGACCAAACCCCTCCGCGCTAATTGCGGGGTTTCGAACTTCGGGTCGCTGGCATCGCCTCCGGGGTCGGTAGTAGGTTGCGGCGAGTGGGTGAGCCCGCCGTCAACCTGAACGCTCTGAGCGAGGCGACTGGAGAGATCCAGGGCGTAGCCAGCCAGGCGCTGGAGTGGGTCCGGCAGAGCGAGGAGCGGGTCGCCAAAGCAGAGCGTTCTCTTGCCGAGGTGGAGAGCCGGGCCGAGAAGGGCCGGGCCGAGATCAAGCAGCGGGCGAAGGCGACGCTGGTCAAGCTCGGCGAGCAGGGCCGTGAGCGGATCACCGCCGAGCGCCACAAGCGGCGCGCGGCCGAGGCGCGTGTGGCGCACGCCGAGGGGGCACGGGATCGTGCGGAGAAAGCCTTCGAGCGGGCGCAGCGGGCGGCCGAGGCCGACCGCGAGGCGTTCGCAACGCAGTTGACCACAGCCAAAGCGCAGGCCGACCAGGTGACTGCGCAGGCGGTGAAGCGAACCGAAGAGGAAGCTTCGAAGCGAACCGGCGAGGTGCTGGAGGAGGCGCAGGCCGATGCCGACCGGTGCGTCGCTGCCGCCGAGCAGCGCGCCGCTGAGGCCGAGGCGCGCGCCGAGGAGTCACACCGGCTCGCCGTCCGGCTCGAGGCCGAGATCGAGGAGCGGGTGATGCAGGGCACCGTTGACGTCCGCCGCGAGGCCGAGGAACGGGTTCGCAAGCTGATCGAGAAGGTTGAAGGCGAGGCCACCGAGAAGGCCCGGGTGCGGGCCGAGGAGCAGCTGCAGGCCGAGTCGGAGCGGATCCGCGGCCAGGCCGAACAGCGCGAGGAGCGCTTGCGCCGCGCCGCTGAGGACGAGATCAAGGCCAGCGCCAAGCGAGCGCGGCGCGAGGTGCTCGCCGCGGCCGATCAAACTGCACCCACTTGGTCGCGCAACGAGTCTGCCGACTCGGGCGCGGGCTACCGGACGTTCTAGTCCTCTCTAGCATCCGCCCCGATGCGAGAGGTGCGGATCAGGGACACGCTGAGCGGCGAGCTGCGCGCGCTCGACCCGGCCAGTGAGGTCGGGATCTACGCCTGCGGCCCCACCGTCTACAGCCGAATCCACATCGGCAACGCCCGCCCATTCGTCATCTTCTCCCTGCTGGCGCGGTTTCTGCGCTCCGAGGGCTACCGAGCGAAGCTGGTCGTCAACGTCACCGACATCAACGACAAGATCTACGACGCGGCACTGGCTGCGGGTGAGTCCTCGGCCGGGTTCGCCGGGCGGATGACGCAGGCCTACTTCGAGGACACCGACCGTCTTGGCTTAGGCCGTCCCGATGCCGAGCCGCTGGCGACCGAGACGATCGACGGGATCGTCGCCCTGATCAGCGATCTGGTCGAGTCGGGACACGCCTATGAGTCTGGCGGCGACGTCTACTTTCGCGTGCGTAACTTCGGCGACTACGGCAAGCTTTCCAACCGGCGCACCGCGGACATGGACCAGGGCGAGGAGGCGGGCTCCGCGTCGTTGAAGGAGGACCCGCTCGACTTCGCCCTCTGGAAGGCGCACAAGGAGGGCGAGGACACGAGTTGGGACTCGCCCTGGGGCCCGGGGAGGCCCGGCTGGCACATCGAGTGCTCGGCGATGGCTGAGGCCGAGCTCGGCCGCTCCTTCGCGATCCACGGGGGTGGTTCCGACCTCGTCTTTCCCCACCACGAGAACGAGATCGCCCAATCCGAGGCGGCAGGGCGGCCGTTTGCCCACCTCTGGATGCACAACGGGATGATCGAGACCGCCGCTGAGAAGATGTCTAAATCCGAGGGCAACATCTTCCAGTTGTCCGAGGCGCTCGATCGATACGGGCGCGAGGCCGTGGTTGCCTACTTGATCTCTGGGCACTACCGGCAGCCACTTGCCTTCGGTTCGGAGCAGATGGACGAGGCCGTTGCTCGGGTCGAGCGACTGCGGAATTTCTTCAGGGTGCATGCCGAGCGAGCGCCGGGGGGTCCCCCGCCTGGAACCCGCGTCGAATCGCCTGGCGCAGGCTCTGATCCCGCCGGCTCACAAGTTCCCGTCGGGGGACCCCCCGGCGCTCGCCTCGAGGCGTTCCGTGAAGCTCTCGCTGACGATTTCAATTCCCCCCGCGCCATGGCCGAGATGTTCGAGCTTGTTGCAGAAGCGAACCGGGGGGAGGTGCCCGGGGCAGCAGAGGCGGTGCTCGAGATGCTGGATCTCGTCGGTCTCAGCTCCCTTACCCAGCCGGATCAGGGAGTTGAGACCGACGAGGTCGCACGGAAGCTGATGGAGGAGCGCGAGGCGGCACGCGCCGAGAAGGACTTCGGGCGCGCTGACGCGATTCGCGACGAGCTTGCGGCGCTCGGCTGGGAAGTCAGGGACTCGGCTGCTGGCCCCAGCCTCGTTCCCAAGGTCTAGATGGCAAGTCAGCTCATCTACGGGAAACAGCCGGTCGCGGAGGCGGAACGCGGCAAGCGGCGCGTGCGGCAGGTCTGGCGCGTGCCTGAGAGCTCGGACGTGGAGCTTGAGCGGCTCTGTGGCTCGCCCGACCACCAGGGGGTCGTCGCCGAGGTCGATCCGTATCCGTATGGCGACCCGAAGGCGCTGCTGCGTCGGCCCGATGCGTTGATCGTCGCCCTCGACCAGGTTCAGGACCCGCGCAACCTTGGAGCAGTCTGTCGTTCGGCTGAGTTCGCCGGCGCTGCTGGGGTCGTTGTTCCGGAGCGCCGCTCTGCCGAGGTGACCCCAGTGGTCTGCAAGACCTCCGCGGGGGCGGTGGAGCACCTCGAGATCGCCCACGTCCGCAACCTCGCCGATTGGCTAGCCGAGGCAAAGGCAGCGGGCTTCTGGATCTGGGGCGCCGACGCCGAGGCCAGCGACGCTCCCTGGGCAGTCGACCTCACGGGCCAGACTGTCCTGGTCCTCGGGGGCGAGGGCAAAGGCATCAGGCCGCGAGTAGCTTCAGCCTGCGACGGCCTAGTCGCCCTTCCTCGGTTCGGCAAAGTCGACTCGCTCAACGTATCTGCAGCCGCCTCCTCTCTGCTCTTCGAGGCCACGCGCCAACGCTCGCTCCCGTAAAGGGGGTCCGCGCGTTCCCCGCATACCACCGACCGGCGTGCAGAAATTCGCACTTTGGGGTTGACAGAACTCCGCTGGTCGGTAAAGCTACCGCCCCAACAAGGGTGAACCTCAGCTTGAGTCTGAGATCCATCCCGTCAATAGGGGCGCCACCAGGGGAGGTATCGGCGCCACGACCCTTCATCTCAAAGGAGAAGGATCAGTGGCTCTTTCCTCACCACCGCAGGAACTGCGACTCCCCAGCGGCCATTTCAACGGCTCCACCCGGCCAAACTCCAACCCTCAACTTGAGCTTGATGACCATTATCTGGTCGCACTCGCCAAGGAGGGGCGTACCGACGCCTACGACACGATCGTGCGGCGCTACCGCGGTTTCGTCCGTCTCAAGGCCTCGTCCTATTTCCTCCTCGGAGGAGAGAGCGACGACCTGATCCAGGAAGGTCTGCTCGGCCTCTACAAGGCGATTCGCGACTACCGCAGCGACCGCGAGTCGAGCTTCCGCAGTTTTGCCGAGCTCTGCATCACCCGCCAGATCATCACCGCGGTGAAGACGGCGACCCGCAACAAGCACACGCCGCTCAACCAGTACGTCTCCTTTAGCCAAACGCCGGCTGCGGCGGGCGACTCCGACACCACGCTCGACGAGATCCTCCCCGGGCCCAGCGTCACCGACCCGGTCAACCAGGTGATCGCCAGCGAAGAGCTGGAGAGCCTCGTCTCCTGCCTTTCGGGTAGCTCCGGCGTCCTCTCCGACCTCGAGAGCCGCGTCCTCTCGCTCTACCTGGACGGTCACTCCTATGAGGCGACGGCAGAGCGCCTTGAGTGCGACACCAAGACCGTCGACAACGCCCTGCAGCGCGTCAAGCGCAAGGTCGCCGCGCACCTCGACTCACGCGAGGTACCCGCCTGAGGCCATCCGGCCAAGCAGATCAAGGACGCAGGGAGCGTGGCGTGCTCTGCACGCGAGCGACCGAGGACGCCGATATGCGCCGGCCGGACGCCCTCAGGGCAGTTCGTAGCGGAAGACGCTGGTGAAGTGCAGCGTGTCCGCCGGATTCAGGTTCGAGCCGCGCGACTCAAAGGCGACGAAGCGCCCACTGGCCGAGATCGCCGGGTTGGCTGAGGGCGCGTTCGAGGCAATGCCTCTGCCGTCCGCCCGGGAGACCAAGGTCACTCGCCCACTGCGCATGTCGCGGACGAAGACGTCTGGATCCTCGCCGTTGTCGGCTGGGCCGAGATTGGCGGCGTCGGACTCGAAGGCGACGTAGCGGCCGTTGGCCGAGATCGAGGGGCTCGAGGAATCGCCGTCCCCCGCTGCGCCCCGTTTGCCGCCGGCCCGTGAGACCAGGACCGTGCGATTCTTCTTCAGATCGCGGACGAAAACGTCTTCGATGTCCCTCCTGTCGCTCCGGCCGAGGTTCTTCGCCTCCGTCGCGAAGGCGACGTAGCGGCCGTTTGCCGACAGTGCCGGTTCGGCGCAGTCATCGTCGGCGAGGATGCCGTGCGCGCCACTGGCCCGGGAGGCGAAGACCGTCCTCTGCGACTCCATGTCGCGGACCGCGATCTCTGGCCGTGCGTTGCGGCGTCTGGGGCCGACGGTGACGAACGCGACCCAGCGGCCGTGGGCGGAAATTGACGGGCTGGAGGCGCCATGCAGCGGTTCGCCCTGGGCCCCGTCCGCCCGCCCCGCGAGGATCGTCTTCTTCGTCCGCAGGTCGCGGACGTAGACCCCGCCATAGACGCCTCTGAGGAAGTTGGTGGCTGAGGTGCCGAAGGCGACGTAGCGGCCGTCGGCAGAGATTGAGGGGAGGTTGGAGTCTGAGTTCGCGGCGAGCCCCTTGGGGCCGTCGCGCCTGGAGACAAGGCTGATGGCGCCGCTCGAGCGGTCGTAGACGAAGACGTCGCGCACTGGGAACGTGTCCCCCGCCAGCGTGGTGGAGTTGTTGAGGTCTTCGTCGCTGAGCGCCGGGTCCTCCGAGACGAAGGCGAGGGAGCGCCCGTTGCCGGAGAGCGATGGCGCCCCCGCTTCAAAGGCGAGCCCCTGTTGGTTGGTGCCGAAGGGGATGTTGACCGGGGTGGTGGCCCCGCTGATGTCGCGCAAGAAGATGCCGGTGCCGGTTTCGCCGATGCTGGAGACGGAGTCCGCGCTGCCGACGGAGCCGACGCTGCCGACATAAGCGACGAAGCGGCCGTCGCCCGAGATCGCCGGTTTGACGTGCTCGGTAGGGCGGTTGGGGGCGTGCGGATCGTTGGGCTCGGAGACCAGCAGGGTCGAGCCGGTCGCGCCCAGGGAGGTGGCCGTGGCGAACGCGAGGATGGCGAGCCCGAGCGCAGGTAGGGCGAGTCGTCTCCACCTCCGTATCGGCACGCCATCCCTTCGCATCGCCACAGCCTAGTGCCCGTATGGGCGGCCAAATGCCGTCTAGCGATCGGCAGAGGCGGGCAGCGGCTCGACCTCGATCGAGACACCGAAGTCCGCCAGGGCGGCGAAGAACGAGGTGGGGTCGAAGGCCTGTGCCGGGGCGAGCGCGCCCTTGCGGTCATAGCCAGGATCGGCACAGCGCAGTGCCCCGTGCGCGAGGCTGACCGCGGTGAGGCCATAGACATCGCCGCCGCGAACGATGCCGCGCCGAGCCCCCGACTTGCCCCGAGCCTCGCAGCTGATCGTGAATCGCGCCTTCCTACGGTCCTCTTCTCCGGGCGCAGCCGGCAGGCGTCGGATCAGAGCTCCCATCGCGCTGCGCAGCGGAGTCCGCATCGCCAGTCCGAGCAGGGGAGAGGAGGCGACAGCCACCGGCATCAACCGCGGCGGCACGACCATCCCATTGAGCAGCGTCCTCACCCGAGCAGTATCGACATGCCGTGGCACCGTGACCTGCTCCCCGGCGGGGTAGCGCAGCATCCGCTGCTCCCCAACCGGATCGGGAAAGCGCCAGCGACCCCCATCGGCACTGCGCGGCGCCGGCCGCCAATCCCCATCGGACCAGACAACATCTCCACCCCGCATGATCTCGAGCCCCGAAAGCGCCGTCCCATGCGTGGGCGCAAACCCATGCACGCAGTAGGCAACAACGATCTCCTCCAGCGGCCCCATCCCATCAGCGGTAAGTGCCGCGATCATGTCGCCGGGCAGGTAGTCGAACCCCATCCCGGATACCAAGACCGCCCCAGTCTCAGCCGCCCGCGCGCCATAACGATCAAAGACCATCCGCATAAACGGCTGCTCCCCAGTCGTATCCAAGTAGTGCGTCCCGGTATCCGCAGCCGCAGCCACAACCGGCTCCCCATACAGAGAGAACGGCCCAGCGCAAGCCACAGCCACCGAACAAGGCTCCAGCATCCTCCGCAACCCAGCCGGGTCATCGAGAGAAACCGCCGCCGTTGGGACCCCGCCAAGCTTCTCAGAAAGCGCCTCCAACTTTCTTTGATCCCGTCCCGCGACCAGAAAATTAGCCCCGAGCTGCTTTAGCTCCCGAGCGATCAATCTCCCGGTAAACCCGGTCGCCCCATAGACCGCAATGAGACCTCCCTGAAGAGAACCTTCGCTCCCCGCGCTCTCGGTTGGCATGAACGGACCGTAGTCGATGGTGGGTTGAAGTCGATTTGATGGAACTATTGCGATAAGCAATCTATTGCGAAGGCCAGCTGCCATCCGAGAAGATCGGCGATCGCTGGCTGGTTGAACGCTGGGCCGTGGAAAACCGCGCGAGGAGGGGAGCGTTGAGCGGGCGGTTGTTCGAGCCCCACAATGCTTGGGCTTTACTGCTTCTCGCCTCTGGCTTGGCGGTCGACGGAGTCGACCCGAGCGTCCGATCTCGCCTGCGCCGGGCGGCTAGCGGTGGAAGGCTTGATCGGGCTGCTGCCCCTGCCGGTCCCGCCAATCTTCGAGTGCGGCTCGTTCCGAGTATGTCCTGGCGTTTTCTAGCGGGTAGGGAGGTCGCCCCGATCGCCGCGGTGAGCCTCGATCTGGCTGAAGAGGAAGACGCTCGATCACGCTTCGTCGGTCGATGTCTCTTGGAAGGGCTGCACGCTGAACTGCTTGACCCCAAGCGAGCGAAAACCCGCCAGATCGATGCCTGAGCGCGGGTCGGTGACAACAGCAGAGGTCCACTCATTGCCTCCCGGGCGGGGAGGCTGCACCCTGGAAGGGGAGGTCGTCGAGGTCTGGGGCTCTGAGGGCGTTCGAGGTGGTCCCCACACGACAGGCAGCCACGTCACCGTGCAGGTCCCGGCTGATCCGGCTCCCAGGTCTGGTGGAGGATCCAAGAACCTTGGCAACGGCCGGGTGGATGGAGTAGCAGGGAGGCGGGGTGGTTACGGGCTGTCGAGCCATCGCTCGAGTCGGGGGGCCTGCGCCGAAAGGTGTTTCTCACCAAGCGAGTCCATTGCCAGCAGAGCAAGTGTTTCGATTGCTGATTGTTCATTCGGTGCCTTGAGGAACGGTGAGGTCCGCGAGCACGTAGGCGAGCAGCTCGCTGCCGTGGTCCGAGCCGACCGAGAGGTCGTCCGCGGTGATTCTGGCTCGGTGCAGGGACTGCATGCGGAGGACGTCGCCGTCGGTTCGGTTGTTGGGGAAGACGCCGGCGTAGGAGACGCCCAGGCGCTCCAGGTGGTCGGCCAGCAGGGCTGTTGCCGGGTTCTCCAACGGGAGGTCTAGGTAGATGGCGTCTAGGCACTTGTTGTGGAAGAGGTGGTGGCGCTCGGCTGCTACTACGGTCTCCAGGTCAGTGCCTGGTTCGCTGGCAGTAAGTAGGGCTAGGTTGTGATCCTCATCCACCTCTACGTGTAGGGCGGTTCGCTCGGGGATCTGGACGCCCGCTGGTGGGTGCGTGAGCTTTCCTCGCAGCTCGCACAGCTCCAGCGTCTGCCGGATGATGTCTTCGTGGCGCTCCGGCGCGTAGACGTCGCGCTCGTGACCGTCGTTGAGCTTGGTGTAGAAGAGCGCTGCCGATTGGCGGCGCGGTCGCTGGTCTGTCGCCGCGTCGTTGCTGACGCTCGCTGGGATCCAGCCGAGCAGGAATCCCGTCTCGTGGGCTCCCAGCTCGAGGTTGGCGCGCTGGCTGTAGGGGTGGGCCGCGGTCGCCTCGCTGTACATCCCCGCCAGGCCGCGTTCTTTGGCCCAGTCCATCAGGTGCTGCTTGGTCCTCGTGAAGAGGTGCTGGCCGCGCGCCGAGGGCATCGTCACCGCCTGGCCCGAGTGGCCGACTGCGTCACCCGCTGCCGCCAGGCACATTCCCTCATGGCAGAGCAACTCTCCCTCGGCTGACTCGGCAACCCAGGAGACGTAGGTCCCGGCTGCCAGCCGTGCCTCGATCTCGACCTCGTCGTAGACCCAGTGCACGTCGTAGGTATCGCCGTAGGCGGCACGAATAGCGTTAGTTAGAAGACTGCCCTCGCCCGGCTGCAAATACCTGAAAGTGACGGTGTCCGTTCCCACGCTATCGATCACCCTCTCTATATTCGGCGAAGAAGGAAAATCATTCATCTGCGCGCCCGCCTAGCTCAATTGGCAGAGCACTCGATTTGTAATCGAGAGGTTTCCGGTTCAACCCCGGAGGCGGGCTCTCCTCAAGAGCCGGTGCCGCCCAGGATCCGGGCCTTCTCCGCGGCGAGCTCCTCGTCCGTCAGGACGCCCTTCGCATGCAGGTCGGCCAGGCGCTCGAGGCGGTGTAGGCGGCTGTCCTCATCGCCAGCCGGCGCCACGGCGCTCTCCGGGCCAGCCTCGCCCTCGCCACCGCCCGGCCTCCGCACCTCTGGCAGGCGCAGTTTCGAGACGCGCTCGCCGATGTCGGCGCTCTTCACAGCGTCGACCATGCGGTCCTTGGCACCGCCGAAGTAATCGTCGAGCGCGGCATCGGGGAATTCCTCACTGGTTTGTTTGCGCAGCTCGTGGATGCCGAAGGCGACGAAGGCGGCAATGATCAGCGTGGTCAGGAAGGAGCGCAGGTTCTGTACCGAGGCGGAGAGGAAGTAGAAGCAGACGAGGATTGCCAGGCCGGTGTAGACGTAGGGGGCGTAGTCGCGCAGAAACGGGGTCATGAAGCGGCGGGTAGAGCGGGCGGAGCCGGTTGGCGAGCCGAGCCAGCCTGCGATGCCGAAGAGGACGCCGAAGACGATCACCGTGGTCGCGATGCCGATCATCAGCGAGGTGGAGATCGACCAGGCGGCTTCGGCCGCCGGCTTGACGCTTTCTTCCTTGACCAGCTGGTCGACGACGATGCCACCGGCGATCTCGCGGGCGACGATCACGGCGAAGCCGGCGGCGATCAGCCCGACCCCGCAGGAGAGAATCGTCACCCAGCGACTCTCGCGCGAAAGGTAGATCGCCAGGCCGAAGCAGAGCAGGGTCAGCAAGGTGAGCACGATCGCCAGGCCTTTGATCGCGACCGCGATGTCCTGCGCGGTCTTCAGCTCACCGGATCGAAGGATCGTGATCTGGCCCGCGTCGGGGGGTAATTTCTCCGCCAGCTGCGAGGCGATCCCGACCTGGTCGGCGAGGTTGGTGATGAGGCTGCCCAGCTGCAGCGTGACCTCGCCTTCGTCGGTTTCCACCGCCTCTTTCTTGTTTTCCAGCACCGCCAGGAGCTGTTCGTGGGCGCTGCGGTTGGCGTCCTTCCAGAGATCCTGGGCCGTTGCGGTCTGCAGCACCTGTTCGGCGCCACTGCCCGCCACCTGGCGCAGCCCGCCCGAAGCCGGCCCGGCTAGGTCCTTGAGATCGCCGGGCAGGATTCCCTCGAGTTCTTTTTCGACGTCGACGTTGTCGTAGAGCTGTTCGACCAGGTACTCGCCGACGGCGGCGCGGATCTTCTGGTTGTCGATCAGGCGGCCGCTGGTCTCGACCCAGTCGTCGGTATTGAGCGCCTGGCGCTCGGTCCAGATCGCAAAGACGCTGAGGAAAGCGAACACCGAGCCGAGCACCACGAGAGCTTTTACCGTGCGTCGGCGTGCGCGACTCATCGCTGGGGATGCTATACGTGACGGCGGTGAAGCTTGAGGGCATCCACCACATCACGGCGATAACGGCCGACGCGCAGAAGAATGTCGACTTCTACGCGGGAGTGCTGGGCCTGCGCTTGGTGAAGAAAACGGTCAACCAGGACAACCCGACCGTGTACCACCTTTTCTTCGCCGACGAGAAGGGCAGCGCCGGCTCCGATCTGACCTTTTTCGAGTTCCCCGGGGTGCCCGACGGCCGCGCCGGAGCGGGGGACGCGCACCGGATCGTCTGGCGCGTCGCCTCCACCGAGGCACTTGACTTTTGGGCCGAGCGGCTCGAGTCACATGGCGTTGAGTCAGAGGGAGCGGGGGCGAGCCTGCGCTTCTCCGACCCCGAGGGCCTCGATCACGAGCTGGCTGTAGTCGAGGTGCCCGACGAGCCGCTGAGCGCCGAGCACCCCGAGGTGCCGAAGGAGCTGGCGCTGCAGGGCTTCCACGCCGTCTGCGCCTACACCGCCGCGCCCGGCGCCAGCAGCCGCCTGCTCGAGACCCTCGAGTTCGAGCAGGTCGACGAAGGCTGGGAGGCGCGCGGCGAGAATCGCGGCGGCCTGTACGTCTACGACGAGCCACCTGAGGAGCGCTCGCTGCAGGGGGCGGGCAGCGTCCATCACGTCGCTTGGGCTTCGACCATGGACGATCACGAGGCATGGAGCGAGAGGGCGATCTCGGCTGGTGCGCAGGTGACGCCGCTGATCGACCGCTTCTACTTCCGCTCGATCTACTTCCGTGAGCCCAGCGGTGTCCTCTTCGAGATCGCAACGCTGGGGCCTGGCTTCACCGTCGACGAGCCGCTCGAGCACCTCGGCGAGAAGCTCTCGCTCCCACCCGACTATGAGCATCTGCGTGCGGAGGTCGAACCGAACCTTCGCCCGGTCGTCAACCCGCGTACCGCCGCCGACTAACCGGGTGAACGGAAACTTTGTCTGGAGAGACGCTGGCCGGGTTGTGGTGTTCCGCCATGACGGCATCGCCCAGGCGCCCCAGTTACTCCACGAGTATGGCTTCGGCGACTTCGAACTGCTGAGCACTCCGCGCGCCCTTCCCGGCGCACCCGAGCTCGAGGCGGCCGCAAAGGCGGTCCACGCTGTTCCGTCCGGGCAGGTGCCGGAAGTCGCGGCCACCCTGCTTGAGCGGGCGCAGGCGCCGCAGCTGATCGCCCTTGGCGGTGGTCGGGTGGTCGACGCCGCGAAGGCAGTCGCCTCGGTCAGCGGCGCCCGGGTTGCCGCGATCCCGACAACGCTCTCGGGGGCAGAGATGACGGGCGTCCACCGCCTTCCAGCAGGAGCCGAGGATCGGGTCGGTTTGCTGGTCCGGGCGGAGCTGGTCATCGCTGATCCCAACGCGATGACCAGCCTTGCCGAGAAGTCGCTGAGGGCAAGCGCCGTCCACAGCCTCGCCCACGGCGCCGACTCTCTCTACACGCCCTTCGCCAACCCGGTATCGCAGTTGACCGCGCTGCGCGGCGCCGAGCTGATTGCCGCCTCGCTCGACCAGGCACCGGAGGAACGCAACCGCGCCGCGTTGGCGCAGGGCTCAATCCTCTGCGGCTATGCAATCGACTCCGGTTCATTCGGTATGCACCACGTGATCTGCCAGACGCTGGTGCGGATCTGCGGCACCCCGCACGCCGAGACCAACGCCACGATCCTGCCCCGGGTGATGGCCTTCATGGTCCCGCGTGCCCCCGACCACCTGGCCTCGCTGACCGAGGCGCTCGACACCGATCCAGCTGGGCTCGAACCGCGCATCCTCGAGCTCGCCGGCAATCCGGCCGGCCTGGGAGAGCTGGGAGCTGACCGAAGCAAGCTCGACCAAGCTCTCGAATCGATGCTGATGCGGCCCGAGCTCGCGTTCACGCCTGAACCTCCTTCCCGGCAAGACCTCGCAGAGCTGATCGAGTCGGCCTGGTAGCCACGTCGGGCGGGTGGCGTGACAGGACCCGCCCGCGGTAACCCCAGTCCCCCGCCCGTGTAGCGCTGGGTAGTGACCGAGGAACGCCTTCAGGCCTACCACGAGTACACGCGCCGCCGCGGCGTCAACTGGCCCCTATACCTACTGGCGAGGGTCTTCATGACGCCGTTCTTCCTCGTCTACTTCCGCCTCGGCCGCACTGGCCGTGAGTACGGCCGGGTCAGCGGTGGGCTGATCGTCGCCGCCAATCACCGCAGCTTCCTCGACCCATTCGCGATCGGTGCCGCGCTGCCCTGGCGGCGGCCGATGAGCTACGTCGCCAAGGTCGAGCTGTTCGAGCGTCGTTGGCAGGGGTGGCTGCTCTCCCGTCTCGGTGCATTCCCGATCCGTCGCGGCGAATCGGATGAGCTGGCGATGGAGACCGCCCGGCGCGCTGTCGAACGGGGCGGCGCCGTCTGCATCTTTCCCGAGGGGACGCGGATCCGCCGCGGCACCCTCGGCACCCCGAAGCGTGGCGTCGGCAGGCTGGCGCTGCAGACCGGCGCCCCGGTCGTTCCCACCGCCGTCTTCGGCAGCGAGCACGTGCGCCGCACCTGGCGCATTCGCCCGCGGCAGGTGCGCGTGCGCCTGGGCAAGGCGATGACCTTTCCCCGGGTCGAGGAGCCCTCGCCGCCGCTGGCCGAATCGGTGACCGCACGGATCTGGCCCAACGTACTCCTGCAGTGGGAAGAGATGGGCGGGTTGCCGCCGATGCGCCGCGCCGCCGTGATCGGCGCTGGCAGCTGGGGCACCGCGGTTGCCGTGCTGCTCGCCCGCGGTGGGCTTGAGGTGCAACTCGGGGCTCGCACTGCCAAGCAGGCGGCTGAGATGGTCGAGGCGGGCGAAAACCGTCGCTACCTGGAGGGGGTCGAGCTACCCGACTCGCTGCTCGTCCGTCCCGCGTCGGAGATCGAGCTGGCCGGGCTCGACCTGGTCTGCATGGCTATCCCCTCCGGCTCGCTGCCACAGGCGGTCGGCGCGATCGCCGACCGGGTCAGCGACCGTTCTTCGGTCCTGCTGCTGACCAAGGGCTTGATCGCGCCGCTGGGTCAGCTACCCGCCGAGTACGTCGGCGAACGGATCCGCGCCCGTGCTGTCGCCTGTCTGGGCGGGCCCGCCCATGCTCGCGAGGCGGTCTCCGGCTCCGCCGCCTTGGTGCTCGGTTCCGGCGATGCCGACCTGCGCGACCAGCTCGGCGAGGTCTTCGATCGTGCGGGCCTCGTCTGCGAGCGCTCGCGCGATGTGACCGGGGTCGAGATGGCTGGCGCGGCAAAGAACGCCGCCGCCCTTGCCGCCGCGGCATCTGAGCCTTTCGGCCTCAATGCTGCCGGCATTGCTGCCGCGCAGGTCTGGCAGGAGTGCATCGCCTACGCGATCTCGCGCGGTGCCGAGCTGGAGACCTTCTCCGGCCTCGCCGGGGTGGGCGACCTGACCGCGACCGTGCTGGCGCCGTCGGGCCGCAACCGCCGTGCCGGTGAGCTGCTTGGGCAGGGGACGCCGGCGGCGGAGATCCCGGCCTTGATCGGCCAAGCCTCCGAGGGCCTGGACGCCGTGCCGCTGCTGGCGACAGCGATCGCTGCCTCAGGCAACTCGGCCGAGGCTTTGAGTGGCTTGGCGGCGCTGATTCGCGGCGAGATCAACACCGAGGCCTGGGTTGCCAGCCTGCGCGTGAGCGAGCGTTCTCGTAGGGAGGCGGCATGAGGCACCGGTTGCGGCGGCACCATCTAGGCTTCGCCCGTGAGCGGCAGCAAAGAGAACGTCGAGCCAGCCAGCCTCGACCCGGCGGCCAAGGCGGAGCTCGACCGCGCCTTCGAAGAGCTCTATCGCGACCACCTCAAGGACGTCTACTCCTACGCCTACTACCGGGTCGGCAACCAGCACGACGCCGAGGACCTGACCGAGCAGGCCTTCCTGCAGGCATACCGCCACTTCGACCGAGCGCGGCGCGAGTCCGCCGGGCGGCCGCTGCGCCCCTGGCTGATCCGAATCGCCCACAACTTGGCGCTGAATTTCTACCGCGACCGCTCGCGGCGGCCACAGACGCCGCTGGAAAACGCCGACCCGATTCCGGCACGGCACGGCACCGAGGCGATCGCCGAGGGTCGCGAGGAGCTGCGCCAGGTCATGGCCAAGCTCGACCATCTGCCCGACGATCGCCGCGACGCGCTGATCATGCGCTTCGCACTCGGCATGGACAATCGCGAGATCGCGCGGGCGCTGGGCCGCAGCGACGGCGCCACCAAGGTGCTGATCCATCGCGCGATCAAGCAGCTGGAGGAGGAGATAAGCGATGAGTGAGGCGAGCGAGAAACTGACCGGCAGCACTTGGGACGTCGAGCGGCTGCTCGGCGACGCGTTGCGGCCGATGGAGCCGCCGGAGCGGCTTTCGGGCCGCTTCGAGGACACGCTCGCTGCCGTCAGCCAGGCCGCGGCCGAGGAGCTCTCCGACTGGGCCGAGGAGCTTTCCGAGAGCGAGCTGCGGTCGCTGCGCGATCCGCGCAATTGGGTGCGGCCGGTGTTCGCCGTGGGGGCGGGTGGGATCGCCACCGGCGCCCTCGTCCTCTTCGAGATGCGCCGCCGCGGCCGTCAGCAGGCAAGGGGTCGCCTGCGCTCGGCCGGCGACCGCATCGGTCTCTAGGCACGAGATTGCACTTTCCCGCCGTATAGGCGGGTAACCGAGAGTTCGTCAAATCAGGGAGCCGAACACCGCGACCGTCGCGTAGATGGCGGTCAGCCAGATCGCGTAGCGGCGCGAAGCGAAGCCGGCGACAAAGAGGCCGACCGCCCCGGTGACGAGGTGGAAGACGTTGGCCCAGCCGTTGATTTGGAGCAGGCCGAGCGCTTCGCCGATGTCCGCCGGGCGCTCGAACGAGGAGTCGTAGAAGAAGCCGACGATGCCGAAGAGGAAGAGCGCGCCGCCGACCAGCGTCGCGTACAGCCGTGCGGGGCTCGCCTGCTCCATGCCCGGCGATTGTAGGCTCCGCCCCCGCCATGACGACTTGTTACAGGCATCCAAACCGGGAGACCGGAGTCTCCTGCTCCAACTGCGCGCGGCCGATCTGCCCCGACTGCATGACCCCGACCTCGGTCGGGATGCGCTGCCCGGAGTGCGCCAGCGAGCGCACCAAGGTAACCAGGGGGGCCGTGGCGCCGAGCCACTACGACGCCCCGGCGACCTACGTCCTGATCGCGCTTAACGCCGCCGCTTATCTTGCCGAGATCGCCGGCGGTGGCGGCGGCTTGAGTCCCGGCAGCAGCTCGGTCCTCATCGACTTCGGCCTCTTCGGCCCCTCCGTCGCCGAAGGCGAGTGGTACCGGCTGCTGACCAGCGGCTTCCTTCACGCCAGCATCATCCACATCGGCTTCAACATGTTCGCCCTCTTCTTCTTGGGGCGGATCCTCGAGCCCGGCATCGGCACCCCGCGCTTCGTCGCTCTCTACCTCGCCTCGCTCTTTGCCGGCTCTTTCGGGGCGATCCTGCTCGACCCGAACGCGCTCACGATCGGCGCGTCGGGGGCGGTCTTCGGCATCTTCGGCGCGACCTTCGTCATCGCCCGCAGCCGCGGCGTCGACGCCCTTGCCTCCTCGATCGGCATCATCCTCGTGCTCAACCTGGCGATTACCTTCGGCCGCCCCGAAATCAGTATCGGCGGCCACCTCGGCGGCCTCGCCGCCGGCGTGCTCTGCGCCCTGGTCATCGTCGCCGGCGACCGCGGCCTGCTCGGCCCGCGGCGCCTGCCGATAGAGCTGACGGCGATGGTCGCGATCGCCCTTTTCTCTATCGCGGCAGCCATAGCCATCGCGTAAGAGCCCGTCCGGTAGGGGTGGAACGTCTTGTACTTTTTCGCCGAAGGTTGCGGGCGTCAGCCCAACCGCGATCCACCGAAAAAGTTAAGTGGAACCCCTGCCGGACGGCTCTGAGGGTCAGCGCGGAGCGCGCACTTCGGCGAAGCCGATGTTGCCCGGCGGGTCGACCAGGTCGGGGTGGAGGATGTGGCCGAGCAGCTCGACCCCGTCGACGAGGCGCGGGCCGGGCCGCGAGAAGGTCGAGGCGGCATCGACTGCGTAGACGCGACCAGCGCCGAGCTGCGCAATCCGCCCCCAGTGCTCGACCGCCTGCGCGTGCGATTCGCTCACGTACCAGCCGCAGGGCATCGCGATGACGACGTCGGGCCCGAGCCCCCCGAGCGCGCCCCAGCCGACTTCGGGCGACTTCAAGCCCGGCGGGCCGGCGACGTCCTCGCCGCCTGCGATCGAGATCATCTCCGGGATCCAGTGACCCCCGACGAAGGGCGGGTCGAGCCACTCGAGCGCGATCACGCGCGGCAGGGCGGTGCCGGAGACGGCGGCGCGGACGGTCGCCAGGCGGCCCTCCAGCTCGCCCCGAATCAGATGTGCCTCCGACTCGATGCCGGTTGCCTCGCCAAGCCGGATCACGTCCTCGAGCATCTCGCCGAGCGTGCTCGGGTCCTGCTGCAGGACCCGCGGTTGGCTTGGCAACCGCGCCGCGACCTCGACCACGTCCTCATAGGAGACGGCACAGACATCGCAGATCGCCTGGGTGACGATCAGGTCGGGGGCGACCTCGGCAAGCAACTCCTCGTCTAACTCATACAGCGCCCTGCCCTCGCCCACGGTTGCCTTCACTACGGTGTCGATATCGCCGGCGCTGAGGCCGTCGGGGATGACGGTTCGGGTCAGATGGGGCAGCGAGCGCGCCCGGGGCGGGAAGTCGCACTCGTGGGTGACGGCGACGACGCTGTCGCCCAGGCCGAGGGCAAATAGCATCTCCGTTGCAGATGGGACGAGGCTGGCGATGCGCATGCGGGGCTCAATATGGCACTTACGCGGGTGATTCCAAGCTCCCGCACCAAAATTTAAGATCAATCGCTCGGAGCTACCGCGGGCCTCGCGCCGTTCCCGCGGGCGGGAAAGCTATATTCACTAACTGCCGAATGGCCGAAGACGACCTCCCCCGAAGTATCGGGCCACATAGGGGCCTCAAAGCCCGGTGAGCGTTCTACTGCTCGTCCTCCTGCTGGTGCTCGTGGCCATCAACGGCTTTTTCGTTGCGGCCGAGTTCGCCTTGGTGCGAACCAGACGGGGCAAAATCGAACAACTCGCCGAGGAAGGCGAGAGCGGCGCTGAGACCGTCGTTCGCCAGCTCGACGAGATCGACGAATCCCTCTCCGCCTGCCAGATCGGCATCACGATGGCCTCGATCGGCATCGGCTTCCTCGGCGAGCCCTCGCTGGCCGCGCTGCTGGAGCCGGCCTTCGGCGGCCTCTCGCATGGCCTCGCCATCGGCCTCTCGGTCGGTATCGCCTTCGCCCTCGTCACCGCGCTTCACATCAGCATCGGCGAGCAGGTGCCGAAGATGCTGGCGATCAACCAGGCCGAGCGAACGGCACGGCGCGTCTCGCGCCCGCTGAGCTGGTTCCGCGTCGGCACCGCGCCAGTGACGAAGGGGCTGAGCGCGATCTCCAACGCGATCGTCCGTCTCTTCGGGGTCGATCCGACCAACATCGACGAGAAGCACACGGCGGAGGATCTGAAGCAGATCATCGACAGCTCGCGGATGGGGGGGACCCTCGATCCCGGCGAGGCCGGCATGCTCGGCGGCGTCTTCCACCTGCACGAGCAGCAGGCGCGCGAGGTGATGACGCCGATCCCGGCGGTCGTCACCGTCGACGCCTCGGAGACCGTCGAGACGGCGCTGCGCCGTTGCGTCACCTCCGGCCATACGCGCCTCGTGGTGATCGAGGAAGACAACCCCGACCGGGTCAAGGGGATCGTTCACAACAACAGTCTCGCCCGCCTTTACATGAGCGACGGCCCGGAGGCGCAGATCGAGCCGGTCGTGCGGGAGGCCGTGATCGTCCCCGAGACCCGCCCGCTCGACGATCTGCTCCACGACCTGCAGGTGCAGCGCACCTCGCTCTCGGTGGTGGTCGACGAGTACGGCCGTACGGTCGGGATCGTCACCGTCGAGGACATCCTCGAGGAGGTGGTAGGGGAGATCGAGGACGAGACCGACCCCCGCGCCGCCGCCCTTCGCCAGCTTGCCGGGGGCGAATGGTTCGTGCGCGGTCACGTCTCGCTGGGCGACCTCGCCGATCGCGGAATCGAGCTGCCGGTCGACACCGATGCCTACAACTCGATCGGCGGCTACGTCTTCGGTGAGCTCGGGCGGCTGCCCAAGCGTGGCGACACGATTACCGCCAACGGCTACACGATCAGGGTCGAGTCGGTGCGGGAGAACCGGGTCGAGGCGGTGCGAATCAGCAGCTCCGCCGGTGATGGCAGCGGCGGTTCCGTCCGCCCCTCGGCCTAGGTTTCCTGAGCAACCCGCGTTACGCCTAACCCTGGAGGTATTGCATGTGGGTTGTGCGCTTGAGCGATAAGCAGCTCGAGGTCCTGAGGGCGCTGCTGCGCTCGGAGGAACATCTAGGCCCGGCCCTCAAAGGAGCTGTCGAGGCTCTTGACCTGGCCCGCTGGGACGACCTTCCCGAGGCCGAGCTCCCCTGGGAGGAGATCGAAGCAGCCGCCCGTCATCAGGGCTGCTCTCCAGCCGACGTGATCTGGGACCGCGCCGGCAAGCGTTAGTCGGCTAGTCGTACGAGTAAAAACCAGCGCCGCTCTTGCGGCCCAGTTTTCCTTCGCCGGCCATCTGGACCATCAGCCCGGGGGGCTTGTGGGCCGGATCGTTGGAGTCGGCGTAGAGGGCGTCGCCAATCGCCTCGGAGACGTCGAGACCGACGAAGTCGAGCAGGGCGAGGGGACCCATCGGGTGGCCCGCGCCGAGCTTCATGCAGGCATCGACCTCGCCCGCCTCCATGCCAGTGCGCTCGATCAGGCGCACGGCGTCGAAGAGGTAGGGGAAGAGGAGGCGGTTGACGACGAAGCCGGCTTGGTCGGGGACCTCGACGGCGGTCTTGCCCATCGCCGCGCACCAGGCAAGCGCCTTCTCGCGAGTCTCCTCGCCGTTGTTGGGGAAGCAGACCTCGACCAGCTTCATTCGCGGCACCGGGTTGAAGACGTGTAGTCCGAAGAGGCGACCGTCGATGTCCGCCGCCCTGGCGATCTCGGCGATGCTCAGCGAAGAGGTCGTGGTGGCGAGATCTGCATTCGGGCAAGCCTCGGCGACGGCGCCCAGCACCTCGCCCTTCGGCTCGACCTCCTCGATCACCGCCTCGACGACGATGTCGCAATCGGCAAGATCCTTTGGATCGGTGGTGACGCGCAGCCGCGATGGCTCAGCACCCTCGATCTTGGCGCAGGCGGCAACGACCCTCTCCTCTGCCCGCCAGGCCGAAGCCTCGCTGCGAGCGAGCAGGATCGTGTCGCCGGTGGTAGTGGCCACGGCAGCTAGACCAGTAGCGATGGCGCCACTCCCGGCAATCCCGGGGCTTTCGTATCCCGTCCCGCTCATCTGCGGACGGGTTCCTATCACGTAGGCGCGGCCCAGTGCGGTCGCGTAGCTGCCTGAGGCTGGCCAATGCCTCGGCCGCAGCTGCAGCTTTCCGTCAGATGTCGTCGGGGCGTCAGCTCTATTCGAGTGGCAGGGGGGCGCTCTTGTGCGTCGCTCTTGCCATGGCGCTGGTGGCTTCGCTCGCGGCCCAGGCAGGTGCCGCTGTGTACTGGGTCAACGGCAATTCGATCGGGCGCATGAACCTGGACGGCACGAATCCGAGTCCGGGCCTGATCTTCAGTTACTCGAGCCCGATGGTTTCGCCGTGCGGCTTGGCCGTCAACGGAACGCACCTCTTTTGGGCCGACCAAGGGCGGCAACGCGATCGGCCGATCGAACCTGGAGGGCAAGGACCCGTCTTCACGCACTCGTCCACTTGGCGGTCGTGGATCAGGATTCGTCCCGCAGTCAAGGGCCGGGCTGCCCGCCGCTTGCATATGCGGCTTGAACGCGACGGCCAGGGCGCCGATCAAGCTTCAGATCCAGTGCAGCGAAGAGGGCAGCGCAACGAACAAAAAGGCCAAACGGCTTGTCTTGCACCAACGAATGGCCCGTTCGCCGCTTGACCGAAGATAGCTCCAATCTCGGCTGATTGACTGACCAGTCAATCGGTTACCCTTGAGGTAACGGCGCGACCGCAAAACGGCGGGCACGAGACGAATCGGAGGGCTTCGATGTCAGAGAACGGAAACGGCAAGTTCAGTGGCCGCGAGGTCGTAATCGTCGAGGCGGTTCGCACGCCGATCGGGCGTGGGCATGAGGAGAAGGGCTACTACAAGGACGTCCACGCCTCCAACCTGCTCGCCAAAGCTTATGCCGAGGTGATTCAGCGCGCCGGCATCGACCCCGCTCTGGTCGAGGACGTCGTCGCTGGCTGCGTGCAGCAGTTCGGCGAGCAGGGCATCAACATCGCCCGCAACGCCTGGCTCGAGGCCGGCCTGCCGGTCGAGACCCCCGCGGCAACGGTCGACCGCCAGTGCGGCTCCGGCCAGCAGGCGGTCAACTATGCGGCGGCGATGGTCGCCTCCGGCGTCCACGACGTGATGATCGCGGGTGGTGTGGAGCACATGGGCCACATCTCCTTTGCCGATTCCGCCTCGGTGATGCAGGAGCACGGCTTCGCCTTCTCGCCGCAACTGATGGAGCGCTACAACCTCGTACCGCAGGGCATCTCGGCCGAGATGATCGCCGACAAATGGGAGATTCCCCGCTCTGAGCTCGACGAGATCGGCCTGCGTTCCCACCAGCTCGCCGCCAAGGCGACCGAGGAGGGCCGCTTCGAGCGCGAGATCGTCCCCTTCTCCGTCAACGGCGACACCCACGCCACGGATCAGGGCATTCGTCCCGATACCTCGTTGGAGAAGCTCTCCCAGCTGAAGCCGGCCTTCAAGGAGGACGGCAAGATCACCGCCGGCAACTCCTCGCAGGTATCCGACGGCGCCGCCGCCGTGTTGCTGATGACCCGCGAGAAGGCCGACGCGCTGGGACTGAAGCCACGGGCCCGGCTCTACGACCAGACGACGGTTGGCGTCGACCCGGTGATCATGCTGACCGGCCCGATCCCGGCGACCAAGAAACTGCTGGAGCGCAACGGGATGGAGATGGACGACATCGACCTGGTCGAGGTCAACGAGGCTTTCGCCTCCGTCGTCGCTGCCTGGCGTCGTGAGCTGGAACCCGACATGGACCGGGTCAACGTCAATGGCGGCGCGATCGCCCTCGGTCACCCGCTCGGCGGCAGCGGTGCTCGCCTGATCACCACCCTGCTGCACGAGATGGAGCGCTCCGACAAGGAGATGGGCCTGGTGACGATGTGCTGCGGCGGCGGTCTGGGAACCGGCACGCTGATCGAGCGCGTCTGAGGGCATATGGCCGGCGCATCTCGGCGTCCTCGGTCGCTCGCGTGCAGAGCACGCCACGCTCCCTGCGTCCTTGATCTGCTTGGCCATACGCCCTCAGACGACTACTCTGCGCGGCAATGGATCTGAGCCTCTCACCGTCTGAGCGCGAGTTCCGCGACGAGGTTCGGACCTGGCTGGAAGAGAACCATCCGGGCCCCGAGCCCGAGGCCGGCCTCGAGGAGGTAATGGCCTTCCGCACCGAGTGGCAGGGCAAGCTGCACGAGGCTGGTTGGGCCGGGATCTCCTGGCCCAAGGAGTACGGCGGCCGCGGCGCGACGATGATCGAGCAGGCGATCTTCGTCGGCGAGGCGGCGCGCCAGGAAGCGCCCAGCCCAGCCAACGTTCTTGGCCTGGCGATGGGCGGGCCTGTGGTCATCGCCCACGGCACCGACGAGCAGAAGCAGCGCTACCTCGAGCCGATCCTTACCGCCGAGGAGATCTGGTGCCAGGGCTTCTCCGAGCCCGAGTCGGGCTCGGATCTCGCCTCGCTGAAGACGAAGGCGGTCAAGGACGGCGACGAATGGGTCGTCACCGGGCAGAAGGTCTGGACGACGTTCGCCCAGTACGCGAAGTGGTGCATGCTCGTCGCCCGCACCGACCCCGACGCACCCAAGCACAAGGGCCTCACGTACTTCCTGATGGACATGGAGCAGGAGGGGGTGGAGGCCAAGCCGTTGGTCCAGATCACCGGCGAGGGTGAGTTCAACGAGGTCTTCATCGAGGAAGCGCGGATCCCCGATGCCAACGTCGTCGGCGGGGTCGGCAACGGCTGGTCGGTGGCGATCACGACGCTGATGAATGAGCGCGCCGGGCTCGCATTCGGCGCGATCTCGCAGATCGCCAACAACCTCAAGCGTCTGAACCAGCTCGCCAGGGAGACCCGTGTCAACGGTGGCACCGCGGCGGACGATCCGGTTCTGCGCCAGCGCATCGCCCAGCTGCAGATCGAGGCCGAGACGATGCGGTTGAACGCCTACCGCGGCCTGACCAAGACGATGCAGTCCGGGATCCCGGGGCCGGAGGGCTCATTGGGCAAGTGGCAGTGGGCCGACATCAACCAGCGCATCGCCGAGCTGGCGCTCGACATCCAAGGGCCGTACGCGCCGCTCGACCGCGGAGCGGAGCACGCCGTCGCCAACGGTGCCTGGCAGTACAGCTTCCTGCGTTCGCGCGCCAACTCGATCGAGGGCGGCACGACCGACATCCTCAAGAACATCATCGCCGAGCGCGTGCTCGGCCTGCCGAGGCTGCGCTAGAGACTTTCGTCATGTACTTCGACCTCACCGATGAGCAGCAGGCGATCAAATCGACCGCGCGCGAGTTCCTCACTGCCCGCTACAAATCGGAGCGGATCCGCGAGCTGGCTGAGAGTGAGCACGGCTTCGAGCAGGCCGACTGGGAGGAGATGGCCGAGCTCGGTTGGCCCGGCCTGGCCCTACCAGAGGAGTGGGGAGGCCAGGGCCTCGGAATCGTCGACCTTGCCGTCCTCTTCGAGGAGATGGGCTACGCGCTCGCACCCTCGCCGTTGCTCTCGACCACGGTCGCCGGCCTGGCGCTGGCGCTCAACGGAACGGATGAGCAAAAGGAGAGATGGCTTCGTCCGCTCGCGAGCGGCGAGGCGCGCGGCACCGTCGCCCTCTTTGACGCCGGCACGCCGGCGCGGATCGGTGGCTTCACCATGGAGGCGGTGGCAGATGGCGATGGCCTCGTCCTCGACGGCGAGAAGGTGCTGGTCATGGACGCGGCCAGCGCCGACTTCCTCCTCGTCGCCACCGCCGATGGCCGACGCCACCTGGTCGAGCGCGAGGCCGACGGCGTCAGCATCGCCGCCGAGAAATCGATCGACCTGACCCGCAGGCTCTACTCGGTGCGCTTCGATGGCGTGAAGGTTGGGGCGGACGCGACTCTGAACGGAGGTCAGGAGGAGTACCTGCCGGTGCTCTGGCGCGCCTGTGTTGCGATCGCCGCCGAGTCGACCGGGATTGCGCAGCGGACGATGGAGATGGCGGTCTCCTACGCCAAAGACCGCCAGCAGTTCGGCCGGCCGATCGGCGCCTACCAGGCGGTCTCCCACCGCTGCGCCCAGATGCTGCTTGAGACCGAGAACTCACGCTCTGCCGTCTACGGCGCCGCCTGGGCCGCCGACGCCGAGCCAGAGTCGTTGCCGCTGGCCGCCTCGATGGCAAAGGCCTACGCCTCCGATGTCGGCTGGCGCGTCCCCGACGCTTCGATCCAGGTGCACGGTGGCATCGGCTTCACCTGGGAGCACGACCTCCACTTCTTCCTCAAGCGCGGCAAGGCGAACGCTGCCAGTTTTGGCGACTCCCGCTGGCACCGCGACCGCGTTGCCGACCTGGTCCTCGCTGAGGCACCCGCCCCGGCCGCGGTGTGAGCGCGCTCGACCGCATCTCAGTTGCCGCGATCGGCGTTACCGTTGCCGACCTCGAGGCGGAAGCGAAGCGAGCCGAAGCGGCCGGGGTCGAATGCGTTTGGGCGCCGGAGCTGTTCCGCTCCTCGGTAACCCAGGCCGCCTATCTCGCCGGCCGTACCGAGAAGATCGGCGTCGCCACCGGGATTGCCTGGGCCTTCACCCGCAGCCCTTTCATCCTCGCCGTCTCGGCGCTCGACGTCGACGAGATGTCGGGTGGGCGCTTCCGCCTCGGCCTCGGTTCCGGCGTCAAGCGGCTCAATGAAACCTGGCACAACGCCGAGTACGGCAAACCGGCACCGCACCTGCGTGAGGCGATCGAGGCGACGCGGCTGATCATGCGGCAGGCGGGCAAGGGCGAGCCGATCCGCTACGAGGGCGACTACTACGACATCGACATCAAGGGCTGGATCCGCCCGCACCCGGCGCCGCGCGAGTCGGTGCCGATCTATACCGCCGGCGTCCAGGGCGGGATGTGCAGGATGGCCGGCGACGTCGCCGACGGCCTGATCGGCCACCCGATCCAGAGCCTGCGCTGGATCGACGAGGTCGTCGTCTCCTCCTTCGAGGAGGGGCTGAAGCGTTCTGGCCGCGACCGCAAGGACTTCGACTACCTGCCGACCGTCTGCTGCGCGATCGACGACGACGAAGCGACGGCGATCGAGATGGCGCGGCGCACGATCTCCTTCTACGCCACCGTCAAGACCTACATGCCGCTCTGGGAGCTGCACGGCTTCGCCGATAACGCGATCGCCGCAGGTGAGGCCTTCCGCCGCGGCGACCTCGCCGCCGTTCCGGCCGCGATCAGCGACGGGATGGTCGATACCTACTGCGCCGCCGGCCCGCTCGACAAGGTCCGCGTCCGGGTCGAGGCGACGGCCGAGCGCGCCGACGGCCTCTTCCTCACCCCGCCGACCTACTTCATCTCCCCCGAGGAGCTGAGCGAGTACCAGAACCGCCTGATCGACGCCTTCGGTCCGGCGTCCTAACGGCCACCCGGAGCTTCCGGTGCGCCTTTTGCTCATATGGGTGGCATAAAGCGCACCGGAAGCCGGGCGGCCGCGGAAGTGCGGAAGGTGGTGCGTGAGATCCCCCCGGGGTTCGTGCGGACCTACGGAGACGTCTCGCCGGGAGCGCCGCGCTTCGCCGGTGCCGTGCTGTTCGAGTGCGACGAGCCCGATTTGCCCTGGTGGCGGGTTGTCCGAGCAGATGGCTCGTTAGCCAAGGGGGCGCGCCAGAAACGCCACCTGGTTGCCGAGGGCGTGCCCTTTCGCGGCGCCCGCGTAGACATGTCTATCGCCCGCGCCGGTCCCTAGCTCTGGCGACTTACCGTCGGTATACGGGGGGGTAAGTCGCCAGAGGGTGCTTAGGTTGCGCCGCACATTGTCGACCGCGCTCTCATTCAGCTTGCCCAACGTCGCCCAGTCGTCGACCAGATACCAGTCCTCGTATCCGTCTTCCTCGGCGAATGGGAGACGGTCAATTCGGAATGACGAGGAGGGAACGTCAAGCGCCGCGTGGAACGTGCGCTGGGCGTCCTCGTAGGCGGAAGCATCGGCTGCCGCCGCGGGGCGGTGCCAGAAGACATAGGCGAGCATCGTCGCGCGCTACTCGTCGCGCGGGGTGATGCGGAAGATCGAGACGACCTCGGCCTGGTGCGCCTCGGGGTGCGCCACATAGGCACTGGGGCCGCCGCCGAACCAGCCGGAGGCTTCGTTGTCGCCGACGTAGATGCCCGGGTGGTGCTTGCCGTCGCCGTCCTCGACCCAGACCTTGTCGCCCTCTTTAAACCCCTGCGGCTGCTCACTCATCGGTCGCCAGCATAAAGGGGTTCGGCGGGCCTGGGAGGCGATCCCGGTAGGGGTGAAACGTCTTGTACTTTTTCGTTAGGGCCTGCGGGCGCCAGCCAAACCGCAATCCACCGAAAAAGTTAAGTGAAACCCCTACCGGGATCGCCTCCTGTGCACCGGGCTAGCCCTATGGGCAGATCACCACCAGGTGGAAGTCGGCGTCGTCTGGATCCCCTTTGGCGTCGCGGGTGCGGACTTCGACTGCGTTGGCGTTGGCCGCCGAGGTGTTGGTCTGCGCGGTTCCCGCGCCGGGCGGCGTGGTGCCGGCGTTGTTGCGAGAGGAGACGTTGGCGCAGCCGCTGATGTTGATCGGGAAGGTCACCGTGACAGCGCCGCCACCCTCGCTTGCGGAGATCCCTTCGTCGCTGGCCCGCGCGAGCGCGGCATTGCCCGGGCTCGACGGGTTGTTGACCACCGCCCAGTAGGTGTGCGAGGCGCGTCGCGCGCTCGGCACGGTTCCCAGCTTGTTGGTGTTGATCTGGAAGCCGGTAAGCGTCTTCTGCTTCAGCTTGCCGCCGCCGATCGTCTGCTTCTTGATCGCGCCGCCGTTGATGTTCTGGGCGGCGATGGCGGTGCCCCCCAGTGCGACGATCAAGGCGATCACCGAGACCAACATCGCCGGTGACGGTCGTCTGCGCATCAGCCTCTTCATCTCTCCTACCTCCTGGTCGAGCCGCTTGTCTGCCCCGGTACCCACCGAAGAAGACCGGGTAACTTCCGCAAGATCTCAGTCAAGTACCTGAAATCAGGTAACACCTGAGGCTGACGATAGCTGCGGCCCTGGAGGGCAAAGCCGGGCTGCCCCTAGGCAGGCAAAGAGGCGACGAAGCGCTCGAAAGCGGCGATGTCGGTCACGGCGGGGCCGTGGCCGGGGAGGATCAGCGAGGGGCTCAGGTCTGCCAGCTTCCGGATCGAGCGGCGGTTCTCGGCCGGGTCATAGGTGAAGATCTCCGGCGGCTCGGCGAGCATCGGTCGCCCCGTGGCGTAGCTCATGTTGCGGATCACGTCGCCACAGATCGCCACCCGATCGGCATCGCGTAAGAAGATGACCTCCCCTCGTGCGTGGCCCGGCGCGTGGATCGCGCGGAAGCCGGCGACCTCGTCGCCCTCGTTCAAGGCCCGCGCGACCTCGTAAGGAGGCCCCTCCCAGAACCGCCTGATCAGGCGGTTGAACGGGTTGCCGGGGGCGGCCTCCTGGATCGGCCGCTTGCCCTCCATCGCGTCGACGTCGTCGACATGGCAGGCAAGCGGGATATCGCGCGCTTCGCAGACATCCTTCGCCACCCCCTGGTGGTCGGGGTGGACGTGGGTCAAGGCCAGCATCGAGAGGTCGCGACCCTCGATCTCGGCGAAGATCCGGCGCCGGTCCCAGCGCGTGCCGGCATCGATCAGCACGTCCTCGGCGAGGTAGACGTTGACGCTGGGGGCGGGAAACTGCTTCAGCCGCCACACCCCCGGCGCCAGCTGCTTCATCGGTGGCCGATGCCCGTCGTCCCGCGCGGATCGCCGCTGTGCTCGGCGAGGTCCTCGAGCTCGGCGATCTTCCGCTCGCCTTCGACTCGCGCCGGGTGGTCGGCCGGAAGGGGCTCGATCAGGCGGCGGATGCGATTGCGCACCTGCAGCGCGAAGTGGGGGGTGGAGGCGCCCGCCAGGGCGCGTATGTCCTCGGCCGTGACCTCGTGCCCGCCTCCGAGCAGCGCTGGGCTCTCGGCCTCACTCACTGCCCACCGCCGATCTTGGCCAGCTCGGCCAGCTCGTCGATCTCTGCCTGCTCACTCATGCTGATCGCGTCCTGGTCTCCAATTAGCCAAACGTGGTTGTAGAAGGCGCGCGTCGGGTCGGTCGTGTAGCCCGGCTTGACGTCGAGCAGGTACCCGCGCAGCGCCGCTGGAAGGGTATCGGCGCTGTCGGTGAGCAGCAGCGGGCCCCAGGTCCCCGAGGCCGAGAGCGGCGCTGCTGCTGCGGCGTCCAGGGGCTCGTCGGAGCGGGCGACGACGAAGCCGTGACCGGGGTCGTTGACGTTCCAGCCGAAGCCGCCATCGGCGTAGCGGGCAAGCGCGATCGCGTTGGCGACGGGATCCTCGCCGGAGACGCGGCGCACCCGGTTGGCGATCTTGCCGATCTCGCGGACCACGTCGGAGGAGATCGCCGAGGACGGGCCGAGCACGAAGACGGGGGTCTTGGGATGACGTTTCAGCACCGCGGCGGTTTGGTCGGGAAGGTCGTTCTCGTCGGCGAAGAGGACCGGGTCGCCCGAGCGGGCGGCCCAGGCTGCGGCCGGCATCGCGAAGGCGGACTGCGCCGCCGGCGCGATCACGATGTGCTCCGGCGGCTCACCGAACAGCTCGTCGCGCAGGTTCGCGATTGCGGCAGCGGCGACCGTGCCGCCGCCGTCGCCGATTCGCTTCGCCACAGGTCCGGATGGGACCGAGGCTGCGCCGACGGCGAATACCCGAGTCCCCTTGCTGGCCTTACCACCCTGGGGGTCGAGCGAGTTGAGCGCCTGCTCGGTCGGCTCGGGGACACCGTCTGCCTCTGAAACGAGAACCGGCGCCCCAACCGGCGCCGCCATCAGGACGGACGCCGCGATCGCACTGCGCCAGTCAGCGGCGTCGACCAGGGTGACGGCCTGCGGCTGCTGGGAGGGCTTGGTCGAAGGGAAGGTGGCGAGGGCGACGCCGGCCGCATTTGAGGCCGGGTCAGTGCCGCCGACACGGGTCGTGTTGGCGGTTGCGAAGGCCGGGTATCCCAGCTCGTCTGCGGCTTGGGCGGCGGGCTCCTCCACAGAGGTACTCGGCGCTTCGCTGACCGGAGCCGGAGCTTCGGGCTCTTCGCCTCCGCCGCCCCCGCCTCCGAGGATCGCCGCGACGATGAAGACAACGGCGAGCACGAACAGCCCGGCGACGGCCTTCAGCGCTGCCGGGATCGGCTTGCGCCGGCGCTTGGGCGCCTTAGGGGCCGGCGACTTCACCGGCGATGCTGACTTCGGTGCAGCACCCGGCTTCGTCGGCACGTCAGCGTTGATCGGCCGCGTCATCGGAGGCAACGCTAATGCCTGGCCCGTGCATCCTGGCTGGCTGGTTGGTCAGCTAAGCTTTTGAAGCGATTGACTGACCAGTCAATCAATGGAGAAAACGAGCAACTGCGCGTCGACGAGGGGGACTGATGGATTTCGCACTGAACGAGGAGCAGCAGGAGTTCAAAGATCGCGCCCGAGCCTTCGCCCGCGACGTGATCCGTCCCGCCGCGCGCAAGCACGACGAAGAGGAGAGCACCCCTTGGGAGGTAGTCAAGGAGGCCCGTAAACAGGGCTTTGGCGGGCTCGAGGCGATCCAGCGCTCGGCCGCCGACTCCGAGGGGCAGATGCAGGTGATCTCGGCCGAAGAGTTCCACTGGGGCTGCGCCGGCATCGCCCTGGCGATCTCCGGCTCCGGCCTCGCCGCCGCCGGAATCGCATCCTCCGGCACTCCCGAGCAGATCGCCCAGTGGGTTCCCGAGTGCTTCGGCGTCGGCGACGAGGTCAAGCTCGGCGCCTACGCGGTAACCGAGCCGCAGGCCGGCTCCGACGTCAAGAGCCTGAAGACGACCGCCAAGCGCGACGGCGACGAGTGGATCCTCAACGGCACCAAGGTCTTCATCACCAACGGCGGCATCGCCGACGTCCATGTCGTCGTCGCCACCGTCGACCCCAGCCTCGGCACGCGCGGCCAGGCCTCCTTCGTCATCGGCAAGGACACCTCCGGCCTGAGCCAGGGTAAGAAGGAGTCGAAGCTCGGCATCCGCGCCTCGCACACCGCTGAGATCATCCTCGAGGACTGCCGCATCCCAGCCGAGAACCTGCTCGGCGGTGAGGAGAAGCTCGAGAAGAAGCTGCAGCGGGGTCGCGAAGGGAAGAAATCGCGCGGCGCCGATGCCCTGGCGACCTTCGAGATCACCCGGCCGCTGGTTGGCGCCTCGGCGCTCGGCATCGCCCAGGCCGCCTACGAGTTCACGCTCGAGTACCTCGACGGTCGCTCCGAAGGGGGCACGCCGCTGCTGCAGACGCAGCGCATCCAGCAGACGCTGGCCGATGTTGCAACGGAGATCGAAGCGGCGCGCCTGCTGGTTCAGCGAGCAGCCTGGATGGGCCGCAACGGCATCCCGATGCGCGGCGGCCAGGGCTCGATGTCGAAGCTGAAGGCGGGTGACGTCACCATGTGGGCGACGACGACCCTGATGGACCTGGTCGGCCCAGACGCCTGGAGCCCAGATCTCCCTCTAGAGAAGTTCTTCCGCGACGCCAAGATCTACCAGCTCTTCGAGGGTACGGCCGAGATCCAGCGCATGGTCATCTCCCGCATGCAAGCTCGCGAATACGCCGAGCGCCTCGGCTACGCCGCCGAAGTCGTTGCCGAGGCAGAGAAGGCCGCAGACAAGGAGCCTGTGCCCGCGTAGGGACGGGGGTCCCCCTCCGCGAACCCGCGTGTGGGGCGTAGGACCGGGGGTCCCCCTCCGTGAACCCGCATAGGAGCGGCCTTCAGGGTTCCTGCCGGGGGAGGGCTCCAATGTTCCCGGAGGGGGACCCCCGGTCCTACGCAAGCGCGGTTGCAGGGTCTGACCGTCGCTGCCTGGCGGCGGTTTGGGCTCGCTAGCCTCCTCGTGATGCGGAAGATTCGCCCTGCCTCGGTGGCGTTGGCTGCCGTGGCGGCGCTTGTTGTGCTGCTCTGCGGCGCAACGGCGTTCGCCGAGGACATCTATGAGAAGCAGGAAGAGAAGGAAGCGAAGCTTTCTGAGGTTCGTGAGCGCAAGGGCGTCCTTACTACGACGATCTCGCGTTATCGCGACCGGATCGAACGGCTGACCGACGAGGTGGCGGCGCTGCGTGCGCAGGAGGCTGCCGTGCGCGCCAGGCTGAATGTAAAGGAAGCCGAACTCGACCAGGCCGTGGCCGAGCTCGAGGTTGGCAAGAAACACCTCGCGGTGGTCAAAGCGCGCCTCAAACGGGCGCTGGTGGCGCTGCGCGAGCGGCTGGTGGCGATCTATGAGAGCGGCACCCCGGACCTGCTCAGCGTGCTGGTCGAGGCCGGTGGTTACGACGAGCTGGTGAACCGCACCGAGTACCTGAACCGCATCAACGGGCTCGACGAAGCGGTTGTCACTCGGGTCCGTGACCTACGCGATCAGATCAAGCACACCGTCGCTCGACTGCGGTCGGCGAAGAACCGCATCGAAACGGCCCGCGATGCGATCTCTGCCGAAGAGCATGCACTGGCCAGCGCCCGCTCGGCTGTCCAAAGTCGCCAGGCGGATTTGGTTGCCGTGCGGCGCGAGCGCGAGGCTGCGCTGGCGACGATCAGCGATCACGAGCACGAGATCGAGGGAAACCTGGCCGCGATCCAGGCGGAAATCGCCGCGACGCTCAGCGCCAGCGCTTCGGCGCCGCTACCCGCCGGCCCGGTTCGCTACGGCTCGGGGGCGATGATCTGGCCGGTCGATGGGCCGGTCGTTTCCGGCTTCGGCTACCGCTGGGGGCGCATGCACGAGGGGATCGACATCGCCGCACCGGCGGGGACGCCGATTCGCGCCGCCGACGCCGGCACCGTCGTCCTGGTTCAGTCGGATGCCGAAAGCGGCGGCTACGGCAACTTCACCTGCCTCGACCACGGCGGCGGGCTGCAGACCTGTTACGCCCACCAGTCCTCGTTCGCCATCACCTCCGGCAGCGTCTCCCAGGGTGATGTCATCGGCTACGTCGGTTGCACGGGCCATTGCTATGGCGATCACCTCCACTTCGAGGTGCGGATCAGCGGCGCGCCGACCGATCCGCTCGGCTACCTGTAGGCGGCCCAGGCACGGCTCTACTCAAAATCGCTCAAAAATCCAATTAGTTGGTATGGATTGCGGCTTTGCTCCTGCAACCCTGGGGTAGCAAGCGAACGGAGGCGAGATGGCCCGTCAAGCGCGCAATTACCTTGCAGGAGCTGTATCCGGCACGGCCCTGATCGGCCTGGCCGTCGTCGCCTTCGTGATGCTCGTCTCGTTGCAGACCCTGCGTGACTGGCCGTTGGCCGGCATCACCGGAGGCGAAGACTCGAGCGACAGCGGCGCCGTCGCCCCGGGGCAGTCGGTCGCTGGGGGCGGTAACTCCAGTGGTGCCTCTGCTGCATCAGCCAATGCTGCTGGAAAAGCTGCCGCAACTGGTGGCAAAGCTAGGGGAACGCAAGGCGCCGGCCAGGTCGGTGCCGGAAGCGGCGCTTCCAAGCCGGCACCCGGTGGGCCCGTGGCGAGCAATCCCAACCCCACCGCGCCCGGATCCACGCCGACTGCGCCCGCGGCTGGCGGCGGCGGTTCCTCGCCTGCGAGCTCGCCTCGCAACGCGGACGCGAGCGGCGGTTCGGGCGGAGGCGGCGGCTCGATCATCCCGGCGAACCCCGGCGGCGGCACCGGTGGCGGCGGTGGTAGCAGTGGCCAGTCGGCCTCGGGCACCGTCACCAATACGGTCAACGACACCGTTTCCGGCGTCGACAGCGCGACCGGTGGGGCGCTCGGCAGCAGCGGCGTCACCAAGGTCACCGAAAGCGTCGTCGAAGGCGTGGCTGGGCCTGAATCGACGGTCGGCCAGACGGTCGACAAACCCGTCGAAAAAGTCCAGGAAACGGTCGGCGGCTTGCTCGGAGGCAACCGCTAGTTCCTCCTGGGCCGGACCCGAGCGCTGGACGCGCGCTCAACCGTCACAATGCCGTCCCATGCCCGAGCGCGGACAGGCAGGTGCGGTCGTCGACCCGATCGCTGGATCGCCGGTCTACCCGGCCGGCAGCCGCGTGAACGAGCGCGGCCATCTCGAGATCGCCGGCTGTGACGTGGTCGAGCTCGCCGCCGAGCTCGGCACCCCCGCCTATGTCTATGCGGAGGAGGAGATGCGCTCGCGGGCCCGCGCCTACCGCGAGGCGTTCGAGAGCCGCGGCCAGGACTTCGAGGTCCTCTTCGCCAGCAAGGCTTTTCCCTGCACCGCCGCCTACCGCCTCTTCGCCGAGGAGGGGCTCTCCGTGGACGTCGCCTCCGGCGGCGAGCTGCACATCGCACTGCACGCGGGCTTCGAGCCGGAGCGCATCCACATGCACGGCAACAACAAGAGCGATGAGGAGATCCTCTTCGCGGCGCGCTCCGGCGTCGGCCACCTGATCCTCGACTCCTTCGACGAGATCGAGCGCTGCGAGCGCCTGCTCGAGCAAAGCCAGGACGTGCTGATCCGGGTGACGCCGGGAATCAAGCCCTCGACCCATGACTACATCACCACCGGGCAGCTCGACTCCAAGTTCGGCTTTGGCCTCGAGGACGGGCTGGCGGCGCGCGCGATCGAGCGGGTGCTCGGCTCCGACATGCTCAACCTGGTCGGCCTGCACGCCCACATCGGCTCGCAGATATTCGAGCTGGAGCCCTACAGGCTGGCGATCCGCGCGCTCGGCGAGCTGGCTGGCGACTGGTGTCGCCTGGTCAACGTTGGCGGCGGCCTCGGCATCGCCTACACCGCCGAGGACGAGCCGCCGTCGATCGACGCCTACGTCGACGTCAAGGTGAGGGGCATCGCCGAGGTCTTCGGCGAGGGTGTGCGGATTCTGATCGAGCCGGGGCGCTCGCTGGTCGGCAACGCCGGCGTCACCGCCTATCGGGTCGGCACGGTCAAGGAGATCCCCGGCATTCGCACCTACGTCGCCGTCGACGGCGGCATGTCGGACAACATGCGGCCGATGCTCTACGGCTCGCGCTATGAGGCGCTGATCGCCGACCGTGCCGGCGCCGCACCCGACACCGCCGCGACGATCGCCGGCATGCACTGCGAGTCGGGCGACGTGATCGTCCGCGACGCGATGCTCTCCGGCCCTGCGGTTGGCGATGTCCTGGTCACGCCGGCGACCGGCGCCTACGGCCACGCGATGGCCAGCAACTACAACGGCGTCACCCGTCCGCCGGTGGTCTTCTGTCGCGACGGCGAGGCACGGGTCGTCGTCCGCCGCGAGACCTACGACGACCTGACCGCTCGCGACGCAGATGACTGAACCGGTCCGCATCGGGCTGCTCGGGCGCGGCACGGTCGGCGGCGCCTTCGCCGGCCTGCTCGAGGAGCGCGTCGACGCGGTCGAGGCGGCGACCGGGCGGCGACCGGAGCTGGCGGGAACGCTGACCCGCAGCGAGGGCGACTTCGCCGAGATCCTCGAGCGCTCTGACCTGATCGTCGAGCTGATCGGCGGCACCGAGCCGGCGCGTTCCTACGTGCTCGACGCGCTGCGGGCGGGGCGGCCGGTCGTCACCGCCAACAAGCAGCTGCTCGCCCAGCACGGCGAAGAGCTCTTCGAGGCTGCTCGCGAGGCCGGCGTTCAGCTCCGCTTCGAGGCCGCCGTGGCCGGGGTGATCCCGATTGTGCGCACGATCCAGGAGAGCTTCGGCGTCACCGAGATCGACAAGGTCTTCGGCATCGTCAACGGCACCACCAACTTCATCCTCAGCGAGATGGCCGCCAGCGGCGCCGCTTACGAGCAGGTGCTGGCGCGGGCGCAGGAGTTGGGCTACGCCGAGGCCGATCCGAGCGACGACGTCAACGGTGCCGACGCGGCGGCGAAGATGGCGATCCTCGCCCGCCTCGCCTTTCACACCGCGGTCACCCTCGACCAGGTCGCCTACGAGGGGATCGAGCAGATCGCACCCGACGACCTCGCCTACGCCAAGGAGCTCGACCTCTCGCTGAAGCTGCTCGGCGTCGCCGAGCGCCGCGACGGTGGGATCAGCGTCCGCGTCTTCCCCTGCTTCCTCTACAGCGGCCATCCGCTGGCCCCGATCGGCGGACCCTTCAACGCGGTGATGGTCGAGGCGCCGGCGATCACCGAGGTGACGATGTCGGGGCCCGGTGCCGGCGGGGTCGAGACGGCCTCGGCCGTGCTCGGCGACGTCGTCTCGATCCTCTCCGGCGACGCGCCCGTGCACGAGGCGCGCGAGGAGCTGCCGCTCGTCGCCGACGTCACCTCCTCCTTCTACCTGCACCTTGAGGTGGCCGACGAGCCCGGCGTCCTCGCTCGCATCGCCCAGGTGCTCGGCGAAAACGAGATCTCGGTGAAGAGCGTCGTGCAACGCGGGATCGGCGACGATGCCCGCCTCGTGATGGTCGTCCACGAGTGCCTGGAGTCGCGCTTCGCGGCGGCGGTCGAGGAGATCGGCGGGCTCGACGACATCCGCTCGCAGCCGCGCTTCATCCGGGTGATCGAGGAGGAGTTCGTTTGAGCCCGGTTCCCCTGATCGAGAGATACAGGGACCGGTTGCCGCTGGAGGAGGGAGATCCAGTCATCTCCCTCAATGAGGGATCGACGCCGCTGATCGAGGCGGAGCGCCTCTCGGAGCGTTTGGGCGTCCGAGCCTATTTGAAATTCGAGGGCGCCAACCCGACCGGGTCCTTCAAGGACCGGGGGATGACCGTCGCCGTCTCGCGGGCCAAGGGGCGGGGGGCCGAGGCGGTGATCTGCGCTTCGACCGGTAACACGGCGGCCAGCGCCGCCGCATATGCGGCAAGGGCCGGGATGCGCGGGGCGGTGATCGTGCCCGAGGGCAAGATCGCGATCGGCAAGCTGGCGCAAGCACTGATGCACGGTGCCCGCGTGGTCGCCCTGCAGGGCAATTTCGACGAGGCGCTGCAAATCGTCCGCAAGTTGGCCGACAAGCACCCAGTCGAGCTGGTCAACTCGGTCAACCCCTTCCGCATCGAGGGACAGAAGACGGCGGCATTCGAGGTGATCGAGGAGCTGGGCGAAGCCCCCGGGGCGCTGGCGATCCCGGTCGGCAACGCCGGCAACGTGACCGCCTACTGGCGCGGCTTCGAAGAGGCCGGCGCAGCCCCCATCGTCTATGGCTTTCAGGCCGAGGGCGCCGCGCCGCTGGTCGGCGGCACCCCGGTGTCGGACCCCGAGACGGTCGCCTCGGCGATCCGGATCGGCAACCCGGCCCGCTGGGAGGAGGCAATGGCCGCCTTCACCGCCTCACGCGGTCGCGTGGCGGCGGTCTCCGACGAGCAGATCCTCGATGCGTATCGCTGGCTGGCTGCCAGCGAGGGTGTCTTCTGTGAGCCGGCCTCCGCCGCCTCGGTCGCCGGCCTCCTCGCCCACGGCATGCCCGTCGTCGATGACGCGGCGCCGCCGGAGTCGGTCGTCTGCGTGCTCACCGGCCACGGCCTCAAGGATCCGGACACGGCGCTCTCCAAAGCCCCGGCCGTGATCAATTGCGAGAACGACCTCAGCGCCGTCGAGCGCGCGGTGTTCGATTGACCGCGCGCCGCCGGCTCGTCCGCGTTCCCGCCTCCTCGGCCAACCTCGGACCGGGCTACGACGTGATGGCGGCGGCGCTCGACCTGTACCTGGAGCTGGAGGTGGAAGAGTCCGGCGAGTACTCATTCGACCCGGCCGGGCTCGACGTGCCGACGGGCCGCGAGAACCTGATCGTGCGGGCATTCGAGACCCTGCATTCGGCCGACGGAATCGCCTTCCGGCTGAAGGAGACCATCCCCCTGGGGCGTGGCCTTGGCTCCAGCGCAGCGGCGATCGTCGCCGGCCTCGTAGCCGCCGATCATCTCTACGAGCTGGCGCTCTCCGAGGAGGAGTTGCTGGCGCGGGCGACCGAGCTCGAGGGGCACCCGGACAACGTCGCCGCGGCGATATTCGGCGGCATCGTCATCTGCGACCCGATCCCCGAGGGTGGCACACCCGATTGCTCACGCTTCCCACCGCCAGACGGGCTCGAGGGCGTCCTCGTCATCCCCAACTGCGAGGAGGTCGCGACCGAGCAGGCGCGCGAGGCGATCCCGGGGGAGATCCCCCTCGGCGATGCACTGGGCAATATCTTCTCCGCAGCCAGGCTGACTCTGGGCCTCTACCGCGGCGATCTCGGCCTGATCGCCGCCAGCCTCAAGGACAACATCCACCAGGGCCGCCGCCGCGACCTCTACCCGCGCTCAATGAAGCTGGTCGAAGACGCAGACGAGATCGGCGCCCTGGGGGCGACGATCTCCGGCGCAGGCCCGACCGTGCTCGTCTGGACCACCTGGCAGGACGCCGGCAAGGTCTACGAGGAGCTGCAGGGCCGCTGCAGAGAGTGGGCCGAAGTTCGCCGCATCCCCTTCAGCAACCAGGGCGCCGACGTTCCCGAGCTCTGAGCCTGTGGACTGGGTGATCCAAATCGGCCTGATCGAGCTGGCGCTCGGCGGCTTGCTCGGCTGGGCGATGGTGATCCGGGAGGAGAAGCGCGAGTGGCTGCAGCGGATCGGCGTCGTCGCCCCGCAGCGAATCCGCCAGGTCCACCTCGACTACGTGATGATGGGCCTGATCCTGATCGGCGTCGGCCTCGCCGTCCCCGATCTGCCGACCGCGGCGGCCGTGCCGCTCGTCTTCGGCACCCTGATCAACCCGTTCCTCTTCGTCCCGCTGGCCTTCGACCCGGAGGTGGAGAAGCGGACTTCGTATCGAGTGCTCGCGGTCGTCTCCTTCCTCGGCGTCAGCGGCGGTCTGGTCGCCGCGGCGATCGTCGGTCCCTGAGCCGGCAAGCGGCCGAGGCCGCCATTAACATCGCGGTGTGCCGGTCCGGAGCAGATGGGTCCTCGCATTGGCGTTGTTGGTCGTCTTCACGGCCTTCCCGGCGACGGCCCACTCGACGCTCGTCTTCTCCCGCAATCCGCTGAACCCCAGCGTCTTCTCGGCCGCGGACGACGGCTCGGGGGCGCGGAAGCTGGCACCCGGGTCCAACCCGCGGATCTCGCCTGACGGCGCGATAGTCGCCTTTCTCCACCAGGGCAAAGGCCGTTCCGCTCAGCCTGAACTGATGCTGGTGCCCGCCGACGGCAGCGCGCCGGTTAGCAGGCTGGCAAGCGGCTGGCGTGAAATCCCCAGCTTCGACTGGTCGCCCGACTCGGCCTCGATCGCCGCCGTGCTCGGCCCTGAACTCGGGCCCAAGCGCCTGGTCCTGATCGACGTTGTCAGCGGCGCCCAGCAGACGGTCGCGCGCGGCTTCTTCTCTGGGGTCAGCTTTGCGCCGGAAGGCGGACAGCTGGTCTACGGCAGGGCGGCGAGCGAAGCCTTCCCGCCCCGCACCGACGTCTACCGCTACGACATCCCCATCGGTCAGCCGCTTCGCGCCGCCGAACCGGCCCGTTTGACCAGCGACCACCGCTCGCTCGATCCACTTTGGGGCCCGAACGGCAGGATCGTCTTCGTCAAGCAGCTCGGCGCCAAGCAGCGCCGCTATGGCCCCAAGAACGAGCTCTACCTGATGAACCCGGCCGGCAAGCAGGTGCGGCGACTGACCCACACCAAGGTCGGGCCGCTGCTGTTGGGGCTGTCTCCGACGGATTGGTCGTCGAACGGGAATCGCCTGCTCGCCCAGTTCGGTGGCCAGGACACGAGCTACGCGGTAACCGTCAACCCCCGGACCGGCGTCCAGCGCCCGCTGGTCGAAGCGACCGAGCAGGGCTTCGCCGGCGCGGCGCTCTCTGCGGACGGCAAGCTCGTCCTTGGCGCCATCGGTGGCTTCGAACCGGGTCCGGGCCACGATGTCGCGACGGTGCCTTACGGCGGTGGCAAACCGAAGGTGCTCGCCAAGAACGCCTTCGAACCCGACTGGAGTCGCTGAGGAGAGGAGCTGACCATGGCCGCCGACTACACGATCAAGCACCGCGACGAGTTCGAGTCGATGGAGGGGTCGGGGGGTTGCACCTGGGCGCTCGCCCGCAAGGCGCTCGGCACCTCGGCCTTCGGCTTCAACCTGGTCGAGATCGCGCCGGGCGGGCAGATGCCCGAGCACGACGAGTCGGGAAGCGGCCAGGTCGAGCTCTACATCGTGCTCGAGGGCGAGGCGACGATGCGGCTCGAAGGCAAGGACCACCTGGCGCCTGCGGGCACCTTCGCCTCGATCGAGCCATCCGCCGGCCGCACGATCCTCAATCGCTCCGACGCGCCGGTAACCGCGCTGTTGATCGGCGTCGACCCCGGCGGCGGCTACGAGCCGATGAGCTGGGCATAGCGCCCTGGACCGTTTCTACCGACTTTGAGCGAAGTCGAGCCAGCGGAGTGGCGCCATCCTGGCGCACCCAGAAGGTCGGGGTGTCCCATCATGGGTCAGCCTACCCAGTAGTGGGGTTGTTGTTGGGAACCGCTGCGTTTATGGTGTAGCCCATAAGTGGCGGGCCGGAACGGGCCGGATAGACGTTCGTCGCCCGGCGGAATGGGACAGTTCGATTCCGCCGGCGGTGGGCTCCTCAGCCCGCACAAACACGATGGGGAGGTAGGGCTTTATGGGGGATGTCGCGTCAAGTCGTGAGTGGGGTGCCGTGGCATGGAGGGTTGCCTGGGCAGGCGCGCTGGGGGTTGCCCTGTTTGTGCTTGTCCTCCTCGGTCCGGCACTTGCGTCAGCATCCCCGGCAACCGCCACCTTGCCGACCGGCACGTCTCCCACTGAGGCTGAGGAGCTCGCGGTCGGCAGTTACCAGGACGACTTCGACGTCTCCAAGCAGACTGCCGAAGAGCGCCTCGAGGCTCAAGAGGACGGCGCCGGGATCGTCGAACAGCTCGAAAGCTCCCAGGGCAAGAGCTACGCGGGAATCTGGTTCGACAACGAAAGCGGCGAATTCGTGGTTCCCACGGTCACCGGCTCGAGCCGTGCATCGATCACAGCTTCGCTCGCTTACTCTGATCTCGAAGGCGATTTCCGCACCAAGCTTGTCCAGTCGAGTTGGGACGAGCTCGAAGCCGCACAGCAACGTATCGACGACGCGTTGCTGGCGCTGATCGAAGAAGGGCTGGTCGGGACCTCGCTCGATCCCAAGACCAATGCCGTTGTCATCAAGCAGGCCGAGGGCGCGAATGCCTCCCAGCGCGCAGAGGTTCAAGCAGCCGCCCGAAGCGCGAGCGTCAATGTGGAAGTGAGAGAAAGCCAAGAGCACAAGCTCGGCATCTCATTGGAAGCATGCCAGATCCTGGCCGCTGCTTGTGACGCTCCGATGCGGGGCGGAGTGAACATCGTGCCCAAAGGGGGGATACGTGGCGGGGGTTGCACCGCCGGCTTCAAGGGAGTGGGCGACGTCTACGGCAACCGGTTCGTGCTCACGGCAGGTCATTGCATCGTCGAGAGTGGGGGAGCCACCAAATGGGACAGCTTCACCGTCACGCCAGAAGCCAGGCAGCCGGTCGGGCAGGTGGGCGCGTACTCCTTTCCGGTGCACGACTACGCGGCCATAAATGCGAACGGGACCTACTGGGATAAACCTTCTTGGCCCCTCAGGGTCGTGTATTGGGGCGTAAATCAGGAATACCCGATCAACTACGAAAGCGCCAGTTACATAGGTCAGTACGCCTGCCATGTAGGCCAGCAGAGTGGTCTGAGTTGCGGCACGGTTACCGGATTGCACTTGACCGAACCAGTCGGAGGAGGGGCCTACGTATCTAACTTGACCAGAATCGACCACTTCTGCTCCCATCAGGGTGACAGCGGCGGCCCCGTCTTCACCCCTGGAAACGTCGCACTTGGAATCTACACCGGATCCGACAAGCCTGAAGGGGCGTTTAACAACTGTTACTACAACGGCTACTACACCGAGATAACCGAAGACACCGATGCCCTCGGAGTACATATTGCCCCGCGGATTCCACCCCCACCCCCGCCTCCCTCATGGCATTTCGGCAACCTCGGCGGTAGCACCATCGGCGATCCCGATATCGCCTCGGATCAACCGATTCGCCTGAACGTCTTCGCCCAGGCCGCCGACCAAAGCCTCCACCAGAAATGGTGGACCGGAAGTAGTTGGATGCCATGGCAGAACGTGAGCGCCATTACGGGTGGGAAAATCGCCTCCGGCCCCGGGGCGGTTTCTTGGGGCCCGGGCAGGTTCGACATCGTCGCCCGCATGTCAGATGGCAGCGTTGGCCACTGGTGGTACGACGGATTGTGGTATTTCGACAATCTAGGCGGCAACATCATCGGCGCCCCCGATATCGCCTCCGACCGTGCCGGCGGCCTGAACGTCTTCGCCCAAGGCGCCGACGAAAACCTCTACCAGAAATGGTGGACCGGAAGCGGTTGGACGCCATGGCAGAACGTGAGCGCCATTATCGGCGGCAAAATCGCCTCTGCCCCCGGGGCCGTTTCCTGGTCTGAAGGCAGGTTCGATGTCGCGGCCCGCATGCCAGGCGGCACACTCGGCCACTTTTGGTACCAAGGGGGATCGTGGCACTTCGGCAACCTCGGGGGAAGCATCGTGGGCTCTCCCGATATCGCCTCTGATCAGCCAGGCCGCGTCAATATCTTTGCCAGAGGCATCGACGATAACCTCTACCAGAAATGGTGGGGCGGAATTAGCTGGAGTGAATGGGAGAACCTGAGCGCTGCGGGTGGCAGCAAAATCGCTTCTGGCCCCGGAGCGGTCTCCTGGGCTGCAGGCAGGTTCGACGTCGTGGCTCGCCTGTCAGATGGCAGCATCGGTCACTGGTGGTACGGCTCGTAGCGAGGCAAGGCTTCTCGGGGGCTTATCCAGATGATCGACTTGAGTCGCTGATTCAAGAAGCGGCTAGGCGGAACCGTCCGCCGTCCCTATAATCCGACGACCTGTCAACCCGTCGCGCGCCCGCTCGGAGAAGGCGCGGAAACCGGGAGGTCGAGATGTCCCATACCCAGTCCCGTGAGCTTCACGGCGAGGACGGCCCCGTCCGCTACTCGCCAGAGCGTGCCTACCGGCCGCTCGTCTCTCCCCCCAGCGTCGAGGACAAGGACGCTTGTGCGATCTACGCCTCGGTGCGCAAGGACGCCACGCCCAGCCACGAGCCGGTCAAGCGGGCGATCCCGGCGCTGCAGAAGATGCTCCACCGCGCCGGCAACGTCGACGGCGAGGGCGACGGCTGCGGCCTCCTGGTCGACATCCCGCGCAAGATCTGGGCCGAGGAGGTCCGTGCCGGTGGGCACGATCCCTCGCTGACCCTCGACGACGCCTTCGCCGTCGCCCACGTCTTCGTCGATCGCTCGCAGGACCTCGAGCGCATCCAGCACGATGCCCGCGAGCTGCTCGGCCGCGGCGGGTTCCGCATCCTCGCCGAGCGGATCGGCGCCGTCGACTCGCCCGCGCTCGGCCCGACCGCGCGCGAGGAGGAGCCCCACTTCTGGCAGCTCTGTGGCCTCGTCGCCGACGCCTCGCGCCGCGACCGCGTCCTCTTCGACCTGATGATCGAGCTGGAGACCCAGCTCGGCGTCCACGTTCCTTCGCTTTCGGCTACGACCTGCGTCTACAAGGTGATGGGTGCGCCGAACATCCTCGGCAAGTACTACCCCGACCTGCGCGACGAGCGCTTCGAGACGATCGGCTGCTTCGGCCACAACCGCTACTCGACCAACACCTGGCCCTCCTTCAAGCGCGTTCAGCCCTTCTCCGTGCTTGGCCACAACGGCGAGATCAACACCGTCGAACAGCTGCGCCAGGAGGCGCGCATGTTGGGCGTCCCGATCCAGCCCGGCTCCTCGGACTCCCAGGACCTCAACCGGACGATCGACACGCTGATCAGCCGCGACGGGCTCAGCCTCGCCGAGGCGATGGAGATGATCGTGCCGCCGATCGTCAACGAGATCCGCGGCCTGCCCGAGGACCTGCACCGCTTCTACATGTACCTGCGCCAGGCGATGGGGCCGTTCGCCCAGGGGCCGGTGGCGCTGATCGCGCGCCACAGCGACGAGTGTGTCTTCTCCGCCGACGCGCTCGGCCTGCGGCCGCTCTGGCAGATCGAGACCGGCGAGGACTTCGTCTTCAGCTCCGAGCCCGGGGTCGTCGCGGTGAGCGAGATGGTCTCCGAGCCGAAACCTCTCGCCCCCGGTGAGAAGGCGCTGGTTGCGATCGATCGCAACCGCAAACGCTCGACCCTCCACTCGCACGACGAGATGCTGCGCATCGTCCGTGACCGCTGGCTCGCCCGCAACGGCGCCGAGGAGGCAGCCCCCTACGATCGCGCCCTGAGCACCGGCGGTCCACTCGAGGGCAGCGACGTCCCTGGTTATTCCGACGCAGGTCCCGAAGAGCCGGTCAAGGTCGCCGACCGCATCCTCGCCGGCTTTGGCTGGCAGCGCGACGACGTCAAACTGGTCCAGCAGATGGCCTCCAACGGCGCCGAGCCGGTGGGGTCGCTCGGCTACGACGGGCCGCTGGCGGCGCTCTCGCCGGAGCGCCAGAACCTGGCCGACTACTTCAAGGAGACGGTCGCCGTGGTCACCAACCCGGCGATCGACCGCGAGCGCGAGATGGAGCACTTCTCGACTCGCTCCGTCTTCGGTCGCCGTCCCTCGATCGACGCCGCCGGAGATGACACCGGCACGGTCGAGACCTCCTTCCCGGTGATCCTCGGCGGCCACCACGACCTCGCGCCGCTATCGGATCAGACCTACCGGAGGATCGCCCGCGAGCACCAGACGTACCTGCTCGAGGATCTCTGGGAAGAGTTCCGCGGCCGCGCCGCCGCGGTCGATATCTCGCTACTGGAGTCGGAGACCACGCAGGGAGCGATCGAGCGGATCAAGCAGGAGTCGGTGAAGAAGGTGCGCGACGGTGCCGAGCTGCTGGTGCTGACCGATCGCACCGTCTACGACGCCGAGCGCCGTTACCTCGATCCGCACCTCGCCACCTCGGCGGTCGACCAAGCCTTGAAGCAGTTCCGTGTCGAGCCGGGCGACGAGAACCTGAGGCGCCGCTGCGGTCTGGTCCTGCGCTCCGCATCGGTGCGCAACGTCCACGACGTGATGCTGGCCCTCGGCCTCGGCGCCAACGGCGTCTGCCCGTACATCGGA
>CAVYSQ010000007.1:0-291406 GCA_963771265.1 uncultured Solirubrobacterales bacterium
GATGGCTGCATTCACTTCGCGCATAGCGTCGCCGAGTGCCGTGAGAGGATTTCGCAGGCGATTAGGACGCATCTGTTCACATGCCCATAATTTGGTGCCGAAGGTCAAGCATCCTCCGCTGGACACCCAAACACCCCAACTGCCACCCACGTTCGTGCGTGCGCGAGGTACGTTGCATCTTGGGCTTTTTCCTTTGATCGGCGAAACGCTCCTGCTAGACGAATAGCGTGACTCTTCGCTCCCTCTCACAGATGGTAATCGTGGCTTTTATTGTCACCTGCTGTGCCGAACCAGGCTATGCTTTGATCCTCTCCGACGAACTCGTCGTGTCTGTGGGCACCCGGTCTGATCCTAGTGACTTCGACCCCTACTACAATCAGCCTAAAATCCACCGCCAACCACGCTATTACGAATCAACAAGCAAGAAGACCAAAGGCAAGAGAGTGTTCAAGACTACAAAGGTGAAGGACCAATACGGTCACACGGTTTACAAAAAGACCACCTCTCACAAGAAGAAAAAGAAGCACTAGTCCGCACTCATGAAATTTAGTGTCTTTCTCTTCATTCTCCTAAGCATCGCAAACGCATTCGCGTCCGATCTCGACTTCACGCTGATGAATGGGACATCCCGAAGCTTTGAAGGTCTCTATATCACCGCCTCTGACAACAGGGATTGGGATGCAAATCTCCTTCTCAATGGAAAAGTGCTGGCTGCTGCGGGAAAGATCCACGTGCGCTTCAAGAATGACGGAAATCAGAAACCTGGGATTTCAACCTGGTGGACGACGAGGGACTTTCAGTGACCTTGGATAAGGTAAAGCTGGCAGGCGTTGACATGGTCACGTTGAAGGATGTCGGCGGGCAGATCACTGCGGAGATTGAGTAGGTTCGCGAGCTTACGCTCGGCTTTCCAGGGCACCAGTCTGAGTGGGATTGTTGCCATGTTCGGCATTTTTCCTTCAACTTCCCTGGACCCGCGGCTAAGCCAGAAACGGAGTATCCAATGATTCATAAACTGCGAGGGCACACGTCTCTGCAAGCTGTCGGATTGAACTCACGGAAAATAATTTTAGGCGATACGGAACGGCCCTCCGGAGCTGGCGCAGCGGCCTTGGTGTCGATGCATCGAGAAAGTGTTGTATGTTGGCGCCTTTTACTGGAATGCACATCATCATCATCGGGTCCGGATGACAACCTTTTGAGGGCCAACGGCCTCGATCACCGCTATATTATGGCAGATATATTTGCAGGGATTAGTTCGGCCCAGCCTTCAACGGGCTAGATAACGCTTCCGAAATCCAATCCCATGTCCCTGAGGATGACCTGCGCTGCATTTCTTCCCGGCGCCATCGAAACGCCGGGGCCAGGGTGACTGCCGGAACTGCACAAATAGACATTAGGGACTGGAGTCTTGTATTGGCCAAGCTCGGGAATTGGGCGCAACGAACCGTTTTGATACGGGAGAAACGCGCCCTGTCCGAGCGTGCCCCGAACGGCGCTAATAATTTTGCGCGAGATGTCGACCGGGGAATGGGCTACGCGCCTTTAAGAATTTTGGCCTTCAAGTCGGGAATGTAATTGGCAGTGATGAGATCGATGAGGTAATCGGCGTTTAGGTTCGCGCGCCTCGTCCCAAGTGCGGCCCGAGGCTCTGCCGCTCGTGTCACCGGTGATAATATAGGGGACACTTAGGACGACGAATTTCATCAGCGCTTTGCCGGCTGGTGCGCGACTGGGGTCTATAGCGGAATCATTCCAACTCACGATCATTGGCGCTGAAGGCAGTGCGCCACCGCGACATTGAAGATAGACCCGTGCGAAGAAGTCGAGCGACGGCTCGGTGAGATGAACATGCGCGGATTGGCGCGCAGCAGCTCCGGCTTTGTAGTTGATAGGACTGTCAAGCGCGACGAACATAACAACAACGGAATGTCGCCGCTGCATTGCTCCATCTTCCTTTGCCGTTTTCTACCCCACCATCCCGGCGCGGAGCAGGTCGAGAACAAGGTGAACCGGGTCCACGTTCGAGACGACCAGCTGACCGACTGGAATTTCCTCGCCACTCGTTAGCCGTACGGCAGTGGCGCGTTTTGCGTCGCCCAGAATTTTCTCGGCGCGGACGTTGCGTGCGGATTTCGCCGCCATGCGCTTGCAGATATTCAGCGAGAGCGAGCGTGACGCGGTTCATCCCACCTTTGACGAGGTTATTGCCGACGTTTTGCAAGACCGAAGCAAAGAGCCAGCCGAGCTCGGCACCACAGGCGTCATCGGGAGATGCGCCGAGAAAAGTGGCAAACGAACCGAACAGAGTTTTGGTCGCTTCTGCTTCGAGCGTCTGGTTCGCCCACGATCGGACGCTCTGCATGCTAAACCGATAAGCCTCCATGCCAGCGGGGGACGCAGCGAACCCCGCCGCTGCCGTTGGAAATGAAGGAGGAGGCGAAAACATGCTCCCGGTGATCGCGTCCCTTTGCGCGAGGAAGCGTTTCATTAAGGCGCGCCACGTCTCGGCGTCCTTGTGGGAGTATCGAGCGATGTCACTGACAGTTTTTTCAATGTCTCGGTGTACCTGAGCGGATGCCGCCGTCGGGAAAAGCATGCGAGAAAGGAATCTCTGGTTCGATAAGTTCGTAGTGATCGAGCAAACCCAGTTCGTGCGGGACCGGTGAGAGGTTTGCCAGTTGATACCCGCTGGCGTGAATGTCCGACCAAAACCCAGGCAGGGTTTCCTCTTCGGTAACGGTCATGCCACCGACCGTGTGATATTGTTCGAGGACAAGAACCTTTAGCCCCGCCCTAGCGAGATAACACGCGCAAGTCAGGCCGTTGTGCCCCGCGCCGATGACGATAGCGTCGTGAGGAGCCCGCGTGTCTGGTCACCGTGATCGCCAGGGTGAATTCGCCGGTGGATGGCTACTTGCGTCCGAACTCAAAGGCCTGGCCGTCATCATAGGAGAGGCGCAGCAAATTAAGCTCTGCGTCCTTGTCGATCTGAAATTGGATGAATCCGATCGGCAGCGGACCGAGATTTTTTGCGATTGCAGCAAATCTATCGCGCGGCATGAGCTTGACCGTAAAAACATCGCCGTCCCAGGGCTCGAGTTCCAGTTTGGCGCCGGTCGCCTGAATCTTCATAACCAGCGCACGGCCTTCGGCCGCCACTGCCGCCCTCGCCGAAGCTTGGATTGACGAAATTGCCGGCGAGCGGTGCGAGCGGCGGGAACGGTCGCGGATTGGTAGGCTTGGCAAATAGATTGGCCGTTGTCAGCGAATCTGGTTTTCGCTCCCCTTGGACCGTTGCTCCGCTACGTAGTCGACCTTAGGATTGTCGAGAATTCGGTCCAAAGTCCATAGTCCGATCGCATCCGGAAAACCCACGTTCGTCTCGTTGGCGAGGACGATAACGGCGACGATCCTTGTCGGGCGCCATGCCGACGAAGGCGCCAAAGGCGCTCGGTGCCGCCGTTATGCCAGACGATGTTGCCGTTCGGGTCTGTTGGACGATCCAGCCGAGGGCATAAAAGAGCTTGTCGGTGATCGCGACCTTCGGCATTCGGGTATAGGCGAGGTTCTCGGGTGAGACAATTCGGTGACCGTCGAGGGTGCCCCCGCCGAGTTGCAACCTGACCCAGTGCGCCATGTCCTCGATGTTTGAATTGATGACGCCGGCGCCGCCGAAGTCATAGGGAAAGATCTGGGTGAAGGGCACCTCGATCCTTCCATCAGCCGTCCAGCGATAACCCTCGGCATGATTGTCCGCTGCTATGATGGCTTCGGCAGTGTAGGAAACTCCTTCATGCCAAGGGGGTCGAGCAGTTCCTGACGAAGCACCGCATCCCCATCCGGAGCGCCGGCAGCCTTCGCGACGATCCGACCGGCCAGGAAATGAGTGATGTTGGTATAGGCGAAGGTCGTGCGGAAGCTCGAGACCGGCTCGACATACCGCAAGGAGCGGATCAGTCGCCGTTTCGTCCAAGCCGAGCATGCCCAGCACGTCGTTGGCATAAGGCGGAAGGCCGGAGCGCTGAGCGAGCAGGTCGAAGACGCGGAACTCGCGCGTAACCCACGGGTCCTTCAGTTGAAAATCCGGGTCGAGATCGACGATCCGGTCGTCCCAGTGCAGCTTGCCGCGATCGACCATGATCGCCAGGGTCGTGGCGAGAAACGCTTCGTCGTCGAGCCGATCTGGAAGATGGTGCGCGTGTCGACCGGCGCGCCACGTTCTTGCTGCGCACGCCGAAGCCCTTGGCGTAGACGAGCTTGTCACCCGCGACGATGCCGATGGCCAGCCCGGCACATCGAAGGCCTTCATCCCGCTGGCAATATAGGCTTCGAACTCCGGAGTCACACGCACGCGATCCCCTATCACTGCCTCGGCTTTGGACGGTTCGACTGCCAGCGCCACGTTCTCCAGGTTGAAACTGACGAAGACGGCGATCATCAGGACCGAAAGGAAGACGGCCCGAACACCGCGGTAACGACCAACGCTTAGAACTCTAATTGCGAGTGAAGATAGATTTGGGCGATCCATGCGCTACATCATATCCACGACGTCAATATTCTAACGTCAAAGATGAGCCACGAGGCCAGCCGGCGCGGCTGTTTTCGACTTCCAAGGGGGATTGCAGCAAGAGGCGGCAGGGTGACAAGAACATTGTGCCTCGGAAAAATCTGGCTGTCCCGACCCAATTTCTCATATCGTGCAATTCAATGCCCCTTAAAGGCCCTGATCAACTGCACCTAAGCGCGGCGGCCGGCGCCCTGCGACGAGGATGGGGATTGCCATACGTCCGTTACTGGTGCGGCGTGCGTTTATTTGTGGAGCAACAGAGCAAGGATGGACAAGGTTTTCTCGAAGATGTTTCCGTGGAGCTTTTGCGTCAGGGTTCTCGCTGCGGTCCTCGCGATGGTTGTACTCTCACCTGCGCGCGCTCAAACCCCGCGTCTCGACGCGACGCGGGTCGCCGGCGGCTTTACTGCGCCCGTCTTCGTGACTGCGCCCCGGCGATACGAGGCGGCTCTTCGTTGTGCAACAGACAGGCGAGATCCTGATTATCAATCTTCCATCGCGAACCGTAAACGCGATCCCGTATCTCGATATCTCCGGCAAGATCGTTTACGGCGGTGAACAAGGTTTGCTCGGCATGACGACCCTGTCGCTGGCGTCGAGGAAGGGCTTGCGCAGGTTGGTCGAGGCGGGTCCTGGCTGACGAAGTCGGCGATGTCGGGGTCGGAGGAGACGAAGCTGTACTCGGGGTTGATCCGGGCGGAGCAGCCCGCCACCAGGCACTGGTCCGGCGGGAAGAGGATGTAGGGGTCGCCCCCGAAGGGTCCGGATTGCCGGAACCCGCCGAAGCCCGGCCCCAGCGATCCCCGCCGCGAGGCCGGCGACCGAGCCCACGAAAGAGCGCCGGGCGGGAGCGGCGCAGCTGCGTGCCGTCGGTCGCCTCCAGCGAGAGGTCCTCGATCACCGGGATCAGCCGCACGCCGACCGGCGCACGTTGGAGCCCTCGGCGGGCTGCCGAGCTCGAGCAGCAGGATGCCGCTGTCGCCGAACAGCGAGTCGGCGGTCTGCCAGCCCGACCGCGCCGGCGATCGGCGAGCGGTAGCCGAGCGTGCCGATGCCGAAGCTGGGAATGGTCTGCGCGGCCCCGGCGGGATCCGCATCTGCCCGGTTCTCTTCCGGGCGATCGAAGAGGTAGGCCGAGGCGCCGCCGTCGACCAAGGCATGAGCAACCTGATCGCCGTCGCTGGCGACGTTGAGCTTCGGGGTGAAGCTGGTGTTGAGGCTGCGGTTGCCCATCACCACCACCGGGATCCCCTTGCCACGGGCGTCGGCGAGCACCGCTTCCAGCCAGGGCAATTGCGGCTCCGCGGATTCTGGTGCGAATCGGATGCGGCGAGCGATCCGAGCGAGTTGTCGATCACGACGACTCGCACGGTGCCCCCGGGCCCGCTGCTGTCGAAGGCGTAGTGGGTGCGCGCCGCCCCGGGGGCCGGCGCGGCTCCCGGAATGCCCGCGGTCGAGATGCCCGGGAGCGGGCGGCCGGAGCCGAACGGAGCCGGGAAAGGAAGCGAAAGCCGTGCGGAAAACGCCGGCTCCGAAATCACTGGAGACGTCGTCGGAGCCGAGCGCGGGGAAGACCGGCAGGCCCGGCTCGGCGCCGAGCAGTTCCGCGTAGCGCGCAGCGTCGGCGTCGCCGAGGCCGGTCTTGACCCGGTTGCCGGTGTAGAGCAGGGCTCGCGGCCCGTTGCCGCCGCGCATCGCCGCGACCGTGCGCAGCGCCGCGACAAGCGTGCGATCGGGGCCGATCGAGTGCGGCGCCAGGTCCGCGCAAGCGGAGTCGCACTCGGCGTGGCCGGCGACCGCGAGGCGGACGGCCCCGCCGACATCGGCACGGCGCGAATCCCGCGGCGGCCGGGGCTAAAGCCGAGCCGGAGCCGTAGCGGAAGACCGTCGCCGTGCGGACGCGGGCCGGATCGCGCGGCCGGTCGAGTTGCGGGCCGAGGTTCCCCGCCCCATCGCGTCGGCGTCACCGCTCCAGCCACCGACCGCCCAGCCGTTGCCGGAGGAGTCGAGGGCAGCGAGAGCACCGGGTCGCTCTTCAACGGGCGATCGTCGCTGGAGCTGGCGAAGGCGGTCCGCTGCTCGTCCTGCCAGCCATTGGCGGTCTCGCGCAACAGGTAGCCGTCGCCGGGCAGTGCAAAGGGAGGCGGGATCGGCGGCGGCAGCGTCGGGTCCTGTTCGGGTAGGTCATCGGCGGGTGGGTAGCCGAGCTGCGGCAGCACCGAGACGACCGCCCGCACCGAGCCTCCGTCGCGGACGGCGGCGGCGGCGATCGCCGTAGAGCCGAGCAGCGGCTGACTCGAGAAGCGCCAGGGGGAGCTGGCGCTGTCGCGCTCGATGACGATGTCACGACCGGCTGCGACTGCGCCGCCGTCGGGCAGGCCGGCAATTGCGAAAAGCTGCGGATTGCCGGAGCGGACGCTCTCGAGCAGCGCGTGCGCCGAGGCGTCCACGCGCCAGGCGCCGCCATCGTTGACGAGGAGGTCGCCACCAGCAGCAACGATCGCCTGGCTGCCGGCGAAGGCAATCGAGGTCAAGCTGGCGCTCTCGAACCCGGCTGGAACGGACGTCGGATCCCAGCTCTTGCCGAAACTGAGCAGGACGCCGTTCTTGCCAACCGCGTAACCGCGATCGGGGTTGCCCGGCTCGAAGGCGATGTCCAGCAGGTGGCCTTCGAAGCCGATCGGGACCCCCGGGTCCTGCACCCAGAGCTCATCGGCGGCGTTCCACTGCCACATCGCCCCGACGTCGCCGACCGCGTAGGCGGTCCGTCGCTCCGGCCATGCCACCCCCCGCAGGCTCGCCTTGTTGACGCTGCCGCTCGAGGAGAGCAGGAACTCCCGTTGCCAGCCCCGCCCCGGCTTGTAACGGGCAACCGAGCCGTCGGCGCCGACGGCCAGCGCGGCAGAGTCGAGCGAGCCCGGTGAGGCGCCCGGCGCCGGCGTGACGTCGGTCAGCGGCGCGCGGAGCGACAGCGGCCAGGGCCGCGGCGGGCTCGGCGGCGTGGCCGCGGAGATCTCGACCGGGCCCTCGAGCCAGCCCCGATCGGCGTCAGCAAACGCACCGCTGGCGCGGAAGCTGGCCCCGCCACCCGGCATCCGCTCGAATTCGCCATCGGCAAAGCGCAGGTAGGTGCCGTGGTTGCTCTCCTCGCCGCCGCCCGGCTGCAGCGGGTTCGTAATCACCCGCGTGCCGAATTCACCGCCAGGCCAGGCGAAGCTTCGATAGCCCCCCTGGCGCGAGAACTTGGCGCCGAGCGGCAGGTCGCAGGCTTCGATTTCGGCATCGCACCAAGTTCCGGTCACGGTGTCGGTGCCGCTGTCGTAGAAGAGGGTCACGTCGCGGCTGACGCCCGCGATCGTCGCCGTCAAATCGATCCAGGAGCCGTCGGAGGTGACGGTCAGCGGCTGCGAGGCTCCGCCGATCGGGCCAGCAGCGGCGATTCCGTTGCCGGGGGTGTCGGAGGCGGCGAAGGGAGTGCCCGCAAGCGGCCGCTCGACCCACAGCGGCCCTTCGGAAGTAACGGTGCGCTCGAGCAGCACGAGCGAGCGGCTCGACGTTTCATCGTCGGGGAGGGCCAAAGCCCAGGCATTGCCCAAGCCAGTGGCGTCGACCGCCAGGATCCGGAATCTTCCTTCCGAATCAAGCGGTATCTCCACTGGCTCCCATTCCCAGTTGGTCCCGTCGTAGTGCACGATGCGGTCCGTCACCGAGCGGCTTTGGGGCCCGAAGAGCAGCCCGGTGTGGCCGCTTTCGTCGAACGCCGCGACAGCTACGCCACCCGAGCCCTGGTCGTCCGCCAGCGTCTCCGCCGGCGCTTCCCCTTCGACCGGACGCAGGACGTCAGCAGGTGGAGCGGGCAGGGCGCGCCAGTTTTTGCCCGGGTCGTGGTGGAGCACAACCACTTGCTGGCCAACCGGCCGCTTCAGATCCCGCCCAACCAGGACGCCCCCGCCGGTGGCGGTGATCCGGGCCGAGAGCGGATTCGGAATCGGGCCGCGATAGGGGTTGCCGTTCTCGTCGACCGGCAAATCGAATACCTGCCAGCCAGACCCATCGGTGTAGCGCAAGAAGGCGAGCTGCGGCTCCGCCGGACCGGAGCCGGCGATATCGAGACGGCGCGATCCGACGGTGACGGTGCCAACGCTCTGCGGCAGGCGACGAAACCCCCAGGTTTCGCCCGGCTCTCCCGTCGTCGCGGCCCCCATCAGCACGCTCGCCGGATCGGCAACTCCGAGCAGCGGCAGTGGCCCGCTCGTGCCGACGGCGCTGCGCCCGCTGCCGGGCGCAACCACCGCCAGCACCACCGCGAGGAGAAGGGCGAAGCCGATCAGACTGCCCGAGCGGTCGCTCACTTTCGCTTGATCTCCTTGGTCTCAAAGGCGAGCCGGGTCGGGTAGCGATCGCGAGTCAGCTGCAGCCTGAGGCTGCGCTGCCCCGGAGCAAGGATGCGAGGTGAAGTGCCGGCGACGGTACGACCACCCCGCTTGGCGAGAAGTCGCACGCGGGCGCGTCGGGTCAGGGTGAAGGTCACGGTTAGCTGCAGTCCGCGGAGCCTGGACTTGACCCCCCGGAGCAGCGGCGGCAGGCGCTTCACCCTGCCCCCTTTCGGAGTTTCTTCGACCAGCGGCAACGGCGGCGGCGCGAACAACTGGGAGTCATCGATCGGCAGCCGGTCGGGGACGAACTGCTCGGCCGACTCGTTGGGCCGGAACTCGATCGTCCCCTGGAAGGCGGGGTCGGTGTCGCGGGGAAGCGAGGTCCCGTCGCTGTAGTGGAAGAGCCAGCCGGCCCAGGTGACCATCCAGCACTCGTTCTGCGCAGGGCAGGCGATCCGTGCGGCGCTGCCGCGGCCGGGGCCGGCGACCGGCAGTTGCGTGGTCGTCGTCGTCCCATCCGGGGCGATGCGCGCCACGGTCGCCTTGGCGTTGACGCTGCGGCGATCGGCAAAGGGGACGACCGTTGCCATCGCCTCGTCCGTACCTGGAATCGCGGCGACGTCACCAAGCCGGTCGAGTTCGCCGAACGCCGGCCCACTCAGAGTCAGTTCCTGGAAGGCATTGCCGACGAGACGGGCTGCCAGCGGTCTCCGTGCGACGGCGCTTGCTTCTGGTGCGGCCGGACCGGACGCGGCGCCACCGCCAACGGCCCAAAGATTCGTCCCATCGCTGTCCATCGCCAGCAGCTCGGATTCGCCATTTGAGCCGACGGCGGGAACGAAGGGATCGTTGGTGAAGGTCGTGCCGGAGATTTTGTGGATCAGGCGGGGCACGAGCTCCGGCTCGGCAAGATCGACCGGCTCGGTGCGATTCTCTGGCGAGCGGCCGACCAGCGTGCTCTCGTAGAGCGCGCCGGCGTGGAACTGCATGTCGGTGACCCCCCTTCCCTGGGGCCCATAGAAGCTGAGCAGATCGCTGCCGTTCCAGTGCAGGTGGTAGGCGCCGACCCTTTCGCCCAGCGTGTCTTCGGCGCCGACGCCACCGAACCAGCAGTCGCTCGGGCCGTTGCAGGTCGCCGACATCATCTGGCGGAAGGGGTCGGGCGAATCGATCCGCGTGCTCCAGGAGCCGACGACCTGGCCGTCCTTGAAGCGGCAGAGGGCAAGGCCGGAGCCGTGGCGCGGCAGGCTCGGTTCGCTGACGACCCAAAACTCGGTCGGGCCGGCCCAGGCGATCCGCGCGGTCTCAGCGGGACCACCGCAGACGGTGGCGAGCTGGTGCCAGCTCTGCCCGTCCCAGCTGAAGATGCCGGGGGGGATCGTGTCGTTGCCCTCGATCGTGAGCAGGCCGCGGTTGGGGGCCCAGAACTGCAAATCGCCGGGCGCCCCGAGTGGCACCTTAAACGGCGCCCCCGCGGGCGGTGGCGGTTGCTCGAGACGCCAGATCGGCTCGGCGGCCCTGGACTCGCCGGGGACGAGCATCAGCGCCGCAACCACCACGGCGAGCGCGAATGTCCCGGTCCTACTCACCTTCCGTCGGCGTCTGGCGGTCGAACTCTTGCGTCGGCTGGTCCGGCCGGGCGCCGAAGTCGAGCAGAGTCGCCTCGACCGTTGCGAGTACCGCGTCGAGCGCCACGCCCGAGAGGGTCTCCTGCTCGATCAGTGCGTTTGCGGTCTCATACACCGCGCTCCAGTTACGGCGCAGTACCTCCTCGGCCCGCCTGACCGAGTCGCCGACGAACCGCTCGACCTCGCGGTCGATCAGCTCCAGCGTCGCCGGGCCGACCGAGCCCAGCTCCTGCAGCGAGGCGCCGAGGAACACCTCCCCCTCTTTCTCGCCGATCGTGACCGGGCCGAGCGCCTTCGACATGCCGTAGGAGGCGACCATCGAGCGGGCCAGCGCGGTCGCCGTATGGAGGTCGTCGTGGACCCCGCTGGAGACGACGCCGAACTCAATTTGCTCACCGGCGAACCCGGCGACAATCGCGATCAGGTGGCGGTGCATGTCCGGCTCCTGCATCACAACGGCGTCGCGGTCGGTGAGCATGTTGGCGGCGGTGCCGAGCTGTCGCCCGCGGGCGACGATCGAGAGCTTCTGCGCCGCCACCGTCTGCCCAATCGAGCGAGTGACGACCGCGTGGGAGGCCTCGTGGATTGCGATCACCCAGCGCTCCTCGGCGCTGAGCACGTGGCTCTTGCGGGCCGGGCCGGCGACGACCCGGTCGATCGCCTCCTCCAGCGTCGCCTGGTCCATCTCGAAACCACCCTCGCGTACGGTGAGGAGCGCGGCCTCGTTGATCACATTCGCCAGCTCGGCACCGCTGAAGCCTGGAGTCAGCTTGGCGATTTCCTCCAGCGAGGTGCCGGGAGCAAGGGGGCGGTTGCCACAGTGAAGGGCGAGGATCTCGAGTCGCCCGTGGACGTCGGGGACATCGACGGTCACCTGACGGTCGAAGCGGCCGGGCCTCAGCAGGGCCGGGTCGAGAACATCGGGGCGGTTGGTCGCAGCTAGAACGACGAGGCCGGAGTCGCCACCGAAGCCGTCCATCTCGACCAGCAGAGCGTTCAGGGTCTGCTCGCGCTCGTCGTTGCCCTGGCCAACGCCGGCGCCGCGCTTGCGCCCGGCGGCATCGAGCTCGTCGATGAAGATCAGCGCCGGCGCCATCTTGCGCGCTTTGGCGAAGAGGTCGCGGACGCGGGCGGCGCCAACGCCGACCAGCGACTCGACGAAATCGGAGCCTGAGAGCGAGAAGAAGACGGCGTCGGCCTCGCCGGCGGTCGCCTTCGCCAGCAGCGTCTTGCCAGTGCCGGGGGGGCCGACCAGGAGGACGCCCTTGGGAGCGCGGGCGCCGACCTTCGCGTATTTGCCGGGGTCGGCAAGGTAGTCGCGGATCTCGCGCAGCTCGGCCACGGCTTCGCCGGCACCGGCGACATTGTCGAAGGTCGTCCGCCCGGGTGCCCCCGCCTTACGCTTGCGCCCCTTGCCGGTGAACTTGGAGAAACCGGCAAATGCACCCGCGCCGGCATCCTGGCCGATCCGGGTGAAGAGGACGAAGAGGCAGACCAGCAGCAGGATCGGGATCAGGAACTGGACGACGATCTGCTTCGCAGGCTTGTCCCATTGCTGGTCGACTTCGACGACCGCACCGCTCTCGGTCAGCCCCCTGACCATGGCGGACGTCTGCGCGTCGGACTCCGGGTAGGCGGCGTAGAGCAGCTGTCCTTCCTTGGTCTCGAGCAGGACCCGGGCATCCTGGTCGAGCAGCGTCGCCTCGCTGATCTGCTTTTGCTCGGCGAGCTTCGAAACCCGGCTGAGCGGGATGCGCTCGCCGCTGGTGCTCGGCTGGATCTGGCCGAGCAGGTTGAAGAAGAGGAAGGTGAGGACGAGCGAGGCGACGATCAGCACGGTGCTGAGCGGATCCTTGGCGAACCAGCGGGTGATCGCACCCAACCGCTCGCCGATAGCCCGAGCGGCGTCGCGGCCATTGACCTGCGGCGGGCGCACCGGTATGCGGCTCAGTCCACTACGTCGCGACTTGCTTCCGTCCTGCTGACTCATCTGCCCTCTCTGTTCGTCTGATTGGTAATCCCCAACACCGCCACGGCGCCCGGGCTCACGAGGAGACCAGGCGCCGTGTGCGTGTGTGGAGCGTTGGTGTTACTGGTGCTATTTCCTTTTTTTTAACTTCAACACGATCGAGCTGGTCGAGCTATTCTCGTCACCACCGGTTGGGGTGAAGGTCAGCTCCAGGCTCACCTTCAGCGAGCCCCTTTTACGCAGCTGCTGCTTCGCGGCCCCACTTGGTTTCAGCTGAAGCGAGAACGTGCCCGCTTTGCTTGCACTGAGAACCGTTCGGCCAACTTTGATCTGTTTTTTGCCGACCTTGGCCGTACCGACCAACTCGAACTGTCCTGGCCCGGGGAGCTTGACCGAGATCGTCGCGCCTCCGGTTTTGGACGAGATCGATTTACGCGGCAGGGTGAAATTGTTGGCCGGCTTCACCACCGCCGGTGGAGGCGTGCTGCCGCCACCGCTTGGCGGGGGCGTGCTGCCGCCTCCACCACCGCCGCCGCCACCACCGCCGGAGTTCTTATCCCAGCCGATCGCCGCCGCGCCTGCTTTGGAGATCGCAAGGAGGTTCACCGGCGCCGTCGGCAGAGACGCGTAATCGTTGGCGAACAGCAGGGACTGTCCGTCAGTGGTGATGAACTCGAAATAGTCCTTCACCGACCGGGCACGCTGCTCCTCAAGTGCCGCGGGCAGGGCACTGTAGGGATCCGAGTAGTCGTCCCAAGCCAGGCCGTAGGTGAGGGTGCAGATGCCATAGCCCTGGTCGGAGTCGACACCGCTCGTCGTGCCCCATTCGTCCAAGGTCGTGGCGGGCACGTTTTTGAATTCGGTTTCCGTGCAATTGGCGCCTCGCTGGCCGTCGGTACGGAAACCTTTCTGCTGATCGAACGTCGGCTCTTCGAACGTTTCTTCACCGTTCGGGAGCTGCGTCCAGTAGGTGTCGTTGTCGTTCGCCTCAGGCGTGATCGTCAGGTTGTTGCTGCGGGCCGTCGCGATATCGGAGTAACCCACCGAGCCGTCCGTAGCGATCAGTTTGGGAACCAACGAGCCGTTGCCATTTCCGCAACCGCTGGTCAAATTGTCCGTTTCCTGGGTCGCACCTCCGCCTGGTCCGTTCGGAGTGCCGGCGCAGTCGGTACGCGGCCCGAAGGTGGCGCCCGGCCACTCTCTATTGCCGTTGGTGCCGCCCTCGAAGGTCGAGATCCAGCCCCGGCCACCGTTGATCCGATGGAGGTAGTCCTTGAACGCGAAGGTCGTGCCCGAGTTGTCGAACCTGACAACGCGGATCACAGGTTTTTTGCACGCCGCTTCGTCGTCGAGCGTCGGGAAGACGTCGCGCCAGGTTACGTATGGAGCCGCGCCACCCGGCACCGCGCCACCGTTCTGAGCCCAGACTTTCTCCCACTGTTCCTTGCTGAAGCGGACCCGGATCACGTCGTCGTCGACGACGTCGTTGTCGAGATCCTGGGCAGTGGTTTTCGACCCCGCCGACAGGTCATTGACGTCGCAACCGTCGGGGAAGTTGACCAGCGGCGCGACAGCACCAACAGCGATCGGAATCTGATGGATCAGGCCCTCGTCCCCTTCCGCAGCAGTCCCAGCGTTGATTTCGGTCTTCTGCAGCGTTTTGAGCGGGTCGTCGGTGCCACCGAAGCGTGGATCGGCGCCACCGCGCAGTTTCATCCCGCTGATCCCAGCGCCGGATCCGGCCGGGTCGTATTCGATATCGGGGCCGATACCGCCGCAGTAGATGGTGCGAAACGGGATCTCCCAGGCACCGTGGGCGGCCTGTGCGAAGGAGGCGCCTCTGCCGAGGATTTTTTCGCCTTCGCATTCGGAAGTGGTGAAAGCGGCGTGTGCCTGCGAAGCCAGGCCAACTGCCGCGAGCACTGCCACGGCCAGGGCAAGAGCCCCCGCCAGGGCAGCGCGCGAGCCCCGTCCAGGGGCGCGAAGAGTGCGGCTCATCAGAGTCATTCCTTTCGTCGACTGAACCTTTCGCCGCCAGCGTTGTCGGCGCGATATGGCTCTGTCAAGCCGCTTCACAGGACTTCTACGTTTGCGTTACACAGGGTTATCAAGTACGTCTCCAAATTGACACCAGTTGATGACCAGCGGTTCACCTTGCAGTCCCTCGGCGGTGGCTTACGGGGTCTAACCGCTGGCGAAAAACGACACGACGCGAGGCACTGGCACGACGGCCCCCGCGTGAGGCGACATAGCTGACGGAGACCCGGCCGGGGATCACCTCGCGCTGACGCAGCTCATCCCGATAACGGGCGACGGGGAGCAGTAAGAGGTGAACGGTGCTGCGAGTCGTACCCGCTGCGCGCTTGCTGGCGGTGGCCAGGGTGCGGAGCTTGCGTGGGTGGCCGGCGCTTGCTCTTGCCACGGCCTTCACACCACCCGCAGCCGGCACCGACACCGCCAGCTCGATCACGCCCCCCGCTTTCGAGCTGACCCGGACCCCAATCTGGGGACCTCCGCGGTCGAATTCGATCCTCGCGGCTGGTTCGGCGGCGCCAAGCCCTCTGTCCGGTGGGCGAGAGTCGGGGTCGGCCTGGCGAGCGATGACGAAGGCATCGGGTTGCTGGTTCGCATCGCCGAAGAAGAGGTTGCCGGCAAATGCCGCGAAAGCGATGCGGCTGCCGTCGCCGGAGAGCGTCGCCTCGCTGATCACGGGGGAATCGATGTCTCCGCCGCTGAACGATCGGGTCGCTCGCTCCACGGTGCGGTTGTCGAGGTCGACGACGTAGAGCTCCTGCGTGTCGGCGACGGTGCGCTGAGCGCCAATCTGGGCTAGGGCGGGAAGGGTGAACCTGGTGCGGGCGGTGGTGATCGCCAGATACCTGCCATCGCCAGACATCGCGACGGTCTCGATCGGCGCCACCTCAGCGGTGCCGCTGCTCCCCTCGCGGGTCAGCTCGATCGTCGACGTCTTACGCGTGACCCCGTCCGCCATGCTGGTCGCAAAGAGATCCAGGCCGATGCCGGATCCGACGTTGGGACGGACCCCTGAATTGGTCAGATAGGCGATGGTGCGGCCATCAGTACTGATCGCCGGGAGCAGGTTGTTATTGGCGCTGATCCCCAGCTCAACCCTGCCGAGCGGGCCATAGCAAGGCCCAGTAGTGAATTCGTCGAAAAGCACCGGGCCGGACGGGCTGCATCCCGGATCTTCGGGATCCGATACGCCGGTGATACGCCGGGTCGGCGCCGCCGGCCCGTCGGCGACGCGGCGCCAGAGGTAGTACGAGAAGCCAGGCAGATCGGTGTTCTCCCCGTTCACGAAAACGGTCTGCAAGGGCGCGTTTTGTCCCGTCCAGACGACGGTGCTGCCATCGCCGCTGATCCCGGCTGAACCGACCGCTCCGCCGGCCGGCTCGCCGCCCCCCATCGTGCGAGTGACCAGAGTGGTCGTGTTCGCAATCCGGTCGCGAACAAAGACCTGGAAGCCCGGGGTTTCGATACCAGGGCGATCGGGCAGGTCGGAGGCCGATTCCGTGGTGCGAAAGACGACCTTCGAGCCATCGAGGCTGATCGCCCCACCACGGGTCACGTCGGCGCCCGGATTCCCTCCCGGGAACGGCGTACCCGGCGGTCCGTAGGCGACGGGGATGTCGCCACCGTCCTTGGCCGAGACCAGATCGAAGGCGGACGCCGCGCCGATCGGTGCGTCCATGTCGCGCACGTACACGTCAAGGTTGTCGTTGCTGTCCGCTGGAACGAGCTGCTCGGCGGTGGAGAAGGCGACGAAGCGGCCGTCTGCCGCTGACCGAGGGGTTGGCTGCGCCGCGAGCGATCAGCGGGTGTTTGGGGTCTTCGTCGTCAAAGACGCTGCCGTCGGCGACTTTCGCCAGCGCGCGCGTCTGCAGATCGAAGCGGAAAAGCCCCCCGGATCGGAACGCGCCGGCGGGATCGGGGTCGTCATCCGCGAAGAAGTTGCGCGAGCGCGTCTGAATCACCACGTACCGCCCGTCCGCGGAGATCGCCGCGAAGTCGCTCCGGTCATCGCCCTGCTCGAGCTTGGCGTAGTCGGCTGAGACCAGCTCGGCGCCCGGGCCACCGGTAGCCGGGTTGCCGAAGAAGGCCGCCGCGCCGGCGGGCGCAGCAAGCGAGACCAGCGTGGCGGCGAGGGCGAGGCAGCTGCGGGTGAGGACGCTCATCCCACGCCGACCTTGCGGCTGTAGACGGTCTCGTTGCCCGCTTTGTCACGCGCCCGCACCTGCACCTGATAGCTGCCGCCGTGGTCGTAGGCATGCCGGACGCGGACGACGATCGGCTTCTGCTTGCCCTTCCGACGGCGATGCCCTCGGGGTCGCTCCTGCCTCGCGGAGCTCGACGCCTTTGCTCCCCCTCCGTCACCAAACAACACCTTTACCGAGCCACGCCTCACGCCTGAGGTCGAACGACGCGGGCCGTCGGAGACAACGACGGTCAGGCGGGAACCGCGCCGGCGCAGCTTCACGTCGGGTCCGTGCCGATCGACTTTGAGCCGGCCGAACCTGCTGCCGGTTTCCTGCCCCGCCGCGTCGACCGCGAAGACCTGGATCGCGTGGCGCCCGTCATCGATGTCCTCACCAGTCAGAAAGGCGTTGAGCTGTTTGCGGTTTTCCACCACCGGCTCGTCGTCGACGCTGACCGAGTAGCGGACGCGGCCGATCGCGTTGAGCGAGTGGTCCCAGGCGATGCGGATCCGCTTCTTTTGCTGCCAGCCTTCCGGCAGCAGGATCAGGAAGGGGTTGGGCGGCGCATCGATCACCGAGGCGACGATCTGCGCATTCGCATCGCTGCCCTGTTCCCAGGCGACGATCCCGTCGCCGAGGCCGGAGCCGCCGAGAACGAACCGCCCCACTCCCCCGCCGTGCGGTGCGCTCAGCTCGGTCGGCTCGACTACGCCATCGGCACGGCGCTCCTGGACGGCGAGGAGCCCGGCCCCCGTGCGCAGCTCGCGCCAGGCCGCGACAACGGCGCCGGTTTCAGCCAGATCGACCTGGGGGTCACCGGTTACCGAACTGGCCCCTGCATCGAGCCGTTTGACCGGCACCCCCGCGACGTCGTCTCCGGAGCCGAGCAACGACGTGGGACCGGAGGAGAAGCCACTGACGAAGAGGCCACGCGGGTCAACGCCGACACTGGGCGGGCCGAGATCGCCCCGCGCGCCCTCATCGATCAGCACTGCCTGGCCGAAGCTGCCGGAAAGTTCGGAGAAGACATCGGGGGTCTCGTTGACCATCGCCCGTGGGGCGTCGAGCTTGCTCGCCTGCCCGGGCTGCTGACGGAAGGCAACCGAGGCCTGACCGAAGCCGGCGACGTCAAGCGAGAAGGCATCGGCGGGGCCGCGGAGCGGTGCGCCCTCCCAGGAGGAGGGGCTGACCTGAAGCGGGATCCCGACGCTGGTGCCGAACAGGCGTCGCGCCCAAACGCGGTCGACGAATTCGTCGTCGGGCTCCTGCCAGGCAACGACGCCGCCTCCCTGGACGTCGATTCCGATCTTGGGCGAGTTCTCCTCGGTTGGCAGGCGAACCGGGGCGTTGATGCTGCGGTCGACCGGGGTGCCCAGAACCGACCAGAGGCGACCGTTGTAGCGGGCGACGCGAACGTCGGCGCCGACGTAGCCCGGCGGGTTGGCGGGGCTCGTATCGGTGAGGACGCGGTAGGCGAGGTAGGCCTGCCCGCCACGAGCCATCGCCAGGTCGGGAAAAGTCGAGGTCGCCTCGCCGACGTTGAAGTCGACAGGCACCGGGGCTTGGAAGCCGTTGGCGCCAGGGTCAAGAGTGGCCGAGAAGAGCCGGTCGCTTTCGAGCCCGAACTCCTGCACCCAGGTAACGACGAGGCGGCCGCCGTCGCCGGCACCGATCCGAGCCCATTTCGATTCGAAGTTCTGGCCGACATCAACCCGGCGCGGGGGACCCCAGATGCCCCCCTTGAACTGCGCGGCGAAGACATGCGGGTGTCCGTCGACCCTGCGTAGCCAAACGATGCCGCCGGTCCCATCCTCGGACATCGCCGCGTCGGCAATTCCGACAACGTCGGCGCTCGGACCGTCGATCGGCTGCACATCGGAGACGGTGGCCACCGCGGTCGCGGGGAGCGCCAATAGGAATGGGGCGCAGGCGATCGCGAGGCGTAAGCGCACAGCTGGATCGTCCCGGCCACCGGTGTCCAGTTTGTAACTGCGGTGCTACTAAGTGGTTACAGAGGTCGCATCAGGCGAATGTCGGGCGTCGGCTTGCGGCAGCATGACCTCCGCCGCCTCGTCGGGAGTCAGGTCGGGGTAGAGAGCGCGGATCACGGCGATAGCCACCACCCCGCCAAGGAGCTGCACGACGATGAAGGCGGGCACCGAGGCCGGGGCGATGCCGGCGAAGGTGTCGGAGAACATGCGCCCGATGTCGATCGCCGGGTTGGCGAAGCTGGTCGAGCTGGTGAAGAAGTAGGCCGAGCCGATGTAGGCGCCGACCGCGGCCGGCGCCAGGTTGCCGCGCCCGCTCCGCGCCAGCGCGAAGATCACCAAGAGCAGGCCGAGCGTGGCGATCACCTCGGCGAACAGGTGCGGCGGCGAGGCGCGGTGGGTGGTCGCGATGCTCACCGCCGAGAGGTCGAACATCACATTGGCGGCGATCGCCCCGGCGATGCAGCCGGTTACCTGGGCGGGGATGTAGGCGAAGGCGTGGCGCCAGCGCAGACCACCGAGGGCTGCGTCGACCAGCGAGACGACCGGGTTGAAGTGGGCGCCGGAGACCGGGCCGAACATGAGGATGAAGGTGAACAGGCCGGCCGCCGTCGCCGCCGCGTTCTCTAGAAGCTGAAGGCCGGTGTCGCCGGGCGAGAGCTGCGCGGCGGCGATCCCCGAGCCGACCACCGTGGCGGCGAGGAACGCGGAGCCGAGGAACTCGGCGAACAGACGGCGGGGCAGCGGGAGCGGGGTTCATCTGGGCGCGATCCTATGTATTGACAGTTGTGATTTCAATAGATATATATAAATAGATGAGCATCGATCTGGCCCTGGAGCCGAAGACGAAGCGCCCCGCCGGTGAGCCGTGCTGCGAGCCGGTCGTCTATCCCGACGTGGCGCGCGAGCAGGCCGAGCGGATGGCGGCGGTCGCCAAGGCGCTCGGCGATCCGATCCGCCTCCAGCTCGTGGACGTGCTGCGAAAGCACGCGGGCAAGGTCTGCGTCTGCGAGCTCGTGCCACTGTTCGACCTCTCCCAGCCGACCGTCTCCCATCACTGAAGGTCCTGCGCGAAGCCGGCGTCGTCGGCTCCGAGCGGCGCAGCCTGTGGGCCTATTACTACGTCGTACCCGGCGCGCTCGAGGAGGTCGCGGCGTGGCTGGCATGAACGACCCGGCGGCCAGGTCCCTGCCGGTCGTCTCCTGCTGCGCGCCCGAGAAGCAGCCCGACTGCTGCGCGCCGGCCGAGAAGGCGAAGTGCTGCCCGCCCGATGTCAACGAGTGCGGCTGCCAGGCGAGCGCGAAGGGCTAGATGGCAAACGCACTCTTCGTCTGCCTCCACAACGCTGGCCGCTCGCAGAAGCCAGGCGCTTTTCCAGCGCAGCGGCTCGCGACGAGATCGCGCAGCGCGTCGCGGGGGGTCGAAGAACTCGACCGCGGCTAGCGACAAGCTGCTCATCCGGTGACGCCCAGCTTCGGCGAGATGCAGTGGGTGATCGACGCCTACGCGCTGGCCATCGGCTAGGCGAAGGCCTGGCTGGCGCGGCGGCGCAGGTCTGCGTTGAGCAGGCCGGTGACCTGGCTGGGGCGCTCGCCGGCGGCGGGAATCGCGTCGCCGATCAGGCCGGTGGCGCGGAAGCCGTAGAGGGGCGCGTCGAAGCCCGCCTCGCGGATCTTGCGGACGAGCTGCACGGCCGAGGGCGTGTCGGCGCCAGGGCCACAGAGGACGATCGCGGTGGGATCAAGCGCGCCGAGGGCACGCTCCATCCGCTCCTCGCCGAGCTCGTCAGAGAGCATCAGCACGCGGAAGCCGGCGCGGCGCAGGGCAAGGTCGAGCGCCTGGGCGTGAACCGCCTCAAGATCGGAGCCGCGACTGGAATCGAGCAGCAGGATGCCGGCCGGTCGCGATGCGGTCGAGGCGAGGCGGCGGGCGCCGTGCAGCCAACCGGTCGCCCAGCGGGCAGCAAATTCGAGCTCCGCCTCACGCTCGGGGTTGGCGGCGAGCTCGTCGATCGCGGGCAGGAGCATCTCCTCCACGGTCCGCTCCAGCGGCCGAAGCACGAGGCTCTCCTCGACCACTCGATCGGCGGCGTCCTCGTCGAAGCTCTCAAAAGCGGCAAGCAGGTTGCCACCGCTGGCCGGCGCTTCCTGGCGCTGGCGCGACAGCTCGATCGCCGAGGAGATGTTGCCGGTCTCGGCGAGCGCGTCGCGCAGCGTCTGCAGCTCGACCAGCTCGTAGTTACGATGGTTGCCGGGCGTCCGCTTCGGCACCGGGAAGCCGTAGCGGCGCTCCCAACTGCGCAGGGTGTTGGGGCTTACGCCCAGAACTTCGGCGGCGGCATTGGTGCGGATTCCCGGCATGCGCAGCATTCTGGCACCGGTTTTCGAGGTTTACACCAGTTATGGACAGATTTCGGGAATCTGTCAGCGATCTTGCAAATTGCCGACGCCGACCGGCTGGCCGACCGAGCGAGCGCGCCACATCGCCTCATCGGCCTTATGCAGGAGGGCATCAGCCTCGTTGCCGTGCTCGGGGCAGGCGACCACGCCCGCCGAAATTCCGATCCGCAGGCCGCCCGCGCGCTCGAGATCGTCGAGTTGCCGCAGCAGGCGCTCCGCCATCTGCACGCCACCGACAGTGTCCTGCCCGGGAGCCAGCACGCAAAGCGCGTCCTCCTCGAGCCGGAAGGTCTCATCGACTAGCCGGGTGCTCTCGCTCAGAGCCGCGCCCACCACCGCCAGCGCGGTCTGCCTGCCACCATTCGCATCGTCATTTCGCACCCCCGGCCCCTCGACGTCGAAGACGACCAAGGCGAAGGGCTGCTCGTAGCGCTGCTGGCATTCGAGTAGCTGGTCCAGCCGCCGCCGCATCTGGCCAGGCCGGTAGAGGCTCGGGTGCTCCTCCTCGCCAAGCGGAACGGAGCCGTTGCCCTCCCAGAGGGTGCCCACCGCGGTCGCCGTGACCGAGCCGAACTCCTCGGCGAGCTTCTGCGCCGCGCTGGCGAAGAGCGCGGCGCTCCCCCCCTCCATCTCCTCGTGCAGCTTGCCCAGCAGCGAGGCCTGCAGCACGGAGACTTCACGTGCCAGCTTCCCGGCTCCAGCACCATCCGCCGGGGCTGCCGAGTGAGGACGTGGGGGAGCTTCGGTGGCCACGCCGAGACCTTGGCGATTCGGCCGGACATCAGAGCGTCAAAAAGTCGCAATTTGCGGGTTGACACCCGTCCAGTCGAATCTAGCGAAGCTGCGGGCCGAGTTTGCGCAGAACCCTCTCAGCGCGGCACGATCGCTGGTCGGTGAGCGGCACCCGCTCTAGGATGAGGATGACGTGAGCGACGGAAGCAAACAAGTGAACTGGCGCGCCTGGGCGGTCGGAATCCTGGTCGCCCTCGTCGTCATCGTTGCCCTGCAGAACTCCCAGCAGGTGAGGGTTGATGTCCTCTTCCTCACCGTCGACGCCCCCCTCATCGTCACGCTCCTGGCGGCCGTCGCGATCGGTGCCCTGATCGGCTACGTAACCCCGGTCGTACGCCGGCACCGCCACGACGAGCGTCGCAAGGGCGCCTGACTTCAGTCGAGGGTGCGGCGGCCGGCGAAGGCGTTGCCGAGGGTGACCTCGTCGGCGTGCTCGAGGTCGGCGCCGATCGGCAGGCCGCTGGCGAGGCGGGTGACGGTGACCTGGCCGCGCAGCTGGTCGGCGATGTGGAGAGCGGTCGCCTCGCCGGTGGTGGTCGGGTTGGTGGCGAGGACGACCTCGCGCACGCCGCCCTCGCCGACACGGCGCAGCAGCTCGGCGATCTTCAGGTCGCTCGGCGTCGACGCCGTCGATCGGCGAGAGGGCGCCGCCGAGCACGTGGTAGAGGCCGCGGTACTCATGGGTGCGCTCGATCGGGATCACGTCGGCGGGCTCCTCGACCACGCAGATCGTCTCCTGGTCGCGGCCGGAGTCCGAGCAGATCCGGCAGAGCGGGCCCTCGGAGAGGTTGAAGCAGCGCTCGCAGAGGCCGACCTTCTCCTTCACCTCGCGGATCGCCGCGGCAAGTGCCGCCGCCTCCTCGTCGGGGGCGCGGAGGATGTGGAAGGCGAGGCGCTGGGCGGTGCGCTGGCCGATCCCCGGCAGTCGCGAAAGCTCGGCGACGAGGCGGGAGAGGGGTGCCGGGCCCTCGGTGCTCACATTCCTGGGAGGCCGCCCATGCCTCCCATGCCGCCGGTGATGCCGCCCATTTTCGAGCTGGCCAGGTCCTGGGCTGCGCGCAGCGCCTCGTTGACCGCGGCCTGGACCATGTCGGCGAGCATCTCGGCCTCCTCGGGGTCGATCGCCTCGGGGTCGATCGCGATCTCGCGCAGGGTCAGGTCGCCGCCCATCTTCACCTTGACCATGCCGCCGCCGGCGCTGGCCTCGACGACCTCGTCTTTCAGCTTCTCCTGCGCCTCCAGCATCTGCTGCTGCATCTGCTGCGCCTGTTTCATCAGCGCGTTCACGTCGAAGCCCCCAGGGCCGCCCCTTAGCCATCAACCGACCTCCTCCGCGTCGAATTCGCTCTTGATCTTCTCCACCAGCGCATCGTGATCGACGCCGCTGTCCGCCGCTTCGCCTCAGGGCGAAAGCTCGCTCTCCGTCGAGGACCGCGTAGGCCGGGCAACAGCTTCTGCCCCAGCACGGTCTCCAGCGCCGCGGCCATCTGCTCCCGCTTGTCCGGGCGCCTCGGCCTTGCGCTTGTTGAAGGTGTGGTCGGCGGGGAAGCCGATCGTCACGCTCGCATCCCCAGCATCGACCGCAACCGGCCGGGCTCCCTCGAAGGTCGCAGCCAGCGCCGGCGCCGTCTGCATCAGCTGTCGAGCACGGCCGGCCAGACCTGCACCACCTGCTCGAGGTCGAGAGCGTCCGGCCCGCGGGTCCTGCCGCGGCGAGGGCTCCGTCATGCTGCTCGGACGCTGCGCGGCGTCCTCCGCTCTCGGGTCCCCCTCCGCCACGTCACCCGCGGGAGATCGTCCTCCAGCAGACGCGTCGGGAGCTCCGGAGCCTCTGTGCTGGAGGGGCTTCTGCCGCGGGTGGCGCGCGCAGGGGGGACCCCCGAGGAAGCTTTAGCTACCGGAGGGGGCGGTGGGTCCCCTGCCGTGACAGGACCCGCGGCCCGGGAGCGCACCCGTCCCTCCTGCTCGAGCCGCTCGATGCGCCTAAGCAGTCCCTCGGTCGAGGGGTCGAGGTCCGGCCGGGCTGCTTTGAGCAGCGCGATCTCGACGGCCATGCGCGCGTCGTCGCCCTCGCGGACGGCGGTCAGAGCGCGGCGAGCTCGTCGATCGTGCGGACCAGGGTCGCCGGGCCGATCGCGCTCGGCCTGGGCTGCAGGCGGCCTTCGTCGGTGGCGGTGACGACGAAGGTGTTGGGCACCTCGCCGATGGTCTGGGTGACGAGCAGGTGGCGCAGGTGGCCGAGCAGGTCGCGGGCGAACTGGGCCGGGTCGCGGCCCGAGCGGGCCATCTCCTCGACGCCGAGCAGGACCGCCTTCGGGTCCTCGGCGATCACCGCGTCGACGGCGCCGAAGAGGAGCTCGGCGTCGGCGGCGCCGAGCAGCTCCAGCACGTCTTCGAGCGCGACCTGGTTGCCGCCGAAGGCGACCAGCTGGTCGAGCGTGCCGAGCGCGTCGCGGAAGCTGCCCGAGGCGGAGCGGGCGATCATCGCCGCCGCGCCCTGGTCGACCTCGATCCCCTCGGCCGCGGCGACCCGCTCCAGGACCTCGGAGATCTGCTCCAGCGAGGGCCGCTGGAAGTCGAAGCGCTGGCAGCGGTCGGCGATCGTCGCCATCACCTTGTGCGACTCGGTCGTCGCGAGGACGAAGACGGTGTTCGGCGGCGGCTCCTCCAGCGTCTTGAGGAAGGCGTTCCAGGCCTCCTTGGTCAGCATGTGCGCCTCGTCGAGGATGTAGACCTTCCAGCGGCCGCCGGCCGGCGCGTAGGCGACCCGCTCGCGCAGGTCGCGGACGTCGTCGACCGAGCGGTTGGAGGCGGCGTCCATCTCGATCACGTCGATCGAGGTGCCGGCGGCGATCGTCAGGCAGGATTCGCACTCGCCGCAGGGGGTGACGGTCGGCCCGCCGCGCTCGCAGTTGAGCGAGCGGGCGAGGATCTTCGCCATCGAGGTCTTGCCGGTTCCGCGCGAGCCGACGAAGAGGTAGGCGTGGTGGACCTTGTCCTGCTCGACCGCGTTGCGCAGGGTGCGGACGACGTGCTGCTGGCCGACCACCTCGTCGAAGGAGCCGGGGCGGTGACGGCGGTAGAGGGAGGTCGAGTCGCTGGGCGAGGGCACTGCGGCCAGTGTATCCGCGTCGGTCGGCCGCTCGACCGAGGCGTATCCGAGTTTTTGCGTCTATTGGATGCGAAAACTTGGACACACCCCCGGTGGCATCGGTAGGTTGCGCCGGTGCCGACCCGGGCCCGCAACTGGCTGACGCCCGCCGCCTGGGTCGCCGCCGTCGCGGCGCTCCTGCTGCTGCTCTTCCCGCTCGGCTTCCCCAACTACGACACGATCTACTCGCTGCTCTGGGGACGGGAACTGGCCGACGGCCTCAGCCCCGACCGGGGCGCCGCGCTGCCCCCCACCCCGCACCCGCTCGCCGAACTCTTCGGCCTGGTCACGGCGCCCTTGGCGACGGCGCGATCGACCTGACGATGGTCGTCGCCTACGTCTCGCTCGGGCTCGATCGGCTACCTCGTCTACCGGCTCGGCTCGCTCTGGTTCGACCGCCCGATCGGCGCCGTCGCGGCGCTGATCGTCCTCACCCGCGCCCCCTTCCTCTCCAACGGCCTCCGCGCCTACATCGACCTCCCCTACATCGCCCTCGTCCTCGCCGCCCTCGTCGTCGAGACCAAGCGCCCCCGCGCCGGCTGGCCCGTCCTGGCCCTGCTGGCCCTGGCCGGCCTACTGCGGCCGGAGGCCTGGCTCTTCTCGCTCGCCTACCTCGTCTATCTGCTGCTCTGGTCCCGGAGCGAGTCCCGACCGACGCGGTCCCGACGGCGAGGAGGCCGAAGGGTGCCCCTCGAACGGGCGGATACTCAAAGCGGCGGCCTAATTAGGCCGCCGTTTGTCCGGGCGAGGGGCACCCCTGCCGTCCACACCGCCATGCTCATCGCGCTGGCCCTTGCGGGCCCGCTGCTCTGGGCGCTCTTCGACTGGATCACCGCCGGCAGCCCCACCTACTCGTTCACCGGCACCCGCGAGACGGTGGAGACGCTGGAACGGCAGACCGGGCCGGTCGACCTCGTCCTCTACGGGCCGCGGCGGCTCGGCGAGGTGCTGCAGTGGCCGGGGATGGTCGGCGCCGCCGGCGGCGTCCTCCTCGCGCCTCGATCGTCCTGCGCCGCCGCCGCAGAACGGAGCTTTATCCCCTATGAGGGATCAAACTTCCAATCGGCCTGGCGGCGGTGGCCCTCGCCCTCGGCGCCTTCGCCGTCCTCGCCTGCGCCGGGCTGGCGATCATCCCCCGCTACACGATGCTGGCCGCGGCGATCCTGGCGGTCTTCGCCGCCCTCGCCCTGCTCGGCTGGCGCGTGCTGGAGCGCGGCCACCCCTGGCGCCGCGCCTGGCAGGCGTTCGCCGCGGTCGTCGCGCTGATGTTCGTCGCTCTGGGCGCCGAACCAGTACGACCTGCTCGCGCGGGTCGACACCGACCTCACCAACCAAAGCGAGATCGAGTCCGACCTCGACGACCTCGCCGACTCCGGCGCCTTCGAGCCGCTCTGCCTGCCGATCTCGGTTCCCAACCACCGCGCCGTTCCCCGCCTCGCCTTCGACCTCGACGTGCGCCCACGCGCATCGTCAGCTCCACCGAGCAGCGCCAGCCCCGCCGCGGCTACTTCCTCGACCCCGCCAGCCCCTTCGTCATCCACAACTTCATCCTCGACCCCAACGACCCGGCCCGCTTCAGCACCGCCACCGTCCCCGCCGGCTTCCGCCGGGTCGCCCGCAACGAGTCCTGGGTGCTCTACCGCCGCTGCTGAGCCCAGTCGCAGCTTTCGCCACCCATAGGGGGTGAAAAGCTGCGATCAACGCTCGACCGACTCGACCGCCGCATGGGTCGCGGCGGCGAGGTCGGGGTCGGCGAGGTCGACCGCCGGCGGCAGCTCGACGTGCAGCTCGCTCGAGGGGTCGAGCCGGGCCCGCAGCCCGTTCGAGCGCGAGGCGAGGACGTGGCCGCCGCGGCTGCGGTCGGCGGCGATGAAGTGGAGGTGGTAGCCGCCGACCTCGATCCCCTCGGCGTAGGCGGGGAAGCGGAAGCCGAGCATCGTCCCCTCGACGTCGGTCAACTCGAAGACGTGCTGGTCGGCGACGACCTCGGTCAGCGGCCGGTAGGGCGGGCTCTGGCGGCGGGACCGAGCGGGCACGGACGAGCTCGAAGCGGCCGTCGAGGCGGATCGCGCAGGAGGCGGCGTCGGCGGGGATCGAGCTCGTCGAGCCGCGCCAGCAGCTGCTGGTGCGTCGAGCGGGCCGTCGAGCTCGATGCTCGATCGTCGGCTCGAACGCGGTCACCACCGCGAACGGCGTCCGCGCCGTCGTCCGCGACTCGTTGACGACCCCCTCGACGTCGGCGCGGTAGAAGCGGCCGTCGAGCGCGATCATCTCGCCGTCGAGGCCGTTCAGCGTGCCGAGGCCGAGGTCGCCGTGCTCGGCCAGCTCGGCGAAGCTGAGGTCGCCCTCGTAGGCGCCGTCGAGCAGGGCGCCGATCGTCGAGGCCTGGAAGAGGACGTGGTGCTCGCGCTCGGCGTGCAGTTCCTCCTCCCGCATCGCCTCCACGTGCAGGGACCTGATCCAGCGCTCGTCAAGCACGCGCGGGCAGTCTCGCCATGCAAGCATGGCCGCCATGGCGGCGATCGAACTACGCGGCGTGGTGAAGCGCTTCGGCCCGATCACCGCGGTCGACGGGCTCGACCTCGACGTGCCCGAGGGCATCTGCCTCGGCCTGCTCGGCCCCAACGGCGCCGGCAAGTCGACGACGATGCGGCTGCTGACCGGGCAGGCGCTCCCCGATGCCGGCGAGCTGCGAGCGCTCGGCCACGAGCTGCCCGGACGACGCCAAGGCCGCCCGCGCCGAGATGGGCGTCGTCCCCCAGCTCGACAACCTCGACGTCGACGTCACCGTCGAAGACAACCTCGCCGTCTTCGCCCGCCTCTACCGGGTGCCCGACGTCGGCGCCGCGGTCGACCGGGCGCTCGACCTGGCCCGCCTGCGCGAGCGCCGCCGCGACGCCGTCGACGAGCTCTCCGGCGGCATGCGCCGCCGCCTGCTGCTCGCCCGCGGCCTCGTCCACGAACCGCGGCTGATCCTGCTCGACGAGCCGACCGTCGGCCTCGACCCGCAGATCCGCACCCAGCTCTGGACCCTGATCGACGACCTGCGCTCGCGCGGCACGACGATCCTGATGTCGACCCACTACATCGAGGAGGCCGAGCGCCTCGCCGACGAAGTCGCGGTGATGACCCATGGCAAGATCATCAGCCGCGGCAAGCCGTCTGAGCTGATCGCCGAGCACGCCGGACGCGAGACCGCCGAGATCTACGCGCCGCCGGAACGGCTGGCGGAAGCCCGCGCCACCGCCGAGGCGGCCGGCCTGCGGGTGCGCCCAGCAGGACCCGCGATCGCGATCGTCGGCTCCGAGCGCGCCAACGGCGGCGCCGTGCCCGAGGATGCCGTGCGCCGCGCCGCCTCGCTCGAGGACGTCTTCGTCCTGCTGACGGGCGAGGAGGCCGAGTGAGCGACGGCACGACCAAGAAGCTGCGGCGGCTGGAACCGGCGGCGATCGGCGGCGTGATGAGCCGCGAGCTCGCCAACTTCCGCACCTACTGGAAGGGGACGACCTTCTCCAGCGTGCTCGAACCGATCGTCTACCTGCTCGCCTTCGGCCTCGGCCTCAGCGCGACCCTGGTCGACGAAGTCAACGGCATCCCCTACGTCCAGTACGTCGGCACCGGCATGGTCGCCACCGCGGTGATCTTCTCCAGCGCCCTGCCGGCGATGTTCGGCACCTTCGTCAAGCACCGCTTCCAGAACACCTACGACGCGATCCTCGCCGCCCCGGTCGACGTCGAGGAGCTGGTCAGCGCCGAGATGCTCTGGATCGGCCTCCGCGCCAGCATCTACGGCTGCGTGCCGCTGCTGGTCACGATCGCCTTCGGCCTCGACCCGGCTCTGGGCATGCTGCTGGTGCCGCTCTTCTGCTTCGCCACCGCGCTCGGCTTCGCCGGCTTCGGCATCGCGATGGCGGCCACCGTCGCCAAGATCGACCAGTTCAACTACGTGACGGCGCTCTTCGTCACGCCGCTCTTCCTCGTCTCCGGCGCCTTCTTCCCGATCGACGAACTGCCCGAGGGCGTCCAGGTCGTCGCCCAGCTCAACCCGCTGCACCAGCTGGTCGAACTGGTCCGCGGCGGCGCCTTCGGCTACGACGCGGTCGACCTCGTCCGCTTCGCCGGCCTCATCGTCTTCGCCTTCGTCATGTGGCGGGTGGCGGTCCGCCAGATGACCAAGCGCTTGATCGACTAAGACCGCCGACGGGCCTAAACCCGCGTCTCCGGGTCGGACGCGCGAGACAGCTCCCGCGCCGCCGCCGAAGGCGGGCGGGCGATCGAGAACCCGACGACGATGAGCGACCCCGATCTCTGGGCGGCGATGGCGGTCAAGCCGATCGATTCCGACGCGGTCAAGGCGCGTGGCGCCGGCTGGTAGGCAGGCCGCCGCAGCCAGAACCTGGCGATGCTGGTGACGCTGCTGATCTTCCTCACCGTGCCCTCGATCTATCTCTTCGAAAGCTTCGTGCCGCTTTTGATCGGCGGCCCGGTGATCGCGATCACGGCGGTCTGGGACAGCATCCGCGCGCTGATGACAGCACCGAGACGGCGAGCCGCAGTGAGGTCACGGTGGCGGCTTCCGCCCCCGAGTTCGAGGCGAAGTCGCGCGACGGTCGTGTGCGGCCCCTCGACGGCACGCCGGACGGCATCGTCGCCACCCTCGAGGCCACCCCCAACTCGACCGGGTGGAAGAAAGTGATTGTCGTGGGAGGGCCGGAGGGCATCGTCGTAACCCGCAAGGGCGGCGGGCAGACCGACTGGCTCTGCGACCTCTGGCTGGCCGAGCGCCTGGCCGGGGCTTAGTTCCGTATTCGTCGGGGACAGGACTTGAAAATGGACCGTGCACCCGCCTTCGAAGCGAGGTCCCCAGGCGTATCCGCCGGATTTGGCTCGAGCCGGGCTTACCTGCGGCACCCGCGGCTTCCGCTTAAGGCTGCTTCCTTCCGGACCTGACCTGATTCACGTGCCTACGTCGCGCAGGACCCGGCCGTCAACGCCTCTTCCGGCGGACCGACCCCGAAGGCCAGCCCCTCAGAACGGTATTCGGCCCCGCTAGAGCGGATTGCGGGTTACAGGGCACCGCTGATTCCCCGCCTAGCACGGTCCACTCACGATCCTACCCGGCCGCGCCCGTAGGATCACCCCGCCCTTGATCGAGGTCGACAGCGAGTCCTTCTTCGTCATCGTCGTGATCGCCGCTGCGGCGGCGATCACGGTCGCCGTCGTACCGCGACAGTTCGCACCGCCGGTCGTCGTCGTCGAGCTGCTGCTGGGGATCGTCGTCGGCCCCGAAGTCCTCGGCCTCGCCCAGACGGATGACTTCATCGATTTCTTCTCCAACCTCGGCCTCGGCATGCTCTTCTTCTTCGCCGGCTACGAGATCGACTTCGAGCGGATCACGCGGCAAGCCGCTGAAACTCGGCGCGATCGGCTGGCTGCTCTCGATCTCCCTCGCCTACGGGATCGGCGGCGCCCTCGCCGCGGCCGGAATCGTCGTCTCCTTCCTCTACACCGGCTCAGCGATGGCGACGACCGCGATCGGCACGTTGATCCCGATCCTGCGCGACAACGGCGAGCTGAAGACCCGCTTCGGCACCTACCTGCTCGCGGCCGGCGGCATCGGCGAGTTCGGTCCGATCCTGCTGGTGACCCTGGTCCTCTCGACCACGAACCCGCTGCACGAGGCGGCGATCCTGGGCGCCTTCGTCGCCCTCGCCCTCGCCATCGCGCTGGTCTCCGTCCGCCTTGCGTGGCGCGGTTGGCCGGCGCTGGAGCGAACCTTCGAGGCAAGCAGCCAGCTGGCGGTGCGGATCACCGTGGTCCTGGTCTTCGGCCTCGTCCTGCTCGCCGGTGAGCTTGGCCTCGACGTCCTGCTCGGCGGGTTCGTCGCCGGCATGATCGTGCGGCTGGCGCTGAAGGGACGCGAGCTGCAGGTCTTTGAGTCGAAGCTGACCGCGGTCGGCTTCGGCTTCTTCATCCCCTTCTTCTTCGTCACCAGCGGTATCGAGTTCGACCTCGCCGCGCTCGGCTCCGCCACCGCGCTGCTCAAGCTGCTGCTGTTCTTCTGCCTCTTCCTCGTCGTCCGCGGCCTGCCGGCGATGCTCCTCTACCGCAGCGTGTTGAAGGTGCGCCAGCGCGCGGCGCTCGCCTTCTACTCGGCCACCGAGCTGCCGCTCGTCGTCGCGATCACGACGATCGCGATCGAAGCCGGCGAGATGAAATCCTCGACCGCCGCAGGGCTGGTCGGTGCAGCAATGCTCTCCACCCTGATCTTCCCCTTCGTTGCTCAGGCCCTGCAGAAGAAGGCCGTCGCCGAAGGTGAGACCGGCCCGCCAGGTGGCGGCGTGCTCCCGGCTGGAGAGCACGCCGCCACCACCTAGGCGAACCCTGGGCTCAGGGCCTGCGGATCAGCTTGCGGCTCCTGTAGACGGTCGCCTTGGCGCCGCCGGCGCGGACCTTCTCGCGGACGAGCAGGCGCTTGCGTTTGGCGACTTTCGGCCGCGCTTTGGGCTTGACGCGAAGGATGACCCGCTTGCCCTTGCCCTTGGCCACCTTCACCGTGCGCTTCGCCGTGGCCGGCTTGCCCCTGCGGAGAAAGCCCTGCGCGGTAATCCGGCAGGCATGGCCGACCTTGCGCGGACAGCCGACCTTGACGAAGAGCCGGTTGCCCTTGAGGACAACGGGGCTCGAGGCCCCCCCGTTGCTCAGCAGGGAGAAGAGCCGCCGATCCGTGAGCGAGTTCGAGCCCGAGCCATTTTTGCCGTCGCCATTTTTGCCGTCACCGCCGGACGTGGAGCGCACGCTGAGCCCGACGTTGTCGAAGCGAAGGTTCGACGTGCCGCTGAGCAGTGAGAGAGCCAGCGTGCCCTGCGCCGTAACTGCCTCGATCGAGAGCCGGTATTTGTGTCCCCCAACCACCGCGACCGGAGCCGCATCTGCGGTGAACGGGGACTCACCCTCTACCTCGCCGCTCAGGGCGGTCACCGTTTTGCCGGTGGTCAGGTCGGAGAGAGTGACGGTGTAGCTCCCTTTCGGTTCGAGATCGACCAGGCCACCGGGGTCAAACGCCCTGTCCAAGTGCATCTCGGCATCGGTAATCGACTCGACCGGAACGGTGAACTGCGGCGAGTTCCAGGTCGCTGTCCCTTTGAAGAGCGAGACCAGGTTGAGCGTGACCGTGGTTCGTGCCGTGATCGAGCCCGGTGGGTTGCCGGTGGAAGCGTCGTAGGCGGCCTCCGAGGAGCAGAGCAGCTCGGCCGGCGTGCAAGAGGAAGCGCCCGCGCTCCAGCCTTCCGAGCTCTCGTCGAAACCGCTGCCACCCGCGGGAAAGGTGGTCGTCGCAGCGAGCGCCGAACCAGCGCCTGCGAGCAGGAATGCACACAAGGCTCCCAGCAGCACCGTGAGATGAAGTCGAGTTCTCGTCAAACGCATCGGGGTCTTCCTTTCGCTTCTTGGCTAGGCGGCCGCGCTCGCAGTGAGGAAAGGCTGCACGGACCGCTCGGTGAGGCACTCTTGCCCGACTACCTAAAGCAGGCACCTCGCCTAAGTATTTTTGGACGTATGTACCTGTGGCCCGACCCCCTGAAATCGGTCCGCCCTGTCTGAGAGTCCTTCCCGCCCGCGACAATGGGCAAAGGAGGACCGAAGCAGGTGAAGAGGCAAAGGCACAGCCCCGAACAGATCATCCGCAAGCTGCGCACTGCAGAGCAGATGCTCTCGGAGGGAAAGACGGCAGGGGAAGCGGCGAAGGCCCTGGAGGTCTCCGAGCAGACCCTGCACCGTTGGCGCAACCAGTACGGCGGGATGAAGGCCGAAGACGTCAAGCGGCTCAAAGAGCTGGAGAAGGAGAACCGCGAGCTCAAGCAGATCGTGGCCGATCAGACGCTCGACATCCGCGCCTACAAGGAGATCGCCAAGGGAAACTTCTGAGCCCGTCCCGGAGGCGCCGAGCCGTCTGCATGTTGCAGGACCGGCTCGGCCTCTCCGAGCGTCGGGCGTGCCGGATCGCCGGCCAGAACCGCTCCACACAGCGCCACTGCCCGCAGGTGGCCCCAGAGGACCAGGCTCTGCGAGCCCGCCTGCGCAAGATCTCCGAACAGCGGCCCCGCTGGGGCTACCGCCGCGCCCACGGCCACCTGCTCACAGAAGGCCTCTCGCTGAACCGCAAGCGGGTGCAGCGGATCTGGCGCGAGGAGGGCCTTCGCGTGCCTGCCAAGGCCAAGAAGCGCCGGCGCCTGGGCGAGTCCACCACGGCGGCGGACAGGCTCAAAGCCGAGTATCCCAACCACGTCTGGGCGCTCGACTTCCAACACGACGCCACCAATGACGGCCGCGAGCTGAAGTTCCTCAACATCGTCGACGAGTTCACCCGCGAGGCCTTGGCAGTCGAAGTCGATCGCACGATCAACGCCGACGCCACGGTCAAGGTGCTCGAGCGCCTCGCCGCCGAACGCGGCGCCCCCGCCAACATCCGGGCCGACAACGGCCCAGAGCTGACCGCTTTGGTGCTGCGCGAGTGGTGTCGGCTCGGCAAGACCGGCACCGCCTACATCGAGCCGGGCTCGCCCTGGCAGAACGCCTACGTGGAGTCATTCAACGCGCGGCTGCGCGACGAGCTGCTGAACCTCGAGGAGTTCACCTCCCTGGCCGAGGCACAGGTTCTCGCCGCCGACTGGCGAGCCGACTACAACGCCAACCACCCTCACTCGGCGCTTGGCATGATGTCTCCCGCCCGATTCGCTGCCAGCTGGCAGCGAATCGGCAACACGAACGGCTCAATCAACCCCGGACTCTTACTCGGGGTGGACCGATGAACGGGGTCCGGTCACCTGCGCCAGCGTCAATCACCGGTCCAAGCCACGCACGCCCCACCCACCCGCAAGCCCCGTAATATCCGATCCCTCCCGGGCGCGTAGCTCAGTGGGAGAGCGCTCGCCTCACACGCGAGAGGTCGCTGGTTCGAACCCAGCCGCGCCCATGGTCTGAATCCGGCTTGCCTATGCGGGTTCGAGGAGCGTCAACGGAAGCTGCTCACCGAGGGCAGGGGCCGTGGTGCCATTCCTGGTGCCAATGCCAGTGCCCGTTGGTGCCCAATCACTGCCCTCGACCACCGTTTTCAACCGCTCCCGCTCACCCTCGCCGCGATACATCACCTGCGCGTAGATGGACAGCGTGACCTTCGGGTCCGAGCGCCCAACCTGGCGCATCACGTACGGAACCTCCGAGCCCGTCGCCAGCAGAAGCGAGATGAAAGTGCGGCGTAGCGAGTGCGGGGTGATGCCCTCGGGCAGCGGATTGAGTCCACGCGCGATCAGGTTCTCGCTTGCGCGTTCGACCGACTTGACGACGACACGACGGCGAGCGTTGTTGCGGTCCTGCCTACCCCCGCTCTCGGTCGAGAACAAAGTCCTCGGGACCGCCGAATCCCGTTTCGGTCTTCTGGACCGACAGCTCCCCACGCAGGGCCGGCAGCAGATCGACCAAACGAACGCCGGCGTCGGTCTTCGAGTCGGTCACGCGCAGCCGGCCGGCCGACAGATCGACATCACGCCAGCGCAGGTCAAGCGCCTCACTGATTCGCAATCCCGCAAGCGTCAGCGTCGCCAGGAAGGCACGACGTGGCTCCCGAAATAGGTGTACTCGCACATACTGAATTAGAGCCAAGAGCCCCTCGTCGCCAGTCCACTGATTCTCCGACGACGCATCCCAGCGCCATAGGCAAAGATCGGTTTTCCCACGGCGGTGCGGTGATTCAGTAGAGCCATCCACAGTGACGCCTTTCAACGTCGGATCGGTGAAGTTAGTCAGCCGGATCGTGACCTTTCTGCGTTCCCCGTATTCGGGAACATCAACCGTCAAGTCGTAAACGATCTCCGCCTTCCAGCCCTTCCCAATCTTCCGGTCCCTGATATCAGCGAACTCCTTCTTGAGAGTTCCTTCAAACTTTCGGGCATTCGCTTGACCAAGTTACGCCGTGCCTTGGTCTCGGAGAGAACGTCGTCATCGACCGCGATCTGGTCGCGAACTTCGTTGAGAACTTTGCCGACGTAATCGGCATCTGAGCTGGAAGCCATGTGGCCCTCCTATAGTCGCTGCTGTCAAAAATGCTGAGCTCGGTACTCATCGGGCATCACCCCGATACCAGGCTCGTACCAAGCCTCGCAAACGACTCGGACACGAACTTGGGCCCTGGCGGAGGAAGGTGATGAGGCTTCCTTCGCCAGGGCCAGGTTTTGACAGCGCGACGTCCGGGTTGTACTTGACGCGTTCGGACGGAAATCAAGCCAAATATGAAAATTTCGTACAGAAATTTGTACAGATTTGCTAGGCTACAGCCATGGCTTCCCCCCAGACTGTTATCCCGAGCGCTGAGGCCAGAGATCATCTCTCCAGCTATCTGAAGCTCTTTCGCGAGAGAGGCGGGCAGGCTGATCCGGTCGTCTTCGGCTCTCATCGCAAGCCCGAGGGCGTGATTCTCTCCTACGAGCGGTACGAGTGGCAGACGGAAATTCTGGATGAGCTGGTGGCGTCGGAGGAGGTTCGCGAGGCTCTTGCCCAGGACACCGGCAAGCGGGTCGAGCTGGCCGATGTCGCTCGTGAAGCTGGCTTCGACCCGGCGGAGTTCGGCCTGTAGGTGGCACGGCTCCCGGTCGAGTTCTTTGACCCCACCGCCAAACAGCAGCTCCTCGATCTTCCTTCCAAGGAGCTGAAGCGCCGGGCGCTCGAACTGCTCGCCCAAGTCTCGAAGGAGAATCCAAAGCTGGGTAAGCCCTGCGGTTTCGCCTTCAGCACCGGCAATCTCTCCGACTGCCGCAAGCTCTACTTCGACGAGAAGCGCGACATGGACCCTCGCTACCGAATCATCTATCGCTTGCTTCCCGACGAGGACGGGCCGTCGAAGGCGGAGGTCATCCGCATCGGACTCAAGGTGCCCTACGGCGACGAGGAACAGATCTATCGCCAAGTCGGGCGAGCGCTCGACCGCCTGCTTGGACGCGACTAGCTGTCTACCCCATCATCGGTAGGCAGCATGGGCACCAATGCCCAAAGTGTCGTGAATCGAGCGCAAACTGCGGCAATCCGGCCACTCAGAAATCGGGGGCAGCAGATGCGTCATTCCGCTTGTGAATGCGGGTTTGACACCGTTATTCGACTCTACGAGGCTTCGCCTCACACGCGAGAGGTCGCTGGTTCGAACCCAGCCGCGCCCATTGGCCTCCCGGTTAGAGCGCAAAATCAAGCGGTGGCTCGTCTTCCCGATTTTGCGATGAGAAATACTGAATAAATGAATTTGTAGTAGGTTCCCGCTCGCGACCTACCGATGGAGGTACGACGTGTCAGCGGATGAGCGCGGTTCCAAGCAGATCCTCGACCTGATCTCGGCGGTCGCTGACGGGGATGCGGAGCGTGAGGACGTCGTCTCGAGCATGCGAGACAAGGGCATCGATTCCCTGGATGTCCTGGTCGAGATCTTGGCGCAGGTGAGGAGGGGGGAAACGGCGGCCGGGCCACATCGCACCCGCTCGACCCCCAGCGTCTAGCCGAGCCGAGTCCGCCGGAGCGGACCGCGAAGACCGTCCATCGAGCGCCCACGCGTCCATTCCTGCTGCGAGGCACGCTCTATGACCCGGCGGACATCAGCCGCTTCAATGGCACGGAGCTTCATTTCTCTCGGCACCGGGCAAGGATCACCTGCTCGTCTTCGACGACAGGTCGGTGATGGAGAGCTGGTGGCAACTGTCGTTCATAAGCGGCGTGGTCGCCTCCTCCGATGCCACGTACCTCGCCGCCGAGGGCCGGGGCTCCGTCGATACCTCCGTCGGCACCACGGATTTCGGCGGTCTTGGTGGTGGCGGCAGTGGCAAGGTGGTCAGATCCGGAGGGGGGTACCCGCCGTTCGTGCTGGGAGGTGGTAATCCGTCACCGCCCGGCTCGTACTTCTTCGAGCACCCGGGCTACAACGGGTCCAACATCTCGTTGGACCCCAATCGCGGCTACGCAGACCTGACCGAGGTGGGCCACTGGTTCGAATCGGACTGGAACGACAGGATCTCCTCGATCTACATGGTCCAGGTCTACGTCGCTGTCCTGTATGAGCACGTCAACTACGCGGGCTCGACGTACACCGCCTTCAGCAGCCACGACAACGTCGGCTCGTGGAACGACCTGGCCTCGAGCTGTGGCACCTGGTAGCGGCGCCGGCCGCGATCCCTCTAGGGCTGCTGCAAGACCGAGAGGATGTTGCCGACGGGGTCCTTGAACCAGGCGATCGCGGGGCCCGGGCCGCGGGCTATGCCCTTCTCGTCCTGCTCGAACCCCTCGTAGCGCTCGAAGCTGACGCCGCGGGAGGAGAGCTCGTCGACCGCCGCATCCACGTCGTCAACCTCGAAGTTGAGGATCGTGTAGGTGGCGGGGACGAAGTCCGGTTTGCGGTAGAGGAATACGTCGCCGCCAGTGAGTTTCAGGGCCATGACGCCGTTCTCCTCGTCCAGCACGGCGACGTTCAGGCCAAGGGTCTCGCCGTAGAAGCGCTTCGCCTCGTCCGTATTTGGGACCGCGAACCCACTGGTTGCTTTGGCGTTGGCAAGCATCGTCACTCCTTTTCCTCGGGAACCCGCCTCGTTTCCACCCTACCCCGAGAGATCCGGGATGAACCGATCTAGGTGCTCGGTGATCGTGCGGCGCACCCATTCCTGGGTGTCGGCGTCCGCCATCCGCAGGCGGCCGAGCAGCATCTTCTGGTCGGTCAGCGGCAGACCGGCGATCTCCCAGCGCACGGCAAGACGCTCGAATAGGAGCTCCGACCGCCGTCGCCAGGCGTCCTCTTGCGTGGTTGCCGCCGTCGCCGGGCCCTCGCCGAGCTTGGCGATCGTGCCGGCGCTGAGCGCCTGCCGCAGGGTCAGGACATTGCCCTCTGCGTCGCTGTAGTCGATCGTCGGAGCCTTCTCCCGCTGCCGCCGCTGCCTTCGCTTCGCCATCTCCCCCAGTTTGCCAATCAGTCCCCGTCCGCCGCCGGCCGGCGCCGCGCCCGCTTGCGCTCCCCGGCCCGGCGCTTGCGCTCGAGCCGTCGCTGGCGGGCCGCACGGCTGGGCTTGGTCGCGCGCCGCCGTCGCGGCACGACCAGCCCCGCCGCGATCTTCGCCGCCAGCCGCTCCAGTGCCAGCTCGCGGTTGCGCGCCTGCCCCCGTGCATCCTGGGCGACCGCGGTCACCTGCGGCCCCGCATTTCGCCATGAGCAAGCGCCGCTGCGAGTCGCCGAGCACGCTCGAGCGCTCCACCTCGAAGACGGCTTCCACGCGTGATGCGGTGACGTTGGCATGCTGCCCACCCGGCCCGGAGGAGCGACTGGTGCGCAGCTCGATCTCCGCCAGCGGGATCGAGAGCCCTGCGTCGATTCTCAGCTCGTCGGCCACTGGGCCACCGTAGCTGGCGCCGCTCAGGCCAGGGCGTCGATCTTGGCTGCCAGCTCGAAGTCCGCGGCGGTGACGCCGCCGTCGGAGTGGGTCGAAAGCGAGACCGTGACCGTGTCCCAGGAGATCTCCAGGTCGGGATGGTGGTTCATCGCCTCAGCCGGCTCGACCAGGCTCTGGACGAAGTTGACCGAGCCGACGAAGTCGCTTCGCTTGAACTCTTTGCGGATGGCCGAGCCGCTCCGCTCCCAGCCGGGATGCTCCGCTAGCCTCGCCTCGATCTCGGATCCGTCCAATGGCGCCATCTGAACCTATGCTGCCACAAAGAGGAATTTTCAAACCATGAGTGACTCGCTCCCCACCCTCTGGCAGATCGACGTCTCGCACTACAGCGAGAAGGCGCGCTGGGCGCTGGCCTGGAAGGGAGTCGAGCACCGCCGCCACTCGCCGCCGCCTGGTGCCCACATGGTCGTCGCCCTCTGGCTCACCCGCGGCACCCAATACACCTTCCCGATTCTCAGCGTCGACGGGCAGCGAATCGGGGACTCGACCGCGATCATCGCCGCCCTGGAGGAGCGTTACCCGGAGCCGCCGCTGTACCCGCTCGACGTCGGGCAGCGACGCCGTGCGCTCGAGCTGGAGGATTTCTTCGACGAGGAGCTGGGGCCCGCCATCCGCCTCTTCGCCTGGCACGAGTTCGGCAAGGATCGCGAGCGCTTCGAAGCGCTGATGAAGAGCACCGCACCGGGAGCGCTGGCCAAGCTCCCCCCGGGGCTGACCGCCGCCTACGCTCGCGTCTTCACCGCGCTTCGATTCCGCGCCGGCGACGCCGAGAAGGCCGAGCGAGCGCGGACAAAGGTCCTCGCTTCGCTCGACCGGCTCGAGGCCGAGCTCGGCGACGGCGCGTACCTGGTCGGCGGGCAGTTCAGCGTGGCCGACCTCACCGCCGCCTCGCTCTTCTACCCGTTGGCTCGGCCCGAGGAGGGGCCGATGCCGGCCGACCAGGACGGAGCCGCAGGCTTCGAGGCATTCCGCCAACCGCTGCTCGAGCGCCGCGGCATACAGTGGGTCAAAGAGATGTTCCGCCGCCACCGCAATCCGGCCAAAGCCACGGCCACCGCGAGCTAACCGCTCAGCCGCCGATCGGCGCCCGCGGGTTGGCGCCGTAGAAGATCAGCGTGCCGAGCATGCCGACGATGTGGACCATGATGATGTTGACGACCATCGACTTGGCCGTCGCCGTCCCCACCCCCACCGGCCCGCCCGACGCGGTGTAGCCGTAGTAGCAGCCGACCAGCACGATGATCGTCGCCATCACCATCCCCTTGGTCAGGCTGAAGATCACGTCGATGAAGTCCTGGAAGGACCAGAAGATCAATAAGTAGCCGCCCGAGGAGACGTCGGCGACCTGCTCGACCACGGCCAGATAGCTGGCGAAGTAGACGATTCCGACCCCAACCAGAAAGAGGAACGGCAGCGCGATCCAGGCGCCGAGCAGGCGGGTCGCGGCGAGGAAGGTGACCGGCGGGATCCCCATCACCTCGAGCGCGTCGATCTCGTCGGAGATCCGCATCGCGCCGATCTCGGCGACGATCCCGGTGCCGACCTTGGCCGAGAGGATGTAGCCGAAGGCGTAGGGCAAGCCCTCGCGCAGATCGCAGTAGGCGGAGAAGAGGCCGGCGTAGCTGGGCACGCCGTAGGCGCGCACGAAGTAGGCGCCGATCAGGCCGCAGTTGAGCCCGAGCAGGAAGACGAAGGCCCAGATGATCAGCGCCGAGCCGAGGATCAGGATTCCCGCCTGGCGCAGGCTCTCGCCGAAGAACTTGAAAACGCGCCCCGAGTAGACGAGCCCAGCGACCCGGGAGCCGAAGCGGGCGATTTCGCCGAAGGAGTCGATCCAGCCGCGGGGAACGTCGAGCCAGCCGGTCAAGCTGTCGCCCCCGCCCTCACCTGATCGTCTGCAGTTCCGGATTGGTTGCCAGCAGGACCGCAGTGAAGACGTAGAGGAAGAAGAAGACCCCGACGAAGGCGATCACCACTGCCTGGTTGACCGCCCGCCCGACGCCGGCCGGACCGCCGGAGGCGGTCATCCCCTTGTAGCAGCAGACAACGGCGATGATCCCGCCGAACAGCGTGCACATCACGACCGAGCCCAAGAGGTCGGTGATCAGCGCGTTGGTGAAGAGCGTCGCGAAGAAGCCGCCGAGCGGCTGGCCGTAGAGGAGCGAGGTGGCGATGCCGGCGGTGAGGCCGAAGACGATCGCGAAGATGTCGAGCAGGCCGGTGACCACCATCAGCGCGATGAAGCGCGGCACGACCAGGTTCTTGATCGGATCGACGCCGAGCACCTGCAGGGCGTCGAGCTCCTCGCGGATCTTGCGGGCGCCGAGGTCGGCGGTGATCGCCGTGCCGGCGACGCCGGCGACGACCACGGCGGTGACGATCGGGCCGATGAAGCGGACCGCGGTGACGACGAAGAAGCCGCCGAGCCGGTCGAGGTTGCCGAAGAGGTCGAGGATTCCGGCCGCCTGCAGCCCGGGCGCGCCCAGGCAGAGGGCAAAGGTCGAGATCGTCATCGGGAACCAGGAGAGCTTGAGCACGAAGAGGGACTGGCCGACCAGCTCCTCGCCGTAGGGGTAGGGCGGTCTCACCGCGGAGATCGAGCGTCTTCGCGGTGAGGATCACCATCTCCCCGACCTGCTCGAAGAACGACTTCGCGGGCAGCGCGGCCCGCGCTACAGCTTGTGCCGCCACCAGCTCATCGCCTGCTCGAGGGGACTGGCTCCCCGCGCCCTTTCGCGTCCCGCCTGCCGAGCCCGCTGCTCGGCCGCCTGCTGCGCCTCGGAGAGCTGGGCGATCAGCGTGTCCCGCGTCTGCTCCAGCTCCTCGACTCCGGCGACGTGGGCGCTGGCGCGCCGCGGCGCCGTCGGCAGGTCGCGCGGCAGGTCGCGCGGATAGGCGGCGAGCTCGGCCTCGAGCCGGGCGATCTGCCGCCGCAGCTCCTTGCGCACCTCGATCACCTCGCTCTCCTCGGCCAGGTCGGGCAGATCGGCCGGCGGCGTCGACGGAACATCGTCGAGCGCGCCCGGCATGCTGGCGCAGGCGGAAGCGACGATCGCCAGCTCACGCGGGCTGAGGCCTGCCTCGTGGGCGCGGCGCAGAGCGTCGGTCGCGATCTCCTCCAGCTGGGCCGCCGCCTCGATCCCCTCGGCGACGAAGGTGCCCTGGCCCTGGCGGCTGACCACCAGCCCCTCCCCCTCCAGCCCCGCGTAGACCGCGCGCACCGTGTTGACGTTGACGCCGGCCCACTCCGAAAGGCGGCGAAAGCTCGGCAGCCGCTCGCCGGAAGCGAGGCGACCGGTGGCGATCAGCGCCCGCAGGCGCCAGGTCAGCTGCAGGCCGACCGGCAGCTCGTCGCTGGGATCGATCGAGAAAGGGTTCGGCTCATGCGCGGCTTGCTGTGCCATCGAAGACACAGTAAGCCCTTAGTGTGATAGTCAACTAGCACAGTCGGCCGTGGACACGAGATCGCGGCGGTACCGAGGTCTTCGCTTCGACAGTTGCCGCGCAGCGCCGGCTGCCATCTCGGCCGGCTCGATCAGGCCGCACAGCCTCCCAGCCAGCCGTCCACCGCGCGGCCGAGGAAACAGGCCGTACCAACGCACCTTGTCGTCGGCAGGCCGCAGCTGGCACCGTTGACGCCGCTATGCACCGAGACCGTCCCCCCGACCGCATAGCCCGGGCCCTCTTGTAAACCCGCCGCACCCGGTAGAGGTAGTCGGCGCCATAGCGGTCCACCGGCACCACCTGGATCAAGCGTGCCGACAACCGCCCCGTCCGCTTGCCGGAGCGCGGCGCGCGGGGTCATCTCCAGGCAGGAGCACGCCTGGGCGCTGCTGCTGAAGAGCAGCGCGCCCAGGACGACGATTGCCACTGCAAAAGCATGGCGCCTCACCCGCACCACCGTCCAAATGTAGAGAGAAACGCCCGATTTCTCAAACGGCGCCGGAATTCGAGGACTCTCAGGGCGTTAGGACGATCTTCAGCGCCTCGCGGTTGTCGTAGAGCTCGTAGGCCTCCGCCGCCTGGTCGAGCTTCATGTGGTGGGTGACGAGCGGCGAGGGGTCGAGCTTGCCGGCCTCGAGCAGGCCGAGGACGCGATCGACGTGGGCGATCACGTTGGCGAGGCCGAGCCGCAGGGTCAGGCCCTTGAGCCAGGCGAGGCCGAGCGGCACCTCGCCCTTGCCGGCGTAGGCGCCGATGCCCGACACGGTGCCGGCGTCGCGGGCAAGGCTGACCGCCATCGCCAGCGGCCCCGGATCGCCGACCGCGTCGACGACGACGTCGACGCCGCGCCCGTCGGTCGCGGCGCGCACGGCGCGCTTCGGCTCATCCTCGGCAAGGTGGAGCGGCACCGCGCCGAAGCGCTTCGCCATCTCCAGCCGCGCCTCGACCGAGTCGACCGCGAAGACCTGGCTCGCCCCGGCCGCCAGCGCCGCCTGGACCGCGCAGAGGCCGACCGGGCCGAGGCCGAGCACGGCGACCGTGTCGCCGGCCCGCATGCCGGCGTGGGCGATGGCGTGGTAGCCGGTGCCCATCACGTCGCCGGCGAACAGCGCCACCTCGTCGGACATTCCCTCCGGCACCCTGCGCAGGGTCAGGTTGGCGCGCGGGACCAGCAGCTGCTCGGCCTGGGCGCCCTGCAGGTCGCCCAGGTGGGAGCCGTGGCCGAAGGTGCGCTCGCGCTCGCAGCGGTGGTAGTCGCTGCGCAGGCAGGCGGAGCAGGTGGCGCAGGCGGTGTGGAAGCAGCCGAGCACGCGGTCGCCGACGGCGACCCGCTCGACGTCGGCGCCGGCGGCGAGCACCGTGCCGACGAACTCGTGGCCGATCGTGAAGCCGGGCTCAACCGGGACCCGGCCGTGGAAGATGTGGAGGTCGGAGCCGCAGATCCCGCTCGCCTCGACCCGCACCACCGCATCGTCGGCGGCGAACGAGCTCGGGCTCGGGCTTCTCCTCGATCCGCACCTCGCCGGGCGCCTGGAAGGTGACTGCGCGCATGGGCGCGAACCGTATCGCCCTGCGGGTCGCTCAGCCGGCGCTGACGCCGGAGACCTGGAAGCGACCCGAGTCGACACCGGGGCTGGCGGTCTCGGCGATCCGCGCTTCCAGCGACAGCTCGCGCTCGAAGTCGGCCTCCTCGCCGTGGCGGAAGGAGACGTCCTTGCCCTCGAGCAGCTCGATGAAGACCTCGACGAAGCGGGCGTCGAGCTGTTTGCCGGCCACCCGCCGCAGCTCCTGGATCGCCTCGTAGCTCGAGGTCGGCGTGCGGTAGGAGTCGCGCGCGGTCATCACGTCGTAGGTGTCGGCGACCGAGATGATCCGCGCCAGCTCGGGAATGTCGTCGCCTTCGAGGCCGCGCGGATAGCCTTTGCCGTCGATCCGCTCGTGGTGGGCGAGGATGATGTCGGCCACCGGGCCGTAGCCGTCGAGCGAGGAGACGACGCGGGCACCCTGCTGCGGGTGGCGCCGGATCAGCATCCAGTCTTCGTCGGTCAGCGGCACGTTCGCCTTCAGGATCCGGTCGGGGAGGATGAACTTGCCGATGTCGTGCAGCAGCGCGGCGATGTGGACCAGCTCCTCCTCGCGTTTGGAGAAGCCCGCCTGCTGGGCGATCGCCCGCGAGTAGCGGGCGACGGCGGCGCTGTGCCGGGCGGTCATCTGATCCCGCAGGTCGAGCGTGCGCAGCAGCGCGCTCAACATCCCGACCTGGAAGCTGGCCAGCTGGTTGGTCCGCACCTCGAGCTCACGGGCGCGTTCCTGCGACTTGAGCAGGGCGCCGAGCAGGTACTGGAAGGTGACGAGCACGATGCCGAAGAAGGCGACCCCGGCGAGCCCGATCTGCACGTAGATGAAGGCGACCCCGACCGCCATCAGCGCCGCCGCGAGCTCCGAGGGGAGCAGCGGGATCATCACCGTGCGGATCTTCGGGATGAAGGGGCTGCGCTCGACGTAGCTGGTGTAGCCGCCGATCATCACGAAATTCATCAGGATCCCGCAGGTGAAGGCGCCGAAGACGAAGACGTAGAAGGCAAGGTCGTCCGAGGTGGTCTGGGTCGCGTCGACGAGCTCATGGAAGGCGACGCCGACCAGCAACGGGAAGGTCATGAAGGTCAACACGTTGACCAGCAGGTCGTTGAAGCTTTCGCGAAAGCGGATCCAGCCGATCAGGATCGAGATGACCCCGATCAACGCCGCCGGCGTCCCGCCCAGGAAGACGATGGCGGTGACGAGCGCGAGGAAGTTGGCGGAGATCTTGAGGCGCGATTCGGTTTCGATCGACATCACGTCGCTGAAGGCCGAGAACGCCAGCAGCGTCGCGAAGAGCTCCCAGTCCCAATTCGCCTTCGGCGCCTCCCAGACGGCCACAGCGACCATCCCGGCGAAGGCAATCGCCAGGATCGTGGTCGTAAACCTGGTGGGTCGCTCGTTCTGCATGGATCGCGCCTGACCTACCGCCGCGGAGCGGCTCAGTCCATCAGGTTTCGCACTCGACCAGCGATTCCTGCGACTGGGGCCAAAACTCGCGACGACCGCAACTTGCGTATCCAAGGTAGACGTTTGAAATGCAGCGGGCAAGCGACATGGATCACCTGGCCAATACCTTGCATTTCTCGCAAATAGCGGGCCTGGGCCTCCTGGGCCGAAAAAGCTCCTGGGCCGAAAAAGCAAAGGGCGCCCCAGGGGCGTCCTTTGTAAATCTCATGCAGCACTCAAATGAAGTGCTGTGTTCGTATCGAAGTCCTTATCGCTTGAAGACCATGTCCATATCCCTTCGTCGAAGCCCGGATAGCTTGATCCCGCACAAGTTGCCGCGAGGAATCTCTTGATCTGCTGGCAAGTTTGTAGCACAACCTGCGGAAAACTTGTGCATCTGCACGGAAAGTTGTGCATAAACGTTGTAGGACTTGTAGTGAGAAATGGGTAATTCACGCCTAAGAGACCCATTGCGACGGAGCCCCTTCCGGCGCCTCGCGATCTCCTACGCGGTCAACGAGATGGGCGATTGGCTCGGCATCGTCGCCCTCTCGGTGCTCGTCTTCGAACTCACCGACAGCGCCCTGGCGACCACCCTGCTCTTCCTGGGGACGGGCTTTCTGCCGGCCCTGTTGACCCCGTTCTTCGTCGCCCGCTTGGAGCGGCCACCGCCGCGCTTCGCGCTGCCGGCGATCTACGCCGTCGAGGCAGCCGCTTTTGGCGTCCTGGCATTGCTTGCCGGAAACTTCTCCCTGCCCGCGATCGTCGCCGTCTCGGCCCTCGACGGCGCCCTCGCCCTGACGGGGAAGACCCTAACTCGGGCGACGACCGCGACGATGCTCGAGCCGCACGGCGAGCTGCGGGCGGGCAATGCCGTCCTCAACGTCGCCTTCACCGGCGGCGCCGCAGTTGGCCCGGCGCTGGCCGGCGTCGTCGTCGCGGCCTTCGGCGTCCAATCGGCGCTGCTGTTCAACGCGGTGTCCTTCTACCTGATCGCCTGCATCGTGCTCACGGCAAGGCCGTTGCCCCACGCGGAGCCGGAGGAGGGAACCCTGCGCGAGCAGGTGCGCGCCGGCCTCGGCTACATCCGCAGCAACCCGACGCTGCGGCGACTGATCGCGGCGGAGTCCGGGGCGCTGATCTTCTTCTCGGCCGTCGTGCCCGTCGTGGTGGTCTACGCCAAGGAGTCGCTGGGGGTGGGCGACATCGGCTACGGGCTGCTGTTTGCTGGCTGGGGCGTCGGCATGATCCTGGGCAGCGTCGTATTCGCCACGATGCGGCGCGCGCCGCTACCCCACCTCCTCTTCTTCAGCACCTTGGCGATCGGCGCCGGCTACCTCGGGCAGGCGGCCGCGCAGACCCTCGCGGTCGCCTGTGCGGCCGCGGTCGTCGGCGGCGCCGGCAATGGCGTCCAGTGGGTCGCGATGGTCAGCGCCGTGCAGGAGCTGACCTCGCCCGGAATGCAGGCACGCGTGCTCGGCACGCTCGAATCGTGCGCCTCGGCGACCCCCGGTGTCGGCTTTCTGCTCGGCGGCCTGATCGCATCCCAGTGGAGCCCGCGCGCCGCCTACGCGGTTGCGGGAGTGGGCGTGTTGATCATCGCCGTGGCCTCGGCCCTGGTCCTGGGGAGGAATTGGCCTCTAGAGCAGGGAAAGGAACGTCCAGGGAGCGTTGACGCCGCCGACGAGATTATGGTGGAGTTAATTCCCGCAGAGGCCCTGCCCAGTCTAAATCGGAGGTCGTGACGTGAGGAAGCTGCACGCAGTGCTGGCTGTTGTTGGACTGGTGGTGGTGGCTCTCAGTCTCTCCTCTTGCGGGGGTGGCGCCAGCGGCAAAGAGGGCGGCACGCTGACCGGCAGCTACGCCTCGTTCCCCGACTACCTCGATCCAGGCCTCTCCTACAGCCAGGAAGGCTGGCTGGCGATGTACAACACCTACCTGCCGCTGCTGACCTACAAGCACGCCGACGGCGCCGAGGGCGCCGAGATCGTGCCGGCGCTCGCCGAGAGCCTGCCCGAGATCAGCACCGACAGGACGACCTACACGCTGACGCTGCGCAAGGGCCTCAAGTACTCCGACGGCACCCCGGTCAGGGCCTCGGACTTCACCGCCACGGTCGAGCGCCTCTTCGAGATCGAATCGCCGGGCTCGCCGTTCTACGAAGGCATCGTCGGCGCCGAAGAGTTCGCCGCAGGCAAAGCCAACGACATCGCTGGCATCGAGACCGATGACAAAACCGGCCAGATCACGATCGAGCTGACCAGCCCGCGCGGCACCTTCACCAACGAGTTGGCGATGCTCTTTGTCGCCCTGCTCCCAGCGGACACCCCGGCGAAAAACATGACCACCGACCCCATCCCGGCGACCGGCCCGTACGAGATCGTCGAGTCGGAGCCGGGCCGAGGCTGGTCCTATCAGCGCAACCCGCAGTGGGCGAAGGCCAACGGCAAAGCGATGCCCGACCTTCCCGACGGCCACGTCGACACGATCGAGATCTCGATCGTGCGCAACGGCGCCACCCAGGTCAACGAAATCGAACGGGACAAGACGGACTGGATGCAGACGATCGTGCCCGCCGATCTCTACAACAAAGTCAAGGACAAATACGAGGACACCCAGTTCCGGGTCGAGTACCCGATCAATCTCTACTTCTTCTGGATGAACACCCAGGAGCCGCCCTTCGACGACCTCGAGGTCCGCAAGGCGGTCAACTATGCGGTTGACAGTGCGGCGATGGAACGGATCTACGCGGGGTCGCTCTCGGCGAGCCACCAGATCCTGCCCGAGGGCATGCCGGGTCACGAAACGTTCGATCTCTACCCCCACGACATGGCCAAAGCGAAGGCGCTGATCGAGGAAGCCAACCCCGCGGACCGCGACATCACCGTCTGGACGATCAACGAAAGCCCCAACGACGAGGCGGGCGCCTACTTCAGCGACGTGCTCGGCAAACTCGGCTTCAACGCGAAGTTGAAGACGATCAACGCGGACAACTACTACACGGTCCTCGGCAACGCGTCGACGCCTGACCTGGACACTGGCTGGACCGCGTGGATCCCCGACTACCCCAACCCCAACGGCTTCTTCCAGCCCCTGCTCTCGGGCGAAAGCATCGCTCCCATCTACAACAGCAACTTCGCGAAAATGGACGACCCGAAGCTGAACGCGAAGGTCGCCAAGCTCAGCGAAGAACAGCTCGGACCCGAGCAGGAAGACGAGTACAGAGCGCTCGACCGGGAATATATGGAACAGGCCCCGTGGGCTCCCTACGGCACCAACACGCTCTCGACCTTCGTCTCCAGCGCGATTGACCTCGACGAGGTGATCTTCAACCCGACCATGGGCCAGGACCTGACCAGCTTCCAGCTCAAGTAAATGGAGGGCCGCAGCCCCTGGTATTTGGCCTACCGGCGGCTGCGGCGCAACCGGGTTGCCCTCGCCTTCGGCGCCCTCTTTGTTGCGATCGTCGTCCTCGTCCTCGCCGCGCCCCTCTGGGCCGACCACGTCGCGCACACCGGTCCCAACGCGACCCACACGACCGAGAAGGTCGAGGTCGACGGCGAGGCGCGCGAAGTCGTCAACCTCGAAGGCAAGCCGATCGAGCCGCTCTTCTTCGATGCCGGTGGCGAGTTCTTCCTCGGCGCCGACGGTCGCCTCGGCCGCGACGAGATGGTGCGGCTGATGTACGGCGGCCGGGTCTCGCTTTTCATCGGCGTCGTCTCGACCCTGATCGCCACGCTGCTGGCGACGGTCCTCGGGCTCCTCGCCGGGTACTACCGCGGCTGGGCTGACGCGGTGATCTCGCGCACGCTGGACGTGATCTGGGCCTTCCCGGTGACCCTGTTGGCAATCGCGCTCGGCCTCTCGCTGGCAGTCGGCGGCCTGCAGATCGGCCCACTCAGCCTCTCGGGCAGCTCGATCTGGATCCCGATCCTGATCATCGCCTTCGTCTACACGCCCTACATGGCGCGCCCGATTCGCGGGGCGGTGCTCTCGCTGCGGGAGAGGGAGTTCGTCGAGGCGGCGGTCGCCCAGGGCGCCGGGCCGCTGCGGGTGATGCTCGGCGAGCTGCTGCCCAACCTGTCCTCGACCCTGATCGTCTTCTTTACCCTCGGCGTCGCCAACAACATGCTGCTCGAGTCGACCCTCTCCTTCCTCGGGGTCGGCGTGCAGGCGCCGAACACCTCGTGGGGGACGATGATCGGCGGCGGTTTCGAGCTGATCAGCACGGCGCCGCTGCTGACCGTGATCCCCGGCACGATGATCCTGCTCACCGTGCTCGCGATCAACGTCGTCGGTGACGGCCTGCGCGACGCCCTCGACCCAAAATCGAAGCTGCGGCTCGAGGCGCACGCGGGCATCCCCGAGCCGGAGGGGACGGCGGTCTAGATGGCCCGTTTCGCTCTCAGGCGCCTCGCCGGCATGGTGGCGGTGCTCTTCGCGATCTCCGTGATCGTCTTCCTGATCTTCAACGTGATCCCCAACTCCGACCCGGCGCAGAACATGGCGGGAAGGAACGCATCGCCGGCGCTAATCGACAGCATCACCGAGGAATGGGGCTTCGACGACCCGCTGCCGCAGCAGTACCTGACGATGATGGGGAAGATCTTCAGCGGCGACGTGATCTCCTACGAAGGGCGGGAAAACGTCGTCGAACGGATCGCCGAAGGGGTCCCGGCGACCGTCTCGCTCTGCGTTGGCGCCGCGGTGATCTGGATGTTCTTCGGCATTCTCTTCGGCTACCTCTCGGCGGTACGGGCCGGGGGCCTGCTCGACCGGGCGCTGACGATCGTCGCCGTCACCGGCATCTCGATACCGGTCTTCTGGCTGGCGGCGATCTTCCTCAACTACCTCACCTACAAGATCGAACTCTTCCCCTCCGGCGCCTATGTCCCCCTGAGCGAAGACCCGTTCGAGTGGGCGAACCACCTCTTCCTGCCCTGGGTGACCCTGGCGGTCGTCTACATCGGCCTCTACAGCAGGGTGCTGCGCTCCAACATGCTCGACGCGATGGACGAGGACTACGTGCGAACGGCGCGGGCCAAGGGACTCGGCGAGCGCCAGGTGATGACCCGGCACGTCCTGCGCAACTCGCTGGTCCCGATCGTCACCCTCTTCGGGCTCGACTTCGGCGCCCTACTGGGCGGCGCAATCCTGGTCGAAGCGGTCTTCAGCCTCGACGGCGTCGGCCTCTACACCTACGACTCGCTGCTCAACCAGGACCTGCCGCCGGTGATGACGGTGGTTCTTTTCGGCGCCTTCTTCGTCGTCCTCTTCAACACCCTGGTCGACATCGCTTACGCCTATCTCGACCCGCGGGTGAAATTGGGGGCTTCGGCGCAGTGAGCGAGGTCCTGCTCAGCGTGAGGGATCTGCGCGTCCGCTTCGCTACCGAAGACGGCGGGGTCGAGGCGGTCGACGGCGTCTCCTTCGAGCTCGCCCCCGGCGAGGTGCTGGCGATCGTCGGCGAGTCGGGCTCGGGCAAGAGCGCGACCGCGCAGGCGATCCTCGGCCTCACCGGCTCGCGCAACGCACGCATCGACGGCTCGGCGCGATTCGAGGGGCGGGAGCTGATCGGCGCCGGCGAAGCGGAGCTGCGCAAGGTGCGCGGCGCGGGGATCGCGATGGTCTTCCAGGACCCGATGACCTCGCTGAACCCGGTCTACCGCGTCGGGGCGCAGATCGTCGAGGCGATCCGCGCGCACCGGCCGCAGACGGGCAAGGCCGAGGCGCGCGAGCTCGCCGTCGAGCTGCTCGATGCGGTCGGCATCCGGGATCCGCAGCGGCGGGTCGACGCCTACCCGCACGAATTCTCAGGCGGGATGCGGCAGCGGGCGATGATCGCGATGGCGCTGTCGCTGGAGCCGCGGGTGCTGATCGCCGACGAGCCGACGACCGCGCTCGACGTGACCGTGCAGGCGCAGATCCTCAAGCTGCTGCGGCGCCTGCACCGCGAACGAGACCTGGCGACGATCCTGATCACCCACGACCTCGGCGTCGTCGCCGAAGTCGCCGACCGGGTGCTGGTCATGCACGAGGGCAAGATCGTCGAGCGCGGCGGCCTCGACGAGATCTTCTACTCGCCGAAGGATCCCTACACGCGCAAGTTGCTCGACGCCGTGGTCCGGCTCGACCAGGTCCCACCGTTGCGTCCCGGGCGCGGGGAGGCGCCCCTGCTCGAGGTCACCGACCTGGTCAAGCACTTCCCGCTCAAGCGGGGCTTGCTGATCGAGCGCGAGGTCGATCGCGTGCGGGCGGTGGATGGCGTCAGCTTCAGCGTCGCCAAGGGCGAGACGCTCGGCCTCGTCGGCGAGTCGGGCAGCGGCAAGTCGACCTTGTCGCGGACCGTGCTGCAGCTGCTGGCGCCGACCTCGGGCTCGGTCCGCTTCGAGGGCCGCGAGATCGCCGGCCTCTCGCGCCGCGAGATGCGCCCGCTGCGGGCCGAGATGCAGATGGTCTTCCAGGACCCCTACGCCTCGCTCAACCCGCGCAAGCGGATTGGCCAGATCGTCGGCGAGCCTCTGCGGCTCCAGGGCCGCGCCTCGGGCGCGGAGCTTCGCAGTCAGGTGCAGGAGCTGCTGAGCGGGTCGGCCTCTCCCCCGCGCATTACCAGCGCTACCCGCACGAGTTCTCAGGCGGACAGCGACAGCGGATCGGCATCGCCCGCGCCCTGGCACTGCGGCCGAAGCTGATCGTCGCCGACGAGCCGGTATCGGCCCTGGACGTCTCGATCCGCGCCCAGATCCTCGAGCTGCTCGCCGATCTACAGGACGACTTCGGCCTCACCTACGTCTTCGTCGCCCACGACATCGGCGTCGTCCGCCACGTCTCCGACCGGATCGCGGTCATGCACGAAGGCAAGATCGTCGAGCAGGGCGCAGCCGATCAGGTCTGCGAGAGGCCGACAGCTGCCTACACGAAGAAGCTCCTCGCAGCGGTCCCAGTGCCCGATCCGCGCGAGAGCCGCTCCCGGCGGCAGGGCGCCGCCCAAGCGTAGGCGCGACCCGCCCCCGCACACGGCAGACTGTCGGGTGTGGCGCTGCCGCTTAAACCACCGATCAAGCCACAGCTGGCGCTGACCCGCAAACAGCTCCCCGAAGGCGAGGAGTGGGCCTATGAGCAGAAGCTCGACGGCTTCCGCGCGATCGTCTTCGTCGACGGCGACAGCGCCTACATCCAGTCCCGCGGCGGCAAAGACCTCACCCGCTACTTCCCCGAGCTGAGCTTCGCCCCGGGTCGCTACGTGCTCGATGGCGAGCTCGTCATCCGCGATGCCGGCGGCAACCTCGAATTCGACGCCCTGCAGGAACGCATCCACCCTGCCGCATCGCGAATCGCCCTGCTGTCCAAGGATATCCCCGCCGACTACATCGCCTTCGACCTGCTGGCCGAGGAGGACGAGGCGTTGCTGGAAGCCCCGTTCGGAGATCGCCGGGCGCGGCTCGAGGCGCTGGCGGAACGGACCCGGGCTGAGCTGAGCAACCTGAGCCCCGATCCCGAGCAGGCCGAGCAGTGGCTGCGCAGGACCGAGGGTGCGATGGCCAAGCAGCTCGATGCCCTCTACCTCCCCGGCAAGCGCAAAGGGATGGCGAAGGTGAAGCGCGAGCGCGAGATCGACTGCGTCGTCATGGGTTGGCGGCCGGGCAAAGAGGAGGGCACGGTCGGGTCGCTCATTCTCGGCCTCTACGACGGCAGCGAGCTGCGCTCGGTCGGCCACATCTCCGGCTTCAGCATGTCCGCCAAACGGGCAATGCGCGAGATGCTGGCGCCGCTCGAGACGGGTGACAGCGGCACGGCTGAGCCGAGCCGCTGGACCGGCGGGCGGGACTTGGAGTGGGTTGCGTTACGCCCGGAGCTCGTGATCGAAGTGGGCTATGACCATGCGGCATCGGGACGGATTCGGCATGGAGCGCGATTTCGCAGATTTCGGGACGACAAAGACCCGCAAGAGTGCACGTTTGATCTTCTCGACGAAGGGTGAGCGTTAGGGGAGTCGCCGGGGGTGTCCGACCGCGCGCTGGGTTTCCGCGTGTGGCGGTGGACCTTCGCTCGCTGAGTTGATGGGCGGAAACAGGACGCCGCGCCCGGTCGGACACCCCCCGACACCTCCCCACCATCAGCTTCTGTTGCTCAGAACAGCTTGTCCTGCACGGGAGTGACCGGAGCCGGCCGCTGCTTCGCGCTCGCACGGCGCCCTCTCCCCCAGCCGCGAACCGCCCGCGTGACCCGCTTGCGCTGCTCGGGGCGCATGTTGGCGCGCCCTCTTGCATACAGCTGCTCGTAACGCGGCAACAAGTCGGGGCGTTTTGCTTCTAACCAAGCGAAGAAGACGTCGCGCACCTCATCTCGGAGATGCAAGGCAACGCCGCCCAGAAAGGTGGCGTCTGCTTCCTTTGCACGGTCGATTATCGGTTGGACTTGCTCGGGGTCGTCGTTTATGCCCGGCATCAATGGGGCGATCAGGACTCCGGAGTCGATGCCCCTGCTACGCAGCTCTGCGACTGCGTCGAGCCGGGCCGATGGGCTTGGGGTGTGGGGCTCGGTGGCGCGCCAGGCCTCCTCGTCGAGGGTCGGGACGAAGAGGTTGACCGAGACGTGCAGGTGCTTGGACATTTGCTCGTAGAGGTCTATGTCGCGGAGGAGCAGGGGCGACTTGGTCAGGACCGAGACGGGCGTTTCGGCCGCCTCCAGAGCCTCGAGGATCTCCGGCATGAAGCGGTAGCGGCTCTCGACCCACTGGTAGGGATCGGTGTTGGTGCCCAGGGCGACCAGCTCGCGCTCCCAGCTTGGCCGCGCCAGCTCCGCCCGCAGCAGCTCGGGCGCGTTGACCTTGACCACGATCTCGCGCTCGAAGTCCCGCCCGGCGTCGAAGTCCAGAAAGGTGTGGGTTCTGCGAGCGAAGCAGTACGAACAGGCATGACTGCATCCCCTAAACGCATTGACCGTCCAGCTGAAGCCATAACGGCCACCCGGCACGTGGTTCAGCGCCGACCGGGCACGAACCTCATGGAAGTTGACCCCCATCGCCTCTGGGGCGTCGAAGGTGCGAACGACCGTGCCGTCGCCGACGCCCGGCAAGCGCATGTCGTTCTCGACTCGTTGCTCGTCCCAGCGCATACGAACATATGTTCGCAGGCGGTCCCGGGAAGTATGTACGTGTAGCACGTACATTTCTCAGCCCGATCCGCTCTAGCTTTCTGCGGCGTCCATTCAAAGAAATGGCGCCCGCACTGGTGGAACAGCCGGGCGCCTGGCACCAGGAAACGAGGTTCCCGATGCTCCATCAGCCTAGCCACGGCTCGGACCGCGGCTGCGATTTACCGTCCAATGACGGCGACGATGCCCGTGCCCAGCGCGCCGTGCTCGATCTCGTGCTGGCAGAGCACCCAGCCCAGCTCACGATCTGTGAGCTGGCCCGCGAGGTCAACCAGGGCGAGGACTTCGCCGCCACCGATGCAGTCGAGCGAGCAGTCCGCGACCTAGTTGGCGTCGGCGTCCTGCGCTGTCAAGGCGTTGCCGTCGTGCCGACCCGCTCCGCAATGCATTGCAGCCAGCTATGGCTCTGAGCGTTGCCCGGCGCTTCGGCGAGAACTTGGTCCGCTGTCGCAAGCAGGCAGGGTTGTCGCAGGAACAGCTCGGCCTACGTGCCGGGTTGCACCGCACCGAGATCGGGCTGCTGGAGCGCGGCGAGCGAATCCCGCGGATCGACACGCTTTTGAAGCTGACCGCTGCGCTCAGCATTGCGCCTGCCGAGCTACTGGAGGGAATCGCTTGGGAGCCGGGTGAGGCCCGGCCCGGCCGCTTCACGCCCTCCCAGTCGTGCCGAGACGCGGCGTACAGAACCCGCTTGGGATCGCGTCCCATTTACTAACCCACAGTCCCCTGGAGGATTGTCAAGGTAAAAACAGGCGGGTATTTCGACAGCCTCCCATATCTCAGGCTTCTTTTCCGTGAGCCCTCCTGATACGCTCATGGAATGGAAGCCCCAGATTCTCTCCAAGTCGATCTCGCCAGCGCCTCCGACATCAAAGAAAAGCTCCCTAGAGCCGAGTCAATCCTGTCTCAAATGGAGGATGACCTTCGTCGTCAGCAACGAGAGATCGACCGTTGGCGCAGCCTAGTAGAGGTTCTGCGTTCCGTGGCCGACGCGGGCGCAGGGGGGGCCAGCGTGTCTGTGGAACCCTCACCCGCCCTATCCGAACAGGCCTCAGATCAAGAAAGCCTGTCGCCTGTGCAGGACTTGGTCGTCGAGGTGGTCAACCGCGAGATCCGCGAGATCAGGTCCCGGGACATAAGGGACATCCTCTTGGAGGAGGGACATTCTCTGAATGCGGAGAGCGTTAGCAACTCGCTCTGGAATGCCGCTGAGAAGGCGCAGAAAATTCAGCGCATTCGTCGGGGATGGTACGCGCCCCTGGACTACGTCAAACCGAACGAAAATCCCTTCGAAGACGACAATCCCTTTTCTGCCGCCCCGAACGGCGCCTCAAATGGCGACGAAGGCGGGCAACAACTTGAACCACCCAGCCGTATGGTGCCTGGTGGGGAGAGGACTGGGGCAACCCCCGGGGGCTCCACGTAGGAGCCCCCGGGTCCAGTCAAGGAGAGCGAAGCATCAAGGTGATGTCCCGGCTTTAGACCCCAGGGGATCGGCCTCAGCGCTGGTTGCGGTTCGCGTCCGCCACTCTCCGTTGTGAAATTAGATAATAGCGCTAGCCTCGGAGCGAGGACAACTGAATGACCCCTGCACGCAAGCGCCCCAGCAAGACTGCACCTACGCCACCCGAGCAGGATGTCGTCGAGAAGCAGGATAAAAAGCAGACTCAGGGCGACTTCCTGCGCGACCTCGGCAAGGCAACCTCTAACCGGGCTAGGAAGAAGCTGGGGCTATCTTCTGGACGCGGTTGAGGATTGCCCAGAACATCGGCTCCTTCGACTTGCGCCGGTTGTAGCGGAAGGCGTACTCGTCCAAGTAGGCCTGCAAGTAGTCGGTGCTGATCGCGTGGTAGACACCCCGCACGCCGGTCTTGAATAGGCCAAAGAAGCCCTCGACGGTCTGCGTGTGGGTCTCACCCACCGCGTAAATCTGCGCTTTGTGTTTGATCCGGCGATGGCCTCGGTAGTCCCGGCCAATGCTCTCGTAGATCGTGAACTCGTCCGTGAACAGCATCGAAGACGGTAGGACGTGCTCGCGCACGACGCGGCCAACCGTTCGCCCGCCCCGGTCCGGCACGACCAGCGGACGGACCCGTCCGCCGCGCTCGACCATCGCCAAGATCGTCGGCCGGTAGCTTTTCCGCATCATCACCTGGCGGTGCGTTTCGCTGGCTCGCGGCTGGCCTCCATAGGCCGACTCGTCAACCTCGACGTTGCCGTCAAGCGGCCCGTCTTCGTCGTCGGCCAGCAGCGTGCGGATCTGCTTGAACATCCGGTGCGCCGTCTTGTAGGTGACGCCAGTCTCCCGCTCCAACTGCTTCGCGCTGATCCCGCAGCGCGTGCTGCTCATTAGGTAGATGGCAAAGAACCAGAGCTGGAGGCTCACGGTGCTCTTGTGAAAGATGGTCCCGGCGGTCGGGTAGACGTGGTGGCCGCAAAACTGGCAGGAGTAGGCAGAGCGGCCTTTGATCCGGTGGAACTTGCTCGCCTTCTCGCACTTGGGGCACTCGGTGCCGTCAGCGAAGAACCGGCCCTTCAAGTGCTCAAGACAGGCATCGTTATCCGGGAACAGCTCGAGGAACCGCGAGTAGGTCATCTGGGATTCGCTTGACGCGGCGGGAGCTACTGAATCTCGGTTCCGGGCTGCCATTGCTGAATGATACCAGACACACGTAAGAAAATAGAAAAGATTCTTTAAGAAACTTGCCAAGGCGCCGATAGTGGTTTACTGTCGCATCCATTGGGGATAGTTGACAGACAGCAGTCACTCTGCTATTGCGGCGCGACCAAAAGGAGCCATATATGACTCCCACCGAGCTAGATCAGGCCCTTAGGGCCGAGGAAGTGCTCGCCAAGGAACTTGGCGGGTATGCTGGGTGCTGGGTAGCGATCTCAGATCGCTCCATCGTTGCATCCGCAAACTCGTTGGAGGATCTGCTGAGCCGTGTCGACCCCGAAGGACTTGATCGAATCTTCGAGGTCGCCGAGACGCCCGTCGCGGGCTGCTTCTACTGAGTTTCCCTATAAGACGCTAGGTCAGGGGGAAGGGCTGTACCCCGCGGTAGATGCGAGAGTAGAACTTGCCTCGGGGTCGCTTTTCCCGATGCCGATGCTCCCGGATAGCGGAGCTAGCAGCACTGTCATGCCACGCAAATACGCGGTTTCCCTCGGTTTCGACCTCCGGGACTGCACCGAGGTATCCGTCGACACTGGCGATGGCCCCGCCTCTCACTGGCTGGCTCCATCCACCGTCAAGGCGTGGATCGCCGACCGAGAGTTGGAGCTACACCCATGCTTCAGCAATATTGGCGTGCCCGTTCTCGGCCGGGCAGACTTCTTCTCCGAGTTCTACGTTGAGGTTGATGAGCGGCGGCGAATCGTTCTCATCACGCCCCACGACGAGATGTAGCTCCGCCCCTTAAGCGCAAGCTGGAGGTTTAGTGCGCCCTACGTGCTTCGCCTACATATTTCCCGCGGTCCCGACGGCGCGAGGGAAGCATCTAGGCCCATTGGACCCCGAGCGCTTCACCGGGCTTGATGCCTAGATGCTGGAGCCGGTCTCGTCGCGCTTGAACTGCTCGAGCTGATCCAGCGCTTTGGCGCGGGCTTTCGATCGCAGGGGAGGCAGCAGGGCGACCATGTGGCCGCTTGGCCCCAGTGCCTGCTTGGCCCAAGCGCGGAAGTCGAAATCGTCGACGTGGTCAACGATCAGGCCGTCCGCGGAGAAGCGGAGCTTCGCCTGGATGTCGTTGACCACGGGGCGGCCGGTGGAGAAGGTGTAGCGGGCGATCCAGTGCGCCGACCCCGTTTCCCCGTCGGCCTCGTGCTCGTGCAGCTCGATCTTCAGGTCGGTGGCGCGGCTGGTCAACATGCGCCACATCGCGCCGACGTCCGGCCCGTGCAAATCCCCAAATGCCGGATCACGGAAGTGCGCGTCGGGGGCATAGCAGGCGGTCATCGCAGCGCCGTTGCACTGGCCGAAAGCCGCGTAGAAGCGCTCGATCGTCTGCCGGTTTGCCTCGCCTCCCACCGGCACAACTTACCCGCCATCGCATCGAAAAGCCCAGAGGCAGGAGAAGGCGCCACTCGCCCAGCCGTCACGTTCCGGCTGAGATGTCTATCCGATCCGGCAATCCAGGCTCATGGAGCAATACCACTGTGCTACGAACAGAGTGTCCAATGGCAACGAGGAGAGCGCGTAGCTTCAAGGAGATGGAGTGGCAGGCCAAAACCCGCTGCCCCAGCTTCGCCACATAAGGGACGAAATCCGCCGCACCGAAAAGCTGCACCCCAAGCGAAACCGCCTGATCCGCGAAGCGGTCGAACAGGGGCACACGCAGCAGGAAATCGCAAAAGCGGCGGGCCTGTCCCAGGCGCGCATCCACCAGATAGTTATCAGCGACTTATAGGCAGCCATTAGGGCGGACCGGAGAGTTCGCCCAATCCACAGACCGCTACGACAGCTTGCCGGCGATCACGTAACGCAGCACGGCGACGACCTGCTCGGGCGTGCGGGCCGTGCCCTGGGCGGCGCGATCGACCTCCTTCAGGGCATGGTCGAGCTCGGCGTCGTGCAGGGTGACGTAGGGCTTGCCCAGCGCGGCGGCGTAGCCAGCGTCGAAGGCGGCGTTCCACTGCCGGTATTTGTCGCCGAAGCGGACGACGACGACGTCGGCGTCGCGGATCAGGGTCTGGGTGCGGATCGCGTTGACGCCCGCGCCCATGTGATCGCGCCAGAACGGCTCGCCCTCCTCGCCCAGGGTGCCGACGCCGGCATCGTCGGAAGCGGCGTGGTCGGTGACCGGCGCCGAGAAGACAACCGGCAGCACCGGCCTCGCGCACCCCGCTTCGATCCGCTCGCGCCAGTCGGAATGAATCTCCCCAGAGAGATAGACGCTCCAGGTGCGTGCCAACCGTCCTGCTCCTCGAAGTGCTTGCTCAGCATCGTCACCTGGCCCTGGTAGTTGGAGCCGAGCTCTTCGCCGTAGAGGCGCTCGGCCGGGGCGCTGGTCCGCTCCAGCGCCAACTTGCAGACCGGCTGGCGGTGCTCGACCATGAAGGAGACGTCGCGCGCCCGCACCTCGAGCGCCGCGCGGCTGCCGTGGCGGCCGCCGGCCGGGTCGTAGCCGAAGCCGGGGTCGAAGAAGCCGGCGTAGTGGGTGCGCAGCTCGCCGGCGGTCGGGTCATAGGCCATCATCTCGGCCGCGATCTGCGGCGGGATGCAGACCCCCTCGGCCGAGAGCAGCAGGTAGAAGATCTCCGGCTCGAGCACGATCCGGCCGCCCGGCTCGGGGTAGACCGGGTCCCAGTAGTCGGTCCAGCGGTAGGCGCGGATCCGGGAGAGGTCGATCGGCAGGCTGTTCTTCTTCGCCCGGTAGCCGACGATCCGGTCGCTGGGCCCGGAGAGGTCGACGCTGAGGAAGAGACCCTCGGCCAGCGCCAGCTCCGACTCGCGCAGCGCGTGCGAGTCGAGGTAGAGCAGCGGGAACTCGGCCTGCAGGGCGCGGATCTCGTCGTCGCCGAGCCGCACGTCGCCGCGCGCCAGGCGCAGCTGGTTCAGCGAGAGCCCGCTCTGCACCTGGATCGCGAAGGAGCGCGGCACGACCTCGAGGTAGAGCCGGCCGTGGTAGCCGGGGCGGATCTCGTCGAAGCGGTGGTGGCGATCGGTGAGCACCCGGGTGAAGACGTCGAGGCGGCCGGTCGAGCTCTTCGGGTTGGCCTTCGCCCGCACGTCGTCGGGCAGCGCCAGCTCCTCGATCAGCGGCACCAGGTAGGGCCGGTCGCGCTCGAGCACCGCGCCATCGCGCAGATCGACTTTCTGGAAGGCGAGGCCCTCGATCTTCTCCTCGACGGTCGAGTCGACGTCAGGCAGGAAGCTGCAGCGCAGGGCCCAGGCGAAGTCGCCGAGGCGCAGGTCGATGCTCGCCGGCTGGATCGCCTCGGGCCGGATCCGGTAGTCGCCCGAGCCGATCCATTCGGCGTCGATCGCCTCGCTCAGGGCCTGCGAGGGCAGAACCCCCGCCACCGCCTCGCCGCGCGGCTCGGTCGCGGCGCCCCCCGCGGCTGCACTCGCATCGCTCGTCATCTGGCGGAGATTATGCGGCGTGCCTCGGCGACGCCGAGGTAAGGAGTCAGCGCAAACTCGGCAAGTTCCGGGAAGAATCGGCGCAGGCGGCTCGTTTCGCCGGCCAGCACGCGCCGACCGAGCAGCGATGCGATGCCACCGACCACTGCCTCGTCGGCCGCCTCGGGGGGGCGCCCGGCGCTCGTCCCGGGGGGGGCGCCGTCGCGCAGATAGGGGACGAAGCTCTCGACCGCGCCTTGGAAGCGGCCGTAGATGCCGGGGCCCGCGCGCAGGCCCTCGACCAGCAGCAGGTTCGCCTGCCCCGGCTCGGCGGCCAACCCGACAAGGGCGGCGGCGAGCCCGGCGCAGACACCGGCGGCCCACTCATCCTCGCCGGCGCAGGCATTGACGACGTCGGCGCGCAGGCGCTCGACGGCCTCGTCATAAGCGGCGAGGAAGCACTCGTCCTTGCTGCCGAAGTGCCGGTAGAAATCGCTCTTGGAGACCCCCGCGCGACTGCTGATCGCGGCAACAGTCGTGCCGTCGTAGCCGTGCTCCTCGAGCGAACCGGCGATCGCGGCGAGGAGCCGCTCGCGCTGATTTTCCGCGATGAACTCGCGCGACAGGCCGTGGCGACCACGTGGCAGCGGCTTCATGCAGTACTAAAGTCTGCCAGTGCTAAGCGCTTCTCGTCTGCTGGCCCGGACTCGCTAGGACATCTTGGCGCCCAGGTAAGGCGCCATCATGAACTCGGTCAGCTCGGGCAGCAGGTCTTCGGCGCGCTCGGCCTCGCCGCGGTCGGATCTGCCGGCGGACGATCCAGGCAACGCCGCCGACCAGCGATCTCCGCGATCGTGTCCGGCAGGCGTTCGTCCTTCGGCAGCACCTGCCTCGTCAGCTCGACGAAGGTCTTATCGGCGTCTTCGTAGCGCTTGGCTGTGGCCGGTGTCGCCGGGAGCGCCTCGATCATGCACATCCGCGCCAGCGTCGGCTGCTCGGCCACGTAGCCGAGGAAGGCGGCGAGCCCGCCCTCGACCCGCTCCTGCCAATGGCCTCGCCGATCGAGCCCCCATCTGCGGCGGCACCTTCCTCGACGCGGCGCAGGACCTCGTCGCGAGCCGCATCAAAGGCGGCGAGGAAGACCTCCTCCTTGCCCTCGAAGTTGTCGTACAGAGTTTTGCGGGCGACGCCGGCCCGCTTGACGATGTCGGAGATCTTCGTCGCCTCGTATCCCTGCTCGGCGGTCAGCTCGGCGAGCGCGTCCATGATCCGCCGCTGCTTGTGCAGCGCGATGAACTCGCGGGATAGCGCGGGGCGCCCCGACGTGATGGACCGTTTCGGCGGCTGCCTTTCCCGCGTCCCCCCTTTTCCCCGTGGTGGCATAGCGCAAGGATACCCAGGGCGCGCAAAAATCCGATGCACGGCAGCGACTTTTGTGGTACCTTTTGAGGGCCTGCATAATTTCTGAAAGAAACGCGTAGGTTCCTTATGTCGCCGGAGAGGGTAATGCTCAGCAGGGAGAAGCTGGCCATAGCGGTCGGGGACCGCTGGTCGGATGCTGAACTCAACGAGGCCGTTGCGCTGCTGAGCCGAGCGGACGGGCGTTTTCCGGCTGGCGTTCGAACGCTGCCCGGGGACTTGGTCAAGGCGGTCCAGCGCGAGCGTCTGCTGGCGGCGATGATCGGCACCGCAACCGAGGTCGGCTACAACGCGCTCACTGTCCAGAACGTGCTCACCCGAGCCGGCATCTCGCGGCCGACCTTCTACGAGCAGTTCGAGGACAAGGAGGACTGCTTCCTCGCCGCCTTCGACGCCGCGGCAAGCCGGATGCATGAACGGATCGAGGCCGCCGTCGCCGACGCAGGGCCCAGCTGGCGCGACCAGCTCCGCAGCGGCATCGCCGAGTTGCTCCGCTTCATCGCCGAGGAGCCGGAGGAAGCTCGCATGGTGATCGTCGAGGCACGGGCTTCCAGCCCGGCGGGACTGCAGCGGCGCGACGAGCTGCTCGACCGCTTCGCCGACTGCATCGATGCTCTGGTCAGGGAGGACCTCGACGAGCCTCCGTCGGCGATTGCCGCCGCTGGGGTCGTGGGAGGAATCGAATCGGTGCTCTACGCGCGCCTGCAGAAAGGCAAGGCCGACGAGCTCGGTGCCGCTCCTGCCCTCGTTGATGTATTTCGCCGTCCTCTCCTACGCGGGCCGCGAGGCCGCAGGCGAGGAGCTGGACGACGCGGCTCTCGCCTAGCCGGCGTCTAGCGCTTACGTCGCTTGCCGGAGCGCTTCGCGGGGCGGGCGGCGAGCCGCAGAGTTCGCTCGCTCTCCTTCTCGACCGCCTCCCCCATCGCGATCTGGAAGGTGGCCAGCAGGGCGCCGGCGGCGAGCGGGCGCATCCGTTCGAGCGCCTCGCTCATCCGTGGCCAGTCCCGCTCCGGCCGGCCGGCGCGGTCGAACGGCTGCCAGACCTCCTTGACGAAGAGGTCGACAAAGGCACGGGCGACGCCATCTGCGTGGCGGCGCAGTTTCTCGGCGGTGATAAGCGCGCCCTCGAGCCCGATGCCCAGCTCGGCCAGCTCGGCGGCGGCGCGCAGCAAGCGCGGGCTGATCACCTCGACCCGGCCATCGGGCAGGGTGCGGAAGATGCCGAGCTTTTCGGCCCGGCGGGTCAGCTTCGGGTCCGCCGCCTCGCCCCAGATCCCCGCCAGCTCGTCGGCCTCGACGATCTCCGGCGCCTCGTCTTCGAAGGGGGTGCGCAGGGCGCGGGTGAAGTCGAAGATCGCCGAGGCCGAGCCGTCGCCGCTGTCGAGCACCCGGCGGATCGCCTCGAGGTTGAGGCCGTCGGCCTGCATCTCGCGGGTCAGCTCGATCCGCGCCACGTGCTCCTCGCCGTAGTAGCCGGTGCGGCCGCGGACGGTCGGCGGCGGCAGCAAGCCGCGCGTCTGGTGGGCGCGGATGTTGCGCACGGTCATCCCGGTTCGCTCGGCCAGCTGGCGAATCGTCATCTCGCCTTCGGCGGGCTTCGAATCTTTGGAGCCTTTACTGCTCATCTCAGCCGCATGGTATGCGGCTATCCGACAGAGGGCAGGCGCTGGCCGTTCATCTCCGCGGCGGCATCGGAGCAGAGGAAGGCGATCGCCTCGGCGATGTGCTCGGCGGGGGTGAAGGAGCGGGAAATCGCCGTCCGGGTTCTCCTCGCGCATCCGCGCGGTGAGGATCGCGTCGACGACGATGATGTTGGCGGTCGCTGCGGTCTCGGCGAAGCCATCGGCGAGGGCCAGCGTCCAGGCCTCGGCGGCCGCCTTGGCCGCCGCGTAGGCGGCGTTGGAGTTGGACGGCGCCTGCGCCTGCTTGGCGGAGACGAGGACGAAGCGGCCATGCTCGCTGCCGAGTAGGGCGTCGTGGAAGGCGCGGCTGGTGTGCTGGACGGTGCGGATCAACAGGTCGTGGAGCAAGTCCCAGTCCGCGAGCGGCGCCTCGTGCAGCGGCTGGCCGCCGCGCCAGCCACCGACCAGGTGGAGCAGCGCCGTCGACCCGGCCGAAGCGCTCGAGCAGGGCCGCGCACCAGTCCCGCGTCGCATCCTCGTCGAGCAGATCGACGGCGCGCCCGTCCCAGCGCTCATCCGGCAGGCCCAGCCCGGCGCCAACCTCGTCGATCCGCGCCTGGTCGCGGTCGCTGCCGGCGACCGTGGCGCCGGCGGCCGCCAATCGCTCGGCCACAACCGGCCCCAAGCCGCCGCCGATGCCGGCGATGGCGATAGACGCGACCGTCGAGTTCCCTCATGCAGCAGACGCTAGCGCGGGAGGAGGCTCCACGCGCTCAAGTACGATGCGACCGTCGCCCTCGCTTCGCACGAGCAGGCGATCATCCTCCTGAAAACCCGCCTCTATGCAAGCGGCCTGTGGGATGGTCACCCTGCGTTTCTGATTGATGATCGCCTGGCCCCGGCGGCCGAGTGAGCGCTCGTATTTCGAGGGAGCGAAGCCTGACCTCGGCCGAATGGGGGAGGCAGGATTCGAACCTGCGAAGGCAGAGCCGACGGTTTACAGTCGCCACCCGTTAACCGCTTGGATACTCCCCCGCTACCGCCGACGATTCTATAGAGCCGTCTGACGCGTACACGAGATCCGCGATCGGTTCGGCGGCGTTGACCTCGAACTCAGAATACTTCGGCCCGCCCAGTCTGATCGAGCTTCTCGCCTCGAGCATTGGTCTACTCAGTCTCGACGCCGAGGCGGGCGGCCATCTGCTCGTTGAAGGCAGTGAGCGCCGACATCGGGCGCATGAAGACGGTCAGCTCGGCTTGACCTGGCCCTGCTCATCGAGCTCGAGGAAGTCGATGCCCTCGAGCTCACGGTCGCCGACGCGGGCTTTGAAGCGCAGGACGACGACGCCATCCTCGGCGAGCTCGTCGGTGTAGCGGAAGTCCTCCAGCGTGGCGGCGACGTGAGTGAGCACCTGGGCCACGATCTCGCGACCCTCGAAGCCGCGGAAGAGAATCGGGCTGTGCAGGACGACGTCCTCGCGCAGGGTGGCGGTCGCCGCCTCGAGGTCCTTGGCCTCGACGGCGAGGCGGAACGGGTGCGATGCCATGGGACAACCCTACTCGGGCGCTTTACTCGGGTATAGGCCGAGAAACTCGCCCCGTCAGCGGGGCTCGAGGACGAAGAGGGCGATGTCGCGGTCGGTCCGCGCCTCGTATTCGTCGAAGCCGGAGTACTGCTCGTTGTGCTTGCGCCAGAGCTCGTCCCGCTCTTCGCCCTCGGCCAGCCGGGCCCGGACTGGACGCCGCGCGCGCCTGACCTCGACCTCGGCCTCGGGATTGGCCTTCAGGTTGAGTGACCAGGCGGGGGTGCGGCTATGGCCGGCGTTGGAGCCGATCACGACCAGGTTCTCGCCGTCGGCGAGGTAGACGACCGGCGCGGTCCGCTTCTGGCCCGATTTGCGCCCGGTGGTGGTCAACAGCAGAACCGGCGCCTCGGCAATGCGGCCGCCGATGCGCCCGCCGCTGAGTCGGTATAGCGGGATGTTGAGCTTGCCGGTCCAGCGCAATCCCGTTGCGCCCATTGCCTGAGAGGCACGTGAGTAGAACTTGTCGCCGGGCACGGGCGGAAGTATCCCAGCCCGCGCGAGCTCAGCTTGCTTCCCGGAGCATCTGTGCCTCCGGCAAGTGCTGAAGTTTCTTCAGCGTGTTGTTCTCGATCTGGCGGATTCGCTCGCGGGTGACGCCAAAGGTGTTGCCGACCTCCTCGAGCGTCAGCGGCTCCAGGCCGGTAAGCCCGTAGCGAAGCTCGATCACCTGGCGCTCGCGATCGGGCAGCGCCGCCAGTGCCTTGCGCACGCCCTCCTTCTGCAGATGTTCGCTCGCCTCTTCGAAGGGCTCGGCGACGGTGTCGTCGGCGACAAAATCGCCAAGCTCAGAGTCGTCCTCGTCGCCGACCGGTTTCTCCAGTGAGACGGGCAGCTGCGCGACCCGCAGGATCTCGCGCACTTCGCCCAGCGGCCAGCGCAGCTCCTCGGCGATCTCGGCCGGCTCCGGCTCACGACCGAAGCGCTGCACCAGCTGGCGCTCGACGTGGGCGACGCGGTTGAGCTTCTCGACCATGTGCACCGGGATGCGGATCGTGCGCGCCTTGTCGGCGATCGCCCTGGTCACCGCTTGGCGGATCCACCAGGTCGCGTAGGTGGAGAACTTGTAGCCGCGGCGGTAATCGAACTTCTCCACCGCCCGGATCAGCCCCAGCGAGCCCTCCTGGATCAAGTCGAGGAAGCTGAGACCGCGGCCTAAATAGCCTTTTGCGATCGAGACGACGAGGCGCAGGTTGGCCTCCACCATCTGCCGCTTGGCAACCATGTCGCCACGCTCGATCCGTTTCGCCAGTTCGACCTCCTGGCCCGCGGTGAGCAGGTCAACCCTGCCGATCGAGCGCAGGTAGAGGCGCAGCGAGTCGAGGCTGGGTTCGATCGTCAGATCCAACTCCTGCTTGCGCGACTCCCCGTTGGTCGCTTCCGCGCGCTGCTCCTTATAAGCACTGACGCCATCCTCGGCGATCACTTCGACGCCGTGCTCAACCAGATGGGCGTGCAGGCCGGTGACCTGCTCCTTGGTCACCTCGACCTCCTCCAGTGTGGCGGCGATCTGCTCGAAGGTGAGGTAGCCGCGCTCGCGGCCAAGCGCGACCAGGTCCTGGAGCTCCTGCGGCCCCATTGGCTGCTCGCTCGAATCCTGATTCAGTCCCTGAGGGACCGTCTCCAACGGCTCGATTTCACTGCCTCCACTGCAACCCAGTTCCCCTCCCGGGGGCCGGCCCCAACGCTCCGGCTTGCCGAAGTATAGGGAGCCAATCGCCTACGCTTCATGCTGATGGCAACCCGTTCCACCACTCCGCTCTCCCCCACGGCAGCCGACGTGCAGTCGGGGGCGCCGGCGACGATGGTCAGTCTTTCGCGGGTCGGCGTGACCGGAGTCGAGAAGGTGATCCGGGTCGAGGCGGATGGCGAGGAGAACCTCTACCACGCCGATTTCGAGTGCTTCGTCGATCTCAACCCGCGCCAGGCCGGCGTCCACATGTCGCGTTTCGAGGAAGTCGTCGGCGAGGCGATCGACGAGGTCGTGCTCGGCGAGGCGTTCCGCGCCGAGGTGCTTGCCGCCCACATCGCCCAGCGTGTGCGCGAGCGACAGGGCGGCCTCCGTGCCGAGGTCTCGGTGACCGCGCGCTACCCGGAGACGGTCACCACCCCCGCCAGCGGCCAGCGCACGCAGGAGATCTACGTCCTCTTCGGCACTGCAGTCGATTCGCCGCGCGGGACGCGAACGCTGACCGGCGTGCAAGCGCAGGGGATGACCGCCTGCCCCTGCGCGCAGGAGATGGTCAGCGGGCTCGCCCGCGAACGCCTCGCCGAGCGGGGCTTCGACGCCGAGCAGATCGAGGCCGCGATCGAGGTGGTCCCGATCGCCACCCACAATCAGCGCGGCATCGGCACCCTCCACGTCGGCTGCCCCGAGGGCGGCCCGGCCTGGATCGACGCGCCGGAGCTGCTGCGCGCCGTCGAGCAGTCGATGAGCTCGGAGATCTACGAGCTGATGAAGCGGCCCGACGAGCTGGCGGTAGTCGCCAAGGCCCACGCTCAGCCACGCTTTGTCGAGGACTGCGTGCGGGAGATGATCCGACGCGTTACCGCCGACTACCCGGACCTCCCCGGTGATGCCTTCGTGATGGCGCGGCAGGAGAACCTGGAGACGATCCACCGCCACAACGTCGTCGCGGAGCGCTACGGCAAGCTCGACGACCTGCGCACCGAGCTGGAGGCCGGCGAGCACCAACGCCGTCATATGACGATGCGCGAGTGGCTAGAGGCTCCTTCGGCCTAGCAACGCCTGCAAACCGGCGCCTGGCGGTGTCCTCGGTCGGCCGACTTGGTCACGTGCGAACTATGCACGCTCCCGGCGTCGGCCTCCCTGCGTCCTAGCCAGGCTTGGTTTTCGGCGTCGCTTCTACTAAGCGTTTCCGCAAGCCGAGGAAGTAGTCCGCGCCGCTGATCAGGGTCACGGCGACGGCGAAGTAGACGAGCACGTCGACCCAGACCGGCGCGGGGTTGGCGGCGATCAAGGCGAACACCGCGGCGATCTGCAGCACGGTCTTCAGCTTGCCCATCCAGCTGGCGGCGATCACGACGCCACGCTCGGCGGCGATCGCCCGCAACCCGGTCACCGCAATCTCACGGGCGATGATCACCATCGCCACCCAGGCCTCGAGCCGGTTCAGCGAGACAAGCGAAACCAGCGCCGCGGTTATCAGCAGCTTGTCGGCAAGCGGGTCCATCAGCTTGCCGAAGGTCGTGACCGCGTCGCGTGAGCGGGCGAAGTAGCCGTCGAGGCCGTCGGTGAGGGCGGCCAGGGCGAAAACGCCGGCCGCCAGAGCGTCACCGTTCGGCGTCTCGCCGAGCAGGGCGACGACCACGACCGGGACGGCGAGGATGCGCAGCAGGGTCAGCGAGTTGGCGAGCGTCAGCGGAAACATCAGCGGTCGACGGCCTAAATGTCTACTCCGACTCTACTTTTCGGCCCATCAACAGCTTCGGCGTCGCGCTTGGCGAAGTAGTCCTCGCCCTCGATGCTGATCCGCGGCAGGATGCGATCGAGCCAGCGCGGCAGCCACCACATGCGATCGCCCGCCAGCACCATCACAGCTGGGACCAGCAGGCAACGGACAAGCGTCGCGTCGATAGCGATCGCAACCGCCAGACCGACGCCGAACTCCTTCACGATCGGGTCGCCGTTGAGGACGAAGCTGGTGAAGACGCAGACCATGATCGCCGCCGCCGAGGTGATCACGCGGCCGGTGTTTGCGAGCCCTTCGATCACGGCCCGCTTGGCGTCGCCGTGGGCTTTGTAGTGCTCGCGCATCTGGGTCAGGAGGAAGACCTCGTAGTCCATCGAGAGGCCGAAGAGGATCGCGAACATCAGCAGCGGCACGAAGCTGACTATGGGGATCGAGTGATCGAGGCCGATCAGCGAGATGCCCCAACCCCATTGGAAGACCGCGGTGACGACCCCGTAGGAAGCGGCGACCGAGAGCAGGTTCATCGCCGCCGCCTTGACCGGGATCAGCAGCGAGCGGAAGGCGATGAGAAGGACGACGAAGCTGAGCGCGACGACGATCGCGATCATCAGCGGCAGCTTGTCGCCGATCTGGGTGGCGAGGTCGATGTAGCCGGCGGTCTGGCCGCCGACGTAGGAGGCCGCCCTCGTACCCTGCAGCGCGGCCGGAATCGTGGTGGCGCGCAGGTCTTCGACCAGTTCGATCGTTTCGTCATCCCACGGAGCCGATTCTGAGATCGCCGAGAAGATCGCGACGGTGCCCTTGGGGTCGAACGTCGGCGCCGACACTCCGGCGACGTTAGGAGCTTCGTCGACCGCCTTCTGAAGAACCGGGGTGACCTGCTTGCCTTCCTTGGAGGAGGTGAATTCGGAGGCGATCAGCAAGGGACCGATCGATCCCTGTCCGAATCCTTCGCGCAGCCCTTCGGCCGACTGGCGGGCGGTGGTCGACTTCGGCAGGGCACTGATGTCGTTCTGGCCGAGCTCGAGGTCGAGCAAGGGAATGGCGAGGACGATCAGCACGATCAGCGAGGCGATAGTCGAGCGCCACGGTCGCCCGGCGACGCCGTCGGCCCAGCGCATCCAGCCGTGCGGACGCTTGTCGTCGGGGTGGGTCTTGCCGAGCTTCACCCGCAACGAGTTGATCCGGGGGCCGAGCAGGCCGAGCATTGCCGGCAACAACGTCGTCGCCGCAAAGACGGCGGTGAGGACCGCGATCGCGGCAGTGAAACCGAGCGTACTGACCAGCGGGATGCCGGCAAAGGCAAGCGAGCAGAGGGCGATCACGACAGTGAAGCCGGCAAAGACGACGGCGCCGCCAGCGGTGGCGGTGGAGCGAGCGATCGACTCGTGCAGGTCCATCCCTTCGCCGAGCTGCAGTTTGTGCCGGGTGACGATGAAGAGGGCGTAGTCGATGCCGACGCCGAGGCCGATCATCGTCGCCAGCGTCGCGGCGACGCTCGGCACCTGCACCACGCCCTCGAGCAAGCGGAGGATCGAGAGCGCGCAGGCGAGGCCGATCACCGCGGAGACGATCGGCAGCATCATCGCCGTCACCGTGCCGAAGGCGAAGAGGAGGATGATCACCGCCGCGGTCAGGCCGACGGCCTCGCTGATCTCGGTCGAGGGCTTAGAGAGCTGCTGGCCGACGTAGGCGCCGACCGACGCTTCGAGGCCCACGGCTTCGACCGGCGCGGCGGTGTTGAGCACGCCCTGTGCCTCTTCTTCGGTCAGTTCTCCCGGCCCGATGTCCAGGTACACGGGGATGTAGGCAATGCGTCGGTCGGGGCTGAGGAAATCAGCGCCTTTAGGCCCCAGTGGGTTGATCGCCGAGTTGACGTCGGCCTTGGCGTTCAGCCGCTTTACCGTCTTCGTCGATCGCTTCGCTGTAGCGGGGCGTGGTCAGGCGTTCGCCGGTCGAGACGATCACCAGCGGGTTGCTGCCATAGGCCTGCTCGGGCAGGTTCTCTTCGAGCAGCTCGGTGGCTTCGGTCGAACCGGTGCCGGGCAGGGTCAGATTGTCGTTGGTCTTGCTGTCGCCGGCCTGCCCGGCGACGACGAGCACGATGGCCAACACCAGCCAAAGGGCGATCGTCGGGTAGTGGTGGCGTGAGCAGAAGCGGCCGATCGCGTAAAGGGGGGCGGTCACCGGATGATCATCCCCCACCGCTCGGATTACCGGCGGCGGGAAGCGGTACTTCGCCGCCGTCGAACCCCTCGGGCACCGAGCCAGCGACGCCCATGCCGAGACTCTGGCGCAGCACGACGAGGTGCTGGGCGTGGCCGGCGGCAAGCGAGGCGTCGAGCGTGCGCGGTGCCGAGGTATAGAGACGGGGCGCCGCCTCTATATAGAACGCGAGCGCCGCGCTCTCCAGCTCGTAGAGGAGGCGCAGCAGACCGGCCTCATCTTCAACCTCGGTGAGATCGAGCTCTTCCGGCTCGGCTTCGGTATCGCCGCCGAGCCCGCGTATCGCCTTGGTCAACGCGTCGATGTATTCCTGCTCCTGGGCGCGCAACTGGCGCCCCACCGCACGCTGCGGGCCGCCCAGGAGCGTGCGCCCACGCGTGTAGGCGTCGAGCATGGTCAGCTCGCGGGCGAGAGCTTCATTCAGGATCTCGGCATCGGACCCCTTTTCAGGGTCGGTCTCGGCGCCCCTGCCGCTGTTGCCGCAACCGCTCGCGATGACGAGCGTGGCGGTGAGAACCAGGGCCAGTACGGCGGCGGCGCGGCCAAGGCCGCGCCGCCTACCGGAGCCACCTGCTGACGAATCGGCGTCCACAGGCCGGCAAGCCTATGGACTCTGGCGCCTTGAAAGCGCCGGGATGGTTCGGCTACTTCCTCTTGGCTTTTGCTTTTGCCTTTGGCTTTGGCCTTGCCTTTGGCTTTGCGCTTCGGCAGTTTCTTCGCCGCGCTGTCGGGCACTTCGTAGCCGAGCATCGAGACGGAAGCGGAGATCCCCTTCTCGTCAGATTTGGCGAGGCGCTTCGCTGCTTCGCCGTTCAGCTTCAGCGCCTGGTCCAGCGTGTCGTCGAGCAGTTTCTGCAGCGACTTCCAGGCCTGCTCGTCGAGCATCAGCGGGGTCCAGCTGAGGTGCCGGTCCTCGCGGTCGTCGAAGGTGCCCTCCTCCATCGCGGCGACCGCGTCGTCGACGACGGCCTGGAACAGATCGGCGCTCATGCCTTCCCGCACGGTCTCCGGCAGATGGTGCCAGTCGCGATCCGTGAGGTAGGCGCGAGAGGTGGCCCGGTAGTAGTGCTCGACAGCTCCGCGGCGCGGCTCGGTTTTGACCAGCCTGATCACTTCGTAGTCCTTGAGGACTTTGACGTGGTAGCTGACCTGGCTCAGGCCTTCGTCGAGCTCCTTGGCGAGTTCGTTCGGGCTCGCCATCCGTTCGTTGAGGATCGCCAGGATCTCGGCCCGCAGTTCGTGGGCGAGCGATTTGACCAGTGCCTGGTTCACTCCTCGGTTTTTGGCTTTCGCCTTTTTCTTGCCGCGTTTGGCGGTTTTGGTCTTTGCGGGCAAAGCGACTCCTCCGATCGTTGCTGGTGACTTAACCACTCCATCGTATTGATCGCAAAGGCTGTTTTCCAGCCCAAATGCAGACTTTTCGCTTCGTCTTGACGAAATAGTGGAACTTTCTCCAGTAATCACCGGTCGGGACGGCGCGCATGTTTTGCGCTGGGAGATTCAGGAAAGGTCCGAGGAGGGGGTGAATTTGATGAAGGTCACTGCATCTGAGCCAGTCGTCCCGATGGTTTCGACCCACAAGTTCGGCTAGGGCTCCAGGCAGAGCACAGCTTCCAGGGGCCTGTCCGCCCTGCGGACGGGCCCCGCATGATTCAGTTCGGGAATGGCCGACAAGCAGACGGACGCCACCCGCACGCGCCCGGACAGCCTCGAGCGCCTTGCCGAAGAGATACATGGCTGCCGCCTCTGTCCGCGCTTGGTCGAATGGCGGGAGGAGAGCGCAGGCGCCCCGCCGCGCCGATTTCAAGGTGAGGATTACTGGGCGCGGCCGGTGTCGGGCTACGGCGATCCCGAAGCGCGCCTCGCAATCGTCGGCCTCGCTCCGGCCGCGCATGGCGCCAACCGCACCGGTCGGATGTTCACCGGCGATCGATCGGGCGACTGGCTCTACGCCGCCCTGCACCGTGCCGGCTACGCCAACCAGCCGGAGTCGGTCGGGCCCGAGGACGGCCTTCGCCTGCGTGGCGCTTACGTGACGGCAGTGGTCCGTTGCGCACCCCCGGCCAACCGACCGACCCCGGCCGAGCGCGACGATTGCCTCCCATACTTGGCCCAAGAGCTCGATCTGCTCGAGCGTTGCAAGGCGGTCGTCGCCCTCGGCGCGTTTGCCTGGGACGGGACCTTGCGAGCGTTGCGCGAGCTCGGCTGCGAGATCCCCCGGCCACGACCGCGCTTCGGCCACGGCGCCGAGGTGACCATAGGCAGATGGGATCTGCTTGGCTGCTACCACCCCAGCCAGCAGAACACCTTCACCGGCCGCCTCACCGCGCCGATGCTCGACCAGATCTTCGCGCGTGCCCACCAGCTGGGCAGCTAGAAACAGCCCTGCTACAGCGCGTCCGTTTCGCCCGCCTTATGCCTCGAGAGACTCTCGGGCGTCTCGAACGACGCCATTACAACCGCTACCGGAATGCCCGGCACTGAGGATTCCTGGCGGCGCTCTGAGCAGCGGCTCTGAATAGCCATGATCTGGCCCAGGGCCCGCTCCACCGTCCGCATAAGTTCTTTCCATCCTCGCTCGTCAACCAGCAGCCAGCTTTGGCTTAGGTGCCTGTCGCGTGCATCCAAGGAACCGGCATCGAGCGCTTCGGTGAGCGCATCGATGACCTGTCGCACCATTTCACCGCTGAACGTTGCTCGGATTCCGGCCGGCAGCTTCATCCAGGCACTGTTGTCGAAATTAAAAGCAGGAGCAATCGGCTCATAAAAATGCTCATCGAAACCGCGCCGCTGTACGGTGCGCACGAGCTTGATCAGCTTCCGCCTCTTGAGTTCGCGGAAGTGATAGCTGACGTCGGAGACCTCGAGTTCGAGTTCGTTGGCGACTTCCGTCGGACTCAACTCACCTCGTTCGAAGAGTGTCACCCATACATGACCCCGTAGGGGATGCGTGAAGGCTTTTGCCAGTGTCGGATCGATGACCTGTTTGAGGTTTTTCCCGTCCAGGCTGGCCATGGCGATCCTCCGTTCCCGTAGCGGTGTGGTCTTCCAGCGTCGCCTCACCCTAGTACCGGTTGCGGACTCGAATCGGCCCGCGCGAAAAGGTTCACTGAAACTTATTAAAGCAATGGGCCGGTCTTAGGGGGACTCAACGGAAGGGCAGGCAGACGATGAAACGACCAAGGATCAAGCGCACCACCGAGCAGATGGAAACGCCCAACGGCGATCTCTACCTGCTGCGACCGAGCGCCGGGGCTGACATCCAGATCGAGAATCCCGACCCGGAGGGACGCCGCCTGCTCGACGCGCTGGACGGCAGCCTCGAGCGCGATGAGCTGGTGGAGCGCTTCGGAGAGGACCCGGTCAACGACCTGCTTGCGCAGCTGGAGGAGCTGGGGCTGGTCGAGGACGCAGCCGACGACGACTTGATCCCGACCGCGACCACGGAGCGATTCGATCGCCAGATCCGCTACTTCGCCGACATCACGACCGGGCCGACTCCCTCGCAGTGTCAAGCGCGGCTGGAGAGCTCTCGCATCGTCGTGCTCGGAGTGGGCGGGCTGGGCGGTTGGTCGGCTCTCTCGCTCGCCTGCTGCGGGGTCGGCGAGATGCTGCTGGTCGACGGGGACCGCGTAGAGGAGAGCAACCTCAATCGGCAGGTCCTCTACACCGAGGACGACATCGGTGGGCTCAAGGTCGAAGTGGCGGCCGAGCGGCTCGGCGCCTTCAACTCACGGATGCACCTCGACACGCTTCCCGAACGGGTGGACGGCGAGGAGTCCGTCGCCGAGGCGATCGACGGGTACGACTTGGTGATCGATGCGGCCGACTGGCCGGCGCACGAAATCGAGCAGTGGGTGAACGCTGCCTGCTTCGCGGCAGAGATCCCCTACATCACGATGAGCCACTTTCCCCCGATCGCCCGGGTCGGGCCGCTCTACGTTCCCGGTGTGACTGGCTGCTTTGCCTGCCAGGTGGCCGCCTACCGCCGCAGCTACCCGCTGTTCGACATCGCGATCGAGCAACGCCGCGCCAAAGCCTCACCTGCGGCGACGTTGGGCCCCGCCTGCGGTCTGATCGGCGGCCAGGTCGGATTGGACATCATGCACCACCTGACCGGGCTGGCGGAGCCGTCAACCCAGGGCGTGGGACACATCTACGACCTGCGCACCATGGAGGTCGAACGCGAGCCGGTGGTACCGGAGCCCGACTGTCCCGTCTGTGGGCACCTGGCGACGGCGACCCCGCGCGGCGAGGGCGAGACGAAGGCGGGTCGCAAGTAAAAGTAAGTTAGGGGGATGCGGCTCCGCCATTCGCTGCTTCCGGCCCTGCTCGTCGCCGCCGCGCTCGCTGTGCTGACAAGCGGCTGCGGCTCAGCGGACGGAGAATCGGGCTATGGGTCCAGGGATTCCACCGAGGCGACGGCGACCGCCACCACGCCGGATGCTCCACCGGGTGCCTCGGCACAGTCCTGCGGGGGCACGATCGCGGACACCGAAGGGCTACGCGTTACCGGCATCGACTGTGACGCCGGCCTGCGGGTGGCTGCAGCGTGGGCCGGTAAGCCGTCCTGCTCTGCTCCGGTCGGGGGATCGCGCTTCTCCTGCTCCGTCGACGACGGCTATCGCTGCCTCGGCACCAGCGCTGAGCGCGGCATCGCGGTCTCGTGCGCCCACCCTGGGGCATCCGTCTCCTTCATCGCCAAACGCGACTGAGCGACTGATACCTAGAATGAACTGAAGCGTGCCGGCGTAGCTCAGTTGGTAGAGCACTTCATTCGTAATGAAGGGGTCCCCGGTTCAAGTCCGGGCGTCGGCTCTCTAGAAATCCCCGCTGCCACGGGGTTTTCTCATCCTTGAGAGGAAATCGCCGGTAGTCAATCGGCCGATCTGGTTGCGTTTGGTTGCGCTTCCCCCTGTAGGCCCCCTAAGGTTCCTCCTCTGGGGGTCTTCTGAGGGGGCCGAGTCGGATGTTCCCCCGTCTCTGTCGATGCCTCGGGCGTTACGCACCGTAGCTTTTGGCCTCTACGCTTCCGCCCGTGAGGGCGCTTTGCTCAAATCGGCAAGAAGTAATGCGCGAGTCCGGGCCGTAGGCTTTCGCAAACGGGCCGGGAGCCGCGTGGTTCAACTCGACGGTGGTTGACCTCCCATCATCTCCGTCGTGCACGTCAGCCTTCTCCGCCCTTCATAAGGTAGATGTCAAGCGGGGGCGGGCAGGCTACGACTGGAGCCGACCCGCCCCTGTTCCTCGTATCAGCCGTTCTTGACGATGCGAAGCATCATCGGCGCGACCTTCGCGGTCTTGAGCACCATGCGATCACCTCCTCCCATCAGCTAGGGGCGTGCCGTCCCGCGCCTCTCTGCGCGGTCACGGCCTCGCCTCAACGCGAAGGCGTAAGAATGCTCAAAAGATCCTTAGCAGTCAACAAGGGGAGGCGCTTCAGGTACGCCGCTATCGAAAAGTCTTGCTTTACTACTCGACGCTTCACGACTCGTCTCGTGCCGAGGGAGGAATCCGTTGGTTCCCGACCAAAAACGTGAGGGAGAAAAGTGAACAAAGGGACCAAGGGCAGAGGCGGTGGACAGCGCAAGGGCAAAGGGAAGGCCAAAGCGGGCAGCAAAGCCAAGCCGAAGCGCAAAGGCCGCTCATACAAGGGCACCACGCAGAAGGCGAGGCAGCGATCCGCCGAAGCCATCGACCCGAGGGTGGCGATCATCGCCAAAGACCCGCTGCGGGCAGAAATCCTGGCGGTGGCGATCCAGCGCCTCTACTCGCCCAGCGAATTCGCCAGGGACGCGGACGTGTCGCTCGGGGTGGCGTCCTACGCCTTCAAAGTTTTGAGGGATAACCACATCCTCGAAATGGTCAAGACGGTCAGGGTGCGGGGCTGCTTGAAGCACATGCACAGCGCAAACGAGGCGGCGCTGTTCGGGGACAAGGATTGGGGAGCGCTCGCGCCCGTCCTCCGCCCCGGCGTCATGGGCGCGACCATCGGCAACTTCAACGACCGGCTGGCCCAGGCCGACGCTACCGGCAAGCTGTACGAGCGGGAGGACGTGTGCGTCTACTGGGCACCCCGCGACCTGGACGAGATCGCTTGGGCCGAGCACGACAAAGTCGTCAGGTGGGCGATTGAAGAATCCGAGCGGCTGGAGGCCGAGACTGTCGAGCGACGGGCCAACGGCGAAGGCGCTCCTTGCTTCAAGGCGACGTTCGGGATCTTCGCCTTCCCGTCCCCGACGCACTCCGAGGTTAAGGCCCACGAACGGGAGAAGCGCAAGGGCAAAGCGGCGAAGGCGAAACCGAAATCAAAACGGAAGGGCGGGACCAAGGGGAAGGGGCGGAAGGCGTGAGCTGCTCCCCGTTGGAGCGGCTCGTCAAGCACGACTTCCGGCTGGACCTCCTGTGCTGCCTGGTCGATGGGCCGCTGGTCATCCCGCAGCTAAGCGCCAGGCTCGACAAGCCGGTTACAGCAGTGGCCTACCACGTAAAGCTGTTGGAAACCCGCAATGTTGTCGAGCAGACGGGCGACGGAGAGGGCGACCACGCCCTATATGCGGCCACCCTCGACAAGCACCCCGAATGGGTCGCGGAAGCCGTCAGGGACCACCGGAAGGCGGAAGCGGAATGAGCACCGGGAACGCGACGGTCGCCAGCAGAGCCACCCCGCCCAAATATAATCCCGAGTTGGTCGGGCAGGTGATTCCGATCGAGGTGAGGTGACGGTCGAGTCCTTGTGGCCAAGCTGCCAGGAAACCCGTGGTTGCTCAATAGCTGTTAGGACAGCGGCGTGCCGGCGATGCTGGTGACCTTCCAGTCGCCGCCTTCGCTGACCACCGGCATCGCCAGGGGCTCGCCGTCGACGCCGGTGTAGATGACAAAGGCCTGCTCGCCATCCAGCCGCAACGAGCCGACGTCGGCCTTGGCGGCCTCTTCCTTCATCGACTGAGCAGCGGCCGGGTTGATCAGAACTTCGAGGATCTCGGCGCAGCTGCCGTCAGCGCCTTGCTGCTGCGCCTGAGAGGCAAGTTCCCCAAACGAGTCGATCACGGATTTGGACATGTACTGGCAGGCGGCGGCCCAATTGCCCTCGGCGCGGGCATCGAGGAAGTTGTGCAGCGCCACGGCGGCGGCGGCAAATTCCTCGGTGTCGGCCTCTTCGCCAAATTCCTGAACGCTGTTGTCGCCGCCCTTGACTTTGAACTGCTCTGCACCGCCGCCGGAGTCGCTGTGCTTTTTGGGAACGAAGTCGCTGGCGTTCTTGCTGCTCGACTGGCTTTCTCCATCCGAGTCGCTGTCCGCCGAGCCGTCTTGGTTGCCCTGCGAGGCGTTATCGGTCTGAGGCTGCTGTTGACCAGCGGCCCCAGTTGCCGTCGAGTCGGAATCGTCCCCTCCCCCGCACGCGATCACACCTGTGGCGAGCAGGAAGGCAACGAGCGCAGCCGCCAACGTCTTCGGAACTCTCCTCACGGCGTCGATTCTAGGGAACGGCCCGTTTGTGCATAGCCCCGCTCCCGGGTCTAGGATCGAAGAGCGATGGAAGGGATCTCGTGACCGATTTGAGTGAGCGCGAGACGGACGTTTTACGCCTGATTGCGCTTGGGCACACCAATGCTGAGATCGCCGAGAAGCTCTTCATCAGCGTCCGCACGGTGGAGACCCACCGCGCGCATATCCAGCAGAAGCTCGGCGTCAGCAGCCGCGCCGAGCTCGTCCAGTGCGCGCTTTCACGTGGCCTGGTCGAGACCTAAGTCAAGCACTGCCCACCCCAGGTACCGACCCAGTACCCAGACTCGCAGGTATTGGATCATCTCGGTGCTCTAAGGTTCCCGCGATCTTGGCTCGGGGAACAGCGACGGTCCTTGCGCTGGCTGCTGCGCTGGTGCTGACCCTCTTCTGCGCCCCTGCGACCCCGCAGGGGCAGGTCGTCGTGCACGGCGCCGCCTCCGGCTCACACCTGCGGCTGAGCATGGAAGGTTCGCGACTGGTGGTGCGGGGCAAGATGGCCCACGCCGAGCCCACCGGCTGCCGCTTTGAGCGCTACCGGCTGGTCGCCGTCTGCCCCCTGCGCCACGCGGGTCGCATCGAGGTGGACATGGGACCCTCAGGCGACTTCGTCAGGGTAAGCGACCCCCTGCCGCGCCCCCTGGCCGTCTACCTGGGCGACGGCTCGGACAAATTCATCGGCAATGACGAGCGCGACACCTGCTACTCGGAGGGCGCCCGTCGAAACCGCTGCGTCGGCGGTGGCGGCGACGACGTCTGCATCACCGGGCGGCAAAACAGCGACTGCGTTGGCGGGCCCGGCAACGACTACTGCAAGCACGGTGCCGGCAGCGACGGCTGCTGGGGCGGCCCTGGGCGCGACGTCTGCATCATGGGCGCGGGGCAGGATGGCTGCCACGGCGAAGGCGGCAGGGACTGGCTATTCGGCGGTCCCAGTCCTGACAAGCTCTACGGCGGCCGCGATCGCGATCACTGCGATGGCGGGCCTGGCTTGGGTTATTCGCTGCGGTGCGAGGCTGGCCCCCGGCGCTGACGCCTACTCAGGCGGCGGCGTCCACTCCACAGACTTCGACACTATGCGCTTGATCTCGGCGCGCATGTAGTCGACGATCTCCTCGCAAGCGTCCATGTCGACCGGCCCGCCCTGCTCTTTCGGCAGTTTCTCGTAGGCGCTGCCGACGACAAACAGGTTCTCGTCGTTGTACTCGTTCGCGGGCGCGGTGTAGTTGAAGCTGCCGGCGACCACAGTGTGGCTGTCGACCGTCATCAGCTTGTGATGCAGTTTGCGAAATCCCGGCATCTTTTCCTTGCTGGGCAGATGGAGGCTGATGTGCTGGTGATCGAGCCATGCCGGCGCGGCGCGCGGCGCCGCCCACGACGGTTTGGCCTGCGTGGGATCGAGGGCGCCGACGATCTCGCGGCCCGCATTTGCCGTCATCAGCAGTGCGTCGTCGATCCCCGATGAGCCGGCGAAGGTGAAGATCGCGAATTCGATCTCCTTCTCCGCCTTCAGCACCTGCTTGATCACCTCCTGCTCGGGCACGTCGTCGGGTGCGAACAGGACCTTGACCGGGACACCGTTGAGGTTGTACGCACGCGGGATCGAGCCGAGCGCGCCACGCCCGAAGTTTCCCTTTTTGATCTCGTCGAACTCGCCCTGATACGCGTCGCAGATGTTGTCGTCGTGGAAGACGAAGATGTGGTTCAGGTTTGTGTGGCAGTCCGTCTTGGTGAAGTTCGTCGATCCCGACAAAAGGGCCTGACGCCTTTCTTTGGGTTTTTCGCCTTTTTTCAACGAGACGGGGCGGTTGTCTCGCAGGATGAACTTCTGGTGAAAGATCTTCGGGTTGAAGTCGGCCTTGACATCGACGTTCGATTGCAGCAGGGCCGAGGCAATGCGCCTGTTCTCGGCGAGACCGCCGCTGGTGGCCGTCCATTGCCATTTGCGCACCGCATTCTCGAAGCTCTCTCCTGGCGCCGCTACCGGCCTGTCCTTATCGTCGTCGTCGGGCAGGCCTTCCTCGCAGAGATAGTCCTGCTCGAGCACGATCCTGACCCTGACGCTGCGCCAACGGGCGTCGAGGATCGCCTGGGCAATCGGCTCGGAGTCGATCTCCTGGACGGCGATGTCGAGTGAGCTGTTGGCGCCGCCGATGAAGTCGACGATCACCTGCTCGAGGTCGTCGGGCCCACCGAGGTCCTTGGGGCCCACGTACGCCTCGATCTTTCCTCCCGCGAATTCTGACATTCCGAGATGAGTACTCTAGTGATCCTGAATGAATTCGGGGGTTGGATTCGTATAGTCCGGGGATGGCAGAGACGACCTACGACCGCATCGGGCTCGGTTACAGCGCCGTTCGCCAGCCGGAGGCGAAGATCGCAGCTCGCCTCGAAGCCGCCCTGGGGGACGCGAAGACGGTGCTCAACGTCGGGGCCGGAACCGGCTCCTATGAGCCCCACGACCGTGAGGTGACGGCGGTCGAGCCATCGCGGGAGATGATCGCGCAGCGCCCGCCGGGGTCGGCGCCGGTCATCCAGGGCGTGGCAGAGGAGCTGCCGTTCGAGGATCGGAGCTTCGACGCCGCGATGGCAATCATCACCGTCCACCACTGGAATAACGTCGCCAAAGGGCTCGGGGAGATGGTGCGGGTCGCCGGGCAGCGGGTGGTCGTCCTCAGCTTCGATCCCGCGCCGGCGAAAGAGCTGTGGCTGGTACGCGACTACTTTCCCAGCGCGCTCGAGTACCACGCTAAGGCGATGCCGCCGATCGCCGAGCTGACCGCAACCCTCCCGAATGCCTCGGCCGAGGCCGTCCCCGTCCCGAGCAACTGCGCCGACGGCTTCTTCATCGGCATCTGGGATCGACCGGAGTTGCACCTCGACCCAGACGTCCGTCGCGCCAGCTCGTGCTGGCACCAGATGCCCCAGGCTGAGATCGAGCAGGGCCTGGCAAGGCTGAGCGCCGACCTCGACAGCGGCCGCTGGGACGAGCGCAACGGCTACCTTCGCACGCTGCCGGAGCTCGACGTGGGCCTGCGACTGGTGACCGCCGAACTGGCGTAAACACAGCGGAGGGGGTGGGATTCGAACCCACGAGCGCCTTGCGACGCCAACAGTTTTCGAGACTGCCCCGTTCAACCGCTCCGGCACCCCTCCGGGGCACTGCCAAGCCAAATCCTATCGACGGGCTTTCGTTAGGGAACGGATTAGGGAACGAAACTCGAGCTGAAATCCAAGAAGAACGACCGCCGGTGCTCGCGCCATGATGGGTTCATGCCGACGATAAGCCGATTCTTCGGGATCACGATCGCGATGTTCTTCGACGATCACGGCTTCCCCCATTTCCATGCACGCCATGCCGAAGGAGAAGCGAAGGTCCGCATCGACAACCTCGAGGTCATCGACAGCAACCTGGGTCGCCGGCAACTCCGCTTCGTCCTCGCCTGGGCCGAGCTTCATCAAGAGGAACTCGAAGAGAACTGGCGCCGAGCGCGAGCCGGTGAGACACTTCAAGAGATCGAGCCATTGCAATGAACAGCCTGACCCCCGACATAACCGTGGTCTCCGTCGTCAATCACGGCACCCTTGAGCTGACCTTCGCCGATGGGGTGAGCAGCGAGGTGGACGTGCTCGATCGCATGCACGGGCCGGTCTTCGAGGATGCTCGCACTCCGGAGGGCTTTGCGAGAGTTGCGGTCGATCGAGAGACCGGAACCGTTGTCTGGCCCGGCGGCGCCGATCTCGCCCCCGACACGCTTTACGAGCGTGTGCGCTCAGGCGCTTGGCCAGACGCACCGGCAGCCGCGTAACGAACCGCCCTCACGTTGGCTTCGCGAACCTTTGGCCGGATCGGTGCTTTCGGACCAGTGGCGAAGGAGCTCAGACTGCGGAGGGTGGCTTCGCGCGCGCCGCCCGCACGACCGTGCCGAGCAGGCCGCGTAGGGTTGCGGCGAGGATGGCCAGAGGGTCGTAGTACTCGCGCCACACCACGATCTGCCCATCGTGAACATCGAAGCGCCCACAAATCCAGAACTGAATTCGCAGCCGGCCCCACTGAAGTGCGTCGGTGCGCTCGGTCAGAACGGTTGGTCCATCCGCCGAGATCGCGTGTACGTGCATCTCGACATGAGTGCCGATCCTGATAAGTGCTTGAAATAGCTTGCGCACCCGCTCACGACCGCGCACAGTCGGCAGCCAGCTGTTTTCGTACATCACCTCCTCTGCGAGAAGCCGCACCGCAGCATCGTTGTCGGTGACCGTTCGAAGATGGTCCAAGAACCGCTCTACAACCGCCGTGGGCGCTGAATCGGCCATCACGACCCCTCAGCCGTGCCGAGCTGGCGCCGCGCCGCCTCGGCAGCGAGCTCGGAGCGGTTTCGCAGATCGAGCTTCGCGTAGATGTGGGAGAGGTGCACCTTGACGGTGCCCCGGGTGATGAACATCTGCTCTCCGATCTGGGGGTTGGTCAGGCCTGTGGCGGTGTGCCGCACGATCTCCAGCTCGGTTGGGGTCAGGCTCTCCCAGCCGCCCGGCGGGCGCTTGCGCTCACCGCGGGCACGGCGCGCCCATGCGACCGCCTCGCCGGCATCGAGGGCACTCCCTTCGGCGAAAGCCCCCTCCAGGCCCTCGCTGTCAAGGCGCTCCCGCAGGGTTCGCTCCAGCGTCGCGACCCGCGTGCCCTGGGCCTCCGGGCGCACCAGCTCGTGGCGAGTGCGGGCCTCCTCGGCGGCGCCCAGCAGCCGCGCCGCCTCCTCATCGCTGTGCAAGCCCCCGGCGACCTCCGCGAGCAACTCGAGCGCGTCGGGGATCAACGCAACCAGGCCGCGGGTCTCGATCGCCCCCAGGGCGCGGTGCAGGTGCCCGTCGGCCTCGCTCCATTGCTCCGTGTCGAGCGAGACGGACGCCAGGCACATACAGGCCCGGGCGAGAACCCAAGACACTCCCATCCGCCCGGAGGCGATCCGTTGTTCACGCTGTCGATTTGACGAACACCCGATCGGCGATCGCCGGGTCGGCCGACTTTGTCGCCATCGGCGACGAAGTCGTGCGGCTCGGTGCTGAGGCCTTTCTCGGCCAGCTTGGCCCAGCATCGCCCTGACCGAAAGCGCGATAGGCATCTTCCGTGGTCTGCTTGTTCTCCTGTGCACCCATAGGTGGACCCTTCCGCTGGATGTGCATTGGGGATGACGAACGTAGCAAGCCGACCCGCATTGTCGCCCCTGCCAGGCGAGACGCACATCCGGCCTGCTTGCCGCACCGAACATTGTCCTGGTGATCCAGGAGAATGCGCATCGACGGACGGTCGTGGCGCTTTATGCCCGCCGGAGTAATCTGGGAGTTGCCCGATGCCTCCGGTGACGCGCTACGCGAAAAGCGGCGAGGTCAACATCGCCTACCAGGTCATCGGCGACGGTCCGCTCGACCTCGTTTTCGTGCCGGGCTTTATTTCGCACCTCGACCTGCAGTGGGCCGACCCGCGGATCGCGCGCTTCCTCGAAAAGCTCGCCTCGTTCTCGCGGCTGATCCTGTTCGACAAGCGGGGCACGGGGCTTTCCGATCCGGTCGCCGGCCCGGCGCCGCTGGAGGACCGCATGGACGACGTGCGCGCGGTGATGGATGCCGCGGGCTCCGAGCGCGCCGCGCTGCTCGGGGTTTCGGAGGGCGGGCCGATGAGCGTGCTCTTCGCCGCCACCTATCCGGAGCGCACGCGCGCCCTGGTCCTCTGCGGCACCTTCCCCACCGGAACTCTCGACCCCGCCGACAACCCGGGTGGGCAGCGCTGGGTCGACGCGGTCCAGACGCTGCGCGCTGCGGCCGAGCACTGGGGTGAGGGACGCACGCTCGCGCTGCTCGGCCCCAGCGCCGACAGCGAGCGCGATCGGATCGGGCGCGGCATGTTCGAGCGCTCGGCCGCCAGTCCCCAGATGGTGCGCACACTGATCGACATGGGCAACGAAACCGACGTCAGGGACCTGCTGCCGAACGTCCGCGTGCCGACGCTGGTTCTTCACCGCGAGGAGGAGTTCGTCCCCGTCGAGTGCGCGCACTACATGGCCGAGCACATCCCGGACGCGCGGCTGGTCGTGCTGCCGGGAGCGGACCACATCCCCTTCTACGGCGACGCCGATGGCTACGCAGAGGAGATCGAGGAGTTCCTCACCGGCGCCCGCCACGCGCCCCCTTCAGATCGCATCCTCACGACCGTGATGTTCACCGACATCGTCGGCTCCACCGAGCGCGCGGCGGCGGCTCGGCGACGCGCGCTGGCGCGAGCTCGTTGGCCCGCCACGACGAGCTGGTTCGCACCGAGCTCGAGCGCCACCGGGGCCGCGAGGTGAAGACGATGGGCGATGGCTTCCTTGCCACCTTCGACGGACCGGCGCGCGGGATCCGCTGCGCGCAGGCGATCGCGGACAACGTGCGGGCGCTCGACATCGACGCTGCGAGCCGGGCTGCACACCGGCGAGTGCGAGCTCGATCGGCGACGACATCGGCGGCATGGCGGTCAACATCGGCGCGCGGATCAGCGCGCTCGCCGGCGCCGGCGAGGTGCTCGTCTCGAGCACCGTAAAGGACCTCGTCGTCGGCTCGGGCATCTCGTTTGCGGACCGCGGCAGCCAGGAGCTCAAGGGTGTGCCCGGCGAGTGGCGTCTGTTCGCCGTGGAGGAGGTTGAGGCGCCAGCGAGCAACCGGCTAGTGCAACACAAACGCGGGCGCCGTCTCTCCGATCGGGCAGCCATCGGTGCGGTAAGGAGAGCGCCGAGGCTCGTGCGGCGAGTGATCGGCTGGCGCGCTGACTCCTAGCTCGCCTGGAGCTCGGTCGCCATCAGGTTCTCAAGCGCTGAGGCTGCTGCCTCCGCGCCGCCCGCCTTCCTGAATGCATCGCGGACGCATTCCGCGCCCGCGCGGCACCCGATTGCGTCCTCGATGGCCAGGCGCAGCCGGTCGGGGCGGAGGCGCTTGGCCGGCAGCAGCGTGCCGCCGCCGCAGTGCTCGACCCGGCGTGCCACCTCGAACTGGTCGCGTATGAACGGGACCACGCACACTGGTACGCCCGCCGCGAGCGCCTTCTGGGTGGTGCCCATGCCCCCGTGGGAGATCACGGCGGCGGCTCGGCGCAGGATCGGCCGGTGTGGGAGATGGCGCTCGACCCTGGCGTTGGTCGGGACGTCGAAGTCGCCCGGATCGTGGGCGGCGCTGGTGGCGACGACGGCGTAGGGCTGGTCGGCAAAGGCCTCGAGCGCGCCGCTGATCAAACTTGCGTCGTCCTGGAACTCCGTCGAGGCAGTGACCAGAATGATCGGACGCTCCTCGCTGGCCAGCCACTCCGGCTCGGGGTCGGGCGGCTCCCACAGGGCCGGGCCGACGAGCCGTACGTTCTCCGGCCACTCGCGCGGATATTCGAATGGTTCCGCCGAGAACTGGATCAGCAGTGGGGCAACCAGATAGTGGTCTTCGATGCCGTTGAGCGCCGACAGGCCAAGAGCGGCGCGATGGGAGTTGTGGCTGCGCATGAACGAACGGAAGGCAAGCGGCTTCAGTGCGGTCAGGGTGGTGTCGCGAAGACGCGCAAGCCGGCTCGTGGAAGGGGCGAAGCCCGGACCGAAGATCGGAACGCCGCGGGCCGGTCCGGGATGTGGATGCGGCAGGTAGTGGGCCCAGGGCACCCCGGAGGCCTCGGCCACCACAGCCGCGCCCATGGCATTGGTGTCGACCCAGATGAGGTCTGGCCGCTCTGCCTCGATCGCTGCCTGCAGATAGGGGACCTCGTAGCGCGCCCGCTTGGCAAAGGTGTCACATGCCGACACGAGGGCGCCAATCGAGGTGCGCGTCCTCCAGTCCTCGAGCGGTAACGCCTCGATGCGCGGATCGATTGGCGCGGCGGAAAGGCCAAGCCGATCGATCGCGTCCACGCTTCCGCTCTCGGTGCGCACGCTGACGTCGTGTCCGCGGTCGCGCAGAGCGATCGCGGTGGCGATCGGCGGGTAGACATGCCCCGAGCCGGGGGAGGTGTAGATAAGGACGCGTGCCATCAGCTGCCTCCGGTGAGTGCGTCGATCATTTGGACGATCGCCGCTTCGGTTTGGCGGCGGGACAGCTTCATGTCGAGGCGCATCAGCTTCCAGCTGAGGAGGTCGGTGGCGACGATCAGCTGGACGACGAGCTGCTCTCTCCGTGCACCTCGGAGCGACCTCAGGCTCGGCTCGAAGACCCGCTCGACCCATAACCGGTGATACCTCCGCCCCTCGTCGGTCACCGCTCGCACCGCCGGGAACCGATCCTCCTCAGCGAGGAGATGAAGGATGAGCTTGCCTTCTGCGTCGTAGCTCTCGACCAGTTTGCGGACTGCACCAACGTGATCGCCGACCGGGGCCCGATCTCGTGACTCGTTGATGCGGTCGCCCCAGTCTTCGCACGCAGCCACGAACAGGTCCTCCTTGCGGCCGAAATGCGCGATCAGGGTGGGAACAGTGACCCCGGCCCCCTCGGCGATTTCGGCAAGCGTCACCTCGTCGTAGGACCGGGACAGGAATCGCTTTATCGCCACGCCGCGGATCCGCTTGGCGGTCGCTTCCGAGCGGCGCGCCCGAACGTTCATCCGGTACTGCCGTTTCCCCGCCGTAGCCGTCTTCATCATTTCGCTTATATGAAGCTAAAGGGAAATGTCTTTACTGTCAAGGCGTGGCGTCGCGCACCACTGTCGCCGACGCCGCGAGGCTGGGCGTGCCGACCTTCCCACGCTCGCGCAGGCGCACCCGGAGGCCCTTCGGGACCATCGCAAACTCGAAGGACTCGCGACCGGTGCGATGGAGCTGTCGAGCTCCACCTCGAAGTTGCGGGAGATCATCGCGATCGCCGCTTTCGCCTCGAGGAGGGCGAGGTTGCGGCCAGGGCAGAAGCGCGGGCCAGCGCCGAAGGCAAGCGATTTGGGCGCCCGAGTCTCATCGCTGTCCTCCAGCCAGCGCTCGGGATAGAACTCCTCGCTGCGGCCGGCGGCGGTGGGTGCTGGCGTGGCGAAGGAGCAGGAGCAGGCGGGTCCCGGCAGGTATATGGGTATCGCAGATCGTCTTATCCTCAATCGGTTCCGCAAGCAGCAATGGGGAGACACCCTTGAGGCGTATCGACTCCCGCAGCACCGCCTCGGCATAGGCGAGCTGCTCGATGTTCTCGTACTCGTCGGCGAGCGCACCGCCGCCGAGAGCCGCCGTTGGCCTCGCTGGAAAGCCGCGCCTGGATGTCGGGCCGCGAGGCGAGCAGCCAGATCGTCCAGCCAAGGGTGTTGGCGGTCGTGTCCTCGCCGGCGAGCAGGACCGTGACCATGTTGCCGACGATTCGTCCTCGCTGAACGTCCCGTCCGTCCTCTGGGCGGCGAGCATCCCCTCGAGCAGGTTCTCCGGCTCCTCGAAGCGCCCTGGGTCGGCATCCATCCGCGCCCTCGCCTGAGCGATGAACTCGGTCGCCGCCCGTCTCATCGCCAGCGCCGACCGGTCCAGGGCGCGATCGGCGGGGAGGCGGAAATGGCGCCAGTAGGGGATCGGTGCGCCGATCCGCCGGGCGGTCATCTGCATGACCCTCTGGATGTGGCCCTGCAACTCGTTGTCACGGCGCTCGAGAGTGTTGAGGTCGTGCCCAAGGGCGAGCGCCGAAGTGATGTCGACCGTGTAGGAGGTCAGCTCGTCGGCGATCTCGAGCGATCGCCCGTCGCGCGCCGCCTCCCGCAGTCGTCGCTGGAGCCGCTCGGTAGAGGTGCGGACGACATCGAAGTACCGGCGCAGGTAATGCGTATTGAGAGCGGTGACGATCAGGCGCCGTTGCCGCTTCCAGTCGTCCCCCTCGGCGATGAAGACACCTGGGGGCCCCATTTCTTCGATCACCGCCTGCTGATCGCGCCAGCGGCGAAAGCCCTCCGGGCGGTCGCGCAGGATCTCGTTGATCGCGTCGGCATCGCCGACGCCGACGAAGTGCCGCGGGCCGGCGTCGAAGCGAAACATCGGGCCATAGCGTCGAGCCCATCCCTCGGTGACCAGGTGGAGGCGCGAGGTCCGCATCAGCTGATGCGCGTTGCCGAGGAGCGGCAACCTGCGGGGGCCGGGAAGATCTGCGATGGCGCCAGTTCCCTCTCGCCGTGATGCGGGGCGGGCACTGGTGGGCGTCGGCTCGGCGGTGACGAGCCAGTTTTCGAGCAGCTGCGCCGCGGCGGGAAGACCGTCACCCTCGGCCTGGATCGCTGCGCCGAGGTCCCGGGCGCGGGCCTTGACTGCGGGATCGAGAAGCGTGCGCAGGCCCGACTCAAGTGCGTCGCGGTGGAGCTTGCGAAACGGCACGTGGGTGCCGACCCCGAGACGTCGCATCTGCTCTCCCCACCAGGGCTGGTCGCCGAAGACCGAGCAGACCATCGTGGGCCGCCCGGCGCGCACCGAGGCGGTGGTCGAGCCAATGCCGCCGTGGTGGACGACGACGGCGCACTGGGGGAAGAGACGGTCGTGGTCCAGCGCGCCGACGACGCGCAGGTGGTCGGGGACTGCCTCGGCGTCCCTGGACGAGACGCAGTTCTCACTCACGATCGCCCGTCGACCGAGCGCGGTGGTCACGCCGATCACGTCGTCGAGCAGCGGCTGGGGATCGAGTACCGGCATGCTCCCGAAGCCGAAGAAGATCGGTGGGTCACCTGCGTCGAGCCAGGCCTGTAGATCCGCCGGAAGCTCCTCGCCGAGACTGTCGCGCAGGGCATCGGGCATTTGCCACGCTCCGGTGATCTGGAGATGTCGCCCCCAGTCCGTTGGCCGCGGGAAAAGGCTGGGGCTGACGGTGTGGAGTCCCAGGGCGCCGGGGTGCTGGAGGCGTCTGAAGGTCGAGGTCGAGCAGCTCGGAAGCCCGAGCTTGCGCCGAAACGCATCGGTGGTCTTGGCCGTTCCGTGCCACCAAATCCGCTCTGCCAGCTCGTGCGAGCCCCGGCAGAGAAGTGGTGAGCGAGAGCCCCCCCGGGTGAGGAGGAGCGATGGATACTGGTGCGAAAGGCCCAGCGGCACCTGGTAAACGGTGGCTGCCGGAATGTCGAGCGCGTCGCCCAGGACGAGAGTCCGGTCCCAGGTGAGGATGTTGCCGACGAGAGCCTCGGCGCCCTGTGCGGCGGCCTCGTATGCCTCGTCGAAGGCATCTGCGTGCCGGCTGTACTCGCGCGTCATCCGGCGCATGAGGCGGACACCGCCCTTGTGCAGCAGCCGCTGGCCCTCGGCCGTGCTCAACCACGCAGTCAGGTCGAGGTGGAGAGGCGCCGTGCGCAGACCGGCTCGTTCGGTGAACTCCCGGAACTCCGCCGGGACGGCGACCGTCACGTCGTGGTCGCGGGTGGCGAGCTGCCAACCGAGTGCGACCATCGGCGCGACGTCGCCACGGGTGCCATGCGCGAAAAGGGTGATCCTCATACCCGACAACCTACGAGCAGGCCGAGGGGTTGTCGCTGGTAGCCGCCTACTAGGGTTTCGCCTCGCCGATGGGAGGGTCGAGGGCGGCGCCGAGATCTCCGCGGGCACGGATGCCGAGCTTGCGGAACGTATTGCGCAGGTGAAACTGCACCGCCGACTGCGTCACATACAGGCGCTGGGCGATCGCACGGTCGGTCAGACCCTCGGCGGCAAGTGCCGCGACCCGGAGCTCGCCGGCGGTCAAGGACTCCGGCCCCGTGAGGAAGCGACGGTCGCGGCGCGGACGGGCCCCGGCCGCGACGAGTTCGGCGTGTGCACGATCGGCGTATGCGATGGCGCCGCAACGCGCCGCCAGGTCCATCCCCGCGCGCAAGGGCTCGCGTGCGGCGGTCCGGGAACCCGATCGTCGCATGAGTGCGCCGAGGTCGATCAGCGCCAGCGCATGGCTCAGACGCCCCTCGGTCTGCTCGAGCGTCGCCACGGCCTGCTCGAGCAAGGCGACCCCGTCGGCGCCGCCCTCGACGACGCCGGCGGCGGTGAGCGCGACCCCGATCGCCAGCGGCACCTCCCAGCGCCGTGCCTGCTCGAGCTCGGCGGTGGCCAGCGCCTGGGCCTCCTCGCGCTCGCCGGTGCTCGCCAGCGCGACCGCCAGCCGGGCGCGCCAGTTCTGGACCGGCTTGTGGAACTCCTCGCCAAGAAGCGCGCCGACGGCCCGCAGGTCCGCGATCGCCTCGTCGGTCCTGCCCTGCGCGAGTCGCAGCTCGGCTCGCGCCGGCAGGAGGGCCTCCGCCAGAACGGGGGGTGGATCGGGCAGACGCTCCACACAGCGCTGGGCCTCCTCGTGCTCGCCGCGCAAGACCAGCGCGTTGACGAGCATCGCCCCCGCACCGATCAATGCGATCGGTTCCGATGGCTTGACCAGCCCCTCGCCGAGTGCAGTCTCCCAGGCCACTCGGGCTTCTCCCTCCGCCCTCACGACCTCGCCCTGGATGGAGGAGATCTCTGAGCGGGCGGCCGACAGCACGCCGAGGGGCAGCGGCCCCCCGCGACGCCTGGCCTCGGCGATGCCGGCGTCGAAGACCTCCCCGGCGCGAGTCACGCAGCCGGCGCCGACCAGCGTGTATCCCGCCACGGGTAGGAGGAGGGTGCTGACCTGGGGCGCTTGCAACCGGTCGTCGCAGAGAGCGGCTTCCGCCGCCTGCACGGCACATTCCGTAGGCGGACTTTCGAGCAGCCAAGGAGACAGTGCTCCGAGGAGCAGCGCATCGACCTCTTCGCCGCGTTTGAGCCTCTGCAGGTAGCCGTCCACACGGTCGACCACCCTTGGCCGCAGCCGCCTGTCCAAGCGGGCGAAGGCAAGCAGCTCTGCCTCGAGCAGTGGGGCATTCGGGTCGGCGGCATCGACGGTTGCCGAAGCCCCCTCGACGACCTCGAATCCGCCTGCCACGTCGCCCATCAGGCAGTGAGCGCGCCCCAAAAGCAGCGCCACCCTAGCGGCCTCCTCGGTACCGCCGAGCTCGGCGATCGCGCTACCGAGATGGTCCTCGAAGCCATCCATCCGCGCCAACGCCTCAGCCTGCCCCAGCTCCATCAACACCGCCGCGCGCGACGGCCCTGCCTCCGGCGGCTCGGCCAGCGCGCGCCGCAGGAAGACCGCCGCCGCGTCGGGTGCGCCGCGGCGCGACGCTTCTGAGCCGGCGGTCCGGAGGACGTTCACGACGCGCGGATCGAAGCGCGGATCGACTTGCAGCAGGTGCACAGCGATCTCCTCCGCGTCTCCCGTCGCTTCCCGCAACGCCGCCACCTGACGGTGCAATGCTGCCCGCTGCAGCGGCGCCATGTCCTCGTACACCGCAGCCCTCACCAGGGGGTGGACGAACGCGAGGCGCCCGTCGGAAAGCAGGACGTCCGTGGCGGCCAGGTCGATCGCGGCCGAGCGGACCGTCGCCTCTTCGCACTTGCAGAGCGCCGCCACCTCGACCACGGTGGCGCCGTCGCCGACGACGGCGACCGCGCGCGCGACCGTTGCAGCCTGCTGGCCGAGGCCGTGGAGACGCCGCCGAACGTTGCGGGCGACGGCCTCGACGCCGAATCCCTCCAGCTGCTCGGCGCGCGCGGCCGTTGGTGCCGCTCCTTCTGCCGCCAGCTCGCGCAACAGCTCGCGCACGAGCAGCGGGTTGCCGCCGGTGGTGTGATGGCAGGCCGCCTCGAAGGCGGGCACGGCGGTTCCCGGCAGGCTCGTATCGACGAGAACGCCGACGGCCGCCTCCGACAGCGGCCGCAGCGCGACGACACTCGCCGAGTCGTCGAGCGTGAGTCCGTCCAATAGATCTTGCTCGGCGCCGGGCTCGGTTGCACGGACCGTCATCACAATCCCGAGGGGGAGGCCGGCGAGACGCGGCGCGGTGTAGAGGAGCCAGCGCAACGATGGGCGGTCGGCCCAATGGGCATCATCGACGCACAGCACCAATGGCCCGCGGCCGGCCAAGTTGGCCGCCAGCCAGTACAGGCCGTGCAGCGATTGCAGTCCCGCGTCGCCCTCGGTGTCGTCACCGACGCCAAGCGCCGGCAGGGCATCCTGCGCGGCACCGCCGAGCAATGCCTTGCGCTCCTTCTCCGCCGCCACCCGGACGCGGCGCTCGAAGAGCTGGCGCGCGACGCCGAATGAGAACCCGCGGTCGAGCTGGCTCCCGCGCGCATTCAGCACGTCGATCCCATGTCCCGCGCCACGCACCTCAATCTCGCGCAGCAAAGCCGTCTTTCCGATCCCGGGCGGACCCTCTAGGACAAGGATTCTGCCCCCGCCACCACGCACGTCGCCGAGGAAGCCGTCAAATAGACTCAGCTCGAAATCCCGCTCAAGAAGCACTGGCCGACCGTAGCCCATGCTTTCGAGACGACGCGAACCGGATAGATGCCGATAACTTCTTCGAGGTCTCTCAGGCACCACCCCTGGTTCGGGACGTACGGCCACGCCGCCAGCCCGCCCTACTCCCGCAGCCCGTCCGCTCCTTTGAGAAGGAACGCAGCGATGAGATACGTCCCCAAGCCGGCGAGGTTCATACCGATTGCCACTCGCATCAAGGGGTCAACGTCGCGGCGTTCCCGAATCTCCAGAAGCAGAGCCACCAGATCGCCGGAGACCCGGTCACAGGCGACTGTAGCCCGTGTCTTCGAGGCGACGCAACCGGAAGCGGGTTGGATTGATATGTGGGCCCACCCACAGAGGGGGCGGGCCCTTCCTTCCTACGTGCCCTTGCAGCCGGGGACTGGATCGTTGGACCCAGGACCGGTGCCATGTCCGGGTGCATGACACTTGGCACCACCGTCGTTTGGCCCCTTGCTGCTGTTGCCGGGACCGAAGTCTGGCGCTCCAAAGGCCGATGACACCGGAATCGTCAAAGCGCCTACGGTGAGCGCCAATGCCAGCATCTTCCTACGCATGTGAACCTCCTTAAGCGCGCTATGCGCCTACGGGGCTCCTAAAACAGCCATACAGCGAAACCACCCCTCCTCGCTGAATCTGGGCATCCTAACACTCTCGGGGAATACCGCTGCGGATTTATCGCGGGTTTCGAGACTGCCCCGTTCAACCACTCCGGCACCCCCGTAGCTGCTCGTGCGCAGGGATCGTGGTCAAAGCCGGTGGCGACCACGATGACCCGCGCCTCCAGTGAGCCACCGGTCGTCTGGATTTGCCAGCCGCCGTCGAGGCGATCGATTCGCTCGATCTCCGTACCGAAGCGCACATCGAGGCGGTGGTGAGCGGTGTAGTCCTCCAAGTATTGAATCCATTTGTCGCGGGAGGGGTACTCGCCATAGCGTCGGCGCGTCGCTCGATAGCCCGGCTGCGTGGACATCCAACCCGGCGTATTGAGACGCAAGGCCGCATAGCGAGATCGCCAACTCGCCGCGACCCGATCCGAGCACTCGATCACGAGTGCGTCGACCCCTCTCCGGCCCAACATCGCGCCCGCAGCGAGCCCCGCCGCCCCTGCTCCGCAAACAATCGCGCCGCGCATACACGCGACCCTACTACTAGGAGGCACCAGCGCTAGGCCACTTGTAACGCGGGGTTGCAAAGGCAAGCGCGGGATGCTTGGATAGTCGTCTTAGTCAAATGACTAACCGGCTTATTCCAAGAGAGAGCGAAGCTACAGGCGACCGTTCGATCAGAGAGGTCAACGTCGCGGCGTTCCTCGACGCCGCGGAGCGGCTCTTGGTCAGAGAGGGAGCGGCGGGGATCTCGACCCGACAGCTAGCCCGGGAGGCGGGGCAGAACCACGGTCTCGTCCACTACTACTTCGGCTCGGTCGACGAGCTGATGCTCCAAACCCTGGAGCGATTCACCGCCCGCGTCCTCGATCGCCAGCGGTCGATGTACGAGTCGGATTTGCCCTTCCTCGAGAAGTGGCGGGCCGCGGTTGGGTTCATCGAGGACGACCTCGCATCCGGCTACCCAAAGGTGTGGGCTGAGATGGAGGCGCTCGGCCGGAACAAGCCGGAGCTGCGCGAGCGCCTGAACGAGGTTGATGACCGTTGGCGCACGCTGCTACGGGACGCGTGCGCCCAGGCGATCGAGGAGTACGGGCTCGAGCGCTCGGGCTTCTCGGCCGAGGCCTGGGCGACGCTCGTCATGCAGTTCAACAAGGGACTTCTGACCGAGCGGTTGCTCGGCTTCGATCGCGGCCACGCCGAGTTGCTCGCCTCGATCGACGCCTGGCTTACCTCACTCGAGAAGGGGAAGGAATGAGGGCGAGTGTCCCAATCGCGCCGAGCGCGGAGTCGGCCGGCCGTGAGGACGAGCAGAGCCGGGCCCGCTATCCCGACAGCGAGGGTTTCGTCGAGCGCGACGGGATGAACCTCTTCTACGAGCTCTACGGCGAGGGAGAGGAGACCATCTTCCTGCTCCCCACGTGGTCGCTGGTCCATTCTCGCTTCTGGAAGATGCAGATCCCCTACTTCGCCCGTCACTTCCGGGTGCTGACGATGGATGGCCTCGGCAACGGCCGCTCCGACCGCTGCCGCGATCCGCGGCGCTACGGATCTGAGGAGTTCGCGCGCGACTGCCTGGCCGTGATGGACGCGACCGACACCGACCGGGCGGTGACGGCCTCCTGGTCGCGGGGCGCCCAGTTCCAACTGGAGATGTCGCGCCTTGCTCCCGAGCGCTTTGCAGGCGCTGCCTTCATCGGCCCGATGTTCCCGTACACGCCGTCCCACTGGTCAATCCTGGCGAGCCCAAGGACCCTGCCCATGTTCCGCAGGCCGGTGCCGGCCTATCGCTGGTGGGCCCGTATGAACGCCAACCATTGGCGCCAGGGCTACCCGGCATTCGCCGAGTGGTTCATCTCGCGGTGCTTGCCGGAGCCCCACTCGACCAAGGGCATCGAGGATGGGGTCGGGTGGGCGCTCGACACCGATCCCGAGACGTTGATCGCCACCGCGGAAGGAGGAGTGCATCATCGTCGTCGCGTGCTGCGCGGCCTGGCCAAGGACATCGACTGCCCGGTGCTGGTCATCCATGGCGACCGCGACAAGATCACGCCTTACCGCGACGGCCGGGCTCTGGCCCGGCTCGGCGACGGACGGCTCGAGCGGGTTCGCGGCGCGGGCCATTTCCCCCACGCTCGCAAGCCCGTCCAGGTGAACCTCGCCCTGCGTGACTTCTCGGAGAACGCGTTCGGGCGCAAGCGCAAGCGCCGCGACGACAATGTCTACCGCCCCGACGGGCGTCCCCGCGCCCTCTACGTCTCTTCGCCGATCGGGCTCGGCCACGCGCAGCGCGACATCGCGATCGCCCGTGAGATGCGCCGCATCAATCCCGACCTGCAGATCGACTGGCTCGCTCAGGACCCGGTCACCAGGGTGCTGGAGGGGGAGGGGGAGCACATCCATCCCGCCAGCTCTCATCTGGCCAACGAGTCCCGGCACATCGAGTCGGAGTCCGCCGAGCACGACCTGCACTGCTTCCAGGCGCTGCGCAGCATGGACGAGATCCTCGCCGCCAACTTCATGCTCTTCCACGACGTCGTGCGCGACGAGCGTTACGACCTTTGGATCGGAGACGAGGCCTGGGAGCTCGATTACTACCTGCATGAGAACCCAGGTGAGAAGCGGGTCCCGTTCGCCTGGCTGACCGACTTCGTCGGCTTTCTGCCGATGGACGAAAGGAATGAGCGCGAAGGCTTCCTGACCGCTGACTACAACGCCGACATGGTCGACCACGTCGCCGAGCACCCCGAGGTTCGGGACATGGCCCTGTTCGTTGGCAACCCCGACGACATCGTCCCGGAGCGACTCGGACCGCAGCTGCCAGCGATCCGCGACTGGACCAAGCGCCACTTCGACTTCACCGGCTACGTGACCGGCTTTGACCCCGCTGACCTCGGCGATCGCACCAGGCTGCGTGCCGAGCTGGGCTACGGCGACGACGAGCGGGTCTGCATCGTCACCGTCGGCGGCTCGGGCGTCGGGGCGGACCTGCTGCGACGAGTGATCGCCTCCTTTCCCGCGGCCAAGGAGAGGATCCCCGACCTGCGCATGATTGTCGTCGCGGGGCCGCGAATCGACCCCGCCTCGCTTCCCTCGCATGCCGGTCTCGAGGTCGTCCCCTATGTGCACAACCTCTACCGCCACCTGGCGGCTTGCGATCTGGCAGTCGTCCAGGGCGGTCTCACGACTGCGATGGAGCTAACCGCGCAGAAGCGGCCGTTCCTCTACTTCCCGCTGCGCCACCACTTCGAGCAGAACTTCCACGTCCGTCATCGGCTCGAACGCTACGGAGCCGGTCGTCGCATGGACTTCGACGACTCCCCGCCAGAGCGGATCGCGGCGGCGATCGCCGAGGAGATCGGCCGTGAGGTCGAATACCGAGATGTCGAGGTTGACGGCGCCGCCCGTGCCGCCCGACGCCTTGTAGAGCTGCTCTAGATTAAATCGTCATGTCGGCCCGCGCGGCCGCTGGATTCGGTCGGCACCGTCCGGCGCTACACGATCAGGTTCATCGGCACCGATGGAGTCGAGGTCAGCTTCTGACGATGGTGCGGCGAGCCACCCGCATGTACACACGATGGTTTGTTGACTTTGACTAATTAAGAGTGTTTTATGGCCCTTACCAGTCACGTACGAAAGGGTCGCGATGGATTCCCAGTCCCATGAGATACCCAGGCCGACGAGGGCGGGCGCCGTCGAGGTTCCGGCGCCGCTGATCGAGCCACCGCTGCGCGAGATGCCTGAGTGGCCCGGGGCACCGCTTGAACGCGAGCCTGAGCCCTTGGAGGTCGAACCGGGGGAGGAAATCGACGGTTTCCTGGCGCAAGCGCAGGAGGCGGCGCAGGCTGATCGCCGCGTCCGCGAGCACCTCGGTGGCAGCCGCAGCGTCTGGATCGGCGCCAGCGCTCTGCACGCCAAAGACGAGGATGGGCCAAGCGCGGTCGCGGTCGCCTTTGACTATGACCGCCATGTGGCGGTGGAGGTGCGGCTCGCCGGCAAGGAGGGCGGCCTCGAGGTGATCGACGTCGCGGACGCCCCCTACCATCCAGCGCCCAGCGACGAGGAGATCGCCCGTGCGACCGAGATGGCGCGCGGCGACCGCCGGGTGGCCGAGCAGCTCTCCGAGGAGCTGGAGTCGACCGCGATCCTGGTCAGCGACGTCGAGCAGGGGGACCGGCACTACGGCAGCCGCCGAATCGAGATCGGCTTCGGTCGCCCCGACGAACGCCTGCCGCTGATCCGCGCTCTGGTGGATCTAGGAGCGGAGCGGGTGCTCGGAGTTCACTCGGAGAACGGGTACCGCTATGAGTCGGGGGGAGAGCGCCAATGAGCGAGTCAGGGCACATCGTATGGCCCAGTGCCTCCAACAAGCTCTGGGAGATGGATTACACCCTCGCCGACAGCCCAGACTCGGAGGGGATCGTGGTCAGAGGCGTGCGCTTTCGCAACCGTCTCCTCTTCTACAAGGCCAGCCTGCCTTTGCTGCGGGTGGAGTACGACCGCAACGCCTGTGGGCCTTACAAGGACCCGCTCAACTACGACTGGTCGGTGACTTCGAGCCGCTGCTCCAACAAGCGCGTGTGCGTCTTCACCTATGCCAGCGCTGGTCATCAGTGCCTCGGATTGCAGGCCAACTACCGGATCGGCGCCTACCGCCTAATCCAGTACTTCGTCTTCGTCGACGATGGCCGGGTTCTCTGCCGCCTCTACAGCGCGGGGCTGCAGTGCAACGCCACCCACCGGCATCACGCCTACTGGCGGTTCGACTTCGACATCGAGGGGGCTTCGAACGACCTCGGCTTCGAGTACAACACCTATACCTCCAACCTCGGCTGGGGCCAAGGGTGGCACATGAAGAACCCTGAGATATCCAGGGTCAAGAACCCGGGCTCACGCCGCTGCTGGGCGATAATGGAGCAGTCCAATGGTCGTGGATATTTCATCCTGCCCGGTGCCCACGACGGTGTGGCCGATGCGTTCTCCAGCCAGGACATCTGGTTCCTGCGCTACCACGGCAACGAGGACCAGCATGGCCGGCTCGGATCCGCGGCCAATGATGGCCTCTCGCCGTTCCTCAACGGCGAGAGCCTGAACGGCCAGGACATCGTGGTCTGGTACTGCGGTCACCTGCATCACCACGCCGATGATGGCGGCGAGGAGTGGCACAGCGCTGGGCCAGATCTGGTGCCTTTCCGCTGGTAACCGGCGGGACGGTGATCGCGCTGCGCTCCTGCGGTTCCCAGCCTCGGTCGGTCCCACTCTCGCGCTTGATCACGAGTGGGGCGATAGTGATGGGCATGCGTATTCGAGGCAATCCATCGCCGTCTCGCACGCCCAGAAATGCACCACTATCGCTCTAGCCCTGATCGCCTTGCAACTCGACCTCAAGGCTCTCCTGACACGGGGGGCCTCGATCCTTGGCCCCAATTAGGGAACGATTAGGGAACGACGCCCCCTAAAAACAGCCTTTTGCTGACTTTCGTTGACCTGGGCTGACCCCGCGCAGGCTGAAGGCTGAGAGCGCGCAATCCACGCTGCGATGCGGGATTGCGCTCTACAAAGCGGAGGGGGTGGGATTCGAACCCACGAGCCGCCTTGCGACGGCCAACGGTTTTCGAGACTGCCCCGTTCAACCACTCCGGCACCCCTCCGGGACATCGATCTGGGCCAGATTCTACGTAGGGGCCGCCGCTCGGGGCGTCGCTGGGGAAACCGTCGCGTTTTTCACCGCTCAAGCCTGCGATCGAGGCAGCCGATGGAGGGTTCGTGCAAAGCAGCGAGCAGACCCGGATCGGCCGGTTCTTCGACCGCCACCCAGCTGCCACTGCGGCTGTTCGCGCTCTGCGCGCTGGTCTGGGGCGTCGGCTACCTGACCTGGCGGATCGGCTGGAGCGGCGAAGGCGCCAACCCGCGTGCTCTTCGCGATGCTGCTCGTGACCGAGGTCTACGGCCTCTGGGCGCTCGGCGACCCTCGCCTGGTACTCGTGGTCGCGCCCGCCGGCGGTGCGGCCGCCGGCCACGCCGGGGCGCAAGGTCGACGTCTACGTCTGCACCTACGACGAGCCGATCGAGGTGGTGGCGGCGACGCTGGCCGGCTGCCGCGCCCTCACCTACCCGCACACCACCTACCTGCTCGACGACGGGCGGCGGCCGGAGATGGAGGAGCTGGCGGAGCTCGCCGGCGCCCGCTACCTGACCCGGCCCGACAACTCCCACGCCAAGGCGGGCAACATCAACGCCGCCCTGCCGCGCACCGAGGGCGAGCTGGTGCTGATGCTCGACGCCGACCACGTGCCGATGCCGGACGCGCTCGACGCGATGGTCGGCTACTTCGACGACGAGCGGATGGCGCCTGGTGCAGAGCCCGCACGACTTCTTCAACCACGACTCGGTCCAGCACTACGTCGTCGGCCGCCACGAGCAGTCGCTCTTCTACCGCGTCGTCTGCCCCGGCAAGGACCGCCACGGCGCCGCCTACTGGTGCGGCTCGGCGGCGCTGATGCGGCGCGAGGCGCTGCTCGAGATCGGCGGCGTCGCCACCGAGACGATCGCCGAGGACTTCCACACGACGATCCGCCTGCAGCGCCACGGCTGGACCAGCCGCTACCACGACGAGGTCCTGGTCCAGGGGCTCGCCCCGCACGACCTCGACGGCTACCTGCTGCAGCGCGACCGCTGGGCGCGCGGCAACCTCGCCGTCTTCACCCTGCCCGAGTCTCCCCTGCGCGCCCGCGAGCTGCGCCCGCTGCAGCGCCTCTCCTACTTCGCCAGCCTCGCCGCCTACCTGGCGCCGCCGATGCGCCTGCTGCTGCTGGCCACGCTGGGCGCTGGTGCTGTGGACCGGCGCGCTGCCGATGAAGATCAGCGTCGTCGCCCTGGCCGCGCTCTGGCTGCCGGCGGTCAGCGCTCAACCTGCTCGCCGGCTCGGCCCTGGCCCGCGGCTACATGAAGATCGGCGAGACCGCCCACTACGAGCTGCTGACGATGGAGATCTACACGCGGGCGCTGCGCTGCATCGTCCGCCCCGGCCACACCGCCTTCAAGGTGACGCCGAAGCAGGGCACGCGACGGCGGCGGGCTCGAGGCCGTGCGCAAGCTGCACCTGGTGCTCATCGCCGCGGTCGTGCTGGCCGGCGGCACCGCGCTGCGCCTGCTCGACCTCGCCGGGGTCGGGCCGCTGCCGGACCTGCCCGGAATCGCCGCGGTGATCGTGCCGCTGCTCGGCCTGATCGAGCTGCGCCGCGTCCTGCGCACCCTGCTCGCGGTCGGCCGCCGGCACCAGCGGCGCCTGGTCTACCGCTTCGAGGGCGACGCGCCCGCCCACTGCTTCTGCCGACGGCGGCCACATCGGCGGCCGGCTGGTCGACGCCAGCGCCGCCGGGGTCGGCCTGGTGCTCGACGCGCCGCTGCGAGGTCGGCGCACGCCCCGCCGTGCTGCTCGAGCTGGAGGACGCGGCGGGCGAGACGCACGAGGTCGCCGCCCAGGTCGAGGTCCGCTCCTGCCGCGAGGCCGAAGGGCCGCTTCCTGGTCGGCGCGACGATCGCCGAGATCGACCCCGCCTCGCGGATGCGGCTGATGGAGTGGTGCTACGTCGTCTGCAGCCACGAGCGCCTGCGCGGCCACCGCCCCGCGGCCCCGGCGCCCGCCTCGCAGGAGACGATCGTGCTGCCGCTCGATGCCGCCCCGGCGCCCATCCGTACGCTCGACGGTGCCGCCGAAACCGCCTAGAAGCGGAGAGGGTGGGATTCGAACCCACGAGGCGGGTTAACCCCGCCCACGCGATTTCCAGTCGCGCTCCTTAAGCCACTCGGACACCTCTCCGGGTCATCTCGAAGGGTATTGGCTCAGCCGGCGGCCGTGAGCTCGGCGGGTCGCGAAGAACTCGCGCAGCAGGGCCGCGCACTCCTCCTCCAGCACGCCGCCGGTCACCTCGGGGCGGTGGTTGAGGGCGGGCTCGGCGAGGACGTCGAGGACGCTGCCGGCGGCGCCGGCCTTGGGGTCGGGGGCGCCGAAGACGACCGTGGGGATGCGGGCGAGGACGATCGCGCCGGCGCACATCGCGCAGGGCTCGAGCGTGACGTAGAGGGTCGTGCCGGGCAGGCGCCAGCCGCCGAGCGCCTCGGCGGCGGCGCGGATCGCGAGGATCTCGGCGTGGGCGGTGGGGTCGCGGCGCAGCTCGCGCTCGTTGCCCGCGGCGGCCAGCGGCTCGCCGTCGCGGGCGATCACGGCGCCGATCGGCACGTCGCCGTGCGCCTCGGCCTCGCGGGCGCGCTCGATGCGCCAGGCCCATCATGCGCTGCTGCTGTCGCTGGCGTCGCGGACTTGCCGGCATCGATCCGAGAGTATGTGCCACTGACAACTTCGCCGCGCGGGCCGGTGTTAGATCGATAGCTCGCACGGATGCAGGGATTCCGCGAGCGCGAGACCGACGATGAAACGACGCCTTCCGATCCCCGCTGCCGCTGGCCCTGCTCGCCGCCGGCTGTCGTCGCTCGGCTCGCCGCCGGCGCCGCGACCGGCGTCTCCCCCGCGCGCGGCTTCGTCCCGCGGCAGGTGGTGGTCAAGTTCGAGGGCCAGCGGCGCGGGCAGCACCGTCGCGCTGCCGGCCGGGGTCGGCGTGCGCGAGCGGCAGCGGCGCTGCGGCAGCAACCCGGGCGTCGCCTACGCGGCGCCCAACTACATCGCCACGGCCTCGGCGACAGCCGCTGCTCGAAGCCGGGGTCCCCAACGACCCCGGCACCGCTCGTCGAGGCCCCCCGGGCCCGCCCGGCGGCTGGGTCGCGCAAGCAGTGGAACTTCCTGCCCTGGGAGGGGACCGGCACGCGCGTCGCTGCCCGTCTCCGCCCGGCGGCATCGACGCGGTCGGCGCCTGGCAAAACCTGGCAGCGGCCGGCCGGCCCGGGGCCGAAGGCGATCACCGTCGCCGTGCTCGACACCGGCATCGCCTACCGCGACTACGGCAGCCGCTTCCGCCGCAGCCCCGACTTCGCCGCCGGCCAGTTCGCCAAGGGCTACGACTTCGTCGACCACGACCGCCTGCCGCTCGACGAGAACGGCCACGGCACCCACGTCGCCGGCACGATCGCCGAGAAGACCAACAACGGGATCGGCCTGACCGGCCTCGCCTACCGGGCGAAGCTGATGCCGGTCCGGGTCCTCGACCGGCACGGCCGCGGCCGAGGCCGACGACATCGCCCGGGGCATCCGCTTCGCCGTCGCCCACGGCGCCGACGTGATCAACATGAGCTTCAACTTCGGCTGCGGCAAGAAGGTGCCGGGCGTCGACGAGGCGCTGCGCCACGCCTACGGCGGGGCGTCGTCACGGTCGCCTCGGTCGGCAACCTCGGCTCGGAGGCCTGCGTCTCGCCGCCGGCGACCGGGCCCCGCGTGATCGGCGTCGGCGGCACCACCGAGGGCGGCTGCCTCGGCAACTACTCGCTGCTGCCCGGCAAGGGCGTCGACGTGCTCGCCCCCGGCGGCGGCGTGCCGATCAGCGGCTGCCCCTCGGTCTCGATCGGCCGATCTACCAGGTGACCCTGCGGGGCGGCAACCCGCGCCGCTTCGGCGAGCCCGGCAGACTACGTCGGCACCTCGATGGCGGCCGCCCACGTCTCCGGCGTCGCGGCGATGGTCCTCGCCAGCGGCACCGTCGCCGCGCCAAGACGCGACGCCGCGCGGCAAGGTCGACCGGTCGATCAGCGCGGCTGCGCAAGACCGCCCGCGACCTCGGCCTACCGCGCGACACGCCAGGGCGCCGGCCTGATCGACGCCGCCAGCGACGGCGTACCGGAGTCGGACGTCCTAGGTAGTGCGGACGATCGATCACGCTGCAGGGAGCGTGATGGGAGACGTTGTTGGGGACGCTGCCGAGCAGGAAGCGGCGGGCGCCGGTCATCCCCTTGTTGCCGACGACGATCAGGTCGGCCTTGGTCTCCTCGGCGACGTTGAGGATCGCCTCGGCGGGGTCGCCCTCGACCGGGTGGGTCTGGACCTCGATCCCCTCCTTGCTTGGCGTCGGCGGCGGCGGCGTCGAGGACCAGGTTGACGTCCTCGCGCGGGCCGATCTCGTACTGGACGTCGGCCGGCGCCGCGCTGCTGCTCGGCCTGACGCGGCGCTTGGAGACCGGCTCGTAGGCGCTGACGATGCTGAGCCTGGCGCCGGCGAGCTTGGCCAGGTCGACCGCCTGCCGCACCGCCTCGGCGGCGGTCTCCGATCCGTCGGTTCCAACCACGATGCGAGTGAACACGCCGCCTCCTCTGGGTCTCTGGCCGCGGCCGCGCCGATACTAACGCTCGGCCTGGCGGGCAGGCAATCCGCGGAAGCCGTCGCCGAGGATTTCGGTCGGCGTGGTCGCCAGGCGGACGATCGCGATCGCCATCGAGGCGAGCAGGCAGACGATGAGCACGACCATCCCGACTTTCCACAGCATCGGCATCGGCGAGAGCCTAGCGTGACCACCCCGATCGGGGTACGCTTGGCGCATGGAGAGAGTCGCCGAGGGGGTCTGGCTGCTGCGCGGTGACCTGCGCAAGGGCGATGAACATCTACTTCCTCAGAGGACGGCGACGGCGTCGTCCAGTTCGACGCCGGCACCAAGGCGATGACGAAGAAGGCGCGGGCGGCCGCCGAGCAGCTCGGCGGGTTGAAGCGGGTCGTCCTCGGGCACGCCCACGCCGACCACCGCGGCACCGCCCCCTACATGGACGCGCCGGTCTACTGCCACCCCGACGACGTGGCCGACGCCGAAAGCGACGCCGCAATCGCCCCCTACATGGACATCTCGGCACTGCCGGTGGCGCCGGTCCGCTGGATCTACCCCTTCCTGCTGCGGCGCTGGGACGGCGGCGCGGTGAAGATCGCCGGCACCGTCTCCGAGGGCGACGAGGTCGCCGGTTTCCGGGTCATCCATTTCCCCGGCCACGCCCCCGGGCTGATCGGGCTCTGGCGCGAGAGCGACCGGGTGGCGCTGGTCAGCGACGTCGTCTACCTCATCGACTCGGCCCGGCTCAAACCGCTGCCGGAGGGGGAGGCCAGCGTCCCCCACCCCGCCTGGGGCTGGGACCACGCGAAGGCGAAGGAGTCGGTGCGCAAGCTGGCGGCGCTGGAACCGACAGTCGTCGGCGCCGGCCACGCGGAGCCGCTGCGCGGCGAGAACCTGCGCCCGACCCTCGAACGGGCGGCCGAGAAGTACTGAGGCCCTAGGCTCGCCGCGCAGGGGGAGGCGACTGGCATAGGTTGCCCTCTCTGATGATCGGGACCTATGTCTCGGCGGCGCTGATCTGCGCCGCCTCACTGCTCGTCGGCCGCGCCCTCTTCCTCCTCGCCGGGCGCCAGTCGTGGTCGTGGCTGGAGCCGGCAGTCGGCTTCGGCGCGGTGCTGACCGTGACCGGCGTGCTGGCCCGTGCCCCGGGCCACGGCACCTCGGCGACTCTGGGCCTAGCGCTGCTCCTGATCGCCGCTGGGGCCGTGGTCTTCTGGGTCGGCGATGGGGACGCAGGGGACGACGATCGAGCTGATTGGCGGGCGATGCTCCGGCACGGCCTGCCGGTGGCGCTGGCGATCGGCCTGGTCCTCTCGATCCCCTTCGCGATCAGCGCTCGCTGGGGCCTGCTCGGGGTCGGCTTCAACAACGACCTCGGCCTCCACCTGGCCTGGGCCGAGTGGCTGCGCAGCGGCTGCCGGCCCCGTACCCGAGGCCGGCTACCCGCTGGGCCCGCACGGCCTCGCCGTGGCGATCGCGGCGGTGCCGGGGATCGGCCTCGGCCAGGCCTTCGTCGGCGAGATCTTCGCGATCGGCATCCTCACCGGCCTGACCGCCCTGGCGGCGTTGCCGGGCTTCGGGCCGGGTCGCCGGCTGCTGGCGGCCACGCTGGTCGCCGTCTCCTATCTCGGCGCCTCCTACTTCGCCCAGGGCGCCTTCAAGGAGCTGGCCGAGGCGCTCTTCGTCCTCGCCGTGGCGGTGGGCCTGCATGGGGTCGACTCCATGCGCCGCGGTGACGTGCCGGTGGAGAGAGGTCCATATGGACCTCTCTCCACCGGCACGTCCGCTATAGCTGTGGTGCGGATGGCGCTTCCCTGGCTGGCGCTGGCCGGGGGCATCTTCTTCTCCTACAGCTTCGCGGGGCTCGCTTGGCCGATCGCCACGGCGGTGCTCTGGAGCCTGACCCTGCCCTCGGTGCGACGCGCCCTGGCGCCGCGGGCGCTGCTGCGTTTCCTGCTGCGGCCGGCGACGCTGGCGGCAATTGTGGTGCTCGCCGCCATCGGAGTCGCCGCGACCCTGGTCGGCCCCTTCGGATTCGTCGACACCTTCAGCAAAGTCGCCGGGACGAACACCTACGGTCCGGTCTCGCCGCTCGAGGCGCTCGGCGTCTGGCCGGCGGACAACTACCGGCTCCGAGCGCCGGGGGGCGTCCACCTGTCCGGGCTCGCCGGCGCGATTGGTGTCCTCGCCGTGCTGGCGGGCACGCTCTGGTGGGTGCGGCGGCGCGATCTGGCCGTGCCGCTCGGACTCGCCGCCTGCGCCCTCCTCTATCTCGCCGCGCTGCCGACCAGCGGCGACTACTCGCGGGCCAAGGCGCTGATCATCGCCGCCCCGCTGGCGATGCTGGTCGCGATCCGCCCGTTGCTCGCCGAGTTCGGCTGGCGCGTTCGTCCTTTGTCCCCCACAGGCCCACAAAGGACGAACGCACGACCTCTGTCGCGGCTCGCCTGGACCGGCCTCGCGGTCGTCTTCATCAGCGGTGCCGTCTACTCCAGCTTCCTGGCGCTGCGCAACGCACCGGTCGCGCCTCCTGGCCACGGAGCTGAGCTGCGCGCGTTCGTCCCGCTCGTAGCACGGCGAACCCGTGCTCTACGCCGGTCAGGACCGTTACGCCGCCTACGAGCTGATGGGCGCCGACACCCACGTGCCGCTGGTCGAGTTCCCCGACCCCGGCGTGACGGAGAACCCGGAGAAGCCCTTCGACACGGGCGATGCCTACAGCCCGATCGACTTCGATTCCTTCTCGCGCGGCACCCTCGACAGCTTCCCCTACATGGTCACCGGCCGCGCCGCCTGGAACAGCCAGGCCCCGCGTGGCTTCAAGCGCATCGCCGCGACCCCCTCCTTTCTGCTCTGGAAAAGGACGGCGGACGTGCCCGAGGATCGCCACGTCCTGCTCGAGGGGACCGATGCGGGCGCCTGGGCCGGCTGCGCCGCGCCGGAGATCCGCATCCTTCTCTCCAATCCGGGGCGCGCCTCGCTGTTCCCGCAGGTCGCGATCGCGCCGAAAGGGGGTTGGTCGGCGGGCGGCCAGCTGCGCAACGGCGAACGAACCGCGCAGACGATCGAGCTCCCTCGAGGCCGTTGGCACCTCTCGCTGCAGTACTTCTCACCCTTCGACCTGACCCTCTCCGCCCCCAGCTTTGAGCAGGAGCTGAGGCCGGCGCTGGACGGACAGCGCCCCAACACGATCAGCCTCGCCAACAACGGTCAGTTTTGGCCGGCCGGTGTCTACACCAGCCGCGGCGGCCAGATTAAGTTCGCGGTCGAGGCGGAGGATCCCAGCTTCCTGCAGCGGCTCAGCGGCTACGACGATGTTGCCTACGTCGGCGACCTGGTCGCGGTCCGCGCCGGCAAGCGCCGCATCGTGCCGCTCAGCTCAGCCTGCAACTCCTGGATTGACTGGTACGAGTCGTCGGCTTCGCCCTAGGCAGCAGCCTTGGCGGCCAGACGTTCGGGCGGAACTCGGACCACGTCCCATACCCACCCCATCTTCTCGAAGCCGTCGATGACGATAGCCGAGACATCGACCTGCCAGCGGCCGAGGCCGTGCACGGCCGAGGTCGGGAAGGCGTGGTGGTTGTTGTGCCAGGCCTCACCCAAGGTCGGGATCGCGATCAGGGCGAGGTTGCGCGACTCGTCGCTGGTCTCGAAGTCACGGTTGCCGAAGACGTGGCAGAGCGAGTTGATGCTGTAGGTGAAGTGGTGCAGGACGAAGACCCGGACCAATCCGCCCCAGAGCAGGCCGGTGAGGCCGGCGAAGAGAGTGCCGCCGATCACCCAGCCAAGGGCGAAAGGCACCAGCAGGCCGAGGATCGCCCAGTGGATGAAGGTGCGGTCGACCCAGTTGATGATCGGGTCTTTGAGCAGGTCGGGCGCGAAGCGCTCCTTGTTGCCGCGCTGGGTGTGGATGAATAGCCAGCCCATGTGAGCGTGGAAGAGGCCGCGCATGGCGCCCGACCAGCCGTGCCCGTGGTCGACGTGGGGGCTGTGCGGATCGCCCTCTTCGTCGGAGAAGGCGTGGTGCTTGCGGTGGTCGGCGACCCAGGAGATGACCGGCCCCTCGATCGCCGCCGAGCCGAGGATCGCCAGCAGACCGTGCAGCCACGGCTTCGCCTTGAAGCTGCGGTGGGTGAGGTGGCGGTGGAAGCCGACCGTGATCCCCAGCCCCGTCAGCAGGTACATGCCGGCGAAGAGGAGGATGTCGCTCCAGTGCAGCGCACTGCCCCAGACCTGCCAGCCGGCGAGGCCAAGCGCGACGAAGGGAACGAGGGTGACCAGGCCCGTGATGATTCGGTCGCGGGTCTCATTCGCGACGGGCTGGATGTCAGATGGAAGGGGGCCCGCTCCTGTTGCCATAGGAGTAGCAATCATACGGCTCGCCCCGGCCCCGGCCTTCGGGCTACCTAATTGAAGCTGAAGTCGCGTGGCCGTGACACGGCTACTAGGGTTTCCACGATGCCCTTCGCCCGTACCGAGCCGCTGCGTCGCGAGATCGAGGCCCGCATCCCCGAACGCCCCTTCTCGGTTGAGTTCTGGGACGGAACGCGACTGCCATCGAGCGACGGCGACGGCCCGACGTTCTTCGTCCGCTCGCCGCGGGCCGCCGCACACGCGCTGCGGGCGCCTGGTCAGCTCGGGCTCGGCCGCGCCTACGTCAGCGGCGAGATCGAGGTCGACGACATGGACGCCGTGATCGAGCTGCTCGACAGCTGGCAGCCACCGTCGCTGGAGCGTGGCGACATGGTGCGGCTGGCGCTTGGCGCGGTGCGAGCCGCCGGCCTTACCCGGCCGCCGCGCCGCCCCGACGCCGAGCTGGTGCTCAGCGGCCGCCGCCACAGCAAGGAGCGCGACGCAAGGGCGGTGCGCCACCACTACGACGTCTCCAACGACTTCTTCGCCCTCTTCCTCGACGAGTCGATGACCTACAGCTGCGCCTTCTTCGCCGAGGGGGCCGAGACGCTCGAGGCGGCGCAGGAGGAGAAGCTCGGGACGGTCGCCCGCAAGCTGGGGCTGAAGGAGGGCGACCGGGTGCTCGACGTCGGCTGCGGCTGGGGCAGCTTCCCGCTCTGGGCGGCGACCAAGCACGGCGCCAGCGTCGTCGGCATCACCCTCTCGCCACCGCAGGCCGAGCGGGCGCGGCAACGGGCCGCGGAGGCCGGCGTCGCCGACCGGATCGAGATCCGCGTCATGGATTACCGCGACCTTGCCGGCGAGCGCTTCGACGCGATCGCGTCGATCGGCATGGTCGAGCACGTCGGCGAGGAGCAGATCGACGTCTACGCCCGCGCCCTTGCCGGTCTGCTGGAGCCCGGCGGACGCCTGCTCAACCACGGCATCGCCCGCCTTCGCCACACCGACCCCGACGCCGGCGCCTTCTCCGAGCGCTACGTCTTCCCCGACGGCGAACCGCTGCACCTCTCGCGCGTCCTGCTGGCCATGGAACGGGCCGGCTTCCTCACCCGCCACGTCTCCGAGCACGGCGCCGACTACGCCGAGACCCTGCGCCACTGGGCCCGCCGTCTGGACGAGAACCTCGACGAGGCGATCCGCCTCGCCGGCCCGGAACGGGTCAGGGTGTGGCGCCTCTACCTGCGCGCCGCGAGGAACGGCTTCGAGAACGGGTTCTCGTCGATCTACCAGGCTCGCTGCAGCCTGGCTTAAGCCGGGAAGCCGTCTGAGACCCGAGGGATCGCCCAGTCGGCGCCGGCCTGGCTCGAGCTGATCGACCGTGTAGCTGCCCGTTGCCACACCGACCACCTTGATCCCGGCGCCGTGACCCGCCTTGACGTCGCGGGGGGTGTCGCCGACGGCGATGCAGGCGCCGTCTTCCAGGGTGCCGCCGGAGACGAGCTCGCCGCGGTGCAGGGCGGCTTTGGTCACCTCGGTGCGGTCGGCCGAGTCGGAGCCGTAGCCGCCGAAGCTGAAGAAGCGGTTGAGGCCAGCGCGGGAGAGCTTGATGTGGGCCGCGGCCTCGATGTTGCCGGTGACGAGGCCGAGCAGGGTGCCGTCGTCGATCAGCCGGTCGAGCAACTGCTCGATTCCTGGCATCACCCGATAACCCTCCGACTCGGCAACCGTCTCGGGCAGGTGCTTGAGGTAGCAGCCGATCGCCTTGGCCCGCTCTTCGGCGCTCCCCTCACGCCCGATCACCTCGCGGAAGATGATCGCGGCGATCTCGGGGTCGGTCATGCCGGCGTCGGTGTGCTCGGCGACGTTGGCATCGACCCCGTAGAGCTCATCGAAGCCGCGCTGCCAGGCGATGCCGCCAGCACCGCCCGTAACGAGCAGCGTCCCGTCAATATCAAAGAGCACAGCGCGCGGAGAGTCGGCCATCACTCCTCCAGCAGTTCCTTCTGGCTGAGCCAATAAAGGAGGCCGAGGGCTGGGAGGACGAGTAGCACCGCGGCACCGAAGACGACCAGCACAGCGTCGAGGGTCGAATCCGGTGCTGCCGCCTGGCCGATCTTCAGCGAGGTCGGCAACAGGTAAGGGAACTGAGCGACTCCCCAGCCCCAGATAACCGCGACGACGGCGCCGACGGCAAGCGGGCGCAAGCCGCGCCGGCCGCGGCTGAGCAGGAGGCCGAGGACTCCAAAGCCGCATAGCGCCGAGACGATCACCAGCGGCAACCCCTCGACGATCAGCCGCTCGTAGGCGTAACGGGCTTCGCCGTGCAGGGCGATCAAACCGGCGATGGCGAAGGCGCCAGCGACGAGGCCGGCGCCCATGGCGCGGCTGGCGAAGTAGCCCTCCATCTCCTCGTCGTCGGCACGGTGGGAGTCGACGACCAGGAAGACCGCCGCGAGGTAGGCGCCGGTGGCGACGAAGAGCGCCCCGGTCAGCAGTGGCAACGGCGCCAGCCAGCTCGAGAAGGCGTCGCCGTTGCCTTCCGGGGGAACGTTGCCAGCAGCGATCGCGCCAACCACCGCACCCATGAAAAACGGCGTCAGCACCGAGGAGAGGGCGAACGCCGCCCCCATCGCGCGGCGGTACTCGAGCCGCTGGACCGACTTGCGAAAGGCGAAGCCGGCGCCACGCAGAACGATCCCCACTGCGGCCAAGGCGATCGGAACGTAGAGGGTCGACATGATCGCCGCGAAAGCCTCCGGGAAGGCGGTCCAGAGGACGACGAGGATGAAGATCAGCCAGACGTGATTGGCCTCCCAGACGGGGGTGAGGGAGCGCTGGATCCGCTCCCGCGGCCGCTCGCCACGCTCGGCGTCGCCCGCAATCAGGTCCCACAGGCCGCCGCCGAAATCAGCGCCGCCGAAGACCGCGTAGAGCGTCGCGCCGATCCAGAGAATCGCCGCGGCGACGTCCGCCTTGCTCATGACCCCCCCTCTGGCGAGTTACCCGTCATATGGACGGGAAGTCGCCATGGCCCCCGGCCGGGGCATACGGCGTTTCGGACTCGTCGCCCTCGTCCTGCTCGCGCCAGCGTCGCGACATCGCCCGCAGCACGAGCACCGCGCCGATGCCGAGGCCGGTGTAGAGGATGAACACGCCGGCGAAGGCGAACCAGATCCCCTCTGCCTCGGTCACCGCTTCGGAGGTGCGCATGTAGCCCTGCACGATCCAGGGCTGGCGGCCGACCTCGGTGACGATCCAGCCGCACCACAGCGCGACGATCGCGGCCGCGCCGGAGACCGCGACCGCACGCAGGAACCAGGGCGTGTTGGGAATATCGCGGCGCCGCCACCAGACGAAGGCCAGCCAGGCGCCGAGCGCCAGCAGCGCTGAGCCGATGCCGACCATCGCGTCGAAAGAGAGGTGGAGCAGGGTGTTGGCGGGCGGGCGCTCGTCGGGAGGGATGTCCTCCAGGCCGGTCACCACGGTGTCGGTGCTGAAGCCGACCAGCAGCGAGTCGAGGCCTGGGATTCCAATCGCCCCCTTCACCCCGTCGTCGGTGCAGATCCCGCCCAAGTACTCGGTCTGGTCGGGGCCGGTCTCCTGGATGCACTCGAAGCCGGCGAACTTGGCCGGCTGGTGGTCGGCGACTTCGCGCGCCGCGGTGTCGCCGACGAAGATCTGGATCGGGGTGACGATGCAGGCGATCGTCAGCGGGATCAGCAGGCCGAGGCGGTGCAGGCGGTCGCGTCGGCCGCGCAGCATCCCGACCGCGTAGATCGAGGCGACGAGGAAGCCGGCGACCATGTAGGCGGCGAGGATCATGTGCGGGACCTCGTAGTGCCAGGCGGGGTTGAAGAGCACCTGCAGCGGCTCGGTGTCAACAACCTTGCCGGCAGCATCGAGGGTGAAGCCCTGCGGCTGATTCATCCAGGCGTTGGCGGCGACCACCGAGAAGGCGCCGCCGATCCCGGTGATCACCATCGGCACCCCGGACCACCAGTGCGCCCAGCCACTCAGCCGCTTCCAGCCGTAGATGTAGATCGCGAGGAAGATCGCCTCGGTGAAGAAGAAGATCCCCTCAATCGCGAAGGCGATCCCGAAGGCATCGCCGAAGCGCGCCATGAACTCCGGCCAGAGCAGGCCGAACTCGAAGCTGAGCACGGTGCCGGTGACCGCGCCGACGGCAAAGGTGACCGCCATCGCCTTCGACCAGCGCCGCGCCAACAGCATCGCGTCCTCGTCGCCACGCTTCAACCCCAGCCAGTTGGCGGTGAGGATGATTGCCGGCAGAGCGACGCCGAGACTGGCGAGGACGATGTGGAAGCCCAGCGTGAAGGCCATCAGCTCGCGAGCGGCGAGCAGGTTCGACTCCGACGCCGCCAGCGGGAGGGCGCCAAGACCAAGCATCGGCTACTGCTTGGCCCTCGCCTGGCGGTAGCGGCGAATCAGCGTGTTGGTCGAGCTGTCGTGGGAGAGCTCGGGCTCCTCGCTGGCCTGCAGCTCAGGAATGATCTGCTTGGCCAGTACCTTGCCCAGCTCGACCCCCCACTGGTCGAAGGAGTCGATCCCCCAAATGACACCCTGGGTGAAGACGCTGTGCTCGTAGAGGGCGACCAGGGCACCGAGCGTGCGCGGATCGAGACGTTGGGCGAGGATCGTGTTGGAGGGACGGTTGCCCTCCATCACCCTGTGCGGGACGACCTTCTCTGGCGTTGCCTCCGCCCGCACCTCCTCCGCGGTCTTGCCGAAGGCGAGCGCCTGGGTCTGGGCGAAGACGTTGGACATCAGGATGTCGTGGTGGTCGCCGAGCGGGTTGCTGCTCTGCATGAAGCCGATGAAGTCGCAAGGAACCAGCCGCGTCCCCTGGTGGAGCAGCTGGTAGAAGGAATGCTGCCCGTTGGTGCCCGGCTCGCCCCAGAAGATCGCGCCGGTGTCGTAGTCGACGTGGGCACCCTCGAGGGTGACGTGCTTGCCGTTGGACTCCATCGTCAGCTGCTGCAGGTAGGCCGGGAAGCGGTGCAGGTACTGGTCGTAGGGCAACACCGCGCAGGTTTCGGCGCCGAAGAAATTGCCGTACCAGACCGAGAGCAACCCCATCAGCATCGGCAGGTTGCCAGCCTGTGGCGTCTCGCGGAAGTGCTCGTCCATCGTGTGGAAGCCAGCCAGCATCCCGGCGAACTGCGCCGGGCCGATCGCCAGCATGGTCGAGAGCCCGATCGCCGAGTCCATCGAGTAGCGGCCGCCGACCCAATCCCAGAAGCCGAACATGTTCTCGGTGTCGATGCCGAACTTGGCTACCTCTTCGGCATTGGTCGAGACCGCGACGAAGTGCTTGGCGACCGCCTCCTCCTCGCCGCGCAGCCCAGCCAGCAGCCATGCGCGGGCGGTGCGCGCGTTGGTCATCGTCTCCAGCGTGGTGAAGGTCTTTGAGGAGATCACGAACAGCGTCTCGGCCGGGTCGAGATCGCGCGTGGCCTCGACGAAGTCGGTGCCGTCGACGTTGGAGACGAAGCGGAAGGTCATGTCACGCTGGCTGAAGTGGCGCAGCGCCTCGTAAGCCATAACCGGACCGAGGTCGGAGCCACCGATGCCGATGTTGACGACGTTGCGGATCAGCTTGCCGGTGTGACCGGTCCAGGCGCCGGAGCGGACGCGCTCGGAGAAGTCGCCCATGCGATCGAGCGTCTCGTGCACCTCCCTGACCACGTCCACCCCGTCGACGATCAGCGATCGCTCGCGCGGCATCCGCAGCGCGACGTGGAGCGCCGGACGATCCTCAGACACGTTGATGTGCTCGCCGGCAAACATCGCTTCGCGGCGTGCCTCAACGCCGCGCTCGCGGGCCAGCTGACCGAGCAGGATCAAGGCCTCGTCAGTTACAAGATTCTTGGAGAAGTCGAGGTGGAGGCCGGCGCCGTCGGCGACCAGCCGCTCGCCGCGGTCGGGATCGGCGGCGAAGAGCTCGCGCAGGTGAGTGCCGGCGATCTGGGCGTGGTGACGTTCGAGCGCTGACCAGGCCTCTCCTGAGCGCAACGGGGGTGCCGCGTCGCTCACACCCGAGGCATGGCTCACGCGCGCGCTCCGAGCTGCGACTCGATCGTCTGCAACATCTCGTCCCACGACTTGGCGAAGCTCGCTTTGCCCTCCTCCTGCAAGCGCTCGGCGAGCGCGTCTACGTCGACCCCGGCTTGTGCGAACTGCGCCAGGACCTCCTCGGCGTTGCCGCCGTCGGCCGGCACGAGGTCACCGACCTCGCCATGGTCGGCAAAGGCGTGCAACGTCGGCTCCGGCATCGTGTTAACGGTGAGCGGCGAGGCGAAGCCCTCTATGTAGAGGACGTCGGATGCGTTGGGGTCCTTGGTGCCAGTGCTGGCCCAGAGCAGTCGCTGCGGTCGCGCCCCCTCGTTCATCAGCCTCTGCATGCGCTGCGAGTCGAGCAGCTCGCGGTAGACGCGGTAGGCCCGGAAGCCGATCGCCAGTCCGAGCCGGTTTCGCAGCTCCTCGGGCGCTTCGTCGGCGACGGCCACGTCCCAGCGGCTCATGAAAATCGAAGCGACCGAGGCGACGTCGGGGCTGAGCCCAGCCTCGATCCGTCGTTCGATCCCCCGCAGGTAGGCGTCGGCCGCAGCGAGGTACTGCTTGTCGTCGAACAGCAGCGTGACGTTGATTGGAATGCCGGCGTAGATCGACTCCTCGATCGCCTTGCGTCCGGCCTCGGTGCCGGGGATCTTGATGAAGAGGTTGTCGCGCTCGGCCTTGGCGTGGAGCTCGGCCGCCTCGTCGATGGTCGCCTCGGCATCGTCGGCGATCAGCGGAGAGACCTCGAGCGAGGCGAAGCCGTCGACGCCGGCGGTGCGCTCGTGGACTGCAGCGAAGAGGTTGGTGGCGTCGCGCAGGTCGGCGAGTGCGAGCTCGAAGAAGATCCGCTCCGTGGGAGTGGCGCCGATCCCCTCCTCGGGAACCGCGCTGGCGCTGAGCTCGGCGATTTGCTGGTCGTAGGCGTCGCCGCCAGAGATCGCCTTGTCGAAGATCGTCGGATTTGAGGTCAAGCCAGTGACCGACAGCTCGTCGATGTAGCCGGCAAGCGTGCCGTCACCCAGCATGGTGCGGGTGATGTTGTCGAGCCAGAGGCTCTGGCCCAGGTCGTGCAACTTCTCGGTCGGCTTCACGGCTCTCTCCTTCGCGGGTGCGTTCTTACTTCTCAAATCAGCTTTGCAGGCCCAGCGCTTCGCGTCCCGCCTCGGCGACCCTATCCGGCGTGAAGCCGAACTTCGTCTGGACGTCCTTCAGCGGCGCCGAGCTGCCGAAGGTGTGCATGCCGATCCTCTTACCCGCCGGCCCCACGTAGTGGTCCCAGCCGATCGTCGAAGCCTCCTCGACCGAGACCCGGGCGGTGATGGACGGGGGCAGCACGTCGTTGCGGTAGGCGTCGTCCTGGCGGTCGAACAGCTCCCAGCAGGGCAGGCTGACGACCCGCGAGCGGATGCCTTCGGCGCTCAGCTCCTCGTGCGCGCCGAGGGCCAACGCCACCTCGCTGCCGGTTGCGATCAGGATGAGCTCCGGCTCACAATCGCCGACTCCGTCGGCGATTGTGGAGCCGTCAACTTCACTTTCCGCGAGCACATACCCGCCACGCCGCAGCCCCTCAGCGGAGGCGTATTTCTCGCGGTCGAGGACCGGCACGTCCTGGCGGGTGAGAATGAGGGCGACCGGCTGGTGGGTGCGATCGATTGCCACCCGCCAGGCCTCGGCAACCTCGTTTGCATCGGCGGGACGGATCACGTCGAGGCCGGGGATCGCCCGCAGCGAGGCGAGCTGCTCGACCGGCTGGTGGGTCGGGCCGTCCTCGCCGAGCCCGATCGAGTCGTGGGTGAAGACGTGGAGCACCGGCAGCTCCATCAACGCCGAGAGGCGGATCGCCGGCCGCGCGTAGTCGGAAAAGGTGAGGTAGGTAGACCACAGCGGCCGCAGCTTGGAGAGCGAGAGGCCGTTGGAGATCGCCGCAGACTCGTGCTCGCGGATGCCGTAATGGAGCTGGCGACCGTCGTAGGCGCCGGGCTCGAAGCCGGCGGCACCGTCGATGCGAACCGAGGTCGAGTCGGTTAGGTCGGCTGAGCCCGCCAACAGCCAGGGCACGCGCTCGGCGATCGCGTTCTCGACCTCCTTCGAGGCCTTGCGCGTGGCGATCCCCTTCTCGTCGGGCTCGAAGCTGGGGATGCCGGCGTCCCACCCCTCGGGCAGGGCGCGCTTCTGCGTTGCCTCGATCTCAGCGGCCAGGTCGGCATTGCCCTGGGCGTACTCGGCGAGCTTCGCCTCCCAGGCGGAGCGCAGCTCGGCGCCACGCCTGCCGACACCGGCGGCGAAGTGTTCCTTGACACCCTCGGGCACGAGGAACTGGGCATCCTCGGGCCAGCCGTAAATGCGCTTGGTCTCCCGCACCTCCTCCTCGCCCAGCGGCTCGCCGTGGGCGGCCGGGGTGTCCTGCTTGTGCGGCGAGCCCCAGCCGATGTGGGAGTCGACGATGACCAGCGTCGGCCGCCCCTGCTCACCCTTGAACTCCTCGAAGGCGCGGGTGAGCAGCTCGACGTCATTGGCGTCACCGACCCGGGTGACGTTCCAGCCGTAGCCCATGAAGCGGGCGGCAACGTCGTCCTCGTAGGCGATCCGGGCATGGCCGTCGATCGTGATGTGGTTGTTGTCGTAGATCCAGCAGAGGTTGTCGAGCCGCAGGTGGCCGGCGATCGAAGCCGCTTCGTTGGAGACTCCCTCCATCAGGCAACCGTCGCCGGCGATCGCGTAGACGTCGAAGTCGAAGAGCTCGGCGCCGTAGCGGGCGCCCTGCCACTTGGAGGCGATCGCCATCCCCACCGAGGTCGCGATGCCCTGCCCGAGCGGGCCGGTGGTCGTCTCCACGCCCGAGGTCCAGCGGTACTCGGGATGGCCGGGCGCGCGCGAGTCGAGCTGGCGAAAGCTCTTGATGTCGTCGAGGGAGACGGCGGGCCGGCCGACGACCTCGTAGTCCGGTTCGACCGCCTGCACCTCGGCCAGATAGAGCAGCGCATAGAGCAGCATCGAGGCGTGGCCGGCCGAGAGCACGAAGCGGTCGCGGCCCGGCCAGATCGGGTCGGCGGGATCGAAGCGGAGGAAGCGCTGCCAGAGCGTGTAGGCGACCGGGGCCATCGCCATCGGCGTCCCGGGATGCCCCGAGTTGGCCTTCTCGATCGCGTCGATCGACAGCGTGCGGATCGTGTTGATGCAGAGCTGGTCGATGTCCTGGGCCACCGCATCGATCCTATCCCTGCCGGCGGGCTTCAATCGTTCTCTCTATGGACGTCTAGGCCGTGAGGTCAGGGCTCGATGCGCGTCACCGTTCCGTCGCCATTGTTGGCCACCCAGACGGCTTCGCCGCCGACCGCGACGGCGCCTGGGTCGCGACCAACGGATACCGGGTCGCCGACCGTCTCGCCACTCTCGATCCCGATCCGCGTGACCGTGTCATCAGCTGAGTTGGCGACCCAGACGCTCTCGGTGCCGGCATCGATCCCGCCCGGCCGTCCGCCAACCGCGATCGGCACCCCGAACAGGGTGTGGGTCGCAGGGTCGACCCTGGTGACCCGGTCGGAGCGGCTGTTGGCCACCCAGACCAGGCCGCCGCCGACGGTGACCCCGGAGGGGCCGCGACCGGCCGGGATCGGTGCCCCGGGGGTCGCGGTAGACAGGTCGATGCGTCGCACCGCGCCGGTGGTGGCGCTGCTGACCCAGACCGCCCCGGCGCCGACCGCAAGCCGCAGCGGCGCCGCATGCGGCGCGATGCCGCGCTTGAAGACGCGCCCGCCCGGGTTGATCGCGCTGACACCGGCGCCGGCTTCGTCGGCGACCCAGACCCGCCCGCCGCCGACGACGATCGGCCCTGGCCGCCCGCCAACGGGAATCCTCGCGGTAATGCCCACGGCCTCGTTGATCCGCAGGACGCTGCCGGTGCGCGGGCTCGAAACCCAGATCGAGCCCTCGCCGACCGCGACCCCCGAGACGCCAGCGCCGACCCGAAGCGGCGCGCCAACCACTCCCCCCACCTCCGGGTCGATGCTCGAAAGGGTGCCGTCGGCGGCACTCGTCACCCAGACCGCATCATCGCCGACGGCGAGCCGCAGCGGCCCCTGACCGATCTCGATCGGCGCCGAAACGGAGATCGTCGTCTCCCGCAGAAGGACGAGAGGCAAGAACGATCGCCGCCACGCCAGCCACGCCTGCAAGAAACCAGAGCAGGGAAAACAGCCGCGATGGGACGCCGCCAACGGCTCAGGCCGCGGGCGCCTGCGGCGGAGTCATCGCCGAGGTGCAACGTCGGGCTGCTCGGGCGGTTCGGAGAGGACACGCGTCGCCGCCGGCGCCCCGCCCTGGCTCTCGCGGGCAGCCTCGATCAGCTCGCCCGCGGTCGCGTAGCGCTCGGCCGGGTCTTTGGCGACTGCCCGTTCGATCACCGCGTCGAGGCCCTGTCGGCATCTCTGGCTCAATGTCAGCCTGCCCGGCGTGCGTAGGGCACGACCCCGGTCAGCGACTCGTAGAGGACGCAGCCGAGCGAGTAGACGTCGGCGGCGGGGCCGACCTGCTCGCCGCGCCACTGCTCGGGCGACATGTATTCGACCGTGCCGACGACCGAGGTGCCGCTGAGCACGCCGCTGTCGCCGAGCGCCTTGGCGAGGCCAAAGTCGGTCAGGTAGGCGCGCTCGCCCTCGAGCAGGATGTTGTGCGGCTTGACGTCGCGGTGGACGATGCCGGCGGCGTGGGCGGCGTCGAGGGCGTCGGCGACCTGGCCGAGCAGGGCGACCGCCTCCGCCGGCGGGCAGCGGGCCGTCGGTTTCGATCCGCTTTCTCAGGTCGCCGCCCTCGACCAGTCGCATCGCGACGATCAGCTCGCCGTCCTCCTCGCGGGCGTCGAAGACCGGCACGACCGCGGGGTGGTCGAGGCGGGCGGCAAGCCGCGACTCGCGCAGGAAGCGGTCGCGGAAGGCCTCGTCGCCGGCGAACTGGCGGGCGATCACCTTCAGCGCCACCGGCCGGTCGAGCGCCAGGTGGGTCGCCCGGTAGACGACCCCCATCCCGCCACGCGCGATCAGCGCGTCGAGCCGGTAGCCGGCGAGGGTCGAGCCGATGGCCGGGTCGTCTGCCACACGGCGGTTATACCGCCGCCGAACGGGCGGACGTGCCGGTGATTGAGTGCCCATATGGGCCGCTAACCCCCGGCACGTCCATCGGCGCCGCGGTCAGCTGCCCTTAGGGGGCACCGGCTGCCATGCGATCACCGGACCGATCACGGTGCCGTCTTTTTCGGAGGCCTCGAAGCCTTCCGCGAGCTGGGTCTGGCGTCGGTTGGCAACGTCGATCGCGACGAGCGACTGCTGGTCTTCGACCGCGACGAAGGCGGCGACCTTGCGCCCGTCGGAGGAGAAGACGCCGTTGGTCTCCGAGCCATCGGGGAGCTGGGCGAGCTTGCGCGCCCGGCCCGGGCCGATCCGCTTCGACCAGAGACCCTGGTCGCGACGGAACAGCAGGACGTTGCCGGGAGATGACGTCTTCGACGTAGGCGGAGCCGACGCCGGCGACAAGCGCCTTCACCTTGCTGCCGTTGCGACGCATCGTGTAGACGTCGGCGTAGGCCGCTGGCCCTTCGCTGCTCTCGCCGCGGCTGAAGACGATGCCGCCGGCGAAGTAGCGCGGCTTGAACTCGTCGACCGCCGGTCCGCGTCAGCCGGGTCAGGCCGAGCCCCGACGGACGGATCGAGTAGAGGTCCTCCGTTGCATTGGGGCCGGCGTCGCTGTCGCGGACGAAGACGATCGCCCGGCCGTCCGGCGAGAAATCGGCCTGATGGTCGTCGTCGGGACCGCTGGTCAGCCGTGCAGGCCGCCGCCCAGCGACCCTGACCGAGTAGAGATCGGCGCGAGCGTCCTCGGCGGCACGGCGCTCGAAGACGACGCGCTTGCCGTCGGGTGAGACGATCGGCGCCGAGTCGAGCTCGCCCCGCTGGTCAGATGGCGATGGCCAGAGCCGTCGGGACGGACCGAGTAGAGGTCGCCGCCGCGGACGAAGGCGATCGTCCGGCCGTCGGCCGAGAAGGCCGGTTCGGTGTCGGTCGGGATCTTCGGTCAGCTGGTTCAGGTGCCCGCTTTGACCGCGAAGAGGCCGCCTTTGGTCTCCCCGGCGACCGTCGTCGATTTGGAATAGACGACGGCCCGTGGCGATGCCGCCAGAGCCGCGGTCGCCGAGACGGCGAGCGCGAAGCAGGGCGAGGACAGTGAGGTGAGTAGTGATCGGTAACGCATGGCATTTCCTTTCGTGGTGGACTTGCGCCACCGATGCTGCGCCCGCGAACCGTGCGCGCCAACGACAACCGCGCCCCCCACCGGGCCACGCTTTGGCCCGGTCCGGTCAGCGCCAGCGAGACTTTCGCTTTCCCGCCATATGGGCGGGTACCGCAGAGCTCGATCTACCGGGGGCGGTCGAGGCCGAGCTCGATGACTCGGGCGGCGATCAGGCGCGGGCGCTCGCGACCGGCGTCGCCGGGCACGTCGAGCTTGGCGGCGAGGGCGTCAAGGCGGCGCTGCGCGGTGCGCTCGCTGACGTGCAGCGCCTCGGCGAGCTCGGCGCGGGTGGCCGGACGCCCGGCGAAGGCGCCCTCGCTGCGGTAGGGCGCGACGAGGGCGGCGGCGGTCGCCCGCTCCTCCTCGCTCAGCGCGACCGATGGCTCGCTTGCCGCCACCGTCGCCCCCGCCCTGCCGGGGACGGGATCCGAGATTTCAAGCCGGTAGTCCGCCCACGGTCAGCACGTCGCCGTCACGGAGGCGGCGAGGCCGGTCGAGCGGCTCGCCGTTCAGCGCCGTGCCGTTGCGGCTGTCGAGGTCGGTTGCCATCAGGACGCCGCCGCGGCTGGCGACCTCGAGGTGGTGCCAGGAGACCGCCTCGTCGTCGATGCAGACGTCGGCGTCGGGATCGCGCCCGACCGTCGTCCGCTCCCCCAGCGCCACCGAGCGTGGCTCCGCGCCCGTCCCGTCAACCAGATCCGTGCATCCATCCGCGCGAGCATAGGACGTGCCGGTGCTTCGAGGTCCATATGGGCCGCTAAGCACCGGCACGTCCCCGGATAGAGTGCGCGCCGATGGGGGCCGACGAGGAGAAGCGCATCGCCGCCGAAGCGGCGGCGGAGCTGGTCGAGGACGGGATGACGGTTGGCCTCGGCACCGGCTCGACCGTCGCCCACCTGCTGCCGGCGATCGCCCGCCGCGGCCTGAGCGGCATCCGCTGCGTCGCCACCTCGGTTGCCACCGAGGAACAGGCGCGCGAGCTTGGAATCCCGGTCGAGGAGTTCAGCGAGCTGGAGCGGCTCGACATCGCGATCGACGGCACCGATCAGGTGACCCCGGACGGCTGGCTGATCAAGGGCGGCGGCGCTGCCCACCAGCGCGAGAAGATCGTCGCCGCGGCGGCCGAGCGCTTCGTCGTGATCGCCGACTCGAGCAAGCCGGTCGATTCGCTCAGCCCGCCCGTGCCGCTGGAGCTGCTCGCCTTCGGCCTGCGCTCGACCCTGGCCCGGCTCGGCCCCGAGGTCGAGCTGCGCGACGTGCCCCGCAGCCCCGACGGCGGCGTGATCGCCGACTACCGTGGCGAGATCGGCGACCCCGCTGTCCTCGCCGTGAGGCTCGACGCCGACCCCGGCGTCTCCTCGCACGGCCTCTTTCCGCCGAGCATGGTGAGCGAGGTGCTGGTCGGCGGGGCGGCCAGGTGGAGCGCCGGGCTCCGGCCGGCGCCTAGAGAGACGCGCGCTGCCGAAGGTAACCAAGCGCATCGCCGAGAAGAAGAGGACGTCGCTCAGCGCCGCCCCGTCTTTACCGGGCATGATCGGCAGAACGGTCACCCGCAGATGCTCACGGTCGGCCCCCTCGTCGGCGCAGACCTGCTTCAGCGCATCGGTCACGTTGATGGTCTTGGTCTGGGGGGTGAGCGCGTGCAGCGGCCGGCGGTCGAAGGGGTCTTTCCAGACCTCGGGAACCTTGCAGTGGCCCTCGTCGCCAACGCAACCTCCGTGCCCAAAGATCGTGAAGTGGCCGGCGTAGCCGGCGGCCTCGGGCGGCGTCTGCACATCGGCCTCCGGGGTGTTGAGGAAGGCCAACGCCCGGAATGACGGCCCGGAGTGGTCGACGTCGTAGAAGATCAGCTGGGCGGCCTTGAAATCGCCAGCGCCGATCGCGGGCGATAGGGGGATGGGGTCAGAATCGAAGCGTTCCATCGCTAGGGGCGCACCTGCCCGATCGAGATTGCGTAGTCGTAGCCGAGCGCGGTCGGATCGAGGACGTTGCCTGCCGTCCAGTTGAACGGCTCCATGACCTGAGAGCGGACCACAACCGGAAAGGTTGCGTCGGTTTTCGCCAGTTGCCATTCCCGCCAGAGCCGGTCGATCATGCAGTGGTGCGACCAGAACAGGGGGTCGAACGCGGCGAACGGAAGGTTCCCCATGTGGCCCCCGGCCCAGACGTGGACGTCGCCGTGGTAGTCCTCGATCTCGGAGCGGAAGCCCTCGTAATCGGGTTCCTGCATGACCCGGTCGATTTCGCCCGGTGGCGGCAGTTCCGTCCCGGGACGGTCAGGCTCACGCACGGTTTGGGGGATCTCGGCGAGTTCGCGAGTCCACTGCCACCCCCTTTCTTCAGCTGGGTCGGCGCGTTTGCCCTGCTCCAGCGCCCCGGCCGAGATGGCTGCCGAGAAGAGTGGGTTCGGAGAGCCGTCGGGACGAGTTTCCTCAGCGAAGGCGGCCGGGACTTCGCGGGTCTTCGTCCAGTCCCACCACGGCAGCATCACGTCGTGGCGGCCGTTGTCGCGCAGCGCCTGCTCGAATTCATAGAGGTAGGCGCGGTGCCAGGGGAGGAACGCCGGCCACCCGTGGGCGACCCTGCACTCTTTCGGCAGCGGCAGGCCATGCTGTCCTGCGTAGTACCGGTAACCCCGATCGTCTCCGATTGCCTGCATGTCTTCGAAGGCATCGCGTAGCGCTTCTACCTGCGGCGCGGTCATCTCTTCGACATTCGGCCTATGCCGCACGGGCACGGCCTGGCGCTGCGCGGTCGGGGCGCCGGTGGCCATCGCTCAGACCGCCCCTCCACGAGCGCTGGTGCGGTGGGCCTTGCGCCAGCGGGTCGCGGTACAGGAACGGGCCAAAGCGACAGCACCGCTAAAGGTCAGCCCCACAAGGGGGACCATCCAGGGCAGAGCCTCCTCGACCGGTACACCTACGATGTGGGCCAACATTGGCGAGGACCCTCTCAGGTCCGCGATTCACTATGCAACTTTTCTTGAATAAACACTTCAGTAATTAATACAACCGACGCCTCTTTTCACCACAACGGGAGGAGACCCCCACATGACCGACTTCAACGGGCTGGACATCACCGGCCGGATCGCCACCTCCGATGACTCCGACTGGGACCAGGCGCGTGCCGCCTGGAACCTCGCCGCCGACCAGCGGCCGGACGCCGTCGTCTTTGTCGAGAGCGCCGAGGACGTCGCGGCGACGGTGCGCTTCGCCGCCGAGAACGGGCTCAGGGTCGCGGCGCAGGGGACCGGCCACGGCGCCGCGCCGCTGGCGCCGCTCGAGGGCACCCTCCTGCTCAAGACCGAGCGGATGCGTGGGGTTGAGGTCGATCCCGAGCGCGCACAGGGCCCGCGTCGAGGCAGGCGTCTGGGGGGCCGAGCTGGGTCAAGCGGCCGGCGAGCACGGTCTCTGCTTCCTGCCCGGCTCCTCACCCGACGTCGGCCTAACCGGCTACACGCTTGGCGGTGGCCTCAGCTGGCTGGGACGCCGTTATGGCTTCGCCTGCAACCGTGTCGCGGCGATCGAGCTGGTCGACGCGGAGGGCGAGTTGCACACCGTCGACGCCGAGAACGATCCCGATCTCTTCTGGGCCTTGCGCGGGGGCGGCGGGGGCTACGCGGTGGTGACCGCGCTGCAAGTGGAACTGCTGCCGATCGCCGAGGTCTATGCCGGCGCCCTGCTCTTCCCGGCCGAGGTCGGCGCCGCGGCGGTGCGCACCTACCGCGACTGGGCTGCTGACGTCCCCGAGGAGGTCAGCTCGGTCGTCCGCTTCCTCACGCCGCCGCCGATCCCCGACGTGCCAGAGCCGCTGCGCGGCACGCCGCTGTTGACGATCGATGCCGCCTGCATCGGGGGCCAGGCGGAGGGCGAAGCGACGATCGCGCCGCTGCGCGAGATCGGCGAGCCGATCATGGACACCTTCGCCTGGATGCCAACCGCCGGCTTGAGCAGGATCCACATGGACCCGGAGAACCCGGTGCCAGCGGTCGGCGAGGGGATGACGATCCGCGAGCTCCCCGACGAGGCGATCGAGGCATTCGTCTCGGTCGCCGGCCCCGACTCGGGCTCGCCGCTGCTGCTCAGCGAGCTGCGCCATCTCGGCGGCGCGCTGAGCCGACCCGCCGAGAACGGCGGCGCCCTCTCCCATCTCGACGCCGGATTCGTCATGTACAGCGTCGGCATGCCGATGACGCCGGAGCTGGCCGAGGCGATCCCGGCTCACCTGAAACGGACCGAAGAGGCGATGAGCCTCTGGGCGGCAGGCGGCGGTTACTTACAACTTCGTCGAGGGGCCCTGCGACGTCGACGCGATCCTGCCGCAAGACGTCTGCGACCGGCTCGGCGAGGTCAAGCGCAAGTGGGACCCCGACAGCCGTATCGTCGCCAACCACGCGGTCTCGCTGGGTGAGGCCTGAGCACGCAGAGCGCGCTCAGCTCGCCAGGGCCTTCAGCTTCTCCACAGCCGGATCGTCCTCGCCGACCAGATCGGCGATCGTCGTCGCGGCGCCCTCGATGTCCTCGGGAGATGCGATCGCGACCGCCTCGATGTCGGCCCAGTCCTTGGTTCGATCGAAGAAGGCCTTGAAGATCACCAGCGAGGCGCAGTCGAGCACCGGTACTTCGCGACCCTCGAGTCGAACCCAGACGACCGACGATGCGACGGCGTCGTGCAGGGGGATGTTGTTGAGGAAGACGTCGATTGGGGTTCCGTCCCAGTCCAAGCGGGCCTGGCCATCGCGCTTTACCTTGGCGACGTCTTTCTTCCTGACCCGAACCCCGGCCGGCAGGGAGGCAAGAACAGACTCTGCCTTCGACGCGTCGATGAAGATGTTGACGTCGAGGTCACGCGTCCCGCGTGGCTCCTCGACGCAATAGGCAAGCGCGATCGCGCCGCCAAATGCGTGAGCGAGGCCGGCCTCGGCAAGGGAGTCGTGGATCGTGAACAGCTTTTCAACCAGCTCGCTCATCCAGCCACTCCCCCCTTCGCAATCCGATCGGGCAAATGGGGATAGCCAAGCTCGGGCCGGGGGCGGAACGGAAGCGCCTCGGCGAGCTCGAGGACTTGAACGAGGATCTTGCTCGCCCGGTCTACGTCGACTGGAGGCTTGCGTGGAGTTAGCCCCAGCTTCAAACCACCAGCGGCAGCCAGCCGGCCGATGGAGTCAATGCCGGGCTCACGCTTACCCCGTACGTACGCGTTGACCACCGAGCGGGGCATTCCGGCGCGCCGCGCAAGCTCAGCCTGAGTGAGACCACTGCGCTCGAGGATCTCTCTTGCAGTCATTGCCAAATGTTAGCGAATTCGCTAACAAACGTCACCGCTCTGGGCTCAACCGTCCTGGTGACTCACACCCGCCTCATCGGCGACAAGGACCATGTTGTCGTTTTCGACCCGGCCGGCGGGGATCGAGGCATCGCCGGCGAGCAGTTTGGCCAGCGGCTCGCGCACACCCTCGCCGAGGCTCAGCCAGAGGATTTGGCGAGCGGCGCGCAACGCCGGGTAGGTGAGAGTCATGCGGCGATGGCCCTGGTAGATGCCATCGGTCATCGCGACGCGGCGGTCCTCGACATCGAGCACCGAGTCGCCGGGCACCAGGGAGGCGGTGTGACCGTCCGGCCCGAGGCCGAGGTGGACGAGGTCGAGCCGCTCCGGAACGTGTACTTCGTACTCGGCAGCGGAGAGTTCGAGGTCGCGGCTCGTCACCGGCATCGGCCGCAAGGCGGCCTGGTGGTCGAGCGAGAGCATCTGCACTAGGTGGGTTAGGTTGCGCGCCTCATCGCCAGGCGGCGCGACGCGCTCGTCGACTTGATAGATGTGGGTCTGCTCCCAGGGCATCGCCTCCATTTCGCCGAGCAGCCCGATCATTGCCCAAGGCGTCTTGCCGCCGCTTAGCGCGAGATTGAACTCGCGCCGCACCTCTACCGCCTCCCGCCCAGCGGCCGCGACGACTTCAGCCGCGCAGCGCGAGGCCGCCTTGTCATCGGGGAGGATCTTGGTCTCGATCGCCATCCGGGTCCCCTACCCAGTCCCCTGGACTAAGAAGCCTTCTCGTCGTGGCCGCCGAACTGTTTGCGCATTGCCGACAGCACTTTGTCGCCGAAATCGTCAAGGCCGCGCGAGTAGAAGCGCTCATACAGCGCCGTGGTCAACACCGGCGCCGGTACGCCCTCGTCGATCGCCGCGATCGAGGTCCAGCGGCCCTCGCCTGAGTCGGAGACGCGGCCGGAGAAATCGGAGAGATCGGGGGATTCCTGCATCGCTGCCGCGGTCAGGTCGAGCAGCCAGGAACCGACCACGCTGCCACGCCGCCAGACCTCGGCAACCTCGGGCAGGTCGAGGTCGTACTGGTAGTACTCGGGCTGCTCCAGCGGAGCGGTCTCGGCATCGGCCTCACGCTCGACCTTGCCGGCATTGGCGTGCTTGAGGATGTTGAGGCCCTCGGCGTAGGCGGCCATCATCCCGTACTCGATCCCGTTGTGGACCATCTTCACGAAGTGGCCGGCGCCGTTCGGCCCGCAGTGCAGGTAGCCGTTCTCCGAGGGCGAGGGCTCACCCTCGCGGCCGGGGGTGCGCTCCGCCGACACCACCCCGGGGGCGAGGCTGGCGAAGATCGGGTCGAGCCGCTGCACCGCCCCATCCGGGCCGCCGATCATCAGGCAGTAACCCCGCTCGAGGCCGAAGACACCACCGCTGGTGCCGCAATCGACGAGGTCGATCCCCGCTTCGCGCAGCTTCTCGGCGCGGCGAATGTCGTCGCGGTAGTAGGAGTTGCCGCCGTCGACGATTGCGTCACCAGGCTCCAGCACCGCGGCGACATCCTCGACCGTCTTCTCGGTGATCTCGCCCGCGGGAACCATTACCCAGACGGCCCGCGGCGCGCTCAACTTCGAGGCCAGCTCCTCCAGCGAGGAAGCACCGTCCGCCCCCTCACCCGCCAGCAAGGAGACCGCGTCCGGGTTGACGTCGAAGGCGACGATGCGGTGGCCGTCACGCATCAGTCGCCGCGCCATGTTCGCGCCCATCCTGCCGAGTCCGACGATTCCCAGCTCCATCGCCTTAACCCTATGCGACTCGGATAGCCTGGCGCCGATGACGAAGCGCAACGACGGCACCGCGGCCGACGTGCTGACGATCTTCGGGATCAGCGGCGACCTGGCGAAGAAAATGACCTTCCGGGCGCTCTACCGTCTGGAGGCCCGCGGCGAGCTCGATTGCCCAATCGTCGGCGTCGCGATCGACGAGTGGGACGACGAGAGGCTTCGCGCCCACGCCCGCGAGGCAATCGCGGCAACGGTCGAAGATCCCGACGAGGACGTCTTCGGCAAGCTCGCCGCGCGCATGTCCTACATCCAGGGCGATTACGCGGACGAGGCGACCTTCGAGCGGCTGGGCAAGGCGATCGACGGAGTCAAGCGGCCGGTCTTCTATCTGGAGATCCCGCCGGCATTGTTTGCCACCGTCGTCGAGGGGCTCGGCAAAGCCGGCCTGACCGAGAACGCGCGGGTCGTGATTGAGAAGCCGTTCGGGCACGACCTCGAGTCCGCCCGCGCCCTCAACGCCGAGCTCTGCGGCGTGCTCAGCGAGGAGCAGATCCTGCGCATCGACCATTACCTCGGCAAGGAGCCGGTGATGGACATCTCCTATCTGCGCTTCGCCAACTCGCTGCTGGAGCCGGTCTGGAACCGAGAGCACGTCGCCCACGTGCAGATGACGATCGCCGAGGACTTCGGGGTCGACGATCGCGGCCGCTTCTATGACGCCGTCGGCGCGATGCGCGACGTGATCCAGAACCACGCCCTTCAGGTCCTCGCCCTGGTCGCGATGGAGCCGCCGACCGGTAACTATGCCGACTCGATCCGCGACAAGAAGCTGGAGATGTTCCGGGCGGTGCGGACCGCCGACCCGAAGCACTACGTGCGTGGCCAATACGACGGCTTCCACGACGTCAAGGAAGTGGCGCCCAACTCGAGCACCGAGACCTTTGCCGCGGTCGAGCTGGCAATAGACAACTGGCGCTGGAGTGGCATCCCCTTCTTCATCCGTGCCGGCAAGTGCATGCCGGTGAAGGCCTCAGAGGTGAACGTCGTCTTCAAGCGGCCGCCGCGGCTCGGCATCGGGCGGGGGAAGCTGCCCGAACCGAACCAGCTGACGGTGCGAATCGAGCCGAAGGCCGGATCACGCATCCGCCTCTTCGCCAAGCGAGCGGGTGAGGAGGCATTCGAGCCGGCCGACCTCGAGGTGCTGTTCGAGAAAGTCCCCGGCGAGGACCCGGAGCCCTACGAGCGACTGCTCGGCGACGCACTCGCCGGCAGCAACCAGCTCTTCACCCGGCAAGACACGGTCGAGGAGACCTGGCGCATCGTCGAGCCCCTACTCGAAGAGCCGGGGCCCGTGCACCCCTACGCCCCAGGAACCTGGGGGCCGAAGGAGGCTGACGATCTCACCCGCGGTCTCTGCCAGTGGTACGAGCCCTGGCTGCCGGCAACTTAGACCGGAGACGGCGCCCCCCCGCTGGCGCGTCCCCGTCCTGTCCAAGAGCCGAATTAGGCGCGGTTGCGCCTCGCGGTAAGTCCCTCTAGAACGACCTCGACCGGCGAGCGATGCTTGCCGTTGCCGGACTCGCGAGCTTGCTGCAGCTCGTTGGCGAGGTGGCCCAATTGCGCGCCGAAGGTACCTACATCCTTGGCGGCGCTCGCCAGGTTCTTCGACTTGACCTTCACCTTCGGTCGGCGAGCAATTGCCTTGGAAAGCCCTTTGCCCCGGCGAGCCTGTCGTGCGCCGAGGGCGAGGCCTCCTGCAGCACCGGCAAGAGCGGCACCGCCTGCCAGCAGCGGGACTTTCGCCTTGCCGACGGCATGGGTCGCTTTGCCGGTGGCGTTGCCGACTGCACTCGTTGCTTTGCCGGCGGCGTTCCCGGCCGCTTCAGCCGCGCTCCCGGCCGCTTTGACGGGGGCCGGTTTGCTCGTGCGACTGCGCGAGCGCGAACTCGTTTTGCTGGTTTTGCTGCTTTTAGCTTTATTGGTTTTGCTGGTTGAGTTCCGCGATCGCGCCTGGGGTTTTTTCGAACCCCCGGAGCGTTTCGCGGAGGCTTTCGTTTTGGTCTGAGCCATGCTTCCTCCTCCTAGTTGCTCCTGCCGAGCTCCCGCTCGCGCGGGCCGGCACGCTCCTCGTCGAGCTCGGCCTCGACCTTCGCCCGCTCGGCCCGCTCCTCGGCGATCGCAGCCTCCGTGCGCCGGTTCTCCGCCCGCTCACGATGGTGACGCGCGTCGTCGTGCGTCGCCTCGGTTTGCACCTGGGCAAATTCACGACGACCGCGGGCACGACGCATAGCCGAGACGACGAGCGCGAGAACGATAACGGCGACGATCACTATGGCGACGATTGCGACGGTGGACATTCTCTCCTCCTTTAGATTGAGAGTTTCTCCTAATTGCCCGCTTTTGCAGGATCGAAACCCGCCGCCAAGCGCCGTAGGGTGAGTGGGTGACCTTGCAGGAAGAGAGAGCAGCCGACGCGCTGCTGGGGAAGCTCGGCTTTGAGCATTGGCGGCCGGGACAGCGGGAGGCTGTTGAGGCGGCGCTGGCGGGGCGGGATTCGCTGATCGTGATGCCGACCGGCGGCGGCAAGAGCCTCTGCTATCAGCTGCCGGGCCTCGCCACCGAGGAGTTGACGATCGTGGTCAGCCCGTTGATCGCGCTGATGAACGACCAGTGGCGGCGGCTGAACGCCGCGGGTCACCCGGTGGCAATGATCACCTCGGCGATGAGCGACGAGGCTGTGCGCCGATCGCTCGAGCAGGTGCGAGGAGGCGAGGCGCGGATCGTCTACTGCTCGCCCGAGCGCTTCGGCTCGACCGTCTTTTTGCGGGCGATCGAGCAGCGCCGGATCGACCTGCTCGCGGTCGACGAGGCGCACTGCGTCTCCGAGTGGGGACATGACTTCCGGCCCGACTACCTGCGCCTGCCCGAGATCGCCGAGCGACTCGGGCGGCCGACGGTGATGGCCTGCACGGCGACGGCGACCGAGGCGGTCGCGCGTGAGATCGCCTCCCGCTTTCAGATGCGCGAGCCGCTCCAGGTTCGTTCCGGCTTCGACCGGCCCAACATCTCCTTCGACGTCGTCCGACTCGAGGGCACGGGTTCGAAAGCGCGGCGGCTGGCGCTGCTGGAGGCGGGCCTAGCCGACTCGGCCAATCGACCCGCGATCGTCTACTGCGGGACCCGTCGCGATACCGACGAGATCGCCGTCGAGCTACGCGATACCGGGCTGCGTGCCCGCCCCTACCACGCCGGCATGGAAGCGGAGGATCGCGGCGACACCCAGGCCCGCTTCATGGACGGCGAGGTCGAGGTGATCGTCGCCACCAACGCCTTCGGCATGGGCGTCGACAAAGCCGACGTGCGCTCGGTGTGGCACATGGCGATCCCGACCAGCCTCGAGGCCTACTACCAGGAGGCGGGACGAGCGGGGCGCGACGGCTTGCCCGCGAGGGCCGTGCTGTTGGCGATGAAAGCTGACCTCGGACGCCTGGTCCGTTTCAACCAGCAGCGGGCCGGCGATCCCGACCTGGCGATCGCGCACGAGCGTGGCTGGCGCGACTACCGCACGATCAAAGACTTCATCTACGCCGATAGCTGCCGACGCCGCAGCGTGCTCGACCACTTCTCCGACAGCACGGCCGGCCAGCCGCTCGAACGTTGCTGCGACGTCTGCGACCCACAGAGTTGGCTGCCCGATCCCGAGACGATCGCAATCCGTCGTACCCGCAGCGCCAAGAAAGCTGCCGCGCCTCCGGTCGATCTCTCCGCCGCCGACGCGCCCCTCTTCGAGCAGCTGAAGGCGTGGCGCCTGCGCGCTGCCGATGGCAAGCCGGCATTCACCGTCGCCCACAACTCGACGCTGGAGACGATCGCCGCCACGCGGCCCGGCAACGACGACGCCCTCCTTGCGATCAAAGGCATCGGCCCCAGCTTCGTCGCTAAGCACGCCCCCGAGGTGCTGGCGATCGTCGCCACCCACGCCCCGGTCGAACCCACCGGTGCGGACTCAGACGTCGTCGCGGCCGAAGTTGGCCAGGGCGACCTGTTCGGCCAGCTTTAGCAGGCCCAGGGTGGAGTGCGGCGAGGAGGCGGTGCTGCGCATGCGGACGTGGGAGCCGTGCGGGCCCCTGATCTCGACGATCGTGCAGATGTCGCCGATCTCACTGTCGTCGCCGTAATCGGCTTCGATCGCTTCCATCTGTGAGGCGATGTGCTGCCCCACTTTGCTCTGGTCTAGCGCCACCTCGATCACCCTTCCGTCGTCTCTTGTAGACGTCCCAGTCTCCCACGCCGTGTCGCCTTTTCGGTCTATTTGACGTAAAAGGCGACACACAAGTTGCATCGGCGGGATCTTGGTCGCCCGACAGCGCGCGCTTGTCACCATGTCCGACTCCTTGCGATGAATCGCGTCAGCCACATGACAACCGCCCTCGGCGCCGTGCTCGTCGCCTGCCTGCTCGCAGCCGCCCCTGCCGGCGCGCTCTCATTGGTGCCGCGCGGCGACAACGTCTTCTTCGGCGTCAGCGACACCGGCGACAGCGCCGACTTCGGCCAGTTCTCCGACGCCCTGAACAAGCATCCGGCCCTGGTCCAGTCCTTCCGCACCTGGGGCTCCGATTTCCCCGAGTCGATCGAACGCTGGCAGGCGGCGCAAGCGCGGCCAGTGCTCCACATAAGCACCGCCGACAACAACGACGGGCATGAGCTGATCAGTCCTCGCGGGATCGCCAGCGGCGCCGGTGACGAGTACCTGATCCGCCTCAACAAGCTCTTCTGGGCGAAGAAGATGCGGGCCTACATCCGCCCCCTCGGCGAGCCGAACCGCTGCCTCAACGTCTGGGCCGCCTACGACTGCGCCGGCAAGGCCCGCGACGGGGCCCACAGCACCCTGGCCTACAAGCGGGCCTTCCGCCGCATCTACGTGATCGTCCACGGTGGGGGCAAGCGCACCGAGATCGACGCGCGCCTGCGCCAGGCCGGCCTGCCGCCGCTGCAGAGCAACGTCGGCGGCCTTCCCAAGGCACCGATCGAAGTAATCTGGAGCCCGCTGCCCGCCGGCTCGCCGACCGTCCCCCACAACCGGCCTCGCCACTACTACCCCGGCAGCCGCTGGGTCGACTGGGCCGGCACCGACATCTACTCCGACAACCAGGACTGGAAAGCGCTGGACGGTCTCTACAAACGCTTCTCGGGAAAGCCCTTCGCGATCACCGAGTGGGGTGTCTCAACCGGCGACGACTCCGGCTACGTGCGCAAGCTGATGACCTGGGTCGAGCGCCATCGCCGCGCCAAGATGCTGATCTACTACCAGGACTTCGGCTCGGCCAGCTCCTACCGGATCCAGAACTGGCCGGCCAGTCTCGGCGTCCTGCGCAACATGATCCATAACGGGCGCTTCCCCTCCTTCGCCCCGTTCCCGCCGAAGGCGCCCCCTCCCCCGCCGGGTGGCGTCGCGGCCAAGAAGCGCCGCTAGCGCGCGACGACCCGGTCGGCAATCGCCCGTTTGTATTTGAAGGGCTGTAGGGCGGTGATGCTGGAGTAGCCGACTAGGTAGATGCGGCGGCCGTCGGAGACGATCGGGGTGTAGGTGCCACGGGGGTAGCGGAAGACGGTACGTCCGCCCTTCATCGCGTAGCCGGTGGTCGAGGTGTCGTCGAACTCGGCGACGTAGACGATGTCGCCGACCGCGACCAGCGAGCCGATGATCGAGCCGCCGGCGTAGCGAATCCAGCGCGGTTCACCATTCTCGGCGTTGAGTGCGTAGACGTTGCCGTCGAAGGAGCCGATGTAGACGGTGGGGCCGGTGTGGCGGGTGCTGGCGACGGCCGGGCCCGAGTAGGCATAGCCGCCGGTCGAGTAGGTCCAGGCGATCGTGCCGTCGCGGCGGTCGAAGCTGTAGACGCGGGTGTCGTTGTTGCCGGCGAAGACGCGGCCGAAGGCGACGGCCGGGGTCGAGTAGAAGGCGCCCGAGGTGCCGAAACCCTGGCCGAGCGAATCGCTCTGCCAGACCAGCTCGCCGCTCTTTGCCCGGACCGCATTCATGTAGCCGCCGTAGTCGCCGACGTAGAGCACGCCGCCGTAGTAGGCCGGGGCTGACTTGACCGGGCCGCCGAGGCCGGTGACCCAGCGCACGTTGCCGTTCTTGGTGCTGAGCGAGTAGAGGTTGCCGTCCTCGCAACCGAAGTAGAGGCTGCGGCCGACGACGACCGGCGAGGACTCCGCCCGTCCCGGTAGTGGGCGTTTCCAGAGCATCCTGCCGTTGCGGGCATCGAGCTTGACCACGTGGCCGGGGACGAGGTTGACGATGTAGAGGCGCTGCTTGGAGTAGGCCGGCGAGGAGGCGTTGAGGCGGCCGATGCGCCGCTTCCAGAGCTGCTTGCCGGTGTCGGCGTCGAGGGCGATCGCGTAGCCGTTGTTGTCGACGAAGAAGAGCCTGCCGCCGGCGATCACCGGCGGGAACTCGAGCAGCGGCCCGTCGGTGTAACGCCACTTTTTCTGGAACGGCGGCTTCACGCCCTTGACCGGCAGGTAGCGGGTGCGGGCACGGTCGTAGCCGTAGAGCGGCCAGCTCACCGTCCTGCGCTTCTGCACCTTCGGTTTCTGCGCCTGGAAGGGGACGTCGGTGTTGTGGATGTCTGCCGGGCGCTTGAGCTCGTCGTAGGCGATCCCAGCGACGCCGCCGAGAATGATCAGGACGGCGGCGATCAGCGCCAGCGTCGCCCAGCGGTGCTCGCGCCAGAGCCGCTGGGCACCGATCCACATGGCAGCCAACCGGGCCTTCACCGCCGCAGCTCCCACATCTCGATGAAGCCGAAGTCACGGAAGCCAAGGCGTTCGTAGATCGGTGCTCCCGCTTTGGTCGCCTGCAGCGAGGCGGTCAGTGCACCGGCGGCGCGGGCCGCGGCGAGCGCACGCAGTAGCAGCCAGCTGGCGATGCCCCGCCCGCGGTGCTCGGGCGGGGTGGCGACGCCAGTGATGCAGCAATCGTCGCCGACCTCGATCGTGCCGACGCAGCTGACCGGCTCGCCATCGGTGAAGGCGCCCTGCCAGCGGATCGACGTCTCGCCGGCGAGCGCCGCGCGAAAGCCGTTCTCGTCATAGCCGTAGGCGCGATCGTTGAGCGCGGCTGCGATCGGCGCGTCGCAGGGCCCGGACTCAATCCCGTCCGGCGCCTCGGGGACCGCGGGAGGCTGACCCAGCTGCATCGCCATAGCCCGCGGCGCAGCGTCCAGAGCATGGCCACGGCCAGCCAGGAACTCCGCGGTGGCCCGATCCTCATCAACGACCCAGACAGTCCAGGCCTGCACACCGGCACCCTCATAGGCCTCGGCCAGCGCCTCGTACTCCTGCTCCAGCACCGCCGGATCGTCGAGAAAGACCGAGTTGAAAAGAGAACGCTGGGGCGAGACGGGCGTGAGTGAGGCAACCAACCCTTGACGCCGGATCAGGCGCGAGCTCGGCGCCCCACTGCCAAATGCCTCGACCTCGTCGCGGACGCCATCGATCGCGCGCCGCCGCAGCTCCTTCTCGTTGATAGCCGGGCCCATCCGGGCCGGCTCAGCCCTTGCCGGCGGCGCGCTGCTCTGCCTCGGCGGCGACCCCATTGAGCAACTGCGTAACGCCCTGCTTGACGGCAGCGACAACGACGCCTCCGACAATCGGCACCGTCGCCGTCGTCTTCACGGCATAGGTGACCTTGGTCCCGGCCCCATTCGCCTCCAGCGACACCGTGCCGACGTGGTCGCGGACGGGTAGGCCGGAGAGGAGCTTGTAGGAGAAGCGGCTCGGCCGCTCATAGACGATCGTCTCCTCGCGCAGCGCCGGTCCCACCGCCGAGAGCTTCCGAATCGACCCAACCCCGTTGGGTGCCGGCTCCCCCTCACGCTCGAGCACGGACTTGCGCAACGGAGTCATCTCCGCATAGCGTCGATGGTCGGTGAGCACGTCGAACACCACCTCGGGCGCTGCGCTCACCTCGCGAACAAGAGTGAAGCTAGCCACAACGCGAGAGCCTAGCGAGATGGCCGGGACACCCGCTCACCTCGTCAGCCGCCAGCGTTGCGGGTCGGTTCCATCGACCACTGCGACCTCCTCCAGAATCGTCAGATGGTCGAGGCAGGAGAGGACGATCTGTAGTGCCCATGCGCTGGCCGGGGAATTGACGTTGTCGGGGCCGAGCAGTTTGGCGACGATGTCGAAGGCGGTCTTCTCACCCTCGGCGAGGGTGGCCCGCGTTTTGGTCAGAAGCTGATCCACTTGGCGGCGCGACTCGGCGATCTTGGTCTCGGGGTCGCGGAAGGTGCGCCCGTGGCCGGGCAGGACAAGGTCGACGTCAAGCGGCTCGATTTCGTCCAGCCCACCGAGGAATTCGCCGATTGGATCGGGCGTGTGGCCGTAATCGAAGAAGAGCACCGTGCGCCCAAGCAGGTGGTCGCCGGAGATCATCAGCTTGCGCTCGGGCTGGTGTAGGACGACGTGAGACGGGGCGTGGCCGGGCGTCTCATAGACCTTCCAGGCGCCGAGATCCGTCTCGACCTCTACGCCTGGCACGAGATCGCGGTCGGGCTCGACGATCGCGTCGATGCCGTTGTCGTCGTCTTCTTCACGCATGGCGCGGTAACGCTCAAGGGCGGCGGGCGGCACGCCGCTTTGCCGAGCAACCTCGATCCGGTTCTCCATCGCCGCCGCCGGATCGTCGGCCATCAGGCGAACGTGTTCCCAGGCCGGGTGCATCCAGAGCTCGCAGCCGGCACCCTCGACGATCGGCGCCGCCAGGCCGTAGTGATCGGTGTGCGAGTGGGTGCAGACGAGCAGGCGCACGTCCTCGAGGCCGAAGCCGGCCTGGGCCAGGGCCAGATCGAAGCGGCGCAGGCCGCCCTTACCACCGATGCCGGTGTCGAAGAGAACGATGCCGCCGTCGGCGGCGACCGCCCAGACGTTGCCATGCGGGACGCCGGGCCAGGGCAGCGGCAGCCGCAGCCTCCAGATACCCGGCAGGACTCTCTCCGCCCGCGGCTGCTCGGGGCGCTTGCGCTGGTCCGCCATCGGCGTCAATCCTTTCAGGGTCGGACGAGCCTCCGCGTGAGGACCGTCATGCTGGATAGGTTGCCGCGGTAGATGACGGAGTCGAGCCCCAAGCGCGCCGGTTTGGTTCTCGCCGCGCTGATCCTGGTCGCCGCCGTCGCCAACCTCAACCTCGCCGTCGCCAACGTCGCCCTGCCGGACATCGGCAAGGCCTTCGGCTCCGGCCAGACGACGCTCAACCTGATCGCCGTCGGCTACTCGCTGGGGCTCGCGACCTCGGTGCTCTACCTCGGCGCGCTCGGCGACCGCTACGGACGCAAGATGATGCTGCTGCTCGGCATGGGTCTCTCGATCCCCGCCTCGCTGCTGGCGGGGCTGGCGCCGTCGGACGAGGTCCTTTTCGTCGCCCGCGTGCTCGGTGGCGTCGCTGCGGGCATGGCCTTCCCGACCACGCTGGCGCTGATCACCGCGCTCTGGTCGGGCCAGGCGCGGACCCGCTCGATCGCGCTCTGGTCGGCGATCGGCGGCGCGATCGCCTCGCTCGGGCCGCTGCTCTCCGGCGCCCTGCTCGAGCAGTTCGACTGGGGCTCGGTCTTCCTCGTCACCCTGCCGCTCGCCGTCCTCGCCCTCTTCATGGCCTGGCGCTTCGTCCCCGCCCACGTCAACGAGACCAGCGATCCGGTCGACAACCTCGGCGGCATCCTCTCGATGCTGCTGGTCGCCGCCCTCGTCCTCGGGATCAACCTGGCGCCGGTTCCGGGCAAGGGCACGGTGGCGATCGGCCTCGGCCTGATCGCCCTGGCGGCAACGATCGTCTTCGTCAGGCGCCAGCGGCGCGTCGCCGCGCCGCTGTATGACCTCGAGGTCGCCTCGCGGCGGATCTTCTGGGTCGCGGCCTGCGCCGGGATCATCGTCTTCGGCTCGCTGATGGGGGCGATGTTCATCGGCCAGCAGTTCCTGCAGAACGTGCTCGAGTACTCGACCCTCGACTCCGGCCTGGCGATCCTGCCGGCGGCGGCGCTGATGGTCATCGTCGCGCCCCGCTCGGCGAAGCTGGTCGAGAGCCGCGGCGCCCGCTTCACCCTGCTCGTCGGCTACGCCTTCTGCCTGCTCGGCTTCCTCGTCATGCTGCTGCTCTGGAAGCAGGGGATTCCCTACTGGAAGGTCGGCCTCGGCTACGCCCTGATCGGAATCGGCGTCGGCTTCGCCGGCACCCCGGCCTCGCACTCGCTGACCGGGTCGGTGCCGGTGCGGCGCGCCGGAATGGCCTCCGGCACCGCCGACCTGCAGCGCGATCTCGGCGGCGCGATCATGCAATCGATCTTCGGCGCGCTCTTGACCGCCGGCTACGCCGCCGCGGCGGGCGCCGCGATCGCTGCCTCACCCGAAGGAAGCAGGGCCAGCGAGAACGTCCAGGGTGAGCTGACCAAGTCCTTCTCCAGCGCCGCCGACCTCGCCAGCCAGTACCCGGCCTACTCGGACCAGATCATCGCCGCCGCCAAGTCGTCGTTCCTGCAGGGTGACGAGTGGGCGTATGCCGCCGGCATCGTCGCCGTCCTGCTCGGCGCCGCGCTCGTCTTCTTCGGCTTCCCAAGACGGGATGAGGAGCAGGCGCTGCTCGAGCAATACGCTGCCGAGGATGCCTGAAGAGCGGCGACCGCGGCTGAGCGCAGCTCTGCGCGAAGAAGAGCGCGTAACGCCGCTCGAGCTCTTCTTCGACCTGATCTTCGTCCTCGCGCTGACCCAGTGCACCGCGCTGATGTCCCACCACCCGAGCTGGTCGGGGCTGGCTCAGGGCCTGCTCGTGCTGGGAGTGCTCTGGTGGACCTGGGTCGGCTACGCCTGGCTGACCAGCCTGATCGACCCCGAGGAGGGCGCGGTGCGGCTGGTCATGTTCGGTGCGATGGCGGCGCTGCTGATCGTCTCGCTCTGCGTGCCGGAAGCGTTCGGGGACCTGGCGCTCGTCTTCGCCCTCGCTTATGGGGCGGTGCGGGTCGCCCACATCGGCCTCTTCATGCTCGCCAGCCCGGATGACGACGCCCTGCGCCACTCGGTGCTCGGCCTTGCCGCCAGCACCGCGATCGCCGTCACGCTGCTGGTCACGGCCTCACTCTTCGACGGCCTCGCCCAGGGCGCCCTCTGGGCGCTGGCCCTGCTGCTCGACATGGGCGGGCCCTACCTCTTCGGCTCCCGCGGCTGGAAGCTGGTTCCCGGCCACTTCGCCGAGCGGCACGGGCTGATCGTGATCATCGCCCTCGGCGAGTCGATCGTCGCGATCGGCGTCGGTGCCGCCGGCGCGCTCACCTTCGGCATCGGCGCCACCGCCGTGCTCGGCGTCGCCCTCGCCGCGGCGCTCTGGTGGGTCTACTTCGACATCGTCGCGATCGTCTCCGGCCGCCGCCTGGTCGAGGCCGAGCCGGGCCAGGTTCAGAACGAGATGGCGCGCGACTCCTACTCCTACCTGCACCTGCCGATGATCGCCGGCATCGTCCTCGTCGCGCTCGGCCTGAAGAAGACGATCGGCCATTTCGACGGCCACCTCGACGCCGTGCCGGCCTTCGCTCTGCTCGGCGGCATCGCCCTCTACCTGCTCGGCCTCGTTGCCTTCCGCTACCGCCACGTCCATTCGGTCAACCGCCAGCGCCTGCTGCTCGCGGTCGTCTTGTTGATCCTGGTTCCGGTCGCGATGGAGGTGCCCGCCCTCGTCGCACTCGCGACCGCCAACGTGCTGCTCTGGGCGCTGATCGTCTACGAGACCCGCCTGTACGGCGAGGGCCGCCACGCGGTTCGGCGTCCGGGCACGGCGGAGGCCTGAAGCGGGCCTGCGGACTGTATTCCTGGCCAGCCAGCCAAACGCCGCTTAGAATCCCCCTCGCATGAGCGAGCGAGAGGTAAGGGTTGCCGTGATCGGCGCCGGCATGTCGGGGATCGGTGCGGCGATCCACATGCAGCGTGCCGGGATCAACGACTTCGTCGTTCTCGAGCGGGCCGGTGAGCCCGGCGGCACCTGGCGCGACAACACCTACCCGGGCTGCGCCTGCGACGTGCCGACCGCGCTCTACTCCTACTCCTTCGCGCCAAAACCCGACTGGAGCAGGGCCTTCGCACCGCAAGAGGAGATCCGCCGTTACCTGCTCGACGTCGCTGCTGAGCACGGGGTCGCCGACCGCATCCGCTGCGACGCCGACGTCCTCGCCGCCGAGTGGGACGAGCGCGACCGGCGCTGGCAGGTTCGGACCAGCGCCGGCGAGTACGCAGCGCAGGTTCTGGTCTCGGCGACCGGCCCCTGGAGCGAGCCGGTCGTCCCCGACATACCCGGGCTCGACAGCTTCGAGGGCAAGGTCTTCCACTCCTCGCGCTGGGATCACGATCACGATCTCGACGGCGCCCGGGTCGCGACGATCGGCAGCGGTGCCTCGGCGGTCCAGTTCGTGCCGGAGATCCAGCCGCGGGTCGAGCAACTGACCGTCTTCCAGCGCACCGCGCACTGGGTCCTGCCCAAGGCGGACCGGCCGCTGGGCCGCCGCGCTCATGCGATCTTCCGCCGCTACCCGGCCACCCAACGGGCCGTGCGCGGGGGGCTCTACGGCACTGCCGAGATCCTCGGTGTCGCGAACCGCAAGCCGCGGCTGCTGGCGCCGCTGCAGGCGGCCGGCCGCCGTTACATTCGCCGCTCCGTTCCCGATCCCGAGCTGCGCCGCATCCTCACCCCGAACTACACGATCGGCTGCAAGCGACTGCTCTTCTCCAACGACTGGTACCGGGCGCTGAGCCAACCCAACGTCGACGTCGTCCCCCACGCCGTCGAGGAAGTGCGGCCGCACGGAGTCGTCGGCGCCGACGGGCTCGAGCGGGCGGCCGACACGATCATCCTCGGCACCGGCTTCACGATCACCGACCTGCCGATCGCGGCGCGAGTCCAGGGGCGCGAGGGGCGCAGCCTCGAGCAGGTCTGGCAGGGAAGCCCTACGGGCTACCTCGGCAGCGTCGTCCATGGCTTCCCGAACTTCTTCATCCTGCTCGGGCCCAACATCGGCAACGGCCACTCCTCGGCGTTCGTGCTCTCCGAGACGCAGATCGGCTACATGGTCGAGGCGCTGAAGACGATGTCCCGCGGCGATCTGACCAGCGTCGAGGTCCGCGCCGAGACGCAGGAGCGGTTCAACACCGAGGTTCAGACGCGCCTCGCCGGCACGGTCTGGAACGCGGGCGGCTGCATGAGCTACTACCTCGACGCGAACGGGCGTAACAGCACGATGTTCCCCGGCTCGACCTTCGAGCTGCGCCGCCGCCTCGGCCACTTCGACCTGGCTGACTACAAGGCCCGGGTCGCGCAGCCAGCCGAGATCGCGGCTTAGCCCGGCGCGGTGCTCAATGCCCGTCTGCGGCGCGGGCCGGCTGAGTGCTCGAACTCCTGCATGACGCCGCCGATCGCAAAGCAGAGGGCGCCGGTCAGAGTGCCCCAATTGGCGACCGCGTTGACGAGTCGAAGGCTATGGCGAGACGAACGTCGCGGGATCGGGGCCGATTCGGCGACCGACGTCGAGGGCGGCGATCTCGGTCATGTCCTCGTCACTCAGCTCGAAGTCGAAGAGCTCAAAGTTCTCGCGGATCCGCTTCGGGGTGACCGACTTGGGGATGACGACGTTGCCGAGCTGTAGATGCCAGCGCAAGATCACCTGAGCCGGGGTCCGATCGTGCCGGGCAGCGACCCTGGAGATCGTCTCGTTGACCAGCAACTCCCCCTGGGCGAGCGGGCTCCAGGCCTCGGTCGCGATGCCGTGCTCCTGATGCCAGGCGCGCAGCTCGGCCTGCGGGAAGTGGGGATGGAGCTCGATCTGGTTGACGGTCGGCTGCACGAACGCCTGCTGCTCGAGCTGCTCCAGATCCTCGATACGAAAGTTGGAGACGCCGATCGTGCGCGAGCGCCCTTCGTCGTGGATCCGTTCGAAGGCGCGCCAGGTGTCGAGCGCCCGGCCTTCGGTCGGCACCGGCCAGTGGATCAGGTAGAGATCGATGCGGTCCAGGCCAAGTCGATTGAGACTCTTTCGGAAGGCACCCAGGGTTGACTCGTAGCCCTGGTGGGAGTTCCAGAGCTTGGTGGTGACGAAGATCTCCTCACGGGGAATGCCTGCGGCCGCGATCGCCGCCCCCACCCCGCGCTCGTTGCGGTAGGCACCGGCGGTGTCGATGTGGCGGTAGCCGACCTCGAGCGCCTCCTCGACCACTTCCTGGGTGTCTTCCGGGGGCACCTGGAAGACACCGAAACCGAGCTGGGGAATCTCGACCCCGTCATGAAGCGTCACCACCGGAACCGAAGTTGCCTGGGCCATCTCTGCTCCTTCCATTCGCTGGGCGGAAACCGCAGGGGGCGGCTACCCGAGGTGCAGATCGATTATGCCGCGCCGGGAGCGTTAGCTGTTGGCGAGACCGATCGCCAACAGTGGGAAGCCGGCCATCAGGCCGAGAAAGGCGGCAATCGCGACGGCAGTAAGGGTGCTGGTCGTAGTCGACCGGACACCGGCGACGAAGCCCACGAGCACGCAGAAGGCGGTGATTCCGAGGCCGATCCAGAAGACGTCAGGCATGAGCGGCGGCAGCCTATCGGAACCACCCGCCGACGGGCCTCAAAGCGTCATTTCGACCTGCAGGTGGAAGCGGAGAGGGAACCGGCGAAGCGCTGGCGCGAACGGCTGCCGCGGCGCGCGGCGCCGGCCGAGGCCTGAGGCACTCGGTAGGTTTTGGCTTGTGAAGCTGCTCGCGTTCAGCGACCTGCACCGCGACCTCGCCCAAGCGGCGAAGTTGGTCGAGATGTCGCTGGATGCGGATGTCGTGATCGGGGCCGGAGACTTCGCCTCTGTGCACGAGGGGCTGGAGGAGACGATCGGCGCGCTCGCCGCGATCGAGACGCCGACGATCCTCGTGCCTGGCAACAACGAGACCGAGGATGCCCTGCGCGAGGTAGCGGCTACCTGGAGCGCCGCCACCGTCCTGCACGGCAGCGGCACGACGATCGACGGCGCCGAGTTCTACGGCCTGGGTGCGGGGATCCCGGTTACGCCGTGGGAGTGGAGCTTCGACCTGGATGACGAATCCGCAACCGAGATGCTTGCCCCCTGCCCGCAGGGCGGGATCCTCGTCCTCCACTCACCCCCCCAAGGCCACTGCGACGCCAATGGCAGCGGCGACCACTTCGGCAGTCCCGCCCTGCTTACGGCGATCGAGGAAAAGTCCCCCCGCCTAGCGGTCTGCGGCCACATCCACGAGTCCTGGGGCTGTCAGAGCCAAATCGGCACGACGCCGATTCGCAACCTCGGCCCCGAGGGCACCTGGCTCGAGGCATAAGCCCCGCTCAGCCCCGGTCCGGGGGCTGAGGCGACCATTGCGGCTGCTGTTCCCGCCGCCGATCGGCACGCATTCCGACCACGCAGCATTGCGATGGATGCCGCTCTATGAGTTACTTCTACCGGTAAGCGTGTGGCGAGAGCCGAGAAGGCACTTGTGCTTCAGTGGTTAACCATATACCCTGCTGCCTATAAGCCAGTCCCCAACGATGAGAGGAGGTGACAAATACATGAATCACGAGAGCATGGAGTTCATCAATGTTCCCGTCCCAGTGCGGCATGTGACCCGCGTCTACGAGTTGATCGCGCGGCTGGATGCCGCACCTGAAGCGGGTACGACTTCGCCAGACAACGGCGCAGGGAATGGGGTGACCCAGCCTCTCGTCGAACGGATGTACAGCGATTCGGAAGACGCCCATAGGCGTCTCCTCGAGTACCTCGCTGAGCATCCCGGCGAGTGGCTCGACAGCCAGTCCGTCGCGGACGGCCTGGGCCTCCAGTTCGGACGGAAAAGTCTGGCCGGCTCACTTGGCGCGTTCGGCCGGCGGGCCGACCACCGCTATGGCGGCCTGAAGCCGTTCGAGTCCCACTGGGACCCAGGGCAGTACCTCGTGGAACTCCGGATGAGCCAGGAGGTTGCAGCCTGGATAAAGGCAGCCGCCGCCTCCTAGGCGCATCCGGATGTACCGCCTAAGCGGCCCCTCGATTCTAGTGCGAGGGGCCGCTTCGGCCTAAACGCGCCCGCCAGGATTCGAACCTGTGACCTTCGGTTTCGTAGCCCGAGTCCGCGGATCGGCTGGGCTACGTGGGGCCCGGTTTCAAGCGGTTTCCGGCGAATCGAGTCCCGCTGGGATCGGCTGGAATCTGTGTGGCATGTTGCCCCATTTGTTGCCCCAGGGGCGCGAACGATCTACTGATCCGCGAGAACGCGGAGCCGCGGCAGGACGATGTCGTCGACCCGATTCTCGTCGCCGGACCGGCCTCCCGACCCGCCGCGCCCGAGTCCGACGACGGTCCCGTCAACCGTTTCCAGAAAGCGGGGCTGATCGAGCAGGGTCGCAACCTCACGGGACAGGAACGAAACGAGATCGTCGGGAGCATCCCCGACTTCGTCAAGGATCTCGGCTCGGCCATCAACGAGCGCGATGACGTCCTCGAGATCGTGGCTGCGCAGATGATCGCCGCCCCCACGTCCGTTCCATGCCTCCAACTTCGTCGCAAGCAGGTAGGGCGGTGAGATCGCGCGTATCCGCTGGCCGGATGGCAGCGACAGAGTCGCGGCATGGTCTAGCGCCGGTCGCTGCCATCGGTTCTCGAAGCCGAGGATCGCCGCGTCACCGGGCATCAGGTCGACCAGCAGCTCGTCGCCTGGACCCCCTGCCCTCCACCTGCAGATCACCGAGCTCGACGTGTCGTGACGCAGTCCGTGAGCACGGAGGCGTTCCTCGAAGTCGTACCAAGCGAGCCGCGATGCAACCTCGACCACGAGATCCACGTCCTTCGTCACCCGAGGCTCGGGCGCGGCCTGATCGGTAATCCAGAGCGCGAGGGTGGCGCCGCCGACGAAAGCGACCTCGTCGAGGAACGGCGCCAATTCCTGCGCGGCTCGCTCGACCATCGCGACGCTCACGATCCGATTCTCTCTTGCAAGAGCTTGGCGGCCAGCTGACTGACACGGGCGCTGTCATTGCTTCGAAGCGCGTCGACCAACACCAACCGCTGCCACAGCTCGGGGTCCGCAAGCGCCGCTTGGGGTGCCATCGAGTGGAGCGGCTCCAATGCGAGCCCACGGACCGTCCCCTTTGAGTAGGGCCAAACCGGCGGCAGTCCGGCAGGCTCCGCCAGCTCCCCTTTCAACGGCTCGGCAGCCCAAGACGTCGGAACTCCACGGGCCTCGGCCCCCCATCTCGGGGGGAAGCTGAACTTGGCGGCGTGAATTAGGAACTCCTCAGCCGGCACCCGGAAGACGCGCCGACGCTCGCCCGAGTAGAGGCCGGCCTCATCGAGACGGCGCATGGCGCGATGCGTGCCTGCGACATCGAAGCCGAGTTGGCTAGCAAGATCACGCACGGGCACCCGCTCAGCCGAACCGAGCAGCTTCAACAGCACGACCACGTCTTGCCCCTTCAACATGTCGCCCATTGTTTCATGTTTCGATACATGAAACAAGGTTTTGGGAAGCCCCTCGCTTGGCAATGGCCTGGGTCAGCCACCCGCCGGCCGGACCCTGAGAAGTACGGCGGGCGTAGATTCGGATCAGGCGGCGGTATTCGTCGCGGGTGTTCTCGCGGAAGCCGCGACGGCCCTGGCCCACGGCAGCGCTCGACCCACTCGTCCAGGTAGCGCAGGAACGCGGTCGTCGTGCGCGCTCCTGTAGCTCACCGCGGTCGCGATCGGTCTCGCTCTCGCGCTTGATCCGCCGCCGCTTGTCGCCGCAGCCTGAACCGGCCGCAGGGGCCGACGTATCCCCGGGAAACGCTCATGAGCTTCCACCTCGTGAGCCGCAATCCGTGATGGTGGGGGTATCGGGCATGGCGGCCCCCCCTCGGTAAAGCACCGAAAGAGCCGCCGGCAATGCGGCCGTCAAAATGCCACGGGGTACCGTCTCTCCCGCATCGAAGCGTCGTCTTCGGTGCCGGCCCCGGGACGTTAGCGCGCCGCCGGGGCCGCTATTTCAGCTTGTCGCGACCGAACGTAGGTACGCGGAACGCCCGTCTCAAGGCTTGCCGCGAAACCTCACTCGGTTCTCATGTTGCCCCAGGCGTTGCCCCATGGCGATTTCGGCGGCTCCGCCCAGCCACAAAATCCAAACCCGCTTCACAAGCGGGTTTCACCGAACGCGCCCGACAGGATTCGAACCTGTGACCTTCGGTTTCGTAGCCCGAGACCATAGATCGGCTGGGCTACGTGGAGCGCGGTTTCAAGCGGTTTTCGGCGAATCGAGTCCCGCTGGGATCGGCTGGAATCTGTGCGGCATGTTGCCCCAGTTGTTGCCCCAGGAGCCGCATTGAGACGCTTCGGCCCTGGTCGGTACCATGACGGCATGGCCCACGCCACCAAGGCAGATGAAGCCGTTGTCAAGCGTCGCCGAGCGGCGGCTGAGGAGATGCGCGGCATGTTTGCGCACGTCGCCCCTGGGGTGAGCCTGGCGGACGAGCTAATCGCCGACCGTCGAGCCGAGGTCCGCGCGGAAGAGCGGGCAGAGGCCGAGCGGCGACGTGCCAAAGGCTGAGGCTCCGGCGTCGATTCTCGACGCCTCAGCGCTGCTGGCCCTGCTGCAAGACGAGCCCGGTGCCCCTGCGGTAGTCGAAGCGATCGAAGCCAGTGCCGCCATCAGCACCGTCAACTTCTCCGAGGTGCTGGCCAAGCTGGCCGAGCGAGGAGAGCACGTGCGGTCGACGGTGGCCACGATCCGGCAAGCCGTTGATCGTGCCGATGGCGGACTCCGAATCGAGTCTTTCTCTGAAGAGGATGGCATCGAGGCCGCAGACCTTCGGCCACGCTCGAAAAGTCAGGGGCTGTCCTTCGGTGACCGCGCATGCCTCGCGCTGGCCGCCCGCTTCGAGGTGCCAGCAGTAACAGCGGATGGGGACTGGGCCGACCTGCCGGAAGTCGGGGTCGCCGTCAAGCTGATCCGTTGACGGCACAGACTCCCGAATCGTCAGCCGACATGGGGAGAGACCCCTGGACAGACCCCGATCCCCAGTCCGGCGACTTCGACGCCGAGGTGGATCGTGCCCGCTCCGCTCAGATCGCGATACATGAGGGCAATCCCGAGGCGAAGCTTTTGATCGTCGTGCGCGAAGGCTACGACGCCAAACACGCCTGACCTCTCCGGCTGCCGCTGTGTAGGTGTCGAAGAGAGCTAGCCGGTCGGGATAGGCAAGTGACGATCCCATGCCGTCGACCGAACCGTGTATCTCTATTTCGGTATGGACCAAGACTTCGAATGGCCCCTGCCCCTACGACACCGACCGGGAGCCCCTTACAACCTTGGGGGCATCGATGTTTTCTACGACATCGAGTGGAGCGACTACTTCTTCGATGGTCGCATGCAGTTCCGGAACGGGAAGTGCCTGGCAGAACAAGCATTCAGGGCACGCCCGGAAGGGAAGACTGCTGCGCTGCTTCTAACGCAGCTCAAAGATAAGGAGGAATCGTTCGAGTCGGATGGCTTTTTTGTTCTCGCGATCAATTTCCCTCAATACCTCGCACTCGCTGATGCCAATGCCGCAGTCTCGTATCTAGCCCGTAGCCTCGGCTCGGGCATCACCAACGTAGGTCAGCTGAGCGAGCTCGGCGACCGAAAACCCGAGGAGCTTCGCAAGCTCCTTGAGCTGGAGCTAACGGCAGAGCAGGTCGGAGAGTGGGCAGCTGGTAATGCCAGGCGAATAGCTGACCTTCGCAAAGTCATCGGCGACAGCGCCCCATCCGGACAGGCCAATCCTCGCGAGATCGTAGCTGCAATCCGAGCGCTTGAGCACTTGGACGGTGGGGTGATTGCCGCGCTAGCGGAAGTGCTGCATAGCGTCGACCGCGAAGGCCGCCATAACCTCCTCCGCGCACTCACGAACAGTCCAGATGGCCGGCGTGACGCGGGCGAGGTTCTCGGCAGGCGCGCGGCCGAACGCCTGTCTGACGCTCGGGCCGCGATCAACAAGTACTCGTCACTTCTCGAAGACGAGAAGTCAACTGAGACGACGTTCCAGCATTTCATTGAGGAGAACCTCTGGCTTCTTGGTCTGGACTATGTCCAGATGCGACCGCGCCACGAGGTTCCGCGCGGGACGTTGGACTTCATACTTGAGCGTTTCGACGGGTTTCACGACCTACTAGAGCTCAAGTCTCCCCAGGATCCAATCATCCAAGCTCCCAACGAGGCAGATGGGCAACCCCCATCCGCGAGTCTTTTCAAACTGAGCCCTGCGCTCAGCAATGCCCTCGCACAGGTCCACGTCTATCGCGAGGTCTCGTCACGTTGGCCCGACCCCCTGAAATCGGTCCGCCCTGTCTGAGAGTCCTTCCCGCCCGCGACAATGGGCAAAGGAGGACCGAAGCAGGTGAAGAGGCAAAGGCACAGCCCCGAACAGATCATCCGCAAGCTGCGCACTGCAGAGCAGATGCTCTCGGAGGGAAAGACGGCAGGGGAAGCGGCGAAGGCCCTGGAGGTCTCCGAGCAGACCCTGCACCGTTGGCGCAACCAGTACGGCGGGATGAAGGCCGAAGACGTCAAGCGGCTCAAAGAGCTGGAGAAGGAGAACCGCGAGCTCAAGCAGATCGTGGCCGATCAGACGCTCGACATCCGCGCCTACAAGGAGATCGCCAAGGGAAACTTCTGAGCCCGTCCCGGAGAGGCCGAGCCGTCTGCATGTTGCAGGACCGGCTCGGCCTCTCCGAGCGTCGGGCGTGCCGGATCGCCGGCCAGAACCGCTCCACACAGCGCCACTGCCCGCAGGTGGCCCCAGAGGACCAGGCTCTGCGAGCCCGCCTGCGCAAGATCTCCGAACAGCGGCCCCGCTGGGGCTACCGCCGCGCCCACGGCCACCTGCTCACAGAAGGCCTCTCGCTGAACCGCAAGCGGGTGCAGCGGATCTGGCGCGAGGAGGGCCTTCGCGTGCCCGCCAAGGCCAAGAAGCGCCGACGCCTGGGCGAGTCCACCACGGCGGCGGACAGGCTCAAAGCCGAGTATCCCAACCACGTCTGGGCGCTCGACTTCCAACACGACGCCACCAATGACGGCCGCGAGCTGAAGTTCCTCAACATCGTCGACGAGTTCACCCGCGAGGCCTTGGCAGTCGAAGTCGATCGCACGATCAACGCCGACGCCACGGTCAAGGTGCTCGAGCGCCTCGCCGCCGAACGCGGCGCCCCCGCCAACATCCGGGCCGACAACGGCCCAGAGCTGACCGCTTTGGTGCTGCGCGAGTGGTGTCGGCTCGGCAAGACCGGCACCGCCTACATCGAGCCGGGCTCGCCCTGGCAGAACGCCTACGTGGAGTCATTCAACGCGCGGCTGCGCGACAGCTGCTGAACCTCGAGGAGTTCACCTCCCTGGCCGAGGTACAGGTTCTCGCCGCCGACTGGCGAGCCGACTACAACGCCAACCACCCTCACTCGGCGCTTGGCATGATGTCTCCCGCCCGATTCGCTGCCAGCTGGCAGCGAATCGGCAACACGAACGGCTCAATCAACCCCGGACTCTTACTCGGGGTGGACCGATGAACGGGGTCCGGTCACAGCCGCCGCTTGTCGCCGCAGCCTGGATCGGCCGCAGGGGCCGACGTATCCTGGGAAACGCTCATGAGCTAGTACCTCGTGAGCCGGGGGCGGGTCGTTAGCGCGACGCCGCCCTGTTTTGACGTTGACGGACAAAACGTTACAAGGTGCGGCGCCGAACGACAGCGAGGCGCGCGGGCATTCCGAAGGCGAAGGTCAGCAGAGCCACGGCGAGGCTGACGGCGGCGGGGACGATCCCGCGCCTTGGGTGACAGCCACCGGAGAGGAACGATTACGGAAGTAGACCCCTTCGGGATATAGATGTCAGCGATTTAGGAGCGTCGAAAAGCTAGGCCATAAGCGACCTAGGGCCGCTTGTTAGCCGGGATTGTCAACCCCGACGACAACCCCAGTGACAACCCCCATGGAAACCCCGTGCGAACCCCAGTGCGGACCCCGATGCGGACCCCAGTACGGACCTCTGTGCGAACTACGGAACGAAGTACAGAACGAAGCGCGAAGCGAAGTACGGAACGAACGCAGAGCGAACCGAGCGTCTGCTCGATCTATCCGTCCCGGTCGGCATCCGCGATGTTGTACTCGCCGGGTCCCATGCCGACGAAGCTGGGCCGGTAGGCGATGCCGTCGAGGAGGTCGGCGGGTGGGATCGTGAGAGCGCCGCCGAGCCGGATCACGATGTCAAGACTGGGGATGTTGGCTTCCTTCTCGTACTTGTTGACGGCCCCGCGGCTGATCGAGGCGCGGATCGCAACCTTCTCCTGGCTGAGGCCCGCTCGCCTGCGGCAGCGGATCAGGTTCTTGGCGAAGCGGGCTTTGAAGGTGACGGTGTCGCAGGTCTGGAAGGTCATGCGGCTTTCAGCTTCGGTCGCTCGGCAATCTCGAAGCCTCCGCCGACTACCTCGACGTATCCCGGCGTCCACTCCAGGCCAGCGAGCAGATCGCTGACCGGCGCCGAGAGACTTCCAGCCAAGCGCAGGACCGTGTCGATCCGAGGCGTCCGCACCCCGCGCTCCAGGGAGCCGACCTGGGTGCGGTGGAGCTGAGCGCGATAGCCGAGCTCTTCCTGGGACAGCCCCGCCCGTTCGCGACAGCGACGCAGGTTCTTGGCGAAACGAGCGGCGACCTCGGGCGAGGGCTCCACGGATCAGCCGCCTTCGCGGTCGAAACCGGAGAGCACGTCCTCGCAGGCGTCGAACCCGAGCCGAAACCGCCTGCTGGTCGCCTCGTCTTCCTCCCTCGACCTGCGCTCGGCGGGAGATTCGGTCAGCAGGCGCTCAGCTTCGTTCTGGAGCCGCTGGAGCAGTGGGGACACTCCCCGAGCGGCATCGTCAGGGCAACGGACTCGCGGCCGTCATTCGACCGCCAACCGATGTCCTCCAGCAGCCGGAAGTCTTCGGCGAACTCGCGCCCGAGGCGCTCGGCGGCATCGAAGTCCTTGCGCTGCTCCATCTCCACGAAGATGTCGCTCAGGCCACCGAGGTGATTCCGCACCAGCGCGTAGAGGCCGTCGCGCTGGTCCCTGCTGATCGTGGCGGTGCTGCTGGGCATCGGCGCCCCTCCTCTCGGTCGGGCACCGAAAGACCTCCCGCGATGCGTCCCATGACGGGACGGCGGGTACCGTCTCTCTGCATCGAAGCTCAGTCTTCGGTGCCAGGCCCCGGGGCGTTCCACCGCCGCCGGGGCCACTATTTCTCGCTTACGCGGCTGAACGTAGGTGGACGGGAGACCCCTCTCAAGGGCTTCGGCTGACGGTCACTTGGACCTCACATTGCCCCAGGCGTTGCCCCATGGCCGTTTTTCGCCTCTCGCGCGATCCCCAGAACGCAGGAAACCCGCTCCCCAAGCGGGCTTCGACAAACGCGCCCGACAGGATTCGAACCTGTGACCTTCGGTTTCGTAGACCGACGCTCTATCCAACTGAGCTACGGGCGCGGGTTGAGACGGGAACGCCTCTTCGGGGCATTCTATGCGGCGGGGCTGGCGCTTGTTAGGCGATCAGCGGCCTTGGAACTCGGCGTGGCCGGGGCCCTCGTCGAGGAAGGTCTTGACGGCGCGCTGGAGGTCCTCGGTGGCAAAGAGGTCGGCGGCGTCCTCGCGGACGGCCTGGTCTGCGGCGGGAATACCGCCCTCGCGATACCGACGCAGGATGTGTTTGGTCATCGCGTGGGCCTTGGTCGGCCCGGCGGCTAGCTCTGCCGCATAAGCGTGGGCGCGCTGGTCGAAGCCATCGTCCTCAAAGAGCAGGTTGACGACTCCCCAGCGCTCCATCTCCTCGGCGCTGAAGAGCTCACCGCTCATCACAAAGTGGCGGGCGCGGCCGCTGCCGGCGCGCTCGGCGAGACGCTGGGTGCCGCCCATCGACGGGGTCAGGCCGACGACTTTCTCGACCAGGCCGAACTGGGCCGAGCGGGCGGCGAGAATCAGGTCGCAACCGAGCGCCAGCTCAAAGGCGGCGGTCAGCGTCAGCGCGTGGGCGGCGAAGACAACCGGCAGCGGCAGCGCTTCGACCCGCTCGACCGTCCCGATCAGCTCATCCCAGAGCTGCCCCCCGGTCTCCGGCGTGAGGCCATCGAACTCGTGCACGTCGACCCCACCGGAGACGGCGCGACCCTCGGCGCGGAAGAGCAAGGCCCGCGGCGGCTCAGCCTCGACCGCAGCGACGGCGGCCCGCAGGTCCTCGAACAGCTCACGGTTGAAGAGGTTGAGTGGCGGGCTATCGAAGGTCGCGACCGCCAAGCCACCCTCATCGCGCTCGAGCCGGACCAGCGTCACGCCGGCCTCCTAGTCGGCGGCCGGCTTGTTCAGCCGCACGTGCCAGTGAACGGTCGCGGTGGCGACCTGCGTGCCGGACTCGTCGGCGAGCTCGATCTCGCAGGGGAACTCGACCTTGCCCTCCGCGTCGAGGGTGGCGAGGGCCTCGGCGGCCGGAACGGCCAGCCTTGCTCTTGCCTCGATCGGCCCCTTGGCGATCTTTTCGTAGGAGATCTCGGCACTGCGGGCCAGCGGCGTCACCTCTCCCATCCGCTCGGCGAAGGCGCCGACGAAGGCCGCGCCCGATGCGGCCTCGGCGACGGTGAAAAGGGCGCCGGCGTGCTGGGAGGCGACGTGGTTGGTCAGCTCGGCCCGCTCGGGCAGGACCACGACGGCCTCCCCCGGTGCGACGCTCGTTATCTCCAGCCCGAGGAACCCGGCGAAGGGCACCGCCTGCGTCATCCCCTGGGCGATCGCGTCGAAGTCGGTCACTGCGGCGAAACCCTACCGCGCGCCTCAGGGAATCCGATGGACCTCGAATAAGTTCGTTCCCAGCTCCTGATCCGGCATGCCGGCGACGATCGCGACCAGGTCCCCCGAGTTGGCGATGCCGTTGCGCACCGCCAGCGACGCGCAATCGTCGAGTAAATCGCGCACCTCCTCCTCGTGCTCGCTGAGCACCGCGGTGACGCCGAAAAGCAGGTTGAGCCGTCGCACCGTCTCAGCACGGGGCGAGACCGCCAGCACCGGCACGTTGGGGCGGTGGGCGGAGACGAGGCGCGCGGTGCGGCCACTCCGCGTCGGCACGACCAGCGCCGCGAGGTTGAGCCGGTAGACGGCGCCGACCGCGCTCTGGGCGACCGAGTCCGCGACGTCCTGCGTGGCCTGGTCGGTGCGGCTGAAGAGCCACTCGCCGTAGGGAAGGTCGGGCTCGGTTGCACGGGCGATCTGGTCCATCACCCGCACCGCCTCCACCGGGTGCTTGCCGACAGCGGTCTCCTCGGAGAGCATCACCGCATCGGTGCCGTCGAAGATCGCGTTGGCGACGTCGGTCACCTCGGCCCTGGTCGGTCGCCGCTCGGTCACCATTGAGGCGAGCATCTGCGTCGCCGTGATCGACGGCTTGGAACCCTTGCCGGCCGCTCGGATCAGCCGCTTCTGCACGACCGGCACCTCCGCCAGCGGCAGCTCGATCCCGAGGTCTCCCCGCGCGACCATGATCCCGCCGCTCGCCGCGCGCACAATCTCCTCCGCCCTCTCGGCCGCCTGCCGCTTCTCGATCTTGGCGATCAGGGGGATGTCCGAATTCAGCGATCGCAGTCGCTCGCTGACCGGCTCGAGGTCAGCCGCCGAGGAGACGAACGACATCGCCAACAGGTCGATCCCCTGCTCGACCGCGAACTCGACCCAGCCGAGGTCGCCGTCGGTCGCCGCCTGGGCGGTGAAGCCCGGAATGTTCATTCCCTTGTGGGAGGAGAGCGTGCCGCCGACCTCGACCTCGGCGTCGACGCCGCCGTCCTCGGGCTCACGCACTCGCAGCCGAATCGAGCCATCGGCGAGGTAGACGAGCTCGTCCTCGCGCAGCGAGCTGACTCCGGGCCAATCGACCGGGATCGTCTCCTCATCCCCCTCGACCGCCTGCGGCGTCAGCTTCACGTGCATGCCGGTCTCCAGCTCGGCGACGTCGCCGCGCAGCTCACCGATTCGCAGCTTCGGCCCCGGCAGGTCGCCGAGCACCGCCACCTCCCGCCCAACCCGCTCGGCGGCCGTGCGGATCGACTCGACCGTGCGCGCGTGCCGCTCCCGATCGGCGTGGGAGAAGTTGAGCCGCAGGACATCAGCGCCGACCTCGATCAGCTCCGTCAGAACCTCGACATCCCAGCTTGCGGGGCCGACCGTCGCGATGATCTTGGTCCGCCTGTTGTGCATACGTCACATGACTGTAGAGGCTGTCTGATGTGACATCGATCTGTGTAACACTGATTGGGTGACCCAGCTGGCCGAACCCGGCGCGCCGCTGAATCCACCCGCCGCCGACGGCCTCCTTGGCGAGGCACCGTCCTCGCCCGCTGGTCCGCTCGACCCAGGTTCACCGCAAAGCCCGAGCAGGCACCCTCGCTGACGGGCGAGTCGCCTTTGCGACCCGTGGTCGGCCCGAACTCGGTCCTCACCGCGATCGGTCCCCGTCACATGCGCCAGCGCAAACTACTGCTCCCGCCCTTCCACGGCGAGGCGATCGAGCAGTACACGCAGCTGATCGCCGATGCCGCCGAGCGCGAGATCGACCGCTGGCCGGTTGGCAGCCCCTTCCCCCTGGCCCCGCACATGCAGGCGATCACGCTCAACGTGATCATGGCCGGGATCTTCGGCATCGAGGGTAAGCCGGAGCGCGGCACTCCGGAGTACCGGCTACGCCAGATGACCAAGCGGCTGGTCGAAGCCTCGACCATGCCCCTGGCCCAGGTCAGCGAACTGATCAACCTCAATCGTGAGGAGCCGGTCGGGCTGATGAAGGTCGGCCTGGGACATGCTCGACCGGGCGACCTACGCGGTGATCGCCGAGCGCCGCCGCGCCGACGATCTCGGCGAGCGCCGCGACATCCTCTCGCTGCTGCTGCAAGCGCGCACCGAGGAGGGTGAGGCGATGAGCGACAAAGAACTGCGCGACGAGCTGCTGACCCTGGTCCTCGCCGGTCACGAGACGACGGCCAACTCGCTGGCCTGGATCTGGGAGCGGCTGGTCCGCAATCCCGCTGCCCACGAGGCCCTGCGCGACGCCGTTCGCGGCGAGGGCGACGCAGCCGAGCAGATCGAGGCGACGATCGTCGAGGGAATGCGCTCGCGGCCGGTGATCCCGATCATCGGCCGGCGCGTGATGCTGCCGTGGCAGCTTGGCTCCTACGCGGTCGAGGCCGAGACGCCCGTCCTGATGAGCATCCTCCTCGTTCACCATCGGGAGGACATCTACCCCGAGCCCTTCGAGTTTCGCCCCGAGCGCTTCGTTGGGGGCCGCAAGCCCGGAACGTATGAATGGATCCCCTTCGGCGGCGGCATCCGCCGCTGCCTCGGCGCGGCCCTGGCGATGGCCGAGCAGCGCGTGGTGCTGGAGACGATGGCCCGGCGGCTCGACCTCGAGGCCGACGACCCCGCGCCCGAGCACGCGGTGCACCGCAACGTAACGATGATCCCCTCGCGCGGCGCCCGCGTCGTCATCCGCTCCCGCCACACCTGACGCGACCGTGCCGTATGGCGAGGGCGGCGCTATGGTTTTCGGGCCCGGAGAGGTGGCCGAGTGGCTGAAGGCACTCGCCTGCTAAGCGAGTAGGGGGCGCAAGCTCTCTCGAGGGTTCGAATCCCTCCCTCTCCGCTTAGCCCGCGGTTAGTCTCGGGGCGTGGCTTTGCCCCCCGCACGCCCATATGAGGAGTACGAGCAGATCTTTGCCGAGGTCGAGGCACCGTTCGCCTTCGTCGACCTCGACGCGATGGCGGCCAACGCGGCGGAGATGCTGGGGCGCGCGGGCGGCAAGCCGATCCGGGTGGCGAGCAAGTCGCTGCGCTGCCGGGCGCTGCAGGAGCGCATTCTGCGCAGCGACGACGGCTTCGAGGGGCAGATGACCTTCACCCTGCCGGAGACGCTGTGGCTGGCCGAGCATGGATTCGAGAACCTGCTGCTCGCCTACCCAACCGCCGACGCGCAAGCGCTGGGGGAGCTGGCGTTGCGCTCGGCCGCCAACCCGGAGGGGGCGCCGATCGTGATGGTGGATTGCAGCGAGCATCTCGACGCGATCGAGTCGGTGCTCGGCACCGGAGCCCCACCAGTGAGAGTCTGCATCGACCTCGACGCAAGCTGGTGGGCGCTCGGCGGCAGAACCAAGGTCGGGCCGAAGCGCTCCCCCGTGCACACGGTCGAGCAGGCCGTCGCACTCGCCCGCGAGATCGACCGCCGCCCCCAACTCGACCTGGCCGCGCTGATGTCCTACGAGGGGCAGATCGCCGGCGTCGGCGATCGTCCGCCCGGGCGGCGGCTGCGCGGCAGCGCGATCCGCTTCATGCAGCGCCGCTCCGCCGCTGAGCTGGCCGGGCGGCGGGGCGCGATCGTCGCCGCCATCCGCGAGTTCGCGCCACTGCCGATCGTCAACGGCGGCGGCACCGGCAGCCTCGAGCTGACCGCCGCCGAGGAGCTCGTCACCGAGGTGACCGCGGGCTCCGGCTTCTATGCGCCCGCCCTCTTCGATCACTACAGCCGCTTCTCACTGACCCCGGCGGCCGGCTTCGCGCTGCCGATAGTGCGCAAGCCGGCGGCAGGTGTGGCAACCGCGCTCGGCGGCGGCTACCTCGCCTCCGGTGGCGGCGACCCCAGCAGGTTGCCGGCACCCTGGCTGCCCACCGGCCTCCGCCTCGACCCCGAGGAGGGCGCCGGCGAGGTGCAGACGCCACTGCTCGGCTCCCCGGCGGCCAGCCTCTCGATCGGCGACCGTGCCTACCTGCGCCACGCCAAGGCAGGCGAGCTCTGCGAGCGTTTCGACGCCCTGCACCTGGTCGAGGGCGGCGAGATAGTCGACGTCGTACCCACCTACCGCGGCGAGGGCAAAGCATTTCTCTGACGAGCGCTACATTTGCCCCCGATAACGTGGCAAATGTAGCGCTCGTCAGAGCCCGAGCACGCGGGTCGCGTACTCGTTGGCGAATACGCGGTCGGGGTCGAGCTCGTCGCGGGCGGCCCTGAACCTCTTCCACTCCGGGTAGAGCGGCGCCAGGGTCTCAGCAGTCTGGAAGTGACGCTTGCCCCAGTGCGGCCGACCGCCATAGTCGCGCATGATCTCCTCGACCGCTTCGAAGTAGGGGCGCCACTCCATACCGCGGTACTGGTGCACGGCAATGTAAGCGGTGTCGCGCGCGTGGGAAGGGCTGAGCAGGGCGTCGTCGCCGGCCGCCACGCGCATCTCGATCGGGAAGAAGACGGGGTAGCGGTTGGAGCGCACCCAATCGATCACCCGGCGCGCCGCCGCGGGGCCATGCTCGCGCGGCACCCCGTACTCCATCTCGGTGAAGCGAACGCGGCGCTCGCTGGCGAAGACGCGGTCACTGCGGTCGACGGTCTTGCCCCCCGAGGCGAGCGCGGCGGCAAGGCGGGAGAGGCGTGGGATTGCAGCCGGGACGAGCCTGCCGGCGGCCGAGAGAGCCTCCAGCGCCCAGTTCTCGATCACGGTGTCGTTGAGGTAGGCGCCAACCGGTCCCCGCGGCCGCGGCGGACCGTCGACCCGGTTGCGCTCGAGCACCAGGGCTGAGTCGGCGTAGGGGAAGGTGAAGAGCTCGAAGTGGTCATGCTCTTCTGCGCGCTGCTCGAAGCTGTCGAGGACCTCCTCGCGCGGCTGGGGCGAGTCGATCCGCTCGAGCACGAAGGAGGGGACGCAGCGCAGCGTCACCGCCGAGATCGCGCCGAGGGCGCCGATGCTGACCCGGGCGGCGCGCAACAGGTCGGGCTCGGTCCCGTCCAGGTCGCGGACGCCACCGTCGCCAGTGACGATCTCCACCGCCTCGACCTGGGCGGAGATGTTGCGCAGCTTCGCGCCGGTGCCGTGGGTGCCGGTGGAGATCGCCCCGGCGACGGTCTGGCGATCGATATCGCCGAGATTCTCCATCCCCAGGCCGAGTCGGTGCAGCTCCTCGTTGAGCTCGGCAAGCACCGTGCCAGCGCCGACCTTGATCAAGCTTTGGTCGGGCTCGGCATCGATCACGCCGCTCAGCCCGGCGACGTCGATCATGGTCCCGTCGGTCATCGCCGCCTCGGTAAACGAGTGGCCGCTGCCGACGACGCTGACCGTGCGCCCGGCCTCGGCGGCCACGACGACCGCCGTTGCCAGCCCGTCGCGATCGCGCGGCCGGACAACCTCGGCCGGGGAACATCGCTGGTCCCCGCTCCAGTTGCTCCAGGTATCAGCCACGGGGTAACGCTAGCCCGTCTAACCCTGGGCCGGCTGGGCCAGGGGCGGCACCAGGGTGCGAAACGCATAGGCGGAGGTGAGCAGGAGCAGCGCCGCGACCGCGAGGCTCGGCACCGCGTAACCGGCGGCGCTTGCCACCGCTCCCCCGGCCAGCGCCCCGCCGGTCTGGCCCGCAGCCCAGGCCATATTCGAGAGGCCGGCAGCGAAGCCCTGCTGGAGGCCGCCGACATCGGCGGCCTCCGAGAGCATGGTCAGCGCCGGCGCGAAGCAGACGCCGGCGCCGAGGGAACCGATGATCAAGCCGACAAGCACAGGGCCGAGAGCCTGCGCCGCGGCGATAACGACCATCGCCAGGGCGCAGATGGCGGTGCCGGTGACGAAGGGGGTGCGGCGCCCGACCCGGTCGGAATAGCGCCCGGCGAAGGGAGCCAATCCGGCCTCCAACCCGGCGCCGGCGACGAAGCCGCCGGCGATCGCCAGGTGACCACCGCCAAGATCATCGATGCGCAGCGGCACCAGCACCTCAACCGCGCCGAACATCAGCGAGGGCACGGCGACGAACGCGGTCGCGGTAAGGACCGGCCGGCTGAGGAGCGCCGCCGCCACCTCGCGCAGCGGCTGGCGCTCCGGCGGGCCAGCCTCCGGGAAGCGCGAGGCGACCAGGGCGAGCACGAGGGAAATGCCCAACACGGCGCCGAACACGGCCTCGGTCCCGACCTCGGCGGCTAACGCGCCAAGGACCGGGCCGACCAAAGCACCCGCCACCGCCGTGCCGAGCGCGGTGCCGATCACCGAGCCGCGCCGCTCCGGCGGGGTGCTGGTGATGAGCCAAGTCAGCGCTCCGGACCAAATCAGCGCCCCCGCCACCCCCTGGACAAAGCGTGCGGCGTCGAGCAGGGCGATTTCGCCGGCGAAGCCGAAGACGAGGCTGGAGACACCCAGCAGGAGCAGGCCGCCGATCACAGTGCGCCGCGGCCCCGCCCGCGTCGCCACGAAGCCGGCGGGCAAGGAGGCGAGCAGCGTTCCGGCCGCGTAGCTGGCCGCGAGGATTCCCGCCTCTGCCTTACTCAAGCCGAAGTCGTCGACGTAGTCCGGCAGGAGAGGAGCGATCGCCGCGTAGAACGTGACGTCGAAAAAGACCATCGCCGAAGCGAGGACGAGCAACCGGCGCATCCCCCTATCCAATCACCGCCCCACCCTTTTGCTCGGCGCCCTTTAGTCCATACATTTGCGGCTAGCATCGACGGGCTGTCCTGAATGACGGAGGGGTGGCAGAGCGGTTGAATGCGGCGGCCTTGAAAGCCGTTAGATGCCTTCGGGTGTCTCGTGGGTTCGAATCCCACCCCCTCCGCTTGTAGAGCGGAATCCGAAAGCACGACAGCGGTACACAGACAATCCGCCTCGGCCGAGGGTCGCCGATCGGTGAAGGACTCGCAGTGCTTCGAGCCGCATTAGCGCAGTAGTCGCAGATCGACGGATTTGGAAAGCGCACAGCCAACCTGCAGAACTCGCTTGTGATGGGTCGGGACGGTTGCCCCCCCCCGGGAGGTCATGGGAGGTCAACCCACAGGATGAACCACGCGGTCCCGACCTTGTGAGAAACCCTATGTCCTCTGGGAATAGCCGACTATTCGAGCAGCTGCCCCGGCCTCACCTTGACCGCCTCGGCCAGCCGTTCCACGGTCGAAACTTGCGGATCGCGTTTCCCCGCCTCGATCCGGCTGACCTCTGTGGCGTGGACCCCGCTCCGTTCGGCGACCTGTTCTTGGGTCAGACCGAGCCGTTCCCGCGCCTCGCGCAGATTGGTGCCGAGGTCGGCCATGCCGCAATCCTCTGTCTTACGGGCCAGAACCCCCATAGGAAACTTCACAAGTCCCTGAGTAGGCTCTCAGCCCCCATGCCGCCCGTTGAACGTAGGCGATGGGGCCGATCCCAGCCCCTCCGCAAGCGGGCCGAGATCGGCCCTCTACATGCGCGCTCTAGGCGTGCTTGGCGACACGCAGGGTCGAAACGACCGGCGCAACCTGTGCGATCTGCATCTGCTCTCACCCCCCTTACTTCGTCGGCCTCGGCAAATCGCCGAGGGAAGCGATTTATGCTAAGGAAATCCCGACTATCAGGGGAAAGGCCCGGTGCGAGGCAGAAATTGATCAGCAATCCCACATATGCTCTGCCACGCCTGAATACCGAAAGCCAAACAGAGCGAGGAGGATTGCAGCGGTGGTGGCCAAGCTAATAGAGGCAGCTAAGAACCTTCGCAAGCGGAATGTTGAGGATGCTGTTGCTTACGCGGTAGCCCACCGCGTTCGGGTCGAAATCCTGGGATACCTTCATGAACGCCCGCGCAGCCCAAGCGGACTCGCCACGCTGATGGGATATCCCCTCAGCAAGGTCGAACACCACATCAAGGAGCTGCTTGCCTCCCACTCCATCGAACTGGCGCGAATCGCCCCGGTGCGCAATACGAACGAGCACTTCTATCGAGCCGTCGAACTGCCGTACTTCAATGACGAGGAAATGTGGGCGATGCCGACTGAGACTCGACAGGAGATTTATGGCCTGATCCTGCAGTCGAGCATGGCTGAGGCTCAGGCTGCGTTCCGCGCAGGGAAGATGAGCAACGACCCTCGTGTCTGGATGGCGTGGCGATGGTTCAACCTCGATACCCGAGGGCGCAATGACCTTGCTGATGAGCTAGCCCGTTCATGGGCGCGCGCGCAAGAGATAGAGGCCGAATCGACCAACCGCAGCGCCGAGTCTGGAGAGGAGACTGTCTCGATTGTCGTGTGCACTCAAGGGTTCGAGCGCTGTCGCACCTCACCCGCACCACCCGTTACGCTAGTGGAAGACTTGCGAAACCCTTACCAGGTAAATACCTGACTAGCAGCCAATTAAAGTTCGAGGAATTGGTACAGACTCTCACGTTCCTATCTGTAACTGTTCACTACTCAAATTAGAACTGACTGTTTGAACGTTAGGCAGTCGGGTCCGGGTAATTCCGTGGGTGGTGCTCCATCGCTCCTCCCGCGTCCCGGTGAATGGAAGGGGTGAGAGAATGCCTAGAGGTAAGCCACGCAACGGGAAGGGCGGGGAGCACCTGCCGGTGCTGGTGGACCCCCGGCTGGTCAAGGCGCTGGATCATGTCCTGCGCCAGCACATCCTGCTCGCCGCTGTGGCGGGAGAGGTCAGCCCCAAGGCGCTGTCGAAGGCGCTCGATGAGGGTCTGAGCCAGGTCAGCTACCACGTCAAGGTCCTGCGCGACGACTGCGACGGGATGATCGAAGAGACGCGCACCGAGCCACGGCGGGGGGCGGTCGAGCACTACTACCGCGCAAGCGTGAAAACCCTGTTCCCGGCGAAGGCATGGCGAGGGCTCAGGAGGGGGCTGCGCGCCGTGGTCGGCGCGGGCCAGGCCAGCGACCTGTTCAACGACCTGGCGGAAGCCCTGAAAGCGGGCAAGCTGCAAGGAGAGCACGATCACATCACCCGCACCCCACTCGTCCTCGACGCTGAGGGGCAGCGCAATGTGCGGGCAATCGCGGAGCGGGCGACCAAGGAAGTCGAAAACGAGCAGCGGGCAACGGCGAAGCGCAGGGAGAAGGCCAACGGCGACGGCGGGCAGGCGACCGGCTACACCTTCGCCCTGCTGGCCTTCGAGGCAGCCTGGGAGCCCGCAGACATACACGCCCTGGTCGCGCAGGTCGAGGGGGCGGCGAGCGGTCAGCAAACGGGGCAAACGGTGCTGGTCAAAACGGCGGCGGGAGCAAGAGGGGCGGCAGGCGCAAGGCGGGGGCGGCGGGGAAGTAGTCCCACGTCGGGGGCGTAGGGCGGGCAGGGTCGCCCCCCACGTCGTCCCGCGCCACGCCCCGCAAACCGCTGAGAGAGCAACATGACCAACGCTGACACCTCGCCTAAATATGACGTTGCGGTAGTCGAAGCCGTAATCCTCGAAGTTGCGGCAGAACTGCATCCCCAAAGCCTGACGGCCAAAGAGCTTGCGCTGAGGATCATCAGCGACGCCGACGACACCAGGGAGATCGAGACAGCGGCTCAGGCGATCCGCAATCTCCGCGAGTTCGGCCTGTTCTCCGACCGGGACGAGGAGACCGTGATGCCGACACCGGCAGCGCTCCGGGCTGTCGCGCTCCTCACGTAGTCGCCACCCCCCGACCTACCCGCAGAATCAGCGCCGCGAGGGTGGCATCAAGGGCGCTTTGCGCCCGACCCCCGCATCACTGGCGTGATCACCACCAGGCAATAGGTCAAGCACGCGTCAGCCGCAGAGGTCAAGCGCGCGCTGGGTTCGTTTCGGCAGAGCGTCTGACCAAGCCACGCGGCCGCGCCCTAAAGGCCGCCGCCTCGTAAGGACGTCTCGTGGGTTCGACGCCGACGTAGTTGGCCTCAGCCGGTATTGCGCGCATCGCCGGGCCCGCCCCGCCGGGGGCAGTCGACGATCGTCTCTCCGGCGGGCACCTCACCAGCCGCAGCCATGCTCGCGTAGTAGGGCCTGGTGTCGCCGCCCCGGACGGCGCGGCTACACCCGGGGCCGCTCCATGTAGGCGCTGTAGGCGGCACCGAGCGGAGAGGAGTAGAAGTCGTCGCGGCGCACCTAATGGAGACTAGGTTCTGAAAGGCCGAGTTGATTGTGCGATTGGTCACCCGATCGGCGAACTACGCCTGGCGCAGGATCGCCCGCCTCCCAGCCGAACTACCGAGCATGAACCGTGAGCGGTGGCGGCAGCGTGCCCAGCGCGCGAGCGATGCATTCGGGCTGGTCCTGCTGCTGGTCCTGCTCACCTACATCCTCGCCTCAGTCCTCTCGAACGGGGGCTGGTCGGCGGTGCTGCTGACCGCCGTGACCGGCGCCACCTCGGTCGTCGCGCTGACCAGTGCCCACGCCAAGCCGGTCTTCGTCAGGCGGGCCCTGGTGCCGGCGCTGCTGGCGGTCCTGCTCGCCCTGATCGGCGCGATCTCCGGCGGCCGGCATTGGCTCAGCGCCGCCAACTTCATCGAGATCGGCCTGCTGGCAGTGGCGATGGGCGCGGTGCTACGTCGCGTCGTCACCTCCGACACGGTCTCCTCGCGCACGATCCTCGGCGCGATCAGCGTCTACGCCTCACTCGGCATCCTCTTCACCTGGGCCTACGGCCTGATCGACCGGCTCGAAGGCGGCGGCTTCTTCGGCGCAGCAGCGAACGTCGAGGGCAGCGATTTCCTCTTCTTCAGCTACACGACGCTGACCACGACCGGCTATGGCAACCTGGTCCCGGCGGGGCAGGTGGGTCGCATGGTCTCGGGGCTGGAGATGATGATCGGCCAGATCTTCCTCGTCACCCTCGTTGCCGGCCTGGTCAGCCTCTGGAAACCGGGCCAGGCGTTTCTGCGGCGCCGCTCCGAGCGCTCCGCCGAGCAGCCCTAGAGAGACTCTCAGTCGGAGAGCTCGACCCGCTCGATCTTCTGATCCTCAAGCGGGCGGTCTGAGCCATCGGTCTCGGTCTTCTCGATCGCGTCAACGGTCTCCATTCCCGAGGTGACCGTGCCGAAGACGGTGTGCTTGCCGTCCAGCCACGATGCCGCCTCGGTGGTGACGATGAAGAACTGCGAGCCGTTGGTGTTCGGACCCGCGTTGGCCATCGCCAGGGCGCCGCGGACAACCTTGTGGTCGTTGAACTCGTCCTCAAAGGTGTAGCCCGGCCCGCCGCGGCCGGTCCCTTCCGGGCAGCCCCCCTGGATCATGAAGTCGGGAATGATCCGGTGGAAGATCAGCCCGTCGTAGAAGCCGTCGGCGGCGAGCTTGCGGAAGTTCTCAACCGTCTTCGGGGCGTCGGAGTCGTGCAACTCGAGCACGATCTCCCCGGCATTGGTGTGGAGCGTGGCCTGTGACATGGCCGCTCACCCTAAATGATCTGGATCAGCCGCTCACCCGAACGAGAACCGGCGGTGAGGCACCGGGGGCGTAGGGCCAGCGCTCCTCGGCGAGAGCAACCGCGCGCAGCCGGATCTGTGCCGTGCCGGTGATGTAGCGGAAGCGGTAGCGGGCCCGGAAACGGCCGCTGTGGTTGCTGCGGGTAACGAGCACCGGCCGCCAGAGGCGCGAATCGCTCTCGAAGTACTGGATCGCAACCAGCTTGCCGCGCCGGGGGAGCGGCGCTCCGCGAGTACGAACCCGCCCCCACAGGCGCACCGAGTGGCCGTTGCGGAGACTGCGCGGCGCGGCCTTGAGGATTGCTGAGCCGCGCACACGTAGCGACAGCCCTGGGCGGCGGGCCGCATCCAGCCCATGCTCACCGGCGAAGCTGATCGTGATGCGCCGCGAGGGCCCGGCCAGCAGAGCCAGCTTGAAGCCGCCGCGTGGACCGGTGTGGACGATCTCGACCTGACGCCGCGCCAAGGCACCGTGTGAGGGTCGCGAGACGACCCGCACGCGCCGCCCGCCGAGCCCGGCGCCAACGGCACTGAGCAGCCGCCCCGAGAGCGCCGCGCCGGCACCAAAGGGGACGGTCACACTCTGGCCGCGCCGCTTGCGCCAGCGCAGCTCGGCGAAGAGGCGGGTCTTTGCTCGCTGGGCCGCACGAGAGCTGTCGCCCTGCCGCGCCGCCGGCCGACTCGGACCCACTGGCGGCGGCAGCTTGCGCAACGCCATCTCGGTGCCGTCCGCACGGCGCGTGGTCGACGCCACGTTGCCGGCGGCGTCCTCGGCATCGGCGCGGAAGACGTAAGTACCTGGCTCGAGGCTGCTCGGCACTGCGGCAACCAGGCGCGCAGAACCCGCCACCTCCCCCTCCTCCAGCTTGCTCGGCAGCTCAATCCAGTGCTCGGCGTTAACTCGCCTGTAAGCAATCCTGCCTTTTGCGACCCCGGAATGCTCGTCGCTGACCTTGGCGCTGACGGTCGTCGGGGGCTCGGCGCCCGCCGGCTCGGGCGCCGGCTCGAAGGCGACGCCGGGGGGTACGTCATCGAGGCGCATCGGCAACTCGACCGCCGTGGACGAGTCGGCATTGCCGGCCTCATCCCGTAGCCAGATGCGGAAGTTGAAGACGCCCGGCCGCGGCAGGGTTCGGTCGGGGAGCGAGGAGATGCCGCGCCCCGTCGCCAGCTTGACCCCGGTGTCGTAACCGGCGGGGCCAGTGATCCGCCAGTAGGCGGCACCGATCGGACTGGCTGGTCCCTGATCGGGGTTGCTCCAGGAGAAGTCAAAGTTGTCGATGCGACGCCAGCCCTCGCCACCGGCAGTTGAGAGATTGCGCGGGGACGTCGGCGGGTGGTTGTCGATCAGTACGCCGACCGGAAAGAGGCAGGCGCTGTTGCCGGCGAAGTCGGTGGCGCAGCGGGTCAACTCATGCGGGCCGTCGCTGAAATTCGCGGTCTGGACCGTCACCTCACTCGCGGCCCCGCTCGGACACGGCTGCATCCGGGTCGCCCTCCACTCGCCGTCGATAAAGGCCTTCGCGCACTGGTACTCGGTCAGCCCCACCCGAGCGCCGTCGAGGCGGGTTTCGCTGTAGCGGACGCCACCGCCGACGTCGGTATCCCAGTAGTTGACCCGCTGCGCCCCGCGCCGCCAGCCACCCGCCGCCAATTCAGCGCCGGCGGCGCCGGGGACCGGCGTGTAGCCGTCAAAGAGGGTGATCATCAACGCCCGCACAGCCGACCACGACTCCGGCTCGATCGAGCACCATTTGTTCTCCGGACGGGCGCAGAGCAACCGGTCCTCGAGTGCTGGCTGTGGAACCGAAAAGCTGGCGGCGAAAATGCGCGGCGTCACGTCCGTGCCGCTGGCCGTGGCGAAGGGATCGAAGCCACCGCTCCAGTTGCCGGTACCGATCCGCTGCTCCATGCCGTCGTGCAGCGTCTGCCACCACCTACCGGTGACCGCGGTTATGCCGGTGCCGCCCGGCGCCACCCAGCGCCAGCGGGCGAAACGGGTGCCGGAGATGGTGCCCCCGCCCTTGGTGAAGCTCTTCATGTGGACGCCGTTGAACGGGTCCACACCGGACGGCGGCACACACCAAGCATCGGAGCGGAACTTTGCGCCGCCGGTCGTATCGGCCCAATCAGCATCCGCGTCGACGTACCAGCCGCACTGCACAACCGAGTAGTGACCAGCGGTCGCCTCGCGCGCCCCGAGCAACAACAGCGTCAGGGCCAACGCAACCCCCATCACCAAGATCCGTCCCAAGCTCCCGCGCGTGCCCGACATTCGCCCCCCCTCGATCGCTTTGCAGTGGGGACCAAAGGGCGCGGCGAGTAGATCTCTCCCCCTCCCGGACAGATGTCTTGCCTGGCACCGCTGCGGCGGCGCCGCGTGCCCGCTCGCCGCGCTTTGCGAGAATGACCGTGATGCCGCTCCCGAGCCAGGATCAGATCACCGAGAAGCTGCGCGCGGTCATCGACCCCGAGCTGCGCCGCTCGATCGTCGAGCTGGGAATGGTGCGCTCGATCGAGGTCAAGGAGGACGGGCGGGTCGAGGTGGTCGTCTCGCTGACCACCGCCGGTTGCCCGATCCGGGCCCACTTCGAACAGGCGGTCGCCCAGCAGGTCTCCGAGCTCGACGGGGTCACCTCCGTCGCCGTCGGCTTCGATGTCCTTTCAGACGATGAGAAGGGAGCGCTCCAGCAGACGCTCGGCCGCAGCAAGCTGCCCGCTGGCGCGCTGGCCCAGGTCAAAAACGTGATCTGCGTCGCCTCCGGCAAGGGTGGCGTCGGCAAGTCGACGATGACCGCCAACCTGGCCGCGGCGCTGAGCGCCGAAGGGCATCCCGCAGGCGCACTCGACTGCGACGTCTACGGCTACTCGATGCCCCGCATGCTCGGCGTCAATCGCAAACCGGAGGTAAACGGCGAGCGTAAGATCCTGCCGCTGAAAGCAGCGGGTGGGGTCAAGGTGATGTCGATCGGCTTCTTCGTCGAGGAGAACTCGGCCGTCGTCTGGCGCGGCCCGATGCTGCACAAGGCGATCCAGCAGTTCCTCGAGGACGTCGCCTGGGGCGAGCTGGAGTACCTTCTGCTCGACCTGCCGCCGGGAACGGGCGATGTTTCGATGACCCTCTCCCAGCTACTGCCGCAGGCCAAGTTCGTAGTCGTCACCACGCCGCAGCCGGCGGCGCAGACGGTGGCCAAACGCGCCGCCGACATGGCGGTCAAGTTCGACCTCGAGCTGCTCGGGGTGATCGAGAACATGTCCGGCTTCACCACCCCCGACGGCGAGCGCTTCACGATCTTTGGCGAGGGCGGTGGTCAGCTGCTCGCCGACGAGCTCGACATTCCGCTGCTCGGCAAGGTGCCGCTCTCAGAGCCGCTGCGCGAGCACGCCGACAACGGCGTCCCCCTGGCTACCGCCGAGCCCGACTCACCGGCCTCGCAGGCGATCCGCCAGGCCGCCCGCGGCATCATCGCCACCACGCCACAGGAGCTGCCGGTCCTGCAGGCCACTCCGGCACCCGCCGAAGCACCGCCCGTCAGCGGCACCCCGCTGCCGGTCGTTCAGGGCTAGCCGCGCAAGAGACAGACGCGGCTCAGGCCGCGCTCTTGCTCCTGTAGTACTCGGCGTTGATCTCGGCGTATTTGGCCCACTCGGCGGGGAGTTGGTCCTCGGCGAAGCAGGCGTCGACCGGGCAGGCCTCGACGCAGGCATCGCAGTCGATGCACTCGTCGGGGTCGATGTAGAGCATCTCAACCGAGTCGTAGTCGGGCTCGTCCGGGGTCGGGTGGATGCAGTCCACCGGACATACCTCGACGCACGAGTTGTCCTTGGTCCCTATGCACGGCTCGGCGATGACGTAGGTCATTCGGTGCTTATCTCCTGGGTCGACTTTGCGGTGCCGGCCGGGTAGCGGACCCCTGCCAAGCGCGAATGCATATTTTAGGCATGATGTCCCGATGCTGCTGCTGACGGGGGCAACTGGAAGCATCGGTTCACGGCTGCTGCCGCTTCTGCTGGAGCGGGGCGAGGACGTGCGCTGCCTCGTGCGCGAGCCGCGCCGGCTCGGCGCGCACCGGGTCGACGTGCAGATCGCCCTCGGCGACCTCGGCGAGATGTCCGATCCGTACCTGGTGCGGCAGGCACTACGCGGGGTCGACACGGTGATCCACCTGGCGGCGACGATCCGCGATCAGCCGCCGCACCGGATCGAGGAGCTGAACGGCCTGGCGACGGTGCGACTGCTGCGCGCCGCCGAGCGCAGCCGCGTGCAGCGGTTCGCCTTCTTCAGCGCCCTTAACGCGGCGGCGGCTCAGCGCACCCGTTTCTTCCGCGCCAAGTGGCTGGCCGAGCAGGCCGTCAACTCCTCACCGCTGGAGACGACGATCTTCGCGCCCTCGATCGTCTACGACCACAGCGATCCCTGGGTAACCCTGTTGCGCCGCTTCTCCTTCCTGCCGGCGCTGCCGGTCTCCGGCGAGGGCCGGGCCCGCTTCCAGCCGATGTGGGCGGCGGACGCGGCGCGCTGCGTGATCGGCGCCCTCGACCGCGACGGCCGCGATCGCTACGAGCTGGCCGGTCCCGAAACCCTCAGCTACGACGATATGTCCGATCTGGTCAGCCGGGTCGCCGGTCGCCCGCGGCCGCTCATCCATATGCCCCTCCCTCTCGTCCGCGCCGGTTTGATCGGACTCCGCAACGTCTTCGGCGAGACCGTGTTCGCTACCTGGGAGGAGGCAGAGCTGATGGAGATAGCGATGACCAGCGAACGTGGGACCGCAGACGCCGAGGAGCTGGGCGTCGCGCCGCGAAGGATGGCCGATGTCCTGGCGGAGAACTAAGACAGCCCTCACCGCGCTCGTCTTGAGCGCAACGAGCCTGGCTCTGGCGGCGGCACCGGCTTCGGCCATCACGCTGGTCCCGCCCAAGCCAAACGTCTTCCTCGGGGTCAGCGACCGCGGCTCGACGCTCGAGTTCAACGAATTCACCGAACTGCTTGGCGGCAAGCACCCGGCGCTACTGGAGACCTTCCACCCCTGGGGCAACAGCCTCAACAAGGCCTATGAACGCTGGCGCGAAACGGGGACGCGGCCGATCCTGCACATCTCGACCATCGACGACCAGACCCTGACCGAGCTGATTACCCCAGCGCAGATCGCGCTCGGCGCTGGTGACGACTACCTGCTGCAGCTCAACGACTTCTTTTTCAAACGTGGCCTGCCCGCCTACATCAGGCCGCTGGGAGAGCCAAACCGCTGCCTCAACGCGTGGTCGGCGGTCAACTGCGACGGCAGCCAGAAAGGTGGCGAACACACGACTGGCTGGTACAAGCAGGCCTTCCGCCGGATCGCGGCGATCGTGCGCGGCGGCAACAGCCTGGAAGGGATCAACGCGACCTTGGCGGAAATCGGCCTACCGCCGATCAACCGCACCAAAGGACCGCCGCCGACCGAACTGCCCGGGGCACCGGTGAGCGTCATCTGGAGCCCTCTGCCAGGCGGCTCCCCGCGGGTGAAAGGGAACTTCCCCGGCAACTACTGGCCCGGCTCGCGCTGGGTCGACTGGGCCGGCACCGACTTCTATTCGCAGTATCCCGTTTGGAAAGACCTCAACCGCTTCTACGCCGGCAAGCAGTGGCGGCGCAAGCCAATCGCGATTGCCGAGTGGGCGGTCTACGGCGAGGACGAACCGCGCTTCGCCAAACAGCTCATCTCCTGGGTCGTGAAACGGCCCCGGGTGCGGATGTTCGTCTACTACACCGGCTTCGGCCCGGGCGAGAACCCCTACGACCCCAAGCTCTATCCACGTGCCATGAACACCCTGCGGCTCAAGATCCGCCGCGCCACCTTCCTCACCGAAGCCGAATACAACGCCGGCCTGCTGCCGCCGCTGCCGCCGAAACCGAAAAAACCCACCACCCCCACGCCGGCACCGACGTCGTAGCGCGAAAAGCGAGAGGCCCGGCATTTGCCGGGCCTCTCGCAAAGTCACTCGCCTGTTAGAGCGAGGATACGCCTGGGCAGGCGTCGCTACATCATCCCGCCCATGTCCGGCATGCCGCCACCGGGCATGCCACCGCCGGCGCCGTCCTTCTCGGGCGGTTCGGCGATGATCGCCTCGGTGACGAGGATGTTCTTGGCGATCGAGGCGGCGTTCTGCAGCGCCGACCGGGTCACCATGGTCGGGTCGATGACGCCGGCCTTGATCAGGTCGCCGTACTCGCCATTGGCCGCGTTGAGGCCTTCGCCGGGCTTCAGGTCGCGGACCTTGTTGACGACGACCGAGCCCTCCAGGCCGGAGTTCTCGGCGATCTGGCGGACCGGCTCCTCGAGCGCGCGGTGCACGATGCGGGCACCGGTCGCCTCATCTGGCTCCTCGAGCTTGTCGGGATCGAGGTCAGACTGCGCGTTCAGCAGCGCGACGCCACCGCCCGGCACGACTCCCTCCTCGAGCGCCGCCCGGGTCGCCTGCAGGGCGTCCTCGACACGGTGCTTTTTCTCCTTCATCTCGGTCTCGGTGGCGGCGCCGACCTTGACCACGGCGACGCCGCCGGCCAACTTGGCGAGTCGCTCCTGGAGCTTCTCGCGATCGAAGTCGGAGTCGGTGTTCTCGATCTCCTGCTTGATCTGGTTGATCCGGCCTTTGATCCCCTCGCCATCGCCCGCGCCGTCGATGATCGTCGTCGTGTCCTTGGAGACGACGATGCGACGCGCCTTGCCGAGCTGGTCGATCTGGGTGTTCTCCAGCTTGAGACCCATCTCCTCGGTAATCACCTCACCACCGGTGAGGATCGCGATGTCCTCGAGCATCCGCTTGCGGCGGTCGCCGAAGCCCGGTGCCTTGACCGCGACGCCGGTGAAGGTGCCGCGCAGCTTGTTGACGACCAGGGTCGCGAGGCACTCGCCCTCGACGTCCTCGGCGACGATCAGCAACGGCTTGCCACCCTGCATCACCTGCTCGAGCACCGGCAGGATGTCCCGCACGGAGCCGATTTTCTGATTGGCGATGAGGATGTAGGGGTCCTCCAGCACCGCCTCCATGCGGTCCTGGTCGGTGACCATGTACGGGGAGATGTAGCCCTTGTCGAACTGCATCCCCTCGGTGAACTCCAGCTCCATGCCGAAGGTCTGGCCCTCCTCGACGTTGACGACGCCGTCTTTGCCGACTTTCTCGATCGCATCGGCGATCACGTTGCCGATCTCATCGTCGGCGGCGGAGATGGCAGCGACGCGAGCGATCTGCTCCTTGCCGGCGACCTCCTTGGACTGCTTGTTGCGCAGGTTGTCGACCACGTCGTCGACGGCCTTCTCGATCCCGCGGCGCAGCGCCAACGGGTTGGCCCCGGCGGCGACGTTCTTGAGGCCCTGGCGAACGATCGTCTGGGCCAGCAGAGTCGCCGTCGTGGTGCCATCACCGGCGACGTCGTTGGTCGCCGTGGCGACCTCGCGGACGAGCTGGGCGCCCTGGTTCTCAAAGACGTCCTCGACCTCGACCTCGCGGGCGATGGTGACGCCGTCATTGGTGATCGTCGGCGCGCCAAACTTTTTGTCGAGCACGACGTAGCGGCCTTTCGGGCCGAGGGTCACCTTGACGGCATCGGCGACTGCATCGACGCCGGCCTGCAGGGCCCCGCGTGCCTCCTCCTTGTACTTCAGCTCCTTGTGAGCCATTGGGTTCCTTCCTCCTTGGTCTCTCTAAGTCCTGTGGGCGGGGTCTAGCCGAGCTTGGCGAGTACGTCCGACTCGCGCATCACGAGCAGGTCCTCGCCGTCGACGACGATGTCGTTGCCGCCGTATTTGGAGTAGAGGACCTCGTCCCCCTCCGCAACGTCGAGCGGGATCCGCTTCTCGCCGTCCTCGTCCCATCTGCCATCGCCGACAGCGACGACCTTGCCCTTCTGCGGCTTCTCTTTCGCCGTGTCGGGGAGGACGATGCCGCTAGCGGTCGTCTCCTCCTCCTCGATCGGCTTGACGATCAGCCGGTCCCCGAGGGGCTTCAGCTTCATCAGTGGACCTCCGTTATCGATGATTTACTGGTCAAAGTCATGAATTCTGGCGCCTTGGAGCCATTTCAGCGGTCTCCTGGCGTTGGCACTCTACATGCGTGAGTGCCAAGGAAGGTAAAGATAACGATAGGCCGCAGTCGGCGCTTGCCAACCCCGCGGATGCTCTATCCGCTGGCAAGCAGCTTGCAGCCGAGCAACTTGGCGATGCCGGTGCCGCCGTGGGACATCACCCAGTCGTGATTCCACTCAAAGGCAGGGCGGGCGATCGGGGCCAGCAGGTTCATCCACGGCTTCGTCGTCGAGACGTTCCACTCGTAGAGGACAGCGGTAACACCATCCTGCTCGTAGAGACGCCAGCGGCCAATCCCGGCCAGCTCACCGACCGCGTCCGCCTGCAGTAAGTGCGGCCGTTCGACGTGGGTGGTCGTGATCTCGAACTCGACCCGGTAGGGAAGCAGGCTCTTCCAGACCATGCGCGAGACCGCGCCGACCCCGCCCCCATCGCCGCCGTTACGTTCCTCGACCTCCTCTACTCCGCGCCACCACTGGGGCCAGCGCTCCTGGTCGTAGATCGCCTCCCACACCCGCTCCCGCGGGCAGTCGAGCAACCAGCTGGTGAGGAAGGCGTAGTCGGCCATCGATCTGCCGCACCAACCTCAGTTGTGGTGCGGCGTCTCCCCGTTTCCGAAATGCGCCCCCGGCGGCTCGACGATCTGCGAGAAGCGGATCACGGTGACGATGTCATCGGGGCCGACGGTGCGGCCGTAGATCTGTTCGAGGAACTTGACCTCGTCCTCGAGACGGCGGAACTCAGGATTGTCATGCTCGATGTCGCGCGGTGAGAGATCGCCGATCTTCTTCACCTCGACGTCGTCGATCACCGCGGCGAAGATTTTCTCGCGCGGGCTGTGGCGGAAGCCGACCGTGATCCAGACCACCTGACCGCGCTCATACTTGCTCGTCTTGTCGCCGAGTCTGATCGTCGCCGTCTTGCGACCTCGCTTGAGCTGGTCGACGAAAACAGTGGAGTAGAAGTTGAGCACGTAGATCCCGCCGCGCATGGCGCTGCGAGCGTATCTGACGGCGGGGTGAGCGGTCGCCGCACACGAAGCGGCGAACCCGGTCGGCCGGGGGTCGACCAGCCAATGGACGCCGTTCCATTCCCGTGGACGTTTGTTCGTTCCGAGGTGTAGGCAGCCTCGAAACGGTCGATGGGGACAACGATGAGCCCCCGCCTGACCGATGCAGCCAAGCTTTCCGGTGCCGTTTTCGCCACGGTCCTCGCGGCTCTCTTACTGATTCCCGGCTTCAGCGCCACGGCCGCCGCCGCGACCTGCGGCGGCAAGCACGCGACGATCGTCGGTACCGCCGGCAACGACGTGATCGTCGGCAAGAAGGCCAGCGACGTGATCTACGGCGGTGGTGGCGAGGACAAGATCAGCGGCGGGCCGAACGGCAACGACACGATTTGCGGTGGGCCCGGGGACGACTCGATCCACGGCGGGCCCGGCTTCGACAAGCTCTTCGGCGACGGCGGCAACGACCGGCTCGCCGGCGACAGCGGCTCCGACCACATCGAGGGTGGCGATGGCAACGACGGCCTCGAGGGGGCAGAGGGCAGCGACAGTCTCCTCGGTGGCAGCGGCAGCGACGAGATCCGCGGCGCCAAAGGCCCCGACCGGATGATCGGCGGCGGCGACGGCGACGTGCTGATCGGCGACAAAGGCAGCGACGAGGCGAGCGGTGACGGTGGCGATGACTGGCTCTACGGCGACAAGGGCAACGACAAGCTCGAGGGCGGCCCCGGCTCCGACAAAGTCGACGGCGGCGCCGGCGACGACCCGGTGCTGGAGGGCGGCGGCGACACCGACACCGTCGTCGCGGGAACCGGGATCGACACCGCCGACGGTGGTGACGGTAACGGTGACATCGTCCGTGGCGACAGCGGCACCGACACGCTTGACGGTGGTGGTGGCGCTCAGGACATCGTCGCCTACTCGAGTGCCACTCGTAGCGGCGTGATCGTCGACCTGGCCGCGGGTAGAGCAAAGGGCGACGGCCACGACACCCTGCAGGGCTTCGAGGATGTCGTCGGCTCACCCCAGGGAGACGAGATCGTCGGCGACGGCGGCGCTAACCGGCTCGACGGCGGCGTCGGCAACGATGAGCTCGACGGTGCGGGAGGCGGCGACGAAGCGTTCGGCGGCGCCGGCACCGACGACTGCAACGCCTTCTCGGTCGAGCATTCCTGCGGCACTGAGGCGAACCCACCGGGTGACGGCACCTTCGTGATCCTCAATCAGGGCCTCGACGGCTCCAGCCTGATCGTCCAAGGCGACGCGGCAGCGGACCACATCCGCGTCTCCTTCGACGGCGGCTGGACCGTTTCCGACGATGCCGGCGTCTTTGCCGGCGACGGCTGCACCCAGGCAAACGGCACGGTCGCCACCTGCCCGGCCGCAACCGCGACCGGCCTGCTCGTGATCACCGGCGACGGTGGCGACGACAGCATCGAGATCGACGGCGGGGTCCCTGCCGGTGTCAAGGTGCGGGCCAACGGCAACTCCGGCTCGGACTCGCTCAGCGGTGGTCCGGGCGACGACGTGCTCGAGGCGGGCGAGAACTACAACGGGCCCGACAACGGCAACGACTCGCTGACCGGTAACGCCGGCAGTGACGTCCTCTATGCCGACCCTGGCGCCGACCAGCTTGCCGGCGGGGCCGGCAACGACCTGCTCGTCTCCTCGGTCGCCACCTGCCAGGGCCACTCCTACAACGGTGGCCCAGGTGACGACACCGTCTCCTACGGGCGCTCCGACGATGCGCTGCAAGTCGAGCTCGGGGGCAGCGGCGGGCCCAACGGCTGCGGCAGAATGGACCAGCTTGGCGGCGACAACGAGAGCCTCGAGGGATCCAAAGGGCCCGACGTGCTCGTCGGCGACGGCGGCGCAAACAGCTTCTTCGGCCATTCCGGCGCTGACAGCTTTCTCGGCCAGGGCGGCAGCGACTTCATCGACGCGATCGACGGCCAGCGGGACAAGGTGATCAGCTGCGGCGGGGGCGATGACGAAGTGACCCGCGATCGCGCCGATCCCGACCCGGTTGGCTGCTGAGCGCGGGACAACCCGGCTTACCAAGTAAGCACTAGACCGCCGTCTTGCACGTCTGCAGTGCGGCCCGCGGGGAGCCGATGCATGGGTCCGCATGACCCACCACCCCCTCCCCATCACCGTGCGTGCGAGCGTCGCCCTGCTCGGTCTTATCTTGGCCGTGCTGGTCCCAGCTTGGAGCCAGGCCACCGCCGCGACCTGCGGCGGCAAGCACGCGACGATCGTCGGTACCGCCGGCAACGACGTGATCGTCGGCAAGAAGGCCAGCGACGTGATCTACGGCGGTGGTGGCGACGACAAGATCAGGGGCGGGCCGAACGGCAACGACACGATCTGCGGCGGGCCCGGTGACGACACCGTCAACGGCGGCCGTGGCAACGACTCGCTTTACGGCGGTGGAGGGGGCGACGTTCTGCTCGGCGTCACCGGCGGCGACAAGCTCTATGGCGACGACGGCGAAGACAAGCTGTTTGGCGCCAAGGGCCCCGATCGCGAGAACGGCGGCTCGGGCGACGATGACCTGCTCGGTGGCCGTGGACCGGACAGCCTGCGGGGTGGTGGCGGCGGCGACACGCTCTACGCCGGCAAGGCGACCGACCGCGAGATCGCCGGTGAGAGTGGCGACGACAGGGTCTATGGCGGACGCGGGAACGATCCCGTGACCGGCGGCGCCGGCAACGACGTAGTCGACGGCGGGCTCGGCGATGACAGTGTCGACGGCGAGGGCGGCAGCGACCGCCTCTACGGCAGCCACGGCCGCGATGACATCTCCGGTGGCGAGGGCGACGAAGACGTGCTGCGCGGCGACATCGGCTTTGACAAGCTCGACGGCGGACCGGGCGCACGCGACATCGCTTCTTTTTCGACCGCCTCCGAAGCAGTCACCGTCGACCTCGCCGATGGCAGCGCCTATGGCGACGGTCGGGACCAGATCGCAGCCGGCACGGAGGACGTGATCGGCTCCGGCTACGGCGACACGCTGATCGGCGACGGCGCCGACAACCGCCTTGACGGCGGCGCTGGCTTCGATGAGCTCGACGGGCGGAACGGGTCAGACCTCCTCTACGGCGGGCCCGACGGCGCCGAGTGCGACAACGGGACCGCGGCAGAAGCCTGCGAGCAGAGCGCGACCGGCGGTGCTGGCCCGAAGGTGACCAGCGTCCGCAGCATCGACGGCAGCGGCTCGCTCAGCATCCACGGTTACGCAAGCGACGACTCGGTGAGGATCAGCTTCCAGGGCTCGAGCTTCATCGTCACCAACGGCTCCCAGGCGTTTCCCAGTGGCAACGTCCAGGGTTGCGCGGAGAGCAACGGGGCCGCCGTCTGCCCGGCCGGGGTGCAAACCATCCTCATCGACGTTGACGGCGGCAACGACATGGTCGAGATCGAGGGAAATGTCCCGGCCACGGTTGAAGTGCGGATCGACGGCGGTCCCGGTGCCGACAACCTCGACGGCGGTCCCGGCAACGACGTAATCGAGGCCGGCGACGACAGCGACCCAGACGTGCTCGCGGGCAACGCTGGCGATGACGCGCTGATCGGCGCCCGCACCGACCTGCATGTACCGGTGAGCAGCGGCAAGAGCACGCTGATCGGCGGGCCAGGCTCTGACGTGCTGGTCGGCGGCGATCCCTGCGACGGCGACTTCTTCGACGGTGGCTCGGGCAACGACAACGCCAACTTCTTCCGCTTCACTCCCGGCGTCTACGCCAAGATCGGTGGCCAGGTACTGCGACGGGGCACCCCCTGTACGCCTGGGCACGTCGATCACTCGGTCGAGACGCTCGAGGGCTCACCGGGGCCGGACGTCTTGATCGGTAACAACCACGACAGCCTGATCGGACACGGCGGCCGCAACAGGCTGCGCACAAGGTCGGCGCGCTAGCGCCAGTCCCTCCTAACCGGGTTCGAACCCCTCTTCGCCGATCAACGGCACAAAGCGGCAGGGGCCGATCTCCGCGCTGCGCAGCTCATCGCCCGTGCGGCGAAAGACGGTGAGCAGGTCCGCGCCATCGGTGGCAATTGGGACAACCAGCCGGCCGCCATCGGCGAGCTGGCCAAGCAGGGAGCGCGGCGGCGCCGGCGCCGTTGCATGGACCGCGATCGCCTCGAACGGAGCCCTGCCGGGCATGCCGCGGCTGCCGTCGCCAACCAGCAGCTCGATGTTCTCGGCACCGATCCGGTCGAGCGCGTGGCGGGCCTCGGCGGCAAGCGAGTCGTGTCGCTCGATGCCGATCACCTCGGCGGCGAGGTGGGAGAGAACCGCCGCCGAGTAGCCAGACCCGGAGCCGATCTCCAACGCCCGCTCGCTGCCGCTCAGCTCCAGCGCTTGGCAGATCGCGGCGACGATCCAGGGCTGGGAGATCGTCTGCCCCGCGCCGATCGGCAGCGCCGAATCGGCGTAAGCGCGACCGCGCTGGCCCTCCGGCACGAACTCGTGTCGCGGCACATCTTCCATCGCCGCCAGCACACGCTCGTCGGTGATGCCGCGGCGGCGCAGCTGCCGCTCGACCATACGCGCCCGCAGGTTGGCAAAGTCGGTCACCGGACCACCGACTCAAGCGTCATGTCAAAAAATGTAGTTGCGTAATTTCGCCGGCGCGAGGATCGTCACCCGACCACGGCCTGGGCGGACGACGCCGGCGCGCTCTAGATCGGCGAGGAAGCGGCTGACGCTCTCACGCGAGGTGCCGGCGAGCTGGGCCAGATCGGACTGGTTCATGCGGATCGTGATCTCGCCGCGCTCGCCTGTTCGCGGCGCCTCTTCGGCGACGAGCTGAGAGAGGACGCCGGCGACGCGGCTGGGCACCGTCTGGAAAGACTGGCGCGAGATCCGCTCGTTGGCGGCGCGCAGGCGCCGCACCAGGGCGGCGACCAGCTTCACGGTTATCTCCGAATGGCGGGCGAGCAGCGAACGCACCTCTCCGGCTGGAAGCGCCAGCAGCTCACCGTCGCTCAGCGCTTCGACACTGGCCGAGCGAACCTCGCCGTCGAGCATCGCCAGCTCGCCGAAGATGTCGCCGGGGCCGAGCGTCGCCAGGGTGATCGCCCGGCCGTCGGAGTGCTCACGGGTGACCCGGAAGCTGCCGGTACGGACGATGTAGCAGGCATCGGAGTGGTCGCCCTCGTGGAAGACGCGGGTGGCGGCGGGAAAAGATCGCGGCACAGCGACCCGCGAGAAGCTCTCCAGCTCGCGCTGCTCGAGGTCGGCGAAGAGCGGCACGCTGCGCAGCAGCTCGACCGGACTCTGGCTCTCCTCCGCAGCGGTCACGCCCGGATTATCCCGCTAAGGGCGCACGGGCAAGTCCGCCGGGGCCAGAGGCCGCCGGCGGACTGGACACGGCGGGCTGCTTCAGGGCGCTCTGAGGACCAGACGTGCTGACTGGACCGAGGTGCGCTGGCGGCGGTGCCTGCGGACGCCTGGCTTGCGCTTGCGCTTGTCTACCGTCGAGCTCCGCTGAGTCGCGGGAACGGCCGCCGTGGTGACGATATCGGTGGCCGCAGGGGGGAGGACCGAGTCGGGAGCGGAGCCGACACCCGTGAGGACGATTGGAGTGGGGCCGTCGTTTTCTCCAAAGAGGCCGAGCGTCGCTTTCTTGACACCTTCGCTGACCGGCTGGAAGCGCACCTGGACGGTGCAGGTCGTGGCAGGCGCGATCTCGACGCCGGTGCAGTTCTCGTCGATGATCTGGAAGCTGCCGATGGCACCGCCGGCGATCACCGCTATGAACATCCCGCCCGGCATGTTGCCGGTGTTGGAGATCGTGATCTCGCGGGTCGTCCCGGCGGACCCGACCTTGGCTACACCAAAGTCGGCCGGGTTCGCGGCCGGGGCAAAGGTCGCTCGCCCGCCGGTACCGCTCAGATCGGCGCTGAACGAGTAGGAACCGACGTTGACGCGGAACTGCGCGTTGTATTCCACCGCGTCGTAGGGACCGAAATAGACCTGCGCCGAGCAGGATTCGCCCGGTTGTAAGGTGGTGCCATAGCAGTTGCTGTAGCCGGTCGAGAAGGCGCCAGAGCCCGGCCCGCTGATTTCACCGGAGCTGATCTGGAAGGCTTCCGCGCCCCCATTGCGCAGCTGGAAGTACGTCTGGGTCGAACCCCAGTTGAGTGGGTGAAGGCCGAAGTCATAGCTCCCCGGTTCGAAGCTGAGCTGAGGGGGTTCGACCGGCTCCGACGGCGCGGCCGTGCCGGCAGCGGGACGAATCGCCATCGTGACGAGGAGGGCGATGACAAACCCCAGAAGGGTGAAGGTGCTTCGCGTTGCTTTGGACTTCTGTCGTACAGAGAACATGGACGGCTGATCGGCCCGGGTCGGCATCTCGCTGAAGACCGGCTGAAATTTTTCATTGAGTGAGTCAACGGGCGGAGGCCGTGAGCTTGCGCGGGCCGCGACTGAAGCCGGCGCTGAGCAGGGCCTCCTCGTGGCCGGATCCGATTACCGGCTCGCCGTCGAGTTTCTCCACTCCGAGCTTCGGCAAGCGGCCTGCGGAGACAGCATCCGCCAGAGCCTGCATCGCCATTGCCAGGTCCGGGTCGCTCAGCTCGACCAGGCGGAGGATGCTGCGACCGCCACGCTCGACGTAGACGAGAGGCTCGCCGTCGCGCAAGAGGACGTAGGCGCCTGGGGCGCGGGCCGGCCGCCGGCCAGACGGCGGTTTGGGCCAGGGCAGCGCAGCGCCGTAGGGGTTGGCGGGGTCGGTGGCGGCGAGAACCTGGAAGGAGCCGTCTACTTCTGGCTGCGAGCGCAGTCGCTCGACCGCGCCCGGCAGGGCGAACTGGGCGCCGCCGAGCCCCTCGACGAAGTAGCCGCGACGAGCGGTGCCGAGCAGCTCGAGGTTGCCCAGCTCGGCGTAGAGGGTCGAGAAGCCGCCCGGGACCCCCTCGGCGAGGACCGTCTCGCGGGTGACGATCCCGTAGCGCTCCAGCATCAGCTCGGCCTGGGCTCGCAGCTTCGCGCCTGGGCCGGGGGCGTCGGCCAAGAGCGGTGCGGTCAACGACCAGCGCCCCTGCACGGCGGCGCCAGCGCCGGACCGGCGGCGGGCGAAGCGGCGGCCGCCGCGTTCGTGCGCGGGCACCGAGCGCAGCCGCGGCGCCCGCAGGGGCGCGAAGGCGTCGTTCGTCACCTCGCCCGACCAGGCCAGGTCCCAGAGGGCGTTGTGCAGCTCCTCGGGCGGAAAGTCGAGATCGGCCAGCAGGTCGAGCCAGAAGGAGGGGCCGGAGGCGAGCCGCTCGCGGATCGCCTCCTGGGGGGCGCCGTCAGCCCGCTCGAGCTTCGCGTTTGCGGGTGGCGGGCCGGCGAGGCGCACGTCCTCGCGGAAGTAGAGGGCGACTCGGCCGTCGCTGCGGCCGCGCGAGCCGGCGCCGATCCAGACCAGCTCGCCGCTGGTGCAGAGCTCGTCGAGCCAGGCGGGGGAGTAGCTGCCGAGCCGACGCGGCAGCACGTCTCCCTCCCAGACTTTCGGCGTCAGGGCGACGCCCTGCAGCGGCACCAGCGCGTCGCGCAGGCGGTCGGGACCGGCGCCGGCAGGACGATGGGCATCGACGTTCTGCCAGCTCGGCAGGAAGCGGGCGAAGCGATCGCGCCCCGCCGGCTCGACCTCGCGGCGCAGGTGGGCGAGGCTGGCCCGGCGCACGCGACGCAGGACGTCGGAATCGCACCACTCGCGCTCTGAGCCGCCGGGCAGCAGCTCGCCGCGCACCAGCGCCCCCTCGCGCTCCAGCTCGCGCAGTGCCGGGGTCGGGTCGACGCCGTAGCGGTCGGCAAGCTGAGCGGTCGGGAAGGGCCCGTGCGTGCGGGCGTAGCGCCGCACCAGGGCGCGCATCGCATCGGGGTGGTCTTCGAGGAAGGTCTCCGGCAGGCCGGGCGGCGGCGGCACCCCGAGGGCGTCGCGGTAGAGGCCGGCATCCTCGCCCGCGATATAGCGCTCTTCGCCGGCTATGCGGACCAGGGCAACGCGCCGCTCGGTGACCAGCTTCTCCAGCATCGAGGCGGCGGAGTAACCCTCGGTCACCCGCTCGGCGCACTCCTCGGCACTGAGGTCGCCAACGTTGCGCAGCACCTGCTGCAGGGCGTCGCGATCCGCTGCGCGCCCCGCCTCGGTGCGGTGCTGGAGCTGCGCTTCGACCTCCTCCAGCGCCTCGGGGTCGATCAGCTCGCGCAGCTCCTCCTGGCCGAGCAGCTCACGCAGCAGGTCGCGGTCGAGGGAGAGGGCTGCCGCGCGCCGCTCTGCGTTCGGCGTGTCCCCCTCGTACATGTAGGTGGCGACGTAGTCGAAGAGCAGCGAGGAGGCGAAGGGAGAGGCGGTCGGCGTCTCGACCTCGACCAGGCCGATCTTGCGCGAGTGCAGGTCGGTGAGGATCTGGCGCAGGGAGGGCAGATCGAGGACGTCGCGCAGGCACTCGCGGTAGGTCTCGAGGATGACCGGGAAGCGGGGGAAGTCCCGGGCGACCTCAAGCAGGCTCTGCGACTTCAGCCGCTGCTGCCAGAGCGGCGTGCGTTTGCCGGGGTAGGCACGCGGGATCAATAGCGAGCGAGAGGCGTTCTCGCGGAAGCGGGCGCCGAACAGAGCCGAGCCGGAGAGCTCACGCACAACCAGGTCCTCGAGCTCGTCGGGCTCGACCATGATCAGGTCGGCCGGCGGTGGATCGTCGGCGTCGGGCAGGTGGATGACGATGCCGTCGTCAGACCAGATCGCGTCCGCCTCCAGTTCGAGCTCGTCGCGGATCTTCTGCCCCAGGGCAAGGCCCCAGGCGGAGTGGACGCGGCCGCCGAAGGGCGAGAGCACGCAGAGTCGCCAATCGCCGATCTCGTCGCGGAAGCGCTCGACCACGATCGTCTCGTCGGAGGGGACGACCCGGGTCGCCGCCTGCTGCTCGCGCAGGTAGGCGACCAGGTTCTCGGCGGCACGGCGGTCGAGGTCGTACTCACCGGCCAGCTCCTTCGGGTCGCGGGAGACCGCCTCGCGGGAGAAGGCGCCGATCGCCCGCCCCAGCTCCGCCGGCCGGCCGATTCCGTCGCCCTTCCAGAACGGCACCGCGCCCGGCAGACCCGGCGCCGGGGTGACGATCACCCGGTCGCGGGTGATGTCCTCGATCCGCCAGGTCGTCGCCCCGAGCAGGAAGGTCTGGCCGGGGCGCGCCTCGTAGACCATCTCCTCGTCGAGCTCGCCGACGCGGCGGCCGTCAGGCAGATGGACGCCGTAGAGGCCGCGGTCGGGGATCGTGCCGGCGTTGGTGACGACCAGTTGGCGCGAGCCTTTGCGGCCGTGCATCGTTCCGCGGGTGCGATCCCAGACGATCCGCGGCCGCAGCTCGGCAAAGCGGTCCGAGGGGTAGCGCCCGTCGAGCATGTCGAGCACGTTCTCCAGCTGTTCGCGCGATAGCTCGCCGAAGGGCTGGGTGGCGGTAACTACGCGCTCGACCTCGTCGACCTCCCACTCGTCCAGCGCCGCCATCGAAACCAGGTGCTGGGCGAGCACATCGAGCGGGTTCTGCGGGATCACGGTCTCCTCGATCGCGCCTTCGCGCATCCGCCGCGCCACCACCGCGCACTCGAGCAGGTCGGCGCGGAACTTGGGGAAGATCCGCCCGCGCGAGACCTCGCCCAGCGAGTGGCCGGCGCGGCCGACCCGCTGCAGGCCGCGGCTGACCGACTTCGGCGACTCGACCTGGATCACCAAATCCACCGCACCCATGTCGATGCCCAACTCCAGTGAGGACGTTGCGACCAGGCAGGGCAACTGCCCCGACTTCAACATCTCCTCGACCACGAGGCGCTCCTCGTGGGACAGCGACCCGTGGTGGGCTCGGGCTATTTCGACGGGGGCCTCCGGGTCGGCGGGTCCTGTCGGGGCAGGGGACCCACCTCCCCCCGCGTGCTCAGTAGCTGGAAGCTCGATGGACGTTTGTTCGAGAGCGAGCTCGTTGAGGCGCTTGGCGAGGCGCTCCGCAGCGCGACGAGCATTTACGAAGATGATGGTCGAGTTGTGCTCGCGAACTAGCTTCAGGAGCTCGGGGTAGATCGCGGGCCAGATCGAGCGGACGTGAGCGTTTGGCTCCCCCTCGTTGGGGACGCCCTCGCTATTCGGGAAGTTCGGAGCGCCCGGTTCCGACATGTCCTCAACCGGCACAACGATCTCGAGGTCGAGCTCCTTAGCTACGCCGGCGTTGACGATCTCGCAATCCCGTTTGGGGCCTACGAGAAATTTCGCTATCCGCTCGAGCGGGCGTTGCGTGGCGGAGAGCCCAATCCGCTGGATCCCGTGCGTTTCTGCGGCGGGTGGCGGCGTAGGGGGTACCGCCCCCGAGGAAGCTTTAGCTACCGCAGGGGGCGGCGGGTCCCCTGCGCCGACAGGACCCGCCGCCTGAGAGGCATGGTCCCTCACGAGATGATCTAGTCGCTCCAGAGTCAACGCCAGGTGCGACCCGCGCTTGGACTGGGCGACCGCATGGATCTCGTCAATGATCACCGCCTCGGTGCCGGTGAGAATCTCGCGCGCCCCGGAGGAGAGGATCAGGTAGAGCGACTCGGGAGTGGTGATGAGGATGTCCGGCGGCGTTTTGCGCATCGCCCGCCGCTCTTTCTGGCTGGTGTCGCCGGTACGCAAACCGACGGAGATCTCCGCTCCGATCCCGCGCAGGGGCGCCCGCAGGTTGCGCTCGATGTCATAGGAGAGCGCCTTCAGCGGTGAGACGTAGACCAGCTTCACCCCCTGGCCGAGCTCGGGCTCTCGAGAGAGCTTGTCGATCCCCCAGAGGAAGGCGGCAAGCGTCTTGCCGGACCCGGTGGGGGCGCAGATCAGCGCGTTGGCGCCGCCCGAGATCGCCTGCCAACCGCCTGCCTGGGCAGGCGTCGGGCCCTCGAAGGACGCCTCGAACCAGCGCCTTACCGGGGCGCTGAACGGCGCCAGCGGGTCAGCTTTTGCGCTTGCTTTCGACCGAGTGCTCAACCCATCGATCTTACGCACCGCGGAATGCAGCGAGTTGCGGAGGCGTTTTGCTCAGCGGCGCCGGACGGTTAGCCGGCGCGGCCGCCGGCGAACTGGACGTAGGCACGCCAAGAGGGCTTCGCATTGAAGCCATCGGCGAAGAGGCCGGAGCCGCCGCAGAAGTTGCAGAGGCCGGCGTAGTCGGCGATCGAGAACCAGAAGACCCGCTGTAGGTGCCATTTGCGCTGGTTTGCACTGAAAAGGCGGAAAGCGCCCTTCAGTTCCCGCGCCTGGCCGGCGAGGCCTTTGGCGAAGCTGTTGTTGCGCTGGGGCGGTTCGGAACTCCAGCTCACCTCGGTCAACCAGAGGCCCTTGCCCGCGTCGCGGTTGAACTTCAAGACGCTGCGGAATTCTTCGATCCGCGAGTTCAGGTTCTTGTAGCTGCCGGTATACGGATGCAGGGCGACACCCTGGAACTTGGACTTGATCCCTGGCGTGCTCGCGTACATCTGGTCGAGGAAGTCAGCCGCAAAGTAGGCCTGCGGCGGTTTCTTTCTGAAGGTCGCCTCGATCGGCCGGGCGAAGAGGCCGCCGAGCACGACCTTTGCGCCCGGATCCACCGCCTTGATCGTGGCGCTCGAGAGCTGCACCAGCTTGCCGTACTCGGCTGGGTTTGGCCGTCCGACGAAGTACTTGAAGTTGGGCTCGTTCCAGATCTGCCAAGCACGAATTGGCCTTTTCGGCAGCCCCGGGTTTTCGGCCCAGAAGCTGCCGTTTGGTCCATAGCGCAGAATTGCCCCTTTGACGAACCCCTTCCAGCCTGAACGCTGTTTTCCGGTCCGCACCGGCAGGAAGGCGGGGCTGCCAAAGCGCCGATCAACGGGCACCGCCCAGCTGGGCGCCGTGGAGAGGAAGGGAAAGGGCTCAATCCCCGCAGCCACTACGGCCGCGACGTAGGCATCGGAGCTGGACCAATCGAAGATGCCACCTCGCACCGGCTGCACCGAACCCCACGAGATCGGCACGCGCAGGCTGTCGACGCCGCCCGCCTTCAGCCGCTGCAGCTGTTCGGCGCTTGGCATCGCCTGCGGCACGACCCCCCAGAAGGTGCCGGGCACGGCCAGTGCCGCCGGAGCTGCAGCCAGCGCACCGACAGCGGCAACCGCGAACACGGCTAGCCAGAGGCGAGCCCGCCGCGGCGGGCTGATCAGTCGCTCGTGCATCGGGTCAGCTTGCCTCAGGCGATACCGGGGAGCCCGGCGAATCAGCCGAATCGGAATCGCCGCGGCGTCGCTTGATCACCATGTAGGCAACGGAACCTCCGGCGAGCAGCACTATCGCGATCAGGATCGGCACCAGCGGCGAAGAGCCGCCGTCATCGGAGCCCGGTTCGGTGCTGCTGACGGGCTGGCCGGAGCCGAGCCCGTTCTTGTCGCCCTTGCCTTGGCTACCCTGCGAGCCAGTGGCGTCCTTGCCCTTAGCAGTGTCGCCTGGCTTCGAAGATGAACCACCTGCCCCCCCGTCAGGAGACTTGCCCCCCTTGGAATCGGCGCCGCCCGCGCTGGACTTGTCGGCGGGCGAACCGATGCCGCTGGTCGACTTGGAGCCACCAGAGAGGTTCGATTCACTAGGCGACTTGCCGTCCGCCGTCGGCGGCGCATCGGAATACTGGTATCCCGCCGATGAGGCCTGAGCAAGCATCGGCAAGCAGCAGAATGCGAGCAGAGCAAGCGTTGACAGAGCAAGTAGTGAGCGGCCCCGAGCGAGGGGCAGGCTTTGGTGGGTCCCAAACATGGCGCGCAAGGTTAGAGGAAAGCGCGGCGTTACTTGCTCCGGTCGCCTTGATCGGCGGTCTGGCGCTGGCTGGAGGCGGTTTCGACGTGACTGCCCGCCACGTTGCCGGGCTGGCTGCATGGCTGGTCGTCGTCGCCCTGCTCCTCTTGGGAACGGCGTCGCGAGCGGCGCTGGCGAGACCCCTCTACTGGTCTGCCGGCTTGATCGGTGGTCTTTCCCTGCTGTCAGCAATGTCTTCCCTCTGGTCTGGCTCAGTCGAGCTGAGTGTGATCGAGGCGGACCGGGTTCTGGTCTACCTGGGCTTCTTCCTAGCCACGTTCCTGATCGCCCAAACCGATAAAAGGCGCCAACGTTTCGCTGAAGGGCTGGCAATTTCTCTCGCGTTGGTCGCCCTACTGGGGTTGGCAAGCCGTCTACTGCCCGATCTGTTGGAGGTCGGCGACAGCTTTCTGACGACCCCGCGCCTCGCCTACCCGCTTGGCTACTGGAATGCCAACGGCGCGGCCTTCGGCATCACCGTCGCCCTGCTCCTCTGGAGCAGCCGCCAGGCCGCCTGGAAGGGCCTGCGCCGGCTCTCGGTCGCGGCGCTGCCGGCGGTTCTCCTGGCGCTCTACTTCACCTACTCACGCGGCGGGCTACTGGCACTGCTGATCGCCACCGGTTGCACGATCGCGCTCTCCAGAGACCGCCTCTGGCTGCTGGCGACGCTGGCGATCGGCGCGCTCGGGGCGCTGCCTGCGGTGCTGGCGGTGCAGGCGCGCCGCAGCCTCGCCGACAACATCGCCAACCAGGCGGCGGTCGATCAAGGGGTCACGGTTCTGCTGATCCTCGCCGCGGGAACCGCGCTCGCGCTGGCGCTCTACGCAGCGCTACGTTGGGCCGAGCAGCGTGAAAGTCGACTGACCGGCCGGGCGCTGGAGCTGTCGCGGAATCCCACGCTGCTGAGGGGAGTCGCCGTCGCGGTGGCAGTCGTCGCCATCGGGGTCGCGATCGCAATCGGAGGCCGGGCCTGGGACGAGTTCTCCAGCTCCGACGTCCAATTCCCCAACCAGCCCGAGCAGCACTTCTCGGACTTCAGCGGCGCTGGTCGCCACGACTTCTTCAGCGTCGCAATCGACGGCTTCGAAGAAAAGCCGGTGCTGGGGGTCGGTGCTGGAACCTATGAGTTCGCCTGGGAGCGCCACCGCTCCATCCCCCTGCCGGTGCACGACGCTCACTCGCTTTACCTCGAGGCCTTCGCCGAGCTGGGGATCGTCGGCGGATTGGTCGTCCTGGCGCTCGTCGCAATGCTGCTCTGGACTGGATTCAGCGCCTGGCGGACGGCTCGGGATCCGCAGCGGGAGCGCTACGCGGCGCTTTTCGCGGCGACCGTCGCCTTTGCGGTCGTCGCAGGCCTCGACTGGTTCTGGGAGATCACCGCGCTCGGCGCCGTCTTCTTCCTCGCCGCCGGAGTGTTGGTGGCGGCCAGGTGCGCGCAGCTCGCCAGTCCCGCCAATTCCCGCCCGGGAGCCGCTGGTGAGGAGCGCCGCTTCGGCCTCGCGGTCGGCGTACTCGCCGTCGCCTGGATCGCCGCCGTGGCGCTGATTGGCCCGCTGCTGGTCGACCGCGAGATCAACGCCAGTCAGGACGCCGCGGCGGCCGGGGATATCGGCTCTGCCGTCAACCACGCCAAGACCGCGCGCTCGATCGAGCCCTTCGCAGCCTCACCGTACGTCCAACTGGGCCTCCTGGCCGAGGGCCAAGGCGACTACCCGACCGCGATCGAACACTTCACGCAAGCAATCGACCGCGAGGATCACAACTGGCAGCTCTACTACCTACGCTCTAGAGTCGAGGAAGAGGCAGGCGACCTGGCAGCAGCCAGAGCGGATCTGGATCGCGCCCGCCGTCTGAACCCTCTCGAGGAGTGCCTCCGCGGGAAACCGAGCTGTGGGTGACACCACGATGATGAGCAAGGCGCAGGAGACCGCATCGCGCAAGGACGGACCGGCCCAGGCGCCGGGCCAGGTCCCGCGTGGAGGCCGCACGGAGGCAGCGATGCGACTGGGCCTTACCGGCCCGAGCGGCGCTCGCCGACGCGGCGCCTTGCTGCGGCGGATGCTGGCCAGCGGCGACTGGCTGACGCTGGTGGCGACGCTGTGCGTGGTCACCGCTGCGAGCCCGGAAACGGACGTCGGCACGCTCTTCTGGGCGACGATGTTCAGCCCCGTCTGGATCCTGATCCTGAAGCTGCACGGTCTCTACGACAACGACCACCGCCGCATCCGCCACAGCACCCTCGACGAGATCTCCAGCCTGATCTCGGCGGCGGCGTTGGGGACGCTGGCGCTGGACGGGCTGCTGGCGTTGAGCCCGGTCGGACCGCTGGCCGCCCCTAGCGCGATCGCCGTCGGCGTCGGTGCGCTGCTCGGCAGCTTCGCCTCACGCGCGGTGCTGCGCTTCTTCTGGCACCGGCTGGCCGGCGCCGCGACCGGAATCGTGATCGGCCCGGCGGCCGCGGTCGCAGTTGTCGCGCGCCGAGTCGCGACCCACCCGGAGACGCGCCTGCACCTGGTCGGCTACCTGGCGCCACGCGGCGAGGACGCCGCGGGCGAAGCGGGTGGATTGCCGCGACTCGGCTCGGTCAATGACCTCTCGCGAATTGCCCGTGAGGCGGCAGTGGAGCGGGTGATCATGACCGAGCAGGAGATGAGCGAGCCGGCGGCCGAGCGTCTGATCGAGCAATGCAAGGCGGCCGGCCTGGCGCTGACCTTCCTACCCCAGCACTTCGGTCTGCTCGGTCCCGGAATCGAGCTGAACCGACTCGCTGAGCTTCCTGTGCTCGACTTCCGCTTCTCCGACCCGCCGCGCTCGACCGTGGCGCTGAAGCGCGGGATGGACCTGGTGATCGCCGGTCTGATGCTGGTCCTGCTCTCCCCCGTGCTCCTCGTCAGCTCGCTGCTGATCCTGCTCGACTCCGGTCGTCCCGTCCTCTTCCGTCAGCGCCGCGCCGGCATGGACGGCAAGCCCTTCACGTGCTTCAAGTTCCGCACGATGGTGCCGGGCGCCGAGGAGCAGCTGGGCGAACTGGTCGACCTGGAGAAGCTCGACGAGCCCGCCTTCAAGATCGCCGATGACCCGCGGGTGACCCGCGCCGGCCGCATGCTGCGGCGCTTCAGCCTCGACGAGCTGCCGCAGTTCGTCAACGTCGTCCGCGGCGACATGTCTCTGGTGGGGCCACGGCCGGAGGAGGAGGCAGTCGTCGCTCTATATGACGAGCGGCAGCGGATCCGCCTCGCGGTCAAGCCGGGCATGACCGGACCGATGCAGGTCTACGGCCGCGCCGACCTCACCTTCGAGGAGCGTTTGGCGATGGAGCGCGACTACCTCGACAACATCTCGGTCGCCGGCGATCTGGCGATCCTGCTCCGAACCCCCGCCGCGATCGCACGCGGCGAGGGCTCACACTGAGCTTGGCTGGCGACCCAAAACAAGACGCGGCCGCACTCGTCGATGCTGGATCAAGTACGACGGTCGTCAGCGATCTCGATCAGGCCAAGGGGGAATTCAGCTTCACGATCAGCGGCCCGCTAGGCGAGGACCGCGTGCGCTTTTGGGGCGATATCCCCGATAACACCGGCAAGCCACTGTTCGAGGCGGCCTTGGCCGTCGCGCTCCTGCCGGCGATGGCGGTAGGTGGGCGGCTTTCGATTCCCGGACCGCTGAGCCCACAGCTGCTGCGAGCGTTGCCGGACGTGCAGGCGGTTCTGGAGCACCTCGCAATGGAATCGCCGCTGATGGACCGCCGATTGCAGCCCGTCGACGTGTCGAACACCGACGACGCCGATCGGCCTCTCGACCCAGCAGCCGGAATCGGAACGTTTTTCAGCGGCGGCATCGATTCCTGGCAGACGCTTTTGGCAAACCCAGACATCACCGACCTGATCTACGTACACGGCTTTGACATTGCGATCGACCAACCGCAGGCCAGCGCGACGGTGGAGTCGCGGCTTGCCGATACTGCCCGACGGCGCGGCAAGCCCTTGCGGATCGTAAGAACCGACCTGCGCCGGCTGCTGGACCGTTATGCCGTCTGGGATATCGCTCACGGCCCGGTCATGGCGGCGGTCGCACTGCTCTTCGCGCCTTCCTGCGAACGCATCCTGATCCCGTCGAGCAATCCATATACCGCGCTGGAGCCTCGCGGCTCCCACCCTCTGCACGATCACCTCTGGAGTACCGAGTGGTGCCGCATCGAGCACCACGGGGCCCACCTAACCCGGGCAGAGAAGACCGAACAGGTCGCCCCCTGCCAGGATGCGCTCGACGTGCTGCGCGTCTGCTGGCGCGACGTCGATCGCTACAACTGTGGACGTTGCGAGAAGTGCCTGCGCACGATGGTTGCGCTGGACGCAATTGGGGCGCTTGGGCGCTGCCCCACCTTCGCCGTTCCCCTCGACCTCAATGCCGTTGCCAACCTGAACTTCCCCATTTCAGAGCTGTCGGTTTGGTGGCGGGACAATCTGGCTCTGGCGCGTAGGCAAAACGCCCGCGCCAAGCTGCTGCAGGCGATCGAGGCCTGCCTTGCCGCCAACGAAGTCCCCCCACCGGAAGGCGAGGCACTCGCGCAAGAGCAACTGCAGAGTGTGTTGGCATCTCGCTCCTGGCGGCTCACCGCCCCGCTTCGCCGCCTCGGCGACGGGGCACACAGAATCAAGCACCGCCGCTCGACTCGATGACCGCGCGGCGTTCGGCCTAGGTCCGACCGTCGCCGTGGGGATCGAAGATCGCGCCGAGGAAGCCGTCGAGTAGATAGCCCGCCTGGGTCGCCTCCTGGGGGAAGCGCGTGGCCCGCTGATCCCCGGTCACCGGATGGATCGTGCTGAAGAGGGCGCTGCAGCCGGCGATGACATCCCGCTGGAGGTAGCCCAGGGTGACTCCGTCCTCGTCCGACAGGCGGCGATCGCGAAAGTGCATCGCGAGATGACGCAGGCGGGCCCTGCTCCGATCGCTCCCCGCCGGGGAATCGCCGCCCACGACCACTGGCTCGGCGAGCCAGCGGCCGATCTTGCGCGGGTCGCGACTCGCCCGGCCCGGCGTGCAAAGCTCGCTGGCAAGGCGGCCGTCCGGCCGTAGCCGCAACGCCACCCGGCCCGGCCCGGGATGGCGCAGGAGGAAGCCCAGCTCATGCCCTTCGATCGACGCCGCAGGCGGATCTGCGCGATAACGGTGACTCCGGCCCCGGTGATCGGTCTGGCAGCGGAGCAAATCGACAGCCCAGGGACCGGTATGGATCGCCTCCCGCGCCCGGGGCAGGATCGGGTAGGCCTCGACCCAGCCGAGCAGCTCGACTGGTTCCGACTCGTAGATGAGCGGATCGTCAGCGCCAACGACGAGGATTTCCTGGCTGCTGTCGGGCACCCGGCGCAACTCCAAGGCCTCCAGCAGCGGCAGCGGCTGCTGCTCGACGTAACCAAAGTCGAGGTGCCCATCGGGAAGCGCGTCCTGCTCCTCGCTCAGTTCGAAGCTGTGGTTGGCGTGGACCAAGCGCGAAGCGCCGGGGGTGGGGAAAATGTGAGTGCAGCAAAGAACGCGCTCAAAGCGGTAACCAGGAGGGGATTCACGCCCATGGGTAACCATCCGCAGGCCGGTTTTGGGGCTCCAGTGGCGACAAAGCAGCTGGGTCTGCGGCGGGGTCCAGGGCTCCGATGGGGCCCATCGGCGCACCGTTCCCGGAGTCAGCTCCGGCAGGCGCGGCGGCTGATGGGCGGCCATGTGTCGCATCGCGACCTCGGCCTGATCAGGACTGAGGGGCAAGTTGATGTCGAACTGCTCGTCGCTGACGCCTGATGCAGCTGGATTCCCGAGTCGCGGCAAGCCGTCGCCGGCTACCGGTGCCACCCGCCACTGCACGCGGCCGATCGTTTGCAGACCGACGACAAGATCGGCCAGCAGAGAGGTCTCGACGCCCAACTGGAGCCCACCGACCCGGCTCCAGATCGGCCGTTCGAATGCGACTGCTGCCGGTTGCGCCGCAAGGCGCTCCGCGTCATCGAGCTGCGAGAAGGCGATACGGGAGAGGTCGGGGGCGCTGGCGAGGGCAACCGCCGAAATGTCGTCGTTGGCGGCAAACGCATGGATGAGTTGCTCAGCGAAGGAGGCGGAACCGAGGACGGCGGCGACAGCACGGGGCAGGAGGAGTATCCACCTGCCCCGTGCGCCGTCGACCACATCCTGAAGCCACATGCCGGACGAACCGTTTCCCACCTCGATCGCGCGCACCCCATCACCCAGGTCGCGTAGAGCGACAACCTCGAAATCCGGGCACGTCTGCTCCTGCAATCCGACCAGATCCTCACGCTCCCAGTGCTTGTCCTCTTCGTCGAGGAGCACCACGGAAAGCGCCGGCGCCCAGCGGGCCTTGACCATGTCACGCCTTCCGTACAGATGGGGATGGCGACGCTCGATCGTCTGATCGAAGGTGCTCGGCCCGTAGTCGACTGCATTGACGCGACTGAAGCCCTGCTTGCGATAGAGGAAGGTCGGCCCCTCGGCGGGGATTCCGCGCACGTCCCTGCCCGCCAGCTGCAGGATCAGGTCCCAGTCCTCGTGGCCAACCACGATCTCCTCCGGGTATTCGATGCCGGTCCCTTCGAAAGCGCGGCGGTCGAACAGAGCAGGCGCCGGGCAGTAGTTCTGCACCATCAGCAGCCAGACGTTGTAGGCGGGCGACTGGACGTAATTGCGCTGATTGCCGAAGTGCTGGGCGTTCGGGTATACGAAGCCGACCTCCTCCGGCGCCCGCTCGAGTTGAGCGAGCATGCCCTCCAGCGCATCGGGCAGCAGCTCGTCGTCGGCGTCGATCGGCAGGAAGTAGCTGGTATCGAGCTGGCCAAAGCGCGGTTGCGCGCGGCGCTCGGGCCAAGGTTCTCCGCCTGGCGCAGGACCGTCACCTGCGGGTCATCGTCCAGGCGGGCGAGGGCCTCGATCGTCTCCGGGTCGTCGGACCCGTCGTCGACCACGACGATGCTGTCCGGGGTAAGGGTCTGCGCCTTGATCGAGGCGATGCAGGCGTCGAGGAAGATCCCGTGCCGGTAGCAGGGAACGATGACCCCGACCGTGGGCTCGGGCGGTGGATTGCGGTGCAATCGCAGGGGCACGGGGGTTTCACCTGGCTCGCGGTTCGTCGCTGGCTCGTCGCCGAAGAGCTCTTCGTTGCGCCAGCGGCCGCTTGCCGTTCGCCCGCTCAGCAGCCGCTCGTACAGCTCGTCGTGGCGGCGGCCCATCTCCACCAACGAGAATTCCTCGAGCATGCGCCTGCGCGAGCGCTCCCCCATCTTCTGGCGCCGCTCATCGTCGGCGAGCAGGGAAACGATCGCGTCGGCATAGCGGTGGGCGTCGTCGCGTGGCTCGACCAGCACACCGCTGTCGGGGTCCATGAACTCGAGGTTTCCCGGCAGCGCCGGGGCGACGACCGGAACGCCCATCGCCAATGACTCGTAGATCACGTAGGGAACGCCCTCATAGACGCTCGTCATCAGCAGCAGGTCACTGCTGCGGTACCAGCGCGCCATCTCCTGGGACGGCGGGTACCAGCGGATGACGTCACTGATGCCGAGCTCCCCAGCGCGGTCTCGGACCGGCTCCTCAAGGTGGCCATCGCCGACGATATCCAGCACGAACTCTGCACCGCGTTCGCGCGGCACGAGCGACGACCTCAAGGGTCAGCATCGGATCCTTCTGCTCGACCAAACGGCCCGGCCAGAGGATCCTGCGGATCCCCGCGTCACCCAGCTCCAGCGGCTCGATTTGGTCCGGGATCGAACTCCCGCTCGCCGTCGACGCCCGAATGGATCACCTCGATCCGGCTCGGCGGGATCTCGTAGGCGGCGACCGTCTCCTTCAGATGCTCGCTGGTGACCGAGAAGGCGTCGACCAGGTTGCCGTAGCGGCGGGTCACGTAGCGGACATAGCCCGCCTGGTTCGGTTCCTCCGCGTGCAGCTGGACGACTACCGCGGGCGGATCGGGAAGGCAGGTCATGTCGGGCAGCAGATCGAAGGCCAGCCGCGAGTTCATGATGTGCACGACGCGCACTCCACGGCTCTCGATGAAGCCGAGGATGAATTCCGGGAAAGCCCCGCCCGGCATCAGGTCAGGCAGGTCCCAGATCTCCTCGGCATACCCCTCAACGTGGTGCAGCCAGCGGTTGACGGAGGGCTGCGTCGTGATCAGCGACGGCGCCCAGCGAGTCCGATCGATGTGTTTGAACCAATCGATCGTTCCCTTGTCCGAGCCGCCGAGGTCGACCCAGGGTGCGATGTAGAGGATTGGTACTCGTCCGCCGCTCACAGCGGGCAATATATGCGGCCCAATGGCATCCCTCTGGGCGTCCTCCGACCACCGCCGACGATTGGCCAAGGCGAAGTCCGCACTATTTCTGATCGGCGGCTATGACGGCTCGGGCAACTACGGCGACGTGCTGCAGCTCGCCACCGCGCTCGAGACCGCGAACCGGCTCCACGGCCCGCTTGTGGTCGTGGTCGTCGAGCGGGAGATGCTGGCGCACCACAGCGAGCTGGCGCGGCGCTACGGGCAGTGGCTCAGCGGAGCGGCGTTTGCCTTCTTCGAGGATGGCGAGGAGAGCGCCGCGGATGGTCTCGAGGAGCTTCCGCCAGATATCGGTCCAGCCGAGTCTGCCCTCTACATCTATGGCGGTGGACATCTGAACGGCTGGTGGGGCGCGCGCAAGGCCGCTCACTCCGCCGCGGCGGAACGACTCGCGGGCGGTCCACCCCTGCCAGTGGTGACCTCCGGCCTGCAGGTCGACGAGGCCGCCGTCGAGTCCGGTGGACCCGCGCACGAGCTGCTCACGCGGGCGTCGTGGATAGGAGTCCGCGACAGGCATTCGCTGGAGCTCGTGCGGAGGCATGTGCCTGGCGGAACTGGCCGCCTCAATCTCGCCGGCGACGACGCCGTGCCTTTCCTCCGAGCCCAGCCCGTACCCGACGCGGTGGTGAATCTTCACCTGAACGACGGCGTCTGGGTAAGCGACGAGCCGGAGGTGACGCAGGAGAAGATCGTCGCCCTGCTCTGCGAGCTCGGCAAGGCGGCGGGCGAACCGCTCGCGCTTCAACCGGTGATCGCCTACGAGGACCCGCGTGTGTCCGAGCGCACGCTCGTTTCGACCCTGCTCGAGCAGCAAGGAGACAGACTCGAAGAAGCTGGTCTCGTACCGGTCGAGCCGGTGGACATCCTTGAGGACGCGATCGGCAACGGCCTCGCGCGCTTCGCCCGGGCGCGACTCACCGTGAGCTGCTCCTACCACGCAACCCTGACGTCGCTGCTCGTTGGCATACCCGCGGTGCTGCTCGCCGAGAACGACTACTACGAGCAGAAGGCGGCCGGCCTGCGCGACCTTTTCCAGCTTGATGCCCGCCTGGTCGGCGTCCGGGGCACCGAGACCGACGCTTCGGCGGCGTCCGAGGCACTGGTGGATGGGCCTGCCCGCACAGCGCTCCTCGCCCACCTACAGGAGCACTCGCAGCAGGTGGGCGAGCGCTTCGTCCGCGGCCGTGCTGCGCTCTCGGTAGTGATCATCGAAACCCTGAGGCTGCGACATGATGAGATCCAAACCATGCAGACGCCTCTGCGGTCACGTGTGCGCCGACTCCTGCGCCGGCCATCCCTCCTCCCTCCCGCTCCTGCGGCGATTCCCGCTGATCTGCTCAAGCAGATCAGCTCAGTCGAGAACCTTGCCAAGGATGCGGCGGCGCGCAGCGACCATGCTCTTGCCGTTGCCCGCGACATGTCGCTGCCGACGAAAATGCTCGCCTTCATGTCGTGGCTGGAGCTGCACCCCTCGGCGTCGGGGCCCCTGGTCTCGGTAGTTCTGGCCACGCGGGACCGCCCGGAGCCGCTCGCCCGCGCGATCGCGTCGGTTGTAGCGCAGCGCTACGAGGAATGGGAGCTGATCATCGTCGACGACGGTACCGATCCCGGCACCCCCGCGGTCGTTGAGGCCCTCGAGGACGAGCGCCTGCGCGTCATCGAAGGTCCGCGACGGGGCCTGAGCGCCGCTCGCAACACCGGCCTGGCCCAAGCAAAGGGGAAGGTCATCTGCTACCTCGACGACGACAACGTGATGCATCCGAGCTGGCTCCACGCCGTCGCCCATTTCTTCAGCGAGCGCAACGACGTCGACGTCGCCTACGGCATCACGCTCTCCGAGCACCGCCTTCCCGACGACCTCGGAGAGTACGGCTGGTGGCCCTCCTTCTGGCAGTTGCCCTGGTCGCGCGAGACGCTCGAGCGCGAGAACGTCGCCGACGCGGGTGCCCTGGCCCACCGTCGCGAGCTGGAGGAGGCCCGCTTCGACGAAGAGCTCTCCACCGGCGAGGACTGGGATCTCCTGCTCCGCCTGACAGCTGACAGGGACGCACTGGCGATACCGGCGGTATCCCACGCTTACACCATGCACGGCGACGACCGCATGTCGGCCGACCCCAAGCACCGCGCCGGCCTAGCTGAAATCCGGCAGCGGCATCGTGCTAACAAGCCTCAGTAGGCGGTTGATAGATATAGCGGCCCCGCGACATATCTGTCTGCGACTGCCTCACACTCCTGACGATCACTGGGGGCAGCTAGTTCGCCAGTGTCGAGGTTCAAAAGACGAACCGCCCCGTATGAACGGATGAGTTCAGGCGCCCCTTCGCCCTCCAAGGAGACTCCGTCGCCACGGCAGGCAACATTCAGCCCCGGCAGTACGGGGTAGGCGGAGAGAGTCATGTCGTCGTATTCCATCTTGACCATGCCGTCGAGATCCCAGGTTGCCGACAGAATTGGCACGCCGAGCGTCTGATTGGCGGGGTATGAACTTGCGAATACCGTCGTGCCTTCGGGAAGACGAGGCAGCTTCGCCTTCATCTTGCGCAGCGCAGTGGACTCCGCAGAAAACGCATAGTTCCAGATCTCGATGTGACGGCGCAATACATGGGTATAAGAGGCAAGTAGAACGCCGCCAAGCACGACGGCTACTCCCGTAGCAACCATATTCTTCTTCCGAGGAGCGATCATCCCAATCAGGCTTCCTGCTACTCCGATAACCGCATACAGAAGAAGTACCAGACCGAAGGCCGCAAGCCCGTTCACACGGTTCGTCATCCCATAAATACTGGGGGTGTAGTAGGGATCAGCAGGAATGAACATTACCCAACCCAGTACCGCGACCGCGAGACCAGCTGCAGCAAGCAGCAGCCAGTTACGTAATCCCCAGGCGGGCTCAGATCGATCTCGGCCGTCGGACATTAAATACACACTTGCCCCAACTGCCAGGATCACAGCAATCGCAAAAAGCACGACAGTAGTGTGCTGAGGCCCAAGCGGCAGCCCCGATCGCCCAAGAACGGTTCCAGCCTCTTTGACCATCAGCTCAAGGTGGTCGATATTGTCCGACAAGCCAGAGGTGCTCCGCGCGGTGTGAGTCCCCACCCAAATCGCCGCACTAGCGGCAACTACCACATCCACTAGCCAGCGAAGTCGCGCGGCCCGCCAACCTACCTGAAGGCAATAGAGGAGTCCGGCGGCCACGATGAGAGGAAGAGTGACCTCATAGGTGAGGATCGAGAGGAGGTACAGCAGAGCGGCGGCAGAATGCAACCGCCAGGAATTCCGCTTCAAGCCCATCAGCGCAACCAGCACCCCAGCTGCGGCAAAGGTGATCGAGAGGGTGATTTGATCTGCAGTTGCCCAGAGACGCGTTGAGTCTGACCAAGGGAAGACAATGGTCAATGCGGCGATTAATACGGCGTGCATCCATGGAACGCCAAGTGCCCGCAGCACCCCATAGAACATCGTCGCCGCCAGCGCAGAGAGAGTCGCCGCCCAGGCCAGGTGGAGGTCGATGTTCATGCCGAAGGTGAAATAAGTCAACGGCACGTACACGACCAACACTGGTCGATAGATCGTGAGATCTGCAAAGTAAGTGAGAGCATCGCTCATGTTGGGATCACCAGGCGGCTGCAATGCCCCCGCAGCATTTGACCAATCATCGAGATAGAAGCCTCCATGTCGGATGTGCGGCCCCAGCGCGAGGGCAGCCACGACGGCCAAGCCAAGCAGCGCGAGCATCAGCTCACGTAACTCAAAAGGTCGGCTCCGGCGGAAACCGTATGCAAGCGTCGTCAACCGCTGAGACCAAACGACCTGACCATGGTCAGCCTCAGGGAATCGCTTCACGTTTGCCATCCCGCAGCAACCTCTTGCAGGAAGCTTTCATACTCGCGGATGTAGTCGTCGGGGTCGTACGGGTGGGAAGCGAGCACGAGCAGAACAGCATTGGCGTCGTAGCGGTATTGACTTGCCCACACTCGCGGCGGCACATAGATGCCGGCCGTCGGCGCATCGAGCAGTACTTCGGCGCGGTGCTTTCCGTCATCGACCGCAACAGTTACCTGGCCCGATACGCAGATTAGAAACTGGTGGCACACTCGATGGGCGTGCTCGCCTCGAACCTCGCGGCTCGGCACGTCATAAACGAGGAACCAGCGCTGGGGGGTGAACGGAATCCCCTCGCTGGGCAGTTCGCCCGCCGTCAACCGGCCACGGAGGTCGGAGAACTCGGAAAAACGCTCGAGATGGACATCCCCCACCCCGAGCTCCCGCCGGCCCGGCTCAACGCCGACCTTGGCCGTGCCCGCACCCGGAGAGGATCCCGTCTCCGCATAGCCGTGAATGCGGGCCGGGTTCCCGCTGACAATCGCATTTGGCGGGACCGGTCGGGTGACAACCGCCCCCGCTCCGACCATCGCCCCCCGGCCAACTTCGATTCCGGGCAGGATGGTCGCATTCGCGCCGATCGACGCCCCGCTTCGCACGATGGTCTTGGGGTACTCCTCGAGCCAGGCTCGGCTTCGAGGGAATGGATCGTTGGTGAAGGTGGCGTTTGGCCCGACGAAGACGTCGTCTTCAAGTTCGACCCCGTCCCAGAGCTGCACGCCCGACTTGATCGTCACGCGGTCTCCTACAGTCGCGCCGCCCTCGATGAAGACCCCGTCGCAGATGTTGCAGTCGGCGCCGACACGCGCACCGGGCAGAACATGGGCGAAAGCCCAGATCCGCGTGCCGGTACCGACAGCCTCCGTCTCGCAAATCCCCTGCTCGTGTACGAATACGTCACGCATCGTTGTCCCGGACGGGGAACTCCAGCACATCGCGCACGATCGCGCCGGGGCGACCCTTGACGGTGTCGTAGGCACGCCAAACGTAGGAGCCGATGATCCCCAAGCCGATCATGTTGAGGCTGCCAAAGAGGACGATGACCATGATCGTTGGCGTGTAACCGGGAACCGAGACTGCTCCAGCCAGATGAGCAACTAAAACCGAAGCGCCGAGAATGACGCCGACGGCGAGGCCCAGCAGTCCCACCAACCACAGCATCCTCACCGGCAGGTCGGTGAAAGCAAAGACGCTGTCACTCAGGTAGCGCAGCTTGCGACGGAAGGTCCATCCACTCTCACCGGGGGACTCACGGCGATCGTAGGGCACAAGCTGGCGCCGGAAGCCCACCCAGAAGAGCTGGGTGATCAAGGAGGTGTGCACAACCTCCAGCGAGCAGACCACATCCCTCACTGAGGCAGTGCAGGCGAAGACGTCCGCCCCTCCGGCCGGGATCTCGCTCATGACAAAGCGCCGGTAGAGCAGCCAGTAGAGCTTGGAGAACGCATCGCCGCGGTCGTTGCGGCTCGCACGCTCTCCAGCGACGACATCGACCTCACCGCCGTGCAACCGATTCAAGAACTCGATCACGAGCTCCGGCGGCTCCTGCAGGTCGGCCGCCATGACCGCGATGTACTCGCCGCGAGCCAGGCTCATACCGGTGCGTATGGCGGCGAACGAGCCGAAGTTGCGCGAGTGCTCGACCACCCGTGCCTGCAGACGGCCGTTAGCCAGCGCCTGCCGCAGGCGCTCATGGGAATCGTCCGGGCTGCCATCAACGACGAAGATCGCCTCCAGGCCGTCCTTCACCTGAGCACCGATGCTTTCCACGGCTTCAACCAAAGCGGCGATCGTGTCCCTGTTCCCGTACACAGGCACCACCAACGAGTTGCGCGGCGTGCTCACGCGCACACCGCCAAGCAGGCCTGGACGACGAAGTCCACCTCAGCATCCTCCAGGTAGGGGTGGATGGGAAGTGAGAGCTCGCGTTCTGACAGCCGGCGAGCGACGGAAAGCCCATCCGCCGCCGAGCCGACCCCGTACGCCGCAGGCTGGTCCGGGCATAGGAACGGATAGTGGCGTCCGACCGAGACCCCTTCCTCAAGGAGGCGCGCAGCGATTGCCTCCGGCTCCCCATCGGTGACCTCGACTGGGAAGAGGTGATGAGCCGACTGGCTGCCCGGCGCAGCAGTAATCGGGCGCAGGCAACTCCCTTCCAGACCTTCGGCATAGCGGCCGGCAATCTCACGACGTCGAGCCAGCCAGCGGTCCAGTTGCGGCAGCAAAGCCGACCGTAGGATGGCCGCCTGCAACTCGTCCAGGCGACTGTTGAGTCCGATCTCCGCATGCTCGTATCGAGCGGCCTGTCCGTAGTCGCGCATTGACCGCGCCCGCACGGCCAAGGCCTCGTCCTCCGTCAAGAGCACCCCACCATCCCCCATCGCACCCAGATTCTTCGTCGGGTAGAGGCTCACTCCGGCTGCGACTCCGGCCATAGCCGTCGATCGACCATCGCGTGCAGCCCCCGCCGACTGGGCGCAGTCCTCGACCACGACGACATCATGCTGGTCGGCGAGACGTTCGAGTCCGAGCGGGTCGAGCGGGTGCCCATACAGGTGGACGGGGAGGAGTGCGCGAATGCTCGGATCCGCTCGCAAAACCTCGCCGACGCGATCCAAGTCCAGTCCGCCCAAGTCGTCGACGTCACACCACACCGGTTCGGCACCGGCACGAATCACGGCCAGGGTAGTCGCGAAGGCGGTCAGCGGGGTCGTGAGGACTCGATCCCCGGGTCCGACCCCCGCACAGCGCAAGGAGATCTCCAAGGCGTCGAGTCCGCTTGCCACCCCCACCGCGTACGAAACCCCCCACCATTCGGCGACCTCCCGCTCGAAGGCCCGCACCTCCTCGCCGAGCACCAGCCAACCGCTCTGGCCCACGCGATCCACCGCCTCGAGTGCATCGTCACGGACGGCCTCCCACTGACGAGCGAAATCGTTAGCGGCGACCCTCAACGAGGAATGCTGGATCTCGGCAGCGACATGACCGTGGGGCAGCCTAACGATTCGCCGCCAGCGGACTGCCCCTAGGATTCCTGCCGTGAACGAGGCAACCTGAGCATGGACCTCGAGGTAATCGTCGTCAGCCACGGTGCCGAAGGGCTGCTGCGCAACTGCCTGCGCTCGCTGGCGCAGCACCCCCCCGAAGGCGAGATGCGCGTCACTGTGGTGGACAGCGGCAGCCCCGACGCGACGCCGGAGATGGTCGAGAGGGAGTTCCCGGCGGTGCAGCTCATTCGGCGGAACAACATCGGTTTCTCGGCCGCGAACAACCTGGTCCTGCGCGAGAGCGGGGCGCGGGCGGTGCTGCTGCTCAATCCCGATACCGAGGTGAACGAGGGAACGCTCGACGCTGCGCTCGCTCGCCTCTGGAGCGAGGAGCGGATTGGCATGGTCGGGGTGAAGCTGGTGACTGAGTCCGGTGCCCTCGATCACGCCTGCAAGCGCTCCTTCCCCACCCCAGTCAGCGCACTCGCCCACTTCACCGGCATCGGACGCGTTGACGGGGCCTCCAGCGCCCTCAGCCAGTACCGGGCGACGCAGCTCGGCGACGACGAACCGGGCGAGATTGACGCCGTCAACGGCGCCTTCATGCTCTGCCGGGCCGAGGCGGTGCGCGAGGTCGGCCTGCTCGACGAGGGCTACTGGCTCTATATGGAGGACCTCGACTGGTGCCACCGTTTCTGGGATGTCGGCTGGAAGGTCTTCTACGAGCCCGCGGGTACCGCTCTACACGTTAAGGGCGGTTCCAGCGGCGGGCGGCGGGCTCTACGCCAGGAGCTGGCCTTCCACCGCGGCATGGCCCGCTTCTACCGCCGCTTCGATGCCCCCGAACACAATTCGCTTCTGAATGCGGTGGTTTACGCCGGGATCAGCTTCAAACTAGCTCTTAGCTTGACGCTCACCGCCATCAAAATCCGGCTAGGTCGCCAAGGCGCGGGACGCCAGTTATAGAACTCCAGCCAGCCGGATAGTGCAGCGTCCGCTCCGTCGAGTCGCGGTAGATTCGCCCCGTATGCCCAGCCACCGAGCATGGTGCGGATGAAGCGCTCTGCCTTGCCGTTGGTGCGCGGCCGGAAGGGCGGGTGCGGATATGGCGGATCTTCAACGCCCGGCAGGCGACCGCGTGCGCGGTCGAGACATAGGCGCCGCCGTTGTCTGTCATCACCCTCTCGACCGTGATCCCGTGGGCGCCGCAGAAGGCGACGGCGCGCTTCAGGAAGCCGATCGCGGTCCTCGCCTTCTCGTCTGGCAGAACCTCCACGTAGGCGAGCCGGGTGGCATCGTCGACGCAGACGTGGACGCGCTCCCAGCCGGCGCCCCTGGCCTGGCGGGTGCGCTTGCCGTTGACCCGGTGCCCGGCCCCCCTCTCGATCCGCACCAGTTTCTTGACTCGATATGGATCAGCTCACCCGGTCTGTCCCGTTCGCAGCGGTTGGGTGGCTCTGGCGGCTCCAGGCGGCTGAGCTTTGCCCAGGCCGATCCGGTTCAGCACCGCCGAGACGGTGGAGAGCGCCATCCCTAGGCACTCTGCGATCTCAGGACCGGTCAATCCGCACCCAACCAAAGCAGCGATCGCCCCGACGCGGTCCTCGGGGGTGCGGTTGGGTATCGAGCGCGGAGCCGAGCTGCGGTCGTGCAGACCGGCATCTCCCTCGGCTCGATAGCGACCGACCCACTTCGAGCAGGGTTTGGTCGGTGACGCGCTTGACCATCGTCAGTCTCCCCTTCGGGCCGAAGGGGGCATTAGCGCATCCGGTGTCCTCCTTGATCTGGGTGGCTTCGACACTCCAGCCTTCAAGGAGGCCCGGATGAATACCCTGTTCGTCCACAGCACGGTCGCCGCACCCAAGCCGGTGCCGATGGTCGGCGTGATCAAGATCTCGTCAGCGGGCAGGAGAAAGGACGAGGGCTTGGAGACGGTCTGGCGACTGCCGCGCATCGTCGACGGCACCGGATCGCTGCTCGACTTCAGGTTCAGGATCAAGCGACGTTTCTCGGTCGGCGGAGCAAGGCATAGCTACGCCGCAGCGAGGTGCAGGAACGGCAGGCTCACGATGAACGTCACGAAGCTCCTCTTCAGGAACCAAGCGAAAACGCCTGGAGTCGCGCGGCAGACCGTGCTGAAAGGTGGCATCGCGATCCCCTGCTCGCCCTCCTAGCGCGCAACGACAAGACCCGCCGAAGCGGGTCGAGTCTGGTGGCGCGGGAACCACAGATTGTCAGCAACTTCGCTTAGACGGAGAGCCTGTTCGTCGCGCTCGCTGAGCAGCGGATCGTCAACCGGCCACTCGACGCCGACGTCGGGGTCGTCCCAGGCGATGCCGGACTCGGTCGCCGGGTCGTAAGTGCTTGAGAGCAGGTAGGTGACGTCGGCTTCCTCGCTGAGCACGGCAAAGCCGTGGCCAAAGCCGACCGGGACGAAGAGCTGGCGGTGGGACTCGTCGTCGAGCTCGTACCCTCCCACTGTCCGTAGGTGGGCGAGCCGCGGCGCAGGTCGACGGCGATGTCGAAGACCCTTCCCGAGCCTATGATTGTGCCTCTTGAGCCCTTCTGATTGTGCCGTTGTACAACTTGCACTTGTGCCGCCGCAAGCCTTATAATCGTGCCGATGCACGATGGTGGCTATCAAGCGCGCGTCGTCGACGAGGAGCTGCGTCGAAGGCTGAGAACCAGCGGCGCTGTCCTGATCGAGGGTCCGAAGGCCTGCGGAAAGACCGAGACCGCACGACAGGTGGCAGCAAGCGAGGTCCTCCTGGATGTCGACGAGGGAGCTCGCGCCGCGATCGCGGTCGACCCCAGCCTGGTCCTCACCGGCGACACGCCACGCCTGATTGACGAGTGGCAGGTGGAGCCGAGAATCTGGAATCACGTGCGCCGTGCGGTCGACGAGCGCAATGAGCCCGGTCAGTTCGTCCTCGCCGGCTCCGCAGTTCCCGCGGATGATGCGACCCGTCATTCCGGCGCTGGTCGAATCAGTCGCCTGCGCATGCGGCCGATGTCGCTATTTGAGTCGGGCCTGAGCGACGGCTCGATATCCCTTCGCGATCTGCTGGAGGGCGGCGGGGCCAACTCGGGTGACAGAGGCGTCACGCTGGCGGACCTCACCGAGGCGATCGCTCGCGGGGGCTGGCCGGGGCTGCAGAGGCTGCCGATCGATGCCGCGATGGAGAGCGTCACTGACTACCTCGAAGACGTCTGCCGCACCGATATCAACCGGGTCGACGGTGTGCATCGAGACCCGACCCGCGTGCGTCGGCTATTGCGTAGCCTTGCCCGTAACGTCGCGACCCACGTGGCGATGACCACCCTCGCGGCCGACACGACCGAGGGCGACGATCACCCGCTGAAGAAACACACCGTCGGCGAGTATCTCTCAGCCCTCCAGCGCCTCTTCGTCGTCGAGGATCAGCCTCCATGGGAGCCACACCTACGCTCGCGCTCGATCCTCCGCAAGTCCCCCAAGCGACACTTCGTCGATCCCTCGCTTGCCGCCTCCGCGCTGGGGGCGAATCCCCCGGCGCTATTGCGCGACCTGAACCTGCTCGGTTTCCTCTTCGAGTCCCTGGTCGTACGCGACCTGCGCATCTATTCGCAGGCAAGGCGGGGGGAGGTCAGGCAGTTCTTGGATAACAAGGGCCTAGAGGTCGATGCGATTGTCGAGTCGGATGGAAGTTGGGGGGCGTTCGAGATCAAACTCGGCGGCGAGGATCCGATCGAGGAGGCTGCCGCCAACCTGCTCAAGTTCGCCGGCGAAGTCGATACCCAGCGCAGTGGCGAGCCCTCGGCCCTCGGGGTGATCGTCGCCAGCGGATACGGCTATGAACGGGAAGACGGCGTGCACGTGATCCCGATAACCACGCTAGGGCCCTGAATCTCGACGTTACGTGATACCCCCAAAAGAATGGTGATTTGCCCTTCTGAACCGGGTCGTCAGAAAGGCAGCGAGTCGGCGACCTCAACCAGTCTTGAGGCCTGCTTGTCGCGCTCGCTGAGCAGCGGATCGTCAACCGGCCACTCGACGCCGACGTCGGGGTCGTCCCAGGCGATGCCGGACTCGGTCGCCGGGTCATAAGCGCTGGAGAGCAAATAGGTGACGTCTGCTTCCTCGCTGAGCACGGCAAAGCCGTGCCCGAAGCCGGCGGGGACGAAGAGCTGACGGTGGGACTCGTCGTCGAGCTCGTACCCCTCCCACTGGCCGTAGGTGGGCGAGCCGCGCCGCAGGTCGACGGCGACGTCGAAGATCTTGCCGCGCGGGCAGCGGACCAGCTTCGCCTGGCCGGGCTCGGTCTGGAAGTGGAGGCCGCGCAGCGTTCCGCGCGAGGAGCGCGAGTGGTTGTGCTGGACGAACTCGACCTCTATCCCCAGATCCGCCCAAGTGTCACGGCGGTAGGTCTCGACCATGAAACCGCGCGCATCCCCGTGAACCTCGGGCTCGAGCAGGACGACGTCGTCGAGCTTCGTCAGCAACCGGCGCGGCATCAGCCCAGCGCTTTTCCGTACTGCTTTTCGTAGTACTCGCGATACTCGCCGGAGCGGATCGGTCCCCACCACTCCTCGTTGTCGCGGTACCACCGCACCGTGCGCTCGAGGCCCTCGGCGAAGTGGACCTGCGCCTCCCAGCCGAGCTCGTTGCGGAGCTTCTCCGAGGAGAGCGAGTAGCGGCGGTCGTGGCCGGGCCGGTCGGTGACGTACTCGATCTGGGACTCCTCGGCCCCGCTCAGCTCGATCACCCGCTTCACCACCTCGATGTTCTCGCACTCGTCCGGGCCACCGACGTTGTATGCCTCACCCGGACGCCCGTTCATCAGTACGGCGTGGATGCCGCGGCAGAAGTCCTCGACGTAGAGCCAGTTGCGAACCTGCTTCCCATCGCCGTACACCGGTAGCGAGTCGCCGTGGATGGCGTTCAACACCATCAGCGGAATCAGCTTCTCCGGGTACTGGCGCGGGCCGTAGTTGTTGGAGCCGCGCACAATCGAGGCCTGAGTACCGTAGGTGTGGAAGTGGGCGGATACGAGCAGGTCGCCTGCAGCCTTCGTCGCCGAGTAGGGCGAGGAGGGGTCGATCGGTGAAGTCTCAGTGAAAGAGCCTGAATCGATCGAGCCGTAGACCTCGTCGGTGGAGACTTGCAGGTAGCGCTCTACGCCCAACTCGCGGGCGGCGTCAAGCAGCGTGCCGGTACCGATGACGTGCGTGCGGGCGAAGGCGTCCTGGTCGTCGATCGAGCGGTCGACGTGGGACTCGGCGGCGAAGTTGACGACCGCCTCGCAGCCCTCCATCGCTTCGCACACAAGCACCGCATCCTCGATCCCGCCAACCACCAGGTCGGTGCCCGCGGGCAGGTTCTCGCGCCGGCCGGCGTAGGTGAGCTTGTCGAGCACGCGCACCTCATGCTCCTCGCTGAGGAGGCGCACGTAAGTGGAGCCGATGAAGCCGGCGGCACCGGTGACGAGGATTTTCACGCCACTGCCTCGCTCTCGGCCCGACGCTGCGATAGGTAGGCGGCGAGCCCGTCCTGCCAGGAGGGAAGCTCGATCGCGTGCTCGCGCTGGCTCGTCAGCGCCGAGAAGGCGGGACGGGGCGCCGGGCGGCCGAGCATCTCAGTGGTTGCTGACATCACTTTGCACTCAACGTTTGCTTGCTCAAAGATCTCGCGCGCGAATTCGTACCAGGAGCAGGCCCCTGCCGCGGCCATGTGGTGGATGCCGAACTCGACCCCCTCGATCAGGCGGACGATGCCATAAGCGAGATGCCAGGTGTAGGTCGGCGAGCCGACCTGGTCGCGGACGACGAGGACCTCGCCGTGATCGGCGGCCAGCCGCAGCATCGTCTCGACGAAGTTGCGGCCGCCGATACCGAAGAGCCAGGCCGAGCGGACGATGAAGTGGCGCTTGTTTGCAGTCCGAGTCGCCTCCTCGCCAGCAAGCTTGCTGCGGCCGTAAGCCGAGAGCGGTGCCGTCTGGTCGGTCTCAACGTAGGGCGCCCCCTTGCTGCCGTCGAAGACGTAATCGCTGGATAGGTAGACGACCGAAGCACCTACCGAGGCGGCAGCGGCGGCGACGTTGCCGGCACCCTCACCGTTGATCCGCGTCGCCTCCTCCTCGGCCTCCTCGGCGCCGTCGACGTCGGTCCATGCCGCGCAGTTGATGACAACGTCCGGGCGCTCGCCCTCGACCTTGGCGCTGACGGCGGCGGGATCGGCGATGTCGAGCTCGGAGTGGCCGAAACCGATCACCTGGTGGCCGGCGTTGCCGGCGGCGAGCATCACGTCGCGGCCGAGCATTCCAGCAGCCCCGGTAACGAGAAGCTTCACCGCGAATCCACCATCAGATGATCTTGATCTCGGACTTGTCGCCGACCAGCATCCGCAGCGTCTTCGGCATGCCGTCGCTGCGGGTCAGCTTCACTTCGCGGCCGAGCAGGCTCGCCTCCATGCGGGTGCCGAGGTCCTCAACCACGGAGCCGGAGAGGACAATTGAGTGCTCGATTTCGGAGCGGCAGATCCGCACGTTCTCACCGATCGAGGTGTAGGGGCCGACGTAGGCGCTCTCGATCCTGGCGCCGGCGCCGATCACAGCCGGGCCGCGGACAACCGAGCCGCTCACCTTCGCACCCGCCTCGATTACAACCCGTCCCTCGACCTTCGAGTCGGCGTCGATCTCGCCGTCGAGGCGGGGCTCGATCTCCTCCAGGACCAGGCGGTTGGCCTCGAGCATGTCGGCGAGCTGGCCGGTGTCCTTCCACCAGCCTCTGACCACCTCCGACTGCACCTTGTGGCCGTCCTCGATCAGGCTCTGAATCGCCTCGGTGATCTCCAGCTCCCCCCGCCAGGAGGGCTCCAACGCGCGGGCGGCCTCGAAGATCGGCGGGCCGAAGAGGTAGACGCCAACCAGAGCGAGGTTCGACGGCGGGTCTTTCGGCTTCTCGACCAGACGCACGACGTGGTCGCCGTCAAGCTCGGCGACGCCGTAGTGCTCGGGCTCCTCGACGGGCGTGAGCAGGATCAGCGCGTCCGGCCCGGACTCGCGGAAGGTCGCGACGAGCCCACGCAGGCCGTCGGCGAGCAGGTTGTCGCCGAGATACATGACGAAGGGCGAGCCGCCGATGAAGTCCTCGGCGGTGAGCACGGCGTGGGCCAGCCCAGCCGGCTCGTCCTGGACGATGTAGGTGATCTCGGCACCGAACTGCGAGCCATCGCCAGCAGCGACCCGGATCTCATCTCCGGTCTCCGGCGCGATGATGATGCCGATTTCCGTCACTCCGGCCTCGACCAGCGCCTCAATCCCGTAAAAGAGCACGGGCTTGTTGGCGACGGGCACGAGTTGCTTCGCCGAGGTGTGCGTGATGGGGCGCAGGCGGGTGCCCGCCCCACCGGAAAGAATCAGTCCCTTCAGGGGCTCCATTCGAGGCTGCAACCCTACCGTGGCTACGATAGGCCGCGATGAGCGCTGGGGCAAAAACGAGCGATGAGCTGAGCGACGTCGAGGCCAGGCACCGCGCCGAGCTCGACCTTCAGCGTGAGGAATTCCATCGCGAGCTCGGCCGCCGCGCCTTCCGTATCGGCGAACTCGAAGAGAAAGTGATCGAAGTCGCTCAGATGTATGAGACCTCACTCAGCTGGCGGCTGACCAGACCAGTTCGGTCACTCAGGGCGCTGCTGGCGAAGCTGCGGGGCTGAAATGCCGCGAGATGCACGAACACTCAAATCGCTGATCCCCCCACGCCTGTTCGCTTTGCTGCGACGCCTGCGGGAGCTCACCCGCAAAGCACGGCGTCTCCACCTCAATCGGCCGAAGGCGCGGCGCGAAGCCGCCCTGCAGGAAGTGCAGGCGCTCGAGTCGCGGCCGCTGATCTCGCTGGCGATGCCGACCTACAGGTCAGACCTCGGCTACCTACGCAAGGCGATCGACTCGGTCAGGGGGCAGCACTACCCCGAGTGGGAGCTCTGCATCGTCGACGACGGCTCCGGGCAGCGGGAGCTGGTCGATGCGATCGATCGCTATGCCAAGGCGGACGCGCGGATCAAGTTCCGGCCCGTCGAGGCGAACCGCGGCATCTCGGCCGCCTCCAATGAGGCGCTGGCGATGTGCAGCGGCGAGTTCGTCGGCTTCCTCGACCACGACGACGAGCTGACCCCGGACGCGCTGCTGCGCGTCGCCCAGGCCCTGGTCGCCGACCCCTCGCTCGACGTCGTCTACTCCGACTCGGACAAGCTGACGCTGCACGGGGTGCGGGCGGACCCTTTCCTGAAGCCGGATTGGTCGCCCGTCTACGCGCTCGGCGCGATGTACATCGGCCACCTGCTGGTCGTGCGCCGTACGGTCGCCGAGGCAGCCGGCGGCTTCGATTCCGCCTTCGACACGATCCAGGACTTCGAGTTCATGCTGCGGGTCTCCGAGCGCACCGACCGCATTCACCACATTCCGCAGACCCTCTACCACTGGCGCGCAATCCCGGGCAGCATCGCCGCCGGCACCGACCAGAAGTCGGGCGTGGAGGAGCTGCAGCCACGTGCCGTCAGCGCCCACCTCGAGCGGCGCGGAATCGAGGCCAAAGCCATGCCTCACCCGACGATCCCCCACCGCGCGGTCCTCGCCCCGCGAAATGGCTCCTCACCGACCCCCAGGGTCAGCATCGTGATCGCCACCGGTGGCGGTAGCGGCGGACTACAGCGCCTGCTGGGGTCGCTCTTCGAGCACACCTCCTACCTCGACTTCGAGACCATCGTCATCGGCCAGGGCGGAGAAGCGCGGGCCGGCCTTCCGGACCGGGTCACCTGGCTCGCCGGCGATCCCGGTCCCTTCCGCCGCGGGCACGCCAACAACCTCGGCGCCGCTGCCGCCGGTGGCGAGTACCTGCTCTTCCTCGGCGAAGACCTCGAGATCGTCGAGCCCGACTGGATCGAGCAGCTCCTTCTGCATGCCGGCCTGCCGGGCGTGGGCGCGGTCGGGCCACTGCTCGCGCGGCCCGACGGGCTGGTCGAGCAGGCGGGCGTCGCGATCGGCCTGCGCGACCCGGCCAGCCCGATGCTGAGCGGGTTTCCCGCCGACGGCGACGGCTACTACGGGGCGCTCCCCTGCGCCCGCGAGGTCTCGGCGCTGAGCGCCGAGTGCCTCTTCCTCAGCCGAGCGGAGTTCGAGGCCGAGAGCGGCTTCAACGAGTTCTACAGCCGCGAGTACGAGGACTTCGACCTCTGCCAGCGCCTGGCCAAGCGGGGCCTCAAATCCGTCTACGCGCCGCGCCCGCGCCTGATCGACCATCGCTCGCCGGCGGTCCGCCGCGCCGCCACCGACGCGATCGACCGCGCCCTCTTCGTCGATTGCTGGTATGACGAGCTGATGCGGGGTGACCCCTACTTCAACCCCGGATTTGCCCAACAGCTGGCCGATTATGTCCCGGCGAGCTGGCGTGAACGGGTCTACCGCGCGACGGCGCCCTTCGGCAAGCGATGAGGGTCCTCTTCGTCTACTTCGGCCCGTTCGACGTCAACAGCGGGATCCAGGCCTACCACTTCGGCAACGAGCTGATCGACCTGGGCTGGGAGGTGACCGTCGCCGGCCGCGGCGACCCGGCCCGCGCCAAGTCCGTCGGCGAGCCGCGCTTCGAGTGCATCTCGCATGAGGAAATCGAGGCCAAGCTGCGCCAGATGCGCCAGAGCCCGGCGGAGACGATCGTCGTCGGCTGGACCCCGCGCGAGCGAGTGCGGCTGATGACGATGGACGCGGTGCGCCAGCTCGGCGTCCCCTACGTGATCCACCTCGAGGACAACGAGGAGCTCTTGATCGAGTCAGCGACTGGGCGCTCGCTGACCGAACTGCAGCGGCTGCCGCTGCGCCAGCAGGACAGCCTCGTGCCGATCGACCTGATCCACCCCACCCACCACCGCGAGTTCCTCGACGGCGCCGCCGGGATCACTGTGATCACCGAGGCGCTCAACGAGTTCAACACCGCCGGCCGGCCGCACCGGGTGGTCCGGCCGGGAATCGACCTCGAGCGCTTCCACCCGGACCTGGAGCCGAAGCCGCGGGCCGAGCTTGGCCTCTCGCCCGACGATTTCGTCCTCGTTTACCACGGCACGATCCACTACGCCAACCAGCACGAGATGCTGAGCCTCTATCTGGCGGTCAAGCTGCTGCAGCGGCGCGGACACCGAGTTCGCCTAGTGCGACTCGGCCACTCCGAGTTCGGCGGCCCCGACCCGCGCGCCTTCCGCGCCCTGGGCGACGGCGTGATCGAGCTCGGCCCGGTCCCATGGCGCGAGATCCCCGCCTACCTGGCGGTCGCCGACGCCTACGTTCAGCCCGGCCCCCCCGACGACTTCAACCGCTACCGGCTCCCCTCCAAGCTGCCGGAGTTCCTGGCGATGGGCCGGCCGGTTATCTTGCCGCACTGCAACCTCGGCAACGACCTGGTGCACGGAGAGGACGCTCTCCTGCTCGAGCAGGGCAATGCAATGGAGATCGTCGCTCACATCGAAAAGCTGCTGGCCGACCGCGAGCTCGCCGGTCGCCTCGGCGCGGGCGCGCGGCGCTTCGCCGCCGAGCAGCTGAGCTGGCGGGCGAACGCCGGCGGTCTTGCCGACTTCCTGCGCGAGTGCTCGGCTGCCGCACGGCCGGTGGGTTCGGCAGCGTGAGCGCCCCGAACGCTGCGAAGCGCCTGCGGGCGACGGCGGCGCGCTCGCCACTGCTGCGCAAACTGGCCGGCAAGGCCGCCCTCTACACGCCGACGGCGGCGACGCCTGGCGCCAACGCCTCGGCCTGGACGATCGCCGACGGTTCGCTCTGGCCGATCGCCGAGCGCTACGCCGGCTCCTTCTCCCTGCCGGAGATCTCCTACGGCACCGTCGCCGACTTCGCCGACAGCGCCGACCATCTGACCGGCCTCGCCGGCGCCAGCTTCGACATGAAGGACCTGCAGCGCTGCTGGATGGTCAAGGCGATCCTCGGCAACGTCGAGCGCGGCTCGCGCATCCTCGAGATCGGAGCCGGTGAGCCGCTGGTGGCGGGGATGCTCTCCCGCCTCGGCTATGAGGTGACCGTCGTCGACGACTACCAGGGTGGCGGCAACGGGCCGCGCGAGTTCAAGCGCTTCCAGCTCGCCTACCCGGACGTGAACTTCATCCGCGAGCTGTTCCCGCCGAGCGAGCCGCTCGGCAACGACTTCGGCGCCGTCTGCTCGATCTCGGTGCTCGAGCACGTGCCGCTGGAGCAGGTCGGCACCGTGGTCGAGACCGGCCACCGACTGGTCAAGCCGGGGGGCTGCTCGATCCACGCCGTCGACCACGTCCTCGCCGGCTGGGGCGCCGACGAACACCGCGAGAAACTCGACCGCATCGTCGCCGCCCTCGGCCTCTCGGCGGAGCAGCTGGCGGCGAAGATCGGCGAGATGGAGGACGACCCGGAGACCTACTTCGTCTCGGCCGAGGCCCACAACCGGTGGCGTGGCGACCTCCCCTATGACCAGTACACGATGCGCCGCATCGGCTCGGTCAACCTCTTCCGCGCCGCTGGCTGAGCCAGGCCGGCGCGAGCTTCACTCGCCGAGACCGGCCCGCGGCACGGCGTCGGGGTTGCCGCCGGTCCAGGCGTTGAAGCGATACCAGGCCGGCTTCGCTTCGCGGCTCTGGGTCAGCAGGCCGGCGGAGTCGCAGAACTGGCAGTACGGCCCGGCATCCGCCCAGGAGAACCACCAGGCGCCGGCGACGCGCCAGCGATCGCGGTTGGCGGTGAGGATCGAGAGCGCCTGGTCGAGCTCGCGAGCCTGGCCGAGGGGGCCGCGCTCCCAGCGGGTCTGGAAGCTGTCGGAGCCCCAGCCCAGCTCGGTCACGTAGAGCGGCGTTGCGGCGTCACCGTGGCGGCGCATGACGCGGCGCAGGTTGCGGATCTGGGCCCGCATCGCGGTGGCGTCGGCGACGTAGGGATGCAGGCCGACCCCGTCGAAGTGGGGCTTGACGCGTCCCGCCCGGTAGACGCGGTTGAGGTAGTCGCCGGAGGCGACGTTTGGCGGTATCTGCAGCGGCCGGCCGAAGAGCCCGCCGAGGATCGCGTTGGCGCCGGGGTCGGCGCGGTGGATCGCGCGGCCGCTGACGCGCAGCAGGCGGGCGAAGCGGCGCGGGTCGGGGCGGGCGGAGAAGCTGACGATGTTCGACTCGTTCCAGATCTCCCAGGTGCGGATCGGCACCGCCGGCAGTTCCGGGTTCTCGCGCCAGAAGGCGCCGCCAGGCCCGTAGCGTTCCACCGCCCGGCGCAGGAACGAGGCCCAGGCCCTGCCGTCCCAGCCGTGGCGGACCGGTTCGATCAGCTCCTCGCTGGCGATCCAGGGCGGCGTCCCCCAGACGAAGGGGAAGACCCGCAACCCGTGCCGGGCCGCGATCGTCACCGGCCGGTCGAAGTCCTCCCAATCGGGCTCGACCAGGTAGGGGCTGTGCGGCTCGATGCGGGCCCAGTTCAGCGGCAGGCGCAGGCTGCTCAGCCCCGCCTCCGCCATCAGCGAGTAGTCGCCGTCGCCTGCCGGCGTCTGCGGCGAGATCCCGACGACGAAGCCGGGCGGAGCGGGGGCAGCGGGGGCCGCCGCGGGCAGGCCGAGCAGCGCCACGGCGATGGCCGCGAGCAGCGATGTCGTCTTTCGAGTCAAGGCACCACCCAGAAACGCACCCGCACCGGAAAGTAGCGGCCCCGCGTCAGAGCTGCTCGGCGATGCGCGGGGCCTCGCGGTTGAAGACCCAGACGCCCAGCACGCAGACGGCGACGTAGATCACCGCCGCGACGATCAGGGGCCACCATCCACCGGCCGCCGTGAGCAGCCCTTCGGTTTTCGGGTCCTCGATCATCCAGATGTGGGCCTGCTGGAAGATCGGCGTCAGCGGATTCGCCATCAGGATGTGCTTGAGGCCTTCCGGGACGATGCTCAGCGGGTAGATGATCGGCGTGCCGTAGTTCAGCGCCGTCGCCAGCACGACCCAGATGATCGCCACGTCGCGGAAGCGCACGTTGAGCGCCGAGAGCAGCATCGCCAGGGCGCTGCTGAAGATCAGCAACGCGAGGAGGATGACCGGGAAGAGCAGCCACGTCCAGATCGGCTCGACGCCGAAGACGAACATGAAGACGAAGACGACGATCATGTTGAGGCCGAGAGTGAAGAGCGCGGTCAGGACGACCGCGAGCGGGATTACCAGGCGCGGGAACTGGGTCTTGCGGACGATCCCCTCCTGCTGCAGCACCGAGGCGACGGCGCCGCTGGTCGCTTCCTGGAAGAAGCCGAAGAGGACGATGTTGAAGAGCAGCAGCACTTCGTAGTGGGCGACTTCGTCGCCCAATTTGAAGACCTGGGTGAAGACGAGGAGGAGGACGGCGAAGAGCATCAGCGGCCTCATCAGCGACCAGAGGTAGCCGAGCACGGTGCCGAAGAAGGTTTTCTTGAACTCGGTCACCGACATCAGCCAGAGCAGCTCGAAGAAGCGGTGGCGACCGCCGCCCAGAGCGGAGGGGCCGCCGACCTCGCGCAGCTCCGGTGCGCTCGCCGGCTCGACACTCACGAGGCCTCCACCGTCGCCGTGATCTCGTGGTCGAGCGCGACCACGCCGGCGCCGCTCATGCCGTAGACGACGAAGTCGAGCACGTGCGGAGAATGGAGCACCAGGTTGGCGTAGTTGTGCTCGCGGTGGACCCAGCACTTGACGACGTAGCGACCGGGCGCAAGGCGGTTCTCGATCTCGCCGCCGAGCAGCACCCGCTGGCCGGGCTCGAGTCGGTCCGGCACGTCGCCCGAGAGGCCGAGGCCGAAACCGGTCACCTCGACCCCGTCGGCGTTGACGAAGGCGAAGCCGAAGCTCGGCCCCTCGACCTCCTGGTGGGCTTCGAAGGTCGCGCCGAAGCGCAGCGCGGCGCCCTTCTCCACGTTGGTGATGCGGCCCGCCTCGCCGTCCTCGAGCCAGACGTCGGCGAGGGTCACGTCGGCCTTTCCACCCATGTCCGAGTCGCCGCCCGGCGCCTGCTCGAAGTTGAGCCGCAGGTAGCTGCGGGCGACATCGCCGGCCTCGCCGGATGCCTCTGACCCGGCCGTCGTGGAGGAGCATCGCGCGGTGGCAGTACTGCTCGACCGAGTTCATGTCGTGGGTGACGAAGACGACGGTGCGGTCGGAGTCGCGAATCTCGTTGAAGACGTCGGCGCACTTCTGCTGGAAGGAGGCATCGCCGACGGCGAGCACCTCGTCGATCAACAGGATCTCGGCGTCGGACTGGATCATCATCGAGAAGGCGAGCCGGACCAGCATCCCCGACGAGTAGTTCTTCAGCTTGAGGTCGACGAACTCCTCCAGCTCGGCGAACTCGAGCACGGCGCCGAGGCGGCTGCGGGCGTCGCGCCTGGTCAAGCCCATCATCACGCCGTTGAGCTCGACGTTGTCGCGCGCGGTCAGCTCCTGGTTGAAGCCGACTCCGAGCTCGATGAAGGGGGCAAGACGACCGGCCATCCGCACCCGCCCGGCATCGGCCCTGTAGATCGAGGCGAGGATCTTGAGCAGGGTGCTCTTGCCGGAGCCGTTGCGGCCGACGATGCCGAAGAACTCCCCTCGGTGGATCTCGAAGGAGACGTCCCGAAGGGCGTGCAGGGCCCTGAAGTCCTGCTGGGTGAAGGTGGTCAACCGCTCCTTCAGCGAATCGACCCTGTGGGTGGGGATGCGGAAGGTCTTCTCGACCCCGCTGGCCTCGATCGCGATGGGGGTAGAGGGGGCGGGGGCCGTCAAGAGGGGGAGATAGGTTACCGGCGTGGGCGGGGCAAACCGACTGAAGGATCCAGCACTACTACTGCTGCTCGCCGTGGCGATGGCTATCTCCGCGGCGATCCTCGTCGTGCTCGGCTCGAACGTGACGTTCGTCCTCGACGACTGGACCTACATCCTCTACCGGCGCGACTTCAGCGCCGACGCCTTCCTGATGCCGGCCAACGAGCACCTCGTCGGCGGCGCGGTCGCCACCTGGAAGCTCCTGCTGGACGGCTTCGGCATGGGCTCGATCGTGCCCTTCCGGGTGGTCTCGACGGCGATGTTCCTGCTCGGCAACTGGTTCCTCTTCGTCTGGATCAGGCGCCGCCTGGGCGCCTGGCCGGCGCTCTTCGCAACCGTGCCGATGCTCTTTCTCGGCGCCGCCTACGAGGACCTCTTCTGGTTCTCCTCGATCACCTTCCTCGGCTCGCTCACCTGCGGCCTCGGCATGCTCGTAGCCCTCGACCGGCGCGACCGCACCGGCGACCTGCTCGCCCTCGCCTGGCTGATCGGCACGATGCTCTTCTCCAGCCTCTGGATCCCGTTCGCGCTCGGCGCCGCGGTCGACATCCTCCTGCGCCGCGACGAGCGCGACTGGCGTCGCCGCGCCTACGTCGTCATCGTCCCCGGCGTTCTCTGGGCACTCTGGTGGCTGGGCTGGGGCCATGAGGCGGAAGGCTCGATCTCGCTGCACAACATCGCCGCGACGCCGATCTTCGTCCTCGACTCCTTCGCCGCCGCGATCGCTGCCCTGTTCGGCCTCGCCACCCCGGTCGAGGGCATGGCGGCGCCCTCGGGGCTCGACTGGGGGCGGCCGCTGGCCGTGGTGCTTGGTGGGCTGGCGCTGTGGCGGGCATACCGGATCGAGCGGATCCCCCGCTCGCTCTGGGTGGTGCTCGCGATCGGACTCTCCTTCTGGATCCTCGGGGGGTTCGCGGTCAAGGAGGGACGGGTGCCGTGGGCGAGCCGCTACCAGCTCCCAGGCGCCACTTTCGTGCTGCTCGCCGCCGCAGAGCTGCTGCGTGGCGTCAGGCTCGACCGGCGGCTGCTGGCGCCGGTGATCGTCGTCGTCCTCGGCGTGACCGCCAGCAGCGGCCTGTTCCTGCACGAGGCCTACAAGAGCTACGCGCGCAGCACCGAGGTCGTCCGCGCCGACCTGACGGCGATGGAGATCGCCCGCGACACCGTCGACCCCAGCTTCTTCCTCGACGAAGAATTCGCCGACACGAGCTTCGCCTACATCGATGCCGGCTCCTACTTCTCCGCCGTCGACGAGTTCGGCTCTCCCGCCTACACGATCGAGGAGCTGCAGGGAAGCTCCGAGGAGGCGCGCTTCGCCGCCGACAAGGTGCTGCTCAACGCACTGCGCGTCGCACTCGAACCCACGCCAGCTTCGAACATCCTCGACCCGGACGGCAAACCTCTCGCAACCCCTGACGCAGAGGGAGTCGTGGACGTACCGGCAGGCGGCTGCGTTGCCGTTCGCGGCGGCGCCGATGCGCCCCTGCTCAGCCTTCCACCTGGCGGCGTCATCGTCGGCGCCGCAGATCAGCCAGTCACTGATATCCAGATGAGGCGCTTCGCGACGGGCCGGGAGTTCCCGGTCGACTTCCAGGCTGGCATCGGCCCCGGCGAAGCACTGCGGCTGCCGATCCCGACCGACCTCTCGACCGTGCCCTGGAAGATGCAGCTGGAAGGCGGCGCGGCAACCGTCTGCGGCCTCGACGCCTGAGGTCGCCGAGAGCGGGCTCAGCCCGCCGTCGCCATCCAGCGCTCGACGTTCTGGTCGTACATCTCCTGCAGGATCTCGTCGATCCCGTAGCGCGGCTGCCAGTCCGGGTAGTCGGCCTCGAAGTCGGAGACGTCGGAGACCCACCAGCGGTGGTCGCCGATCCGGTTCTCGTCGCTCAGCTCCCACTGCAGCTCGCGGCCGCTGATCCGCTCGCAGACCTCGATCGCCTCCAGCATCGAGCAGTTGCTGCGGCGACCGCCGCCCATGTTGTAGACGGCGCCGGCCCGGGGGGCGCGCTGGAAGGACTGGAAGCAGGCGACGAGGTCGGCGCTGTGGATGTTGTCGCGGACCTGCTTGCCGCCGTAGCCGAAGACCGTGTAGGGCGTGCCGGTGACGGTGCACTTCATCAGGTAGGCGAGAAAGCCATGCAGCTGAGCGCCGGCGTGCTGGGGGCCGGTCAGGCAGCCGCCGCGGAAGCAGACGGTCGGCATATCGAAGTAGCGCCCGTACTCCTGCACGAGCAGGTCGGCAGCCGCCTTGGAGACGCCGAAGAGCGAGTGGGTCGAGCGATCGATCGACATCGAGGTGTCGATGCCCTTGTGGAAGGGATGGGACTCGGGCAGCTCGAGCCGTTTCTCCAGCTCCTCCAGCGGCAGGTGGTTGGGCGTGTCGCCGTAGACCTTGTTGGTCGAGCAGAAGATGAAGGGCGCGTCGGGGGCGTGCTCGCGCGCCGCCTCGAGCAGGTTGAGGGTGCCCAGCGCGTTGACGCCGAAGTCGGTCTGCGGCTCGCGCGCCGCCCAATCGTGGGACGGCTGCGCCGCGGTGTGGATCACGGCATCGAGCGAACCGGCCAGGTCGGCGAAGGCGCGGTTGACGCCGTCGGCGTCGCGGATATCGATGTCGAGCGAGCGGAATCCCGGATAACCCTGACGCAGCTCCTCGGTGACGTGGGCGGTCGAGGCCTCCTCGCCGAAGAAGCGGGCGCGCATGTCGTTCTCGAGTCCGACGACGTCCCAGCCGTCCGCGATGAAGCGGCGGACGGACTCGGAGCCGATAAGACCCCCGGAGCCGGTGACGATTGCGGTTGGCATCGCGCGGCAGACTAGCTATCCGACATGTCGGTCGTACCCAGGCGGCGGCATCCACCCCCTGCTATGAATGCGCGCCAGATGAGAGTGCTGATCACCGGTGGAGCCGGATTTGTGGGGGCGAACCTCTGCGTATCGCTGGCACGGCGCCACCCAGACTGGGAGATCGTCGCGCTCGACAACCTGATGCGCCGCGGCTCCGAGTTGAACCTGGTGCGGCTGCGCGAGGCCGGGGTCGAGTTCGTCCACGGCGACGTGCGCGAGCAGGATGATCTGTCCGCCGCCGCCGGCTTCGACGCCATGGTCGAGTGCTCGGCCGAGCCCTCGGTCCTGGCCGGCTTCGCCGACACCTCCTACTCGGTGCAGACGAACCTCGTCGGCGCCTTCAACTGCCTCGAGCAGGCGCGGCGGGAGAACGCCTTCGTCGTCTTCCTCTCGACCAGCCGCGTCTACCCGGTTGCGCCGCAGCTGGAGCTGGTGCTGGAGGAGGCGGAGACGCGCTTCGAGCTCGCCGCCGAGCAGCCGGTCGCGGGCGCCGGCCCAGCCGGCATCTCCGAGGACTTCCCGCTCCCGGGCGCCCGCACCCTCTACGGCGCCACCAAGCTCTCGGCCGAGCTTTTGATCGAGGAGTACGCGGATGCCTTCGGCCTGCGCGCCGTCGTCAACCGCTGCGGTGTGATCGCCGGCCCCTGGCAGATGGGCAAGGTCGACCAGGGCGTCTTCTCATGGTGGCTGCTCAGCCACCACTTCGGCAAACCGCTCTCCTACATCGGCTACGGCGGCTCGGGCAAGCAGGTCCGCGACCTGCTCCACATCGACGACCTCGTCGACCTGGTCTCCGAGCAGCTCGGCGACCCGGAGGCCTGGAGCGGCAGCGTCGCCAACGTCGGCGGCGGTCGCGAGTGCAGCCTCTCGCTGTTGGAGACGACCGAGCTCTGCCGTGAGCTGACCGGCAACGAGGTCGAGGTCGGCGCCGACCCCGAGACCCGCCCAGGCGACGTGCCGATCTACCTCTCCGACTGCTCCCGACTCTTTTCCCGCACCCCGTGGCGCCCGCAGCGCAGCGCCCGCGACGTCCTCGCCGACCTCCTCGAGTGGGCCGTCGCCCACGAGGACGCCGTCGCCGAGGCGCTCGGCTTCGAGAGGGCAGCGCAGTGAAGCTCTCGGTCGTCATCCCCGCCCACAACGAGGAGGGCACGGTGATCGAGACGCTGTCGGAGATCGTCTCCACCTTGGACGCGGAGAAGATCGAGCACGAGTTGATCGTCGTCGACGACTCCAGCACCGACAGCACCGCCGCGCTGGTGGCGGGCTTCGCCGCCGAGCATCCTCAGGTGCGCTGCCTGCCCTCGCCCTACGAAAACGGCTTCGGCTTTGCCGTGCGCGCTGGGCTGGAGGCCTTCGAGGGAGACGCGGTGGCGATCGTGATGGCCGATGGCTCCGACAGCCCGCGTGACCTCGTCTCCTACCAGCGCCTGCTCGAAGAAGGCTACGAGTGCGCTTTCGGCTCACGCTTCGTCCACGGCTCCGCGGTGATCGACTATCCGCGCTCGAAGCTGATCATGAACCGGGTCGTCAACTGGGGCATCCGCGTCCTCTTTCGCCACGGCTACAACGACACGACGAACGCTTTCAAGGCCTACCGGCGCGAGGTGATCGACAACGTCCAGCCCTTCCTCTCCCACCACTTCAACCTGACCGTGGAGCTGCCGCTGAAGGCGGTGGTTCGCGGCTACAGCTACGGCATCGTGCCGATCTCCTGGACCAACCGTAAAGCCGGCGTCTCCAAGCTGCGGCTGAACGAGATGGGCAGCCGCTACCTCTTCATCGTGCTCTATGTCTTCCTCGAGCACCACCTGAGTCGCGGCGACTACCGCCGCGACGGTGCCCGCGAGACAGCGAAGCGGCGCGGGATCTGGCGGGCCGGCCGGCTCCGGGACGGCTCCTAGCCGCGTATGCCAAGTCGGCTCCGGACCGCGGTCGAGGTCCTCGACACCCCGCGCGGCGCCTGGATCGCACTTGGCATCGCGATGGTGCTGTCCGCGGTGCTGATCCTGCTCACCGCCGACGGTGAGAGCTTCGGCATCGACGAGATGTTCTACCTCGGTCGCCTGGTCGAGAACTCCGGCCAGATCGTCGAATACCACTCGCTCAGCCTCGAGTACCTCCTCGGGCCATACAACGGGCACCTGCAGCTCGGCGGCAAGCTGATCTACGAAGCGACCTTCGCCCTCTTCGGCGCCAACTACACCGCCTTCGTTCTGGTCAACGTCGCCGCGCTCTGCACCTCGGTCGGCCTCCTCTTCGAGCTGATCCGGCGCCGGGTGGGGCCCCTTGCCGCCCTCGCTCCATGCATCCTGCTCCTCTTCTTCGGCTTCGCCAGGGAGGTCCTGCTCTGGCCCTTCGACGTGCACACCCTGGCCGCCATCGCACTTGGACTCGGTGCGATGCTGGCGCTGGAACGGGGGGACCGGCGCGGGGACATCCTCGCCTGCCTGCTGATCTCGCTCTCGGTTTTTACGATCGAGGTCGGCATCGCGATCCTGGTCGGCATCGCGGTTTTGGTGCTGTGGCGAGCCGACCGCCTGCGCCGCGCCTGGATCTTCCTGATCCCGGGCGCGCTCTACGCCGCCTGGTGGATCTGGGCGCGCAAGTTCGACCAGGAGCAGAGCGCGCTCGACCCGACCAACATAAGCCTGATCGCGGAAACGGTCTTCGACGCCGCCGCCGCTGTCTTCGGCGCGCTCACCGGCACCAACCCGGTTCTGGCCGCCACCTACAACACCGAGATCACCTGGTTCGGCAAAGCGCTGGCGGTGCTGGCAACGTTGGCGCTGCTCGCCCGTCTGCGCTTGGGCGCGATCCCGCGCACGCTCTGGGCCTGGATCGCGGTGCTCCTCTTCTACTGGGTGACGATGGGCGCCGCCGAACGGCCGCCGCAGGGCTCGCGCTACATCTTCTTCGGCGCCGTCGGCGTCCTCCTCGTCGCTGCCGAGGCGTTCTCGGGCAGGGTCGGCAACCGGATCAAGGCCGCTGTCGTCGTCCTCGTCCTGCTTGCCCTGCCGGCCAATATCGCCCAGCTTCGCAGCGGCGCCGAGGACGACACCCTGCACCGCGACGCCGAAGTCAGCCGGGCCGAGTTCGCGATGCTCGAGCTGGCTGGCGACAGGGTCGACCCCGCCTACGTCGTCTCCTCGGACGCCAACGTGAGCGCTGTCGGCGGCGGCCTCTTCATCGGCATCCCCACGGGTGCCTACCTGCGCTCGGTCGAGCGCAACGGCTCGCCCGCCTACTCGCTGGAGGAACTGCGGGAGCAGCCCGAGGAGCTGCGCAAGATCGCCGACATCGCCCTCGCCGGCGCGATCGGGCTCGAACCAAAAGCGATCTCCCGACCGCCCGGCGCCGGCCGCTGCCCGGTCTTCGCCCCCACGCCGGGCTCGGACTCGGCGTCCTTCCCCCTGCGGCCGGGCCCAACGCTGTTTGGGCCGGCCGGCGCCCGGCCGGTCACGGTCGGCTTACGACGCTTCGCCGACGGCGAGAGCGGCGTGCTCGAAGAGATCCCACCGGGAGACTGGCGCAGCCTCGAGATCGGCGCCGACGCCGCGGCGGAGCCGTGGCGGGCGCTGATCGACGCGCCGATGCGGGTCTGCCCTGGCGGCTAGCTCAGCTGACGACGGCGCTGCCCGAGGAAAGCCGAAACCCGCTGGACGACCAGGTCGGGTTCGCGCTCGAGACGCCAGCCCGTTACGCGGATCATCTCCACTCCATGCAGCTTCAGCTCCTCTTGGCGAATGCGATCGCGCTCGAATGAGCGGCGGCTGCCGTGCGTCTCGTAGACGTCGAGTTCGACGGCGAAGCGCTCCATCTCCCAGTAGACGTCGAGCTCGTACCCGGCGACGTTGTAGCCAGTCGCGGGTGGGGGCAGATGCGCGCTCCGTGCCAGCTCGAGGAAACGCCGTTCGAGGCCGGAGCGCGTGAAAGGAGGCGGACGGTAGAGGGCGAGACCTCGGCGCAGACGCATCGCTCCCAGATGGCCGCCGGCACGGCAAAGAAGCGCATCCACTTGCCGCAGGTCGAAGAGGCGGAGCTCTTCACTGCGCTCGATAGCGCTGTCAAGGCGGTCGGGCGTCAGAATCGCCGCCAGGTCGAGGAGGGTGCGCGGCACCGCGGTAACCGGAACATCCTCGCGTAGCCTTCGATCCGCATCGGTGAGCGCTGCGTAGTGCAGCCGAAGACCGGATCTCGCATGGCGACGACGGACCGGGACGGTGACATCCAATGAATCGGGACGGCGCTTGACCAGCCCCCAGATCCAAGCAGCTGACCTGTGGCTCGCGACCGCATTTGCGCCGCACGAGAGAGTCGCCGCAAGACAACGGCTGTGCCATGTGACCGGCCGATGCCCGACCGCGTAGACGCCGCGACGGAGATGCCGCAGGCGACCCGAGGCTTTCGCATGTGCGATCGCGTTGCGGGAATATCCCAGCGCGATCAGCTGCCGGGCCGCAACCACGCCATGCTGTCGCTCAGCCAGCGCTGCCAACTCTAAGTGCGTTCGTCCTTTGTCCCCCATAGCCGTACAAAGGACGAACGGGGTGGTGATTCTCCCCCCGGAACCGCCTAGGGGGTCGGGGGGCAGGCATAGGCCGGGCCGTCAAGGACGACGAACCAGCGATCTGGAGCCGCATCGGGTGGGAACGCCAGCCGGGCCCACTCCCCCGCCCTGAGCTTGCCCAGGGCCAGGCCGGGGCCATCCTTGCCGAAGCGGCCGACCGCGACGCTGATCGGGCGCTCGGCCCGGGAGCCGAGTAGGACGCCCCGGCGCGCCGCGTCGAAGAAGACGCTCGAGCCCGCTCGCCCCTCGAGTGAGCTCGGGCAGGCCGCCGGGTCGGGGGGCGGCTGCGCGGGCTCCAGCTCGAGGCCGAGCGCGCCGACCAGGCTCGCATCGGCAATTTCCCGCCGTTCCAGGTTCTGCTCGCGGAGCTCGTCGAGCGGCATCCCCAGGTGGCCGAAGCGCTCGGCCCCTTCCAGGTACTCGCCGGCGGGCATCGGGGTGAAGACGACGCCGCCGCGGTCGGTTACGCGTTTGTCCTTGCCGGGCGCGTACTCGGGCGGGATCGGCCCCTCGACCAGGTCCAGCATCGCGTACTCGACCCGGCTGTTGGTCGCGTCGTCGAGCTGCGGGCCGCGGCCGTCGCCGAGCTTGGCGACGTTCGGCGGGATCGCCAGGGCGACGATCGCCAGCGCCGCCAGCACGGCGATCGTCGGCAGGCGCGCCCCGGCGAGGGCATCGGCGGCGACGAGGAAGACCAGCAGCGTGCCGGCGAAGATATAGCGGGAGGAGTCCGGGGCGCGGCCGCCGATCGCGATCAGCGCCCAGTAGGAGAGGACGACCGCGAGGAAGACCCAGAGCGTGCGCGGCACGCCGCCGCGGGAGATCCGCCAGGCCAGGGCGGCCGTCGCCAGGGCCGCCAGGGCCAGGCCCCAGCCGGTCACCCCGACGAGCGGCTCGAAGACCCCCTCGCCGGTCGGGTTGAGCCCGAAGACCGAGCCGGCGATCGCGGCGAGGGCGTCGGTCACCGTTTGGGGGATTAACTTGACGTTGGCGAGCTCGACCGCCGGGTAGTCGAACTTCGCCGCCCAGAGCCACCAGCAACCGTAGAGGGCGACCGGGATCAGGAAGATCCAGATCCGCCGCCAGCGATCGGGCCGCAGCAGCACCGAGACCGCGATGCCGACGGCCACGGCCAGACCCAGCTCGATCATCGCGATCGAGAGGGTGAGCAGGACGCAGGCGGCAATGTCTCCGCGCCGGTCGTCGCGCTGCAGGACGAGAATCGCACCCAGCCCGAGAGCGAGGGCGTAGGTCGTGTGCAGGTCGAAAGCCCAGATGAAGGCCTCCCAGGCGTAGCCGAGCGAGAGCAGCGAGAGGCAGGGGACGAGGGCAACCCAGGGCCCCACTCGGCGCCGGGCGAGCTCGAAGAAAAGGCCGACGCAGAGCATCAGGCCAGCGACGTTGACGGCGCGGAAGACCGCGTAGTCGGCGCCGAAAGTCTCGAAGATCCCCCGGTAGAGCAGCTTGCCCAAAAACTGGAGGTGACCGTTGCTGGGCGCGAGGAAATATTCGAGCCCGCCATCGGAATGCCTGAAGTCCGACGTCCCGTAGACGACGTACTGGGCGTAGTAAAAGAGCTCATCGTTGACGAAGGTGAGGCCGTTGCCGGCGATCATGATCCAGGTCGCCGAGACGCACATCGCCACGGCGAGGACGAGCCAGGCGAGCGCGGTGCGGTTCGTCGTGCTCGCCTCAGCCATCCTCAGTGGGCTGCTTCGGCAGCAGGAACTCGAAATCGCCGAACCGCTCCGCCACGGCAAAGTCCTCGAAGATGTGGCGAACCAGCGGGGTGTCTGGGTTCGGCCTGCCCGCCAGCCAAGCTCCGGCGACATATTCGTTGCGGACCACGCAGGGGCGCGGGGTCGCGCGCAGCTGGCGCAGGATCCGCTCCTGCTCGCCGTCTTCGAGAGCCAGCATCCAGGCCGACGGCGCATAGGGCCGGGGCGGCTCGATCTCCGACCAGAGGTAGAGGCTGTCGATGTTCGGGTAGCCGATGAAGTCCGTGCAGCGATATTGCCGCAGCAGCTCGACGACGCGTTCGTAGGATTCGGTCTCGGCCGGCGGCAAGCGCAGGCTGGTCGCACCGGAGAAAGGCAGCGCCTTCTCGTCCTTGTAGACGAGGCCCTTCGTGATCGCGGGCAGGACGACCCCGTCGACTGCAAACTTCGCCCCCAGGGCGACGATCACGACGCTGGCGACGGCGGCGAAGCGCTCCAGTGAGGCGGGTCCACGCGCGGTGCTCCAGGCACGGAACGAGGTGAGGGCGTCGGCGAGGCAGATGCCGCCGACGGCGACGAACATCACGGCGGCAATCCGCATCTGGCTGCCGGCGACGGGGTAGACCTGCAGCACCTGGGCGACGGCGAGGGTGGGCAGCAGCACGCGCAGGAAGCGCTTCTGGACCGACTCGACCACTCCCGCCGGCGGGATCACCGCCACCCAGGCCAGGACCATTGCCAGCGCGTCGGGATTGCCCGGAGCGGGACCGAGCGAGAGCGGTGCCGACTGGGTGACCGAGAACCAGATCGCCAACCCGGCCGCCCCCCGCAGCAGCCCGGACCAGAGCGCCGATTCGGCGTCGCCGCGCCAGCGGAACCAGCAGACGAGGGCGGCGGCGGCGATCGCTGCGATCCCCCAATCGATCGCGGCAGCGGCGGATCCGAGCGGGGCGGGGTTGACGTCGCGGATCCGCAGCGCCTGGGTGACAACGCCGTCGTAGACATCGGCGGGCGTCGAGCCGGTGGCGAAGATGCCGAGCAGGATCGCCAGGAAGGCGACGCAGAAGCCGGCCGCGGCAGAGAACAGCCAACGCAACGTTCGTGCCTGGTCCCCACTCTCAGCCGGGGTCTGGCGCAGGGACCACGAGCCGACGGCGATCGCAGTGGCGGCAAGCAGCTCGAGCACGGCGAAGTTGCGCACCAGCTCGCCGTCGAGGTCGCGCGCCGTGGCGACGAAGGGCAGCGCGAGGAAGGCGACGATCACCGGCCAGCGCAACCACCAGCGGCTGTAGAGCGGCTCGACCGTGAGCACCGCGGCGAAGACGACGGCGGCGACCGCGTAGGCGCCGAGGCTGATCTTGGTCAGCACCAGCGCCGCAAGCAGCGCCCCACAGGCCCCGCCGGTCCAGGCGACCCGGCGAGCGTCGTTGGCGGAGGCGAGGAAGGTGAAGATCGAGAGCAGCCCGACGGCGAGCACCTGGGCGTGCATCGGCTCCTGGCTGAGGATGAAGACGACGCTGAAGGCGACCAGCATCGCCGTCACACCGAGCGCGACCCGGCCGGTTAGTCGCTGCACAGAGAGCCCGAAGAGGAGGCTCGAGGCGACCCAGATCACCATCACGATGGTGCGGCTGGTGTCGGTCGTCACGTCCAACCCGGTGAGCGAGAAGAAGCCTCCGAAGAGCTCGAAGTAAAAGGGCCCGAAGGGCGTGTAGACGTCCTTATAGAGCGTTTCGCCGCCAGCGAACGCCTTCAGCGCCACCAGCACGGTGCCCTCGTCGTCGTAGGGCGCGAACTGGGTGAAGAGGTAGAAGTAGGCGGCGATCGTCGCGGCGATCGCGGCGATCGCGTAGATCGCGACCGTGCCCTCGGGCGACCTGGCGAGTGCGAGGAGGCGGGAGCCCGCCCTGCTGGATCGGGGTGATGAGGCGGACTCGCTCACGGCGCGGGCACGATATAGGTCGGACCGGTGGCGGTCGCTACTTGCCGAAGCGCAGGAAAGGCACGCGCCAGACGGCCTCGAGCACGATCGAACGGTTCATCTTCGACGCCCCGGCGCGCCTCTCACGGAACACGATCGGAACCTCGACCACGTTGAAGCCGCGCCCGAGCGCCCGGTAGGTCATCTCGACCTGAAAGGCGTAGCCGCGGGAACGGATCGAGTCGAGATCGATCGCCTCCAGCACCTCGCGCCGAAAGCACTTGAAGCCGCCGGTGAGGTCACGCACGCGAACACCGAGCAGGAGGCGAGCGTAAGCGCTGCCACCCCGACTGATCGCCCGCCGCAGCGCGCTCCAGTCGCCGACACCGCCACCGGCGACATAGCGCGAGCCGATCACCAGGTCGGCTCGCTCGCCGGCCTCCAGCAGGCGCGGCAGGTAGGCCGGATCGTGGGAGAAATCCGAGTCCATCTCGAGCACGCGGCCGGCGCCGGCGGCAAGCGCCTGCTTGAAGCCGGCGATGTAGGCGGGGCCGAGACCTTCCTTGTGAGGCCGGTGCAGGACCTCGATTATCTCGGTCCGTGCCGCCAGGCGGTCGGCGATCTCGCCCGTACCGTCGGGGGAGTTGTCGTCGACGATCAGGATCCGGGCCGAGGCAGGGAGCTTCGCCCCTACCGCCTCGGTGAACGCCTCGATGTTGTCGGCCTCGTTGTAGGTCGGCAGGACGAGCCAGACCGGGCCCGTTGCCTCAGGCGAGAGCATGGCGGGATGCTATGCGCTGCGCGTCCGCGTCGGACTACGGCCAGGCGCGACCGCCGGTGATCCTGACGAAGGCATGCCAGGCCGGCTTGGGTAGGAGACCACTGCCTTCGCTGAAGAAGCCGACCGAATCGCAGTAGGTGCAGTAGAGGCTCGAATCCTTCCAGGTGAACCAGTAGGCGGCATCGAGCTTGAGGCGCTCGCGGTTGGCGAGCAGGTAGCGGTAGGCGCCGCGCAGTTCGCGCACCTGGCCTTGGATTCCCTGCTCGAAGGCGACGACCTGGGAATTGTCCTGCGAGCCCCAGCCCATCTCGGTGATGCGGAGGCGGGCGCCGGGGTCGTCGTTGTCGAGCATGACCGCGCGCACGTCCTCGACCATTTCTTCCAGGTCATCGACGTGGAACGCGTACGGGTGCAGGGCGACCGCATCGAAGTAGCGCTCGATCCCCGGCGCGCGGTAGAGCGCATTGAGGAAGTCGGCGGCCGACCTGCCGTAGGCGCCCCCCTCTTTGGGGTCGCCGAAGAGGCCGGAGAGGAGGATCTTCGCCCCTGGGTCGACGGACTTGATCGCGTTGGAGCTGGGCTTCAGCAGGCGTGCGTAACGAGCCGGTGAGACGGGGAAGGCGAAGTAGAAGAAGTTGACCTCGTTCCAGATCTGCCAGGTGCGAATCGGCAGCGGTTCGGGGATCACGACCCCATCCACAGCCACGCCCGGCGGGTGCAGAGCCCAGAATTCGCCGTTCGGCCCGTAGCGCTTGACCGCAGCGCTGACGAACGCCTTCCATTCCTCCACCGCCTGCGCGCTGTCGACCGGCAGCGTTGTCGGCGTCGTCCCCAGCCAGGGCGCGACGCCGCCGAGGAAGGGCAGAGCCCTCAATCCATGGCTGGCGGCCCTCGCGACTTCTCGATCGATGATCTCCCAGTTGTAGGGACCGCCCCTGGTCGCCTGGACGCTGTCCCAGCCCATGCCCATGCGAACGCTGCCGATCCCCCCAGCCCGCATGTGGCGAACGTCTTCTTCGGTGAGACCCGTCTGCGGCACGATGCCGAAGAAGCTGGGCGGGACGGGCTTGGGGACTTTTATAGGAGCCGCGAGCGAGCCGGCCGGACTCACGCAGCAGGCCACGGCGAGAGCCGCAAGGGCAATGGCGATCGACGCTCTCCTCATCCGGCGCGGAACTCTAAAGCTACGGCCGGGCGCGGCCGCCGGTGATGTCGACGAAGGCGAACCAGGCGGGCTTAGGCCGGTAGCGAGGCGCTTCGCGGAAAAAGCCAACCGAGTCGCAGAAGTTGCAGTAGTAGCGGGAGTCTTTCCAGGTGAACCAGTAGGCGGCCTTGAGGTTGAGTCGGTTGCGGTTGGCCAGCAGGTACTTGTAGGCGCCCTTTAGTTCCCGCTTCTGACCCTGGATGCCCTGCTCGAAGGCGACGATGTTGGGGTCGTTCTGCGAGCCCCATCCCATCTCGGTGATGTAGAGGCGGACACCCGGATCGCGGTTCTCGAGGGCAACCTCGCGAATGCTCTCGGTCATCGCTTCCAGATCCTCGACGTGAAAGGCGTAGGGGTGCAGGGCGATGCCGTCGAAGTGCTGCTTGATCCCGGGCACCCGGTAGAGCTGGGCGAGGAAGTCCGATGCCGACATGCCGCGCTTGCCGCCCTCGTCCGGTTCGCCGAAGAGCCCTGAGAGGACGACCCGTGCCCGCGGGTCAACCGATTTGATCGCCCCATGGCTGAGCTTGAGCAGCCGTGCGTAACGGCTGGTGGAGACCGGGTAGGCGAAATAGAAGAAGTTGGCCTCGTTCCAGATCTGCCAGTCGTGGATCGGCAACGGCCGCCGGATCACGATCCCGTCTTTTGCCACCGCCGGCGAGTGCTCAGTCCAGAATTCCCCTCCAGGCGCGTACCGCCTCACCGCCGCCTTGACGAAGGCCGACCAGCCCTGACGCGCAGTGGCGCTGTCGATCGGCATCTTGGTCGACTTGCGCGAGAGCCAGCGCGGGACGCCGGAGAGGAACGGCAGTACTCGCAGCCCCTGCTGGGACGCGGTGATGAATTCGCGGTCCGTTCCTTCCCAGTTGAAGCCACCGCGCCGAGTCGTCTGCACGCTTTCCCAGCCGATCGCGAGGCGGATGGTGCCGATCCGCGCCGCCCGCATGTAGCTGACGTCCTCTTCGGAGAGGATCGCCTGCGGGACGATGCCGAAGAAACTGCGCGGGGCCGCTTGGGCGACGCTGGGAGTCGAAAGTGAGATGGCGGCGGCGACGCAGGCAATCACCAGCGCGGTGAAGGCAGTCGCCAGCGAAGCTCTTTTCATCTTCAAGCTCATCTCCTCGGCTGAACCCCGAGCGGGTCGGGAAGTCGCGGTGCCTCACACGCTCAGCGGGCACGCGGCGGCACTCTAAAGGGTCTGGTCCTTACGATCGACCGCATGCAGGCTCTGCATGTATGGAGCGCACGACTTGACGCCGGCGAGTGGCCCAGTGCTGCGAACCTGCCCGCCGCGGAGCGCGAGCGGGCGGTGGCGATGCACCGGGCCGACGCTCGCAGGCGCTGGGTGGCGGCGCGCTGGGCGCTGCGCGAGGTCCTCGGGCGCTACCTCGAGCGGGATCCCGCGGCGATCGAGCTGCGCTTCGGCAAGCGCGGCAAGCCAAGGCTCGCCGAGTCAGATGCGTCTCTCCGCTTCAACCTCAGCCATTCCGGCGAGCTGGCGTTGATCGCTATCAGCGATGAGCGCGAAGTTGGCGTCGACGTGCAGCTGCTCGGCTTGCGGCCGGCGGGGTTCTACGCTGACTGGACCCGGCGCGAGGCGGTCGCGAAGTGCCACGGCAGCGGCCTCTGGGCACCGCTCCCCGAGGCCGCGGTTGCCATGGCGGCGGTTGATGCCGGGCCCGGCTATGCCGCCGCCGTAGCGATCGCCGGCGAGCAGATGCCGCCCCTGGAGCAGTTCGATGTAGAGGCGCCGGTGAGCGCTCAGTAGGTCCCGCCGAGCTTGCGGTGGTCCCAGGTCGCCACCCGCAGCGGCTTGAAGTGGATCGCAACTCGCTTTGGCGCCTGGGCTTCGAGCGCCGACTTGGCGTCGCCCTCCACCGAGTCGATCCCCTCCGCGTAGCGCACGGTCAGCTCTTCGGCGAAGCCGATCACGGTGCCTGCGTCGCGGTGCAGCTCGGCTTCGGCCTCGATCATCGCGCCGCGCAGCTCGCCGTACTCGTGGCCGGTCTCGATCAGGACCGTCGCCCGCGGGTCGCGTTCCAGGTTTCGCACCTTCTGCGACTTGGCGTAGGTCCAGATCCAGACCTCGCCCCGGCGCGGGACGAACCAGAGCGGCATCGAGTGGGGGAAGCCGCGCGGGCCGTTGGAGGAAACGATCGCCACCCGCTCGGACCCGAGCAGATCGAGCAACTCCGCCTCACTGAGCTTGATCTGGTCGCGGCGGCTCATTGCCGCGGACTCTATGCCGCAACGAGCGCAGCAGGACGGAAGGAGCGCCGGTACGCCGTTGGCGTCGTCGCCGTGGCGCGGCGGAAGTGCTCGCGTAGCGAGGCCGCAGTGCCGAAGCCGGCGCGCCAGGCGACGTCATCTATGGGTAGATCCGACTCCTCCAGTAGCCGCCGCGCCTCGAGCACTCGCTGGGCAAGCAGCCAGCGCAGCGGCGTCGTGCCGGTCTCCTCACGGAAGCGGCGGGCGAAGGTGCGCGGGCTGACGCCGGCGTGGCGCGCCATCGCGGCGACGTCGAGCGGCTCCGCCAGGTGCTCGACCGCCCAGGCCCGGGTCGGCTCCAGCGATCCGGACTCCTCCAGGGGAGGGTGCTTGATGAACTGCGCCTGACCACCCTGACGGTGGGGTGCGGCGACCATGCGGCGGGCGACCCGCTCGCCGGCGGCGGCACCAAAATCCTTGCGGACGACGTGCAGGCTGAGATCGATGCCGGCACTGAGACCAGCCGAAGTCATCACCTCGCCTTCGTCAATGTAGAGCGCCCCCGGCTCGACCTCGACCCGGGGGAAGAGCTCGGCGAGCTCCCGCGCATGAGCCCAGTGGGTGGTAGCGCGATGCCCATCGAGCAGGCCGGCGTAGGCGAGCGCGAAAGCGCCGGTGCAGACCGAGAGGACGCGGGCACAACGCTCGGCGCTGCGCCGCAGCGCCTCGGTCGCCGCCGCGGGCGGCGGGTCGAGCAGGGCGAAGTAGCCGGGGACAACGACGGTGTCGGCGCCCTCAAGCGCCGCCAGGTCGTGCTCGGGGCTGAGCCCGAAGCCGGTCGTCGTCGCAACTTCGGCACCTCCGACCGAGCAGGTCAAGACCTCGTACAGCGGCGTCCCGTCCGCCTCCGACGCCGCGAGGAAGACCTGCGTCGCTGCGGTCAGGTCGAAGGCGACGAGCCCGTCGAGGCAGAGCGCAACTACTCGGTGGCTCGAATTCGCCATGGCAGAAATCTAGCGAACATTGGCATTCCTGCCTATCGACACAGGAGACCCAGGCGGCGATCATCACCCCATGCAGATAACGATCCTTCTCTACGACAAGCTCGCCGCCCAGGACGCGGTCGGCCCATACGAGGTGTTCCGATGCGTACCCGGGTGGGACGTCCACTTCGCCGGCCTCCGAGCGGGCGAGGTTCGCTCGGAAGGCGGCCTCGGCCTGATCGTCGACCAAACTCTCGATCAGGCCACCGAGGCTGACATCGTCCTGATCCCGGGCGGGATCGGCAGCGACGATCTGCTCGAGGACGAGACCGTGCTCTCCTGGCTGCGGGAGATCGACGCAGGAACCAAGTGGACGACCTCGGTCTGCACCGGTGCTCTGGTCCTGGGCGCAGCCGGTTTGCTGGAGGGGAAGCGGGCGACCTCCAACTGGCTGGCCCTCGACGAGCTGCCCAAGTACGGCGCGGAGGTGGTCAGTGGGGGCCGCTGGGTCGAGGACGGCAAGACGATCACCGCGGCCGGCGTCACCGCCGGTATCGACATGGCCCTGCACCTCGTCGGCCGCGAGGCCGGCCCGCAGGTCGCCGAAGCCGTCCAGCTTGGGATCGAGTACGACCCCGACCCGCCCTTCGACTCCGGCTCGCCCGAGAAGGCCCCGCCCGAGATCGTCGAGCTGGTCCGGTCGGTCAGCTCCGCCGCTACTTCAGCCTGAGCTGACGCCCGACCCGGCCACCGGGAATGGCGACCAACAGGTGTGCCTGTGAACGCGCCGAGCCCTTGGTGAGTAGGTGGCCGTGGCGGCCGAGGCGGAGGCGAAAGGTGTGCGAGTTGCCGCCGGTGAGGCGGAAGGCGCGATGCGCGAGCGAGCGGCGCACCATCCTCGTCCTCACCGTGGCGCGACCGCGGCGGCGCACGACGAAGCGCTGGCTGACGCGGGCGCGAACGAGGACCTGGCCCGGGCACTCGGTGCCCAGCGGCCACTCGCAGCGGACCCGGACCCGGACCGAGTTGCCGCCCGTTTTCGTCCAGAGCAGGGTTATCGGCACCGGCACGCCAACCGTGCGGCAGCCGAGCAGCTTGTCGGAGCCGGGACCGACGTCGAGCGCGTAAACGCAGAGGCGCTGCCTACCGCTGCCGACGACCGGGAAGCTGACGTCGAAGCCGTGCGCGGAGCCGGCCCGCGGGAAGAGCGCGAAAAGGTCGGTGCGTTCCAGGCTGGCGATCGGCCCGAGCTCGTAGTCGGATGCGGCGCCTTCCTCCACCTTGCCGCCGAGGTAGGCACGGATCGAGAGCGGCTGGCGCGGCGCGTTGGGGTCGAAGGCCCAACCGGAGATCTGCACCTGGCCCGGCGCCGGCGAGCTGACGGTGTCAAAGCTGCCACGCGGGTCGTCGCCGGAAGACGCCGCGCCGGCCGTCGCCCCTTCGACGTAGTTGTTGTCGATGTTGATCGTCACCCCGCCGTAGGTCTCGTCGTGGCCGCCGAGGTACTGGTGGATGCGCTGGTGGTCAGCCCAGGCGCTGGCCGGCACGTAGGGGTCGCTGGCGTTGGCGCGGCCGTTCCAGTTGGCGATCCAGATGTCGTCTGGCTGCGGGTAGCTGCTGCCCAGCCTGGAGACCAGATCGGCGATGCCCGAGGCGCTGCTGCTGTAGACGCCGGAGTCGTAGCCAAGCGCGTGCAGTCGCGTCGTCCAGGCGCCGAGGAAGGTCAGCGTCGCGCCGCTGGCGCTGACGGTGCGCGTGTAGCTCTCCATGTCGAAGTAGATCGGGCTGCCCTCGCCGATGCCGACGAGGCCGGCCTGCTCGACGGCGTCGTCGGCCGCTTCAGCCCCCTGGGCAGCGGCGGCGGAGGCGCTCAGCGTCGCGCAGGACGTGCAGCTCGAGGTCGGCGCCTGCAGGCCGACGTAGGTCGGGATCAGGCTCCAGCCGGCCGCCGTCTGTTCGGCGACCCAGCCGGCGGTCAGGTTCGGCTGCGAGCAGCCGCGGTTGAGGCCCCCGATGTAGACGCCGATCGCCCGGTAGGGCGAGGAAGACCAAGCCGACATCGAGCGTCGCGACGGGGCCGTGCAGGCGTCGAAACCGAGGCCGGTGTATTCAGTGGCGGCGGAGATGTGGGCGGGTGCGGCGCGGCTGGCCTGGGCCTCCGCGGCCCGCTCGCGGGCGCTGGGGTCGACGAGGATCGCCCGCCGCCGCCCGATCACGTTCGCCGGGCAGCGCTGCGTGGCAGACGGGGTGCCGAGGTAGACGGCCTTGCGGTCCAACCGCACGCACGTCCGCGGCTGCTCGGCGAGGCGGATGACCGACCAACCCTCGGGCACGGCGATCCGCTCCCCCTGGAAGGGGACCGTCTTGGCGCTGGCGCTCGCAGGCAGAGCAGCGGCCAGCGCCAGCAGGCATAGAGCGAAACGCCGCATCTACCCCCCAACCATTCCATCCCCCGAACGTTTCGGCTCGCGCAGAGATCGGCCGCAAGAAGACGTGCCGGCAGTTAGGTACCTATATGGGCCTCTAATCACCGGCACGTTGCCGGCTGGAGGTTGGATTAGGCCGGGACGAGATCCAGCTGGCGCCAGGGACCCTCGCCGGCCATCGGCTGCGTGCGGCCGTGGAGCCAGTCGGCCTGGAGATCGTCGTAATGCTTGCTGGCGGGATGGCCTGACTGGCCGGTGAACATCTGCCAGCGTGAGCGCCCCGGGTCGGTCGGATCGCCGACCATGCGCCAGCTCGGCGCCCAGACCGCCTTGTAGGGGTCGTTCGGGTCGTAGGCGATCTGGCTCACGGTCTCCTGGGCGCCACCGGCGCGCAGGCTGCGGTTGAGCAGCTTGCGCAGGAGCGGATTCGCCTCGCCCAGCGGGTGGGGGAACTCCATCTCGTGGACGTGACCCCAGCGCCAGCCCTCCGGGTCGGGGCCAAAGCGATCGCTGAGGTCGTCGAGCGCACCGGCCAGCGCCTCGAGCACCAGCTCATCCCAGGGACGGCCGATCAGCTCCTCGTCGCCCTCCTCCCAGAGGTCCATCAGGTGCGAGTGCCAGCGCCAGGGCGAGGTGACATGCGGCGTAAAGCCGTTGTCGGCGCGGTCGAGCCAGCGCTCGCAGAGGTCGCGGTCGCCGATCGCGGCGCGGGCGACCTCGCGCGCCAGTCGCAGCAGGAAGGCCTGGTAGATGGTGCCGGCGATCGAGCCGGGGTCGAGGCGCCCGTCCCAACTGCGCAGGCGCTCGAGCGCACTGACCTCGCGCTGCCCGGTGGGCGCCAGCCTGCCGAGCCGCCGCGCCGCCTCCAACCCCGGCAGCGAGAGGTTGTCGGACTGCATCGCCTCGAAGCCCTCGACGTCGTGCTTTTCACTGCTGCGCAGCAGTTCCTCGATCCGCCGGGCGCGGAAGCCGTCGAGCCAGTCGCTGGTGATGTGGTGGGGATAGTCGTCGCCGACGATGCGGTTGTTGGCGGTGATCAGGAAGCCGCTCTCGGGGTCGACGACCTCGGGAAGCTCGTCGTAGGGGACCACCCCCTCCCACTCGAACTCGCCCTCCCAGCCCGGCTTGGGCAGGTCGGGACAGCCGCCCTCGCGCAGCGGCAGGCGGCCGATCAGCTTGTAGCCGATCGAGCCGTGCCGGTCGGCCCAGATCAGGTTTGACGCTGGCGAGGTGTGGCCCTCGAGCGTTGCCACCAGGTCTGACCCGGAGCGGATTCCGTGCAGCTCGAACATTCCTTTGAAGGCGGTCGGCTGGTCGAGGGTGATCCAGCGTAGGGCGAGTGGCTCAGCGTCGTCGGCGCCAAGCGCCTCGTTGACGAGCGGCCCGTGGTGGGTGCTGCGGACGTCGAGCACCTCGGGGGCATCGCGACCCTTGACGGTGATCTCCTCGCGCACGAGCTCTAGCGGCAGCCACTCGTCCTCGAACAGGTAGCGATCTCCGTCGACCCGCTCGACGAAGAGATCCTGCACGTCGGCCATCACGTTGGTGAAGGTCCAGCAGACATCGTTGTTCTGGCCCATATAGACGCCCGGCATCCCCGGCAGCGAAGCGCCGCGGACGAAACGGTCGCCAAGGGTGAGGCCAACCTGGTACCAGATGCCCGGCATGCTCGGGGGCAAGTGAGGGTCGCCGGCAATCAGCGGCGAGCCGGTTGCGCTCCGATCTCCACTCACCGCCCAGTTGTTCGAGCCGCTCGCCTCGGCGGCCATGCCGATCGAGCGGCGCACCGCGTCGATCTGCTCGGCCAGCCCGAGGCCGTCGCCCGCCCACGGCTCCTGGGTGACGACCGGATTATCAGCCGGGTATCCGGGGTCAAGCTTGGCCGCCAGCTCAGGCCCGAGCTCCCGGGTCATGTCGGCGCGCAGCAACTCCTTCTCCCAGTTGGTCGAGAGGCCGAAGGCGAGCAGCTTGCCGAGGCCGAGGATGTCGGCCGGACGCCAGGGCTCGAAATCGAGCCGCAGCAATTGCATCTCGAAGGGCAGCGCCTTGGCGTTCGCGGCGGCCGCGTTGACTCCCTCGCAGAAGCGCTCGAGCAGGCCGCGCAGCTCGGGGTCGATCGTCTCCGCCTCGCGCTCAGCCGTGCGCCGCATCCCCAGCGTGCGCATCAAACGGTCGACCGGCAGTCCCTCCTCACCGGCGAACTCAGAGACGCGGCCGGAGAGCGCGCGGCGGTAGAAGTCCATCTGCCAGAGCCGGTCCTGGCCGTGGCAGAAGCCCTCGGCGAACCAGAGATCGGCGGCGCTCGCCGCCTCGACATGCGGGACGCCCCAGCGGTCGCGCCGAACCCGCACCGGCCCTTCGAGCCCGGCCAGCTCGATCGTCCCCTTCTGCTTGGGCAAAGGCCGGCGAGCGAGAAAGTGCCAGGCGGCGGCGGTAGCAGCGGCAGCCAAGCCAGTGCCCACAGCACCCGCAAAGAGACCAGTTCGTGCAGCCCGTCCGGGATTCATTCAGCCAGATTACTGGCTGGCTGGCCAGGATTCCTTCCGGCCACTCCACGTTCGGCAAACACACCGGTACTTTCGTTGTCCGGCGTGTTGAAGGGGCTGCTCAACCACCAAAGCAGGGAGATGACCAGTCGATGGCGACGTCCACGATGATCCTTGGGAAGCACCGAGCCGTGCTCGCCCACTGCCTCGCCTTCATAGCCGTGCTCGCGGTAATTCCGGCGATCGCCTCCGCCAAGGCGGGCAACCTCGATCCGAGCTTCGGTAAGGGAGGAAAGGTCACCAGGTCGGCAAGCTTTGGCCGGGATGTGGGCAAAACCGACGTTGCCACGCTTCCCGAGGGGGGCGTGGTCGTCCTGGCCGGGACGACGCTGTACGGGTTCCAAGCGGATGGCTCGATCGCCCGCAGTTTCGGTGGAGGCTCGGTAAGGGTTACCAATCCGGCGGGCGAAGCTCTGCAGCTCTCCGACCTCGCGGTCGATTCACGCGGTCGCGTCCTCGTGGCCGGGGGATCGGGCTCGGGAACTGGCTTGAGCGAATCTTCCGAACGCGTATTCGTTGCTCGCTACACCCGACGTGGTCAGCCAGATCCGTCCTTCGGTGCGAACGGGGTGGTCGTTACCGATCTCGGCCTACCCGGCCGGATGCTCACCACGGACAGCTTTGCTCCCACCCCGCGCGCACGGGCAACTGGCATCGCGATCGGCCCCACCGACCGGGTGGTCCTAACCGGCACGCGCCTCAGCGCTATCGGCCCCTGCCGGGGAACCATCAACCTCTCCTACCACGAGGCTTTCATCGCTCGGCTCGACTCCGGTGGACAGCCAGACCCTGCGTTCGGCGATGCCGGCGTGGTCTCGCTTGCGAAGAGTCCCAAGATCGGCGAGAACATCAACGGTGAAGCCCTCTACGCCTCCATCCAAGCAATCAATCCACCAGTCGTCGATGAAAGCGGCAATGTCTACTTCTCCACTCGACCCACGGGGCCATGCGACGAAGGCGAGGCCTCCTTCGTGGGACGCCTCGACAGCTCCGGCCGCGCCGATTCGACCTTTGCGGGAGGGAGCTGGGTTCAGGTATCAGGGGGGGTGGACCCCACTGCTTCGGAGCGCTCCTTTCTGCCGTCTTCGCTCGCGCTCGACCGCTCGGGTCGCCTGCTGCTGTTCGCTCGGCAGTTCGCCGACTCTGCGCCTCCCGGACAGCCTGAAGAAGAAGGGGGACGTTGGATCGTGGCGGTAAAGCGGGTGCTGCCGAGCGGCGGCGTCGACCGGAGCTTTGGTCGAGGCGGCATTGCCAGGATGGCCGCTCCGTTCTCGCTCGGCGGCGGGACCGCCGACGGATCGGGCCGGGTCCTCATTGCCGGCACCCGCCGCGGAGCGTTTTTCGTCGGTCGCTTCACCTCCAAGGGACAGATCGACCTTGGTTTTGGCAGGTCGGGTCGGGTGGCGGCCAGCTTCGGATCCCAATCGCCGGTCACTGCGAGCAGCGTTGCGACCGACCCCCGGGGACGGGCAGTGGTCGCCGGCATCATCGCGAGCCCACGCCTGCCCGGAGGGAAGGGACTGGCCCTGGCCCGCTACCTGGGTGGTCGTTAACTGACCAAACCGCCCGGACGCCGCCCCTCCGCCTCCAGCTTCTGCAGATGTGCCTCCATGACCAGGGCGGCGGCGGGGCGGAGCTCGGCGGGGACGTCGCTCCAGGCGTCGGCGAGCAGCGCGCCCTTGGAGCGCTCGCCGCGCTCGAGCGCGGCGAGCAGGCGGCGCTCGCGCATCTCGCGGTGCTCGACGTACTCGGCCAGCTTCGTCGCCGGGTCGGTCACCCAGGGGCCGTGGCCGGGGCAGATCAGCGACGGCGCCTCGGCCTGCACCAGCCGCAGCGAGTCCATGTAAGCGGCGAGTGATCCACCGTCGGGCGGGACGAAGGTCGAGCCCTCGCCGAGGACGAGATCGCCGCTGAAGCAGACGCCGTCGGCGGTCAGGAAGCAGACGTGGTCGGCGGCGTGTCCGGGCGTGGCCAGGACGCGCAGCCCCCCGTGCTCCTCTCCCCCGGCCGGCAGTACCACATCGTCGAACCGCTCCGCCCCAGCCGCGTGGTCGCCGTGACTGTGGGTCAGCAGCACAACCCCAATCCCACCCCGCTCCTCAGCCGCAGCCCGCACCGCGTCAAGGTGCCCAGCATCGTCAGGACCGGGATCAATCACCACACACGGATCGGCCCCATACAAGTAGGTGTTCGTCCCCCCCAGCGTCATCGGCCCCGGATTGGGCGCCACAACCCGAAGAATCTCCGCGTGCCCAGGCGCGGAAGTCACGTCATCTGGTGTCACAGAGAGCCCATCCGGTAGGGGTGGAGCGTCTTGTACTTTTTCGTCAGGGCCATCGGGCGACTGCACAACCGCGAATCACCGAAAAAGTTAAGCGGAACCCCTACCGGATGGGCTCTCACGCAACACTTGCCGCAACTTCCGCAGCTATCGCCTCACGCGCCTCGTCCGGTTCGAGCACGACCAGGTCGCCGGCGCCGCGCAGGATCTCGCGCACCAGCCATGAGGTTCCCGCGTAGGGGAGCTCGACGACGACGGCGCCGTCGGCCAGCTCCTCGACCACGGTGCGCTCCTCGCGCAGCCAGCGCGCCCGCTCGGGCGAGACCCAGACGCGGGCGACCTGGGCGGTCGGCACCTCGCCGTCGGTCATCCAGCCCTCGACCCCGGCCAGCTCTTCGACCTCCTGCCGCGGCTCGTAAGTCTCCGCGCTCGCCACCGCCTCTTTCACCCGGTCGAGCTTGAAGTGGCGGATCCCTTCTTTGGTCAGGTCAAAGCACTCGACGTACCAGCCCTCGCGCCCGTTCTCCAGCCGGTAGGGCTCGACCCGGCGCTTGGTGAACTGGTCCTCGTTCTCCTTGTAGTACTGGATCTCCATCACCCGGCGACCGGCGATCGCTTCGTTGACGACGCGCGCCACCTCGCTGTCGCCGCCGCTGCCGGCGGCGATCTCCAGGCCCTCCTCAGAGGGATCGTGGCCGAGCGCCTTGACGATCTTCTCGCGGGCGCTCTGCAGGCCGCCCTGCGGCAGGTGATCGCCAAAGAGGTCGATCGCCGCGACAAGCGCCTTCGCCTCCAGCGGCAGCAGTCGCGCCGGGCGGGCGAAGTTGTCGCCGTAGGGCTCGGAGTCAACCTCGATTTCATCGCCGCGGACTTCGGCGTAGAGGACGTAGGTGCCGCCGCCGAAGTTGACGACGTTTAGCAGGTCGATGTCCTCCTGCAGCTCCTCACCAGTCAGCTCGAGCCGCTGGCGCAGGTCGGTGACGCTGAGCCGCTCGCCTTTCTTGGCCGAGTCGATCAGCATGCCGGCGAGAGTTACGAGGCGGGCGAAGCGCTCGGGCCGGATCGCCGCCTCGCCACGGCCGTTGCCACGGGCACGTGGCGGCGCCTCGCGCAGCGGGCGGTCGACGACCTCGGCAGGTTCGAAGTCGCTGCGGTGACGGTCGTGCAGCAGGTCGAGCCGCTCGCGCGCTTCGGTGCGCAGCTCCTCGGGCTCCAGCACCTCGGCGTTCTGGCGCCAGCGCAAGACCCAGGCAATCAGCTCACGCGGCGAGGCGTAGTCGGTCTCGAAGACCGACCCCTTCCCGGGGGCGTCGTCGGCCTTGCGGGCCGGGCGCAGCTCGCCGTAAGCACTGAAGTCGCGCTCGATCAGCCAGGAGATGCGGTCACGGATGTAGATCTTTGCCGTGCCGCGAATCTCTCCCAGCTGCCAGTCGGCGCGCTGGCCGTAGTCGCGGCGGTCGAAGTTCTCCGGAGGGGAGAAGTCGTGCTCGGCCTTGGAGGCGTAGCCGACCTTGCCCTGGATTCGCGAAAGGCGAAAGACGCGGACCGCATCGCGCTCGTGCGAATGGCCGATCAAATAGAACTGGCCGGAGCGGAAGACGAGGTGGTACGGATCGACCTTGCGCTTCTCGGTCTCGTCGCGCTCCATCGTGTAGTAGGTGAACTCGATCGTCTTGCGACGCGAGATCGCCGTCTCGATCTTGGAGAGCCGCTGGGAGAGGTCGCGCCCGCCGGCCGAGGCGGTCATCGCCATCTCGACCGGCGCCTTGTCGCCCTCGCTGACCGGGTTGGGGTGGCCCCAGGCCACCTGCTGCAGGGCGAGCCGCAGGGGCTCCGCGTAGGCAAAGCCGCCGTCGGTGAGCAGAGAGAGCGCCGTGCTCAGCGAGGCCAGCTCGTTGTCGGAGAACTCGATCGCGTCGAGGTAGAAGTTCTCCGGCGGCAACGAGTAGAGCTCGGCCTCGAAGAAGCCCTCGCCCGGTTTCTCCACGCCGAGCTGGATGCCGAGGCTCTCGAGCTCGGCGCGGTCTGCGTAGAAGCGGCGCGCGAAGGCGTCGTCGTTCATGTCGCTGTAGCCCTCCACCTCGCGCTTGATCTCCAACGCCGAGACCGGCCTGCCCTGGGCCATCAGGAAGGAGATCAGCGAGAGCTGGCGGATCAGCTTCTCGGTGTCCTTTGCCACGAGCCCAGAATAGTGAGGGCGGGCTCGCGGACCCCCCGCCGAAACCCCTCTATTCCCGCATTTTGGCGCTTTCGAGCGGGATAGAGTGCCCCTCGCGTGGACATCCTTCGCAACCTCTTCGGCAACGTGACCAACGGGATCATCCGCCTCGCGGTCGCCGCCGGCATCCTTTTCTGCGTCTACCTCTTCATCCTCAAGCCGGTTCTGGACACGACCAACAAGGCGATTGAGTCGAGTGGGCTTAATCAGATTGGCAAGTCGCTACAGGACCTGGGGCCGCAGATTGAGCGCCGGGTGAAGCACTCGTTCCGTGTTGCCAAGAGGCAGGGCGGCAACCCGCAGAGATTGCTCAATTGCGTCAAGCGGGCCGACCAAGACGTCGCCAAGATCGAACGCTGCACGCGGCGTTTTTAGGAGCGGCGGGTCAGGCGGCTTGGTGGCTGCCGAAATAGGCAGAACCTGAGAGAGCGCGGTCGAAGCCGGACCAGGACTCGCCCGCCGGCAGCTCACGCTCGAGCCGGTCGAAGCTGCCTAGGCGGCCGCCGAGGTTGTCGATCATGTGGACGAGCACGGCCTCGCGGGTCGCGGGGACGACCGGTGAGCCGTGTTCGAGCGAGCCATGGTGGCTGAGGATGATGTGGAGGACCGCCTGGGCCAAACCCGGGTCGAAGCCCGGGATCTCCTCGATCTCGCGACGCACCGTGTAGTAGCCAAGTGGGATCTCGCCCTGCAGGCGACCGGCATCGGTGAGGTCGATCGCCAGCGGATCGTCGTTGTAGGCGACGGTCTTGCCAATGTCGTGCAGAAGGGCGCCGGTGACGGCGACCTCGCGATCGATGCCCGGGAAGAAGTTGGCCGCGGCGCTGACCGCCTGGGCGACGGAGACCGTGTGCTCGAGCAGTCCGTGCCGGTAGGCCTGGTGGTAGACCTTCGCCGCCGGCGCCTCGCGGAAGCGCTCCCAGATCGGCGAGCGCTCGCCGAAGAAGCGTTCGAGTAGATCGCGCAACTGCGGCTCCTGCACCGTCTCCAGCAGCTGGCGCAGCTTGCCCTCGAGGTCCTCGAAGGAGACCTCGGACTCGGCGGCCAGGTCGGCCGTGTCGTAGGAGTCCGCCGCAGCCTCGTGCAGCCCGGAGAGCTTGATCTTCGCCCCCCAGCGCTCGCTCTGCTCGAAGACGCCGCCGACCTCGACCGCGGTCCCGGGCGCAGCGAGGGCGTAGAGCTCCTCGGCGTCCTCCCAGGCGACTGCCTCGGCGCTGCCGCTGGCGTCGCCGAGCACCAGTCGCAGCCAGGGCTCGCCGTTGCGCTTGCGCCGCAGCTCCCGCTGGCGAACCGCGTAGACGCCCTTAACCCGCTGGCCGTCCTCGAGCTCACGCAGGCAGACCCTGACCGCGGGGGCCGCGGGGGCCTCCGCGAGCGAGCCGCCGGAGGTCTCGATCAGCGCCTCCTGGAACATGGTTGGGTCGAGCTGATCCATCCATTGCCAAGTTAGAGCGAGTGGCGGACGGCGCAGACGCAACCATCCACGCCGGCCCAGAGCAGCTCGCCGAGCCAGTGGCCGAGGGCGATGGCGGCAAAGCCAGCGAGCAGCGAGAGGCCGATGTTGAGCCAGACGAGGTGGCTGTGACCCGCCTCGGCAAGACGGTGCGAGTCGAGGATCCAGGTGGAGAAGGTGGTGAAGGAGCCAATGCCGCCACCAGCGGCGATCACGAGCGCCTGGCCTTCCAGCGTCGCCGGGCGACCAAGCCCAGCGCCAGCGCCCGACCGATGTTTATCGCGAGGATGCCGAGCGGGAAGGGATGGTCGGCGCGGGCAGTGACGGCGGCGTCGGATCAGGAAACGGGCCGTGGCGGCGGAGCCGCCGAGCAGCCGACCGCGACCCAGGCCGGCGCGCTCACGATCCCCCCTCTGGCGACTTACCCCCCCTAAAAGGCGGGGTAAGTCGCCAGGCGCTCGAGCGCGATCCCAAATCGCACGAAGCCATAGCCGACGAAGGTCGAACCGGGTCGATTTCACGCCGGAATCGTAGTTCGCAGCTTCATCGAAGCTCATCGATGAATGTGGTACGGTCGGACACCGATGGCCGCTAGCGAGCTTCCTGTGATCGAGTGCTGCACGCCGCTCGCCGGCTCGTCGCTCTCCGACGAGGGCGCTTCGGAGCTGGAGATTGTGATCAAGGCGCTTGCCGACCGGCACCGGCTGCGAATCGTCAACCTCTTGCTGCGGGCCGGCGGCGAGCCGGTCTGCGTCTGCGAGGTGCAGCCGCTGCTCGGGCTCTCGCAGGGCACCGTCAGCCACCACCTCAAGCAGCTGGTCGACGCCGGGATCGCCGTCAGGGAGACGCGCGGCACCTACAGCTACTTCAACCTCGCCCCCGGGGCGCTCGACTCCGTGCGAGAGGTCTTCTCGGTCCCCGAGCGCGTCGCAGTCCCGGCCGGGAACGGCGAGCCGGCGGCCTGCTGCTGACGGAGCGCCTTGATGGCCCGCGTCCTCTTCGTCTGCCTCCACAACGCCGGCCGCTCGCAGATGAGCGAGGCGCTCTTCGCTCGCGCTGCCGCCGGCGCTCACCAGGCCCGCTCCGCCGGCACGATGCCGGCTGACCGCGTCCACCCCGAGGTGGTCGAGGCGATGGCCGAGCTCGGTGTCGACTTCAGCGACCGTGTTCCCCGCAGGCTCGAGCGTGCCGACGCCGAGTGGGCCGACGTGGTGGTGACCATGGGCTGCGGCGACGAGTGCCCCTACCTTCCCGGCAAGCGCTACCTCGACTGGGATCTCCCCGACCCCAAGGGCCGCTCGCTCGAGGAAGTCCGCGCCACCCGTGACGAGATCGAGCGCCGGGTGGCGGGGCTCCTCGACGAGCTCCAATAAGGTTTCCGCCCGTGAAGGCCATGCGGTACATCGCCCTGACCGAGGCGACCAGCTTTATCGCGCTTCTGATCGCGTCTTACATCAAACGCACTGGCGGCAGCGAGCTGGGTGTGCAGATCCTCGGGCCGATCCACGGTGGGCTCTTCATCCTCTACGTGATCATCGCCCTCAACCTGCGATCCGACGCTGGCTGGTCGACGAAGGCGACCTTCTGGATCCTGGTCGGCGCCGTCGTTCCTCTCGGCGGTTACGTCGTCGACTGGTGGCTGGTGCGGGAAGCACGGCGGGCCGAGGGGGCCTCAGCGCGATGAAGCTCTGCCGCTTCGCAGCCGCTGGCGGCGAAGCGGCGCTGGGGGTGGTCGACGGTGAGGAGGTGATCGACCTCTCCTCGACCGAGGCACCGGCCGAACCGGCGGCGGCCCTGGGCGAGCTGGGCCGGCAGCGGCTGGCGGAGCTGGCCGAGGCAGCGCCGCGACTGGGGCTCTCCGAGGTCGAGCTGCTGGCTCCCGCCTCCCCCCGCAAGTACCTGGCGATCGCGCTCAACTACGCCGACCACATCGCCGAGATGGGCATGGAGGCACCCGAGGTCCCCGTCTTCTTCAACAAGCAGGTGAGCTGCGTGGTCGGTCCCGGCGCCGACATCCACATGCCGAAGGTCTCCACCTTCCTCGACTACGAGGCCGAGCTCGCCCTCGTCATCGGCAAGCGCTGCCGCCACGTCTCGGCGGAGGAGGCGCCCGACGTGATCGCCGGCTACACCTGCGCCAACGACGTCAGTGTGCGCGACTGGCAGGGACGGGCGCAGACGATGACGATCGGCAAGTCGTTCGACACCCACGGTCCGCTCGGCCCCTGGCTGGTGACCGCTGAGGAGCTGGGCGATCCCCAGGATCTGCGCATCCGCTGCAGCGTCAACGACGAGTTGCGCCAGGACGCGCGCACCAGCCAGATGGTCTTCGACTGCTTCCAGCAGGTCTCCCACCTCTCGGAAGCGTTCACGCTCGAGCCCGGCGACGTGATCGCCACCGGCACCCCGGCCGGGGTCGGCCTCGGCCGCCAGCCGATCCGCGACAACCTGCTCCACGTCGGCGACACGGTGCTGGTCGAGATCGAGGGGATTGGCGAGCTGGTCAACAACGTGGTCGAGGAGCCCGAGGGCTTCCTCGCCGGCAAGTAGAGCGACCGGTGCTGACCGAGCGGGTGCGAAGCTGGCAGGCGGCCGGCACGATCGAAGACGTCCTCGGCCGGCAGCTGTTCGTGCACCGCGGCGGCAGCGCCGAGAGCCCGCTGCTCCTGTTCCTGCACGGCTTTCCCTCCAGCTCCTACGACTGGCGGGAGCTTTGCGAGCTGCGCGGCGAGGAGGAGGCGAGGCTGGCCTTCGACTTCCTCGGCTTCGGCCTCTCCGAGAAGCCGCGGGACCACATCTACTCACTCGCCTGGCAGGCCGACGCCGCCGAAGAGCTGGTGCGCCGTGCCGGCTCGCCGCCGGTCTTCCTCATCGGCCACGACATGGGGACCTCGGTCGCTACCGAGCTGATGGCGCGCGACCTGCGCGGCGAGCTGGACATCAACCTCACCGGCGCGCTGCTCTTCAACGGCAGCATGCTGCTGCACCTGGCCAAGCCAACGCTGGGCCAGCAGCTGCTGCGCAGCCGCTTCGGGGCGCTCTTCGCGCGCTTGACCAGCGAGCGCAGCTTCCGCGCTCAGTTCTCACGCGTCTTCTCTCCCGAGTCACCCGCTCAGCGCCGAGGAGGCGGCGGACCAGTGGTCGCTGATCGCCCACAACGGCGGCCAGCGCATCGCCCACCGACGATCCACTACATGGCCGAGCGCGAACGCTTTACCGACCGCTGGCACGGCGCGATTCGCGACTGGCCCGGACCCCTCAGCCTCGCCTGGGGCCTGCAGGACCCCGTCGCCCGCACCGAGGTCCTCGACGGCCTCCGTGCGCTGCGGCCGGGGGTACCGGTTATCGAGCTTCCCGACGCAGCCCATTACCCGCAGATCGAAAGGCCCGACCTGATCTCCCGTGCGCTCGACGCCGCGCTTGCGCGCGCCTCAACCGATCCCTAGGCGATACAGGAACTTGTACTGATCAATAAGTGCTAATAGGCTAAGCCGATGGCGGGGAAGAAGCGGGCTCAGAGGAAGCCACGCGATAAAAGTGAGCACGAGCCGGCCGGGAAGAGCACGGCATCCCTCCCCAGTGCCCTACCCCCGTTGGGCGCAGCCGCCCTCGTCTTCCTGGCCGCCGGCGCGGTACTTGTGCTGGAGATCCTCGCGGTGCGACTTCTGGCGCCATACGTCGGCTTGACGCTGGAGACGACGACGTCGATCATCGGCGCCGCGTTGGCTGGGATCGCCGTCGGGGCCGCGCTCGGAGGACGGGTCGCAGATCGCACCGACACGCGGCGGCTAATCGTCGGGCTGTTGATTGGCGGAGGTCTACTGGCACTCCTGATCGTGCCGATGGTGCACTGGTTGGGCCCAGGTGCCAGAGGGGACGGTCAGCTCGCCGCGCTCGGCATCACGGTCATCGCACTAGTGCCTGCCGCAGCGGTACTCAGCGCCGTCTCCCCCGCCGTCGCCCATCTCCAATTGCATGACCTGCGAGCAAGTGGCACGGTCGTCGGCGGACTTTCAGGTTGGGCGACCGCGGGGGCGTTGCTCGGCACCTTTGGCACCGGCTTCGTTCTCGTTCCGTTGATGCCGGTCGGCACCGCCGTGCTGGTGACCAGCGCGGTACTCATTCTTGTCGGCGTTGTGCTTGGGGCCTCGTCGCGTCTGTTATCGATGGCCGGCATAGCTGGGGTGGCGCTCTCCGTTCTCGTGCTCGGCGCCTGGTCGGCGGGACTCGACTCCCCCTGCGAAGCCGAGACCAAGTACCACTGTGTGAGCATCGAAGCCGACCCCGCAAATCCGGACGGCTACACGCTGGTACTCGACGATCAACGCCACTCCTATGTCGACCTAAGCGATCCGAGGCGCCTGGAGTTCAACTACATCCGGTGGATCGCCAAAGCGATTGACGCGATGTACGTAGCCGAAGTACCTCTCGACGTCGTATTCATCGGCGGCGGTGGATTCACGCTCCCTCGATGGCTCGAGGCGACCCGCCCTGACTCACACGCTCGAGTTCTCGAGGTTGACAGCGAACTTGTGGACTTCGACCGGGAACGCCTTGAGCTGCGCACGTCGTCCGCGCTCGATCTATCGCTGGGAGACGCGCGCATCAGCATGCTCGATGTGCCTACCGACAGCGCCGACGTCGTCGTGGGCGACGCGTTCGGGAACCTCTCCGTGCCCTGGCACCTCACGACCGAGGAGTGGACCGAGGAAGTGGAGCGGGTCCTCAAGCCAGAGGGTCTCTATGCGCTCAACGTGATCGATCGAGTCCCCTTGGATCTTCAACGGTCCGAGGCGGCGACCCTGCTTGAGGCGTTCGACGACGTCCGGATCGTTACTTTCGGCCAAGAAGAACACCCGGTTGGAGGCAACGCGGTCCTTCTCGCATCAAACCAGGCCATTCCGGAGGCGGCAACCACGAAGGGCAGTTTCACTACTACCTTGAGCTCCCAGGAAGTCGAGTCGTTTGCGGCCGGAGCTCAAATTTTGCGCGACGACTACGCTCCAGCCGATCAACTGCTGACCCCGCCCTGAGGCCCATTCTTCAGACGGGCCTCGCTCTCTCAGGCGAGTCCATGGGGGTGGAGGTGGTCCTCCGCCATTCTCCTCAGCCCGACCCGATCGATCTTGCCGGTCGGGTTGAGCGGCATCTCGTCGAGGACGACGACCTCCTCCGGCGCCTTGTAGCCGACCCGATCACGGCAGAAAACGATCAGGTCGGCGCTCGACGGCCGGTCTGCCTCGGGACGGAGGGTGACGTAGGCGCGCACGTTCTCGCCGTGGACCATGTCGTGGACGCCGACGACGCCAGCCAGCGCGACGGCCGGGTGCTCCATCAGCGCCCCCTCGACCTCGAGCGGGCTGATGTTGGAGCCGTCGTGGACGATGACCTGCTTCTTGCGGCCGAAGAACCAGAGGTAGCCGTCCTCGTCGGCACGAGCGAGGTCGCCGGAGTCGAGCCAGCCCTCGCGGACCACATCCGCGGTCGCATCTGGCGCCTCCCAGTAGCCGACCATGCGGCTGCGCGACTTGATCCAGACCCGGCCCACGGTCCCTGGCTCGAGCGAGCCGCCCTTCTCGTCCCGGAGGGAGACGCTGAAGCCGCCGATCGGCGGCCCGATCGAGCCCTGCTTGATCGGGCCCGCAGGCGGGTTGAGCGTGGCCAGCCCGACCTCGGTCATGCCGTAGCCCTCGTCGATCGGGAAGCCGGCCAGGGCGGCGAACTCACTCAGCAGCTCGGTTGAGACCTTGTCGGCTCCCGCCCGGCAGATCCGCAGCGAGGCGAAGTCCTCCGGCGTCAGGTCGTGGTCGCGGATCAGAGCTGCCAGCGCAGCCGGGATCATCGCCAGGACCGTCGGCTGATACTCGCGCAGCAGTGGCAGCAACTCGTGGGCGTCGTAGCTGCGGGCGACGGGCACCTGGCCGCCGACCGAGAGCGTGCTCAGGGTCCACAGGAACGAGCCGATGTGCGACATCGAGGAGCCGGGCAGGAAGACGTCCGCGGCGCTGAGCCCGAAGGCGTCGATCGCGCTGGCCATCATCCAGCGCAGCGTCTCGTGAGTGTGGGTGACCCCCTTTGCCGGGCCGGTACTGCCCGAGGTGAAGAAAATCGCAGCGGGGGCTGAGGGCTGAGGCGGGATCAGGGTGAGGTCCGGCGGCGGCTCGCGCTCGAGCAGCGCCTCGAAACTCTGCCCCTCACCGCGCTCCTCGCCGCCGTAAGAGATCGCCCCGAGCGGCAACTCGGCGACCAGCCGACTCGCCGCCAGGTCCTCGGCCCGCTCCGCATGGGCGAGCAGCGCCGAGGCGCCGCTCACCTCGAGCGCATGGTCGATCTCACGGAACGTGTAGCGATAGTTGAGCGGCGTCGCGACCAGGCCGGCCCTGAAGCAGGCGAGGTAGTGGGTCACCAGGGCGATCCGGTTGGGCATCAGCGAGGCGATCCGGTCGCCCGGCTCCAGCCCGAGGCCCCGATAGGCGCCGGCGAGGGTGACGCTTGCCGCCTCCAGCTCGTGCCAAGAGATCCGCCGCTCCGCCGAGACCAGCGCCGCCTTCCCGGGACCAGCCGCAAGGCCCGCCGCCAGAAGGTCGTGCAACGGCGCAGCCGGAGAATCGAGTGGGGTCCCGTCGATCAGCATCGCGAGATCCTACGCAAGGGAAAGCCACCCAGTTGCTGGCGATCCAGCGCATCCGGCCGGTGTTCGGGAAGCTGGTTTGGAACTTCCAGCCATAGCGGGGTTCCGGCCTCCCGCCGGGCATTTGGGGAATGGCGAGGGTGGGAATCGAACCCACGACACCACGATTTTCAGTCGTGTGCTCTACCAACTGAGCTACCTCGCCGTAGCTTGCGATCGGCGGTTGCCGCGCAGCGGGAAGGCTAGCGACCGGGGCGGGATGGGGCTGCTTGGATTGGCCCATGGTTTGGGCTCGTGCAGGAATCGCGCTTGTCGCTCTCGCTCTTGCGGCGCTGGCGCTGTCGGGAGGGGATCGAAGCGACCCGCGAACGCCCGCCGGGCTGCCCGGGCTGCCGCCGCCGTTCTTGGGCGTCGCGGTGGTTGGAAGCGGTGGCCGGACCGCGGCCGTCGATGCCTATGGAAATGTCGTCGACCAGCGAGGGCCGGGGCCGGCCGGACGTGCATCCGTAGCCGTCTCGGCGGAGCGGCAGGTCACGGGGACCGTGGCGCCAGGCGAAGCGATCGTCGCCAGGGAACGACTACCGGACGGGAGGTCGCTGCCGTTTTGGCGTGCCCGGGCGGTCCAGCAGCGCTACCTGCCGGGCACCAACGTGCTGCGTACGGTCGCCTGGCTCGGGGAGGAGAGAGTGGTCGTGGTTCGGAGGATCGGCGGACCAAACGCGGTCCGTGCCGACCGGCGCTGGCTCGCGCGGGCTCAAGCGCTGGGCGGCGGGGCGCCGCAATGGGCGCGGGCGATGTACCACCGCTCACTGCTGGTCCTGCGAGCGCTGAGCGACCGGCGCACCGGCGCCGTCGCCGCCGGCGCCCGCGATGGCTGGGCCTATGTCTGGCCACGCGACGCCGCCACGGTGGCCCTGGCCTTCGCAGCGGCCGGATACGGGCCAGAGGCACGGCGGATCGCACACTTCCTCCTCGGCTTGGACTTGACCGCCGCGGCGCGGTTCGATGGGACCGGCGCCGCGGTACCCGGTCGTGCCGCGCAAGGCGATGCCGCCGGCTGGGTCGCCGCGGCCGCACGGGTGGCGGGGCTACCGGCGCCCGACGCCAACCTTGGCTGGCACGACCGTGCCGACTACCAAGAGGGCGAGCCGGGCAATTACCTCGGCAACGCGGCCGCGGCCGACGGACCGAAAACTCACCCATATGGTGAGAAATCGGCCCGCCGGCGGAAAGGGGATTGGGTCGTGTCGGCGTTCGGAGCGCCGCGGGGCCTGCTGCGTACAGCCGGCGACCCGGGCTCCGGGCTCGACTCAGCCGCAGCCTGGGCCGTGCGGCCATTCCCGCAGCCCGCCCTTTTTCCCGCAGTCCGCCACACCCTGCTCCGGCTCATCGCCCAGCGGGAGAGCCGCTTCGGAATCGTCCCGTCGGAAAACTGGCAGGGAGGTGAGGATCCCTGGACTGCGCCAACCGCCTGGACGGCCTGGTCCCTCGCCGCCCTCGGCGAGCGCCGTGCCGCACTGCGCCTGATGGGCGACTTGCGTCGTGCCTCCACTCCACTTGGCCTTCTGCCCGAGCGCGTCGATGCCGACACCGGCCTCCCGACCTCGACCACTCCCCTCGCCTGGTCCCACGCCTCCGCGATACTCGCGATCCGCGAGCTCTGGCCGGGACGTGCCGGGAGTTAGAGGCCACTATGGGTACTTAACTCACGGCACGTCTGCGACGAGGGGCTAGATCGCGGCGAGGACGGTGGCTACGGCCTCCTCGGCAGTCTCGGCGGGGATGATCCCCGGGCCGCCCTCCATCTCTTCCCGCCCGGAGACGCTCCAGCTACGCAGCGCTATCACGGTCCGGCCGAGATTGCGGGCGTGGGCGATCTCCGAGAGCGTGCCCCATTCGCCGCTGATCGCAATTGCCGCTTCGCCAGAGGCGACGACGGCGAGGTTGCGGGCCTGCCCAATCCCGGTGGCGACCACCTGCGTGCAGTAGGGGTTCGCGTCGTCGATTGATACCCAGGGGAGAATGCCGAGAACGGCGCCGCCTGCTCCCGCCGCGCCACGGGCGGCAGCTTCCATCACTCCGCCTCGCCCGCCACAGACCACAGTCACGCCGGCCTCGGCCAGCAGCTGACCGACCTCCTCGGCGAGGCGCCACGCCTCCGTCTCCTCCCCGCAGCCGCCCGAGCCGATGACGGCGATCTGACGCGCGCGCTCAGAAGGGAGGGGGTGGGGCTCAACCGAACCTCCCCGCTGTTCGTGAGGGCGAGCCCCACCCCCTCCCTTCACCGCGCTCCTTTCATCGCCCTCATCAGCTCCAGGGCGCCGGCCTTGTGCAGCGGTTCGTTGAGGTTGCCGCACTTGGGGCTCTGCACGCAGGAGGGGCAGCCGGACTCACACGGACACTCGCCGATCAACCGCTCGGCGTCACCGAGCAGGCGCTCAAACTGCTCGTAACCGCGCAGGGTGATTCCCACGCCCCCAGGGTGGCCGTCGTAGATGAAGATCGTCGAACGGCCGGTCTGAAAGTGGACGTTGGTCGAGAGCCCGCCGATGTCCCAGCGATCGCACATCGCGATCAGCGGCAGCACCGCGATCTGGCCGTGCTCGGTGGCGTGCAGGGCGCCGAGCAGGACGTCGGGGGGCAGCGCACCGCTGACCGCGTCCGCGAGCACGTACCAGAGCGCCTGGGTGACGAAGTGCTGCTCGGGCAGCTCGAGGGCGACGATGTCGATCGGCTCCTGCTCGGAGATCGAGACCCGCTGGAAGGCGATCACCTGCTCGCTCACCGAGACTTCGCCGAAGTGCAAATCCACCCCCCCGGTCGAGCGCTGCTCGCGGATCCGCTCGATGTAGATCTCGGTCTCCTTTTTCGGCCGCGTATACCAGTCGCCGTCGAAGCGGGAGACGATCGCCCGCCGTCCCTCGATATCGAGCTGCTCGACCTCGTAGGAGCGCCCCAGGTGCAGGTAGACGGCGCCAGGGTGGACCGTGGTGAAGGCGCGTTCGGACTCGACCAAGCCGAGCATCTCGCCTGAGTCTCGCTCGATCACCGCGACCGAGTCGGCCGAGGCCGAGCGCAGCGGGATCTTCGCCGCGACGAACTCGCTGCCGTGGGGCAGCAGGCGACCGCCGGCCCGCCGGAGCTGGCCGGCCGAGGCGAGCCGCTCGGCCCGCTCGCGCCAGCCCGCGCCGAAGACCTCGTCGTCCTCGTCGCTCAGCGGCAGCTCATAGGCGGCGGCGACCATGTGGCGGGAGGCGATCTGCTCGCTCTCGTGGTCGAGGATCGCCGCCTCGACCGCCCGCCCGATGAACTCGTCGGGATGGCGACAGAAGAACTGGTCGAGTGCGTCAGCGCCGGCCACGTAGACCGCCAGCCCGCGCCGCTGCCGGCCGGCCCGACCCCACATCTGGCGAAGGCTCGCCACCGTGCCGGGGAAGGTGACGCAGATCGCCGCGTCGAGCTCGCCAATGTCGATGCCGAGCTCGAGCGCGTCGGTCGCCACGACGGCGAGGAGCTCTCCGGCGGCCAGTCGCGCCTCGATCTCGCGCCGTTGCTGCGGCGTGTAGCCGCCGCGGTAGGGAGCAATTCGGGCCGCCAGCTCGGGCTTGCCGCGGCGCTCCAGCGCCTCCTTGGTGAAGCGCTGGATCAGCTCGATCCCGCGCCGGCTTTTGAGGAAGCAGATCGTCCGCACGCCCTGGGAGACCAGCTCGGCCAGCAGATCCGCCGCCTCAGAAAGCGCCGAGCGCCGCGTCCCACTCGCCTTGTCGATCAGCGGCGGGTTCCACATCGCGATCTCGCGGCCGCTACGCGGGGCGCCGTCGTCATCGATCAACTCGAACGGCTCACCGACCAGGCGCTCGGCCAGTTCGACCGGGTTGGCGATCGTCGCCGAGGCGAGCAGGAAGCGCGGCTCGGCGCCGTAGGCACGCGCCAGCCGCCGCAGCCGCCGCAGCACGTTGGCGACGTGGGAGCCGAAGACGCCGCGGTAGGTGTGGGCCTCATCGACCACGACCCAGCCGAGGTTGGCGAGGAAGTCCCCCAGCTCTTGTGGTTGGGCAGCAGGCCGACGTGGAGCATGTCGGGGTTGGTGAGGACGAGGTTGTTGCGGCGGCGGATCGAGGGCCGCTCCTCGCGCGGCGTGTCGCCGTCGTAGATCGCCTCGCGCAGGCCGGGCGGGCGCAGCGCCGCCAGCTTGCGCGCCTGGTCCTGCGCCAGCGCCTTGGTCGGGTAGAGGTAGAGCGCGCGGCGCTTGGGGTCGCCGGCGATGCCGTCGAGCACCGGCAGGTTGAAGGCGAGGCTCTTACCCGAGGCGGTGCCGCTGGTGATCACCAGGTTGGAGGTCGCCGCAGCCTTGAGCGCATCGCGCTGGTGGGAGTAGAGGCGCTCGATACCCACCCTGCCCAGCGCCTCGACCAGGCCAGGATCAAGCGAGCGCGGCATCGCCACTGGCCTGGCCTTGCGCTCCGGCTCGCTGCTCTCGGCGACGATGCGCCCGTCCCGGCGGGCGGGGTCAATCGCGATTGCCCACGGGCTCTCAAGAAGACTCTTCGCCATCAGGCGCGACTCCGCGCGGGGCGGGCGATCCGGCCGGCGACCCTGACCGCCTGCAAGGTGCTCCTGTCGTGAATCCGCAGGATGTCCGCCCCCTCGCGCACCGCCAGCGCTGCTGCTGCGACGGTGCCCCACTCGCGCTCGCCCGCCGGCAGGCGCTCCTCCCAGCTCCCACTGAGAATCGCACCGATGAAGTCCTTGCGCGAGAGCGAGACGTAGAGCGGCAGGCCCAACGCGCGCAGCTCGCCCAGCCGCCGCAGGACCTCAAGGTCCTGCTCGGCGGTTAGGTCGAAGTCGAGTCCGGGATCGATCGCAATCTGCTCCTCGGCCACTCCAAGTCGCGAGGCCAGCTCGACTCTCCCCCCGAACCACGACTTCAGGTGCTCGACGACGTCGCCATACGCACGCGGCGGGCGATCGGCCCGCGGCGGTCCCTCGATGTGCATCAGCACGTAGCCGCAGCCCGTTTCCGCCACAAGCTCGAACATCTCCTCCGAGCCACCGGAGATGTCGTTGACGGCGACCGCGCCCGCCGCCAGCGCGCGCCGCGCCACCTCGCCCGAGAAGGTGTCGGCGGAGATCGGCACACCCGATCCGGCCAACCCTTCGATCGCGGGAACCAGTGCCGCGGCCTCTTCCTCGGTGCCAATTGGCGGCCCGCTGCGCGCCGCCACCGCGCCAACGTCGAGCATCTCGAAGCCCTCGTCGACCAGCCTCAGCCCGTCGGCAATTGCCCCCTCCGGGGTCACGCTACGCGCCCCCTCGAACATCGAGTCGGCGGTGACGTTGACGATGCCCGCTGCCACCGGCTGGGCGAGGTCAAGGGTCCGATCGGCGAGCTTCCAGGGCACGGCGCTACCGTAGCGACCGCACCATGGCCCTGCGATGCGTCTACACCGACCTCGACGGCACCTTGCTCGGCAAGGGCAGCTCGCTCTACCGCGACGCCGAGGGCGGCTTCTCGCTGGCTCAGTCGCGGGGCCTCGAGGCCTGCCACCGGGCCGGGGTCGAGGTCGTGATCATGTCCGGCCGCCGCGAGCCCCAGGTCCACGAGGCAGCACGGTTGATGGGGCAGACCTCCTACATCTACGAGGCGGGCTGCGCCTTCGCGATCGATGGCGAGACGACGCTCCTGACCGGCGACCTCGTCCCCGACGAGGAGGGCACCGTCTACGAGAAGATCGAGCGACGGGGCATCCCCAAGCGCCTCTTCGAGCACTTCGAGGGGCGGCTCGAGTACCACTCGCCCTGGCACCACGGCCGCGTCCTCTCCCACCTCTTCCGCGGCAAGGTCGACGTCGGCGAGGCCAACGAGCTGCTTGCCGCCGAGGGCCACGACGACCTGCGCCTGCTCGACAACGGCGCGATCGGCCGCGAGATGGCGGCAATCGAGGGCCCCACCCACGCCTACCATCTGGTCCCACAGATCGTCAGCAAGGCGAACGCCGTCGCCGCCCACGCCCGTGCTCGCGGCTTCGACCCGGCCGAGTGCATCGCCGTTGGTGACTCGATCGAGGACCTCGAGGTCGCCGCCGCGGTTGGCCGCTTCTTCGTCGTCGCCAACGGACCCGAGCGCGACCCCGGCCTGCGCGCCGCGCTCGCCGCCTGGGACAACGCCACGGTCAGTGAGGGGGCGATGGGCGACGGCTTCTACGAGGCGGTCGTCTCAACCCTGATGCAGCGCCACTGAGGGTCAGCGGCAGCTAGCTAGTATCGGCTGAGCCGATACTCGACCGTGTGGAAGGAGCAAGCTTGTCGCAGACAGCGACCGTCGCCGAGCAGGAGTACCTGGAGATCATGTTCTGGCTAGAGGAGGCGGGGCTGCCGATGACCGGCGCCAACATCGCCCGCGCGATGCAGCTCTCTCCCCCCACCGTGCACGAGATGGTCGGCCGCCTGGTCGACGACGGCTACGTCGAGCGCAATCCCAATAAATCGCTCGCTTTCACTGCCTCGGGCCGCGAGCACGCCAGTCATATCGTCCGCCGCCACCGCATGATCGAGCGCTTCCTCACCGACGTCCTCGGCATCCCCTGGGATGAGGTGCACGAGGAGGCGGAGCGGATCGAGCACGCGATGTCGCCTGTACTCGAGGAGCGGATGCGGGCGGCGATCGGCGACGCGACGACCTGCCCGCACGGCCACCCGATCGTCGAGGGCGTGCGCGAGACCGGGTCGCTACTGGCCGACGTCGAGGTCGGCGCCAAGGTCCACGTGCTGCGCTTTGAGAACGAGGCCGAGGAGCTTCTTCACTACCTCAAAGCGGCCGGGCTGGAGCCGGGCCTGGAGGGAACGGTCGAGAGCTCCGACGATGAGGGAATCACGATCGCCTCCGCCGACGGCGCCCACACAGTCTCGCGCAGCGTCGCCGAGACGGTCTCGGTTCGTGCCGACCCGGCGCCGCCACCACGGGCCGCGATCCCGGAGCAACTGGTGCTCTCCAGCGACCGCTACGGCCGCTGAAATCGCGTCTGGCGTTGTCCTCGCCAAATCGCCTTGCTCACGTAGGCACCTACGCTCGCCGATTTGGCCGCGTCCTAGCCAGACACAATTTCTTCGATTACGGCTTCGGTACCGCCCGAGCCGCCGGCAGAGGCCATCATCGTGGTCGTGCCGTCATCGTCGCTGCCGCAGGAGCCATGCTAGCGGGGGTTTCGCCAGTCCCTCCTAAGCGGGGGAGCCGGCGCGGAGCCGCTCCAGAGCACGGGCGATGCGGGCAATCCCCTCCGGAATCCGCTCCGGCGGCACGCTGGCAAAGGAGAGACGCAGGCTGTTCTCGCCTCCCTCAATCATGAAATCGGGGCCGGCGACGAAGGCGACGCCCTCGCCCTTGGCCTCGGCAAGAAGGGTCGGGGTGTCGGTCCCCGGTGAGAGATCGAGCCAGAGGAAATAGCCGCCCTCGGGGACGACGAACTCGGCCTCGGGAAGCTGCTCACGCAGCGCTCCGACCAGCGCATCGCACCGTTCGCGGAGAGCGCCCTTGACGAAGTCGATGTTCGAGTCCAGGCCCCCCGATCGACACAGCTCCAGCACAACTGACTCAGCCAGCATGTTGGGTGAGATGTAGGTCTCGTTGGCACGCTTGGCCAGCTTCGCGATCTGCTCGCCCGGCCCGGCGAGGTAGCCAACCCTAACCCCAGGGCTTACCGTCTTCGAGAAAGACGAAGCGTGGACGACGCGGTCGGCGGAGTCGATTGAGAGCATCGACTCCAGCGCCTCACCCTCGAAGGGCAGCTCGCGGTAGGGGTCGTCCTCGAAGATCCAGAAACCATGCTGGGCGGCCAGCGCGACCAGCCTGGTGCGCTTCGCAGCTGAGAGCGTGCATCCAGCCGGGTTGTGGAAGTTGGGGATGACGTGGGCGAGCTTGATCGGGCCCTGATCGAGCGCAGCCTCGAAGGCACCGATGTTCAACCCGTCGGCCTCCAATGGCACCGGCACCAGCTCGACCCCAAGCCGCTGCAGCATCAAGAGCGTGCGGTCGTAGGTGGGCTGCTCAACCACGACTCTGTCGCCAGGCTCGAGCAGGCGCTCGAAGAGCATCCAGCCCGCCTCCAGCGAGCCGTTGGCGATCATCACCTGTCCGGCGTCGAGCCCTCCATGCCGCTCCGCGACCCACTCACAGAGCCCGGGATGGCCGATCCCGGTGCCGTAGGAGAGCGCCTTTTCCCAGTCCTCGGCGAGAGCGACGGCAGCAGCGTCGCGCACAGCATCCTTGGGAAGGATGTCGGCGGAGGGCGCCCCGCGCGCAAAGGAAATCGTGTCTGCGGCCATCGTCCTCGACCCTAGCAACGCCCCAGCTTCAACCGAACTTTCCTCGTCGGCGGTGCCGGGCGCTCCTATACTCGCGCCGCATGACGCTCTTGCCCGGCTTCCGTGTCGGCGCCGTCGCGTTCCTCGCGGCGCTCGCGGTCGCGCTCGGGGTCGTGCTGCTCAGCTACTCCGCAAGCGATGCCGCCGACGGCTACCGCCCGCCGAAGATCGACCAGTCGCGGCTGGTCCTGCGACTGCCCGACCTGCCACCGGGCTACGGCAACGGCTACCTCGGCGAGGGCAGAAGAGACGACGGCCTCTTCTGCGAAGCCTTCAGCCGCTCATCCGACAAGCCCGACCCGGTGGCCGAGTTCGCGCGCATGTACCGCGCCAAGGGCTGCATCGCCGCCTATGTCAGCCGCTTCACGATCCCCGGACAGGAGCCGGTCGCGCCGGTCGTCTTCAGCGGCGTGATGGCGCTTGGTAGCGCCGCGGCCGCCGTCGACGCCTGGCACCTGGTCCCCACCATGTTCGGCCGCCTGCTGCGCGGCGGCCCGCCGCGGGATGTGGAGACGAGCGCCAGGGCCGGCGCGCAGACGCGGCTCTTCCACACGGCGCAGGCCCGATACCCCTTCCTGATCCGGGGCAAGCAGAAGGCCTCGTTCCTCGCCTGGCGCAGCGGCAGCACTCTCGCGGTAGTGGTCGCCATAGGTGCGTCCGTCGCCACCAACGACCGCGTCGTCGCCGAACTGGCGCCGCGCCAGCAGGCCCACCTCCGCAAGCCGACGCGCTACACGCGCGCGGAACGGTTCGACGGCGAAGTGGCGCTCGACGATCCCGCGATCGACCTACCGGTCTACTGGCTCGGACGCAACTTCAGACCCGGTAACGGCCTGCCGGACAACCGCCTCTACGGCTCCGGCTTTCAGGACGCACCGGAAGCAGAAGTGCTGGAAGGGAACGTCTCAGAAGGTCCAGAGGCGCTACTGCAGATCGGCTACCGAAACATCTGGCTCGATACCTGGACGCCGGCGACGTGGAGCGTCTTCGCCGATTCGAAGACCAGCAGGGTGATCACCAAGTGGAAATGCACCCGGACGAGGACGCTTTCCCTTCCCGAAGGCACCGCGACGGTCTTCGGCGGCTATGACCAAAACTTCGCGCGATGCCCGAAGCAAGCGCCGGAGGTGTTCACCGCCTGGGTCGACGTGGGCGGCGTAAAAGTGGTCGTCAACGCCCCCCCTGCCGCAGACTTCATCGAAACCGTCAACCCCTACGGCTCCTTCAAGGGCATGGAAGCGATCGTTAGCAGCCTCCGGCTCCGGCCCAGGCCGATCTACCCGACCGGCTAGACCCTATGGCCGGCCCACCTGAGCGCCGGCTCGATCCGAACCCGGCGTAAAGGTCGGCACCCGCGCATGAGATGCGCGGGTTTGTCGCCGAGGAATGGCCTCGGCGAGGACCGCAATCATGGGGGTGCCGACATGGCGCAGGTTAGGACGTGGGTGGGCCTGGATGTTCACGCGGCGAAGGTCGTCGCGGCGATCGCCGACTCCCACTCGGGTGAGCTGGCGGTGCAGCGCATGGGCGGGCAGACCGAGCAGGTGGCGGAGTTCTGCGCCGCTTTGCCGGCCCCGGTGCGGGTCGCCTATGAGGCGGGTCCGACCGGCTTCGGCCTGGCCCGGGCACTGGCAGCGAGGGGAATCGAGTGCACCGTCGCCGCGCCGGGCAAGATCGAGCGCCCGGCCCAGGACCGGGTCAAGACCGACCGCCGCGACGCCGAGCGGCTGGCGCGGTTGCTGATGATCGGCGGCCTGCATCCGGTGCGGGTGCCGACCCCGGCCGAGGAGGCGATGCGCGACCTGGTTCGCGCTCGCGAGGACGTCCGCGGCGACCTGATGCGCGCGCGCCACCGCGTCGCCAAGCTGCTGCTGCGCCACGACCTGCGCTTCGAAGGCAACAACTGGACCGAGCGCCACCGCGAATGGCTGGGGCGGGTGGAGCTCCCGGAGCCGGTCGCCCAGTCGGTCCTGCTCGATGGGATCGGCGCGATCGAGGCGCTGCTGGTGCGCCGCGAGAGCCTCGAGTCCCAGATGGCCGCCTTGGTCGAGGGCTCCCCCTGGGAGCGCCAGGTCGCCCACCTGCGCTGCCTGCGCGGCATCGACACCCTCTCGGCGCTCGGCCTCTGCGCGGAGGTCGGTGACTTCGGGCGCTTCGCCCGCCCGGCGCAGCTGATGAGCTACCTCGGCCTGGTGCCCTCGGAGAACTCGAGCGGTGAGAGACGCCGGCAGGGCTCGATCACCAAGTCGGGCTCCCGCCACGCCCGTCGCCTTCTGGTCGAGGCGGCCTGGCACTACCGCCGGGCGCCGCGCAAAGGCCGCGAGCTTCGCCGCCGCCAGGAGGGCCAGCCCCAGGCGGTCTGCGCGATCTCCTGGAAAGCCCAGCAGCGCCTTCACCGCAGCTGGGTTCGCCTTGACTCAGAGCGCGGCAAGCGCCGCACCCTCTGCGCGGTCGCCGTGGCGCGCGAGCTGACCGGCTTCTGCTGGGCGGTAGCGACAGCCGACTGAGACCACCGAGCACTGCTTGGTCCAGGAGGCGGCGGGCTCGGCCCTTCGCGCCAGCGCATCCGCGATTCAGCTATGAGCAGCCGCCCCGGCGGTCACGCTCGATCCTAGACAGCGGGCGCTGAGACGAAACCCGGTCCTGCGGTAGCCAACCCGCGCATATCAGCCTGACCGCGCGTCGCGCACCAGGCCGACCGCCGCCTCCTGGATCAAGAAAAAGGCCCGCGTGAGCGGGCCTTCGGTGGTTGGGGGCTTGACAAACGGACGGCCATATCAGCTGACCCGCCTACACACGTTGTGAACCGCTGAGAGGCCATCCGGGCCCGCCAAGAGGCTGTGGGTGTCAAAGCTCACGACCTCAAGGAGGACCCGGATGAAGGTTCACGCTAACGCCGTTCTCGGACCGGCGGGACGGCTCGCGCTGGTGCAAGCGATCGAGTCGGGGATGACGCAGAAGGCGGCAGCTGCCGCCTTCTGCGTCGCGCCCGCCACAGCCCACCGCTGGTGGCATCGACGCTTGAATGCGAGCGCCGAGGAAGTGCGCTCGGGGCGCTGGATGCTCGACCGCTCCTCGCGCCCCCATCGCAGTCCACGGCTACTCGAGAAGAACATCCAGGGACAGATCTGGGAGTGACGGCAGCGCACCGGCTGGGGCCCACGCCTGATTGCCGGGCAAGGTCGGCCGCCACCACTCGACGGTCTGGAAGGTCCTCGCCCGCCACAGCATCTCGCGCCCTCTGAGATCGCCGCGAGAGGAGGTCCGTCGCTACGAGTGGCCCTGCCCCGGCGACCTCCTGCACATGGACACCTCGCGCTACGCGCGCTTCGAGCGACCTGGTCACGCGGTCACCGGCGATCGCTCACAGAGTTCACGCAGGTGGATGGATCCCGCCACCCGCGTCGGCTACGACTTCTGCCACGCAATCGTCGACGACCACTCACGCCTGGCCTACGTCGAGCTGCATCCCGACGAGCGGGCCCCGACAGTCACCGGCTTCGTTGAGCGTGCGCTGGAGTTCTTCGGCTCGCACAGGATCCTCGCCAAGCGCTTGATGACCGACAACGCCTTCACCTATGCGAAAAACCGCTCCTTGCGCGAGCTACTCGCCACCCGAGAGATCAAACACATCACCACCAAGCCCTACCGGCCTCAGACCAACGGCAAGGTCGAGCGCTTCCACCAGACGATGGCGCGGGAGTGGGCCTACGGCATGGCTTATCGCTCCCACCGCCATCGAAACCGGGCCCTGCCACACTGGCTTGAGCACTACAACGAGACCAGACCTCACAGCTCACTTGGTGGCCGGCCGCCGATCAGCCGCGTTCACAACGTCCGTGGGCAGGACAGCTAGCTAGAGGTCGCGCAGGACTTCGACGGCGATCTTCGCCGTCTCGGTCGGGCTTTCGCCCACCCGCACGCCCTCGGCCTCGAGCGCTTCCTTCTTCGCCTGTGTCGTCGGCCATCGGTGCCGCCACTACAAACGGGCGGGTTTGCCGACGGCTCCTCGGGGCATACTCTCCCCATGGCAAGGGGGCTCGGATTGGCGCTGGTGTTTCTCCTTCTCTCGGCTCCCGCCGCGAGCGCTCGCACCGAGCCGTCCGGCAAGCTGGTCGCGGGAGCGGAAGAAACCGTACTGCGGCTGCACGACCTGCCACCCGGCTACGTGTTCAGCAACGACAGCCCCTGCAGGCCCCTCGAACCCCTTCCGGCGAGGATTTCGAACCGCCTGGAGAGGCGGTATTCCAAGTGGATCGTCGAGCACCGGCCCGTAGTCTGCAACGAAGAGTTCGAGCAGGTCTTCAAGGTCCCGGGCTGGGGACCGGCACCGCCCCAGGTCGTAGCCGCAACCATCAACACGCCGAGCGAAGAGGCTTCTGCCAGCGGCTTCGAGCTGTTCACCGCGCTCTCACCATTCGAGGAAGACGGTCGAACGGTCCCGATCCCGCCAAGCGGGATCCCGGCCCGCCTGACCCGCTCCGAGGACGCGATGGACGAAAGCAGGACCGCCCAGCCGGGCTCCTTCCTTGAATGGCGTCACGGGAAGCTGATCGCCATGGTGGGAGCCGCCGGCATGGACCCGCGCCGCAACGATCAAGCCGCCCTGCACTTCGCGCAGATTCAGCAACAGCGGATGGAAGCGCCCACCCCCTACACCGAGGCCGAACGGGACGACACCGAGGTGCAGCTCGACGACCCCGGGCTGAAGCCCTCGGTCTACTGGCTGGGCTCGAGCTTCGTGCCCGGTCGGGGGCTGCCGGCCGCAGATCTGCTGAACGCGTTCCCGACCGGGAGAGGTGTGGCTCCGTGGTACAGGTTCCGGCGTGGGCCTCCGGGCGCCAAGCTCCGGCTCCTCTACGACGGATTCGACCTCGACGGCTGGACTCGCCAGAGTTGGAAGCGGTCCCAGCGCTCCGTCTTCCGAAGGCTCAACCGGAGGGGACGCTGCGCCCGCACGACCGAGGTCGCGCTGGAGCGGGGCCGCGGGGTTGTCTACGCCGGCTACGGTGGCCCCCGCCCGGGCGCCTGTCCGCAGCGTCCGCCCGATCGCCACTGGGCGATCGCCCACATCGGCGACGCGGTGATCGGGGTGAATCTCGCGATCTGTCCCCTCTGCCAAGACTGGAGCGAGGGCCCTTACAACTCGCTGCGCGGGATGAAGGCGATCGTCCGCGCCCTCGTGGTGCGGCCGAAACCCGTCTACTGACTCGCTAGAGCGAGCGCAGGACTTCGACGGCAATCTTGGCCGTCTCGGTGGGGCTTTCGCCGACCCGCACGCCCTTCGCTTCGAGCGCGTCCTTCTTCGCCTGCGCCGTGCCCGAGGAGCCGGAGATGATCGCCCCAGCGTGGCCCATCTGCTTGCCCGGAGGTGCGGTGAAGCCGGCGATGTAGGCGACGACCGGCTTGGATACCTCGGCGGCGATGAACTCAGCCGCCCGCTCCTCGGCGTCGCCGCCGATCTCGCCGACCATCACGATCAGCTCGGTCTCCGGATCACTCTCGTAGAGCTTGAGGATGTCGATGAAGTCCGAGCCGATGATCGGGTCGCCGCCGATGCCGACGATCGAGGAGTTGCCCTCGCCCGCCTGCTTCAGCTCGTTGCCGATCTGGTAGGTCAGCGTGCCCGACTTGGAGACGACACCGATCTTGCCTGGGTCGAAGAACTGGGCCGGGATGATGCCGACGTTGGCCTTGCCCGGGGAGAGGACCCCGGGGCAGTTGGGGCCGATCAAGCGAACACCGGCCTCCTTCGCCTTCCAGTAGGTCGCCAGCATGTCGAGGACCGGAATCCCCTCGGTGATCGCGATCACCGTCTCCACCCCGGACTCGATCGCCTCGTCAATCGCAGGCGCGGCAAAACGGGCTGGGACGAAGATCATCGAGGTGTTGGCGCCCTCCCGCTCGACCGCCTCGCAGATCGAGTCGAAGACGGGCACCCCCTCGACGTCCTGGCCACCCTTGCCGGGGGTGACGCCCGCGACGAGGTCCGTGCCGTAGGCCTGGTTGCGCAAACCGTGGAAGGACCCCTCGCGGCCGGTCAGGCCGGACACGACCAGCTTCGTGTCCTTGTCGATGATGATCGACATCAGCCGCCCGCCCCCGCCAGCTCGACGACCTTCTGCGCGGCGCCGAGCATCGTCTTCTCCTGGTGCAGGTTGGGCAGGCTCGCCTCGGCGAGGATCTCCAGCCCCTCCTCCGAGTTGGTGCCATCGAGGCGGACGACCAGCGGCACGCCGAGGTCGAGCTGGGCCGACGCCTCGACGATGCCCTTGGCGATCTCGTCGCAGCGGGTGATGCCGCCGAAGATGTTGAAGAGGATCGCCGCGACCTTCTCGTCGGAGGTGATCACGGTCAGCGCGTCAACGATCGCGTCGGCCTTCGAGCCGCCGCCGGCGTCGAGGAAGTTGGCCGGTGCACCGCCGGCCTGGGCGACGACGTCAAGGGTCGACATACAGAGCCCGGCGCCGTTGGCGAGGATGCCGACGTTGCCGTCGAGCTTGACGTAGGTGAGGCCCTTCTCCCGCGCCATCGCCTCCTGCGGGTCGTCGATCGACTCTGCGTCGAGCTCGGCCAGGCCCTCGTGCCGGTAGAGAGCGTTGCCGTCGATCGTCACCTTGGCATCGAGGGCGACGACCTTGCGGTCCCCGGTGACAATCAGCGGGTTGACCTCGATCAGCGTCGCATCCTCACCCTGGGCGGTCTCGGCGAGCTTCGCCAGCACCTCGGCGGCATCGTCGCGCACGTCCTCGGCGAGACCGGCGGCGTCGATGATCGGCCGCGCCTCCGCCGCCGTAAACGGCCGCGTCGGGTCGATGTGCTCCTTGACCAGCGCCGCCGGGTCCTCCGCGGCAACCGCCTCGATATCCATGCCGCCCTTGGCGGAAACCATCGCCAGCAACTTCTTCTCACCGCGGTCGAGGATCACCGAGGCGTAGTACTCAGCGGCGATGTCAGAGCCGCCCTCGATCCAGACCTGCTCGACCCTGAAGGGACCCTCCCCATGCGGCCCGGTGATGTCCATACCGAGGATCGCGCCGGCGTACCGCTCGGCCTCGTCGCGGTCGGCGGCGATCTTGATCCCGCCCGCCTTGCCGCGGCCGCCGATCAGGACCTGGGCCTTGATCGCGCAGGGGTAACCGATCCGCTCGGCAGCGGCGACAGCGTCCTCAACCGTCGAGGCGACCTCGCCGCTCGGCACGGCTATGCCGTGCGCGGCGAAAAGCTGCTTGCCTTGATACTCAAGAAGATCCATGTGAAAGGGGCGCCCCTGCCGAGCGCGGCCGGCAGCCTATAAGATGCCGCGCCCTATGCCCCTCCCCGCCTTGAAAAGCATCACCTGGGTGACCACCGATTGCTACGGCACCCTGATCGATTGGGAGAAGGGGATCATCGACGCCTGCAAGAAAGAGGCCGCCAAAGACGGCTTCAGCTTCGAGGAGGGGCCCTTCCTGGCCCGCTTCATGGAAGTGCAGGCGGAAATCATGGCCGGCTCCTATGAACTGTACGCGGAGGTTCTGCGCCGCACGATCGTCAAGGTCGCCCGCGAGGTCGGCTGGGAGATCGAGCCCTCGCGCGCCCAGTTCCTGCCCAACAGCGTCGCCTACTGGCTTCCCTTCCGCGAGGCCAATGCGGCGATGGACCGACTCGGAAAACGCTACGAGATCGGGATCATCTCCAACATCGACGACAAACTGCTCGGCATCTCCCGCCGCCATTTGCGTACCGAACTCGACCTCGTCGTCACGGCCCAGCAGGTGCGTAGCTACAAGCCGGATCCCGTCCACTTCAAAGAGTGCGCGCGGCGGATCGGCGGTAAAAAAGGCTGGGTCCACATCGGCTGCGACTACACGACCGACGTCGCACCACTGCTGAAAATGAAGGTGCCGGTGATCTGGGTCAACCGTCACGGCGAGAAGCTCGAAGGCCGTAAAGCGCCAAGCGCCACGGTGAAGAACTTCCGCGACGCAGCCAAAAAGCTCGGCGCGTCCTAGCCTCGCCGTCCTCGCCGTTTTCTAGCGTTCGTCTTCGCAACTTCGCCCAGAGCGGCGGTTTCGACCCATTGAGCAGCCCGGTCGCCAGGGGCGACACGTATTCGATGGACCAAGCAAGCAACATCCGAGTGCCTTCGCACGCCCGCCTGCCAATCGCGGCGGCGCTACTCGTCCTGCTCTGCGCGCTGGCGTTCACCGCCGGCCGTGCGGCGGCCGTGGAAGCCGAAGAACCGCCGCTCAACCCGAACGAAGCGCCGCCGAGCATCGTCGTCATCCAGACCGACGACCAGACCCTCGACGGCCTCTACGCGACCTTCAGCGCCTTCCCCGGCGCCGCCGAGACCCGCGCGATGCCGAACACGCTCGACCTGATCGCCGACCGCGGCATGACCTTCAACCGCTACTACGTCCCCTACCCCCTCTGCTGCCCCTCACGGGTGAGCCTGATGACCGGCCGCTACGCCCACAACAACGGGGTCAAGGGCAACGTGCAGCCGAACGGCGGCTACTACGGCTTCTCCTTCCGCGCCGCCGCCTCGCACAACATCGCCACCTGGCTGCAGGGCGCCGGCTACAAGACGATCCACGTCGGCAAGTTCCTCAACGGCTACGGCGACGAGCCCTACGACAACGGCACCAGCGTGCCGCCAGGCTGGAGCGCCTGGCACACGGTGCTGAAGGCCGACACCGAGCACCTCTTCTACGGCTACACGATGAACAGCAACGGCGCGCTCAGCGAACCCGGCACCTACGGCGACCCCGGCAGCTGGGAAACGCGCGAATACGGTCAGCGCGACGACGTCGGCTGCCCCTTCGAACCGGCCGAAGGGCGGCCCTGCCTGTACGCCACGGACATCTTCAGCTGGATGGCCAGAGAAGAGATGCTCGCCACCCCGGCCGAACAGCCCTTCTATCTGCAACTCGACTACACGGCCCCCCACGGGGACTTCCGTCGCCCGGCGGGCCCCGAGCCCGCGCTGCGGCACTACGACTGGTTCAAGGGGGCCCGCCACCCCCACGACCGCTCCGAAGGGTTCGACGAGGGCAACGTCGAAGACAAGCCGCGCTTCATCCGCGACGCCGAACACCTGACCCCGAACGAGAAGCGCACCTACCGCGTCTATTACCAGAAGCAGCTCGACTCGCTGCGCGCTGTCGACGATGGGGTCAAAGGGGTGATCGACACGCTGGGGCAGATGGGCCGGCTGCGCAACACCTACGTCATCTTCACCTCCGACAACGGCTTCTTCTTCGGCGAGCACCGCCTGCTCGGCGGCAAGTTCCTGGCCTACGAGCCTGCCACCCACCTGCCTTTCCTGATCCGTGGGCCGGGGATCGAGCAGGGCAGCTCGACCGGTGAGCTCGCCGCCAACATCGACGTCGCGCCAACGATCCTCGAGCTTGCTGGGGTCGAAGCGGACAAGAGCCTCGACGGTCGCTCGCTGGTCCCCTACCTGCGCGACCCCGAACTGCGCAGCCGGCGACCGATCCTCTTCGAGTCCTTCGTAGAGACCAGCGACGTCAACGCGCAGGGCGCGATCTCGACGGCATCCAAGGGCGGCCCGGTCGGGAGTGCCTCGAAGGGGCCCAAAGCCACCACCTCCCTGCTGGCACCGCCGAAGGACTACGCCGGGATCCGCCTCGGCCCCTACAAGTACATCGCTTGGCCGACCGGCGAGAAGGAGCTCTACAACATCAACAAGGACCCCTACGAGCTCAACAACATCGCCAAGGTCCCGAACTTCTACCCAATCCGCAACTTCATGCACCGGCAGATGACGGGCTTCATCGACTGCGTCGGCCGCGGCTGCCGCGAAGTGACGCCGAAACTGCCCCTGACCCGAGTCGAGTTCCAGCGCCTGCGGGCGAAAAAGCAGAAGGAAATTCGGGAACGCGAACGGGAACGCGAAAAGGAACGGCGCGAACGGGAACGCGAAAAAGGCAAAGGTAAAGGGCGTTAGGCAGGCGCTACTCGATTACCGCGAGCACGTCGCCGCTCGAGACTGCTGCGCCTTCGGCGACGTTCAAACTGGTGACTTTGCCGGAGCGGTGGGCGGCGATCTCGTTCTCCATCTTCATCGCCTCGATCACGCAAACCAGGTCGCCCTCGGAAACCTCAGCACCCTGCTCGACCGCGACTTTGAGCACAGTCCCCTGCAGCGGTGAAGGCAGCGACTCGCTGGAGGCGCTGGCGGCTCCGCCCGACTTGCGCTCGCGCTTGGGCGGCTTTTTCCCGGCTGCGCCGGCCGGCCCGGGGTTGCCCGCGGCGGCCTCGCCGATCACCTTGACGTCGAAGAGCTTGCCGGAGACCTCGACCTTGTAGTCGCGGGTGGCGAGCTCGACACCCTCCGGCGCCTCGTGCGCCTCTACCTCTGTGGGCGCAGTCGTCTTCAGCCAGTCGCGATCCTCCATCAGATCGCGGCAGGTCTCCCCCTTCGCCCACTGCTCGGTAGCAAGGATTGCCTTGTGGAAGGGGATCAAGGTGGTCAGGCCGCCGACCTCGTACTCACCGAGCGCGCGCAGCATGCGTCGCGTCGCGTGCTCGCGGTCGACGTCCCAGACGATCAACTTGGCGACCATCGGGTCGTACATCGGCGTCACCTCGGAGCCGGCCTCGACCCCGGAGTCGACCCGCACGCCCGGTCCGGCCGGCTCGCGGTAGGTGGTGATCGCCCCCGGCGCCGGCGCGAACTTCTTGTGGGCAGCCTCGGCGTTGATACGGCACTCGATCGCGTGGCCGCGCAGCTCGACCTCCTCCTGGGCAACGGAGAGCGCCTCGCCGGCGGCGACCAGCACCTGCTCGCGGACGATGTCGACGCCGGTGACCATCTCGGTCACGCAGTGCTCGACCTGCACCCGCGTGTTCATCTCGAGGAAGAAGTACTCATCGCCGACCTGCATCCCCTCGACCGTGCCGGCGCCGCGGTAGCCGACCGCGGCCGCGGCGTCGGTGGCGATCTTGCCAATCCGCTCACGCATCTCCTCGTCAACCTGCGGACCGGGCGCCTCCTCGATCACCTTCTGGTGACGGCGTTGGATCGAGCAGTCGCGCTCGCCGAGGTGGATCACGTTGCCATGCGAGTCGGCCAATACCTGGACCTCAACGTGGCGCGGGTCCTCGAGGTAGCGCTCGACATAGACCCGGTCGTCAGAGAAGAACTTCTCGCCTTCGCGAGCGGCGCCCTCGAATGCCTCCTCGAGGTCGTCCGGGGTCATCGCCACTCGGAAGCCCTTGCCGCCACCGCCGCCCGCCGCCTTGCAGGCAACGGGGTAGCCGGCCTCCTCGGCTTGGGCCTTGGCCGCCTCGACGTCCACGGCCGGCTCAGTAGCACCGGGAACGATCGGCACGCCGGCCTCGGCCATGATCTCCCGCGCCCGAGTCTTCGAGCCCATAGCTTCGATCGCCTCCGGCGGCGGGCCGATGAAGACGATGTCGGCCTCGGCGCAGGCCTTGGCGAAGTCGGCGTTCTCAGCGAGGAAGCCGTAGCCGGGATGGATCGCCTCGGCACCTGCCTCTTTTGCCGTCTCGATGATCTTCGGAATCGAGAGATAGCTCTCGGCCGGCACCGCCGGACCGATCAAGAAGGCCTCGTCGGCCTCCCGCACATGGGGTGCATCCCGGTCGATCTCCGAATAAACGGCCACGGACCCAATGCCCATCTCCTTCAGGGTCCGGGCGACCCGGATGGCGATCTCGCCGCGGTTGGCTATGAGGACCTTCTCGAACACGGAGGCGGCACTCTATAAATGCGAGCGGTGGCTAGGGTCTCCGGTCATGTTGATCGAGCTGCAGAGCCATTCGACCGTATCCGATGGCCAGCTGGCGCCCGCGGGTGTCGTCGAGGAAGCTGCGAAGGCTGGCGTCACGACGCTGGCGCTGACGGACCATGACGCGATTGCCGGAGTGCCGGAGGCGGCGCATGCGGCGGAGCGCCTGGGGGTCGAGCTGGTCCCCGCTATCGAGATGTCCTGCGTGCACGAGTACGCGGAAGACCTCCACGTGTGCGGGTATTGGGTCGATCTGGAGGCGATTGCTCCTGCTTGCGAGCGGGCGCAGCAGGAGCGGGTTTCGCGGGCTGGTGAGATCATTGAGAAGCTGCGCGCGGAGGGCTTTGAGCTGACGCTGGACGATGCCGTGCGTGAGGCGGGGGACGCTCTCTCTATTGGACGACCCCACATCGCCCGCGCTGCTGGGGCGACCGGTGACCTCGGCCCCTTCTTCGAGGAGTACCTGGTACCTGGGGCCAAGGCCTTCGTGCCGCGGCGCTGGCCCACCGCCGAGCAGGCGGTCGAGACGATCAAGGAGGCCGGTGGTGTCGTCGTCGTCGCCCACCCCTACTGGGACATCTCGGAGCCGGCCGAGGTGGACGAGCTGATTCGGGCCCTCGGCGTCGACGGGGTCGAGACCTTCTACCCGACTCACAGCCAGGAGCAGACCGAGCATCTACTGGCGCTTTGCGACGAGCTCGACCTGATCCCGACCGCCTCCTCCGACTACCACGGCCCCACCCACAAGACCTTCGCCGAGTTCGGCGCCTACGACACCTACGGCCTGGGAGAGCCGCGGGTTCCGCGGCTCTAGCGCCGCGGTGACGCTCAGCGTCGCTTGCGCCTCAGCACGATCACTTTTTCGATCGACCGCGGCTCCCCACTGACCGGCCAGAATGTCACCTCTACCCGGATCCGCCCCTTGCCGTGCCTCTTGACGAAGCGCTTCAGCCTCACCTTGGGCTTGATCGGCAGGCGGACGAGCTTGGCCCGTGGCGCTCCCCGTGACAGCCGGCGCACTCCTCGTCCTTTGAGGACCACCCTGCCCGGGCCTGGAACTTTGACGAAGAGGACGGCCGTGCCGTTTCTGCGGTTCAGCCTCAGCCCGTTAAAGCGGATCCCGTTGGAGACTCTGAGGACAGGAAGCAGGGACACCTTCACCGAAACCGGCGCCGCATTCGTGCAGGGCGGCAGGGCGGTCCCAGGCTCACCGAAGCGCTCGACCCGGGCGAAGCCAGCGAGCTCCTCGGTCACGTAGAGCGCTCCCCGGCAGTCGACCGCCAGACCCTGGGGCTCCGGCGTCGCCCCCGCAACCGTCCCGGCCACCACACCCTGCTGGCATCCGCTCGCCAAGGTGCAGATCTGAAAAGCCGCCGCGCCGTCGTCGACACCCTCGCCGAAGGCACGGATGAAGGCGCCATCCACGGTGAACTCGCTGACGCGGTTGTTGGATTGCTCAGCGACGAAGAGGGTCCCTGCGCTGTTGGCCGTGATGCCGCTGGGCACATTCAGGGCACCCGCCACATCGTTTCCAACGCCTTCAATGCCCTCTTTACATGCGGTCGTGCAGACGTCCGGATCGCCGGGGCCGGTGTTCACGCCTTTGCCGAAGGCGCGGATGAAGGTGCCTGCGGGAGAGAAGACGTCGATGCGGTTGTTTGCCGTGTCTGCAACCAAGATCTGGTTGTTGGGCCCGACCGCGACGGCAAGCGGGAGCCGCATCATGCCGGCGTCGGGGCCTACTTCAGCCCCTTTGCATTCGGTCGTACAGACGTCGGGATCGCCGAGGCCGGCGTTGACGCCTTTGCCCAAGGCGCGGAGAAAGGTGCCGGCAGGTGAGAAGACGTCGATGCGGCCGTTGCCGTAGTCGGAGACGTAGAGCGCCCCGGAGTCAGCAGCGATCCCCGTCGGCCCGTCCATCGCACCGGCCACACCGGTCGAATCGCCTGGCTCGCATTCGGTCGTGCAGACATCGGGATCGCCGGGGCCGGTGTTCACACCTTTGCCGAAGGCGCGGATGAAGGTGCCGGCGGGAGAGAAGACGTCGATGCGGTTGTTTTTTTTGTCGGCGACGAAGAGGTTGCCTTCAAAGCCGAACGCAACCCCCTGGGGCTCGTTCATCGCGCCGGCACCTTCCCCATCCAAACCTTCCTGGCAGCTGGTCGTGCACACGTCGCCCCCACCGGGATTCACGTCCTTGCCAAACGCACGGACGAACGCACCGTCGGGAGAGAAGACGTCGATGCGAAAGTTGCCGACGTCCGAGACGTAAGCGGAGCCATCAGCCCCAATCGCAATCCCCCGCATCCCCTGGATCCCTCCAGCCGGCCCTTCACCGAACGTGCCAAAGCCAGAAAGCGGCCCAAACGCCGCCGCGCTCCCAGGGAATGCCAAAACTCCCAGGACAGCGACCGCAAGAAGCGCGGCTCGAATTCCCCTGCTCACCTCCCGCAGACTAGGGAACTGAGGTGATACGTCAAGGAAGCGTGGCCTCATGGAGGAGGGGCGGGGTGCCCCTCCTATCGAAGGGGGGGGGGGGGGGGGGCCTTCGTCCCTAAGCAGTCACGGCAGCCGCAGGAATCAGATCCCGCGACTCGAGGTACTCGAGCAGCTTCTGCGCCGACTCCTCGGGCGACTCGTTTTCGGTGTCGCAGACCCAGGCGGGATTCTCGGGAATCTCGTAGGGGTCGGAGACGCCGGTGAATTCCTTGATCTCGCCCGAGAACGCTTTCGCGTAGAGCCCCTTGACGTCGCGCTCGGCGCAGGTGTCGACCGAGGCCTTGACGTAGACCTCGATGAAGCGGTCGCCCATCAGCTCGTGCGCCTCGTCGCGGATCTCGGCGTAGGGGGAGATCGCCGCGGTGATCACCGGCACGCCGTTGCGGCTGAGCAGGTCGGCGACGAAGGCGATCCGGCGGATGTTGATGTCGCGATCCTCCTTCGAGAAGCCAAGGCCTTTCGAGAGGTTTTCGCGGACGATGTCGCCGTCGAGGATCTCCAGCTTCGAGCCGCGCGCACGCAGCTCGGTCTCGAGCAGCCCGGAAATGGTCGTCTTGCCGGCACCGGAGAGCCCGGTGAACCAGAGGGTAAAGCCCTTCTCGTCAGCCATCGGTACGTCAGTCCTCCTTGTAAGCGTCGATGAGTATGTCGGCCACCTCGTCACGTGAGAACTCGTGTGGCGGCCTTTCGCCGTTGCCGAGCATCTCGCGGACCTTGGTCCCTGAGAGGAAGAGGTGCGCCTCCTGGTCGTGGGGGCAGGTCTTGTTCGAGGCCAGGCCCTCGCACTCGTTGCACCAGAAGGTGTGCTCGAACATCAGCGGCTCGATGCCGAGCTCGTCGATGTCGATCTCGTCGAAGATCTTCTGCGCGTCGTAGGTGCCGTAGTAGTCGCCGGCACCGGCGTGGTCGCGGCCGACGATGAAGTGGGTCGCGCCGTAGTTGCGGCGGACGATCGCGTGCAGGACGGCCTCACGCGGGCCGGCGTAGTGCATCTTCGCCGGCTTCACGCCCAGGACGACGCGGTCATCGGGGTAGTACTTCTCCATCAGGACCTCGTAGCAGCGCATGCGTACGTCAGCGGGGATGTCGCCGGCCTTGGTCTTGCCGATCAGCGGGTGGATGAAGAGCCCGTCGCAGGTCTCCAGCGCCGCCTTGGTCAGGTACTCGTGGGCACGGTGGATCGGGTTGCGGGTCTGGAAGGCGACGATCTTCTTCCAGCCGCGCGCCTCAAAGTCGGCCTTGTGCTCGGCCGGCGTCTTGTAGCGCCGCATGAAAGCGTCCTCGTGGTCGGGCAGCGCGTCGACCTCGATCGGGCCGGCGATACAGCGACTGCCCTCCTCGTAGATCGCGGCGACTCCCGGGTGGGCCTCGTCGGTGGTGCCGTAGACACGCTCCGCCTCGCTCTTGGCGTCGCGCTCCCAGATCTCCTCGACCCTGATCCGGCCCAGCGGCTTGCCTTCGTCGCTGGAGAGCGCAACGGTGTCACCAACCTCGCACTCGAGGTCGGTCGCCAGGGTGATCGGGATCGGCCAGTACTCGCCGTCGGCGGTGCGCATCTCGGCGCAAACGCGCTCCCAGTCGGCGGAGCCCTGGAAGCCGGTCAGCGGCGCGAAGCCGCCGTTGCCGATCATCTCGAAGTCGGCCGTGTGACGCTCGTCAAGGGTCAGGGAAAGCTCAGTCATCGTCTCGCTCATGCGGGGGTATCACCAATCGTTCGGGGAGTTCAGGGGCAGAAGGTAGGTCGGAGGGGCGCGCGGAGGCTAGTTGATCCCGCACTCGGTCTTCTCGAGACCCGCCCAGCGACCGGCGCGCGGCGAGCCTCCAGGCCCGACCGGCTTGGTGCAGTGGGTGCAGCCGATCGAGGGGTAGCCCTGATCGTGCAGCGGGTTGTACGGGAGGTGGTGCTCACGGATGTAGTTCCAGACGTCGCGCTCGGACCAGTCCGCAATCGGGTTCAGCTTCCATAGATCGAATCGCTTGTCCCAGTTGAACTTGGGGGTCTTGGCGCGACTCTTGGAGTCCTCACGGCGGACGCCGGCGAGCCAGCAGTCTACGGAAGAAAGGGCGCGGCGCATCGGCTCGACCTTGCGCAAGCCGCAGCAGGCGTCCGGATCGCTCTTCCAGAGCTCGTCACCAAACTTCGCCGCCTGCTCCTCCAGCGTCAGGTTGTGGAAGCGGTCGAACTCGACCCCGAGGTGCTCGGCCAGTTTGTCGCGCGTCTCGTAAGTCTCCGGGAAAAGGACGTCGGTGTCGAGGTAGAAGAAGCGCGCCTCGGAGTTGATCTGGCTGGCCAGGTGGGCCGTCACCGCACTCGTTTTCTGGAACGAGCAGGCGATGTAGTGGCTCTGGCCGAAGGTCTCGAACATCCACTCGATCGCCTCGCTAGCTCTGCCGCCCTCAAGGCGTGCGGCTACCTCCTCGGCGTCGATCTCCGGGATGGTGGCGGTGGCAACTGGGTTCATATCGCGCACTCGCCCTCGCCCCGCTCCACTTTGTAGGGGCTGGAGCGATTCCAGTCGATGAACTGCTGCATCGTCTCGAGGCTGAACTCGGCCGGCAGGGTCAGCTCCTTGACCGTCTCTTCGAAGCGCCCGGCGCCGACCCGCTCGGCGAAGTCGTTGAACTCCTCGCCCTCGCTGCGCTCGCCCTCATAGAGCTCGATCCAGCGCTGCACAGCCTCGGGGACGCGCTTGGCCGGCAGGCGCGATTTCAGCCGCGTGCCGAAGATCACCTCGCCGCCCTCGTAATTGCCGCCGATATGCGGGATGTAAGCGGGCACCTGGCGGCCGCCCACTTTCAGCGAGGCGCCGTAGAAGCCGATGTTGGCGATGTGGTGCTGACTGCAGCCGTTGGGGCAGCCGCTCATCTTGATGTGGATCTTGCGGGTCAGCTCATCGGAGATCTCCATCTCCTCGACCCGCTGCTTGATCGCGCGGTTGAGGCCCATCGAGCTGGTGATGCCGAGTTTGCAGCTGTCGGTGCCGGGGCAACTGACCACGTCGGTGATCTCGCGGGCGCCGGCCTCGGCCAGGCCGATCGCCTTCAGCCGATCCCAGACCTCATACAGCGCCTCGTCGCGGACCCAGCGCAGAACCAGGTTCTGCTGCACAGTGCTGCGTGCGTAGCCGCCGGTGAACTCGCGCATGATCGCCGCCAGGCCGCGGAACTGCTCCGGCGTCAGGTCGCCGCGCTCGATCTTGACCTCGACCGCCGCGAAGCCCTCTTGACGCTGAGGCTGCACGTTGCCCTGGAGGAAGCGGTCGAACTCGCTGCGGTCGCCGTTGGGGGACGCAGGGGCAACCGGCGCCTCAGGAGCGTTGGCCTCCTCATCGTCGTCGAAGCGCATGCGATCGAAGTCGGCGTCGAAGTCGCGCTCGTCGACCCAGTCGCCTTCCAGCTCCGCGTCGACCTGCTCGCGGAAAGCGTCGATGCCGATCTTGTCGACCAAAACCTTGATCCGGGCACGGGCGCGGTTGACGCGCAGCCACTCCTGGCGGTCGAAGATCCGCAGCACCGCCTCGGCGGCCTTCATGTAGTCGCCGTTGTCGGCCTCGACGAACTCGTAGAGGGTCGGGGCGACGCGGGCCATGATCGAGGTGCCGCCGCCGACCCGCATCTCGAAGCCCTTGACCCCGTCCCTTTCGCGGGCGAGGAAGGCGATGTCATGGATGCCGCTGATAGCGCGGTCCTCGGCGGAGCCAGTGAAGGAAGTCTTGATCTTGCGCGGCATCAGCTGCGTCGTTGGGTGACGGACGAAGTAGCGGACGTAGGCGCCCGCGTAGGGCGTCGGGTCGAAGATCTCGTCGGCGGCAATGCCGGCCCAGGGGTCGCCGGTGACGTTGCGCACGTGTTGCCGCAGCCCTCGCGCGAGGAGAGGTCGACCGCGGCGATTTCGCGCAGCAGGGACTCCATGTCGCGCAGCGGCACGTGATGGATCTGGATGTTCTGGCGGGTCGTGATGTGGCCCTTGTTGAGCGGAGCCCATCGTGTTGCCGCAACCCTCGCGCGAGGAGAGGCCGGTCGGGGAGATCTCGCGGATCAACGACTCCATGTCGCGCAGGGGCACGTGGTGGATCTGGATGTTCTGGCGGGTCGTGATGTGGCCCTTGTCGAGCGGGGCGTACTTCTCGACCACGCTGGCGAAGGCCTCCATCTGCTCCGGCGTGACACCGCCGAAGGGGAGCTTGACGCGGACCATCTGCACGTCGGGCTGGCGCTGACCGTAGACGCCCTGTTTGAGGCGAAAGCCGATGAACTGGTCTTCGGCCATCTTGCCGGCGAGGAAGTCCTCGGCTTCGTTGTCGAAGTCGTCGAACTCGCGCTCGATGATCGGAATCACGTGCCCGGGCACGTTCTCGTAGGTCTCGGGGTTCTCGAGCGTGCCCGTGCGGCCCTTGCCGCGTTGCTGCTTGTCCTGGTCTACGACTACCTCCACGAAGGGGAAAATAGCAAAACCTGACAGGGATTAGGGTATTTAGCTCAGAGCTGGGTGGCGATAAGGCCGATCACGGCGGCGAACATGCCTGCATTGGAGAGGATGATCGTTCGCTGCAGAGCATCAAGGCGGCCTTCGACCCGATCGAAGCGTTGATTCATTTCCTGTCGCACAGCACGAAATTCCGTATCGACTCGATCGAAGCGCCGGTCGACCTCGTCGAAGCGCCGGTCTACCTCGTCGAAGCGCTTATCGGTGTGCGCCGCGAAATCATCTAGCCGTGCATCGGTCCAGCTCTCCCTCATCGTCTCCATGATTGCAGCTAAAAGGCTTCTGCCGCACGCGTGGCGCGCGCGATGAAAATTCTTTGCTACGCGATTGAGCCGAATCAGTCCTGAGCGGACTTCTTGCGCGCCTCGAGGATCGCGGCAGCTTCGCCGGACTCGGCGACGTAGCCGCCGTCGGGCTCGAGCGGCAGGTCGGCCTCGTCCCAGCCGACGATCCCCTCGCTCATCTTCAGCGCGTCGAAGCCGGCGGCGGTTAGAGCGTCGGTACCCATGGTCGAGCGATTGCCGCCGCGGCAGTAGAGGACTACGGGGCGGCCCTTGTCGATCTCCCCGGTCCGCTCGGCCAACTCGGCCAGTGGCAGGTGCTTCGCGCCGCCGATGTGCCCGGCGTTCCACTCGTGCTCGGCACGCACGTCGACCAGCTGCGCGCCGTTCTCGATCAACTTCTGTGCCTCCTCGCGGGAGACCTCGCGCGTCGCCTGCCCAGCTTTCGCCTCGTCCGCCACTAGTCGACCTCGGTTCCCTCGACCAGGAAGGCAACCCGGACGTGGGCGCGGTACTCGTCCAGGTTCTCGCCGCGGATCCCGGTCGAGACGATGTCGACCGCGCGCACGTTGCGCAGCGTGCCCTGCGCTTGCGCCAGCGCTTGTTTTGCCGCGTCGTCAGTGGACGTCTTCGAACTGCCAACCAGCTCGATGATCTTCACGACTGCCATTGCGATCCTCCTTCTAGGTGCTTCTGAACTGTCTCCTTCGCACCGACCCCCTCGACCAGGGCCGCCCGCTGCCAGGGGGTGAACGCCTCCCCCGACCCCGACTCCGCCGGGGCCGTCTCGGTCTCAAATAGGGCGATCGCCGCTGCGATCGCTGCTGCCTCGTTTGCGCTCGCGCTCGGGTTCAACTCCATGACTAGAGCCTATTCAGCCGCCGCCGGCTTCGAACTTGTAGCCGACACCGCGTACCGTCAGGACCAACTCGGGATTCTGCGGATCGCGCTCGACCTTCTGGCGCAGGTTAGAAATATGGACGTCGCAGGCACGCTCGTCACCGTCGAACTCGGTCTGCCATAGCTCCTCCATGATCTGGCGGCGAGGGAAGACCTCGCCCGCGCGGCCGACGAGGAGGCGCAGCAGCTGGAACTCGGAACGGGTCAGGTTGACCGGCTCGCCGCGCACGGTGGCAACGTGGCGGACGAGGTCAATCGCGACCGGACCGGCCTCGACTTTGACTGCCTGGGAGAGCGGCGCGCGGTCGAGCTCGCGGCGGCGCAGCTGGGCGCGCACCCGGCCGAGCAGCTCGCGCACCGAGAACGGCTTGGTGACATAGTCGTCAGCGCCAACCTCGAGCCCAACCACCTTGTCGACCTCGGCGTCCTTGGCGGTGAGCAGGATGATCGGCACGGCGCTGCGCGCGCGCACGTCGCGGCAGATGTCGAGCCCGCTCGGCCCCGGCATCATGATGTCGAGGATCAAGAGGTCGTAGGGGATGCCGTCGCCGACCCGCTCCGCCGCCTCGTCGCCGTCGGCGGCCGGGGTCACCTCGAAGCCCTCCTGGGCGAGCGCGTAGCCGACCGAGTCGCGCACCGAGGGCTCGTCGTCTGCGATCAGGATGCGGCCGCTACTCATCTGTTGCACGTCCTTTTCATGCCACCGGGGTCGGGCTGGGTTGCGCAGCGGGGAGGCGGACCCAGAAGGTGCTGCCCTGGCCCTCGACCGAGTTGGCGCCGATCTCGCCCCCCATGACGCTGACCATACGACGAGCGATGGCCAGGCCGAGACCGAAGCCTTCCTGCTTGCGCGACTCGTCGCGGCGGTAGAACCGCTCGAAGACGCGCTCTATCTCAGCCTCTGGAATTCCGGGTCCCGTGTCGATCACCTCCAGCACCACCTCTCTCTCGCCGTCGCGGCGGCCGCGAACGGTAACGCGCCCCGGCAGCGGCGTGTGCTTGAAGGCATTGGTGAGCAAGCCAATCATCACCTGGCGCAGCAGCGTGGGGTCTCCGATCGCGGCCAGATCGGGCTCGACCTCGGTCGCCAGCTCGATATGCGTGGGGGTCTCGACCGCCTCGACGGTGTCGCGGATCGCCCCGGCGACGTCGACGTCCTCAGCCTCGCCGCCGCCCAGCGACTCGACCCGGGCCAGGGTGAGCAGCGAGCGGGTCAGCCGGTTCATCCGCTCGGCGTCCTCGGCGAGGCGGCCGAGGAAGTGGTCGAGCGCCTGCGGGTCGTCCTTGGCACCCTCCTGGAGAACCTCGATCGCGCTGGAGATGCCGGCCAGCGGGTTGCGCAGCTCGTGCGCAGCGTTGGAGATGAAGTCGGCTTCGGCGAGCTCGCGGCGCATCTCGTCGGTACGGTCGCGGGCGACGACCAGGACCGCGCGCTCCTGCGGCAGCGAGCGGGCCGTCATCGCGTAGGCACGGTCGCCGATCCGCAGCGCCGGGTGAGCGGCGAAGCCTAGCTCGGCGGCTCGCTTGAGGTGCGGCTGGATCGAATCGGGCGGGTGGCCGAGTGGGTCGAGCAACTTCGTCGCGGCGCTGTTGGAGAAGCGCACGGTGCCGTCCTCGTCGACGACGATCACGGCGTCGGTGAGACCGTCGAAGATCGCCTTCAGCTTGTTGCGGTCGGCAGTGAGCACACCGACGCTCTCCTTGAGCGAGGTCCGCATCGATTCGAGCGCGCGGGCGAGGTCGCCGATCTCGTCGTAGCCGCCGACATCGAGGTGGGTGTCGAAGGAGCCGGCGGCAAGCTCACCGGCGGCGCTGGAGAGGCGCCGCACGCGGCGCGAGATGCCGAGGGCGATCAGGAAGCCGGCCAGGACGCCGAGGGCGATCGCGCCGAGTACGGCGCGGGGTCGGTCGCCGAAGAGGTAGACAACGCCGGCAGTCAGGAGAGCCACAGCAGCGAAAGCGGCGGCCAGCCAGAACCTGATCCCGATCCGCCTCATCATTGGACTTTCCTTTCCATGAAGGTTTACTAACACAATGGCAGCGGCCCCGCGTGGGAGAATCGCTGCATGAGGACGCTGGTCTTCATCCCCGCCTGGAACGAGGCCGACTCGGTTGCGACGGTAATCGCCGGCGTGCGCAAGCACCTGCCCGAGGCCGACCTGCTGGTCGTCGACGACGGCTCCAGCGACGAGACCACGACACGTGCGGCCGGGGCCGGCGCGACTGTTGCCTCGCTGCCCTTCAACCAGGGGCTCGGGGCGGCGCTGCAAACCGGTTACCTCTACGCCCTGCGCGAGGGCTATGACTTCTGCGCTCACCTCGACGCCGACGGCCAGCACCCGCCAGCCGAGGTGGCGCGCCTGCTGAAGGAGGTCTATGAGGACCGTGCCGACCTGGTGATCGGGTCGCGCTACCGGGAACCTGGCGAGGCCAAGAGCGACGACTACCGCCCGACGATCTCGCGGCGGATCGGGACCAGCGTCTTCCGCTTCTTCCTCACCCTTGCGACCCGGCAGCGCTTCACCGATACGACCAGCGGCATGCGCGCAGCGAACCGGCGCGTGATGAGGCTGTTCAGCGAGAACTATTCGCCCGACTTCGCCGAGATCGAGTCACTGCAGCTGGCGGTGCGCCAGGGGCTGCGGGTCGAGGAGGTGCCGGTACGGATGCTCGAGCGGGTGGGCGGCACCTCCTTCCTGACGCCGCTGCGCTCGGCCTTCTTCATCTTCAAGGGGCTGGTCGTGCTGCTGGTCGGCCAGTTCCGCCCGCGCCATGGAGATGCCGGCGCCGAGCCGGGGCCGTTGGGCAAGGCTGGGGCTGAGCAGTGACGACGCTGCTCGCGGTCGTCAGCGAAGAGCCGACGGTCCACCTAACCTCGCAAACGCGGATTCTCGCCGCGGTGATCGCGGTGCCTTCATGCTGATGATCCTCGAGCTGATCCGCCGCGACCGCCTGCAGGAGCGCTTCAGCGTCGTTTGGTTCATCGCCGGCCTCGGCATGCTTGCCGGCGCCATCTTCCCGGGGCTGCTCGCGGGGCGTCGCCGACGCGATGGGCGTCCGCGACACCAACGTCGCCCTCTTCTCGATCATCCTCTTGCTGCTGCTCGGCCTGGCGCTCAACTTCAGCGTGATCATGTCGCGCCAGGCGGCCCAGATAACGCGCCTTGCCCAGGAGCGGGCGCTGGAGAAGGCGCGCGAGCAAGCAAATGGGAGTACGCCAAGACGAGACTCAGACGTCGTTAGGCAGGGACGCAGGGAGCCCGAATAGCAGCGCTATTTGGGCGACTGAGGACGCCGCATAACGGCGTCTGGGGCCGTCCGCTCGAGTCTGAATTGCAAAGCCTCGAGGGCTAGCTCCTCGGAGACATTGAGATCGAGGCGACGGCGGGTGTCCTGGACGAGCTCGGCGGCCTCGCGGGCGCGGTTGGGGTCGAGGCCAGTCGCCTGGGACTGGAGCTGGCTCAGGCGGTCGCGGTTGTAGACCACCTCGGTGGCGCGGCGGCGGTGGCTGCGAGGTCGCGGAACCAGGTGGCGACGAGGCTGAGCCCGAGGTCGAGCAGTTCGGTCCGGCGGCGGCGACCGGCTCGCTTCGCCGCGTCGGCGATGTCGCGGGCGGAGCGTTTGAGCCCCGCCTCTTTCTCCTCCTCGAGCGCCTCGCGCGCGGCCGACTCCGCTGCCTCCCCGGCCCGCTCGGCGTTCTTCAGCATCGCGCTCCAATCCATCGCAATCGCCTGCTCGCGCAGCGCCCTCCCCTGCTCGCTCAGCAGCAGGCGGGCCAGCTCGAGGTCGCCGGCGGAGATACGGGCGGCGGCAGCAATCTCACCGGCATCGCCGCCGCCTCCCGCATCGGCTTCAAGCGCCGCTTCGATCGCCTCCGCGGGACAGCGGCGCGAAGTCGACCGGCTGGCAACGCGAGGCGATCGTCTCCAGCAACGCCGCCGGTTCGGAAGTGAGCAGGATCAGGTGGACGAACTCGGGTGGCTCCTCCAGCGTCTTCAGCAGGGCGTTCTGGCTCTCGTCGCGCATCGCCTCCGCCGCCTCGACCACGAAGACCCGCTTGCCGCCTTCATAAGGCCGGTAGGCGGCGGCGCGGATCACCTGCTCGCGCACCTCCTCGACCATGTGCTGAGCGCCCTTCGGCGCCAGCCAGACCAGGTCGGGATGCGGCGAGGGATCGAGCAGGGCCCGGCGCCGCGCGTCATCTGCGTCATCGGCTGCCGAAGCGAGGATCTCAGCAGCAAATGCGCGTCGCCGCTGTCCGCTTGCCCGCCCCTCGCGGGCCGCGGAAGAGATAGGCATGGGAGGGCCCGCCGCAGCGCCGCGCTCAAGCGCGATCTTGGCGCGCGGCTGGTGCTCGGTCACCTCAGCTGCGGCCACGCACTGCCCCCATCACCCGCTCGTGTACTTCCTCGACGCTGCCTGCGGCATCGACGACGACGACCCGATCAGACGCGATCTGGGCGATCTCGTCGTAGGCCTCGGCGACCGCACGCTGAAGCTCCAGCCCCTCGGCCTCGAAGCGATCCTCACCATCGGCTCGGCCCAGACCGACCTCGGGGTCGATCCGCAGGTAGACGGTCAAGTCCGGCCAGAGGCCATCGATCGTCGTGTCGACGAGCGCGAGCACGTGGCTGGTGCCGAGCCCGCGGGCGCCGCCCTGATAGGCGACGCTGGAGTCCGCGAAGCGGTCGGCGACAACGGTGCCGCCGCCCTCCAGGGCCGGCCGCACGACCCGCGCCAGCAGGTCGGCGCGCGCGGCGGAGAAGAGCAGCAGCTCGGCGAAGGAGTCGAGCTCCAAGCGCCGGATCGGCGAGCAGCTCGCGGATCCGCTCGGCCGCTTCGGTCCCCCCGGGCTCGCGGATCAGGAGCGTCTCGGCGCCAAGCGCCTCCGCAAGCAGCTTCGCCTGCGTGCTCTTGCCTGACCCGTCGACGCCCTCGAGCGAGATGAACAACGGCCCGAGCCTCAGCCTTTAGCCGCTGCTTTGGCCCTTTTTCGTTTGCGAGTCGCGGTTGAGGATTTGTCCGGCGGCGGCTTTTTTTCCATCTCTTTCTTCGCCGCTTTCGCCGCTTCGCGCTCGGCGCGGCGTTTCTTCATCTCCTGCATCGACTCGCAGTCGTCGTTGAGGCAGAGGTTCCAGGGCCGGCCGCGGAAGGGGACGACTTTGAGCCGCGGCGTCTCGCCGCAGACCGAGCAGCGGTCTTCGAGCTTGAAGACGTCGCCGCGCTGGGGCAGCGGGAAGGTCTGGTCGCAGGACTCGGGGTCGTCGAGGGTCCAGCCACTGCAGCCGACGAAGCGTTTGCCCGATTTTTTCGCCCGGATGATCCGCAGCATGTGGGGCGAGCCGTCCTCCTTCTTGCGGCCGGCTTCCTCGCAGACCTTGCAGGGGCCGAGGATGCGGTCCTCGTCCATCCCTTTCCAGATCACTTTGGCCAGGTCCTCGCGGCTGCCGTCGATCTCGGTCCAGGTCTTGTGCAGGAGGTCGCGGCTCTCGCCGACGACGGCGCCCTTGGTCATCTCGCCGGCGGCGATCCGGTCCATCTCCGCCTCGAGCTGGGCGGTCATCTCCGGCGTCGCCATCGCCGGCACGTAGTTCTTGAACGCCTCGTACAGGGCGATGCCGGTCTCCGAGGGGACCGGCGGGTTGCTGTAGACGTAGCCGCGGTCGAAGAGCTTCTGGATGATGTCGGCGCGGGTCGCTTTGGTGCCGAGGCCGCGCTCCTCCATCATCTCGATCAGTTTCGCCTGCGAGATCCGCGAGGGCGGCTGGGTCTCCTTGTCGATGATCCAGGGCTCGCCGTCGAGGTCGAGCTGCTGACCCTCCTGCAGAGCCGGGATCTCCTCGTCGGCGGAGCGGGCGTAGGTGTAGATGCCGGCGTAGCCGGGGTCGACGACGACCGAGCCGCGCACGAAGTAGGTCTCTGAGCCGGCCTCGATATCGGCGCGGGTGGACTCGGTGATCATCGGCGGGCTGAAGGTGGCGAGGAAGCGGCGCACGACCAGTTCGTAGACGCGCTTCTTCGGCCCCTCGAGGGCACCGGGGTGGATCGCCTGGGTCGGGTAGATCGGCGGGTGGTCGGTGGTCTCTTTTTTGCCGCGGGTCGCTTTCAGCTCGCCGTCGAGCAGGCCGGCGGCGGCGGAGAACTCTTTGACCCGGACCAGCGAGGAGACCAGCTCGCGCACCGGCAGCGAAGCCGGGTAGACCGTGTTGTCGGTACGCGGGTAGGAGATGAAGCCGTCCATGTAGAGGTCCTCGGCGATCCGCATCGCGCTGGCGGGGGTGATGCCGAGGCGGCTGGAGGCGTCGGTGCTGAAGGCGGTCGTGTTGTAGGGGGTCGGCGGCTTGCGCGTGTTTTTGCGCGCCGTCACCGATTTGACCCTGCCGGGGCTCGAGGTGCCGGCGAACGCCGCGTCGGCCTCCGCCTTCTCCCAGAATTTGTCGGTCGCGTGGTGGGCCTCGAAGCTGCCGTCGGCGTGCTGGAACTTGGCGAACAGTTCCCAGAACGGTTTGGCGACGTGGGCGCGGCGCTCCATCTCGCGCTCGACGATCAGGCCCAGGGTCGGGCTCTGGACGCGGCCGACCGAGAGGAAGTTGGAGCCGAAGCGGCGGCTGGCGAGCGAGACGGCGCGGGTCAGGGTCGCGCCCCAGAGCAGATCGATGTCCTGGCGGGCGGCGCCGGCGTTGGCGAGCGGGTAGGAGAGCGTGTCGAGGTCGCCGAAGGCGCGCTCGATCTCTTCCTTGGTCAGGGCCGAGTAGCGAGCGCGCTGGATCACCAGGCTGCCGTCGGCGGTGCCCTCGCGGGAGCCGAGGTCGGGGTTGGAGTCGAGCATCTCCTCCAGCGCCTCGAGGCCGATCAGCTCGCCCTCGCGGTCGAAGTCGGTGGCGATCACCAGCTCGTCGGCCTCTTTGGCGACTTTTTTGATCGCTTTGACGACGTTTTTGTCGGTCGGCTCCTTGATCAGCTCGGCGTCGATCAGGTCGTGGAGGTCCGTCTTCTGCCAGTTCGAGTAGCCCTCGGGGAAGGCGGGGCCGAGCACGTGGCCCTTGAGCCCGATCGTCATGTGATCGCTGCCGTCCTCGTCGGTCCAGGTGTAGAAGGGGACTTTGAAGGTTTTGTCCTCCTTCGCCTCGCCGCGGCCGAGGATGTCGGCGATCTTCTTGGCGCTGTTGTTCTTCTCGGTGACGATCAGTCGCATGGGGCGGCGAGGGTAGCAGGGGCGTTCGCCGGCCCCTAGCGCCTGCGTTTCGCCGATCCGCTTAGGATCGGCGCGCGATGAAGGCACTTGTCACCGGCGGAGCGGGGTTCATCGGCTCGAACCTGGTCGACGCGCTGCTCGCGCGGGGCGACGAGGTAACGGTGGTCGACGACCTCTCCACCGGCCGCCGCGAGAACCTCGACGGCGCCCTCGCCGCGGGAGCGGAGCTTGCCGAGCTCGACATCCGCGACGCCAGTGGACTGGCTGAGCTGCTGGCGGAGGCGCAGCCGCAGATCGTCTTCCACCTTGCCGCGCAGATCGACGTGCGCACGCTCGATCGAGGACCCGGCATTCGACGCCGCGATCAACGTCGGCGGCACCGCCAACCTGCTGGAGGCAATGCGGGCGAGCCGGCATCGTCCCGGATCGTCTTCGTCTCGACCGGCGGCGCGATCTACGGCGAGGGAGAGGGCCAGCAGCTGCCGCTCGACGAGAGCACGCCGATCGCGCCGATGTCCGCCTATGGCCAGAGCAAGTTCGCCGCCGAGGGGTACCTGGCGCTCTACGAACGGCTCTACGGCCTTTCCGGGGTGAGCCTGCGGCTCGGCAACGTCTACGGCCCGCGCCAGGACCCGCTGGGCGAGGCGGGCGTGATCGCGATCTTCTGCGGCCGGCTGCGCGCTGGCGAACGACCGACGGTGTTCGGCGACGGCACCCAGACTCGCGACTACATATATGTAGGCGACGTGGTCGCGGCGGCCCTGGCCGCGGCGGAGAGCTCGTTCAGCGGGCCGGTCAACATCGGCAGCGGGATCGAGACCGACGTCTTGGAGCTGGCGCGCCTGCTCGCCGAGATCGACGGTTCCGAGGCCTTCGAGCCCGAGCTCGCACCGGCCCGCGCCGGCGAGGTGCAGCGGATCGCGCTCGACGCGGGCAAAGCCGAGCGCGAGCTGGGCTGGCGGGCGACGACCAGCGTCGCCGACGGCCTGCGCCTCACCCTCGAAGCGATCTAACAGTTCCGGTGTTCCTTTTTCCCCATATAGGTGGATAAAGAACACCGGAAGCCGATCACTAGTCTTTGCCTATGCCCGCCCAGGCCTATGCCGGCAAGGAGTGCGTCTGCCAGCTCCGCAAGGGGATCTGCGACCAGTCGTGCGTGCGCGACATGCTCGAGACCCCCTTCTACATCGCCTGCCTGAAACTGAAGGGACGGCGTTGCCTGGTGGTCGGCGGCGGCGACATCGGCCTCGAGAAGGTCGAGGGGCTGCTCGCCTGCGACGCCGACGTGACCCTGGTCGCCCCGGTCGCCCACCCCGAGCTCGAGTCGCTGGCCGCGGAGGGATCGATCGAGTGGGAGAAGCGGGCCTACGCGGGTGCGCAGGACCTCGAGGGTGTCTTCATGGCGATCGCCTGCACCAGCGACACCGACGTCAACATCGCTGTCTTCGACGACGCCGAGAAGCGGGCGATGCTGGTCAACATCGTCGACGTGCCGCCGCTCTGCAACTTCATCCTGCCGGCGATCGTACGCACCGGCCCGCTGGCGATCGCGATCTCAACCGCCGGCGCCTCGCCGGCGCTGGCGAAGCGGATGAAGCGCGAGGTCTCCGAGCTCTTCGGCGAGGAGTACGCGCGCCTGGCGATCATCCTCAACGACGCCCGCGGCTGGGCGAAGGGGACGCTGCCGACCTATCAGGACCGCAAGGAGTTCTTCGAGGGCATCGTCAACGGCGAGCCCGATCCGGTTGAGCTGATCCGCGACGGCGAGGAGACGCAGGTGCTGGCGTTGATTGAGGCGGCTAAAGAGCGGGCCGCGGCGGCTCTGGCATAAGAGGGCCCCTCAGGGTCCCCTGTCCGGAACCCGCATAGGAATCGCCTAAAGGGTCCTTGCCGGGGAGGGCTCCAATGTTCCCGACAGGGGACCCTGACGGGCCTCCGTTGTCGAAGCCGACCTGGGCTCCAAAATTCCTCGGGGGACGCCCGGACGGCTTAGCTCGTACCGCAGGCTGAGGAGCGGACTCGGTCGAGCATTCCGCTTAGCTCGTTGGCTTCGCGGTCGCTTAGGTTGGCTGCGAAGGCCGTCTTCAGCTCGGCGACTATTACTGGGCGCATCTCTTCGAGCAGATCGAGGCCTGCCGGCAACAAAGTCGCGTAGCTGACTCGGCGGTCCGTTTTGCAGAAGGTTCGCTCCATTAGCCCAGCCTTGATCAGGCGGTCTACCAGCTTGGTCAGGCCGCCGCGGGTGATCACCATCGCCTCAGCCAGCTCCCCCATCTTCATCCGCTGCTCCGGCGCCTCGGCGACGGTCGCCAGCACCTCGTACCAGGGGAGCGGTGGGAAGTCGGAGGCAGCCAAGGCTTCCTGCAAGCGGCCAACGATCGCCGCGTGGGTGCGGGTGAGTGCACCCCACGCTTCACCGTGAGGAGTGGTTGCTGGGGTCGCCAGCGCTCCATCTGAGGCTGCCTGGCTCAGCGCGGTGGCCTGCTCGCTCATAAAGCCATGTTCCCAGATGAATATTGCCTAGTCAATAGTTGACAAGTTAACTACTTCTGCTACGATTGTTTCCTAGTCAAAGGTTTACACAACAACCTTAGGAGACATCGAATGAGCACGCAAGCAATTCAGCAGCAGATCCCCACGGGCACCTACGTCGTCGATCCGGTCCATTCCTCAATCGGCTTTGCCGTCGTCCACAACGGCGTCTCGACCTTCCGCAGCGGCTTCGACGGATACGAGGCGAAGCTCAGCGGCGGCGAGAGCCCAGGACTCGAGGGCAGCGTCGACGTCGCCAGCATCGAGATCGACGAGCCGCAGCTGAAGGGCCATCTCCTCTCCCCCGAGTTCTTCGACGCCGAGCGCTATCCACAACTGCGCTTCAGCTCGAGCGCACCAGAGGTGGCAGAGGACGGTTCGGCGACGATCCGAGGCGAGCTCGAGATCCGTGGTGAGACGCGCGAGGTCAAGGCAAGCGGTCGCTTCGTCGAGCTCGGCGCCGATCTCGCCGGCAAGCCCCGCGTCGGGCTCTCGCTGGAGGCAAGCGTCGACCGGCGCAGCTTCGGTCTCGACTGGCAGGCAGGGCTGCCAAGTGGCGGCGAGGTCCTCGACTACGAGGTCAACATCGTGGTCGAGCTGGAGCTGGTCAAGGAGGACGAGTAGCGATGAGGGTGCTCGGCATCTCGGGCAGCCTGCGACACGAGTCGCACAACAGCGCCCTACTGCGGGCGGCCGTCGAGCGGCTGCCCGCCGGCGCCGAGCCGGTCCTCTACGAGCGCCTGGCCGAGATCCCCCCCTACGACGAGGACGTTGAAGTGCGCGACGTGCCGGAGTCAGTGCGAGAGCTGCGCGAGGCGATCCGCACCGCTGATGCAATCCTCATAGCAACCCCGGAGTACAACCATTCGATCCCAGGTCAGCTCAAGAACGCCCTCGACTGGGCCTCCCGCCCAGCAGGCAAGAGCGCCCTCAACGGCAAGGCCGCAGCGGTGATCGGCGCCTCCACCGGGATGTTCGGCGCCGTCTGGGCCCAAGCAGAGCTGCGCAAGGTCCTAGGCGTAATGGGCGGCCGGGTTATAGAGGCCGAGCTGCCGGTGGCCCACGCAGCGGGTCTGCGCCACGACGATCGCCTCGAGCTTCCACCCGAGCAAGCTGAGCAACTAGAGGAGATCCTCGCCGAGCTCGTTGCGGCTGTCGAGTCCGAGCTAGTCGCGGCCTAGCGCCAGGGGAGAGCCCTCAGGCAGCGGGCAGCGCGAAGAACGCGATGGCTGCGAAGTGAGCTGCGGCGGCGAGGATCACCAGAGCGTGGAAGACCTCGTGATAACCGAAGATCCGCGGGCTTGGGTTCGGACGTTGCGTGGCATAGACGATGGCGCCAGCCGTGTAGAGGAGGCCGCCGGTCGCAACGAGCATCGTGCCCGTAACCCCCATATCGACCCAGAGCTGCGGGAAGGCGGCCACGGCGACCCAGCCCAGCGACATGTATATGAGCGCAGCGACCCATTTCGGGTGGTCGATCCAGACCGTCTCGACCACCGCACCGGCGATCGCGCCGACCCAGACGACGACCAGGATCGCGTCGGCCAGCGGTCCGTCGAGGACGAGTAGGGCGAACGGGGTGTAGGTCCCGGCGATGAGGAAGAAGATCATCGAGTGATCGAGGCGGCGCATCCAGCGGCGCACGTCGGGCCGTTTCCAGTTCACCCGGTGGTAGAGGGCGCTGGTGCCGAGCAGAGCCGAGAGGCTGACCGCGTAGATCGCGACGGCGAGGGTCGCTTGCGGCGTCTTCGCGGCAATGATCAGCGCCGCGCCGAGGACGAGCGAGATGAAGAAGGCCCACTCATGCGAGACGCCGCGCAGTCGCGGCTTGACCGAGGCGATCGCCTCGGTTGCGACTTCCTTTGCAGATTCCGCCTTCGCGGCGGCCCTTGCCCGCACCATCTCCTTGTCACCATAGAGGGTGAAAGACGTGATTTCTGCGGCGTTTGCGGAGTCGGCGGCAACAAAGTCTGTCCGACTCGTTGACGATCCTGGGCAGCTCCCCCTTAAAACGCCTCGAGAGGAGAAGTTCGATGTCCCAGACCGCCACCAGTGCTCCAAAAAACGGTCTCAAGGGCCTGGCGATCGAACGCCGTTTCTCCTCGCCGGGAACGCATCCGTTCGACGAGATCGAGTGGGAGATCCGTGACGCAGTGATTGGCGATCCCGCCGCGCCGGCCTTCGAGCAGCGCGGGGCCGAGTTTCCCAAGAGCTGGAGTCAGAACGCGACCAACATCGTCGCCCAGAAGTACTTCCGCGGGCAGATGGGGAGCGAGCAGCGCGAGAGCTCGGTCAAGCAGATGATCGGGCGGGTCGCGGGGACGATCTCGGGCTGGGGTCGCGAGGGTGGCTACTTCGCCTCCGATGAGGACGCCGATGCCTTCGAGGCCGAGCTGACCTCAATCCTGCTCAACCAGAAGGCGGCCTTCAACTCGCCGGTCTGGTTCAACGTCGGCTTCGAGGAGCGCCCGCAGTGCTCGGCCTGCTTCATCCTCAGCGTCGACGACAGCATGGAGTCGATCCTCGATTGGAACACCAAGGAGGGAATGATCTTCCGCGGCGGCTCTGGCTCGGGGATCAACCTCTCCAACATCCGCGGCTCGGTCGAGCCACTCTCCAAGGGTGGGCTCGCCTCCGGCCCGGTCAGCTTCATGCGCGGCGCCGACGCTTGGGCGGGAACGATTAAGTCAGGCGGCAAGACGCGGCGCGCGGCGAAGATGGTCGTGCTCGACGTTGACCACCCCGACGTCGAGCACTTCATCTGGTGCAAGGCCAAAGAGGAGGAGAAGGCGGGCGCACTGCGCGACGCCGGCTTCGACATGTCGATCGACGGCGAGGGCTTCACCTCGATCCAGTACCAAAATGCCAACAACTCGGTGCGAGTCACCGACGAGTTCATGGAGGCGGTCGAGGCCGGCGAGGACTGGAGCCTGACCGCCCGCACCACCGGCGAGGCGACCAAAACGTTGCCGGCGCGCGACCTGATGAACCAGATCGCCGACGCCGCCTGGCGCTGCGCCGACCCTGGCGTCCAGTACGACACGATCATCAACCGCTGGCACACCTCGCCGGAGTCCGGCCGAATCAACGCCTCCAACCCCTGCAGTGAGTACATGCACGTCGACGACTCGGCCTGCAACCTGGCCTCGCTCAACCTGATGAAATTCCGCCGCGAGGACGGCAGCTTCGACGTCGAGGACTTCAAGCACGCGGTGGACATCGTCTTCCTCGCCCAGGAGATCGTCATCGGCTTCTCCAGCTACCCGACCGAGCAGATCGGCGATAACGCCAACGCCTTCCGCCAGCTCGGCCTCGGTTACGCCAACCTTGGGGCGCTGCTGATGTCGGATGGGCTGCCCTATGACTCTGAGGAAGGCCGCAACGTCGCCGCCGCGATCACGGCGCTGATGACCGGCCGCGCCTACCGCCAGTCGGCGGAGATCGCCGCCGGGGCGACTGGGCCCTATGACGAGTACGAGAAGAACCGCGAGGCCCACAACGGCGTGATGCGGATGCACCGCGACGCCGCCTACGACATCGAGCCGACCGGGATCAAGGCCGACCTACTCGAGGCGGCGCAGACCGCCTGGGACGAGGCGGTCGAGCTGGGCGAGGAGCACGGCTACCGCAACGCGCAGGCGACCGTGCTGGCGCCGACCGGGACGATCAGCTTCCTGATGGACTGCGACACGACCGGGATCGAGCCCGACTTCTCACTGGTCAAGTTCAAGGAGCTGGTCGGCGGCGGGCAGATGACGATCGCCAACCGCTCGGTACCACTGGCGCTAGAAAGGCTCGGCTACAGCGACGCCCAGATCGGCCAGATCAACGCCTACATCACCGAGAACGCAACGATCGTCGGCGCGCCGGGCCTCAAGGACGAACACCTACCGGTCTTCGACGTCGCGGTCGGCGAGCGGGCGATCTCCCACACCGGCCACATCGACATGATGGCGGCGACCCAGCCCTTCATCTCCGGCGCTATCTCCAAGACGGTCAACCTGCCGCAGTCGGCGACGGTCGAGGACATCGCCGACGCCTACACGCGCGGCTGGAAGGGCGGCCTGAAGGCGCTGGCGATCTACCGCGACGGTTCCAAGACCGCGCAGGCGCTGCGCACCGACGCCCAGGACGAGAAGGAGGCCGAGGCGGAGGTCGTCGCGTTGCCGCCGGAGCGCAAGCGGATGCCGCGCGAGCGCGAATCGATCACCCACAAGTTCTCGATCGCCGGCCACGAGGGCTACATCACTGCCGGCAAGTACGAGGATGGCTCGGTCGGCGAGATCTTCCTCACCGACATCGGCAAGGAGGGCTCGACCATGCGGGGGCTGATGAACGCCTTCGCGACGGCGATCTCGCTCGGCCTCCAGTACGGCGTGCCGCTCGAAGACTTCGTGCGCAAGTTCAGCTACATGCGCTTCGAGCCGGAGGGCATCACCGGCAACCCGGAGATCCCCTTCGCCAAATCGCTGCCGGACTACATCATGCGCTGGGTCGCGAGCCGTTTCATCGAGGACACCGAGACGC
>CAVYSQ010000008.1:0-292500 GCA_963771265.1 uncultured Solirubrobacterales bacterium
CAAGGGCGTCTCCGCCCTCACCTTCCGCAAGCAGGATGTCCGCACCTCCTTCACCGGCTTCACCGACCGACCTGGCTTCGCCAACGCGCGTGAGATCGGCGAGGAGTTGACCGCGCGCTACGTCGATGAGGAGCTCGACCGGGTCGAGCTGGTCTACAACCGCTATGTCTCGCCGCTCACCCAGCACGTCTGGCGGCAGACTCTGCTGCCGCTGCAGCAGGCCGACGTGATCGGCGCTGGCGTTGACGATGAGGAAGAGGACGCTGAGGAGACCGAGATCGAGAAAGCCCACAGCCAGGCGCTGTGGGAGTACGAGCCGGAGGCCGAGTTGCTGTTGGCTCAGCTGATCCCCGAGTACGTGAACATCTCGGTTTACCGGGCGCTGCTCGAGTCCGCCGCCTCTGAGCTGGGGGCGCGGATGACGGCGATGCGCAACGCGGCGGAGAACGCGGAGACGATGATGGACGACCTGACCCTGGAGATGAATCGGGCCAGGCAGGCGGAGATCACCCAGGAGATCCTCGAGGTAGTCGCCGGCGCCGAGGCGCTCGGCTAGAAGACTTCAATTTGAAGAGACGAGAAAAGGAACCAATGGCTGACACGAACGGAACGAATGTGGGACAGGTCGAGCAGGTGACCGGCGTCGTCGTCGATGCCGTCTTCCCTGACCAGCTGCCGGAGATCTACTCGGCGGTGAAGATCGAGATGGCGGGCGACGAGGATCGCGAAGCGACCGAGCTGGTCTGCGAGGTGCAGCAGCACCTCGGCGACGACCGCGTCCGCACCGTCGCGATGGATGCCACTGACGGCCTCCAGCGTGGCGACAAGGTGATCGATACGGGGGGTCCGATCTCGGTTCCGGTCGGCGACGCGACCCTCGGTCGGATCTTCAACCTGCTCGGCGAGCCGATCGACCAGGGCGACCCGATCGAGGCCGGCGAGCGCTGGCCGATCCACCGTCCGGCTCCGGCCGCTTCCGATCTCGCTCCCACCCAGGAGATCCTCGAGACCGGGATCAAGGTGATCGACCTGCTCGCGCCCTACGCCAAGGGCGGCAAGGTCGGGCTCTTCGGCGGTGCCGGCGTCGGCAAGACCGTTCTGATCCAGGAGCTGATCCGCTCGATCGGCGAGGAGCACGAAGGTCTCTCCGCCTTCTGCGGCGTGGGCGAGCGTTCGCGCGAGGGAAATGACCTCTGGCTCGAGATGAAAGAGTCAGGCGTGATCGACAAGACGATGCTCGTCTTCGGCCAGATGAACGAGCCGCCCGGTGCCCGTCTGCGCGTGGCGCTCTCAGGGCTGACGATGGCCGAATACTTCCGCGAGCAGGGTGGCCAGGACGTGCTGCTCTTCATCGACAACATCTTCCGCTTCGTCCAAGCGGGCTCCGAGGTCTCGGCGCTGCTCGGCCGGATGCCCTCGGCGGTTGGCTACCAGCCGACGCTGGAGACCGAGATGGGCGAACTGCAGGAGCGGATCAGCTCGACCGAGCGCGGCTCGGTCACCTCGGTGCAGGCGGTCTACGTCCCCGCCGACGACCTCACCGACCCGGCCCCCGCGTCGGTGTTCGCCCACCTCAACGCGACCACCACGCTCTCGCGGGCGATCTCCGAGAAAGGGATCTACCCCGCGGTCGACCCGCTTGACTCGACCTCGACGATCCTCAAGCCCGACGTAGTCGGCGAGGACCACTACCGCACCGCGACCGAGGTCCAGGAGGTGTTGCAGCGCTACAAGGAGCTGCAGGACATCATCGCGATCCTCGGTATCGACGAGCTCTCCGATGAGGACAAGCAGACGGTCTCGCGGGCGCGCAAGATCGAGCGCTTCCTCTCGCAGCCGTTCTTCGTCGCCGAGCAGTTCACCGGCCGCAGCGGCGAGTTCGTGCCGGTGGCCGAGACCGTGCGCGGCTTCCGCGAGATCCTCGACGGCGAGCACGACGACCTGTCCGAGGGCGCCTTCTACATGCAGGGCTCGATCGACCAGGTCACCGAGAACGCCGGAGCAGCGGCGGCCGCGTAGACCCACGCATGGCGGGCGAGACCAAATTCGAGGTTGAGATCCTCACCCCCGAGGGCGAGGTCTTCAGCGGCGAGGTGAGCCAGGTCTCGACCCGCACGGCGGGGGGCGAGATCGGCATCCTCGCCAACCACGCACCGCTGCTGGCGGCGCTGAAGCCGGCAGAGCTGCGCCTCTATGAGGGCGGCTCGGAGCCACGTCGCTATGCCCAGTCGCATGGCTGGCTGCAGGTGTTCGGCAACCACGCTCGCTTGCTGATCGAGGAGGCGGTTGCGCCGGAGGATCTCGATGCGGGGGCGCTCAAAGAGCAGCTGGCCGACGCCGAACAGCGCCTCTCCGATTCCGAGCAGGGCAGCGGCGAGCAGAAACGGGCGCAGAAAGACCGCGACAGGGCCGAAGCGTTTCTCGCCATCGCTCAGGGGTGAGGAGAGTCGAGTGCCCCTCCCATGGAGGCCGTTGCGCAGCTGATCCCTTCTGGGGGCTCGATTTGCTCGTCCCTGAGCCTCCCTGGGAGGGGCACTCGACTCTCCACGCCACAGCGGGGAGCGCTTCAGCATGACTGACGAGCTTGTCTCTCTCGCGACGCGGTTGATCGGGTACGACACGTCCGAGCCGGATGGGGTGCTGGAAGCTGCCGGGTTCGTCGAGGGCTGGTTGGAAGCGCGGGGGATCGAGGTTGCTACTGAAGAGGTGCGTGGGTTGCCGGTGCTGAAGGCTGAAGTTGGGCCTGCCGCTGCGCCGACCGTTGTTCTGCATGGGCACCTCGACGTCGTGCCGGGGCTGCCGGGGCAGTTCGATCCTCGCATCGAGGGGGAGCGGCTGTATGGGCGCGGTGCCTACGACATGAAGGGCGCGCTGGCGGCGATGCTGGTGACCACCGCGGCTATGCGTGAGCAGGATGGGGTTCGGGTGCGGCTGGGCATCGTTGGCGACGAGGAGTCTGAGGAGGAGGCTGAACGGGGTAGCGACCGCCTCGTCGACGGGGGCTTCATCGGCGACTTCGCGATTACGGGTGAGCCAACTGACCTGCAGATCGGGGTCGAGGCGAAGGGGGTGCTGGCGCTGCGGCTGGAGGTGAGCGGGGTCGCCGCGCACGGAGCGACGCCCTGGCTCGGCGACAACGCCGTCCTGAAGGCACACGACGTTTTCCGCAGTATCGAGTCGCTACCGTTTGCCCGGCACAGCTCTGAGCTGTTCGACCGCCCCTCGATCAACCTCGGCCGGATTCTGGGTGGCGATGCGCTCAACAAGGTGCCCGACCGATGCGCGATCGACGTCGACATCCGCTACCTGCCCGACCAGGACCCCGAAACCGTGCTCGAACAGGTGCGGGGCCTTCCCGATGCCGAGGTGACGCCGCTGTTCACACGTCCGCCCGCCGTCGTCGACCGCGACTCGCCCTTCGTCCGTGGCCTGCGCGAGGCGGTCAGCGCGCACCACGACGGGGAGCCGATGAGCGTCGGCCGCGACGGCGCCTCGGACGCTGTCTCCTTCCTGCGCGTGGGAGTGCCCGCGGTCGAGTTCGGCCCGGTCGGCGAAGGCCACCACGGCCCATCGGAGTGGGTCTCGGTTCCCTCCCTGATCGCCTACCGACAGGCGCTCGAAGCGTTCCTGCGGGCGATCCCCGACCGCCTCGACGCATGAGTCCACGGCGATGATCGAAGAGCCGTTCAAGAAGCCGCCACCCACGGGCGATCACGAGCCGCCGCCCAAGCCGAAGCGCTACTGGTGGCGCTTCATGCTGGCCTCGCTCACGATCGTCCTCGCGACCGCCGCGGCGGTCGCGGCCAGCGGCCTGATCAAGATCGACAACATCGCCGAGGCGCTCGGGCACAACAACAAACTGAGAAACGCGGTCGACGGCGTTCTCAAGGAGACCACGGGGGGCGAGGCGCAGAACATCCTCATCCTCGGCTCCGACAAACGCGCCAACGAACCGGAAGACCCGGGGCGCTCCGATACGACGATCCTGCTTCGTCTCGATCCGGACAACGACGCGATCGCGTTGATGTCGATACCGCGCGATCTCAAGGTCGAAATCCCGGGAGTGGGCACGGAAAAGTTCTCCTCGGCCTTCGCCTATGGGGGCCCGAAGCTGACCCTGCAGGTGGTCAAGGAACTGACCGGGCTGCCGATCAACCACATCGTCAACGTCGACTATCTCGGCTTCGTCCGCGCGGTCTACGCGATCGGCTGTGTCTACATCGACGTCGACCGCCGCTACTACCACTCAAACGTGGGCGTGCCGGCCTCCGAACAGTATTCGGAAATCAACGTGCAGCCGGGCTACCAGCTGATGTGCGGCAAGCGGGCGCTGGAGTACGTGCGCTACCGCCACACCGACACCGACCTCGTGCGCGCCGCGCGCCAGCAGGACTTCCTCAGCTCCGCCCGCCAGCGGGTGCCGATCTCCGACTTGGCGCGCGACGTGCTGGGCGAAGGCGAACTGATCGACATCTTCACCGAATACACCAGCTCCGACATCAGCGACACGAAGTCGATGCTCGAGGTGCTGAAACTGTTCATCGCCTCGCGCAACGCCGAAATCAAGGAGGTCGACTTCCCGGCCGAACTGGGCCCGAGCTACGTCTACGCATCCTCCGGCGCGATCGGGGAAGCGGTCGATCGATTCCTCGGGATCGAAGCCAGCGGCGGCACTCGCGGCACGCTCGACGAGGCCGAGCCAAGCCAAAGAAGAAGGGCAAGGGCAGCGGGGACAAGAAGAAGCCGAAGCCCAAACCGAAGCTGAGGACGAAGCCGCCGGGCAGCGACGGATTGGTCGCGGCCGGCGAAGCGGGTGAGGAGGAGGCGAAGATCGTCGCCCGCAAGGTCAGCGGCGGTTTCCCGGTCTTCTACCCGACGCGGCTGCCCTCGGGCGCGGCCTACGAGGAAAGCAATCCCGAACTTCACATCCAGGATCCCCGCGTCTACCACTTCAAGGACAGCGACGGCAACCGCCACGGCGCCTACCGGATGGTCCTCACCCTGGAACTGCCCGACGGCGTCCACTACTTTGGTGTGCAGGGCATCCAGGGTTGGGGCGACCCGCCGATCCTCGGCGGTCCGAGCATCACCGAAACGATCCGCGGTCGCGAGTACGAGATCTTCCTCGACGGCGACCGGGTGCGGCTGGTTGCCTGGCACCGGGGCGACAACACCTACTGGGTCGCGAATAGCCTGCTGCGCGTGCTCACCAACGATCAGATGATCGGTATCGCACGCTCGGCGCGCGTGAAGATCCCCAATAAGAAGCAGAGAAAACAGAGGAGGGCGGCGCTTTGAGCGATGGCAGAGAGACGATCGGCGTGATCGGGGTCGGCTGGGTGGGACTGGTAACCGCCAGCTGCTTCGCCGAGCTCGGCCACGAGGTGGTCGCGCGGGACATCCTGCCGGAGAAGATCGCGGCGCTCTCCCGCGGCGAGACGACGATCCACGAGCCCGGCCTCGACGACCTGCTCGCCCGCAATTCCGAGCGCCTCACCTTCACCACGGAGATGGACGAGCTGCTCGACTCCGCACGGCTGCTCTTCGTCTGCGTCGACACGCCCCCGACCCGCTCCGGCGACGCCGATCTCTCCCGGGTTCGCTCGGTGGTCAAGGAGCTGCCGCGAGGACAGCGATCACGTGCTGATCATGAAGAGCACCGTTCCCGCCGGCACCGGTGAGGCGATCCGCCGCGATCGCCCCGGTCTCGCCTACGTCTCCTGCCCCGAGTTCCTCAAGGAGGGCTCGGCGGTGGCGGACTTCATGCACCCCGACCGCGTCGTCATCGGAGCCGACCGCGGCGACGAGGAGGCCAGCGACGCTGTCGCGGCGCTGTATGAGCCGTTGGGCGGCGAGCTCGTGCGCACCGACGTCGCCAGCGCCGAGATGATCAAGCTCGCCTCCAACGCCTTCCTGGCGACCAAGATCTCCTTCGTCAACGAGATCGCAAACGTCTGCGAGGAGGTCGGCGCCGACGTCGGCGAGGTCGCCCGGGGGATGGGCCTCGATCAGCGCATCGGCTCCTCGTTCCTGCGCGCCGGGATCGGCTACGGCGGTTCCTGTTTCCCCAAGGACGTCAGCGCGCTGAAGATGCTCGCCGGCAACACCGGCTACCACTTCCAGCTGCTCAACGCCGTGATCGAGGTCAACGAGCTGCAGAAGCGCCGCGTTGTGCAGAAGCTGGTCGGCCACCTCGGGTCGTTGGTCGGGCGACGGGTCGCGCTGCTCGGCCTGGCCTTCAAGCCGCAGACCGACGACATGCGTGAGGCCTCGAGCCTGGTGCTGGCAGCGAGGCTGCAGGGCGAGGGGGCCGAGGTGACCGCCTACGATCCGGTTGCCGCCGACGCCGCTCGCGACCTGCTTGAGGGGGTCGAGTTGTGCGAGCTCCGCGCTGGAGGCGCTCGATGGCGCCGATGCGGCGGTGCTGGTCACCGAGTGGCCCGAGTTCGCCGACCTGGACTGGGCCGAGGCGGCGAGCCGGATGGCGCGACCGCTGCTGATCGACGGTCGCAACTTCCTCGACTCCACTGCGCTTCGCCGGGCGGGCTTCGAGTACGAGGGCATCGGGCGGGCAACCGAAGTCGTGCCCTCGCCGGCAACCGCGGACTGACGCATGCAGGCGATCGTTCTGGTCGGCGGCAAAGGGACGCGCCTGCGGCCGTTGACCGAGTCGGTACCCGAAGCCGGCCCTGACCCTGGTCGACCGGCCCTTTCTCGCCTACATGATCGAGTGGCTTGCCGGGCACGGGGTGACCGAGGTGGTCCTCGCTTGCGGCTTCCTGCCCGACGTTCTGCGTGAGGCGCTGGCCGGCGAGGAAGAGCGGGCCGGGACGAAGATTCGCTACGTGGTCGAGCCCGAGCCGCTGGGGACCGCCGGGGCGATCCGCTTCGCCGCCGACGAGCTGGGCGGCGAGCTGGGCGAACGTTTCTTCGCGCTCAACGGGGACGTGCTCACCGACCTCGATCTGAGCGCGCTGCTCAGCGCGCACGATGAGGGAAGCCGGGCGGCGACGATCGGGCTGCACCCGGTCGAGGACTCCGCCGCCTTCGGACTGGTCGCATCGCGGAGAGGGCGATGGGTCCTCGAGTTCCTCGAGAAGACGGGCGAGCGGCCAGCCCGGGGAGGTCAACGCGGGCATGTACCTGCTGGAGCGCTCGGTGCTCGACCTGATCCCCCCGGGGGAGAAGGTCTCGATCGAGCGCGACGTCTTCCCGCGCCTTGTTGGCGAGGGGCTGCACGGTCTGCTGCTCGACGGCTACTGGATGGACATCGGCACGCCGGAGCGCTACCTGCAGGCAAGCTGGGACATCCTCGAAGGTCGGGTCGCGACGCGGGTCGAACCGGACGAGCCCGGTCTGTTGGTTGATTCTGGTGCCGAGCGTGGCCGGGGCGAAGGTCGGGCCCCGCGCCGTCGTCGGCCCCGATTGCCGCGTTGGGGCAGGGGCGGAGGTCGTCGACTCGGTGCTGCTCGCTGGCTGCACGGTCGGCGAGGGCGCCCGTGTCGTCGACTCGATCCTGGCGCCCCGAGCGGAAGTCGGGCCGGGCGGCCGACTTGAAGGTGCAGTGGTGGCGGAGGGCGAAGAGGTGCCGGCGTAGCCATGCTCGACGAGATCCTCGCCATCCCCGAGCACCTGCGCGACGCACTCTGGCGGGTCGAGTCCGCCCGCTTGCAGCCGTACGAGTCCGCCGGCCTGATCGTCTGCGGAATGGGCGGCTCGGCGATCGGCGGCGACCTCGCCGCCGCGGCATTGGGCGGCCGGCTCTCACGGCCGCTGCTGACCGTGCGCGGCTACGAGCTGCCGAGCTGGGTGACTGCCGAGTGGGCCGTGCTCTGCTCGAGCTACTCCGGCGAGACCGAGGAGACGCTTGCCTGCTTCTCTGCGGCCGAGGCGCTGGGGGCGCGCCGGGTCGTCGCCAGCACCGGCGGCGCCCTGGTCGACGCGGCCCGTGCGGCCGGCGACCCGGTGATCGGCCTGCCGGGTCTGCTGCCTGCGCCTCGTACCGCCGTCGCCTACATGCTGGTCTGCGCCGCCGAGGTCGCCGCCGGGTGGGCGCGGCGCCGCGGATCGCTGAGGAGATCGAGGCCGCCGCCGCCTTCCTCGAGGAGCGCAAGGCCGATCTTCAGCACACCGCCGCCGAGATCGCCGCCCAGCTCGGCGGAGCGGTCGCCGGTCGTCTACGGGGCGGGCGCGACTGCGGCGGCGGCCCGCCGCTGGAAGACGCAGCTCAACGAGAACGCGAAGCTGGCGGCCTTCTTCTCGGAGCTGCCGGAGGCCGATCACAACGAGATCTGCGGCTGGATGGGGAGGCGCCGGGAGTCGGCACGCACGCCGCGGTCCTGCTCGAGGACACCGACCAGCATCCCCGGGTGAAGCGCGCGCTTCGAGCTGACCGCCGCGGCGATTGACGCGTCCGGTGCTCGCTGCCGTCCGGGTCGAGGCTGCTGGGGAGACGTCGCATGGAGCGCCTGCTCTGGGCGGTGATGCTCGGTGACCTTGTCTCGCTGGCAATTGCCGAGGCCCGCGGGGTCGACCCGCTGCCGATCGAGGCGATCGACGGTCTCAAGGCCGCACTCGGACGTCCCTGAGCGCCGTCACTGACCCGCGCTCATTCTCCGTATCCTTCGCCCGACCAACTGAGACGAAAGGGAATCGATGGCAACCGCCACCTCAAACTACAAAGTCGCCGACATCGGCCTCGCCGACTTCGGGCGCAAGGAGATCGCCCTCGCCGAGGTGGAGATGCCCGGCCTGATGCAGACCCGCGAGGAGTTCGCGGCGCAGCAGCCGCTGACGAGGGGCGCGGATCACCGGCTCGCTCCACATGACGGTGCAGACCGCCGTGCTGATCGAGACCCTGGTCGCCCTCGGCGCCGAGGTCCGCTGGGCCAGCTGCAACATCTTCTCCACGCAGGATCACGCTGCGGCCGCGATCGCCGCCGCCGGCATCCCGGTCTTCGCCTGGGAAGGCGAGACCCTGGAGGAGTACTGGTGGTGCACCGAGCAGGCCCTGCTCTGGCCCGACGGCGAGGGCCCGAACATGATCCTCGACGACGGCGGCGACGCCACCCTGCTCGTCCACAAGGGCGTCGAGTTCGAGAAGGCGGGCGCCGTGCCCGACCCGGCCTCGGCCGACTCGGAGGAGTTCCGCGTCGTGCTCGAGACCCTGCAGCGCTCGCTCGAATCCGACCCGCAGCGCTGGACCCGGATTGCCGAGGGGATCAAGGGGGTCACCGAGGAGACGACCACCGGCGTGCACCGGCTCTACCAGCTGGCCGAGACCGGCGACCTGCTCTTCCCGGCGATCAACGTCAACGACTCGGTCACCAAGTCGAAGTTCGACAACCTCTACGGCTGCCGTCACTCGCTGATCGACGGGATCAACCGCGCCACCGACGTGATGATCGGCGGCAAGGTCGCCGTCATCTGCGGCTACGGCGACGTCGGCAAGGGCTGCGCCGAGTCGCTGCGCGGCCAGGGCGCCCGCGTGATCGTCACCGAGATCGACCCGATCTGCGCCCTGCAGGCGGCGATGGAGGGCTACGAGGTGCGGACGCTCGACGAAGTCGTCGAGACGGCCGACATCTTCATCACCGCCACCGGCAACAAGGACATCATCACCGCCGACCACATGGCGCGGATGAAGCACAACGCGATCGTCGGCAACATCGGCCACTTCGACAACGAGATCGACGTCGCCGGGCTCGAATCCTCGCCGGCCGAGAGGGTCAACATCAAGCCGCAGGTCGACGAGTGGCGCTTCCCCGACGGCCACTCGATCATCCTCCTCTCCGAGGGCCGCCTGCTCAACCTCGGCAACGCGACCGGGCATCCGAGCTTCGTGATGTCGAACTCGTTCACCAACCAGGTGATCGCGCAGATCGAGCTCTACGGCCAGCCCGACGGGTTCACGGCCAAGGAGGTCACCGTGCTGCCCAAGCACCTCGACGAGAAGGTCGCGCGGCTGCACCTCGCGGCGCTCGGCGTCAACCTCACCGAGCTGTCCGAAGAGCAGGCCGCCTACCTCGGCATCCCGGTCGAGGGTCCCTACAAGCCCGATCACTACCGATACTGATCAAGGCACTGAGTCGATGCGGGCGATGATCCTCGCGGCCGGGCTCGGTACCCGGTTGCGTCCGATCACCTACGGCATGCCGAAGCCAATGGTGCCGGTGTTGAACCGGCCGGTGATGGAGCACGCGGCCCGTTTGTTGGCCCGGCACGGATTCCGCGAGGCGATCGCCAACCTGCACTGGTTCCCGGAGATGATCGAGGGCCACTTCGGCGACGGCTCGGACTTCGGCCTGGAACTCGCCTACAGCCATGAGGAGCAGCTGCTGGGCACCGCCGGCGGGGTCCGCAACGTCGCCGATTTCCTCGGCGACTCGTTCCTCGTCGTCGCCGGCGACGCGCTCACCGACATCGACTTTACGGCCATGCGCGAGTTCCACGAATCCCACGACGGCCTGGTCACGATGGCGACCAAACGAGTTGCCGACACGGATCAGTTCGGCGTCGTGATAGCCGCGGGCGACGGTCGGATCCAGGGGTTCCAGGAGAAGCCCGACCCGGCCGAGGCCCTCTCCGACCTCGCCAACACCTGCATCTACATGTTTCGCGCCGAGGTCTTCGACTATTTCCCGGAGCCAGGAACGAGCAACGACGCTGGCCCCGACGACCCGCCAGAGTTCGCCGACTGGGCGAAGGACGTCTTCCCAGCCTTGCTGGAGGCGGACGTGCCCTTCTACTCGCACGAGATCGACGCCTACTGGAACGACATCGGCAATCTCGACGAGCTGCGCCAGGGCAACCTCGACGCCCTGCACGGTGCGGTCGAGGTCGAGCCCGGAGCGCCGGAGGTGGGGGAGGGGGTGCGGGCCGCGAGCTCGCTGGACGGAGCCGAGGTGACCGCGCCAGTTCTGGTCGGCGCCGACGTCGAGATCGGTACCGAGGTGCGGATCGAGGGGCCGGCGATCATCGGCGACGGCTGCCGGGTCGGCGATGGGGCCTGCATCCGCGACTCGATCCTGCTCGAAGGGGCGGAGCTGCCCGCCGCGGCGATCCTGGTCGGCGGCATCGCGGGTCGCGTAGCAAAGACCTGACAGACATTTGACCTTTGGCGCGCCACACGCGCGCCGCCCCCGCCAACGATCGGTGGGTGAGCTTTCTCAACGCCCTCGTCACTGCCCTGGTCCCGCCGCTCTGCGCCGCCTGCGGGCGGAGCTGTCGGCAGCGAAGCGGTGCTCTGCAGCCGCTGTGCGCGGCGACTTGCTGGGGCCGAGCCCTTGCTGGGCACGGGAGCCGCCAGGCCTAGACCGAGCCTGGTCCTCGGCCCCGCACGAGGGCGTAGCCCGCGAGCTGGTCACCGCCCTCAAGTTCCGCCGCCTGCTGCCGGTCGCCGAGCTGATGGCCGACCGAATCCAGTGGCTTGCTCCGGGCACCATGCTGAGCGGCACGATCGTCCCGGTTCCCACCGCTCCGCTGCGGTCCGCAATCCGAGGCTTCGACCCCGCCGCCGAAATCGCCGCAGCCCTGGCCCAGCGAACCGAGCTCCCCCTCAGCACCTGCCTGGCTCGCCGCGGCGGCGGCCGCCAGGTAGGCAAGCGCCGCGCCCAGCGCATAGGCCACCCACCGCGCATCCAAGCTAGCGGCAAAGTCCCCCGCAGCGTTCTCCTGATCGACGACGTCCTAACCACCGGCGCCACATTGGCGTCCTGCGCCCAAGCCCTGCGCCAAGCTGGAGCCATCCGGATCGCCGCAATCACCTTCACGCGGCGCCTGTGAGGCGAGAGGATCGGGTGCCCCCTCAGCGGAACTTGTGAGCCGGCGGGCAAGGACCCTCGCCCCGCGATTCGACGCGGGTTCCGTCGAGGGGGCACCCGATCCTCTCGCCCTACAACCCCGAGAAGTTGCTCTTGCCCGCAAGCGGGTACAGGCGTAGCATCGGGAGACCCAAAACCCAGGAGGCCAATATGCGGATCGAGGTGCGTGGGCGCAACGTCGAGATCGATGACGAGCTTCGGGAGCACGTCCTGAAGAGATTCCGCAGAGTGGGAAGGCAGGTCTCTGAGCTTGCGATGCTCGACGTCATTGTCTGGGAAGAGAAAAACCCCGCGATTCCCGATGGTCAGGTCGCGGAGGCAACTCTGCGCCTCAAGGGCGTGACCTTGCATGCGAAGGAGGCATCGCCCGAGATGTCGCACACGATCCACGAGCTGGCGGAGGACATTCGCCGCCAAGTCAAGAAACATCGAGCATTGCGTCGCAAGCGTCGGCAGACGAGGCGCCTCGTCAATCAGATGCGCGGGCGCACCGTCGAAACCTGAGCCCGAGGCGGTAGCGCCGCCATCGCTACCCTAGGTCCATGGCGAATGCCAGGGACATGGTCACGCGCGCCCTGCGCGTGGGAGAGGGCCGCAAGTTCAAGGCCTATGAGAAGCGCGCTGCGGCGATCAACAGGATCGAGCCGGAGATGGAGCTGCTCGGCGACGAGGAGCTGCGCGCGGAGGCCGATTCGCTTCGTGAGCGCGCCCGCGGAGGGGAGGCGCTCGACGATCTTCTGCCCGAGGCTTTTGCGCTGACCCGCGAGGCGGCGCGGCGCAGCATCGGCCAGCGCCATTTCGACGTGCAGCTGGTCGGCGGCATGGTCCTGCACGACGGGGCGATCGCCGAGATGAAGACCGGCGAGGGCAAGACGCTGACCGCGACCCTGGCCGCCTTCCTCAACACGCTGGCTGGCGACAGCGTCCACGTCGTCACCGTCAACGACTACCTGGCGCGCCGCGACGCGGAATGGATGAAACCGGTCTACGACACGCTCGGCGTCAGCGTTGCCTCGATCCAGGACCCCGACGACCACGCCGCCCGGCAGGTCAAATACGCCTGCGACGTCGTCTACGGCACCAACTCCGAGTTCGGCTTCGACTACCTGCGCGACAACATGTCCGAATCGCTCGAGCACTGCGTTCAGCGCGGCCACCACTTCGCGATCGTCGACGAGGTCGACAACATCCTGATCGACGAGGCGCGGACGCCGCTGATCATCTCCGGCGCGCCCGAACAGGCGGCTCAGATCTACTACCAGTTCGCCCGCCTCGCCCGCCAGATGGATGGGGTTCCGGCCAAAGATCGGCTGAAATCGCTGGGCGAATCTAAAGACACCTCCGAGGCCGACTACGACTACGAATACGACGAGAAGCACAAGACCGTCTCGCCGACCGAGCAAGGCGTCAAACGGGCGGAGGAGTTCCTCGGCGTCGACAACCTCTACCTGAGCGAGCACGGCACGCCTCGTCAACCATCTGAGTCAGTCGCTGAAGGCCGAGTCGCTCTACAAGAAGGACAAGGACTACGCGGTGGTCGACGGCCAGGTGATGATCATCGACGAGTTCACCGGCCGCATCCTCGAGGGTCGGCGCTGGTCAGAGGGCCTGCACCAGGCGGTTGAGGCGAAGGAGGGTGTCGCGATCGGCGAGGAGAACCAGACCCTGGCGACGATCACCCTGCAGAACTACTTCCGCCTCTACGACAAGCTCTCCGGAATGACCGGCACGGCCCTGACCGAGGCCACCGAGTTCATGAAGATCTACAAAGTGCCGGTGGTCGAGGTCCCGACCAACCAGCCGATGGTCCGCGCCGACCACAACGACCAGATCTTCAAAACGAAAGACGGCAAGTGGAAGGCGGTCCTCGAGGAGATCATCGCCCGCCACGAGAAAGGCCAGCCGATCCTGGTCGGCACCGTCTCGGTCGAGGTCTCGGAGATGATCTCCGGTGAGCTGAAACGGCATGGCGTCGAGCACGCGGTGCTGAACGCGAAGCCCGAGCACGCCGAACGAGAGGGCGAGCGGATCGCCGAAGCGGGGCGCAAGGGCGCGGTGATGATCGCCACCAACATGGCCGGGCGCGGCGTCGACATCAAGCTCGGCGGCGACCCCGAGCACATGGCCCACAAAGAGCTGAAAAAGCAGAGCCTGAGTCCAGGCGAGGAGGGCTACGAGGAGGTGCTGGAGGCGAAGATCGCCGAGCTGGCGCCGCAGTGCAAGGCTGAGGCCGAGGAAGTGCGCGAGCTCGGCGGCCTCTACATCTGTGGCACCGAGCGCCACGAATCGCGCCGCATCGACAACCAGCTGCGCGGCCGTTCCGGTCGCCAGGGCGACCCGGGTGAGACGCGCTTCTTCCTCTCTGCCGAAGACGACGTGATCCGACTCTTCGCCGGCGACCGCATCTTCAAAATCCTCGACCGCCTCGGCCCTGTCGACGAGGAGGGGAACGAAATGCCGCTCGAGGCGAAAATGCTGACCAAAACGGTCGAGGGTGCGCAGAAGAAGGTCGAGGAACAGAACTTCCTGATCCGCAAACGCGTGCTCGAGTACGACGACGTGATGAACGAGCAGCGCCGCGTCGTCTACAAATACCGCCGCGAGATCCTCGAAGGCCGCGACATGTCGGACATCGCCCGCGACGAGCTCGAGGGCGTAATCGAGCGCTTCGTCGACGAGTACACGCCCGGCGATGACCTCGACGAATGGGATATGTCCGGCATGGAGCAGCAGCTGCGGCAGATCTGGCCGGTGGGAATCGAGGTCGGCTCGATGGCGCCGGAGACGGTCGACCGCGAAAAGCTCAAAGACTCCCTCGACGAAGACGCGATGAGCGCCTACGACGATCGTGAGCAGAAGCTAGGCGAGGAGCTGATGCGCTACCTGGAGCGCTCGATCCTGCTCCAGGTCATCGATAACCGCTGGCGCGAGCACCTCTACGACATGGATTACCTGCGCGAGGGCATCCACCTGCGTGGCTTCGCCCAGATCGACCCGCTCGTCGCCTATAAAAACGAAGGCTTTGTCATGTTCGAGGAGCTGATGCACTCGATCTGGGAGGAATTCAGCAAATTGGTCTTCAACGCTGAAATCCAGGTCGACCCATCCCAGCTCGACGGCACTTTCGGCGGCAACGGTAACGCACCGACCGCGCTCGATTACTCCGGTGGCACGCCGGACGCGCAGCCCTCGGCGCTGCAAGAGGTCGCCGCCGGCGGCGGCGTCAGCGTCACCGAAGGCACCGCCAGGCCCAATCGCGGCGGCAACGGCGCCGCGGCGCCGGAGGTGATTGAGACGGTTGTCAAGGACGAGCACGAGAACATCGGTCGCAACGACCCCTGCTGGTGTGGCTCAGGGAAGAAGTACAAGAAGTGTCATGGAGCCTGAGTCCGGTCCCGGCAGGGATTCCACTTAACTTTTTCGGTGAGTTGCGGTTGGGCTGACGCCCGGAGGCGTCGACGAAAAAGTACAAGACGTTCCATCCCTACCTGGACCGGACTATGACGCACGACCCTGTCAGGGAATTCATCCGGAGCTTCAACGAGCGGGATTTGGACGCCTTTGTCGGGGTCCTGGACCCCGAGGTTGAGCTTCATTCGATGCGGGGGCTGCGGAAGGGGCGCGAGGCTGCCCGGTTATGGGCTACGCGGCCGCCTGGAGGCGTTCAGCAGACGATCGAGCTGGAGCATCTGTATGAGGACGGGACCGAGTCCGGCCGCGGCTCTGCCGTTGCCTTGATCCGGCGGGTTTGGCGGTGGGATGAGGACGGCTCCGCCGCGGGCGAGGACGCCATGGCTTGGCTCTTCGAGCTGCATGACCACAGGGTGCGCAGCTGGCGGCCATTTGAGGACCGGGCGGAGGCCCTGCACGCCGGCGGCTTCGACCACGGTGTCGCCGCTGAGTAAGAGGCTCTAGTCTCCGCCGCATGGCCGATGTCGCCTCGACCGAATCGGTACCGGCGCGGCTCGCCGAGATCCGCGAGCAGTTGAAGCTGCTCGCGGACTACCTTTGACCCCGCCTCACTGCAGCAGGAAGCAGAGCGGCTGGAGGAGGAGATGGGACGGCCCGGATTCTGGGATGACCAGGAGTCCGCGGCTCTAACCTCGGCCGCGCATGCGCGCGCCCAGCGCAAGCTAAAGACCTTCGAGGAGCTCGAGGCGGGAGCCGGCGACCTCGACGAGCTGGCCGAGATGGCGGGCGAAGACGAGGAGATGGCCGCCGAGCTGGCGACCCAGCTGGTAGCGGTCGAAGGACGGCTTGCCGAGCTCGAAGAGGCACGCCTCTTCAGCGGTGAGTACGACGCTGGCGACGCCGTGGTCACCGTCCACGCCGGGGCCGGTGGCACCGACTCCCAGGACTGGGCGGAGATCTTGCTGCGGATGTACCTGCGCTGGGCGGAGGCTCGCGGTTTCCAGGTTGAGATGAAGGAGGCATCGCCGGGGGAGGAGGCCGGCCTCAAGTCGGCGACCTTCCTCGCCCATGGCGAGAACGCCTACGGCCTCTTCGCGGCCGAGCGCGGCGTCCACCGGCTGGTGCGGATCTCCCCCTTCGACTCCTCGGCGCGCCGCCACACCAGCTTCGCCCAGGTCGACGTCGGGCCGCTGGTCGACGAGGGGGTCGAGGTCGAGATAAACGACGACGACCTGCGGATCGACACCTACCGTGCCTCCGGGGCGGGGGGCCAGCACGTCAACAAGACCGACTCGGCGGTGCGGATCACCCACATCCCCACCGGAGTCGTCGTGCAGTGCCAGAACGAGCGCTCGCAGACCCAGAACAAGGCAGTTGCGATGCAGTTGCTGCGCTCGAAGCTGATCGAGCTGGAGGAGCGCAAACGAGCGGAGACGCTGGCGCAGGAGCGGGGCGAGGTCAAGGACGTCGCCTGGGGCTCGCAGATTCGCAGCTATTTCCTCCACCCCGACCAGCGGGTCAAGGACCATCGCACCGGCTACGAGGTGGGGGATGCCCAGCGCGTACTCGACGGCGACATCGACGACTTCATCCGCGACTACCTGAACAAGACTGCGGCCTCGTCGGCCAGCTAGCCGTGGAGCCGCTCGTCCACCGGGAGCGACCGCCCGAGGGGGACCCGGAAGGGCTGCTGGTCCTCCACCACGGGCGCGGGACCGACGAGGGGGACCTGCTCGGTCTGGCCGATGCGCTAGACCCCGGCCGACGGCTCTGGGTCGTTACGCCGCGGGCGCCGTTGAAGCTGCCGGGCTCGCCGGGATACCACTGGTACCTGGTCCCCCGGGTCGGCTATCCCGATCACGACACCTTCCATGCCGCCCGCGGCGCTCTCGCCGACCTCCACGACCGGCTCTGGGCGGAGACGGAAATCCCGCCGGCCCGTACCGTCCTCGGCGGTTTCTCGATGGGTTCGGTGATGAGCTATGCGATGGGACTGGGTGCCGATCGCCAGGCGCCGGCGGGGGTCCTCGCCTTCAGCGGCTTCATCCCGGTGGTAGGGGGCTGGCAGCCTCACTTCGAGGACCGGCGCGGAACGCGAGCCTTCATCGCCCACGGGCGTGCCGACCCGATCATGGACGTCGATTTCGCCCACAGCGCTCGCGAACAGCTCGACGCAGCGGGGCTCGAGGTCGAGTACCACGAGTCGGATCTCGGCCACCAAATCGACCCCGCTCACCTGCGAGCGGCAAGCGAGTGGCTGAAGACGACCCTGCCGAGCTAGCTGACGCGGACCTTTTCGGTCTCGTACTTGCCGCAGAAGCCAGGTGAGTTGGGGACGGCGAGGCGGATGACCAGCCGCTTGGGGGCCTCTGCATTGGCCAGGTTCTCAACGATTCGCAGGACGCCGCTGCGACCGAGCCGGAAGCTTTTGGTCGCGACGCGGCTTGATCCCTTGCGGACCTCAACCTTTGCGGCGACCGGTTTGTAGGCGGTGTAGCCGATGGTCAACTTCAGCTTGTCGCCGGCTGCATTGAGGACGGCGTGGGAGTTGGCGGTGCGCAGCAGGCACTCTTCCGGCGCGACCGAGCCGGCGTTCTTTTTGCCGGCCTTCTTTTTCTTGCCGGCCTCGGCGGCTTCGGCGCAGATCTCGTCAACTTCGGCAAGCCCGAGTTCGCCTTCGTCCGCTTCTTCCCGGGCGGTTTCGCATTCGGTTTCCAGTGCTCCCTCTTCGCTTTCTTCTTCCAGTTCCTCTTCGAGGCCTTCGAATTCTTCTTCGAAGGCGGGGGCGGTCGCAGCGGGTTCAGCCGAGGCGCCCTGGGCCCCCGCTGCCGCGAGCAGCAGCCCAGAGAGGAGAAGGAGGACGAAAAGAACAGGGAGCCGGTTTGGCATGGACGCATCCATCGGCTTGCCATCGCGCCCCCTTTAGCCAGATCAGCGCAAACCCACACCCTCTAGCTCGAGCAGTGCCTCCTTCATCGGTAGCCCACCGCCGTAGCCGCCGAGGGCCCCGCCGCTGCGCAGCACCCGGTGGCAGGGGACGACGATCGGGATCGGGTTGGAGCCGCAGGCCGTGCCGGCCGCGCGCACCGCCCGCTCGTTGCCGGCGCTGCGGGCGATCTCCGTGTAGCTGCGGGTCCTGCCGTAGGGAATGCGGTCGATCGCGCGCAGCGCCCGCCGCCGAAAGCCCTTGCTGAGCTGCCAGTCGAGCGGCAGGTCGAACTCGCGCAGGCGTCCCTCGAAATAGAGCTCGAGCTGGCGGCGGACCTCGTCCAGCTGTGCCGGTGCCTCCAGCACGCGTGGTGAGATCCGTTTTGCCAGATCCTCCAGCGTCTCCTCGGTGTCATGGGTCGAGGGAAAGCTGATCTTGACCAGACCTCGAGGAGTGGTGGCGACGAGCAGTGGTCCGAAGGGCGTGTCGACGGTGGTATAGGCGACGTCGAGCAAGCCCTCAGCCGCCGCGCGATCGGTGAGTTGCTCCAGTGAATTCTTCACGCCAGCTCCTTTCGCAGTCGTTTGATTCCCTCGTGCAGGCTGCGTCGCGCTGCCTCGGGTGAGCAGCCGAGCGCCGCGGCGATCTCGGTATGGGGGAGATCGCAGGCGTAGCGCAGGGCCACGGCGGCGCGCTGCTTCGGGGGCAGCCCGCCGACCAGCGCCCAGATCCCGTCGTCGAGCTCTGGCTCGGCGGTGACGCCGGCCACCTCACCGGGCTCGGCAATCGGCAATGGCCGCTTCCCATTGGCCCGGTGGTGGTCGATTGCCTTGCGGTGGGCGATGGTCAGCAGCCAGCCGCGCAGGTTGCGAGCGTCATCCAGCTTCGGATAGGCACGCAGCGCCGCCAGAAACGTCTCCTGGAAGCAGTCCTCGGCGTCGGCGCGGCCAACGGCGCCGCGCAGCACCGCCATCACGTCGGCGGCATGCTCGTCGATCAACGCTTGGAAGGGCGGCAAGGCAGTCACTCAATGGATTAAACGCCCCGGAGAAGCCAGGTGTGAGAGCGACGGGTATCCCTCCCCTGGAGGCCGTTGCGCAGCCGGTCGTTTACCGAGCTTCGCGGCGCGGTCCCTGAGCCTCCCGGAGAGGGATACCCGTCGCTCTCTTGCCCGACGCTAGGGTGCGCCGATGGTTGATCTTCGTGAGCTGGTCGAACGAGCGCTGGCCGAGGATGTTGGCGCTGGCGACATTACTTCGGAGGCCACGGTGCCCAAGGGCGCGCGTGCTCGCGCCCGAATCGTGCAGAAAGAGCCTGGGGTGGCTTTTGGGCTCGGCGTTGTCGCCGAGACGATGCGCCAGTGCGGGGTCGAGGACGTCGACAACCTGGTTGTCGAGGGCCAATGGCGCGATGGCGTGCCCGCCGAAGTCGCCCTAACGACTGGCTCTGCCGTCGCGCTGCTGGCGGCCGAGCGCACCGCGCTCAATTTCCTCGGCCGACTCTCCGGAATCGCCACGCTGACGGCGCGTTTCGTCGAGGCGGTCGCCGGCACTGGAGCCCGCATCCTCGACACGCGTAAGACGACGCCGGGTCTGAGGGCGCTCGAGAAGGCGGCGGTGGCAGCGGGCGGTGGTACCAACCACCGCATGGGTCTCTATGACGCGATCCTGATCAAGGAGAACCACATCGCCCTCGCCGGCGGCCTGGCGAAGGCGGTGCATGCCTGTCGCTCCGCTCATCCGGAGCTACCGGTCGAGGTCGAGTGTCGCAACCTCGACGAGGTCGCCTACGCGCTCGGCACCGGGGCGGACCGCTTGCTGCTCGACAACATGGAGCTCGAGGCCCTGCGTGGGGCCGTCGCCCTGCGGGACGGCGAGGCCGGGGTAGAGAGAGGGCCCAGGCTTGAGGCTTCGGGCGGCGTCGATCTGGAGACGGTGCGCGTAATCGCCGAGACCGGCGTCGACTTCATCTCGGTTGGGGCGCTGACGCACTCGGCGCCGACCCTCGACTTCAGCATGTTGATCGAGCCGGCCTGACCCGAGCTCAGCGCACGACCACCTTCGTTTGCATTGCGGTCGGGTGGATGACGCAGCGGAAGCGGTAGGTGCCGCGCTTGCGCAGGACCCTGGAGAGGTTGACGCCCCTGGCGCTCGTTTCGGGTGAGCGGATGTCGCCACCGGGGCCTTTGGTCTTGACGATCCTGTGGGTTATGCCACCCACCCACTTGAAGCGCAGCTTGGTTCCCGCTGGGATCGTCTTGCTCGACGGGGAGAGGAAGTTGTTGCCGACGGTGATCGTCGCCGCTGGCGCCGCCTGTGCGACGCCGAGGGCCGCCACGTTCCCGACGGCGATCGTCATCAAGGCGAGGAGAAGTGCTCGCTTGCCCATACCGTTTACTTAAGCAGACGTGAGAGGCGGCGGTCCTTGAGCACGCGGCCACCGGTCTGCTCCCTTGGGCAGTAGTTGGTTTGGTGCTCGGCGAAGAAGACGGCCTCGATCGTCGTGCCACAGCGCGGGCAGGGCTCGCCCTCGCGCTTGTGGATCCGCAGCGGCATCGGCAGCTTGTCGGGCAGCTCGTCCCCGACCGTCTTTTCGTAGTGGTCGATTGCGTCACCGAGCACGTGTAGGGCGCCGTGCAGGCGCTCCACCTCGTCGTCACTCAGCTCCGAGCCCTGCTTGAAGGGCGAGAGCTGGGCCTCCCAGAGGATCTCGTCGACCCAGGAGCGGCCGATGCCGGCGATATCGCCCTGGTGCCGCAGCAGTGGATGGAGGTGGCGGGGGAGGTCGATCGCCGCGGCGAAGGCATCGAGAGGCGGGGCCGGCCAGGCCTCGGGGCCAAGCCTCGCGATCGCCTCGTCTTCCTCAACCGTGTCCGTCGCCAGCAGCTTCGCCCAAGCGCGCTGCTTGGTGCCGAGCTCGCGCAGGCGCAGCTCGCGACCGTCCTCAAGTCGCACCAGCACCCGCGAGGCGCGGTCTTTGGGCGAAGCGCGTTTGTCGAAAATGCGCAGACGGCCGGCCGACATCAAGTGGATCAGCAGGGCAAGGTCGCCAAACTCGACGATTGGCATCTTTCCCACCCGGCGAACGGCGGTGATCTCCCGTCCGGCCAGACCTTCGAGTGGCGGCTCGAAGGTCTTCATCACGTTCATCCCCGGGGCGAGAACCGATTCGACCTTGGCGCCAGAGAGGCCGGAATCCAGCCGGCGCGCCGTGATCTCGACCTCTGGAAGCTCGGGCATGAGGAGAGAGTAGACTTGCGCTTAGTTCATTCGACTGGACTTAGGCGAAGGCCATGCCAGCGAACATATGACCATCGAGGCCCCTGTTGATGATTTCGGGGTCCTTTTGAGGCATCTGCAAATGAGAGAGCTGCCGACGATTAACGAGCCGGTCCCGATGCTCGACCTCAGCCCCCAAGAGGTCGAGGAGATGGCGCGCGAGGTGCGTGAGCTGGCCATCGAGCGCGACGCCGTCATCCTCGCTCACAACTACCAGGTCCCAGAGGTGCAGGACGTCGCCGACTACACCGGCGACTCACTTGGCCTCTCGCGGAAGGCGGCCGAATCCGACGCCTCCGTCATCGCCTTCTGCGGCGTCCACTTCATGGCCGAGACGGCCTCGATCCTCTCGCCGGAGAAGACGGTACTGATCCCCGACCTCGAGGCCGGCTGCTCGCTGGCCGACTCGATCAGCGCCGGTGAGTTGCGCAACTGGAAGGCCCGCCACAGCCCCGACTCGGTCGTCGTCATGTACGTCAACACCTCCGCCGAGGTGAAGGCGGAGACCGACTACTGCTGCACCTCCTCCAACGCCGTCAAGGTGGTCGAGCACATCCTGCGCGAGCACGGGCCCGAGACCGAGATCCTCTTTGGACCCGACATGTGGCTCGGCTCCTACGTCGAGCGCGAGACCGGCCACTCGATGCACGTCTGGCCCGGCGAGTGCCACGTCCACGCCGGGATCCGGCCGGACGACATCAAGGCCCAGCGCGCCGCCCACCCCGACGCCGAGTTCCTCGTTCACCCCGAGTGCGGCTGCGTGACCCAGGTGATGGAGTTCGTCGCCGCCGGCGAAGTCGAGGAGGAGGGGGTGCACATGCTCTCCACCGGGCAGATGCTCGACTACGTGCAGCGCCGGCCCGACGGCGAGTACATCGTCGCCACCGAGAACGGCATGCTGCACCCGCTCCAGCAGGCAGCTCCCAAGGCGAGCTTGATCGAGGCGAACCGGATGGCCTACTGCAAGTACATGAAGATGATCACGCTGCCGAAGCTGCGCGATTCGCTGCGGCAGATGCAGTTCGAGGTCAGCGTCCCAGCCGAGATCGCCGAGCGGGCGCGGCTGCCGATCGAGCGCATGGTCGCGATCGGCTAGCGCGAGCGCGCGCGGAAGCCGACGCGTCTGACCGGCGCGCAGATAAAGTCGTCCTCCACATGTCTTCGCCCGAGACCATCTCCTCGCAGGCCGCCGGCCCCGAGCAACTGCATGAGCTGGCTCAGCAGCTCCGCGTTGACTCGGTCCGCGCCGCTGCCGCCGCCAACTCCGGTCACCCGACGTCGTCTATGTCGGCAGCTGACCTGATGGCGGTCCTGATGACGCGCTACCTGCGCTACGACTTCGAGGCGCCGGAGAACCCGGCAAACGATCACCTCGTCTTCTCCAAGGGTCACGCCTCGCCGCTGCTCTACAGCCTCTACAAAGCGGCCGGGACGATCGACGACGAGGAGCTGCTCACCTTCCGCGAGTTCGGCTCGCGCCTGCAGGGCCATCCGACGCCGGAAATTCCCTGGGTCGACGTCGCGACCGGCTCGCTCGGCCAGGGGCTGCCGATCTCGGTCGGCATCGCGCTCGCCGGCAAGCGGCTCGAGTCGGCGGACTTCCGAGTCTGGGTGCTCTGTGGCGATTCCGAGTTGGCCGAGGGCTCGATGTGGGAGGCGTTCGAGCATGCCGGACAGGCCGGCCTCGACAACATGGTCGCGATCGTCGACGTCAACCGGCTCGGCCAGCGCGGCCCGACCATGCACGGGTGGGACACCTCCTCCTGGGCCGCGCGAGCAGCCGCCTGCGGCTGGGACGTGCAAGAGATCGACGGTCACGACCTCGAGGCGATCGATGTGGCCTACGCGCGCGCCCTGGATGCCGATATCCCGGCCGTGATTTTCGCCCGCACCAAGAAGGGCTCCGGCGTCGCCGCAGTCGAGGATCAGCCGAATCAGCATGGCAAGCCCCTGGCGGACCCCGAGGCGGCGGTCGAGGAGCTGGGCGGCGTCCGCTCGCTGCGGGTCGAGGTGCCCTCGCCGCCCGAGGCGCGGCCCTATGAGATCGCCAAGGCGCCCGTCGAGCGACCCGCCTACGAGGTTGGCGAGAAGGTTGCCACCCGCGCTGCGTACGGGGACGCGCTCGCCTGGCTCGGCTCGATTGACGAGAAAGTCGTCGCGCTCGACGGCGAGGTCGGCAACTCGACCTACGCCGAACGCTTCGCTGCCAAGCACCCAGATCGCTTCTTCGAGATGTACATCGCCGAGCAGCAGATGGTCGCTGCCGGCGTCGGTCTGCAGACCCGCGGCTGGAAGCCATTCGCCTCTACCTTCGGCGCCTTTCTCAGCCGCGCCTATGACTTCGTCCGCATGGCGGCGATCTCGAACGCTGACCTGAAGCTCTGCGGCTCGCATGTTGGCGTTTCGATCGGCCCCGACGGCCCCTCGCAGATGGCGCTTGAAGATATCGCCTCGCTTCGCGCCGTCCTCGACAGCGTGATCCTCTACCCCAGCGACGCCAACCAGGCGGTGCAGCTGCTCGACGCGATGCGCCAGCACCGCGGCATCAGCTACATGCGGACGACGCGTGAGGCGACGCCGGTGCTCTATGGGGCGGGCGAGAGCTTTGAGATCGGTGGCAGCCACCAGGTTCGCTCCGGCGACGACATAACGCTGATCGGCGCCGGCATCACCTTGCGCGAATGCCTGGCCGCGGCCGATGAGCTCACCGGCAAGGGGATCGAGGCACGGGTGATCGACCTCTACTCGGTCAAGCCGGTCGACGCCGAGACGATCCTGACCGCGGCGGGGGAGACCAAAGCGCTCATTACCGTCGAGGACCACTGGCCCGAGGGCGGCATTGGCGAGACCGTCGCCGGCGTCCTCGCCGAAGCCGCCACGAGCACGCCGCTCGTCCGCCTCGCCGTCAGCGGCCGCCCAGGCAGTGGCCCTCCGGCTGACCTTCTTGCTGCCGCCGGCATTGACGCGACGCACATCGTCGCTGCGGTCGAGCGGACGACCGAACCAAGCTCCTCCTAGATACGACCTGGCCCTTGCAGGGCGCCGCTTGCTCTCCCCGGTTCGGAGGCGAGCAATAGGTACTACAGGGTCTCTATATCAGTACGTATTTCCTGTTAGGCTCGCGCGCCGAACGATCAGTGTGTCTCGACCATAGGGGGGATTCATCGTGCGGACGGTGTGGGCTTTGGTGCTGTCAGTCGCCCTGCTGCTTGGCTTGGGCGCGAGCGCGTCCGGGCGTGCCGAGGCAGGCGGTCAGCGGTCCGCCAAGGCGACCTTGAAGGTCAGGGTCGTGGGTCTGCCAAGGGGTGAGCGTGGGGCGTTCACCCTGCTTGGCCCACGACAATCGCCACGCAGCGATCAGCGCCTTCGCCGCCGACTCCGCCGCAGCGGGGTGAGCTCGCTGGGGGGTCTGCGCCCAGGTCTCTACCGGGTGAAGGTCTCGCGAGTGCGGCTGCGCGGCTCGGGCAACCGGATCGAGCGAGGCGCCGTTGCTTTCCCGATCGCGCGGAAGCTTCGCTTCAGGCTCAAGGCGGGCGGCGGGCGGATCGACGTCCGCTACGGAACGATCGTCAATCCAGGGGTGCGGGATGTGACGGGGAAGGTGGTCCGCGTTCTGGGCAACAAGGCGAGCCCCTCCGGGGTGGTGCTCGGACGCGTCGCCCCATTGCGCCGCGGCACGATCCTCTCCGCCCGCCCCAGCTGGCTGCTGCCCCGGGGCTTGCTCGCCCGGGTCACGGACCTGCGACGCGGGTCGGGGTCGGTGACGGCCTATCTCCGTCCGGCGGGCATCTATGACGTCGCCCCCAACATGTCGTTCAGCATTCCGCTCTCGGACGAGCCGCTGGCCCAGGGGAGCAGCCTGGTCAAATGCGGTTCCGAGCTTCGGCCCCACGTCAAAGTCGGCGACGTTCGGCTGACGGGGGGTTGGACCACGACCCGTGTGCTCTTCGCCGACGTCACCACCGGGGCCGAGGCGAAGCTCACCTTCCGGGCGGGGGTTGGCGTGCGCGTGTCGGCGGCGGCTCCGCTGAGCTGCAAGCTGCAACTGCCCGTCTACGCCCTGCAGGGCATGGCCGGCCCGATACCGGTGTACGGCGGGATCAGTCCCGGCGCCAAGGCGGAGCTCGGCGCCGCGGCCAAGCTCTACAGCGAAGGATCCGCCGATATCACCCTCGGCGCAAGGATCGGCGCGGTGCCGCCCACCGCGACCCCGATCCTGGGCTTCAGCTCGCCGCGCTTCACCGTGGGTGCGGAGCTCTTCGCCGGGTTCAAGGCCGGCCTCAGCCTCGATGCGGAGCTCGGCATCGGCGCGGCCAATGCCGCCAACCTGCACCTTACCTTCGGCAACAGCATCGACTTCGTCGCCAGCCCCGGTAACTGCAGCTGGGACCTCAACCTGGGCACGTTCTCGGGCGGTGGCAAGCTGGGGCCGTTCGACGTCGTCACGCCGAGCTCGCCGCCTCTCTTCCACAAGAATCTCTGGCACGCGCCGTGCGGGAGCCCCCCGCCTCCGCCGCCACCTCCACCACCTTCTCCGACGCTCCCTTTTGTTCGCGCGACGATGACCTGGGACACGGACTCCGACATCGACCTCTACGCCTGGGATACGGAAGGCAATCTCACCTACTACGGCGAACAGCTCGGAATTCCCGATGCGGAGCTGATCGAAGACATCATTCCCTCCGAAGGTGACGTTTTCCACCCAGCGGAGATCTTCCAAGAGACGGCCAATCCAGGCAGGACCTACACCTTCGGAATCTGTGATTTCCGTGGCGAAGGCGCAAACGTGAACTTGGCTGTGAATGATCCCAGCGGCGGCACGCGGACCTTCGATCGCTCTCTGGCCGGCGTTGGCGATAGCGCGGTGATCACGACTAGCCCGGAGGCCCCCGGTTACCTGCCGGAAGCGGGCTGGTGCCGGAGCCTCGAAGGGTAGGCTTCTCGCAAAGATAAATGTGAGCATCTGCTGATAATCAGCTAAGATTCTGCCCATCTTTCCTGGGCGGGGTGTTGCGCGCGATCCGGTGCGCAGGAGTCACCCTGTAGCCGGAGAAGGACCCCCGCGCATGGCTATAGGCAGAAAGAAGAAGAGGGGCGCTGAGCCAGCGGTGCCACGCAACCGCAAAGGCGGTGCACCGATCATCGAGATGCGCGACGTGACCAAGGTCTACCCCGGCGGTCACATGGCGCTCGACCGGGTCTCGTTGGCGGTCGACCGAGGCGAGTTCGTCTTCCTCGTTGGCCCGACCGGCTGCGGCAAGTCGACCCTGATCAAGATGCTGATGCGCGAGCTCACGGCGACCGATGGCAGCGTCCGCATCGCCGGCCGCGACATCGGCGCGATGCCGGAGAAGAAAATCCCGCACCTGCGGCGCAACATCGGCACCGTCTTCCAGGACTTCAAGCTTCTCCCCGACCGCACCGTCTACGACAACGTCGCCTACGCGCTGCAGGTGATCGGCGCCCACCGTGGCGAAATCCGCCGCCAGGTGCCCGAGATCCTGCGCCTGGTCGGCCTCTCGACCAAGCTCCACAGCTACCCTGATGAGCTCTCCGGCGGCGAGCAGCAGCGCGTCTCAATTGCCCGTGCCTTCGTCAACCACCCGCCGCTGTTGCTTGCTGATGAGCCCAGCGGCAACCTTGATCCGGTGACTTCCATTGGCGTGATGCAGCTGCTCTACCGGATCAACAAGACCGGCACGACCGTGCTCGTCGTCACCCACGACCGCGAGATGGTCGACAACATGCGTCGTCGCGTGATCGAGCTGTACGAGGGCCGCGTCGTCCGCGATGAGGTCAGCGGTGGCTACACCGAGGAGTCGACGTCTGAGTTCGGCCTGCGCATGCGGGCAGAGATGGGCGTCGCCCCCGAGGGGCAGACCAACGGCCACGCCCACGACTCGCTCTTCTAAATGTCACGACTTCTCTTTTTCACCCAGGAGGCTTTCCGGGCGCTGCGCCGCAACGGCGCGCCGAGCATGGCTGCGGTCGTGACCACGGTCGTCACCGTGATCCTGCTCGGCGTCCTGATCCCGGTCTTCCAGACCACGCAGGCCAAGAGCGATGAGGTACGCGACAGCCTCGAGTTCCGGGTGGCGATCTACGACGACGCGACGAAACCCGAAATCGCCAGGCTGGAAGATCAGCTGCTGGCGATTCCGCACGTCGAGTCGGTTGAGCTGATCACCAAGGCCGAGGCGCTGAACGAGCTGAAGGTGGACCTGGGCAAGGAGAAGAGCGAGGAACTGACCGCCCAGCTCAGCGACAACCCGTTGCCGGCGAACTTTGCCGTCAAAGCAGACGACGCGGCCAATCTCGACTCGGTGCGGACGGCGGTGATGCCGCCGGGCCCGGACGGGACGCCGCGACCGATCTCGCCGATCATCCAGAAAATCTTCGACCGTCAGGAAGACGCGAGGAAGATCGAGCAGGTCACGAGCGCCCTGAAGATCGTCCTGACCGTGATCACGGCGCTTCTGATCATCGCCTCGCTGATGCTGGTCGGCAACACGATCCGGCTCTCGATCTATACCCGCCGTCGTGAGGTCGAGGTGATGCGCCTGGTCGGCGCCACCCGCTGGTTCATCCGCTGGCCCTTCATGATCGAGGGGGTTGTCGTCGGCTTCTTCGGCGGGCTGGTGGCCATACTGATCCTGTGGCTGGGCAAGCTGACGATCGTCGACCCGCTGAGCGACAGCATCGGCTTCCTCGCCGCGCAGAACAGCACCACGCTCTCCTTCCCGGCGCTGGTCGCGATCCTCTTCGCCGCCGCGGTGCTGGTCTCGGCCGTCGGCTCCGGCGTCACCCTGCGCCGCTTCCTCAAGGTCTGATCTCAGCGTGAGGGCTGCGCGGACGCTCGGTCTCGTGGCCGCGCTACTCGCGGTGCTTGCTGCTGGGCTCTGGCTCGGCGGTCATCCGGCGAAGATGCCGCCGCCCATGCGCGATCTGTTCGTCGACGACTCAGCGGGCCTGACCGCTGAAGCCAGCGAACTGATCGAGGACAACTACTTCCGCTCGGTCCCGCAGGCGGAGCTGACCAACTCCTCACTCCAGGGCATGGTCCGGGGCCTGCGCCTGCGCTATGACGACCGCTTCTCCGAATACTTCTCGCCGGAGACGCTGGCTCGCTTCACCGAAGAAATCGAGGGCCGCTTCTCCGGGATCGGGCTCAGCGTCACCGGGGTGAAGGACGGCCTGCGAGTCGAACAGGTCTTCAAACGCTCGCCGGCGGAAGCGGCGGGGATCGACGTCGGTGAAACCATTGTCTCGGTCGACGGTCGCTCGATTGCCGGCCTCGACTCCGACGCTGCCACCACCTTGATCAAGGGACCGGAAGGCACCGAGGTGACCGTGGGCGTGCGCGAGCCGAAGGGAGACAAGGTGCGGCAGGTGCGCCTTACCCGTGCTGAGATCTTGGTGCCGGTCGTCAGCAACAAACTCGAGACGGTGCAGGGTCAGAAGCTCGGCTACGTCCGCCTTGCCGCCTTCAGCGAAGGCGCCCACGGAGCACTGCGGGGGGCTGTGCGCAAGCTGCAGCGAGAAGGCGCCGAAGGACTGGTGCTCGATCTGCGCAGCAACGGCGGCGGCCTGCTCCAGGAGGCGGTGCTGACCGCCAGCATCTTCCTGCCCGAGGGCGAGACCGTGGTCTCGACCGATTCGCGTACCCAGGGCCACGCGGTCTACGAGGCCAAGGGAGGCAACCTGCCGGCGCTGCCGATCGTCGTCCTGATCGACCGCAACACCGCTTCGGCGGCGGAGATCCTCACCGCTGCACTGGCTGACGAGGCTGGGGCGGAGGTCGTCGGGACGCGCTCCTTCGGCAAGGGCGTGTTCCAGCAGGAGGTTGATCTCTCCAATGGCGGCGCGCTGAAGCTGACCGTGGGTGAGTACTTCACGCCGGACGGGACCAACCTGGCCGGCAAGGGGATCCACCCCGACGTACCGGCGAGCGATAAGCCGGGGACGAGCCGCGACGAGGCGATCGAACGGGCCCTCGGGGTGCTCGCAGCGAAGTGAGCGGCCGCGACTGGCGCCAGCACCGCGAGCGGCAGCGCAGCCGTGGTCGCGGGCGCAGGCAGGCGGCGCCGAAGACGGCCCGCGACGCGGTCGAGATGTTCCTCCGCGAGGAGCTCGGCGGTCGAGGCTTTCGCGCCTCGCTAGAGCTCGAAGCCGCTGAGGCCAGCGCAGTGGCCGAGTCCCGCAGCGGCCCGCGTCGCGACCTGACCGGTTTGCCGACCTTCACCGTCGACCCGGCAACCGCGCGCGATTTCGACGACGCCGTTTCGGCGCAGCGAGAGGACACGGGGACTCGACTCTGGATCCACATCGCCGACGTCGCCGCGCACGTTCCGCCTGGCTCCCCGCTCGACCGCGAGGCCAGACGCCGCGGCAACAGCACCTACGTCCCCGGTGCCGTCGAGCCAATGCTTCCGCACGCGTTGAGCGAGGACGCGTGCAGCCTGGCGCCGGGCGTCGAGCGGCTCGCGGTGACGGCGGAGATCGAGCTCGGTCGCGACGGGAGGCCAGGCGCAGCCGCCTTCTATCGCAGCCGCATCCGCTCCGATGCCCGCCTCGACTACGACGAGCTCGACCTCATCTTCTCGGGGCGGGCGGAAGCGCCGGAGGCGGTCGCCGAGCCGCTGGTCGTCGCGCGCGAGGCCGCTGCGGCACTCGGCGAACGCCGCGGTGCGACCAGCCTCGACGTGGAGTCGTTCGAGCCCGAGTTCCGCTTCGACTCGCGCGGCAACGTGGTCGGTGCGCGGGGTGTCGCCCAGACCGAGGCGCACGCCCTGATCGAGCGCTTGATGATCCTCGCCAACGAGCAGGTCGCCCAGCTCCTCGAGCGCAAGCGGGTGGCGGCGATCTACCGGGTCCATCCACCGCCTGATCCGCTGCGGGTCGAGCAGCTGATCGCGCAACTGCACGAGCTGGAGATCCCGACGCCGCCGCTGCGCGGCACGCCGTCGCCAGGTGAGGCCGCACAGCTGACGGCGGAGGCGAGTCGGCTGGTAGCCCGTGAGGCGGCGCGACGCGGGCATGGCCGCGCCGCATATACATCGCTCGTGCTGCGTTCCCTCAAACAGGCCTCCTACAGTGAGCGCAACAGCGGTCACGCCGGGCTTGGCAGCGCCGCCTACTGTCATTTCACCTCGCCGATCCGGCGCTATCCGGACCTGATCGTTCACCGTGCCCTCTTGGCGACGCTGGGGGAGGGAGAGCCTGCACCGAGCGCGGCCGAAGCGCGCGAGGTGGCCTCGTATTGCAGTGAGCGGGAGCGGGAGTCGATGCGGATCGAGCGCCGCGCCGACGATATTTGCGCTGCCTTCCTGCTCGAGCGGGAGCTGCGCGAGCGTGGCGCCGAAACCGAGTTCGAAGGAGAGGTATCGGGGCTGGTTCGCGCCGGCACCTTCGTTAGCTTCGGCGGCGAGCTGGGCGACGTCTACGAAGGCTTTCTACCTGCCCGCCAACTCGGGGGCGCCGAGCGTTTCGAGTTGAACGAGAGCGAGACCGCCCTGGTCGGCCAGGAGTCGAAACGCAAGCTGCGGCTCGGTGACCAGATATCCGTCCAGGTGAGCGGGGTCGAAGCAGTCCGTGGCCGGGCCGATCTGGAGCCGGTGGATGGCTAAGAAGGGCAAGAAGAAACGTGAGCCGGCCTCCGGCGACGTCGCCACCAACCGTCGCGCCCGGCACAAATTCGAGTGGATCGAGAAGATCGAGGCAGGGATGGTCCTGCGCGGCTCCGAGGTCAAGTCCCTGCGCAACGGCAAGGCGCAGATGACCGATGCCTACGCGGTGATAAACGACGGTGAGATCTGGCTGCGCAACCTGCATATCCCGCCGTATGAGCCGGCCAGCCGCGAGAACCACGAGCCGGAGCGGCCGCGAAAGCTCCTGCTCCACCGGGCCGAGATCGAGCGACTGGTGGGCAAGACCGCCGAGCGCGGCTTGACCCTGATCCCCACCCGAATCTACTTCAAGGGGTCGCGGGCGAAGGTCGAGCTGGCATTGGCGCGAGGCAAGGAGGGGCGCGACCGGCGGCGCGAGATCGCGGATCGGGACGTGCGGCGCGAGGTCGAGCGCGAATTCAAGGGCAGAATGAGGTAGCTTCGGACTTCAATGGCTGATTTCGTCAGCGACAACGTCCAGTATTTCGTCGCCGGCCTCGTCGTGGCGATCCTTCTCCTCCTGCTGGTGATCAGCATTGTCCAGCGGCGCAGCAAGGAGAAAGGTGCGAAGAAACCCGCTGCCCCCGGGGTACCCCCATCGCCTCCGCAGGCGCCGAAGGTGCCGCAGGCGGCGAAAGGCTCCGTCGCACCCCCTCCGCCGCCGCCCGGCGGCCAGCCGCTGAAGGCCAAGGAAAAGCGCAAGCAGGCTCGCGCGCAGCAGCGCGCGGCCCGCAGCGAACACCGCAAGAAGCGCACCGAAGAGGCAAAGCGGCGTCGCCAGGAACGCGCTCAGAAGCGGGCTGAACGACGCCACAGGCCGGCTAAGACCGGCGGTTCGGGTCGCCGCGCGAAGAAGGAAGCGGTCAAGGCTGAGCGCGAGCTGGCCGCCGCGCGCGCCGCTCAAGAGCGAGCGCTGTTCGAGCAGGAGCGCTCGGCAACTACTCAGCAGGTCCAGCCGCCTCAGCCACCGGCACAGACCCAGCCAGTGCCGCCCGCGTTGATGCCCCCGCCAGTCCCACCGGCGCCCGCCGCCGCGGTTCCCCCGCCCCCAGCGCCGTCGCCAACTCAGGCTCCCGCGCAGCCGAGCGTCCCGCCCCCGCCGCCTGCTCCACCTGGCTACGACCCCGCAACGGCCGAACAGCGGGTGCAGGACAAGGTGGCTGAAATTCAGCGCGAGGAGGAGCGAATTCGCGCTGAGGCCGATCGGCGCATCGCCGAGGCGGAGCGGCTCCAGCGTGAGGCCGAGACGCGCCAAGCCCAGGTCGCGGCGGGGCAGACGACGCAGAGCATGGCGGCAGTTCCGCCATCACCGCCGGCCCCGGATCTACAGACGGCCGAGCAGCACTTGCAGCAGGAGCGCGAAGCGCAGGAGCGCTCGCTCTCCGAAGCGCAGGAGCGCCTGCGCCAGATTGAGGAGCGGACCAAGGCAGCCGAACGCCGCGCCGCCGAGGCCGAGCGCCTCTCGAAGCTGAAAGCGGAGGAGGCCGAGCGCCAGCAGCGCCTGCGCGAGATCGAGGAAAGCGTCGCCGAGGCAGAGGAGCGGGCACGCGAGGCCGAGCGTCGTGCCGTCGAAGCGGAGCAGGCCGTGCTCGGGTCGCTGCAGGACGGAGGCGCAGCTTCCTTGAACCCTCAGCCCCTGCCTCCGCAGGAAACGCCGCAGCCGCCCAGTCCGCAGCCGCCTTCCCCGCCGCCCCCGCCTGCCCCGACTCCCCAACCACCCTCGCCACAACCGCCGCCGCCGGCTCCCGTGCCACAGCCGGGTCCGTCGCCAACTCCGCCGCAGCCTGAGCCGCAGCCCGGCCCACCGTCGCCCCCGCTGCCCCCGGCGCAGGTCGGCGAGACGATTGAACTCAATAACGTCAGCTTCGAGCAACTACGCGCCCAAGGGCTCTCCGTCACCCAAGCGACCCGCTTGCTCGCCCACCGGGAGCGCGTAGGGCGCTTCCAGTCGATCGATGAGCTCGACGAGATTCCCGGACTGCCGCGCGAGTTCGCCGAAGACCTGAAGCGCCGCTCGCGCGTCTAAAGCCCCGCGGCCTCGACCAGCTTGAGCCAGATCTCGCTGCGCGTCGGGTAGGCGGCAACGGCGTGCCGCAACCGGGCGAGGGGGACTTCGCCGACGATCGCGACCGTTGCCGCGTGTAGGAAGTCCGCCGTCTCGAAGCCGGTGAACGTGGCGCCGACGATCGTCTCGTTGGTCTGGTCGACGACAAGGCGGGACGTGCCACCCGTGCCCTTGCCGTAGAAGCTGGCGCCGGCGGTGCCGTCGGTGGGGATATCGACGGCGCGGACGTCGATCCCGTCCTCTTCGGCCCGGGCCAGGGTCCTGCCGACGGCGGCGACCTGGGGGTCGGTGAAGGTGACGCGGGGGGAGCCGATGCCTTCTGCTGCCGCTGCGACTTCGCGTCCGAGCACGTTCTCGGCGGCGACCCAGGCCTGGTACTTGCCCATGTGGGTGAGGAGGGCACGGCCGTTGACGTCGCCGACGGCGTACAGCCACTGGTGACCGCCGACCTGTAGCCGCTCGTCGGTCTCGAGGAAGCCGTGCTCGCCGGGCTCTACCTCGGCCGATTCCAGCCCGATCTCCCTGGTGCGCGGGACGCGCCCGATCGCCACCAGTAGCTCCGTCCCCTCCGCCCGGCTGCCGTCGTTCAGCTCGACGACGACTCCGGCTCCATTGGTGGAAACCCGCTCGGCGAGCACGCCGGTCCGCACGTCGATTCCGTAGGAGTCGCGCAGCGAAGCTGCGACCTGCTCGCCCGCGAAGGGCTCCTCGCGCGGCAGCAGCCTGCTCTCGCCCTCGATCAGCGTGACCGAGGTCCCCAGCGTCGACCATGCCTGCGCCAGCTCCGATCCAACCGGGCCACCACCAAGGACGACCATGCTCCCCGGTACCTGCTTTGAGGTGGTCGCGTCGCGGTTGTTCCAGGTTTGGATCGAGTCGAGGCCATTGATTGGAGGCATCGCGGCGCTGCTGCCGGTGGCGACGACGACGGCCTTGCGCGCGACCAGCGTCTCTTCGCCGACCACCACTCGTCGTTCTCCATCCAGCCGTCCCTCGCCGCGGAGGAGCTCGATCCCGCGTTCATTTAGCCAGGGAAGCTGGCCCGAGTCGTCGAGGTCGTGGATCACCTCGTCGCGACGGTCAAGCACCGCCTGCGGGTCGAGGTCGCCGCTCACCGCGGCGCTGACGCCGGGCACGCGACGCGCCTCCGCGAGCAACTCGCCCGGCCGCAGCAGCGCCTTTGATGGCATGCAGGCGTAGTAAGAGCACTCGCCACCGACCAGGTGGCTCTCGACGATTGCGACCGAGAGCCCGCCATCGGCGAGCCGTCCCGCACAGACCTCGCCCGGAGCGCCGGCACCAAGCACGATCGCGTCGAATTCTCGCTCTCTCACGGGGGAACCGTACCCAGCCCGTACAATCCAACACACATAGCACGGGGGCGACAGGCTTCGATCTGGTCGATCCGTGCGAATGGTTGCAGGTCGAGGTTGCCGGAGGCCTCGTTAAACACCGGCACCAACCAATACGTGCGGACCATGAGTTCGCCCTCGCTGCTTAGTTAGATCTAAGTGAGTGAGAGTCGGCCCTCTCCCGCCCGCGGAGGGGGGCCCCGGCTTCAAATTGCGGGCTTACCCAGGCGGATCGCCCCGTCCGCAAGGGGACATTTCAGAGGGCTTTGTCTCCCGCAGTGCCCGCCGGCGCGGACCCCGGGAGACGAGAATCAAGCGCCGGCTAAACCTGTAGAAACCTTCGCGCTACGGCCAGAGACGTCGGTTCAATTCCGACCGCCTCCATTAATCAGGATTTCCGTTTGAACAACTGCTCTGGATTCAGTCGCTTGGACAGTTGCGGTGATTGCACATTGAATTTGCGCCCTCCTCCTTTCCCCGAGGAGGGGTTCTAGGGCAAGCATCAGGGTTATAGCTCGGCGACCTTGAAGGAGGACGCGCCATGTCGAGGACCATTGGGGCTTGCGCGATTTTTCAAAACCCGGCTTGATTTGCATGAGCCGCGCGGCTTCCAAGACCACATCCTTATCTTTCGCTTGAGCCGAAATCCGAGGGCAACGGGGTTTTGAGGGAGGGGGAGCCATGAAGCTACCCTCGCCCTCGAGCCAGCCGGCAAGCCAATGCAGCTCTGTCAGCGACATCCAAGACGGCGTATCGACTCTTGGAAGTTCCGGCTCAAGATCCCTCCATGGCCGAGAAGGCGGGGCACGATAGATCTCGCCTCTGAGAATCGGATAAATCGTCTGTCTCGCGACTTCGTACTCGATGGCAAGTGAGGCCACCGACTCCCCTGTGGATGCTCGTCGACGGATCTCCTTGGCAATCTCAAAACTGAGTTTCCGAACCGGCGGGCAGTAGCAACTGACAGCAGAGTCGATCGCATGCTGGCGCCTCGTTCCCATCAAGGGTCGAATGTCGGCCATGAAGGCGACCGCACGCTCCCCCTTGAGTGTCGCCGCGAACTCAGTGCGATATTTGCCCTTGTCGATCGCCATGACTGTCGTGCCGAACTGCTGCGCAACGCGCTCCACCACATCGCGATCGGTCATGCGACACGAGATGATCGGGCAGTTGGGCAACGAGGGAGGAGGGCGAAGGAACGTCCCCTCGCCCTCCAGCAGACCCGCCAGCCAGGAAAGGCGCAGAGCGCCAGGGTCCTCCTTATCCGCTAGCGCCCTGGCAAATTGAGCCATGACTGCAAGGCTATGACTTGTTGCAGACAGAACACCTCATAGCGTCGGGGCTCAGCAGATCCTTCTAGGCTGCAGATATGAGTCGCTACGTCGCCTTCCTGCGCGGTATGAACATCGGCGGGCGGCGGATCACCAACGAGGGCCTTCGCTCGCATTTTGAGGCGCTCGGTTGCGAGGACGTCGCCACGTTTCGCGCCAGCGGCAATGTGACCTTCGCCAAGCCAGGCCGGCCGGCGGAGCTGACCGCCCAGCTCGAACAGGGCCTCGCCGAGGCGCTCGGCTACGAGGTCCCGGTTTTCCTGCGCTCGGCCAAGCAGTTGCTGACGATCGCGGCCCAGGAGCCCTTCAGCGCGAAGCAACTTGCAGCTTCGAAGGGGAAGCTCCAGATCGCGTTCATGGTCAAGAAGCCGTCCCCAGCAGCGTCAAAGCGCGCGCTGGCGCTGGCAAGCGACGCGGACCTGCTCGCGATCGACCAGCGCGAGCTCTACTGGCTCCCGGAGGGGGTCTCTCCGAGTCCGATCTGGACCATGCGGGGCTCGCCGAGGCCCTCGGCCCGATGACGATCAGGACCAAGGGCACGGTCGACCAGATCGCCGCCAAGCACTTCTCCGTCTAGACGTCAGGAGAAGAGCCGGGGATCCCTCCCCGTGAACCCGCGACGGTCGCAGCGCAAGAGCTCTGACCTCGCCGGCTCACAAGTTCTCGGAGAGGGATCCCCGGCTCTTCTCCTGCAAGCTGGTGGAGAGGAGGCTGGGAGGGAGGGGTCGGGTGTCCCCTGCAGGAACTTGTGAGCCGGCGAGGCAAGGACCCTGGCCCAACGATTCGATGCGGGTTCCGGCAGGGGACACCCGACCCCTCCCTCGAAGGGGCGGCCTTAACCGGCTTTGACCGCGACAGACAGCTGGGGCGGGGTGGAGATCGTCTGGAAGACGACGCAGTAGCGCTCGGTCAGCTTCAGCAGCGTCGCGAGTTCCTCCTCGTTTGCCTCGGTCTCGAGGTCGAAGTCGAGCCGGATCGAGCGGAAACCGACCGGGGCCTCGCGGTCGACGGCCAGGGTGCCGCGGAAATCGAGCTCGCCCTCCGCCCGAACCGTGCCCGACTCGACCGCGATCCCGAGCGAGGTGGCGACCGCGCGTAGGGTCACCCCGGCGCAGGCGACTAAAGCCTCAAGCAGCATGTCGCCAGAACAGAGCTGCGTTCCGTCGCCGCCGGAAGCCGGATGTAGGCCGGCCTCCGCCAGCACCCGGCCGGTATCGACCGAGCAGGAGACGCCTTCGCCGAGGCTGCCGCTTGCCTTCAAGGTGACGACAGCGGCCTCGGGCTCCTCCTCGTAGCGCTCCTTCAACGGCGCCTGAATCGACCGCAGCTCATCTCGCTCCATCTTGGGACAGTACCTCGCTGTGTCGCTTTATCGGCCGCAGTGACGTATAAGGCGACACAAGTCGGCCGCGGTCGGCATCCTGGGCGGCATGGCAATCGCGACCGCAACCACCCTCGACGTCCACATGGGCGGCCAGCTGCTGTTCGCCGGCGTCTCCTTCAAGCTCGAGCCGCGTGAGCGGATGACCCTTTCGGGCCGCAACGGCGCCGGCAAGTCGACGCTGCTGCGCCTGCTGGCGGGAGAGCTGGCGCCCGATGCCGGCAGTCTCGTGCTGCAGAAAGGGGCGCGTGTCGCCCTGCACGACCAGCGGCCGCCGCGGCAGACAGAGATCTCATTGGGCGAGTACGTCTTCTCCGGCCGTGCGGAGATGCTGCGAACGGAGGCGGAGCTGGAGCGGCTCGAGGCGGCGATGTCCGCCGGGGAGACCGGGGAGGACACGCTGAACGCCTACGCCGCCGCCCAGCAGCTGCTCGAGCACGGAGGCGGCTACCGCTGGCGGGACGGCGTCCTCTCCGTCCTGCGCGGTCTCGGCTTTGGCGGCGAGGAGACGGAGCGCTCGCTCTCGACCTTCTCCGGTGGCGAGCTGACCCGCGCCTCGCTGGCGCGGGCGCTGGCGACCCGGCCCGACCTGCTGCTGCTCGACGAGCCGACCAACCATCTCGACATTCCCTCGCTGGAGTGGCTGGAGCGCTACCTGCGCGATCTCGACGCCGCCGTCGTCCTCGTCGCCCACGACCGCTGGTTCCTGGAGGCGGTCGGCACCTCGGTGCTGGAGCTGGAGGCGAAGAAGGCCCGCTTCTTCGCCGGGCCCTGGCACGCCTGGCGCAAGGAGCAGGCGGCCCGTGAGATCGCCCGCGGCAAGGCGATCGAGCGGCAGGAGGCCGAGATTGCCCGCATGGAGCGCTTCGTCGAGCGCTTCCGCTACAAGGCGACGAAGGCGCGCCAGGCCCAGTCGCGGCTGAAACAGATCGACAAGATCAAGCGCGACGGTGTCGAGGCCGAGCAGCGCGACCGCCGCAACCTGCGCTTCTCCTTCGTCCAGCCCGAGCGACCCGGGAGGACCGTGCTCAAGCTCGTCGGGGCGACGATCGAAGTCCCGGGCCGGACCCTGCTCGCTGACGCCCGGCTCGAAGTCGAGCGCGGCGAACACGTCGTCCTCGTCGGACCCAATGGCGCAGGCAAGACGACGCTGATCGAGACGCTTGCCGGGCAGCGCGAGCTATCCGTGGGCTCGGTGCGGCTCGGCCACAACGTCAAGGTCGGCTACCTCTCCCAGCACGCCGACACCGCCGCGGGGGATGGCACCGTGCTCGATGCGGCGCAGCGGCAGACCGGACTCAGCGGGCAGAAGGCGCGCGACCTGCTCGGCAACTTCCTCTTCTCCGGCAGCGATGCCCAGAAGCAGCTCGGTGACATCTCGGGCGGTGAGCAGCGGCGGCTCTCGCTGGCGATCCTGGTCGCCTCCGGCGCCAACGTCCTGATCCTCGACGAGCCGACCAACCACCTCGACCTGGAGAGTCGCGAGGCACTCGAGGACGCTCTGTCGGCCTTTGAAGGGGCGGTGATCCTCGTCTCCCACGACCGGGCCCTGCTGGAGGCCGTCGGCACCCGCACGCTCGTCTGTGAGGACGGCGAGCTGCGTAGCTACGCAAGCGGCTGGGCCACCTACCAGCGCGAGCGCGACGAAAGGGAAGCAGCGACAGAGACGGTGGTGCAGGGCGAGAAATCCGCGCCTGCTTCAGCCGATGGTCGGAATGCCGGGCGGGCGGCCAAGAAGGCGGTGCGGAGGGCCGGCCGGCTGGCCGAGCAGATCGAGCGGGCGGAGGCCGATCTGCGCGCGCTGGAGGAGGAGCTGGCCGACCCCGAAGTCTGGTCGAGCCCTGGGCGAGCCGAGCGAGCCGAAGCGCGGCACGCCGCTGCAAAGCAGGCCGTCGCCGATCTGATCGAGCAGTGGGAAGCGGCCGAAGCGGAGGTCGACGCCGTTAGCGCAGCGGGCGATCGAGGCTGACCAGCGTCCCCTTGCCGGGGGCGAGCGTGATGTTGCGGACCTTGACCTTCTCTGGCTTGGGGTCGGGGGCGCTCAACTCGGCCCGCTCCAGAATCGCCCGCAGCACGATCCGCATCTCGTATTCGGCGAAGGCCGCGCCGATGCAGCGCCGCACGCCGCCGCCGAAGGGGATCCAGGCGTAGGTGTCGGCCTTGCCCTCGAGGAAGCGCTCGGGGCGGAACTCGTCGGGGCTGGGGAAGAGGTCCTCGCGGTAGTGCAGGGCCGCGATCGCCGCCATCACGAAGGTCCCGGCCGGCAGCTCGTAGCCACTGATCGACTTAGGCGCGGTCAGCTTGCGCGCCACGTCGACGATCACCGGCCGCGTCCGCAGCGTCTCCTTGACCGTCGCGTCGAGGTAGTCGTCCTCGCCGGCGGCGACCGAGTCTCGCAGCCGGGCCAGCACGCGCGGGTTGCGCAGCAGGCGCTCCATCGCCCAGGCGAGGCCGGTCGCGGTGGTCTCGTGCCCGGCGCCGAGGATCGTGACCAGCTCGTCGCGCAGTTCGGCGTCGCTCATCGGGCTGTCGTCGTCGTGGCGGGCGGCGAGTAGCAGCGAGACCACGTCGTCGGCCTCAGTGGGTCGACCGGCGTTCTCGGCGCGGCGCAGCGCGATCTCCTCGTAGATGAAGGCATCGAGCGCCTCGCGGGCGGCGACGAAACGCGCCCATGGGCTCCAGCGGCCGTAGCTGCGACGCAGCGGCGGGATCGCGGTAACCAGGCTGAGCCGCCCCGCGAAGGTCTCGATCAGGTGCTCGAAGCGGATCAGGCGATCCTCGTCGTGGACGCCGAAGACTGCCCGCATGATCACCGCCAGGGTTATCCGCTGGGTATGAGGACGCAGCGCGAACGGCTCGCCAACCGGCCAGCTCTCCATCTCGCGCAGCGTCGTCTCGCGGATCAGCTCGCCGTAGCGCTGGATCCGCTCGCCGTGGAAGGGCGGCAGCAGCAGCTTGCGCTGGCGCATGTGCGGCGCCTCGTCGAGGGTGAGGACCGAGTTCGGGCCGAGCGCCGGCTCGAGGACGGTCGCGTTCGCCTCGCCGGCATGCGCCAACTCGGGGGAGGTGGTGAAGAGCTCTTTGACCAGAACTGGGTCGGCGACGTAGACGAGCCGCCGGAAGAAGGGGAAGGAGACCGTGAACATGTCGCCATAGCGGCGCTGGTAGCGGATCAGGAAGCCGAGCGGATCACGGGTGTAGAGGCCGATTTGGGCCGCCGCGGGCAGCTTGGTGCCGGGCGGGAATCGCACCGGCGCCGGTGCGGCTGCGGCCGAGCGCGGGATCGTCGCTTGCTCCATCGACACTCACCATATGGCAAAACTGGCTATCCAGCCAGTGACGGTTCCAGGGGTTGCCAGGCAAGGAACTCGCGCTGGCGCGCTCGCACCCCGCCCTTCGGCGGGGGTCGCGTGGCGTGCTCTGCACGCGAGCGACCGAGGACGCCGCTTGGCGACGCCTGGGGCCGTCAGAAGACGATCGTGCGGGCGCCGTCGAGGAGGACGCGATCGTCGAGGTGGGCCTTGACCGCGCGGGCGAGGACGAGGCGCTCGACGTCCCGCCCGATCCCCATCAGGTCATCGACCTCGTCCCGGTGGCTGACCCGGGTTACGTCCTGATCGATGATCGGACCGGCATCGAGCTCCTCGGTGACGTAGTGGGCGGTGGCGCCGATCAGCTTGACGCCGCGCTCGTGGGCGCGGGCGTAGGGGTCGGCACCGACGAAGGCGGGCAGGAAGCTGTGGTGGATGTTGATCGCCGGCGCGCCGAGCTGCTTGAGGAAATCTGCTGAGAGGATCTGCATGTAGCGGGCGAGGACGAGCAGGTCGATCTCGTCACCGAGCAGCTCGAGAACCTGTGCCTCGGCGGCGGACCGGCCGCCCTTCTCGAATGGCACGTGGTGGTACGGGAGACCGAGCGAAGCGACCTGGTCGGCATGGTCGGGATGGTTGGAGACGACCGCGACCACCTCGGCGCCCAGCTCGCCGCTGCGCCAGCGCCAGAGCAGGTCGGAGAGGCAGTGGTCTTCGCGCGAGGCCATGATCGCCATCCGCTTCTGGTCGCTCGACTCGGCGAAGCGGTGCTCCATCTGCAGCGGCGCGGCGATCTCCTCTTCGAAGCGGCGATAGAGGGCCGGCCGCTCCTCCTCCGGGGCGGGATCGAAGGCCATCCGCATGAAGAAGCGCCCCTCGCGGCTCGAGTGTTGGTCCGCGTCGATGATGTTGCAGCCGGCCTCGGCAAGAAAGCCGCTGACGGCGGCGATCAGCCCGGGCTGATCGGGGCAGGCAAGGAGCAGTCGCGAGGTGGGGGGCTGGCCGTCGATGCGCGGGATCATCGCGGGTTTGTCGGCACAATCCCCTTCAATCGTTTGAGCTGGGACCCAAGATTCATGCCTGCGCTCGTGCGAATCCGCACGCAAATGTGAGCTCTGTGCGCGCGATCACCCTTTTACCGCCGGAACCCCGCCACGGTTCCGCGCTTGCTCACAAAACGCACATATTCCATTCCCGTACTTCTAATAGCTCTCGCGGTGCCCGCGGTCGCATTGGCTGCGGATGATGCGCCGCATTCCGAACCGCGCATCAGCCTGGCCGACGCGCGGCCAGCCGCGAACGCGCCGATCCTTCTCCGTGGCCCAAGGCTGCATGTGGAGATGCACGCCGCAGCCCGTCGCATTCAAGCCGCCCGTCGCGCCCGTCTGCGCCGCGAACGCGAGGAAGCCTTTGCAACTCTCCCAGGCGGCGTTTCAATGGCCACGCTGGAATCCATCGCTTCCTGCGAGTCGGGCGGCGACCCAACCATCGTCAGCTCGGACGGCAGCTACCGGGGCAAATATCAATTCAGCTTCGAAACCTGGGCAGCGGTCGGCGGCTCCGGTGACCCAGCTGCCGCACCAGAGGATGAGCAGGATTACCGCGCCGCTCTCCTCTACGCCCAGTCCGGTTCCAGCCCCTGGCCCATCTGCGGCAGCTGAGCGCGTCTCGGTAGCCGCATGGGAGGGAGCCCGGGCATCCCCTGCCGGAACCCGCGTCGAATCGCGCGACGAGGGTTCTTGCCCCGCCGGCTCACAAGTTCCTGCAGGGGACGCCCGGGCTCCCTCCTACGATGGCCCCATGAACGACGAGTCGAACGAGGCGATACCGGCCCCGGATCCAGAAGGGCCTACCCGCAAGCCCCCAGCCGAGGCTATAGCTGAAGCAAAGGTTCGGGCGCCGACTCGTGGCAACCGCAAGCTTGAGCAGTTTCTGGATGCCGTCAACGGGGACGAGCAGGTTCGGGCGTGGTGGTACATGGCGCAGGTCCACGCTGAACGGCTTGGCATGTCGGATCACTCGTGGGTCCACACGCAGATCGTGCTCAATATCTCCTTGCGCCTACTGCGCCTCCTGGTCAAGGCTGGGGAGGAGCCAGCGGTGGTGGCCGATCATGGGATGTCGGCACGGGACGCCGAGGTTGTCGTCGCTGGCGGTGCTCTGCTGCACGACGTCGGCATGTCGATCCACCGTGCCGACCACGAGGAGTACAGCTTGTTTCTCGCAAACGGTGCTCTGGAAAGGCTGCTCGCGCAGGTCTACAAGGAGCCGAAACGGACGATCGTTGCTGCCGAGATCCTGCACGCGATCATCGGCCACCGAAGGCGGGGAGAGCCCTACACGCTGGAGGCCGGCGTCGTCCGCGTGGCCGATGCACTTGACATGGCGCAGGGGCGCACCCGGATCCCGCGCGAGGCCGGCCACGAGGGGATCCACTCGATCTCGGCCGCGGCGGTCGACGAGGTGCGGATCGAGGTGGGGGAGGAGCGGCCGGTGCGGATCGAGATCGAGCTCAACAACTCAGCGGGCATCTTCCAGGTCGACGACCTACTCGCGACCAAGATCCGCGGCACTCCGCTCGAGGGCCGGGTGGAAGTCGCGGCGAAGATCGAGGGGGAGACGGAGAAACGTCTGCTGAGCGGGTTCCGGCTCGACTAGCCGAGGCGATTGATCGTTGCTTTGCGCATTTCCTTGCGCTTCTCGAGTCGCCCCTGGATCAGCGAGAGGACGATGACCAGGATCGCGAAGAAGGCGATCACGCCGAAGCAGAAGAAGGTGACGGTCTTGTCGGTGACCCGGCCCGCCAGGCCCTCCCCGTTCTCGGCCAGAGCCGTGGGCGCGGCGAGCAGCAACATGGTCAGTGCCGCGCAGAAGGCGGCGACGATCCGGGTGCGGCGGGAGGGCTGCTTCACGCCCGGGAATCTAGCGCACGGCGACGGTGGTAGCGGCTTCCAGAAATGCAAACGGCCCGGGGCAGGCGGGCCGTTTGCGACGAGAGAGGAGTCTCGTGAGGACTTGATCTTGCCGCCCCTCGGGCTGCCGTCGGTGAACATTCCGATAAGGCTTGGAGACGGTTTAGATTCGGCGATCTCGCAAATTACGGGTTTCCACTTGTGAAAAACCTGTAAAAGCAGGGATTTCCCCCAGCGGTCCGACGGCGCGTGTGAATACAATCGCCCTGTCGGACGGTAGGGCAGCCTTTCCCACCGATGTGTCCGTCCGCCACAGCGGCACCGCCAACGTGAACTCACAGCAGACCATCAGGCTCGCGGTCATCGATGACGACAGCGGTTTCGTCACGGTGCTGGCGAAGCGCACCGAGGCCGCCGGCTGGCAGCAGCGAACGGTGACCGGGGCGATCCCGCCGGAGGAGCTGGTGGCGATGAAGCTGAACGCGCTGCTCGTCGATCCGGCCGTCCTGGGCGACGAGGCCTGGGCCTACCTCGAGCGCATCTGCGGGATGCTGCCCGACCTCGGCGTCGTCGTCTGTACCGGCCGCTCCACCGTGGCGCAGCGGGTTCGCGGACTGCGGCTCGGTGTCGACGACTGGATCAACAAGCCCTGCCACCCCGAAGAGGCGATCGCCCGCCTCGAAGCCGTCTCACGCCGCCGTCGCCGCGCCCGCCCGCAGGCCGACGCCGGTCCGCTGGTCGCAGGCGAGCTGCAGATCCGCTCCGACCGTTTCCAGGCCTTCGTCGGCGAAGTCAGCCTCGACCTGACCCGGCGCGAGTTCGAGCTGCTGCAGCTGCTCGCGGACTCGCAGGGGCAGGTGCTGGAGCGCGAGGCGATCTACCAGCGCGTCTGGGGATACGCGATGGCACACGGCGATCGCTCCGTCGACGTCTTCATCCGCAAGCTGCGCCAGAAGCTGGAGAAGCTCTCACCCAGCTGGGCCTACATCCACACCCACTTCGGCGTCGGCTACCGCTTCGACCCGGAGCCCGCCGACGGCGCTGCTTTCGCGCCCGCCGCGCCGGCGGAGGCCATCCCGGACACCGGGCTGGAGCCGGTTCCCGGCGACCTCACCGCGGCGTAGAGCTCGCCGATTCTCGTTTCACATCTTTTTCACATCCGCGATACAGGCAGGTAACAAGCTGCCCTCAGGCCACTGCGAGGGTGGCGCCGAGGCCGGCCCGTCTGCCGGCCGCCGGAGTGAACAAACGAGAAGGAGACAGAGTGACTAGCTCTAAGTGGCTCACGATCGTCGCCTGCGTGTCCGTCCTGGCGCTTGGAGTGGCGGCTTGCGGTGACAGCGACGATGAAGCAAGCGGCAGCGGCGACCTTTCGGGCTCCATCCGCATCGACGGATCGAGCACCGTTGCCCCGCTCACCGAAGCGATCGCCGAGGAATTCCAAGCTGAAAACCCGGATGTGAAGGTGACCGTAGGGACTGCGGGAACCGGCGGTGGCTTCGAAAAATTCTGCGCGGGAGAAACCGACATCAGCGACGCCTCGCGTGCGATCGAGCCCGAAGAGGAAGAAGCCTGCAAAAAGGGCGGGATCGGCTACGAGGACGTACACGTCGCCACCGACGCGCTGACCGTGATGATCAACAACGAGAACCCGGTCACCTGCCTCACCGTCGACCAGCTCGCTGCGGTCTGGGGCCCGGATTCGAAGATCTCCAACTGGAGTGAAATCCCCGGCCTGGAAGAGGACTTCGACGAGGAGCTGGCGCTCTTCGGCCCAGGCACCGACTCCGGCACCTTCGACTACTTCACCGAGGAAATCAACGGTGAAGAGGGCGCCACCCGCAAGGACTACAACAACGTCGGCGAGAACGACAACGCCACCGTCACCGGTGTCGAGGGCGCTCCTGGCGGCATGGGCTACGCCGGTTTCTCCTACTACACGGAGAACGAAGGCAAGCTCAAAGCGCTTGAAATCGACGACGGCAAGGGCTGCGTCGGCCCCTCGGTCGAAACGGCCCAGGACGGCTCCTACACGCCGCTCAGCAGGCCGCTCCTCATCTACCCGAGCGACGCCGCCCTGAAGAAGCCGGAGGTGAAGGCGTTCATCGACTACTACCTCGACAACGTCAACGACATCGCCGAAGCGGTTGGCTTCATCCCGCTGACCGAAGAGCAGCTCGAAGGGGCCAAGTCCGCTGCGCAAAAGGCCGGCGCTTAGCGCCACTCGCAGCTTGTGAGCGGCAACGGCGGCAAGACGGCTCTGGAGCCAGCCGGGGGAAGCCCCGGCCGGCTCCAGGCGCCGAGCCGTCGTTACGGCGAGAAGGCGATCCAGGGAGTGCTCGCCCTCTGCGGCGTCCTCTCGGTTCTGACCACGACGGCGATCGTCATCTCCCTGATCGGACCGACGATCGGCTTCTTCGAGGTCGTCCCGATCGGAGACTTCCTCTTCGGCACCGACTGGACCCCCCAGTTCGAGCCGCCCAGCTTCGGCGTGCTGGCGATCGTCGCCGGCACCCTCAACGTCACTCTCTGGGCGATGCTGTTCGCGATCCCGATCGGTCTCGGGTCGGCGATCTATCTCAGCGAGTACGCGTCCCCGCGGGTGCGCAAAACGCTCAAGCCAACCCTCGAGATCCTCGCCGGAATCCCAACCGTGGCGATCGGCTTCTTCGCCGTCACCTTCATCCTGCCCGAGCTGATCCAGCCGCTCTGGCCCGGTGACCTCTTCGGCGGCGCGATCGGCAAACCGTTCATGGCTCTCGCTGCCGGGCTCGGCATCGGCCTGATGATCGTCCCGATCATCGCCTCGATCTCCGAGGACGCGATGTCCGCGGTTCCCCGTGGCCTGCGTGAAGGCGCCTACGCGATGGGCGCGACGAAAATGGAGGTGTCGACGAAAGTCGTCTTCCCGGCGGCGCTCTCCGGCATCGTCGCCTCGATCGTGCTGGCGATCTCGCGTGCCGTCGGCGAGACGATGATCGTCGTCCTCGCCGCCGGCTCGACCCCGAACTTCACCCTCAACCCGGTTGAAGCGATCCAGGCAATGACCTCCTACATCGCGGTCACCGCGACCGGCGACATCCCCGCCGGCTCGATCAGCTACAAATCGGTCTTCGCGGTGGGCACGCTGCTCTTCCTGATCACCCTGGTGATGAACGTGATCAGCATCAGGCTGGTCCGCAGGTATCGCGAGGTCTACGAGTGATGGCCGAGCCGGGCGCAGCCGCCCCGCGCAACCGGCTGGCGGTCGCCGGCGCCCGGGCGACGACGCGGGCGATGCTGAGCAACCAGCCGCGCGGTGACGTCATCCGGAACATGATCTTCGCCGCGCTGCTGATGCTGGCGATCCTGATCGCCCTGGCGGGGTTGATCGCGCTGCTCGTCCAGGCCTTCGTCAAAGGAGCCCCGGCACTCAGCCCCGACCTCATCACCCAGGGGCCCTCGTCGATCCGTCCCGAGACCGCGGGCTTCCGTCCCGCGATCATCGGCTCGTTGGAGCTGATCGCTGGCGTGATCCTCTTCGTCGTCCCGATTGGGGTCGGCGCCGCGCTCTATCTCGAGGAGTACGCGGACAAGACTCGCTGGTGGAACCGCCTGATCGAGATCAACATCCAGAACCTCGCCGCCGTGCCCTCGATCATCTACGGCATCCTCGGCCTCGGCTTCATCGTCCGCGGGCCGCTCAGCCTCGGCTTCGTCCTAGCCGCCGGCTCGCTGACCTTGGCGCTGCTGGTCCTGCCGATGGTGATCATCGCCGCTCGCGAGGCGATCCGTGCGGTTCCCGACTCGATTCGACAGGGCTCACTCGCCCTTGGCGCCACCAAGTGGCAGACGATTCGCAGGCAGGTCCTGCCCGCCTCGATTCCCGGTATCACCACCGGGATCATCCTCGCGGTCTCGAGAGCGCTTGGGGAGGCGGCGCCGCTGCTGCTGGTCGGGGCCGCTGCTTTCGTCACCTTCGATCCCGAGCCGCTCAGCGGTGGCTACTCGGCGCTGCCGGTGCAGATCTACAACTACGCCACGCGGCCGCAGGAGGAGTTCCAGGCCTTGGCCGCGGCGGGAATCATCGTGATGCTGGTCGTGCTGCTGGCGATGAACTCGGTCGCGGTTTGGCTACGAAATCGTTACGAGCAGAGGTGGTAGGTGAACTATTGTGAGCAAGCAGATGGCCCAGGACGAAAGTAGAGCCGAGACGGGACGCGAGGCGCGGGAGGCCGCGGCGGACCGAGCCGGTATTGCGGTGCGGCCCGAGGAGTTCCAGCACGGCGCATCGGGCAAGCGGGAGAAGGTCTTTGAGCTGAAGGGCGCAGGCGTCTTCTACAACGGCGTGACCGCGGTCAGGGACATCTCGATGGACATCCATCGCAACGACGTAACGGCCCTGATCGGCCCTTCCGGTTGCGGCAAGAGCACGCTGCTCCGCTGCCTCAACCGGATGAACGACCTGATCCCAGGCGCCGAAGTTCAGGGAGAGCTGCTCTACCACGGTGAGGACCTCTACGGCCCGACGGTCGACCCCGTCCAAGTTCGCAAGCTGATCGGGATGGTCTTCCAGAAACCGAACCCATTCCCCAAGTCGATCTACGACAACGTCGCCTTCGGTCCGCGTATCCTCGGCGAAAAGGACGACCTCGACCAGACGGTCGAGGAAGCGCTGAAAGGCGCCGCACTGTGGGGGGAGGTCAAGGACCGGCTCGACAGCAATGCCTTTGGTCTCTCCGGTGGTCAGCAGCAGCGTCTCTGCATCGCCCGCTGCATCGCGGTCAACCCCGACACGATTCTCATGGACGAGCCTTGCTCGGCCCTCGACCCGATCTCGACCGGCAAGATCGAGGACCTGATGATCGAGCTGAAGAAGGAGTTCTCGATCGTGATCGTCACCCACAACATGCAGCAGGCGGCGCGGGTTTCGGACCGGACGGCCTTCCTGATGGTCGAGCTGGACGCCGACGAGGACAACCGCTGGGGCCGCCTGGTCGAGTACGACGAGACCGAGAAGATCTTCACCAACCCGGCCGACAAGCGCACCGAGGACTACGTCTCGGGCAAAGTCGGGTGACCGCGCAGATGCCCCAGCAGACCAGGGTGCAATACCAGGAGGAGCTGGAAAAGCTCGAGGCAAGCGGCCTCGGCGGCCTCGACCTGGTCACAGGTGCGCTTGGGCGGACCCTGGAAGCCGTCGAGCAGCAGGACGTCGAGCTGGCGCAGCTGGTGATCGCCGACGACGACCGCATCGATGGCCGTTACCTCGAGGTGCACCAGGCACTGATCACGCTGCTCGCCACGCAATCGCCGGTGGCGACCGACCTGCGCCTGATCTCGGCCCTGCTGCACGTGCTGAAGAACGTCGAGCGGATGGGCGACCAGTGCGTGAACATCTGCAAGCTGATCCCCTTGACCGGTAACGAGCCGCCTGCCGACCCGGAGATGGTGAAGCTGATCCTGACCATGGGTCGGCAGACCCGCACCCTGATCAGTCAGTCGAAGCGCGCATTCGAGGAACGCAACGTCGAGATGGCGCGCGATCTGGTTCGGCAAGACGACGTCGTCGACAACCTCAACCGCGATTGCTTCCGGCTGGCGCTGGAGCTGGGTGACGACCCCGACTGCCGCGAGTGGGCGATGACGATGCTGCTGTCGGCGCGGGCGATCGAGCGGATCGCCGACAACGCGGTCGATATCGGCGAGCAGGTCGCCTTCGTCGTGACCGGGCTCTTTCGCGAGTTCGAGGACGCGTCGCACCCGAACCAGTAGCCCGCTCGCCGGTCCGCGGTTGAGATCCGACGAGCTTGGGAATATGCAAGGGATCCCCGGGATGCTCTGTGCTGCCATAGATATTGGGTCGAATACGACGCGCTTGCTCGTGGCGGAGCCTGTCGATGGGCAGCTGAAGAAGGTGATGGAGCAGCGGGCTTATACGCGGATCAACAAGGCGATCCGGGATTCGGGTGAGATTCCTGTTGAGAAGGCATCTGAAGTGGCCGATGTCGTGGCTACCCAGGTTCGGCTTGCACGGGAGCTGGGGGCGGAGACGATCCGCTCGGTTGCGACCGCTGCGATCCGCGAGGCCAGCAACGGCGAGGCTGTGGCTGCGGGGATCGGCGAGGAGTCCGGGGTGCCGGTCGACATCCTCAGCGACGAGGAGGAGGGGCGGCTCTCCTTCATCGGTGCGACCAAGACGCTCGGCCATCCGGTCGAGGGGCTCGTCGGCGTCGTCGACGTCGGCGGCGGCTCGACCGAGATCATTCTCGGCACGGTCCCGGGTGGGGTGCGGGAGGTTCGTTCCTGGCGCGTCGGCTCCGGCGTGCTTGCCGACGAGCTGATCGTGTCCGATCCGCCTTCGGCGGCGGAGATACGCAAGATCCGCGACCGGATCGACGATCTCTTTGCGGAGGAGGAGGTCGAGCAGCCCGTCCAGGCCGTTGCCGTCGGTGGCAGCGCCACCTCGCTGCGCCGCCTGGTCGGCGCGGTGCTGGAGTACGAGACGCTCGAGCGGGGGGTGCGGGTTCTCTGCAGCGATCCGGCCGCCGACGTCGCGCGCCGCTTCGAGCTCGACCCCGAACGGGTGCGGATACTGGCGACCGGGGTGTTGCTATTGGAGAAGCTTTCCGAGCTGCTGGGACAGCCGCTGCAGATCGGCAAGGGTGGCCTGCGCGAGGGCGTGATTCTCGACCTGCTGAACGGCAACGCCAACGGTTCCTCGCCGGCCCGTCTCGCCGCATAGCCAGTTCGCGCCGCGCGCATTCACGGGATCTTCACCGCGTTTTCCCCGCTGGTTCACACCTTTTCCCTGCTCAGCGAGGAATCTGATGGTGACCTGATCGATAGATAGAGAGGAAGACACCGATGGCTTCCCGAGTTGACCTGCATTGTCATTCCACCGCCTCGCAGCTCTCCCGCCTGGGAGTTCAACGCTCACTTGGACTACCCGAGTGTGCGACGCCGCCAGAGGAGGTCTACGGGCTGGCCAAGCGGCGGGGAATGGACTTCGTCACGATCACCGATCACGACACGATCGACGGTTGTCTGGAGCTGGCCGACCGTCCCGACTGCTTTGTCTCCGAGGAGCTGACCGCCCGCTTCGCCGGCGAGCCCCAGGCGGTTCACGTCCTCTGTTACGGGATCACTCCTGGGGACCATGAGTGGCTGCAGGCACACGCCGGCGACGTCGAAGCCTGCGCCGCATACCTTGACGAGAACGGGATCGCCTGTGCGCTGGCGCATCCCTTCTACGACGTCGCGGCGCCGCTGACACCGCGCCACCGCCGTCGCCTCGCAGAGCTCTTCCCGATCTGGGAGATTCGCAACGGGTCGCGCGCAGCGGAGCTCAACATGCCCGCCGTGATCTACGTCGAAACGCACGGCAGCACCGGGGTCGGTGGCTCCGACGACCACGCCGGCGTGGATATTGGCCGCACCTATACCGAGGTGCCCGATGCCTCCACGCCGGAAGAGTTTCTCGCCCATCTCCGCGCCGGCGAGGCGGTGGCAGGGGGCGAACAGGGAAGCGCCGCGAAATGGGCCCACGCCGCGATGGCGCTGGCGACCCGCGCGCTGAGCATGGCGGAGGAGACGTGCCGCGAGTTAGAGGTCACTATGGGTACTCAACAAGCGGCACGTCTGGAACGGGACGAGCCTGCTCCGGACCCAGCGGCGGTTTTGAAGATAGCCCAGCGTGTCGTCGGCCAGGGCACGGCGCGCGAAGGGGCTATCGCCGCCGATATCGGACCCGAGGACGCCCGCACGCTGCTCGATTCCTGGCTGCGCTCGATCGGCATCGAACTGCGTGGACGGGAGCTGCTCGACTACCTCCAGTCGGAGGAGTTTTCACACGCCGATCTCTATCGCCGTGCCCGTCGCATCCACGATCGCCGCCTGCGCCTCGCGGTCGACCGGGGGGCGAGTGCTGTCGCGGGGGGCGACATGCAGACGGCTGTCGGTGATCTCTTCGAGGCGCTGCTGCCCGCGATCCCCTACGCACCGCCAACCGTCTTCCTCGGTTCCGAGAAGTCGAAGCTGGCTGGGCGCCAAGGCGAGCGACCACGGGTCGCCCTGATCGCCGATGGGATTGAGGCGATGCACGGCGTCACCCACACGATCGAGCAGATTCGGGAGCGCGGGGTGCCGGGCTTCGAGGTCGAGGTAGTCGGCACTGATCCTGGTGTCGATCGGCGACTCCCCGCCGCCACGGCGCTGCAGGTGCCCTTCTATGAGGGCATGACCCTCGGCGTGCCGGGCCTGCCAGACCTCGCCGAGACGCTGGCTGAGGGACGCTACGACCTCGTCCATGTCACGGCCCCCGGTCCCGCCGGGGTTACCGCCTCGTTGCTCAGCCGCGTCTCCGGCACGCCGCTCGTCGCCAGCTACCACACCGAGCTTGCAACTTACGCCGGTCTCCGGAGTGGCGATGGCGGGCTCGAGGCAATGTCCAGGATGGCGCTCGGCGCCTTCTACACGGCACCCTTTCGGGTCCTCTCGCCAAGTCCAGCAGCGGACCGCTCACTGCTCGGCTTCGGCCTCGATGAGGACCAGATCGACCGCTGGGAGCGCGGCGTCGACGTTGCCCGCTTCGGTCCCGAGAAGGCCGACCGCGATGCCTATCCGGGCGAGTTGAGGGTCCTCTACGCGGGCCGCCTGACCAGCGAGAAGGGGGTTGACCTACTTGCTGAGACTTTCTTGCGGGCGCGTCGCGCTGAGCCGCGTTTACACCTCCTACTGGCCGGCGGCGGCCCCGAGGAGAGTGAGCTGCGCGCTCGTCTCGGCGAGCACGCGACCTTCCTCGGTTGGCTCGAAGGCGATGAGCTTGCCCGGGCCTACGCCAGCGCCGACCTCTTCCTCTTCTGCTCGCGCACCGATACCTACGGGCAGGTCGTGCTTGAGGCCGGCGCCAGCGGCCTACCGGTCGTCGCGGTGGATGAGGGCGGGCCGGCAGCACTGATCGAGAATCGCCACACCGGCATCCTCTGCCGTCCCGACGCCGACCACCTGGCCGGAGCGGTGCTGCAGCTCGCTTCCTCGGCCACATTGCGACAGCGGCTCGGTGAGGCGGCAATGCGCAGCGCCCGCGAGCGTTCCTGGGAGCGGGCGCTGGAGCAGCTGGCGGGCGGCTACCGGCGAGCCATCGGTGAGGCGGCGGCGATCGAGCAAGCTTCTCCGCGGGCTGCCTGAGGCGTGCGGGGCTGACTGGGGTGCGGCAGTACGATTGCCCGATCGACGATCCGGCCCTCTACTTCAATCGCGAGCTCTCCTGGCTTGACTTCAACCAGCGGGTCCTTGAACTGGCTGAGGATCCGCAGGTGCCGCTGCTGGAGCGGGTCAGGTTCTGCTCGATCTACGCCTCCAACCTGGATGAGTTCTTCATGGTTCGGGTCGCCGGTCTCTTCGACCAGCTCGATGCCGGCATCGACGCTCGCGGCCCTGACGGCCTCGGCTCGAGCCAGCAGATCGACGCGATCCAGGCCCGGGTGCTGGAGCTCGACACGCGGCTGCACAACTGCTTCGACGGCACCCTGCGTCCGGCCCTCGACGAGCAGGGAATCCGCATCATCTCGCTGGAGACGGCGAGCGAGCAGGAGCGGCGTGAAATCGACAACCGCTTCCACGAGCAGGTCTTCCCGACGCTGACCCCGCTGGTGATCGGTCTCGGCCGGCCCTTCCCGTACATCTCCAACCTTTCCCTCAGCCTCGGCGTGTTGCTGCGCGACCCCGACAGCGGCACCGAGATCATCGCTCGTGTCAAGGTGCCAAAGGAGCTGCTCGGCCGCTTCCTGCGGGTCGGCGAGCGCAACGAGGTCTTCGTGCCGCTGGAGGAGGCGATCGCGGCCAACCTCGACGCGCTCTTCCCCGGCGCGGAGGTGGTCGAGCACGGCTACTTCCGCGTCACCCGCGACGCCGACTTCACGATCTCAGACGAGGCTGACGACCTGCTGCAGGCGGTCCAGGACGAGCTGCGCCGGCGCCGCTTCGGCGAGGTGGTGCGGCTCGAGGTCGCGGCGGGGATGAACCCGAAGTTGCGCGCCCAGCTGGTCGATGCGCTGCGGCTCGAAGACCGCGAGGTATACGACATCGACGGTCTGATCGATCTCGCCGATCTGGGCAACGTCGTCGATGCCACCGGCTACCCGGAGCTGCGCTACGAGCCCTGGACGCCGGTCACCCAACCACACCTGCAGGGGGAGGACGACAAGCAGGTGGACATCTTCGCCGCGATCCGCCAGGGCGACATCCTCGTCCATCACCCCTATGACTCTTTCGCCAGCTCGGTCGAGCGCTTCGTCGTGCAGGCGGTCGCGGACCCCGACGTGCTGGCGATCAAGCAGACGGTGTACCGGACCAGCGACGACTCGCCGCTGGTGCCGGCGTTGATCCGCGCCTCCGAACGCGGCAAGCAGGCGGTCTGCATGGTCGAGCTGAAAGCTCGCTTCGACGAGGAGGCCAACATCCACTGGGCGAAGTCGATGGAGGAGGCTGGCGTCCACGTCGTCTACGGCATTCCGGGACTGAAGACGCACGTCAAGGCGATCCTCGTCGCCCGCCGCGAGGGCGACCGGGTGCGCGAGTACGTCCACATCGGCACCGGTAACTACAACCCGACCACCGCCCGCCTCTACACCGACCTGGGCCTGTTCACGGCGGACCCCGAGATCGGTGCCGACGTCGCCGAGATGTTCAACTTCCTGACCGGCTACGGCCGCCCCGCCGAGTACCGCAAGGTGCTGGTCTCGCCGACGACGATGCGCGACCGCATCGTCGAGGAGATCGAGGCGACCGTCGCGGCGCACCGCGCCGGAGAAGAGGCGCGAATCGAGTTGAAGATGAACGCCCTGGTCGACGCCGGCTGCATCCAGGCCCTGTATGAGGCATCGCAGGCGGGGGTTCCAATCGATCTCAACGTGCGCGGAGTTTGTTGCCTGAAGCCCGGGGTGCCCGGCGTCTCGGAGAACATCCGCGTCGTCTCGGTCGTCGGCCGCTTCCTCGAGCACTCGCGCATCTATGCCTTCCAGCGCGGCCCGGAGACCCGAGTGCTGACCGGCTCGGCGGACCTGATGCCGCGCAACCTCGATAGCCGGGTCGAGCTGGTCGCCCCGATCGAGGACGAGGCGTTGAAGGCGGAGTTGCTCGACGTGCTCGAGCGCAGCTTCGCCGACAACACAAATGCCTGGGAGCTCGACACGAACGGCCTCTGGACGAGGCTCAGCGCGCCCGAGGCAGAGCGGCGCAGCGTGCAGGGGGAGCTCCGCGAGCGCCACCGTGCCAGGGCCGCCGAGCACTTCGCCGCGGTCGCCGGCTGAGGGTCGTCGGACCCGACCCGATCAATAGGATGAAGACGTGATCCGCCTCTCCCTGCTGCCGCGGGACAGCGCCTTTTTCGATCTCTTCATCGAGGCCGGCCAGAACACCCTCCAGGCGGCACGTCTGCTCGACGAGATGATGGGCCGATGGCCCGATGGCGGCGACCTCCCACGCGAGATCCTCAAGGCCGAGCAGGAGGGCGACCGGATCATCCACGCCATCGTCCAGCGCCTCAACTCGACCTTCGTCACCCCGATCGACCGCGAGGACATCTACGGCCTGGCGACGCAGATGGACGACATCGTCGACTACACCGAGGAAGCCGCCGACCTGCTCGGCCTCTATCAGATAGAAGCCCCGATGGCCCAGGCCCAGGCCCTCACCAAGGTGCTGGTAGGCGCCTGCGAGCAGCTTGCCGAGGGGCTCGAGCACCTGCGCGAGCTGAAGGGCCTCGATCGCTACTGGATTGAGATCCACCGGCTCGAGAACGAGGGCGACCGAATCTCCCGCGACGCGGTCGCCTCGCTCTTCTCCAATGGCATCGACCCGATGGTGGTGATCCGCTGGAAGGACATGTTCGCGGTGCTCGAGAACGCGATCGACGCAACCGAGACCGCGGCTCAGATTCTCGAGGGCATAGTCATCAAGAACTCATGATTGCCTGTGGACTCTGACCTGATCCTGGTCATCGTCGTCGGCACGGCGCTGGCGTTCGACTTCACCAACGGGTTCCATGACACGGCGAACGTCGTCGCCACCTCGATCTCGACCGGGGCGGCGCGGCCGCAGGTGGCAATTGGGTTCGCCGCGCTGCTCAACTTCGTCGGCGCCTTCATCTCGATATCCGTGGCCGCGACGGTCGCCAACGACGTCGTCGACGCGGCCGTGATCACGCCGACGATTGTCTTCGCCGGCCTGATCGGCGCGATCACCTGGAACCTGATCACCTGGTGGTTCGGGTTGCCGTCGAGCTCATCGCACGCGTTGATCGGTGGGGTGGTGGGCTCTGCGGTCGCAGCGGTTGGCTTCGACGCCGTGCTGGCCGAAGGCCTCGTCGGCAAAGTGCTGATTCCCGCTGTCGTAGCCCCTGTCGTGGCCTTCCTGGTCGCCGGACTCGGCATCGGGATCGCCTACAGGATCGTCGGCCGCCAGCGCCCCGGTCCGGTCACCCGCGGCTTCCGCTACGGCCAGATCGTCTCCGGCGGCCTGCTGGCGCTTGCCCACGGCACCAACGACGCGCAGAAGACGATGGGCATCATCACCCTGGCGCTGATCGCCAACGGGACCTTGGGCGCCAACGCCGACCCGCCGTTTTGGGTGATTGCATCGGCGGCCACCGCGATCGCGCTCGGAACCTACTTCGGCGGCTGGCGGATCATCCGTACGACCGGCAGTCGCATCATCAAGATGGATGCCGCCCAGGGCTTCTCGGCGCAGTCCTCCGGCGCCGCGGTGATCCTCGCCTCGACCCACTTCGGCTTCCCGCTCTCGACCACGCACGTGATCAACGGCGGCGTGATGGGCGCCGGAGCCGGCAAGCGGGTCTCCGCTGTGCGCTGGGGGGTAGCGGGCAACATCTTCATGGCCTGGCTGCTGACCTTGCCCGCCGCGGCGGCGATCGGGGCGGCTGTGTACGGCTTCACGCATATCTTCGGCAGCGGTGCGCTGGGGCCGATCCTGGTCACCCTGGTGGCCCTCGCCTTGATCGTCGCGATCTTCGTCCGGCGCGCCCAGGAAGGATCGCCGGTCCCGGCAAGTTAGAGATTGGTGGCGACGCTCGTCCATACGGGGGACCTGGTGAAGACCGTGATCGCCTCGCTGGTCGCCGGCGTCGGCATCACCTTCGTCTTCTCGGTGGCGATCTGGGGCGGCGCACGCTTCGCCGACCTCAACCGCGGCGGGCGGCCGGTGGCGGCGGGGGCAGCAGCGGTGCTCGGCGGGCTGGCGCTGGTCTCGACCCTCGCCGCGGTGGTGGTCGGCATCGTCGTGATGACGAGTAAGTGACTAGCCGTACAATTTTTCGCGTGCGGACCCTACGCAACGTCGCGATCGTGATGCTGCTTGCCGTGGTGGTGGCGTTCGTCCCCGCCGGCGGCAACGCCGCGGACACGATCCTGACCGCGATCACGATGGGGTTTCTCGCCGCGATCGCGTGGTCTCTGTATGTGCTGAGTCGCCAGCAGCAGCTGACCCTCGTGAGCCTGAGCGACGGCCGACGCGGGATTCTCTACGCCGCTCTGGGCTTGATCGCGCTGTTGATCGCTGGCAGCGACGAGATGTTCGCGAGCGGCGGCGGCACGCTGGCCTGGATCCTCTTGCTCGGCGCCTCGGTGGCGGCGATCTGGCGGGTCTGGACCGAGGCCAACACCTACTAGAGGTCGTTTCTGGGGCGGCACAGAGCCGTTACCGAACTTTTCGTTTGAGCGCGCCACCTGCGCGTTCCAGCCTGGAATGGTCGCGGCGTGTCGCGCCAGACCACCAGCAGCGCTCGCAGGGAGGACGGGACCGCGTCGGTCGAGATGGTCGCCGTGATCCCGTTCCTGCTGCTGGCGGTCCTGGTGGCGGCACAGATCGGCCTTGCCGGGCAGGCGCTGTGGTCGGCATCGATTGCGGCCCGAGCGGGAGCGCGGGCGGCCCTGGTCGGGGGCGACGCCACGGCCGCGGCGCGGCGAGCGTTGCCGCCGTCGATGCGCGACGGGGCGGAGGTGAGCGATGGCAACGGCGTCTCGGTTCGAGTCGCCATTCCGAGACTGCTTCCGGCGATGCCACGACTGACTGTCGGCGCGGGCGCCGCGCTGGAGCCGGGTGATGGCTAGAGGCCTGATGTGGGTTATCCGCGCTCCTAGGGAGGAGGGGCAGAGCACGGTCGAGCTGGTCGCCGCCCTGCCGGTGCTCCTGCTGGCCGGGCTGCTGACTCTGCAGTTGCTCGCAACCGGCTACACGCTGACCCTTGCCGACGGCGCCGCTGAGGCGGGAGCGTTGGCGTTGGCAGCGGGTCGGCCGGCAGCGGTCGCCGCTCGTGACGCGCTGCCGGGCTGGGCCGAGGACGAGGTCGCCGTCTCGGTCCAGGGCGGGCGGGTCACCGTGCGCCTGCGGCCACCGTCGCCGCTGCCGGCGATCGCCGACCGTCTCACTGTCACCTCGTCCGCCGCGGTGAGGCCGAAGTGAAGGCGCGATCCACCACGAACAGCTGGCGGATCGTCGGCGAGCGCGGTCCGGTCGTCCTGGTCACGGCGGTGGGCGCAGCGAGCGGCGCACGAGCAGCTTCTGCGGCACTTGCCTGTGCCGCCTCCGAGCCGGATCGAGCGGCGTTGCTGATCGATCTCGATGAGAGCCGCCCGCCTCGCCCCTCGCTTATAGCGACCACAGGGGCTCGGATGCTCGAGGAGCGCCTCAACGCCCACTTGCCGGATGCGCAGGTCGCCTCCCGCGGGCAGATCTGTCAGCTGTCTCTGCCGCCGGAGCCAGAGGGAGTTGAGCAGATCGCGGCCGCACTACCGCTCGTCCGGGAGTCGGCGGGCGTCATCCATTTGCCGCCTTCGCTCTTGCGATCCGTGCAGGAGGAGCCCCGCATCCACGCCACCGCCGGGCTGCTTCGGGCTGACCTGGCAGAGGCCCGTGCCCTCACAGCACTTGCCGTCCGCGATTTGATGGCCCAAGGCCTGCGCGTCGTCGTGCTCAAGCACCAGCCGTCCTGGCTAGCCACACGATCGGCCTTGCTGGGTATCCCTCTACGTGTTGGTGTACTGCCGATTCGAGCCTGCGATCGGCTATTGAGTATTGAAGACAATAACTTCCGGCAATACTGCGATCGAAAGGATGAAGCGGCGGATGATCCGCAGACGAATGACGGGATCGACCGGTGAGTCGCCCCAGGGCGGGCGGCAATGCGTTCCGAGGGCAGCTGATCGAGATAGTCGACGTCAGCGCGTGATGCGTCTGGACCTCGTCACACAGACTTTCGACTGAGCGCACCACACGTGCGTCGCGCCTCGGCAGGGTCGGGGCATGGATCCGACTCGCAGGGAGGATGGGCAGGCGTTGCCCTTGGCCCTTGGCGGCGCCTTTGCGCTGATCGTCGCTGCGCTGGCGCTCGTGGCGATCGCGGGAGCCGTCACCGGTAAGGGGCGAGCGCAACGAGCGGCGGATCTGGCTGCGATATCGGCGGCGCGCTCGATGCGCGACGACCTGCCGCGGCTGCTGGCCCCGCTGACCCTGCCGAACGGGCTGCCGAACCCGGTTCATATGGAGAAGGCCGTATATCTGCTGCGGGCGCGAGCGGCAGCCGTGGACGTGGCACACGCGAACGAAGTTGCCCCAACCCGGCTGCGGATCTCCTTTCCGGACGAAATCTCGTTCGCCCCGGTGCGGGTCAAGGCCGTGGTCGTTGGCAGCGTCGATGCGCATCGGGTGGAGGCATCGGCACTCGCCGAAGCGGCCGCGCCATCGAAGAGCGGCACCTCGATGCCATCGACGGCGAGCGGCGGTGGCTACAGCGGCCCGTTGGTTTATCGGTCGGGGGAGGGAATGCGCCCCGATGTGGCCGCTGCCTTTGACCGCATGGCCGCCGCCGCATCGCACGCCGGGCTGACCTTGGTCGTCAACTCGGGCTTCCGCTCCGATGCCGAGCAGGCTGCACTCTTCGCCGCTCACCCGGACCCGACCTGGGTGGCGCCGCCAGGCAAGTCGCTGCACCGTTGCGCGACCGAGCTCGACCTGGGACCGGAAACAGCGTATGGCTGGCTGGCTGAGAACGCCTCGCGCTTTGGCTTCGTCCAGCGTTACTCGTGGGAGGCTTGGCACTACGGATTCGCAGTCGGTCCGCCGCCGTGCTCCGCGGCCGGAAACTCGGTTGGGGCTAGCCCGAGTTTGGATAGTGGAGGAGACGGCGCGCTCGCTGCTGCCGGCAGCCTTCCCTCCTTCGTCCCCGCTCAATTCCGAGCGCCCCTGCTGCAGGCGGCGACCCACTGGAATGTCTCGGCGGCCCTACTCGCCGGTCAGCTGATGGCCGAGTCGAACTTCGATCCCAATGCCGGCTCCCCGGCGGGGGCGCAGGGCATCGCACAGTTCATGCCCTCTACGGCCGCCGCCTACGGCCTCCGCGACCCGTATGACCCAGTTGAAGCAATCGACGCCCAAGCCCACCTGATGTCGGACCTACTGCGCCAGTTCGGCGACCCATCCCTTGCCTTAGCCGCCTATAACGCCGGTCCGGCTCCAGTGGAAGCCTGCGACTGCATCCCCGATTACCCCGAGACCCAGGCCTACGTCAGCCGGATCCTCGCGCTCCTCGGCGGTGCCGGAGCGTTCGTCGTCCCCAGTTTCGAAGTGAGGCTTGTGGCATGACCGTCGCCACTACGAGCGGGATACACCTTCAGGTGTATTTTGGTGTAATGACGCGCACCAATATCGAGATCGACGACGACCTGGTGGACCGTGCGATGCGCATCTACCGCCTGCGCAGCAAGCGGGAGGCAGTTGACCTGGCATTGCGCAAGCTGGTGGGAGAGCGGATGAGCCGCGAGGAAATGCGGGCCATGGAGGGACGCGGTTGGGATGGCGATCTGGACGGAATGCGCGCTCGGCAAGAGATACCGGAGCTGTGACCCTCGTCGACAGCTCTGCCTGGATCGAGTTCCTGCGGGCCACTGGAAGTGCGGCCCACCTCTGGCTGCGGTCCGCCCTGGACACCAAGGTCGCGCTCGCCACCACCGACACCGTTGTGATGGAGGTTCTCGCCGGCGCTCGCGATGACGCGGACTGGAACCGATTGCGGCGCTTCCTCTACGGCCTCCGCCTCCTTCCCGTCGACGGTCCGGCCGACTACGAGAGTGCGGCTGAGCTCTACCGGCTCTGTCATCGGGGAGGGGAGACCCCGCGCCAGCTTGCTGATTGCTTGATCGCCGCGGTCGCAATCCGCACCGGCGCCGATCTGGTCAGCGCGGACGCCGACTTCGAGCTGATCGCCAGGCACGCTCCGTTGCGCCTGCGGCCGGTGTAGCGGGGCTCGTACGGGGGTAGCTTGCAGGCCGACGGTAATAGGCGAGCACAGGAGGCCACATATGTCCCGTCCTTTCACGCACACGAAGCTCCTCGACGTCAAGGACTCCGCAGCCGAGTTCGGATACAGCGACGCCCAAGAGGCGCGATTCGCGAGGGGCGATCTCGATGCCGAGGAGACCGGGGTCAGTCACATTCGGCTGAAGCCCGATCAGCGCTCGCCGTTCGGGCACAAGCACGAGAACGCCGAGGAGGTCTACGTGGTGCTGGGCGGCTCCGGGCGGATGAAGCTCGACGACGAGATCATCGATGTCGAGGCGCTCGACGCGATCCGCGTCGCGCCGGAAGTGACGCGCGCCTTCGAGGCCGGCTCGGATGGACTCGAGGTGCTCGCGCTCGGAGCGCACCACGACGGCGACGGAGAGATCTTCCCCGGCTGGTGGTCGGACTGACAGCGGTGGTGAGGCTGTCGTTGCTGGCACCCCGAGGTTTCGACCGCGAGCTCGACATACGGTAAGCGTCGCCGACGAGTATGCGCCTGGATTGAGTTATTCAGCTTAAGTAATGTATTCAGGCGTGAGCGAAGCCGAAGATCGCGTTCAAGAAGTAGACGACGCAAATCAGTTGCCCAGCCTGGAAACCCCAGTCTTTGAGCCACCTGCGATAGAGGACGAAGCGCGGGGAGACTCCCTCGCCTGGACGCGGTGGAAGGGAGGCTTGCAGGACATCGTGCGAATTTTTCGTATCGCGCACGAACTGACCGAAAAAACTTCCGAGGAGGGCTCTCCGGAATACTCTCGCTACCAGAGCATTCGGCTTGATCTACCAGGTCGGGAAAGAACTTTCCGCAGGGTCGAGGATTTCGAAGCACACTTGGAAGAAATCGAAATCGCCGAGGTCCGTGGCATAACGCTTTCCTCGCACACGGACAAGGTAAATGCGATGATCAGCTTTGATCGCAACGTCGGTGCCTACGTAAGCGTTCGAGGTAAGGATCAGTTTGCGGTCGCGGGTATAGAGCGCGAACTCAAGAGTCAGCTGGACAAGGGGCGGCGCTGGACTCAAGTGGTCGGACGATGGCCTGGGCACCTCTCGTTCTGGGCTCCATGGGCCGCAATAGTTGGCTTGACGTTCCTCAGCCTGACTGATGGACCTGTGGGGCGAACGATTGGATTGTCGGCTGTGGTGGCCGGTTTCCTCATGCTGTCAGTCGTGCTGTTTATGCAGCATGTCGAGCCTAAGTTGGTCCCACCCTTGGAGCTCCTAGAGGAATCCGGGGAACGCACCGTCTCCCAAGTTTGGGCCAGCCGTAGTCTCAAAGCCGCTGCAATCGCCGCGGCAGCAATCGTCGGTGCCATTATCAATGGCCTGACCGGTTTCCTCTTCTGACCTGGAGCGCGACGGGATCTCCGTCTTCGGATAGCCTCTGCCCGATGGCGACCGTCGTCGAGGTGCAAGGGGTAGAGGGCATGCAGGCGCTGCTCGGCCAGGAGATCGGGCCGAGTGAGTGGCGCACCGTCACCCAGGACGACATCAATGCCTTCGCCGAGATCTCAGGCGACGACCAGTGGATTCACGTCGACGTCGAGCGGGCGAAGAATGAGAGCCCCTTCGGCACGACGATCGCCCACGGCAACCTAACCCTGTCGTTGGTCGACGGCTTCCGCAAAACCTTGATCTCCTCCACCGGCTTCACCCTCGGGGTGAACTACGGCTGGAACAAGATCCGATTCCCAGCCCCTGTTCCCGTCGACTCCAAAGTTCGCGGCAAGGCCGAGGTCGTCTCGATCGACGAGAAGGGCGGCGGCTGGTGGGAGGTAGTTACCCGCTTCACCCTCGAGGTCGAGGGCAACGAGAAGCCATGCTTCGTCGGTGACAGCGTCACCCGCGTCATGGCGCCCACCGAGTAGGCCGCGGTCGTGTCAGGTGAGTGGGGCGACTCGAGCGTGTAGCCGAGTACCTCTATCGCGAGATACCGCATAGGCACCTTGCCGAGGAAATGTTGCTGGAAGCGCTTCCCTCGCGGATCGAGCGGTTCCTCGACCTCGGCACCGGTGACGGCCGCCTGCTCGCTTTGGTATCCCGCAGTCACTCCGAGGCGACAGCGGTCGGGGTCGATGCCTCCGAGCCGATGCTGGCACGAGCGGCCGAGCGCTTCGGCGCCGATCCGCTTGTCGAGCTCCGCGCAGACGACCTCGAGCTTCCACTTACAGATTCGGGACCGTTTGATGCCGTGGTCTCCGGGCTGGCGATTCATCATCTCGAGGACGAGCGCAAGCAGACACTGTTCGGGGAGATCCACGCGCTTCTCGTGCCAGGCGGCGTCTTCGCGAACCTCGATCTCGTGACAGCGGCCTCGTCGCACCTGCACGAGCGTTTTCGCCGCGAGATCGGTCGGGTTGAGGATGACCCCACCGATCGCCTTGCCGATCTGTCAGAGCAGGTGGACTGGTTGCGGGAAGTCGGCTTCGCCGAGGTGGATTGCCACTTCAAGTGGCTGGAGCTGGCTCTAGTGGTCGCTGTGAAGAAAGGCTGACTACGCAGTGAGCAAATGCTGGTGCCCGCCGGCTGACGGGCGCCGGTTTCTGGCCGCTATTTGACGGTCAGCGTGCCTTCCATGCCGGCTTCCCGGTGGCCGGGGACTGAGCAGTAGAAGGTGTATTCGCCTGGTTTCAGGTTGGCTTTGGTGGAGGTTTCGCCTTCGCCGATCACGTCGGTCTTGCCAATCGTTTCGCCACCTTTGTCTTCGATCGCGACGTCGTGGCTGAGGCCCTGCGGGTTTTTGAAGTCGATCGTCACTGCGCCGGCTTCGGAGGTCTCCGAGGTGCTGGTGTAGGCGAGTTCGCCGCCGGGGTCGGCTTCGAACGCGAGGGCCGCGCCGCCACCTTCGCCGCCGCCGGCTTTTTCGCCACCTTCAGCAGCTGCGCCGGAGGTGTTTTCGGTCGTGGTCGTGGTGCCGGAATCGTCGTCGTCACCGCAGGCGACGAGGGCGGCCGCGACCAGGGCGAGGACAAGGAGGGAGGCGAGCTTCTTCATCGAGTTCGATCCTTTCCAGATGGGGGAATGCTCAGGGAGACTCTAGACGGTTCAGAAGGCGGATACGGCGGTCGGCGGGCGTCGGTTCAGCGGCCCTTGAACACGGGCGTCTCGCCGCTGAAGAAGGCGATCGCCCCTTCGCGGAGATCCTCGGTCGCCATGCTGTCGGCGATCCCGTGCCGCTCCAGTTGCAGGTGGTCGTTGATGCTGTTCTCGATGCTCACACCGCAGAGCTTTTTGGCCATCTTCACGTAGTGGGGGGCCCTGGTGGCGAGCTTCTCGGCCTTCGCTCGCGCGACGTCCATCAGCTCGTCGGCGGGAACGACCTCGGAGACCAGACCCTCCTCGAGCGCGTCCGCCGCCGTCAGGTTGGGGTCCTCGAGAAAGAGTTCCAGCGCCCGGCTCGGCCCCACGATGCGCGGCAGGAAGTAGGTCATGCCTCCGTCGGGCGAGGCGCCGATGCGGCCGTAGGCACAGGCGACGAAGGCATCCTCGGCGGCTATGCGGATATCGCAGGCCAAGGCCAGCGAGAAGCCCGCTCCGGCGGCGGCGCCATTGACCGCTGCGATCACCGGATATGGGATCCGGCGCAGGTCGACGATCGCGACGTGCAGCGCCTCGGCCCCCCGCCGCACCTGCGCGGGCAGGTCGATTGAGTCGTCTTCGACCCCGGCTTTGAAGCCGTTGATGTCGCCGCCGGAGCAAAAAGCCTTGCCGGCGCCGGTGACAATCAGCGCCCGCAACGGCGCCTGGTCGGCGAACCAGGCAAAGGCGGTCCCCAGGTCGAAGATCATCTCGGGGCTCATCGCGTTGAAGGCGTCGGGGCGATCGAGGGTGAGGGTGCCGATCTCGCCGTCGACCTCGATTCGCAGCGTGCTCAGCTCTGGCGGGCTGATCGTCTCGGTGGTCATCTCGCTCTCTCCGTCTCCGTGTGGAAGGTTGGCCAACTGGCCAGGAGCCTACCCCCAGCGAGACCCGGAGGATCCGCGTCGCAGTCTGATTCACCGCGGGCCGGAGGGTCGAAGTGTTTTCCTATAGCTGATGGACGAGAGCAACCACGAGACCTCCCGCGCGGAGCGGCTGGCACGGCAGCGCCGCGAGCTTCCCGACGCGCCCGGCGTCTACCTCTTCTACGAGGCGAACGGCGAGCTGCTCTACGTCGGCAAGGCCCGCTCGATCCGCAAGCGGGTCGGTTCCCATTTCTCCGGCGGCGAGACGCGACTCACCTCCCGCGTCGACCGGATCGACGTACTCGTCACCGCCAACGAGGCCGAGGCGCTGCTGGCCGAGCAGAGCTTCATCAAGCGCCACCGGCCGCGCTTCAACATCCGCTTGCGCGACGACAAGTCCTACCCCTACGTCTGCGTCAGCCTCGACGAGGACTACCCGCGCGTCTATTTCACCCGCGAGAAGCACCGCGCCGGCCGCGCCTACTTCGGTCCCTTCTCCAGCGCCAAGCGGGTGCGTGAGACGCTCGACCTGCTCGGCAAGCTCTTCCAGTTCCGCACCTGCGAGGGCGCCGAGCCAGGGCGGCGCTCCGGCAGCCCCTGCCTCGACTACTTCATCAAGCGCTGCGGGGCGCCCTGCGTCGGCTACATCAGCCAGGAGGAGTACCGGCACAATATCGACGCGATCGTCGATTTCCTCTCCGGTCGCTACCGCCAGGTCGAGGCGGACGAGCAGGCGAAGATGGACGAAGCGGCGGTGGCGCGTGAGTTTGAGCGCGCGGCGGTGCACCGCGACCGCCTCAAAGCGGTCCAGTCGCTGTTCGAGCGGCAGCGGATCGCCGGCGGCTCGGTCGGAACCGCCGACCTGATTGGCGTGGCAAGCGAAGGGGCGGATGCCAACGCCCAGGTCTTCCAGGTGCGCGATGGCATCCTCGCCGAGCGCCAGAGCTTCTACCTCGACAACCAGGCTGAACGCGACCTGGCCGAGGTCGCAGAGGAGTTCATCGGCCAGTACTACTCGGCCTCGCCTGCGATGCCGCGGACGATCGTCGTCGGCCCCTATCTGTCCGGGCGTGCTGAGCTGCTGGCCGAGGCGTTGGGGGAGAAGCGCGGTTCGCCGGTCGAGGTGCGCGTTGCCGAGCGTGGCGACAAGCGCCGCCTGCGCGAGCTCGCTGAGCGCAACGCACGGCTTGCTCTCGACCAGGACCGCCTGCGGCGCGAGCACCGGCGCCAGCGCCGGGTCGACTCGCTCGCCGACCTGCGCGAGGCGCTACAGATGGAGGAGCTGCCGGTGCGGGTCGAGGGCTTCGACATCTCCAACATCGGTGGCGAGCACACGGTTGCCTCGATGGTCGTCTTCCAGGGGGGCGCCACCAAGAAGTCCGACTACCGCCGATTCCGCGTCCGCGGCGAGCGCAGCAACGGGTCCGATGACTTCGCTTCTATGCAGGAGGTGTTGAGCCGTCGCGTCAGCCGCTACGAGGAGCAGGTAGACCTCTCCCCGCATGACGGCAAACGCGATGAGAGCTTTGCGGCGCTGCCCTCGCTGGTAGTCGTCGACGGCGGCAAGGGGCAGCTCAGCGCGGCGATGGGAGCGCTTGGGCCGTTCGTCGAGCGTGGTGTCACGGTCGTTTCCCTCGCCAAGCGTGAGGAGGAGGTCTACATTCCCGGCCGTCCTGTGCCGATCGACTTGGCAGCGGAGTCCGAGGCCTCCAAGCTCCTGCAACGGGTGCGCGACGAGGCGCACCGCTTCGCGATTGATCATCATCGCGGCCGCCGCGACCGGGCAATGACTGGATCGGTGCTCGACGGCCTCAAGGGTGTCGGTCCCGCCCGCAAGCGGGCCTTCCTCAAGCACTTCGGCACGCCCGAGCGGTTCCTCTCCGCCAGTCGCGAGGAGCTGGAGGCGGTGCCCGGCGTGCCGGGCAAGCTGGCGCGCGAGATCCACGAGCAACTGCACCGGACGGGCGGCTGAAAGTGAGCTGTACCTAATGGCGAAGACGGTCAAAAAGAGTGAGGTGGGCGTGGACCGCGACAATCACCGGGCCGGCAAAGCGGTCGAGCTGATCCTGATCACCGGGCACTCCGGCGCCGGCAAGTCGGAGGCGATCGCCGCCTTCGAGGACGGCGGCTACTTCTGCGTTGACAACCTGCCGCCGCGGATGATCGGCAGCCTCGGCGAGCTGTTCCGCCACGAAGGCAGCGGAGTAGAGCGGGCAGCGGTGGTCTCCGACGTGCGGGGCGGCGAGTATTTCGAGGACCTGCTCCAGGTGCTTGGCGAACTTGAGGCCGATGGCTTAAAGCCGACCGTGCTCTTCCTCGAGGCCGACGAGGAGACTCTGCTCGACCGCTATAAGGAGACGCGCCGCCGTCACCCGCTGGCGCCCGAAGGGCGGATCGTCGAGGGGATCCGCGCCGAGCGTGAGCTGTTGGCACCGCTGCGCGAGCGGGCCGACATGGTCATGGACAGCAGCGGCCTCACCGGGGGTCAGCTGCGACGGCGGATCGCCGAGGAGATGCTGGGCGGCCACGACAGCGGCAAGCTGGCGCTGACGCTGCTCACCTTCGGCTTCAAGAACGGCCCGCCGCGCGACGCCGACCTAACCCTCGACGTCCGCTTCCTGCCAAATCCACATTACGTCGACGAGTTGCGACCGCAGACGGGCCTCGACGAGGAGGTGCGCGCCTACGTTGAGTCGGGTACGCAGGCGGGTGAGTTCTATGGCCGGCTGCTGCCGCTGCTCGAGTTTCTCGTCCCGGCCTATGTCGCCGAGGGCAAGAGCCACCTGACGATCGCGGTTGGCTGCACCGGTGGCAAGCACAGGTCGGTTACGGTCGCCGACCGCATCCGCCGTGCGCTTGAGGGCAGCGAGGGGGTCGTCGTGCGCGTCAAGCACCGCGACCTCGAGTCGTAGACTGCCTCGGCTTTGAGCGATCCCGTCATTTCCATCCGCGGTCTGCGCAAGAGCTACGGCGACGCCGAGGCCGTGCGCGGCATCGACCTCGACGTGCTGCCGGGGGAGATCTTCGCCTTCCTCGGCCCCAACGGTGCCGGCAAGACGACCACGGTGGAGATCCTCGAGGGCTACCGCAAGCGCAGCGCTGGCGATGTCGCTGTCTTCGGTGAGGATCCGGAGCGCGCCGACCGTGCGTGGCGCGAGCGGATCGGCGTCGTGCTGCAGAGCGGGCGGCTTGAGCCCTACCTAACGGTGGCCGAGTCACTCTCCCTCTACGCGGGCTATTACAGGGCGCCGCGCCCGGTAGAGGAGGTGATCGAGGCGGTCGGGTTGACCGGCAAGGCGGACGAGCGCGCTGGCCGGCTCTCCGGCGGGCAGCAGCGCCGCCTCGACGTCGGCATGGCGCTTGTCGGCGACCCCGATCTGCTCTTCCTCGACGAGCCGACGACCGGCTTCGACCCCGAGGCGCGCCGGCAGGCCTGGGACGTGATCGCGGGTCTGCGCGAGCTCGGCAAGACCGTCTTCCTCACCACCCATTACATGGATGAGGCGCAGCGCCTGGCCGACCGTGTCGCCGTGATCGCTGGCGGTGAGATCGTCGCTCATGGCACGCCGGAGGACCTCGGCGACCGCGAGAGCCGCCCAGCGCGGATCAGCTATCGCGAGAACGGCCGCGAGGTCGAGCTGGAGACGACGACACCGGTGCAGACGCTCAACGAGCTGACCAGCAGAGCGCTGGCCGGGGAATTGGAGCTCGAGGGGCTGGAGGTCAGCCGGCCCAGCCTCGAGGACGTCTACCTGGAGCTGACCAAATCGGAATGAGCCTCGTCCTCCACCAGCTCCGCTACGACCAGAAGGTCTTCTGGCGCAACCCCGCCGCGGTCTTCTTCACGGTCGCCTTCCCGGTGATCCTGCTGCTGATCTTTGCCACCGTTTTCGGAGACCAGACGATCGATGTCGCCGGCGGGGTTGAGATCACCACCTACTACGTGCCGGCGATCATCACCCTCGCTGTGGTCTCGGCGACGATGCAGACGCTGGGAATGTCGCTGGTCATCGCTCGCGAAGAAAGTCGCCTCAAGCGCGTCCGGGCGACGCCGCTGCCGCCCTGGGTCTTCATCGTCGGCCGGGTCGGCAACTCGATCGTCGTCGCGACCCTGATGCTGGCGCTGGTGGCGACGCTGGGCAAGCTCCTCTATGGCGTGCCGATCCCCTGGGCGCAGGCGCCCGAGCTGCTCGTCGTGCTCGTCGTCGGCGCGGCTTCCTTCTGTTGCCTCGGCATCGCCCTCACCGCTGCGATTCCCTCGCAGGACGCCGCCGCGCCGATCGTCAACGCCCTGCTGCTGCCGCTCTACTTCCTCTCCGGCGTCTTCATCCCCGACGACGAGCTGCCCTCCGGCGTCATCGACTTCGCCAACCACTTCCCGATCCGCCCCTTTTTCCAGGCGTTCTTCGATGCCTACGTGCCAGGCGGCAGCTCGACGATCGCCTGGGACCACCTGGCTGTGGTCGTGATCTGGGGCGTCGGGGGACTGCTGCTGGCGATTCGCTTCTTCCGCTGGACCCCGCGCGGCGGCTGACGAGAGCTGCATCGACCACGCTATAGGGGGTAAATGTGGCGCTCGTCCAATCTGACCGGCCGACCCGGCCCCCGGCGCCCCGTATAGCCTCCCCAGCCCGATGTTGCACCATGTCCTCCTGGAGGTTTCCGACCTCGACCGGAGCGCGTCCTTCTACGACGCGCTGCTCGCGCCCCTTGGCTGGCGGCGCCATTTCGAGGAGGACGAGACGATCGGGTGGGGCATCGCCAAACCGGTCTTCTTCATCGCCGCCCATCACCCGGCCAAACCGGGCTTCGGCCTGCTCAGCTTCTCGGGCCTGGGAATCGTCGCGGTCAAGGCTGCCTGGGAGCAGGGTGTCGGGAATGGCGGAAAAGCGGTCGGCGAACCCGGCGAGCGGCGTTCCCATGGCTCGGGCTCTTACTCCGCGTTCCTGCAGGACCCGGACGGGTATGAAATCGAGGTGACGGTCGGCAGTGATTAGCCTCAAACCAACGAAGAACCAATTCCAGGAGGACATGACTTCATGGCTGTGAAGGTCGGCATCAACGGCTTCGGCCGCATCGGGCGCAACCTCTTCCGCGCCGCCCACGCGGCGGGCGCGGACCTCGACTTCGTCGCCGTCAACGACATCACCGACACCGGCACGCTCGCCCACCTGCTCAAGTACGACTCGATCCTCGGCCGCTTTCCCGGTGAGGTCGAGGCGGGGGAGGGGTCGATCACGGTCGACGGCAAGGAGCTGAAGGTGCTCTCCGAGCGCGACCCGGCGGCGCTGCCGTGGGGCGATCTGGGCGCCGACGTCGTGATCGAGTCGACCGGCCTCTTCACCGGCCGCGACGACGCCGCCAAGCACCTGCAGGCGGGCGCCAAGAAGGTGATCATCTCGGCCCCGGCCAAGGAGCCGGACGTGACCGTCGCGCTCGGCGTCAACTTCGACAGCGACTACGACCGCGACAGCCATCACATCATCTCCAACGCCTCCTGCACGACCAACTGCCTGGCGCCGCTGGCCAAGGTGCTGAACGACAAGTTCGGCATCGAGCAGGGCCTGATGACGACGATCCACGCCTACACCGCCGACCAGCGCCTGCAGGACATGCCGCACAGGGACCTGCGCCGGGCGCGCGCCGCAGCGCTCAACCTGATTCCGACGACGACCGGCGCCGCCAAGGCCGTCGGCCTCGTGCTGCCGGAGCTGAACGGCAAGCTGAACGGCTTTGCGATGCGGGCCCCGGTCGCCACCGGCTCCGTCGTCGACCTCGTCTTCACGCCTTCGCAGCCGACTGACCCCGAGGCCGTCAATGCCGCGGTCAAGGAGGCGGCGGAGGGCCCGCTGAAGGGGATCCTCTCCTACACCGAGGATGAGATCGTCTCGACCGACATCGTCGGCGATCCGCACTCCTCGATCTTCGACGCCGGCCAGACGATGGCGATCGGCGACGGCAAGCTGATCAAGGCGGTCTCTTGGTACGACAATGAGTGGGGCTACTCGAACCGCTGCGTTGAGCTGGCGGGCAAGGTCCTCTGAGCCCCGACCGGAGGGCGAACGTTGGGCTTCTCTAAGCAGAGCGTGCGCGACACTGACGTCGCCGGTAAGCGGGTTCTCGTTCGGGTCGACCTCAACGTGCCGCTGGACGACGGTCGAGTCGGCGACGACACGCGGATCCGGGCAGCATTGCCGACGATCGAGTTATTGCGCGAGCGCGGTGCGGCGCTGGTCCTCGTCTCCCACCTCGGCCGTCCCAAGGGCAAGGTCGACCCGGCGCTCTCGATGCAGCCGGTCGGCGAGCGGCTGGGTGAACTCCTCGGCGTCCCGGTGAAACAGGCTCTCGCGGTGATTGGCGAAGAGGTCGAGATGATGGCCGCCGGCTTGAGCCCGGGTGACGTGTTGCTGCTTGAGAACGTCCGCTTCGAGCCAGGGGAGACCGAGAACGATCCGGATCTGGCGAGGGCGCTCGCCGGGCTCGCCGACCTCTACGTCAACGACGCCTTCGGCGCCGCCCACCGCGCCCATGCCAGCACCGAGGGGGTTGCCCATCTTCTGCCCGGCTACGCAGGTCTGCTGCTCGAGCGCGAGGTGACCGAGCTGACCCGGGTGGTCAAGTCACCTGAGCGGCCGCTCGTCGTCGTCCTCGGCGGCGCCAAGGTGAGCGACAAGATCGGGGTCATCGACCGCTTCCTGGAAGTCGCCGACAGCATCCTGATCGGCGGCGCGATGTGCTTCAGCTTCTTTCGCGCACAGGACATCCCGACCGGGAACTCGCTGGTCGAGGAGGCCGGAGTCCCCCTGGCCGCCGATGCGCTCAAGCAGGGAACGACGTCCGACTGCGAGCTCACGCTGCCGACCGACCTCGTGCTCGGCGAGGAGTTCGACGACGGCACGACGGTGCGCCTCGCCGAGGGCGTCGTCGTCCCTGACGGCTGGATGGGACTCGACATCGGGCCGGCTACTGCCGCCGCCTACGCGAAAACTGTCGGCGCCGGGGGCACCGTGCTCTGGAACGGGCCGATGGGAGCGTTCGAGCTGGAACCGTTCGCCGCCGGCACGCGAGCCGTCGCCGAGGCGGTCGCCGCCGCACCGGGCACGACCGTCGTCGGCGGTGGCGACTCGGTGGCGGCTCTGCACCAGTTCGGGTTGGCTGAGAAAGTGAATTGGGTCTCGACCGGAGGAGGAGCATCGTTGGAGCTGCTGGAGGGAAAGAAGCTGCCGGGAGTGGAGGCTTTGAGAGATGCCTGACCGAACCCCCTACATCGCCGCCAACTGGAAGATGCACAAGACCGTCGCCGAGGCGGCCAGCTTCGTCGACGCGCTGCTGCCACGGATCGCGGCGACGCAGCACGACGTCGTCATCTGCCCGCCGTTCACCGCGCTCACCGCTGTGGTCGAGCGCCGCTATGGCACCGCTGTGAAAGTCGCAGCACAGAACATGCACGAGGAGGACGCGGGCGCATTCACCGGCGAGGTATCGGCGCCGATGCTGGTCGAGCTCGACGTCGAGGCGGTGGTGCTGGGCCACTCCGAGCGGCGCCAGTACTTCGACGAGACCGACGAGGCGCTGGCGCGCAAGGTGCCGGCCGCGCTCGCGGCCGGGCTCGAGCCGATCCTCTGCGTTGGCGAGAGCGAGGAGGCGCACGACGCGGACCAAACCAAGGGCGTGCTCGAGCGCCAGCTCCAGCTCGACCTGGCCGGGGTGGAGTCCGCCAAGCTGGCCGAGGTTGTCGTCGCCTACGAGCCGATCTGGGCGATCGGGACGGGCCGCACCGCGACCCCCGAGCAGGCGCAGGAGGCATGCGCCTTCATCCGTGACGTCTTGCGCGAGCGCGGCGCCGCTGCCGACGAGGTGCGGATCCTCTACGGCGGTTCAGTCAAGCCCGCCAACGCCGCCGAGCTGATGTCGCAGCCCGACATCGATGGGGCGCTGGTCGGCGGCGCGAGCCTTGACGCCGACGACTTTGCCGCGATCATCGAGGCTGCGGGGTAGCTTGACGCCGCTGTCGGTTCCCTCGCTGGCACTGGTCATCCTCGACGGCTGGGGATTGGCCCAGCCCGGACCGGGCAACGCGATCTCGCTGGCCGAGACGCCGGTCTTCGACCGGCTCTGGGCGCAGTTCCCGCACACGCAGCTCTCCGCCCAGGGGCCAGACGTCGGCCTGCCGGAGGGGCAGATGGGCAACTCGGAGGTCGGGCACCTCAACCTCGGCGCCGGGGCCGTCGTCAGGCAGGACCTGGCTCGAATCGACGATGCGATCGCCGACGGCAGCTTCTTCGAAAACGAGGCGTTGCTGGCGGCCTGTGACCGCGCCCGTCGCAGCCCGCGTTCCCGCCTGCACCTGCTCGGCCTCGTCTCCGACGGCGGCGTCCACTCCGGCTGGGAGCACATCGAGGCGACGATCGAGCTGGCCTCGCAGGAGGGCGTCCCCGACGTCGTCTTCCACGCCTTCACTGACGGGCGCGACACGCTGCCCCACGGCGGCCGTGGCTACCTCGCCGAGCTGGAGCGCTGGCTGCGGCAGGCCGGCCGCGTCGCCACTGTCAGCGGTCGCTATTACGCGATGGATCGCGACACCCGCTGGGAGCGGACCAAGCTCGCCTACGACGCGATCGTCCACGCTCGCGGCCTCCACGCGGTCAGCTCCACCGAGGCGATCGAGGCTGCCTATGAGCGTGGCGAGACCGACGAGTTCATGAAGCCGACCGTGATCGGCGACTACGACGGCGTTGCCGAGGGTGACGTCGGGATCTTCATCAACTTCCGTCCCGACCGTGCCCGGCAGATGACCCGCGCCCTGGCCGAGCCCGACTTCGACGAGTTCTCCCGCAGCGGCGGCCCACTGCTCGAGCTGACGACGATGACCGCGTACCGCAAAGGCTGGCCGTACCCGGTCGCTTTCCCCGAGGCACGCCCGCAGACGACGCTGGCCGAGGTCATCTCGGAGGCCGGCGGGCGCCAGTTGCACGTCGCCGAGACCGAGAAGTACGCGCACGTCACCTACTTCTTCAACGGCGGTCGTGAGGAGGAGTGGGAGGGGGAGGAGCGCTGCCTGGTCGACTCGCCCCGCGACGTCCCCACCTACGACCACAAGCCGCAGATGAGCGCTCGCGCCGCCGCTGATGCCTTCACCTCGCACTGGTCGGGCGGTGAGTACCGCTTCGGGATCATCAATTTCGCCAATCCGGACATGGTCGGTCATACCGGGGTCATTCCGGCCGCTGTGCAGGCGGTGGAGGAGGTCGACGGGTGCCTCGGCGACGTCGTCGCTGCGGTTGAGGCGACCGGCGGCGCCTGCATCGTCACCGCCGACCACGGCAACTGCGACCACATGCTCGAGCCCGACGGCTCGCCGAATACGGCGCACTCGCTAAACCCGGTGCCGCTCGTCGTCACTGCCGAGGGGCTCGAGCTGCGCGACCACGGCATCCTCGCCGACGTCGCCCCGACCGCGCTCGACCTTCTCGGCATCCCGCAGCCGGCGGCGATGACCGGCAAGTCGCTGCTGACGTGAGAGCCGACCCGGACCGCCTGCGTTTCGAGATCGCTGCTCGGGATGGGGCCTCACGGGCCGGAGTGCTCCACACGCCACACGGTGAGGTCCAGACCCCGGCCTTCATCCCGCTGGCCACGAAGGGAACGGTGCGCTCGCTGGAGTCTCGCGAGGTCGCCGAGGTCGGCTACGAGCTGATCCTCGGCAACACCTACCACCTGTTCGTCTCGCCCGGTCCCGACCGGATCGCCGCTGCCGGCGGATTGCATGGCTTCATGGGCTGGGACCGGGCGCTGATCACCGACTCCGGCGGCTTTCAGGTCTTCTCGCTGGCCCACGGCGGGGTGGCGGACGAGGTGAAGGGCAGGGGGCGGCCCGGAGGGGACCGCGGGTCGGTCGTCTCGATCGACGAGGAGGGGGTTCATTTCAGGTCATACAGGGACGGCCGCGCGCTGTTCATCTCGCCGGAGGTCTCGATGGAGGTGCAGGCGAAGCTCGGCTCCGACGTCGCCCTGGTCTTCGACGAGTGCACGCCCTACCACGCCGACCGCGACTACACGGCCCGCTCGATGGAGCGCACCCACCGCTGGCTCGGCCGCTGCCTCGATTGGCACAGGGAGCACGGACCGAAGCAGCAGGCAGTGTTCGGCATCGTCCAGGGCGGCATCCACGAGGACCTACGCCGCGCCTCGGCTCAGGCCGTCTCCGAGGCCGGAGTCGACGGCATCGCCATCGGCGGAACGCTGGGCCGCGACAAGGATGAGATGCGCGGCGTCCTAGAGCTGACCGCACCGCTTCTGCCGGCAGAGGCCCCGAAGCACCTTCTAGGCATCGGCGACATCGACGATCTTCTGACTGGCATCGCCCTCGGCCTCGACATCTTCGACTGCGCCATCCCCACCCGCCTCGCTCGTCACGGAACGGCCCTCGTCCCGAACCCCGAGAACCGCTTCCGCCTGGACCTGCGCAAGGCGGGCTGGGAAGGGGACCGCAACCCAATCGCCGATGGTTGCCCATGTGTGGCTTGTGCCCACCATGACCGGGACTACCTCAGCTATCTGTCCCGGGCAGAGGAGCTCACGGCCGTTCGTCTTCTCTGTCTTCACAACTTGACCTATCTGAACGAGTTGGTGACCCACGCTCGAACCGCGATCGAGGCCGAAGCACTCGACTCCTACGCAGCTTCGATCCTCAACGGCACTGCCCCTTGGGCTGCTGATTGAGGGGGCGGGGTGTCCCCCCGCCGGAACTTGTGAGCCGGTAAGGCAAGGACCCTCCTCCGGCGATGCGACGCGGGTTCCGCCGGGGGGACACCCCGCCCCCTCAGCGGCTTCGCCCTATTCGGTGTTCCGTTCGACCAGTTCTTTGAACTCTTCTACGACTCGATCGACGGAGTCCCCAGCGACTTCCGTGGCCCTCACGCCGGTCGCTTGATCGGTCGCGATGATCACAGCCGCCGCTACAGCAGCTGCGATCAAGACGAGAGCGACTGCTGCAAAGACGAAGCGGGCGAAGCGGGAGAAAGCGCTGCGCTTTTTCGGAGCGGGGGGGTGTGCAACCGGTGGTGGGACGGGAGCTTGTTGTGGGGCGCGTGCCACCGGGCGGCGGCTGGGGGACGCTGGGCGCCACTCGGTGCGCTCAGTCTGGTCGAGGCGTCGCGTCGCCTCCTCGGTGCCGAGGACGTTGGTTGCCGCCGTGCCCTCTTCGAGCGGAAGGGTGACGTCCTCTCCTTGTAGGCCGAGCTGCAGGCCGCTCGCCAGCTCGTCGGCGCTGGCGTAGCGCCGCGCCGGGTCGCCCTCCAGCGCTCGCAGGACCGCGCCGCCGAGGGTCTCCGGCACTTCGTCGTTGTAGGTGCTGGGGGGAAGTGGGCGCTCGTTTTGCTGGCGCACGGCCAGCTCGGCGAGGGTCGAGCCCTCGTAGGGAAGGCGGCCGGTGAGGAACTGGTAGAGGACGACGCCGAGCGCGTAGACGTCGGTCGCCGGCGTCGCCTCCTCTCCGCGCACCTGCTCGGGCGCCAGGTAGGCGGCGGTGCCGACCACCGAGCCGACCTGGGTGATCCGCGTCTGTTCGATTGCCCGCGCGATGCCGAAGTCAGTCAGCTTGACCGTCATCGGACCGCCGCCGACCGGCCCTCCCGTGACCATGAAGTTGCCCGGCTTGACATCGCGATGGATGATTCCGCGCCGGTGCGCGTAGTCGAGACCGGCGCAGGCCTGGATCCCGGCCTCCGCTGCGGTCTCGGATTCGAGCGGACCCTGGCGCTGCAGGATCTGCGCCCCGGAGCGGCCCCCGACGTACTCCATGACGATGTAGTGGCGGCCCTCGTCGAGGCCGGTGTCGTAGACCTGGACGATGTTGGGATGGATCAGTTTGGCGACGGCCAGGGCCTCGCGGCGGAAGCGGGCGACAAAGCGCTCGTCGTCGGAGAGGTGCTCGGCGAGGATCTTGACCGCGACCGTGCGCTCGAGGGTAAGGTCGGTGGCCTGGTAGACGTTCGACATCCCGCCCGAGCCAAGCCGGTCGCCGAGGTCGTAGCGGCCTGAGAGCGCCCCCGTCTCCATCACTCGCCCTCACCGGCCGGACTGCCCGGACCGACCCCGCCCGACGGGCTTTCGGCTCCGCCTTCTTCCGGTGCACCTTCTTCGGTAGGAGGTGGACCGTTTCCGTTTTCGAGGCCTTTGCCTTCGCCGTTTGCCTGGGGCGGCAGCGCAGGTGAGGTCGTCGGCGTGTCAGGGGCCTCATCTCCTTTGTCGGGCTTGGGCTTCTTCGCCTTTTCTTCCGCATCCTCGTCTTCTTCCGCGTCTTCGGGGGGGATCTCTGCCGGGGCCACCGATTCAGTGATCGATTCTTCGCATTCGACGATCACTTCCTCGAGTCGAGCGGCACCGTCTTCGAGCGCGACCTTCAGCTTGCGGTCGACGCCTTCCAGCGCTTCGATCTGTTCGCCAACCTGCTGCACGGCGCTTTCGGCCCCGACGCAATCGCCTTCGTCGGAAAGCTGTTGCACGGTGTCGAGGTTCGCGGTGATCTCCCGCGCCGTCCCGCCGGGCAGGAGCTGGGCGTCCTCCTCGCCGCAGGCGACGAGCGCAAGGCTGGTAAGGGCCACGAGCGGGAAGGCGAGCAGCAGGGCGACCGAGCGAGGCATCGGGGCGAGTCTAGAGAACCCACCCCGGCTCAGAATTTCCCTGCATCTGAGCGTCATGCGCTCACGAGCCGACGTGGAGGCGGTCGGCCAGCCGGCGCGGCAGTCCGGCGGTGGTGATCGACGTGGCGGCACGCTCGACGTCGTAGCCAACGCGGTGGAAGCGGGCGGTCTGTGCGCTCGTGTCGAGCTCCAGCCAAGCGGCGCGCGGATCGCCATCGCGAGGTTGGCCGACGCTGCCGGGATTGATCAACCACTGGCCGGTCTTGAGGTCGAGCAGCGTGTCGTCGCTCGACTGGGCGCCGCGGATCTCGGTGCCCGATTCCTCCCTTGCTGGCCGCACGAAAAAGAGCGAGACGTGTGAGTGACCGACCAGGGCAACCCGCGATTGCTGCACGTCGAAGCAGGCGCCTGCCTGCTCGGCGGAGAGGACGTACTCCCAGATCGGGTCGCGCGGAGAAGCATGGAAGAGAGCGACGCCCTCGCGCTCTCCCTGGGGCTCCAGATCCCGCAGCATCGTCAGGGTTCTCTCGGAGACGTTCTCGCGGGTCCACTCGACCGCTGCCGCCGCGGCCTCCGAGAAGGCGGCGATGTCGAGGGCTCCTAGGACCGCCAGGTCGTGGTTGCCGACCAAGCAGAGCGAGCAGCGCTCGAGCACCAACTCGGTGCACTCGTCGGGCTCGGCCCCGTAGCCGATGACATCGCCAAGGCACCAGATCTCATCGACTTCGGCCTGCTCAATCGTCGCCAGCACGGCCTCGAGCGCGGGCAGGTTGGCATGGATGTCGCTGATAGTCGCAATGCGCACGGCGGCCAGCGTACCCGGGCGAGTTCTGGTCCATACGATGGGGGCCGTGAGCGCTACCGACTCGATAGCCGAGCTGCGGGCCGCTGTCCAGGACGCGGCACGGGCACTGCGCGACGGCGAGCCGACCGGCCCCGAGCCGACGCTCGACCGCCCACCGAAGCCCGAGCTGGGCGACTACAGCTCCAACGCGGCGATGCTGCTTGCGGCGACGCTGGGCGAAGCCCCGCGCGATGTCGCGGCACGCCTGGGGGCCGAGCTCGAGCACGAGCTGGGCTCCTCGAACAGCGTCGAGCGGATCGAGGTTGCCGGTCCGGGGTTCGTCAACCTCTTCCTCTCCGATCAGTGGTACCGGCGGGCGATGGGACGGCTGGCCGCTGCGGGCGAGGACCTCGATCCCGCTCCGGTCGAATCTCCGCAACGCATCCTGGTTGAGTACGTCTCCGCTAACCCGACTGGCCCCCTGCACGTGGGCGGCGGCCGTCACGCGGCCTACGGCGATGCCCTGGTCCGCCTCTTGCGGGCTGCGGGGCACGAGGTCGAGAGCGAGTACTACGTCAACGATGCCGGCGGTCAGGTGCAGCGCTTCGCTGCTTCGATCGTCGCGGCGATGGTCGGCGGAGAGCCTCCCGAAGATGGCTACGAAGGCGATTACATCGCCGATCTGGCGGAGCGGCTAAAGCGGGAGGGGGTCGATCCGGCCGATTCTGAAACTGTCGGCAAGCGCGGGGTCGAGCTGATTCTCGAAGGCGTGCGCGCCACGCTTGAGCGCTTCGGGGTCCACTTCGACAACTGGTTCTCGGAGCGCAGCCTCTACGCGAGTGGCGAGGTCGAGCAGGCGCTCGAACAGCTCGAGCAGCGCGGCCACACCTACAGGAGCGATGGGGCGCTGTGGCTGCGCAGCACCGAGTTCGGCGACGACAAGGACCGCGTCTTGATCAGGGCCGATGGCGAACCGACCTACCTCGCCGCCGACGTCGCCTACCACAGCGACAAGCTGGAGCGGGACTTTGAGCACCTGATCAACATCCTCGGCGCCGATCACCATGGCTACGCGCCGCGCCTGCGCGCCGCAATCGCCGCCCTCGGCTTCGACGCCGAGGTTCTCGAGGCGTTGATCATGCGCCTCGTCCACATCGTCGAATCGGGAGAGCGGTCGCAGATGTCGAAGCGCAGCGGCGATTTCATCTCGCTCGACGACCTGGTCGACGACATCGGCGTCGACGCGGTCCGCTGGTTCATGCTCTGGCGCAGCCACGACACCACGGTCGACCTCGACCTGGAGCTAGCGCGACGCGAGTCCAGCGATAACCCCGTTTATTACGTGCAGTACGCCCATGCGCGGATCGCCAGCATCCTGCGCAAAGCCGGCGGCGAGGCGGGCGAGGCGGGGGCCGAGACCCCGGGCACGCCGCTGACGCCGGCCGAGCGCGACCTGGTCAAGCGCTTGCTCGAATTTCCGCAGGAGGTTCGCGAGGCGGCCGCTCGACGTGCGCCTCACCGCATCTGCGCCTACGCAACGGCAGTCGCCGCCGACTTCCATGCCTTCTACCGCGACTGTCAGGTGGTCGGCGCGGAGGGCAAGGGCGTCGAGCGCTCGCGCCTCGGGCTCTGCCAGCTCACCCAGCAGACGATCGCCTCCTCGCTGGATCTGCTCGGCATCTCCGCCCCCGAGAAGATGTGAAGGTCCTGGCGGAGATCCCCGCCCGGTCCTCATCTGACCTGCGGATGGGGACGCTGCGCCGCGGCGATTTGACGGCATTCGGGGGGCTGCTGGAGAAGCTTGGCGGAGCCCATGTGGTGCTGATGACCGGTGAGGCCCCCGGGCGCAGACAGGCGGCAGCCGGGCTGGCCGCCGCGGCTGCCGCGGCGGGGACCCGTACGGCGCTGCTCGAGTGCGACCTGGCCGAACCCGGCCTCGCCGACGCCCTCGGCCTGGCCAATGCCCCCGGGCTCCACGAGTTCCTGTGCGGGGGCGCCGAGGTGGAGGAGATCCTCAAGCCCGTCGTCCTCGCCGGCCCAGGCTCAGCCGCGGCGACTGAGCCGCTTGTCTGCGTCGTTGCCGGCCGCCCAGCGCGGGACGGCTGGGCGCTGCTTGCCTCGGATGATTTTCGGCGGGCGATCGAGGGCCTGCGCGCCGGCTACGACCTACTGGTGATCGACGGTCCACCGTTGGCCGACGAACACGCGCTCAGGTTCTTGCTGGGGCTGGTCGACGCAAGCCTCGCCTGCGTCACCGCCGCCGAGGCACGGAACAGGTTGCCAGTGCCGGTCACCGGGCTGGTAGTCCAGAACTAGCCGGCTCCCCGGTGCCTGGCTAGAGGTCGTAGCGGGCGAGGTCGGCCTCGAGCCGCTCGGCATCGTCTCCCTGCGGGCCCTCCGACGTCGCGGTTCCCGGGCCGGGCGGTTTAGCTGCCCGGCGCCAGCGACGCACGCCGAATGCCAGCGCCACCACGGCGACGACAAAGGCAACTGCAGGCACCAGGTAGGCGGAGAGGTCGAAGCCCGAGCCGCCCGGCAGCGCCAGCACCTGGCGCCCGTACTGGGCGACGAGGGCATCCTTGATCTCATCCTTGGTCCTGCCCTCGGTGATCAGCCGCCTGACCAGGACTCGCTCGCGCTGTGCCTGTGGCGATTCGGCCAGCTCGAGCAGGGTGCCGCAGATCGGGCACATCACCTCGTCTTCGATGTCATTGATGCTCGTTTGCGGAGCTGCCGCGAGAGCGGGCGCGGAGAGCACCAGCAGCAGGGCCGCGGCGAGCAAGATTGCGCTTCGCTTCACGAGCGCCCTTCGATGATCGGCACGACCTCTTGTTCGAGGAGGCTCTGGTTGACCGGACCGCGCCGGATGAACGCCAGACGGCCACGGGGGTCGACGAGGAAGTTCTCGGGCACGCCGGTGGAGCCGAAGGCGGCGCTGCGGTCGTCGCCGACCGAGCGCAGCTGCCGGTAGGCGACGCCGTAGTCGCGCAGGAAGGCAAGCGCGTCATCGCTGTTGTCCTGCACGTTGATGCCGAGCACGCTGACGCCGCGCTCGCGGTAGCGCCGCGCGAAATCGTCCAGGTCCGGCGCCTCCTGACGGCAGGGGCCACACCAGGAGGCCCAGAGGTTGACCAGGACCCAGCGGCCACGGTAATCGGCGATCGAGCCCTCGCCGGGCCCGCCGAGAACAGGCAACGCCCGATCGGGCACCGGCTCGCCCAGGGCGATCTTGGTCTCGCCCTTGCTCAGCAGGCCGAAGCCGAGTAGGCCGATCACCGCGAGTACGGCGAGGGCGGCGAAAAAGGCGCGGGTGCTCATGGCCAGCGAACATTAGCCACCGCGAACCTGCGGCCTTTGGCCCTAGAATCGGGCCCTGCTGCGGACGTAGCTCAGCTGGTAGAGCGCGAGCTTCCCAAGCTCGAGGTCGCGGGTTCGAGACCCGTCGTCCGCTTTTCTCTGGCAAGCGGAGGCGGGTTGAGGTCAGCCTCCGCTTGCCAGCTGTGATCTCGGCCTTAGGCCCGTGCCCGCTGGGCCCTGTTTCGACTCCCCCTCCTACGACGTCCATTTTCGGAGCTCTCGACCACGCGGTAGAAGTGCTCGATCGCGCCGCGGACCTGCTGTTCGTCGATGACTTTGACCAGATTGGAGTGGCGCAGCTCGGTCACGTGGTAGTTGACCGTGCTCAGCGGGGCTTGCAGCTCCAGGCTGAGGTCCTTGGGCGACAGCGTTCTACCGCCGTCGATGCTGAGCACTTCCAGGATTGAGACACGGAGTGGGTGGGTATTGGCACGAGCCAGGCGTTCCCAATTCACAACTACCTCACTTTCGTTGACTGGGGAATACCTAAAAATAATAACGCAGATCATCAAAATCGGGTAATCTACTTTTAGGTATGACCCGAGAGAAGGAGATCGGATGAGGCGGGGAGCAGCGGTTCGAGGGGCGGTAGTTGCTGTGGTTCTGACCGTGGTGATGGCCTTTGGAGCGGCTGCCAGCTCGGCGCAGATCATTGGCCCGCAGGACCCGAACGATCCGCAAGTCGATAGCCCGTGGCAGGCCGGGACCTGTAAAGCGGATCCCCCGCCACCCGGCCAATGCTCAGTCGCCACGCAATCGCTCTTCTATGAAGAGGCGGCCGGCCACCCGCCGAAAGGCTTCACGCAGCTCATCGTCAACAAGGAGAAAGTGGAATTGGTTCCGCCGATTTCGTTCGAACGGCCGGTGGGCAACTTGCGAACCGTGCGCGTCGATCTGCCGACGGGCCTGACGGTCAATCCACAGGCGACCCCGCAGTGCAAACTCGAAGGCGAACAGAGCCCAGAAACTTGTGCTGGCTCGGCGCCGCTCTCGAAAGTCGGAGTCAGCGAAATCGAAGTGACGAACGCCCTGACCGGCGTCACGCCGCCGGCGCTCAAAGCCGACGTCTACAACATCGTTCCCAAAGACGGCGAACCCGCCCGCTTTGGCTTCACCCTCGCCGGCAGCGACATCTTCCTTGAGGCCGATGTCAGCTGGGAGAGCGACTACCACGAGTACTTCACGATCCACGCCCACAAACTCGAAGTTCCCCCCATCCCGGCGGAACTCGCCCGGGTCGCCAGAAATCGCCTCACCTTCGACGGCGATGCCGGCGACGGCACCTTCATCACGACGCCGACCACCTGCTTGGGTCCGGCAGCGCTCGGATCCCCCCTCGAGCACGTCTACTCGACTTTCCTGCGAGCCGACGCCTACGAACCACCCGAACTTCGACCCGAACTTCCCCAACGGCTCCAACTTCATCGAGTCGAAGATCCCGCGCAAACCGGCGAATTCGAAACGTCGCCGAAAGACTGCGACGCGATCCCCTTCGATCCCTCGCTTGACGGTCGACCCGAATACCGCAGCAGACGGACTCGCCCTCTGGAGCGACCGTGACCGTGAACCTGCCGGAGATCAAAGACCCGGGGAAAGACGAAAAAAGCAAGGCCACCTCCCACGTGCGCGTCCGCCCGGGTGACCCTGCCCGCCGGCATGGGCCTCAACCCCTCGGCCGCGAACGGGCTCGTCGCCTGCACCGACGACCAGTTCAGCAAGGGCAGCCGGGAGCCGGTCGCCTGCCCGGCCGCATCGCGAATCGGCACGGTCGAGGTCGACACGCCGCCGCTGCCGGACGGATCGCTCAGCGGTCCGGTCTACGTCGGCAACCAGCTTGGCCGCAATCCCGCATCGGGCAACCTCTACCGGATCTTCGTCGTCGCCGAGTCGGGCCGCTACGACATCTCGGCGCGTCTGCTGGGCAAGGCCAGCGTCGATCCGCAGACCGGCCAGCTGACGACGACCTTCGACGACGGCGCGCTGGGCAAAGTCCCGCTTCCCGGCCTGCCGCAGGTGCCGTTCAGGTCCTTCCGGATCAAATTCAACGGTGGCCCGAAGGCGGTCCTGACCAGCCCACCGACCTGCGGCCCGAACACCACCGCCACGCAGATGACGCCGTGGTCGAGCGCCCCGGGCATGGTTCCTGTCGGCGCGCCGGGGGGACCCTCTGCCAACGCGACCGGTCCGCCTCCTCCGGCTTCTCGCTCGGCGCCGCCCCCGGTGGCGGCAGCTGCCCGAAAACCCTGGCCGAGCGACCGTTTGCGCTCGGCTTTGGTGCGCGGCACCAACAGCGCCAAGGCAGCGACGTTCAGCCCCCTGCGCATGGACATCGCCCGCGCGGATGGCAACCAGGAGCTGAAAGGCGTGGACGTGACCCTGCCGCCCGGGCTTGGCGGCGAAACTGGCTGGGGTCAAATACTGCCCCGACGCCGGCCCTGGCGGCTGCCGCCGCCAACAGCGGCACCGCCGAGGCCGCCTCCTCGAGCTGTCCCGCCTCTAGCCGGATCGGCCGCGCCGACGATCAGAGCGGGCAGCGGTCCCTCGCCGATCGGGATCAGCGGCAAGGTCTTCCTCGCAGGGCGCTACAAAGGCGCGCCCCTCTCCCTGGCAGTGGTCACCCCCGCCACGGCCGGGCCGTTCGATCTCGGCACGGTCGTGGTGAGGGTGGCGCTGCTCGTCGAGCCGCGCACGGCTCAGGTGCACGCCGTGTCCGACCCGATCCCGCACGTCTACGGCGGTGCCACTGCTCGACATCCGCTCGGTTGCCGTCGACCTCAACCGCAATGACTTCTCGCTCAACCCGACCAACTGCTCGCAGCTCAGCTTCGAGTGGCTCTCTGCTCGGCGGCGGCGCCAACCCGCTCGACCCGGCGGCCTTCGTCCCTGCGCGGTCTCGGCTCCGTTCAAAGTCAACGACTGCGAGAGGCTCGGCTTCCGGCCGAAGCTGTTCCTGCGCCTCTTCGGCGGCATGCGACGGGCCAAGAACCCGAAACTGCGGGCGGTGCTGCTGCCCCGCAAAGGCGACGCCAACATCGCCCGCGCGGCGACGATCCTGCCGCGCTCGCTGTTCCTCGACCAGGCAACCTGGCGAAGGTCTGCACGCGGGTGCAGTTCGCCGCCAACGACTGCCCGAAGAAATCGATCTACGGCAACGCGCGCGCTTTCTCGCCGCTGCTCGACGAGCCGCTGGAAGGCCCGGTCTACCTGCGCTCCTCCAACAACACCCTGCCGGATCTGGTCGCCGACCTGCGGGGCCAGGTCGACATCGAGCTGGTCGGCCGCATCGACAGCGTCCGCGGCCGGATCCGCAACACCTTCGACATCGTCCCCGACGTGCCGGTCTCGAAATTCGTCCTCACGCTGCGCGGCGGGCCCAAAGGGCTGCTGGTCAACTCGCGCAACCAGTGCCCGCGCAAACGAGCCGGCGCCAAAGACAAAGGCGCGAGCACGAGCAAGGCAAAACGTCGTGGTCCACGCGCGATCGTCCGGTTCAAAGCGCAGAACGGCAAGAAGCGAACCTGAAGCTGCGGCTGCGCGCGTCCTGCGGCAAAAAACAGGGCCGCGGCAAAGGCAAATAGAAGCGCCGTGGGCTGCACCGGACGCGGCGAATAGCCTCCCGCGTCGGTGCGCCCGACGCTTTCCGTCCTGATCGTCGCCTGGAACAGCCGCGAGGAGCTCTGCGCGGACGCTGCCCGCGCTGCTGCCCGAGCTGGGGGAGGGCGACGAGCTGATCGTCGTCGACAACGACTCCTCCGACGGCACCCCCGAGGCCGTGGCGGCGCTGGCGCCGGCGGCGCGGATCGTGCGCACCGGCCGCAACCTCGGCTTCGCCGCCGGCTGCAACGAGGGCAGCCGGGCATGCCCGGGGGACCTGCTGGTGATCCTCAACCCCGATGCGGCGCCGCTGCCCGGCTTCGGCGAGGCGATCCGCCGGCCCTGGCTGGAGCAGCGCGGACTGGGCCGCCTGGCAGGCGCTGGTCGCCGACGGGGACGGGACGACGATCAACTCGGCCGGCAACCCGGTCCACTTCACCGGCATCGTCTGGGCCGGCGGCCACGGCCGGCCGATCGAGCGACGCGCCACCGCCCGGCGAGGTCGCGGCGCTCTCCGGCGCCTGCCTGGCGATTCCGCGCCAGCACCTGGGAGACGGTCGGCGGCTTCCCCGAGCGCTTCTTCCTCTACCACGAGGACGTCGACCTCTCGCTGCGGCTGCGGCTCGCGGGCGGCGTGCTGGGGATCGAGCCGACCGCGGTCGTCGACCACGACTACGAGTTCGGCGCCCGCGAGCACAAGTGGCGCTGGCTCGAGCGCAACCGCTGGGCCTTCCTGATCCGCGTCTACCCGGCGAGCCTGCTGGTGCTGCTCGCCCCGGCCCTGGTCGCCACCGAGCTGGCGCTGATCCCGGCTTCGGTCGCGGCCGGCTGGGGGCGGCAGAAGCTGGCCGCGATCGGGGAAGTCGTCCGCTGGCTGCCGCGCCTGCTGCGCGAGCGGCGGCAGGTTCAGGCCACCCGCACGGTCGAGCGCCGCCGAGTTCGCCTCCTGGCTCACCCCCGACCTCGACTCGCCCTTCATCCCGGCGATGGCCCGCTCGGCGCCCGCCCGGCTCGCCCTGCGCGGCTACTGGCGAGTCGTCCGGTTCCTGCTGCCTGGATGAGCCTCAGTCGGCTGGCGGCGTCGGGCGGATCAGGATCTCGTTGACGTCGACGTTGGCCGGCTGCTCGAGCGCGTAGATCACGGCGCGGGCGATGTCCTCGTCCTGCAGCGCCCACTCGCCGGGCCGGTTGTCGAAGAACGGCGTGTCGACCATGCCCGGCTCGATCAGGGTCACCTGGATCGCGTGGTTCTCGTGCATCTGGCGCAGCTCGCCCGCAGCGCCTCGCCGATCGCCGTCGCCGCCCACTTGGTCGCCGAGTAGAGCGAGCCGGGCAGCGCCCGGCGCCCGGCGACCGAGCTGGTGACGAGGAAGTGCCCGTCGCCGCGCTCGAGCAGGTGGGGGAGGGTGGCGCGGATCGTCAGCGCGACGCCGTAGACGTTGGTCAGGACCATCGAGCGCCAGTGCTCGGGCGACTCCTCGAGGAAGCCGCGGGTGGCGCCGAAGCCGGCGTTGGCGAAGACGGCGTCGATGCGGCCGAAGGCCTCGAGAGCGGTCGCCGCCATCGCCTCGACCTGCGTCCCACTCGGTGACGTCGCAGCGGACGGCGATCGCCCGCTCCTCGCCGCCGAGCTCCTCGACCAGCTCCTGCAGCGGCTCCAGCCGTCGCGCCGCCAGCACCAGCCGGTGCGTCCCGGCCGCCGCCCGCGCCGTCGCGGCGCCGATGCCGCTGGTAGCGCCGGTGATCAGCAGCACTGGGTCATTGCTCGTTGCCGGCGCCATCGCGCCGATTTCTCAGCTCGCCCACCCACCTTGCGATAATCCGCCGGTCCGTGGATCCCGCAGCGCAAGCGAAAGATCCGGCTCGTGGTCGCGCTCAGCGTCGCCGTGCTGCTCGCCGTCGGCCTCGTCTACACCTCGTTCAGCGCCTCGACCGAGGCCAAGGAGCCCTCGCAGCTGCTCGACGCCGCGCCCGGCACCAGCGCCGAGCTGACCGGCAGGGTGGTCAAGGGCTCGGTCCGCCGCGACGGCGAGAGCCTGCGCTTCCGCGTCGCCGACCGCGACGACGCCAGCAAGAGCATCCCCGTCACCTACAGCGGCACCGTGCCCGACCCCTTCCGCGGCGGGCGCGAGATCATCCTCAACGGCACCGTCGAGCGCGGCGGGGTCTTCGTCGGCGAGCCCGACACCCTGGTCACCAAGTGCCCGTCGAAGTTCACCACCGAGAGCTCCGACGCGAATGACGGCTAGCCTCGGCAGCGCCGCCCTGGCGCTGGCCTTCCTCACCGCGATCGGCGCAGCCGTCGCGGCGCTGCTCGGCCGCAACGGAGAGCAGCGCTGGGTCGACCGCTCGCGCCGCGCCGTCTACGCCCTCTTCGCCCTGCTCACGCTCTGCGTCGTCCTGATCGAGATCGCCTTCGCCGAGCGACGACTTCTCCCTCAGCATCGTCCAGCAGCACTCCTCGATCGAGACGCCGAACTTCTACAAGCTGGCGGCGATGTGGTCGAGCCAGGAGGGCTCGCTGCTGCTCTGGGCCTGGGTGCTCTCGATCGCCGCCTCGCTGGCGCTCTACGCGACGCGGGGCAAGCTGCGCGAGATCGTCCCCTACGCGACCGCGGTGATGGCCGGCGATCGCCGCCTTCTTCACCGGCCTGATGCTGTTCGCCGGCGGGGTCAATCCGTTCGCGACGCTGAGCCCGGCGCCCGCCGACGGGGTCGGGCCTCAACCCGCTGCTGCAGCACCCGAGCATGATGATCCACCCGCCGATGCTCTACTCGGGCTACGTCGCCTTCACGGTCCCGTTCGCCTTCGCGATCGGCGCCCTGATCACCCGCCGCCTCGACGCCGCCTGGATCCGCTCGACCCGGCGCTTCGCCCTGATCGCCTGGGCCTTCCTCGGCCTCGGCCTGCTGCTCGGCGCCCGCTGGTCCTACACCGAGCTCGGCTGGGGCGGCTACTGGGCCTGGGACCCGGTCGAGAACGCGGCGCTGATGCCATGGCTGGTCGGTACCGCGTTCCTGCACTCGATCATGGTCCAGGAGAAGCGGGGGATGCTGAAAGTCTGGAACGCCTGCCTGATCGTCGCCACCTTCTCGCTGGCGCTGCTCGGCACCTTCCTCGTCCGCTCCGGCGTCCTGCAGTCGATCCACGCCTTCGGCGACAGCACCGTCGGCCCCTACATCCTCGGTCTGATCGCGGTCGTCCTGATCGGCTCGACGGCGCTGATCGTCTCCCGCCTCGACGACCTGCGCTCCGAGAAGCGGATCGACTCGCTTGCCTCGCGCGAGGCCGTCTTCCTGGTCAACAACCTGCTCCTGGTGGCGCTCACGGTGACGATCTTCTGGGGCACCTTCTTCCCGCTGATCTCGGAGCTGTTCACCGGCGAGAAGGCCTCGCTGGCCGCGCCCTGGTTCGACCGCTACACGACGCCGCTGGCGATCGGGCTCGTGCTCTTCACCGGGATCGGGCCGCTGCTCGCCTGGCGGCGGATCAGCTGGGACTCGGCCAAGCGGGTCTTCCTCGTGCCCGCGATCGTCGGGCTCGTGGTCGGCGCGGCGCTCGTGCTCTTCACCGATGCCGCCGATTCGCTCTGGGCGCTGGCCCTCTTCGTCTTCGCCGCCTTCGCCCTGACCGGCCTCGCGCAGGAGTTCTGGCGCGGCGCCGCGGCGCGGCGCTCGCTGAGCGGCGGCTCGATGCCGGCGGCGCTGGTCGCCGTCGTCTCGCGCAACCGGCGCCGCTACGGCGGCTACATCGTCCACGTCGGCGTCGCCGTGCTGCTGATCGGGATCGCCGCCTCCTCGAGCTTCCAGACCAACCGCGACGTCGGCTGAGCCCAGGGGAGAGCGCCGTCGTCGACGGGCGCACGGTCACCTACGAGCGTCCCACGGTGAGCGTCGACAGCAAGGCCTTCACCTTCGGCGCCGTGCTCGGCGTCGAGCGGGACGGCAAGCGATCGGAACTGCGCCCGAACCGCCGCTACTTCCGCCCCACCGGGGCAGGAGAGCGGGACGATCAGCAGCTTCTTCGACGGCGAGGCGACCAGCGAGGTGGGGCTGAAGGCCGGCCCCGCCAGCGATCTCTGGACCGCGGTCCAGCCCGACATCTCCGCCGTCAAACGGCGCATGCGGGCTGCCGACCAGGGCTTCCGCGCCTGCGTCTCCGGGGCGCCGGGGACGCCGCCGCAGTGCCGCGCGGTCTCGCGCTTGATGCGTGCCGCGGCGGCCAATCCGAGCCTGCGGCCCGTTGCGCTGGCCCAGATCGAGAGCCTGCAGGCGGCGACCGCCGAGCGGCTGGCCGAGCAGCTACCTGACCGACGACGCGGTGGCGACCTTCCGCGTCATCGTCGACCCGCTCGTCACCTGGATCTGGATCGGCGGGCTGATCGCCCTGAGCGGCGCGCTGATCGCGATCTGGCCGGCGCGCAGCGCCCGCCGCCGCCCGGTCGCCGAAACCGAGCTGGAGGCGCTGAAGGAAGCCAAGTACCGCGAGATCCGCGACGCCGAGCTGGACCACGCGGCCGGCAAGCTCTCCGACGAGGACTTCGCCCTGCTCGACGCCGAGCTGCGCCGCGAGGCGGTCGAGATCCTCGACCGGGCGAACGGCAACGGCGCCGTCAAGGGCGAGGCTCGGTCGCCGGACCGGCCCGCCGAACCCGTCTAGAGCTTCAGCAGTACCAGGGTGTTGACGACGAAGAGGATCGAGAAGAAGATCGTCGCTCGATCCAGGTTGCGCTCGACCATCGAGCCGCCGCCGAAGGAGCTGCCACCGCCGCCGATGCCGAATGCACCGGAGAGGCCGGCGTCTTTGCCCGAGTGCAGGAGCACGAGGAAGATCACGATGCCGGCGATGATCACCTGCAGGAATGCGAGCAGCGTGTACACGAGCCGCATGGTAGCGAGCCGCGCCTGCTCGCACGCTGTGGACAGAACGGGCGTTCGTGTTGCGCTGATTGACAAATTCGGCTAATCTGTCAACCACGCAGACGATTGAAGGCGATCTGACAAGGAGGAGTGCAGTGGAGGCAGCCGCCCACGACCATCATCACCACAATCATGCGGACGTCGAGGTGAATCCGGCGACCTGGTCCGACCCCAAGCGCTACGCCTGGCTGCTGGGGCTGATCGTGCCGATGCTCCCCTTCCTCGCCTGGGGCGGGGTCGAGCTGACCGGCCTCGGCGTCTTCTGGTTCTTCGGCCCGGTGCTCGTCTTCGTCATCTTCCCGCTGCTCGACTTCGTCGTCGGGATGGATGCCGAGAACCCGCCCGACAGCGTGATCAAGTGGCTCGAACAGGACCGCTACTACCGCTGGTGCACCTACGTCTTCATCCCGGTCCAGTACGCGGGGCTGGTCTTCGCCTGCTGGCTCTGGGCCGACGGCGGTCTCTCGACCCTCGACAGCATCGGCCTGGCGCTGACGATGGCCATGGTCAGCGGGATCGCGATCAACACCGCCCACGAGCTCGGCCACAAGCGGGCCGACCTGGAGAAGTGGCTGAGCAAAGTCGTCCTCGCGCAGAGCGGCTACGGCCACTTCTTCATCGAGCACAACCGCGGCCATCACGTCCGCGTCGCCACCCCGGAGGACCCGGCCAGCGCCCGCCTCGGTGAGAGCTTCTGGGCCTTCCTGCCGCGCACCGTCTCCGGCAGCCTCAGCTCGGCCTGGGGCTTGGAGCGGGCGCGCCTGGAGCGAATGGGCCACTCGCCCTGGTCGATCCACAACGACATCCTGCAGGCGTGGGCGATGACGGTGGGCCTTTTCGCCCTGCTGGCGATCGTCTTCGGGCCGGTCGTGCTGCCCTATCTGCTGCTGCAGGCCGTGCTCGGCTTCTCTCTGCTCGAGGTCGTCAACTACCTCGAGCACTACGGGCTGATGCGGCAGAAGAAAGAGGATGGGCGCTACGAGCGCTGCCGACCCGAGCACAGCTGGAACAGCAACAACGTCGCCTCCAACGTCCTGCTCTACCACCTGCAGCGCCACAGCGACCATCACGCCAACCCGACCCGCCGCTACCAGTCGCTGCGCCACGTCGACGAGGCGCCGCAGCTGCCGACCGGCTACGCGGGGATGATCGTGCTCGCCTGGTTCCCGCCGATCTGGCGGCGGGTGATGGACCGACGCCTGCTCGATCACTACGGCGGCGACCTCGACCGCGCCAACATCCAGCCGCGGGCGCAGCGTCGCGTGCTGGCCCGCTTCGGGAGCGAAGCATGAGCGCCTTTCGCTGCCCCGGCTGCGGCTACGTCTACGACGAGGCGACCGGCCACCCGCGCGAGGGGTTCCCGGCGGGCACGCCGTGGAGCGAGGTGCCGGACGACTGGCACTGCCCGGACTGCGGGGTCAGGGACAAGGTCGATTTCGAGCCCGTGGAGGGCGGCGAGGGGTGACCGCCGCCGCTGGCACGATTGGGGCCGTGGAGGCGCGCACCCCCTATCCCCAGGCAGCCCGGCAGCTGCTGCGCGAGACCCTGTTCGCGGCCGCACGCGACGAGGTGCAGCAGCGCGCCTGGTCGGAGATCACGATGGCCGAGATAGCCGCCGCGGCTGGGGTCAGCCGCCAGACCCTCTACAAGGAGTTCGGCAGCCGCAACGAGTTCGCCCAGGCGTTCGTCATCCACGAGGGCGAGCGCTTCCTCGACGCTGTCGACACGGCGGTGCGCCAGCACCTCGACGATCCGCGGGCCGCGATCGGCGCCGCCCTGGAGACCTTCCTTCGCACCGCCGGTGAGGATCCACTGGTCCGCATCCTGCTCAGCGACGACGGCACCGCGGGCCTGCTGCCCTTCGTCACCACCCAGGGCATGCCGGTGGTGCAGTGGGCGACCGCTCGCCTTGCGGCAACGATTGAAGAGGGCTGGCCGCAGGCGCCGCCGGAGAAGGCGCGCCTGCTCGCCGAGTCGCTGGTTCGCCTCTCGATCAGCCACGTCACCGCCCCCGGCGATTCGCCGGAGGCCACCGCGACCCGCACCGGGGAGCTGCTCGGCCCCTTCATCGACGAGGCACTGGGCGTCTGAGCCGCACCGCAGCCGCTCCGGTGCGCCTTTTGCTTCTCAGGCGAGCAAAAAGCGCACCGGAAGCTCTTGAGTAGTTCAGGGGCGCTTGCCGTGGTAGATGACGAAGCCCTGGCTAAAGCCCATGCGCTCATAGAAGCGCTGGGCGTCGACATTGGTCTTGGTCGTCGTGATCGCCATGTCGTCGATGCCGAGGTCCCCGAGCCGGTTCCAGGCCGTCTCGATCAAAGCGGCGCCAACGCCACTGCCGCGGTGCTCCGGTAGCACCGACAGGGTCTCCAAGACGCCAGCTCGCTCGCCGGTCGTCCACGACGCGTATCCCGGGCCGACGGTGACGAAGGCGTACCCGATCGGCCCGCTCTCGTCCTCGGCGATGATGAAAAAGGTCTCGGGATCCTCGAGCCAGCGGACGTACTTGGAGCGGCGCATTCGCCAGGCGTCGCCCAACTCGCGCTTCGGCGTCTGCGGGTCGAGCGCAGGGGTGACGCGCACATGGTGCTCCTGCAACGCGTTCCACAGCGGCTCGACCGCGTCGATCTCGTCGACGCTGTTCGCATAACGCAGGGTTGTCGCCGCCTCGGCCGAGCTCATCGAAGCAGGAAGGACGTAATCAGATCGGCGATGTGCACGGGCTCCTGTGCCATGAAGGCGTGGCCGCCGGCCGTCACCTAGACCTCAATCATCAAGGTCACCGGCCCGTCGTTGACCAGGGCGACGCCCATGCAGGCGCCGAAGACGCCCTTCGCCGCGCCGAGCTGTTCGCAGAAGCGGTCATACAGCGGCTCGGCCTGCTCGCCGGGGGCCGCCTCGACGTAGCTCGGTCGGTTGCCCTTGCGGGTGTCGCCGTAGAGGGTGAACTGGCTGACGCAGAGCACCTCGCGCTCGCCCAGCGGCTCGTTCATGCGGCCCTCGGCGTCGTCGAAGATGCGCAGCGCCCGCACCTTCTGCGCCAGCCGTTCCGCCTGCTCGACGTCGTCGTCGCGGCCGACCCCGAGCAGGACCAGCATGCCCGGGCCGATCTGCGCCACCCGCTCGCCCTCGACGTCGACCGCGGCCTGGCTGACCCGCTGCACCAAGGCCCTCATCGATCCCTCCACGGCATCGGCGCAAACTACACCTGCGAATCGGCCATAGTCTTCCAGTATGTCCAAGTGGGGAGTCCTCGTCGTCCTCGGCGCCGCCCAGTTCCTGATGGTCCTCGACCAGGCGGTGATGAACGTCGCGATCTCGCAGCTGGTCGAAGACTTCGACACCACGGTGACGACGATCCAGATGGTGATCGCCTTCTACGCGCTGGTGATGGCGGGACTGATGCTGACCGGCGGCAAGCTCGGCGACATCTGGGGCCGGCGGCGCGCCTTCGCGATCGGCATCGTGCATCTACGGCGTCGGCTCGGCGCTGACCGCGGCCTCCTGGAGCGTGCCCCAGCCTGATGCTCGGCTGGTCGATCCTCGAGGGGATCGGCGCCGCGCTGGTCCTGCCCGGCGCTGGTCGCGCTCGTCGCCGGCAACTACAAGGGCGCCGACCGGGCGATCGCCTACGGCGTGCTCGGCGGCGTCGCCGGCGCCGGCATCGCCGTCGGCCCGATCCTCGGCGGCTGGGCGACCACCGAGCTGAGCTGGCGGCTGGTCTTCGTCGGCGAGGTGGTCGTCGCGATCGGCATCCTGCTCGGCACGCGGCTGATCCGCGAGCCGGAGCGCGGAGCAGGGCGCGCCCGGCTCGACTGGGTCGGCAGCGTGCTCTCCGCCTCGGGCCTGGCGCTGATCGTCTTCGGCGTCCTGCAGGCGAGCAACTGGGGCTGGCTGGCGCCGCGCAGACTCGCCGATCGAGCCCTTCGGCTTCTCGCTGACCCCGTTCGTGATCGCCGCCGGGGCGCTGGTGCTCGCCGGCTTCGTGGCCTGGGAGCGGCGCCGCGAGGAGCGCGGCCTGGAACCGCTGGTCCACCTCGGGCTGCTGCGCATCCGCCGCGCTGCGCGGCGGCGTCGCGATGTTCGCTCGCCCAGAACCTGATCCTGATGGGCGATCTTCTTCACCATCCCGCTCTTCCTGCAGATCGTCCAGGGCCTCGACGCGCTCGAGACCGGCGTGCGGATGCTGCCGGCCTCGGCCGGGCTCTTCGTCGCCGCGATCGCCGGCTCGGCCCTGGCCAAGCGCTTCGCCCCGCGGCCGCTGGTCCGCGTCGGCCTGGTGATCGTCTTCGTCGCGATCGCTGATGCTGCTGGGGACGATCGAGCCCGAGCTCGACAACGCCTCCTTCCTGGTCGCGATGGGCGTGCTCGGGGTCGGCATGGGCCTGATCGTCTCCCAGCTCGGCAACGTGGTCCAGTCCGCGGTCGGCGATCGCGACCGCAGCGAGGCGGGCGGGCTGCAGAACACGGCCCAGCAGCTCGGCTCCTCGCTGGGCACGGCGCTGCTCGGCGCGATCGTGATCAGCGGCCTGATCGTCGCCTTCACCTCCAACATCGCCGACGATCCGCGGATCTCGGCCGACGTCGACAGAGCAGGTCGAGGTGCAGCTGAGCGCGGGCGGCAGCTTCGTCTCCTCCGAGGAGGTGCGCGCGACGGCGCAGGCGGAGGGCATCGACCCGGCGACCGCCGACGCCCTGGTCGAGAACTACGAAGACGCGCAGCTGAAGGCGCTGAAGACCGCCTTCCTCTTCGCCGCCTTCCTCGCCCTCGCCTCCTTCTGGTCGACGCGGCGGCTGCCGACGCAGCGCTTCGACGAGCTGCAGGCGGGCCCGATCCGCCGCCGCCGAGCCGGCGACCGCCTGATCGATCGGCTGACTCGATCGCAACGGCATCCCGCGTCGCCGGACGAGCGCGCCGCCGCCGGCAAGGCAGCCCGCGCCGGCAGCCCCGCGCTCCAGCCACGGCGAGTGGGCGCCCGCCGGCGATCGCCCCGACCCGGTCGAGCTGCTCGAGCGCCAGGCCGGCTCGCGGGTGGGCCAGCTGGTGCCGCTGCGCTACGGCCGGATGCTGGTCTCGCCCTTCACCTTCTACCGCGGCGCCGCCGCGGTGATGGCGGCCGACCTCGCCGGCACGCCGCGCAGCGGGCTTCGAGACGCAGCTCTGCGGCGACGCCCACCTCTCCAACTTCGGCGCCTTCGCCTCGCCCGAGCGCGAGCTCGTCTTCGACGTCAACGACTTCGACGAGACGCTGCCGGGGCCGTGGGAGTGGGACGTGATGCGGCTCGTCGCCAGCTTCTCGGTGGCCGGCCGCGAGCTGCGGCTTCAGCGGCACGCGAGCGGCGGCGGATCGTCGCCGCGATGGCGGCGGAATACCGCGAGACGATGCGGCGGCTGGCCGCAGCTGGGCAACCTCGAGGTCTGGTACCACGAAGATCGACGTGGACGCGATCGCCGCGCGCTGGGCAGCGGCGGCCGGCGAGAAGGAGGCGCAAGGCTTCCAGCGCAACGTCGCCAAGGCGCGCGCCAAGGACCGCATGCGAGCCGCTCTCCAAGCTGACCCGACGAGGTCGACGGGCAAGCTGCGCATCGTCAGCGAACCGCCGCTGATCGTGCCGCATCGAGCGAGCTGGCCGAGGAGGCAGGCGAGGAGGACGTCGAGGCCGCGGTGCTGGAGGTCCTCGCCGACTACCGCGAGACCGCTCGCCGAGGACCGCCGCGTCGCTGCTCGACAGCTACCGCTTCGTCGACGCCGCGCTCAAGGTGGTCGGCGTCGGCAGCGTCGGCACCCGCGCCTGGATCGTGCTGATGCTCGGTCGCGACGACGGCGACCCGCTCTTCCTGCAGGTCAAGGAGGCGCAGCGCTCGGTGCTCGAGCCCTATGCGGCGCCGAGCGAGTACGACCATCAGGGCGAGCGCGTCGTCCACGGGCCAGCGCCTGATCCAGGCCGCCAGCGACGTCATGCTCGGCTGGGTCCGGGCCGAGGGCATCGACGGCGAGCAGCCGCGACTTCTACGTGCGCCAGCTCTGGGACCGGAAGGGCTCGGCGCGGATCGAGTCGATGGACGCCCGCGGCCTCGCCGCCTACGCCGAGATCTGCGGCATGACCCTGGCCCACGCCCACGCCCGCAGCGGCGACCGGATCGCGATCGCCGCCTACCTCGGCAAGAGCGACGCCTTCGACCTGGCGATGGCCGAGTTCGCCGAGACCTACGCCGACCAGAACGAACGCGACTACGAGGCGCTGCGGGCGGCGGTCGCCGACGGCCGCATCGAGGCTGGGCTAATGCCCGCGGATTGACCGCTCCGGACGGACGAGTTTCAGCATCGTGCGCATCGTGCGGGCGATGCCGACCTCCGGACGGAAGCGAATGCCGATCTGGACCGTGACCCGGCCGTGACGTCGCAGGGTGCGAAGGGCGCTTCCCTCGAGCTCGAGCGGCAGGCGAACTTCGCCGTCTTCTTTGGGGAGCCTGACGACCTCCTCCACGTCGGCGCCGTAGAGGACGAGGCGACCGGCGCTCCAAGCCCACACAGGCAGGAGGAACATCCGCGTCGCTTGCCGGTATCGCGGTCGTTCCAGGCCGACGACTCGGATGGGGAGTACCTGCTCGCAATCAAGAACGCTGTCCCACGGGTTGACCAGAGCGGCATCCTGGTCGCTACCGCACTCGACCCGGTCCCGCCAGCTGTCCAGAGGGCCGCTGAGGAAGCGCGGCGGTAGGCGGAACAGGTCGCTGCCGCCGATGCCCGCGATGAGCGAATCGTCGCCGGCTTCGCCAGCGAGCCGATCGGGTCCCAGGCCGCCGTTGATCGTGTCGTCGCCCGCCCCGCCTTCGATGCGGTCGGCGCCGGACTCGCCGGCGATGCCGTCGTCCCCCGCTCCGCCAAGCCCGGTGTCGTCTCCAGCGCCCAGCGTGATGCTGTCGCCGCCCTCGCCGCCGAGGGCTCGATCGGCGCCGTCGCCAAGAGAAATGCTGTCGCCGCCGCCCCCTCCCAGCGCCAGGTCGGCACCGCGGTCTTCCCGGCCGCTCCGCAGTTCGTCGTACTCGCCTCCGCCGTCGAGCACGTCGTCGCCCTCGTCTCCGCGGAGGACATCCGTCCCGCCGCGGCCTAGCAGCCGGTCGTTCCCCACGCCGCCGAGCAATGCTCCGTAGTTGCCGTCGCCGACCAGGAGATCGTCACCGGCGCCACCCTTGACCGCCTCGGCGTCGACGATCATGTCTTCCTCCCCTGGCGATCCGTCATTCGCGAGCCCGTCCGCTTCGAAGATCACCCGCTCATCGCGGGGACCGTAATCCACCGAATCGCCGTCGTACTCGATCTCGTGCACATAGGCCGGCACGTCGTCACCTGAGCCAAGCGCATAGACATCCGGCCCGTCCGGAGCGCTCGTGGCGACGATGGAATCGGCCCCGGACCCGGTGCTCACTTGGTCTCGACCCGTGCCGGGATTGATCGTGTCCGAGCGGGGGCCGGTGATGATCTCGTCGCTCCCGGAGCCGCCGCTGACCGACTGGTCCAGGTCGGGGACCGCGGTGGAATTGAGAGCGCTGCCGCCGTCGCCCAGGACGATCGTCATCGACGTAGACCAGCCCACGCCGGGGACCGGGACGCAGCTCGTTTTCGTTACGCATTCGTAGCGTGGCTCACGCGGCCTGTGGATAACGCATTTGACCGCGGCGTTCGCCGCCCCGCCGCCGCTGCACCCGGGCCCGGCGGAGATCGGCGCTCGCTTGTCGAGCAGTTCGACCTCGAAGTGGTCGGCGTCGGCGACCCTCTGCGTCACGGTCAACTTGTTGGCCTCGGAGGACTCCGCACGGAAGCGGAGCTCAGCAGTGCTTTGCGTCCCCACATGCTCGACGACCTCGACGCCGGCTCCGAATGCGGCGGCCGGCGCGGCCAACACACCAATCGCGGCGATCGCGGTCACCCTCACACGCTGTCCCCCCTGCCAAGACACGATTGCTCACCCAAACCGATTGATCTGTTCGAGTTGCGGCCCGGCCGGGGGCGCAGGGGCGAGGACGAGGAGCAGGCGGAAGCGAGTGAGCTTGATCATGGCGGCGCAGGCTAGGCGATGCCGCGGTGCGGGCGACCGGCTTCCTGTTGGGCGCTGTTGGAGAGGCGTTTAGTCTGCATGCTCCATTTCGTCTAAAGCGATCGCTCCTGTTGTCCATTGCCAATCTCAAGTCGGGCCTGGCATGCGCCGATGTCGGTGGGAACTGCCGGGGATTCGCACTCGGCGCGACAAGGAGACATGAATGGACTTTTTCGCCAAGAAGCGGGGATTGGCTGCGCTCGTTGGAGTTTGCGTCCTGGCCATCGCCGCCGGCGCCTACGCGTATTTCACGACCAGCGGCTCGGGCACGGCGACCGCCACGGTCGGCAGCAGCTCAGCCGTGACCCTGAAAGGGACCGTGACCGGCAACCTCTACCCGGGCTCCTCCTCGCCGGTCACGCTGACGGTCGACAACCCCTCGTCCGGCAAACAGCGGGTCGGCACGATCTCGCTGGAAAAAATCACCGCCTGACGCCGGTCATGCGAGCTGCAGCGTCGTGATCGGCGGCGGCAACCCCGACTTCACGATGGCCGATGTCGTCGTCAACAAAACCTACGCGCCTGGCAACAACCAGGCCGTGACGCCGAGTGGCTCGCTGACGATGAACGACACCGGTGTCAACCAGGACGCCTGCCAGGGCGCGACGCTGACGCTGACGCTGAAAAGCAACTAGCGGCTCCAGCCGACGGGCTCCATGTCTCCTCGCCGCACAGCGGCAGGCCGAGCACGTGCGATCAGGGCGATCCTTGCCCTGGTCGCGGCCTCGGCCTGCCTCGGGGCGGTCGCCTACGCGGCTACCCGTCCCGAGGATCCCGTCGCGGGCCTGGGGAGGAGCAAGCCGATCAGTGCTGCGCCCCAGCATGGAGCGGGCGCACCGCGGGGCGCCGGGGGGGAGCGGCTGCTGCGGCCGCGCTTCATCGAATACCCGGAGTCGATCTCGTCGCTGGCCGATCCGCAGTTCAGGTTCCACGTCCCACCCCGACCGCAGCCCCCCGACCAGCCGTCGCCGGGGTCGTCGCCTTCGCCGGGGTCCGGCGAGCCGGCGCCCTCGCGCAGGTTTCAGTGCAGGCTCGACGGCGGCGGCTGGAAGGCCTGCGGCTCGCCGTATCGCCTCGGCGGTCTCGTCCCGGGCAGCCACGCCTTCGCCGTTCGCGCCTTCAACCGCGCCGGGCTCGCCGGTCCCGTCGCGAGCTACGCCTGGCAGTACTCGGTGCCCCGCAGAGCAGGAGCAGGTGGACCCCAAGCCATTCGCGATCGAACTTCGCGGGGAGCTCGAACACCTCTATCCCGGCTATCCGGCACAGCAGGTGCCGGTTCGGATTGCCAACCCGAACCCCGTCCCAATCGAAGTCACCACCCTCACCGTGGACATCTCCGGCGATCCGCCGAATTGCTCAGCCGAGAATTTCGCCCTGACCCCATCCAGCGTCTCGCCGACCACGCCGTTGACGGTGCCCGCCGCCGGTTCGGTCAACCTGCCGACGGAGAAGATCGCGGCGCCATCGATCAGCATGCTCGACCTCCCGGTCAACCAGGACGGCTGCCGGGGGACCGAGGTCCCGCTCGCCTTCGACGGTGAGGCGCACGGATGAGGCGGCTATGCGCAGCCGGCCTCGCAGCGGTCCTGCTGGCCGCCCTTGCGGTTACGGTCGGCAGCAGCGCACTCGCCTACTTCTCGGGCGAAGGCAGCGGCAGCGCCTCGGCGGCGGTCACAAAACTGACGGCGCCGACGATCAGCGCCGCGACCCCTGCCGCGGGCGGCACCGTCACGCTGACCTGGGGCGCGGTGACGCCGCCCGGCGCCGGCTCGGTCACCTACTCCGTCACCCGTGACGGCGGCAACCCGGCCGGGACCTGCCCCGACCGCCGCCGCTCCGACCACGGTGACCACCTGCAAAGACAGCGGCGTCGCGGTCGGCGAACACACCTACAGGGTGACCGCGCGCTGGGAGACATGGTCGGCCGTGGGAGCTGCCAAAACCGCGAACGTGACGATCGGCGAAACGACCAAATTCACGATCTCCGGCAGCACCGCGACCCCGATCGCCGGGGGCTCGGTCAATCTCACGATCACCGCCAAAGACGCCAACAACAGCACCGTCACGACCTACACGGGCTCGCACTCGCTGGTCTTCTCCGGCGCCTCCTCGAGCCCGGCGAACAACGCCCCCACCGTCGCCAACAGCTCTGGCACCGCGGTCGCCTTCGGCACCGCCACCCCGCTCGCCTTCACCGCCGGCGTCGCCACCATCAAGCTCGACCAAAAACGGCGTGCTGAAAATCTACAAAGCGGGCGCCGCCAGCGTCGCGGCCACCGAGGGCTCGGTGACGACGCCGACCCCGCTTGCGCTCACGGTCAGCCCTGCCACGGCTTCGAAATACGTCCTCGCCGCGGCGAGCGCGACGCCGGCCGCCGGGGCGACCGACAACCTCACGATCACCGCCCAGGACACCTACGGCAACACCGCGACCAGCTACACCGGGCCCCACAGCCTCGTCTTCTCCGGCGCCTCCGCCAGCCCCGGCGGCAACACGCCGACCGTAACCGACTCCAGCGGCAGCGAAGTCGCCTTCGGCGCTGCCACCGCGATCGAATTCGACGCCGGCGTCGCCGTCTGCGGCCGAAGGGGACGGCGGCACGATGAAGCTCTTCAAAAGCGGTGCGACCAGCATCAAAGCGACCGAGGGCTCGATCGTCACGCCGACCGCCGTCACGGTCACGGTCTCCGCCGGCGCGGCGACGAAACTCGCGCTGACCTCCTCGACCGCGACCCCGGTGGCGGCGGCGAGCTTCAACTTGACGACCACCGCGCAGGATGTCTACGGAAATACCGCAACCACCTATGCCGGCTCGAAGAACATCACCTTCTCGGGCGCCTCGGCGAGCCCCAGCGGTGCGCAGCCGACGGTCGTCAACAGCGCCGGCACCGTCGGTCAACTTCGGCAGCCCGACCGCGCTCACCTTCACCGCCGGCGTCGCCGCCGTGTCCGCCTCGAAAAACGGCTACGCGAAACTGAACAAGGCCGGGGCGGCGAGCGTCGCGGCGACCGATGGCACCCTGACGACCCCGACGCCCCTGGCGCTCACCGTCGCGACCGGCACCGCCTCGAAACTCGCCCTCTCCGAACTCGTCGTCAGCGCCGGCTCGATCGGCTCCCCCTGCCTCTTCACCTGCGCGATCACCGGGCTCGGCAACTCCGGCACCGTCAAAGCCGACGTCGGCATCACCGACAGCGCCGGCAACATCGTCTCCAATATCGGCGCCGCAAAAACCGTGAACGTCACCGTCACCACCGGAGGCACGATCTCCGGCTCCCCGCTGACCATCGCCGCAGCCGGGCCCGCCGTGTCGGCCACCGAATTCACCTACACCGCTCCGGCCAGCGGCAGCTTCACCCACACGATCACGGCAGCGTCGACCGGCTATTCGAATGCCACCGCCACAGCGAGTAAATAGGCGCCGGCCGCGATTTGGCCCGTCGACGCCGCTCAACGGCGGATAAGGGTTGCCTCAGGCAGAGGGGACATCGTCGGCGCCGGGTCTACCCGGCGCCGCTCAGTCGGAGATGCGGAGGCCATGGAGAGGCGGGCTGGCAAGAGCGCCGCGTACAAAACAGAAAACCCCCGACAACAAGCGGGGGTTTTCGATGCGGCTGAATGGAGTCGAACCATCACGTCCCGTTAGGGACACAAGGCCCTCAACCTTGCGCGTCTACCAGTTCCGCCACAGCCGCTCGAGGGGCGTCGATTCTAGATGTTTGCCGCGCTTGGGGGGTGGGGGTGGGCATGAAGGCTTGCGGGTGAGGGTTTTCGGTTGCGTGCGTCCGTATGGCCCGTTACCCTGCGAACAAGTGTTCGAACGTCTGACGGCTGTTTGTCGACGAGGAGGATCACTTGGTGGACCTGGATCTGACCAAGAGGCAGAAGGAGATCTTCGACTTCATCCGCCGCTATGCGGATAAAACCGGCTATCCGCCGACCGTGCGCGAGATCGGCAAAGCCGTCGGCCTGCACTCTTCGTCGACCGTCCACGCGCACCTCGCCAACCTCGAGAAGATCGGCCTGCTTCGCCGCGACCCTTCCAAACCGCGGGCGATCGAGCTGCTCTTCGACAAGGCGAAGAAGACGATCCTGCCCGAGCAATCTGGACTACCGCTGGTCGGCCACGTCGCCGCTGGCGCGCCGATCCTCGCCGAGGAGAACATCGAGGAATACATCGAGATCCCCGACGTCGATCGGCGGCGAGGAAGGCGACTACGTCCTCCGCGTGCGCGGCGAAAGCATGAAGGAAGCGGGCATTTTCGAGGCCGACTACGTCATCGTCCGCCCGGTCCAGGACGCCACCGACGGCGAGATCGTCGTCGCTCTGCTCGGCGAGGAGGCGACGGTCAAGCGCTTCTTCCGCGAATCGGACCACATCCGCTTGCAGCCCGAGAACGAGACGATGGAGCCGATCCGCAGCGCCGAGGTCAGCGTGATCGGCCGCGTAATCGGCGTCGTAGAAAAGTTTGACGGGCCCCCGTCAGGGCCACTTGCCGGCTTCTATAAGTCGTTTGTAGCGCCGTTGCCGGCGTTGCGCGTCGCGCATCACCAGCGGCAGCAGGCGCAGGGCAAAGCGCGGGAATAGGTCGAAGAGGCGCAGCAAGGGTCCCCGCCAGCGCGGCAGCACCAGCAATGGTCGCGGGCGTTCGGTGAGCTTGCCGACCGCGGTCGCAACACTGCTCGGGCGTCAGCAGCTCACCGGAGAAAGAGCCGGCTGCCGCCGGGTCGTCGAGTTTGTCCGCCAGCATCGGCGTCCAGATGCCGTCCGGGCAAACGGCAGAGATTTCTATGTCCTTGACCCCGGAGCGACGCAGGTCAAAGAGCGTGCCCAAGGTGAAGGCCATCGCCGCGTGCTTGCTGGCCGAGTAATTGACCTCTCCCGGCGCCGCCACCAGGCCGGCCAATGAGATCACGTTGACCACGTGCCCAGTGCCGGTGGGGAGCATCTTCTCCAGTGCGGCGACCGTGCCGTTCATCGTGCCGAGCGCGTTGACGTCGAGCATCGTCCTGCGCGTCGCCTCGTCCTGTTGCCAGGAGGGCCCGGTGATCAAGACCCCGGCGTTGTTGACCCAGAGGTCGAGTCGCCCGGACCGGGTTGCCGCGGCGGCAGCAACCGCGCGACAGGCCTCACCGTCGGTTACGTCGAGCTCGGCCGAGCTGGCGCCGGCACCGATTTCAGAGGCGGTCTCCGCGGCGGCGGCGGCATCCAGGTCGGTTGCCTGAACCAGGTAACCGCGGCTGGCGAGATCGAGGGCGATCGCCCGCCCAAGCCCTCCACCTGCTCCGGTGACGACGGCTACCGGCATCGCCGCGCAGGATATTCGATGCAAATGTCGCGAGCGCCTGTCGCGATCGCTTTGCGCGCTAGCATCGGAGGGCGGGCCGAGCGACCGCGGGGGGAGAGAAAACCCCTCGAGGAAAGTCCGGACACCAAAGGGCGAGGGCGGTGGGTAACGTCCACCCGGGGAAACCCGCGGGAAAGTGCCACAGAAACACACGGCCGATGGCGCAGCCACACGTGAGCTGCGTACAGGCAAAGGTGAAATGGTGCGGTAAGAGCGCACCGGCGCCGTGGTGACGCGGCGGCCAGGCAAACCCCGCCCGGTGCAAGGCCAAACAGGATCGTCGACCCTGCCCGGCGAGATCCAGGTAGGCCGCAGGGCCGCTTCGGCGGCCCCTCGGGACCTCGGTCCCGGTGAGATAGATGGTCGCTCACGACAGGATCCGGCTTACAGGCCCGCTACGAAAAGGCCCCCTCTTCGGAGGGGGCCTTTTCAACCTCTTCACGATTTCCTGTCTTAGCGTCTGCTAACGTGCCGCCAACTTCCGCTGAATCTCCGCCACATATCGCGGGGAGCGGGGGACCCACAAGTTGGGGCGAATCGCCGGCATCCGCCGCGTAGCGCAGCTCTTTCCAGCGCGAGCCCGTCAGCTAACCCCGTAAGCGTCCGAAAGAGCGATGAAGAGCAAGACGAACCGCCCCTGGCGGAAAGATCAATCCCGTGCGGCCTTGATGCTGGTCGTGGCTGCGCTGCTGGCGTTTGCCGCCGCGCCTGCTTATGCGGGTACGGGTGGCGCCTCGACGCTGGCCTCCAGCCAGGTGAACGCGGGCGATGGCGTCGTTTTCTCGCCGATGCGCTGGGCCGGCGCGACCTGGTACGGGCCCGGCCTCTACGGCAACAACACCGCCTGTGGCCAGGTCTTGCGGCCCAACACCGTCGGCGTCGCCCATCGCAGCCTTCCCTGCGGTACCGCGGTCAAGTTCGTCTACCGGGGGCGCCAGATCGTCACCAGGGTGATCGATCGCGGTCCCTACAGCTACGGCAATGATTGGGACCTGACCCTTGCTGCCGCTCGCGCCCTGCGTTTCGACAAGGTCGGCGCCGACCTTGTCGGCTTCGCCGTCTCGCTGGACTATCGCGCGGAGCTCGCGCGCGCAACGCTCCGCCCGCTGACGGCCGCCACTGCGGCTAGTCTTTCCCGCTCGAAGCAGGTCTTTTCTAGAGAGGGAGTGCGGGCATGTCGAGGTCTTCCCAGGTAGCCGTTGTCGCCGATCGGGTCGCTTGGCGCGGCCGCCTTGCTGTTGCGATTGGTCTGACGGGTTGCCTTGCTGCCCTGGTCGTGATGGCTGCCGGCGCTGGCGCCGCGACCAGCTCGCGCACGACGGTCATCCTCGGCAGCACCGCGAGCACGCCTGATCCGTCCTGCCCCGAGCTGCCATGCCAGGCGGTGGGGAGCGTCACCGGCTTCCAGGTCAGCACCACCCAGTCGAGCCTGCCCTACCGCGTCCCGCGCGACGGCAAGGTGAAGGCCTGGACGCTGACCTTGGCCCAGCCGACCAACATGCAGCGCTCCTTCTTCAACGGCTTTTTCGGCACGCCACCGCAAGCGCGACTGGCGATCCTGCGCCGCGTGCCCGGCACCGAGCCACCCCGCTACAACCTGCGCCGCCATGGCTCGATCCACGTGCTCAGCCCGTATCTGGGTCAGACGGTGAAGTTCGGCGCTTCTCTGCGGGTGGAAAAGGGCGACATAGTCGGCCTCACGATCCCTACCTGGGCCCCAGCATTCGCCCAAGACCTCTCGGCGAAAAACGCCTGGCGAGCCAGCCGGGAGCCGGGCCAGTGCACCAACACCACCGACGTCCGCCAGGGCAAGCCCCAGGAAAAAGTAGGCCAGCGCGCCACCTACGGCTGCCGCTACAGCACCGCCCGCCTGCTCTACACCGCGACCGTCGTCCTCGACTGACGCGCCTGGCACGGCGCATGCCGGCGTCCTCCGTCCTTGGCCTGCTTGCCCCAGCCACGTTATTCGGGCGCTTGTAGGTAACGAGGGCCGGGGGTCCTCCGACGGAAACTTGTGAGCCGCTGGGAAATGGACCCTCGCAAGGGTCCGTCGCGGGTTTCCGGCGGAGGACCCCCGGCCCTCGTCCGCTACTTACGCCGCCGAGGGAAGTACTTCGGGCGTAGCCTGATCTTTAGGCAGCGCCGCAGCGCTAGCAATCAGACTCTGAAACTCGTTGAGCGCCATATGCGCGACCGCCTCGAGCAGCTCTTCATCGCTCCAGCCGATCTCCCGCGCCTCCTCGTGGAGGTGGTGGGGGGGAACACCATCGGCGTCGAGGGTTGCCTTCAGGTAGTCGAGCAGTGCCGCCTCTTTGGCGTCGCCCGAGCTGAAACTGCGCGCCCGGGAGACCTCGTCCAGCCCGAGGCCGGCGCGGCGCGCCGATTTGGCGTGCTGGGCGATGCTGTAGGAGTCATGTCGGTGCTCGGCGACCGCAAGGGCGATCCGCTCACGCGTGGCCGGCGGCAGCACGCCGCCGCGAAGCTCCGAGCGCATCCGGGTGTAGGCACGCAGCACGGCCGGAGCGCCGGCGAGGACGCCGACGAACTTGGTCACCGCGCCGCCACCCGCCTGGATGCTCTTGATCAGGGGAGCACTCTCATCGGGAGCCGTCAGCTCGTCATGGATCTGGAATCTGCTTACTGCCGTTTTTACAGTCACTTGCATCCCGCCTTTGGCTCAGTTGACGGAATCCGCTTCACAGAGCCTTTATGTGGCCTTTACTTTACTTTAAGCCATTAACTTACGCGAAGTAAGTTATAGCGAGAATCGGACACCCCCGCAACCCTTGTGGGGCGAGCGTCACATACCCGTAATACGCCCGTTCTCAACCCTTGCCGGCCCGCTTCGCCTATCTTTGCCCCGACCGCGCCGAAAACCGCCACGAAGGAGACCGGGGAATGGCAGAGCAACCAACCAGCGCCGCCGATGTAGCCGAGATCGTCAAGGAGCGCGACGTTCGCTTCATCCGGCTCTGGTTCACCGACATCCTTGGTCAGCTGAAGAGCTTCTCGATCAACTCGGCCGAGCTGGAGGACGCCTTCGAGGGAGGTATGGGCTTCGACGGCTCCTCGATCACGGGTTTCAACCCGATCGAGGAGTCGGACATGATCGCGATGCCGGACCCCTCGACCTTCGCGATCATCCCCTGGCGCCCCGAGGAGGAGAACGCGGTGGCGCGGATGTTCTGCGACATCCAGGTGCCCGGCGGTGATCCTTACGAGGGCGACCCGCGCTGGATCATGCGACGCGCCCTCAAACGGGCTCAGGACATGGGCTTTGACGCCTACAACATCGGGCCCGAGCTCGAGTTCTTCTACTTTCGCTCAGCCAAGCCCGAGGGCGGCACGCCGGAGGTCCTCGACGAGGGCGGCTACTTCGACCTGACCACGCTCGACGCCGGTTCCGACGTGCGCCGCGACACCGTGCTGGCCTTGGAGAAAATGGGCATCCACGTCGAGTACACCCATCATGAGGTCGGGCCCTCCCAGCATGAGGTCGACATGCGCTACAAGGATGCGCTGCAGATGTCCGACGACTGCATGACCTACCGCATCGTCGTCAAGGAGTACGCGATGAAATACGGCTGGCACGCGACCTTCATGCCAAAGCCGCTGTTCGGCGAGAACGGTTCCGGCATGCACGTCCACCAGTCGCTGACCAAAGACGGGAAAAACGCCTTCTTCGACGCCGACGATCAGTACTTCCTCTCCGCCACGGCGAAGGCCTTCATCGCCGGCCAACTGCGCCATGCGCGCGAGATCTCACCGCTCTTCGCCCAGTGGGTCAACTCCTACAAGCGCCTCGTCCCCGGCTACGAGGCCCCGGTCTACCTGGCCTGGTCGCGCCGCAACCGCTCGGCCCTGATCCGGGTGCCGCTCTACCACCCCGGCAAGGAGGGGGCGACGCGGGCCGAGCTGCGCTGCCCCGACCCCGCCTGCAATCCCTACCTCTGCTTCGCCGGCATGCTCCAGGCCGGCCTGGAGGGAATTGAGAAGGGCTATGAGCTGCCCGAGCCGATGGAGCAGAACCTCTACCACCTCTCGCCAGAGGAGCGCTCGCAGCGGGGGATCGAGGAGCTGCCCGAGACGCTTGGTGAGGCGATTGACCTCGCCGCCGACTCTGAGCTGGTTCTGCGCACGCTTGGCGAGCACACGTTCAGGCGGTTTGTGGAGATCAAGCGGCAGGAATGGGACGAGTACCGCGTGCAGGTGACTCCCTACGAGATCGAGAACTTCTTGCCGGTGCTGTAGCGCTTGAGGCCCTCCCTTTGTCCAGGGCCCCGCGTGAGAAGCGTTAGCGGGAGGTGAGCTCGGGCTCGGGCTCGCCGGGGATTCCGGTAGCGCGTCCCTTCTTAGAGAGCTCAGAGGGGGACCAGAACTTGTCGCCCAGGGTCAGGGCCATGGCGGGGACGAGGATGCTGCGGACCAGGAAGGTGTCCAGGAGGACGCCGAAGGCGACCACGAAGCCGATCTCGGTGAGGAAGGTGAGCGGCAGTGAGCCGAGCACGGAGAAGGTGCCGGCGAGGACGATGCCGGCGCTGGTGATGACCGCGCCGGTGACGGCGAGGGCGCGCAGGATCCCCTCTCGAGAGCCGTGCTGGATCGTTTCCTCGCGAGCTCGCGCGACCAGGAAGATGTTGTAGTCAACCCCCAGCGCAACCAGGAAGACGAAGGCAAAGAGGGGCAGCGAGGGGTCCGAGCCGGGGAAGCCGAAGAGGACGTCGAAGGCGAAGTAGCCGACCCCGAGCGCGGCGAGGAAGCTGAGGATCACCGTGCCGATCAGGACCAGTGGCGCGACCACGGCGCGCAACAGCCCGATCAGGATCAGGAAGACAACGAGGAGGACGATCGGCGGGATCACGAGCGAGTCGCGGGCGGCCGCGTCGCGGACGTCGAATTCGATTGCGCTCGGGTCCGCCGACGAGCGTCCCGGGCGCGACTTCGTGGACCGCTTCGCGGATCGGCTCGACCAGGTCGAAGGCCTCGGTCGAGTAGGGGTTTGGCTCCAGCGTGGCTTGCACCAGGACTCCCTCCGGGCCCTTCGCGACCGGCGGGGAGACCGACTCGACTCCCTCCACCTCCGCCGCCGCTTTGCGCACGCGTTCGAGCTTTGCCCCTTCGGTGACGACGATGTCCGTCGGTGCGGTGGTGCCCGAAGGGAAGCTCTTGTCGAGCAGGTGCTGGCCTTCGGTCGAGTCGACTTCGGTGCGGTAGCTGTCTTCGGCGGTCAGTTCGGTGGAGAAGAAGGCGAAGCCGGCGCAGCAGACCAACAGCACCGCGATCGCGCCGAGCATCACCCGCTGCGGTCCGGCGGCTATCCGGTCGCCGACCCGTTTCCAGAAGCCGTGGGTGGCATCGGCGGTGTGCTCGAGTTTGCGTCGGCGCACCTCGTAGGGGGTGAAGATCGCCCGGTCGAGCGGGCCGACGATCAGCGAGGGGATGCGGCGGCCGCTGAGCCGGCGCAGGAGCCAGTTGAGCAGGACCAGCGGCAGCAGGACGAGCACCAGCAGCGAGGCGAGGATGACGCGGGCGAGCGCGCCCATCGCGCCGCCTTCGACGATCCCGCGCCGCGCTCGCTCGGAGACGTCCGTCGCGGTGGGCCCGGTCTCCGGCGTGTGTGGGACGAAGGGCCAGAAGGCACGGCGGCCAAAGATCGTCAGTAGCGCCGGCAGCAGGGTCAGCATCGAGAGAGCGGCGCAGGCGATGCCGATCGCGGCGATCGGCCCGAGGCCGGCGGTGCCGTTGACCTTGGCAAGCATCAGGCAGAGCAGCGCCGCGATCACGGTCGCTGCCGAGGCGAAGATCGCTGGCCCGGCCGAGGCCAGTGCGGTGCGCATCGCCTCGTGCTTGTCGACGGTGTGGTGCAGCTCCTCGCGGTAGCGGGAGACGAGCAGCAGGGCGTAATCGGTTCCGGCGCCGAGCACCAGGATCGACATGATCGAGCTGGACTGGCCGTTGATCGTCACCCCCAGCTCCGAGACGCCGAAGCCGATCGAGCGCGAGAGCGTCTCGGCGAAGACCACCGCCGCCAGCGGGATCAGGAAGAAGAACGGCGAGCGGTAGATGACGATCAGCAGGAAGATGACCAGGCTGAGCGCCGCCAGCAGCAGCGTGCTGTCGATGCTTTCGAAGACTTCGATCGCGTCGGCGGAGAAGCCGGCGCCGCCGGTGATCTTCACCTCGAGGCCGCCGCCCGGGTCGGAGATCTCATCGCGCCAGGCCTTGACCGGGTCGAGGATCCGGTCGCCCTCGCCGTTGCCGGCGATGTAGGCGGTGACGATCGCCGCCTTGCCGTCCTCAGAGCAGACCGGGCCCACGAAGGGGGCATAATCGGCGGGCTGGCCGGGCACCGGGCTCGTCGAAGTTCCGCACCCGGCGGTGGCACCCGGCGGTGGCGCGTCGGCTTTGGCGCCACTCGCTTTGCCGCCCGCGGCGGCCGTTTCGCCGTCGGCAACCACACCGGGGAAGCGTTCGGCGGTCATCGCCTTGACGTCGGAAGCGATCTGTGCTGCGGTCGGCGGCGGTCAGGCCGGACTCGCGCCGGTAGACGATCACCGCCGGGGCGAGTTCGCCGTCCTGCAGCGATTCGGTCGCGTCGAGCGCGTCGGTCGATTCGGCCGAGCCGGGCAGGTAGGAGGTCGCCTCGTTGCTTTCGGCGTCTTCGAACTTCCCCGGCAGGTTGGCGGGGCCAAAGGCGATGAAGATCGCCAGGAACCAGACCCCAAAGACGATCCACTTGGTTCGGCGACCGGCAGCGAAGGTGAACAGTGAGCCGCGCACTGTGGCCATCCTCTCAGAGAAGGTTGGTCAGGTGTTCCGGGGTGGTTACCGGCGCCTGGCAGGTGAAGTGCTCGCAGACGTAGGCCGCGGCCTTGCCGTCGACCTGGGGGCGGCCGGCGAGCAGGGGCGGGATGTCGCTTCCCTCGGTGCCGCCGGCGAGGACCAGGTGCGGTCGGTGGCCGGAGCGGACGACTGCGGCCAGCTCCGCCAGGTCATCCCCGATCAGCGCCACCTCCTTGGTCGGGGCGAGCTGGAAGTCGAGCGCGCGCAGCAGGTGGGCGAAGGCGTCCGGCTGGCGCGGCGCCGCCTTGGCGAAGAGGCGCAGCACGCCCTCGGCCTGCACGCCGTAGGAGCGCTCGCCGGTCAGCGCCTCGAGCCGCAGCAGGGCCAGGGCGGCGGCGGAGTTGCCGGAGGGGATCGGGTGGTCGCCGATCTCCTTGCGGCGGGCGATCAGTCGCTCGTGGTCGTCGGAGGTCGAGTAGAAGCCGCCCCGCTCGGGGTCGCCGAAGCGGGCGATCATCGTGTCGGCGAGCTCCTGCGCTGCCTCGAACCAGCGCGACTCGAACGTCGCTTCGTAGAGCGTCAGCAGCGCTTCGAGCAGGAAGGCGTGGTCCTCCAAGTAGGCGTTGAGCCGTCCCTCGCCCTCCTTGAAGGTGCGCAGCAAGCGCCCGTCGGCGTCGCGCAGGTCGCGTAGGACGAACTCGGCACAGCCGCGCGCCGCGTCGAGGTAATCGTCGCGACCGAGCACCGCCCCGGCCTCGCCCAGCGCGGCCGAGCATCAAGGCGTTCCAGGAGGTGAGGCGCTTGTCGTCGAGCCCCGGCCACTCCTCGCTCGAGCGTGCCTCGTACAGCGCTCGGCGTGCTTCGGCGAGGCCCGTCGGGCTCCGGCGCACTCGCGCCGCCGGCCAGGTGGAGCACGTTGCGGCCCTCGAAGTTGCCCGCCTCGCTGACCCCGTAGTAGGTCGCGATCGCCTCGGCCGCGTCGCCGAGCACCGCGCGCAGCTCCTCGGGCGTCCAGACGTAGAAGCGCCCCTCCTCGCCCTCGGAGTCGGCGTCGAGCGCCGAGTAGAAGCCACCCTCGGGGCCCCGCATCTCGCGCAGCGCCCAGTCGAGCGTCTCCTCGCAGACGCGGCGATAGCGATCGTGGCCGAGCGCCTGCCAGCCGTGCAGGTAGACCCGGGCCAGCTGCGCGTTGTCGTAGAGCATCTTCTCGAAGTGGGGGACGAGCCAGTTCGCGTCGACCGAGTAACGGGCGAAGCCGCCGCCGATCTGGTCGTAGATGCCACCCGCCATCATCGCGTCGAGGGTGCGCTCGACCGGCGCCTCGACGCCGCGTGCCAGCAGCAGCTCCAGCGCCGAGGAAGGCGGGAACTTCGGCGCCCCGCCGAAGCCGCCGCGCTCCGTGTCGACCGCTTGCTCGAGGGTCGCGATCGCGGCGTCGAGCGGTGCCGGCGCCCGGCGCCTCGCCGGCCGGCTCGATCGCGCCGATCGCGCCCAGCCGCGCTCCGCGTCTCCGGCGCCCGCTCGCGCAGCTCCTCGCGGCGGTTCTCGAAGGCGTCGACGACCGCTTCCATCACCATCCGGAAGCTCGGCATTCCCCGTCCCTCGTCAGGCGGGAAGTAGGTGCCGCCGTAGAAGGGGACGCCATCGGGATCGCAGAAGACCGTCATCGGCCAGCCGCCGTGGCCGCTGATCGCCTGCACCGCCTCCATGTAGAGGGCGTCGACGTCGGGGCGCTCCTCGCGGTCGACCTTGACGCTGACGAAGTGCTCGTTCATGTAGGCGGCGGTCTCGGCGTCCTCGAAGGACTCGCGCTCCATCACGTGGCACCAGTGGCAGGCCGAGTAGCCGACCGAGAGCAGGATCGGGCGGTCCAGCTCGCGGGCTCGCGCCAGCGCCTCCTCGCCCCAGGGGTACCAGTCGACCGGGTTGTCGCGGTGCTGGAGCAGGTAGGGGCTGGTCTCCTGCGCCAAGCGGTTGGCCATGCACCCACACTACCCGCGGACCAACGAGGCCAACTATTGGGGGGCCGGGGATCGCCGAAAGTGGGTTGCGATCGGCGATTCCGGCCCTGCCGACACCAATTTATGTCCGCATATACCTACATTCCTCAAGTGGCGAGACGAACGACTACCCGCGCAGAGTCAGCCGGCGATCGAAGCCGTGCTGAAAAAGCTCGAGGACGAGGACCGCGAGGTCGTGCTTGCGGCGCTGGAGCGAGCCGAGCGCACCGAGGCCGAGCTCCGCTACCTGGCCGACCACGACTCGCTGACCGGGCTGCTCGACCGCCGTCGCTTCCGCGCCGAGCTCGACCAGTACGTCTCCTTCAGCGCCCGCTACGGCGGCCGCGGCGCGGTGATGATCATCGACATCGACAGCCTCAAGGGGATCAACGACTCGCTCGGCCATCACGCCGGCGACAACCTGATCCGCCAGGTGGCCGGGGTGATGCGCGAACGGGTGCGCGCCACCGACATCGTCGCCCGCCTCTCCGGCGACGAGTTCGCGATCCTGATGCCGCAGACCGACGTCGAGGGTGCGCTGCACCTCGGCGAAGACCTGCGTGCCCAGGTCGCCGAGACCATCCAGCCGACCCCGGACGCCGAGCCGGCGACGATCAGCGTCGGCATCACGATGTTCGGCGGCGAGAAGGGAATCGGCGCCGAGTCGGTCCTGGTCGCCGCCGACCAGGCGATGTACAGGGCGAAGGAGGGGGGGCGCAACCAGATCGCCCTCTTCCGCGACCCCGACGAGCCCCAGCGCGACCCCGAACGACGGCAGACGACTGCGGCGAGGATCCGCGACGCCCTCACCGACGACCGCCTCAGCCTCCATACCCAGCCGATCCGCAGCCTCGCCTCCGGCGGCATCGAACGCTACGAGCTGCTGCTGCGGATGACAAGCGAAGAGGGCGAGCTGCTGCCCGCCGCCTCCTTCATCGAGGCCGCCGAGCGCTCCGGGATGATCCAGGAGCTCGACCGCTGGGTGGTCGGGCGTGCTCTCGAGCTGCTCGTCGAGCGCGAGCAGCAGGGGTCGCCGCTCTCGCTGCACGTCAACATCTCGGGCGCCTCGCTGACCGACATCTCCGTGCTCGAGTTCATCGAACGGCGCCTCGACGAATGCGGCGCCGACCCGTCCAGCTGCACCTTCGAGATCACCGAGACTGCAAACGTCTACGACTACGAGCGGGCGACGGGCTTCGCCGACCGGCTGACCGAGTTCGGCTGCCAGGTCGCTATCGACGATTACGGCGCCGGCTTCGGTCCCTTCCACTACCTGAAGCGGATTCCCTTCGACCTGATCAAGATCGATGGCTCCTTCGTCCGCGACATGCCGCGCTCAGACGCCGACCAGCTAACCGTCCAGGCGATCGTCCAGATCGCCCGCGGCCTCGGCAAGACGACGATCGCCGAGTACGTCCAGGACGATCAGACGGCCGAGATGCTGCGCGAGTACGGCGTCGACATGGCCCAGGGCTACCACCTCGGCCGCCCGATGGGCCTCGACGAGGCCTTCGCCGAGACCGCCTAGACGCGTCTATCAGCCGCGCAGCTCGGCTCGCTTGACCTTGCCGCTGGTCGTCTTTGGCAGCTCGGTGGCGAACTCGACGATGCGGGGGAACTTGTAGGGGGCCGTCTCGCGTTTGCAGTGCTCCTGCAGCTCGCGGGCAAGTTCCTCGCTCGGCTCGCGATCGCGGGGCACGACGATCGCCCGGACGACGGCGCCGCGCTCGGGGTCGGGGTGGGCAACGGCGGCGGCTTCGGCGACGGCCGGATGCGCCAGCAGCGTCGACTCGACCTCGACCGGACCGATCCGGTAACCGGAAGAGATGATCACGTCGTCGCTGCGGCCCTCGAACCAGAGGTGGCCGTCGTCCTCCTGGCGGACGAGGTCGCCGGTCGGCCACCACTCGCCCTCGAAGCGCTCGCCGTCGAGGTAGCGCGAGAAGAAGGTGGGGGAGGTAGCGGCTCTGAGCTGGAGCTCGCCGTCAACGATGCGGACGACGACTCCGGGCAACGGCTTGCCCATTGAGCCCGGTTGCACCGGTTCGCCTTCGAGATTGCCGGAGATGTGGCCGGTCTCGGTCTGGCCGTAGCCGTCGGCGGGCTCTAGGCCCGTCGCCTCGCGAAAGGCAGCGATCGTCTCCGCCTCCAGGGCCTCGCCGGCGGAGACCATGCGGCGTAAGGACGGGAGGCGCCGCAGGGCGGTTCTCTTGGCCAGCATCCGGTACTCGGTTGGCGCTTGACAGAGGACGTTGACGCCGAGGGCTTCGATCATGTCGAGACGCAGCGCCGGGTCAAAGCGGCCCTCGTGGATCACCGCGGCGGCGCCGGTCAGCCAGGGGGCGAGGAAGACGTTGCGTGCGGACTTCGACCAGCCGGGAGCGGTCGTGCACCAGACCAGCTCACCGGGTCGGGAGCCGAGCCAGTGCTCCGCCTGGGTGCGCTGCCCGGTCAGGTAGCGGTAGGGGTGGACGACGCCCCGCGGCTCGCCGGTCGTACCCGAGGTGAAAACGATCAGCGCTGGGTCCTCGGCGTCCATTTGCTCGATCGCCGCCGGCGCCTCCTGCGGCCGATCCTCGTCGAGCGTCTCGGCGACCTCGGCCAGCGTCATCGCCGGCACCTCGTCAGGTAGCTCGCCCAGCAGCTCCTCGGCGGCCACGCAGAGCGCCGGCGCCGCGGCGCTCGAGCGCAGCTCGAGGTCGTGGCGGCGCAGCTGCGGGCTGCAGGGCAGGGCGATCGCGCCCATCCGCCAGCAGGCAAGCAGGGCCATTGCCCACTCGATCCGGTTGCCGACCAGGGTCATCACCACGTCGCCGCGCTTCACGCCCCGCGCCGCGAAGGCGCCGGAGAGCCCAGCGGAGCGAGCGACCAGTTCGCCGAAGTACCAGTCGCGCCGGTTTCCCTCGGCGTCGATGGCGACAATCCCCAGACGCGAGGCGGGGGAGCGCTCCATCACGTCCTCGACGAAGTTCACCCGCGGCAGTCTGCCGCAACAAGCAGGCCCATCGGCGGGTGGTTCAGGTCGCCTCGGGCGCGGGCTCTGCGGCGGAGGAGTCGACTGGCTCGGACTCCGAGAAGCCGAAGCGCTCCTGCAGGCGGCGCAGGGGACGGGGCGCCCACCAGTTCCACTCGCCGAAGAGCCGCATCAGCGAGGGCACGAGCAGGGCGCGGACGACGGTCGCGTCGAGCATCACGCCGAAGGCCATCCCGATCGCGATCTGCTTGACGAAGAAGACGCTGCTGACGCCGAAGGCGAGGAAGACGACCGCGATCGCCAGCGCCGCGGCGGTGATCACGCGGCCGGTGCGGCCGATGCCGATCGCGACCGCCTCCTCGTTGCTGTCGCCGAGGTCGTAGCGTTCTTTGATCCGCGCCATCACCAGCACGGCGTAGTCGGTGGCGAGGCCGAAGATCACGGCAAAGAGGAAGACCAGACTGGTCACCTCGATCGCGTTTGGCCCGGTGTAGTCGAGCAGGCCCTCGAGCCAGCCCTCCTGGAAGGCGAGGACGAGGATGCCGAGGGTCGCGCCGAGCGTCAGCGAGTTCATCACCAGCGTCTTGATCGGCAGCAGCACCGAACCCGTCAGCAGGAAGAGGACGACGAGCGTGGTGAAGACCACGATTGCGACCACCAGCGGCGCGTGGTCGATCAGGCTCTGCTTCTGGTCGATGAAGCCGGCGGTGTTGCCGGAGACGAGGGTGGCGGTCGCGGCAGGCGGATCGAGACCGCGAATCTCATGCACGACGTCCTGGGTCTTGGGATCGAGCGCGGCGCCCTCGAGGGCGAAGTTGGTGAAGGCGACCTGCTCCGAGGCGGGGACGAACGGGGCGCCGCCGGTAACGCCATCGAGCGCTTCGATCCGCTGGCGGAAGGCGGCGAGCTGGGGGGGACCAGCGCCGCCGTCGACGGTGACCGTGACCGCCTCGGTGACGTCGCGTGGGTAGTGCGCTTCGAGGTAGTCGTAGGCCTTGGCCGAGGGTTGATCGGGCGGCACGGCTTCGGCGCTGGGGCCGGCCAGCGTCGTCCACAACAGCGGCGCCGCGGCCGCCAGCATCAGGGCGGAGCTGGCCAGGGCGACAGCGATCGGGCGGCGCATGACGCCGCGGGCGAGGCGGTACCACCCGTCGGAGGTGTCGGACACCGCCGGCCCGCGGCGGATTGAGAGGGCATCGATACGCGGGCCGAGGATGGCCAGCAGCGAAGGCACGACGAGAATCGCCATCAGCGAGGAGAGGACTGCGACCGAGGCGCCGGCGACCGCCATCGAGTAGAGGAAGCGCTGCGGCATCACGATCAGCGCCGCCATCGCCGCCGCCACGGTGAGGCCGGAGAAGACCGCGGTGCGGCCCGCCGTTTGGACGGTGCGGCGGTGCGCCTCCCGCGATGCACCGCCGCCGCTTATCTCCTCGCGATAGCGCGAGACCAGAAGCAGGGCGTAGTCGACCGCCAGGCCGAGGCTGAGCCCGGTGGCGATGTTGAGGGCGAAGAGCGAAGTGTCGGTGAAGCCCGCCATGATCCGCAGCACGAGCAGCGTGCCGATGATCGAGATCACGCCGAGCAGCAGTGGGATCGCAGCGGCGACGACGCCGCGGAAGACGAAGAGCAGCAGCAGGGCGAGGATCGGGAAGGCGATCAGCTCGGCCTTGGTCAGGTCTTCCCGGGTCTGGTCGTTGGTCTCGTTGAAGCCCGGGGCGAAGCCCCCCATCGCGACGTCGAGTGAGCTCGAGGCGGCGATCGGCGCGACACCCTCGGCGGCGTAGCCGCCGGAGTCCTCGATGTCGGCGGTCGAGAGGTAGGCGGCGATCGCCACCGACTCGCCGTCGCGGGCGATCAGGCGGGCGCCCTCGCGCGGGTTGCGCAGCGGGTTGAGGACGCGGCCGACGTGTTCGACCTGTGCCGTTTTGCGGCTGAGCTGGGCTACCTCGGCACGGACCGCGGGGTCGGTCGTGTCCAGCTTGCCGCCGCCGGGATCGCGGACGACGAGGACGATCGCCGGGTTGGGGTTGTAGCCGAGCGAGTCGCGCAGGAGGACGCTCGCGCGCTCGCTCTCGGAGGCGCTATCGGCGAAGCCGGCGGCCTTCAGGTGGCTCTCGACGTCTTTTCCGGCGATCGCCGCGAAGAGGACGAAGACCGCGACGGCGGCCAGCACCAGCCTCGGATGCTTCCAGGTGAGGTCGGCGATCCGATTCATCGGGGGGAGAAACGGGCCGCGGGGACGAGATGTGAGATCGACATCGGCCGGACCGTACCAAATTGCAAAGTCCTCACTTTGAAATTCAAATTAACGTTGCTACGATCGCTACCATCGGATCAATGGGGAAACGCGAATACGACCAGTCCTGCAGCCTCGCCTGCGCGCTCGACCGCATCGGCGAGCGCTGGTCACTGCTGATTGTGCGCGAGCTCTCGCTCGGGCCGCTGCGCTTCTCCGACCTGGTCCGCAACGTCGGCGGGGCGCCAACTGACGTTCTCACCAAGCGCTTGCGTGACCTCGAGAGCCACGAAATCGTCCGCCGTCGCGAGCTATCGCCACCGGCCACCGGTGTCGCCTACGAGCTCACCGACCTCGGCTGGGCGCTGGAGCGGCCGATGCTCGAGCTGGGCCGCTGGGGCTTGCACTTCGAGCGGGTCGACGACGTCGTCGATCTCGCGCCGACCTCGCTGCCGAACGCGATCCGCGTGATTGCCCAGCCGCCCGCGGATGCGAGGCTGACGATCGGCCTGCACAGCGGCGGGCAGGACTACTGGTTGCGGGTAGAGGAGGGCTGGATCGCCGTCGGGCGAGGCAAGGCCGAGGGCCCCGACCTCCTCCTCAGCGGCGAGCCCGCCAAGGTGCTGGCAGCCCTGGTCGCCGGCGAGGCGGCCGAGGAGGGAATCGAGGTCGAAGGGGATCGCAGCGCGCTGGAGGCACTGCGCGCCATGATCGTCCTGCCCGAACGCCTGCGCCAGGCCGCGCTCGGGCTCGTCGCTGAAGGCGAGCCGGCCGCCGCCTAGCGCAGTTCGGCGGAGCTCTTGCCGAGCAGCTGCCGGGCCACGATCAGCAGCTGGATCTGCTGGGTGCCCTCGAAGATGTCGAGGATCTTTGCGTCGCGCGCCCACTTCTCCAGCAGCTCGTCCTCGCCGTAGCCGACGGCGCCGCAGAGCTCGACGCAGCCAAGCGCGACGTCGACGCAGGTGCGACCCGCCTTTGCCTTGGCCATCGAGGCCTGCAGCGAGTTCGGCTTGCCGTTGTCGGCCATCCAGGCCGCCTGCAGGGTCAGCAGCCGAGCCGCCTCGAAGTCGGCCTCCATCTCCAGGTAGCGCGAGACAGCGGCTGGCTGGGAGAGCGCTGGCAGCGCGTAGTCGATCTCGACGCCTGCTTCGGACAGGCACTCGCGCGCCCGCTCCAGCGAGGCACGGGCGACGCCGACAGCCATCGCCGCGACCAGCGGCCGCGTGTTGTCGAAGGTCTGCATCGCCCCGCCGAAGCCCTGCTTGTCCACGACCTCGGAGCTGCCGAGCAAAGCCTCTTTCGGCACCCGGCAGTCCTGCAGGGTGAAGTTGGCGGTGTCCGAGGCGCGGATGCCGAGCTTGTGCTCGAGCCGGTCCAGCTTCAGGCCTGGGTTGTCGCGCTCGACGATGAACGACTTGATCGCCGCCCTCCCTTTCGAGGGATCGAGCGAGGCCCAGACGACGATCAGGTCGGCCCGGTCGCCCGAGGTGACGAAGATCTTCTCGCCGTTGAGCACGTACTCCTCGCCGTCGAGCTTGGCGGTGGTGCGGATCGCGGCCGAGTCCGAGCCGGCCTCAGGCTCGGTGATCGCCATCGCCGCCCACTTGCCGCCGTAGCGCTCGAGCTGCTCCTCGGTCGCCACGGAGGCGATCGCCGAGTTGCCGAGGCCCTGGCGGGGCATCGAGAGCAGCAGGCCGACGTCCCCCCAGCAGAGCTCGATGATGCCGAGCACGGTGGAGAGATTGGAGCCGTTGCGGTTACCGCTGTCGCCGTTGTCGCTCGACTCGCGGCGCACGCCGGCAGCACCGGCCCCGCCGATGTCGGAGCCCTCGTTCATGCCGTCGATCAGCGAGGCGAGCATGTCGAGCTCTTTCGGGTAGGAGTGCTCGGCCTCGTCGTACTTGCGCGAGATCGGTCGGAAGACCTCGGTCGCGACCTGATTGGCCTGGCTGGCCAGTGGCTTGAACTTCTTCGGTATCTCGAGATTGATCATGATCTTGTTCCCTTGTCTGGGGTCTTTCGCTCTTAGCGGAGCGCTAAACGAGCAGGGCGCCCTCCATAACGCCCGCTGCGCGGAGGTCGCGGTACCAGCGCTCGACCGGGTGCTCCTTGACGAAGCCGTGGCCGCCGAGGAGCTGCACTCCTTCGGAGCCGATCTCCATCCCCTTGGCGGCGCAGAGCTTGCGCGCCAGGGCGGCCTCACGGCCGAAGTCCTGCCCCTGGTCGGCGCGGCTGGCGGCGCGGTAGGTGGCGAGTCGCATGCCGCCCGTCTCGATGCCGATGTCCGAGACGCCGAAGGCGACAGCCTGGCGATTGGAGACCGGTTCGCCGAAGGCAGTGCGTTCGTTTACGTAGGGGATGACGTAGTCGAGGACGGCCTGCGAGGCGCCGACCGCCAGCGCGCACCAGGCGATTCGGGCCCGCTGCACGCACTCGACGTAGGAGTCGCGGTCGCCCTCGCCGAGCAGGGCGGCGCCCGGCAGGCGGACGTCATCGAGCAGCAGGCGGCCGGTGGCGGCGGGCCGCAGGCCCATCGCCGGCTCGTCCTGCACGGAGAGCCCCGAGGCGCCCGACTCGATCACGAAAAGCGCGGGGCCTTGGCCCTCGGCCTCAGCGGCGACGAGGAAGAGCTCGCACTCGGTGGCGCGGGCGACGAGCGACTTGGCGCCGCTGAGGATCCAGTCCTCGCCATCTCGCCGCGCCGTCGTCTCCAGCCTCAGCGGGTCGAAGAGCGGTCGTGGCTCGAGCAGGGCCAGGGCGGCGGCCGGCGCGTCCTCGCCGCTGAAGGGGGGAAGGTAAGTGGCCTCCTGCTCGGCGGTGCCCCAGTGGCCGATCGCGGTGGCGACGGCGCCGGGGGCGAGGACGGCGTAGGCAATGCCCATGTCGCCGTGGGCAAGCGCCTCGCCGACCAGGGCGCTGGTCGTCGCCGCCTGCTCGTGCATCACGCCGCCGAGCTCCTCGGGGATGCCGAGCATGTTGACCCCGAGCTCGTTTGCCTGCGCCAGCAGCTCGGAAGGGATCGCCCGCTCGGCGTCTGCCGCCTGCGCTGCCGGCCGCACCTTTGCTGCGGCGAAGTCGCGTACCGCCTCCTGGAACATCTGCTGCTCGTCATCGGGGCTGATGTCGAAGAGGCTGCGCGGCTTGCCGGTCGCCTGGCGCGCCGGTTTGCCCAGCTTCTGGGCTGCCTTGAAGGTCCGCCCGGCGGCGGTCGCCGTACGGAAGCCGCTTTTGGTGCCCTGGAAGAGCGCTCGCTCGACCTGTTTGCGGACGCGGATCCGGTCGAGCAGATCCGAGCCGGCGAGCCAGTTCAACGCCCGCAGGCCGTAGCCCATGCTGCGCTCGGCCACTCCGGTGCCTTTGTCGTTGCCGTTCACTTCGATTTCCTCCCGCTGTTGGACTTGGCCTCGACCGGTTTCAGGTGGCCGTCGAGATGGGGTATCTGGCGCTTCGCGTCGCGCACCGCGAACTCGATCTCCTCGCTGTCCGCGTCGCTGAGGAACTCGACCTTGCCCGGCAGTCGGATCGGCTTGCGAAAGCGCACGTCGACCGAATAAGCGTCGGGCAGGCGTCCCTCCAGGGCGGCGAGGCAACGGGCCATGGTCCACATGCCGTGGGCGATCGCGCTGGGGAAGCCGAGCGGCTTCGCGGTCAGCGAGTGCATGTGGATCGGGTTGCGATCGCCGGAAACGGCGGCGTAGCGCCGCCCGAGGTCGCCGCCAAGCCGCCACTCGGCGCTCGGGGTGAGCTCGCGACCGTCGTCGGCATCTTCACCACCCGGGCGTGGTTGAGCTTTGGTTCGCATAGCGGTCGAAACCTCAACCACGCCCTCGCCGCCCCGGCGCAACATGGTGCTCGTCGACTCCCACGCCTTCTGTCGCCCCGCCCAGACCTCGGTAAGGAGGCTGAAGGTCTTGCCGCGCTTGTGCGGCTGCAGCGGCGTCGGCCGCACGCAGAGCACCAGCTCCTCGCCGATTGCGATCGGCCGATGCCCGACGATGCGGTTCTCGACATGGATGAGGCCGACCGCGCCGAAGGGGAAGCTGCCATCCGCCATCACCGCCATATGCAGGGGAAAGGCGAGCACGTGCGGGTAGGTGGGGGGCAGCTGGTCGCGGAGGGAGAAGCCGCAGACCCTGGCGTAGGTGGCGACCGCGTCGGCGTCGGGTCTGACGCCGGTCAGGCTCAGCTCCAGATCGGGAACATCCGCGCTGCGGCCGGGCACGAACGGCAACCGCGAGGCGCCGGGGATGAGCGGCGCCGCTGCCCGCGCGTAGAGCGGCAGGATCGAAGGGGAGCTGTCGAGGGTGCGCGTCGTCATCAGGCTCCCAGCAGGCTCTGGCCGCAGACCCGAACGACGTTGCCGTTGACACCGGTCGAAGCTGGGCTGGCGAACCAGGCGATCGTCTCGGCGACGTCGACTGGCAGGCCACCCTGCGACATGCTGTTCATGCGGCGGCCGGCTTCGCGGATCGCGATCGGCATCGCATCGGTCATCTGCGTCTCGATGAAGCCGGGCGCGACCGCGTTGATCGTCGCACCGCGTTTCGCCAGCTCCGGCGCCAGCGCTTCGACCATGCCGATCACGCCCGCCTTCGACGTCGCGTAGTTGGTCTGGCCGGAGTTGCCGGCGATGCCGCTCATCGAAGAGACGCAGACGATGCGGCCGTTCGCGCGCAGCAGGTCGCGGTGCAGCAGCTCGTCATTGATCCGCTCCTCGCTGGAGAGGTTGATCTCCATAAGCGAGGCCCAGCGGTCCTCGGGCATCTTGGCGATCGTGCGATCGCGGGTGACGCCGGCGTTGTGGATGATTATGTCGACGCCGCCGGAGAGCCGCTCGACAATCGTCGCGGGTGCGTCGGCGTCGGTGATGTCGAGCTCGATCGTCTCCGCATCGAGCCGCTTGCCAACGCTCGCGAGGTCGGCGGCGAGGGCCGGCACATCGAGCAGGATGAGCTCGGCGCCGTCGCGATGCAGGGTCTCGGCGATCGCCTCGCCGATGCCGCGCGAAGCGCCGGTCACCAGCGCCCGGCAGCCATCCAGTGGTTTTTCCCATTCGAGCCGCGGAGCTTTCGCAACTCCCTGGCCGATCCGGATCACCTGGCCGGAGACGTAGGCGGAGCGAGGGGAGAGGAGGAAGCGCAGGGTCGAGTCGAGCTGGTCCTCGGCGCTCTCGGCTACGTAGATGAGCTGCACGGCGATACCGCGGCCGATCTCCTTGCCGAGCGAGCGGGTGAAGCCCTCGAGCGCCCGCTGCGCGGTCGCCGCCCGCACCGGTAGCCCGCTTGGGGGCGTGCCGAGCACGATGACCCGACCGGAGCGTTCAATTCGCTTCACGTTGGGGTGGAAGAAGCGCTGCAGCTCGACCAGCTCGGTCGAGTCGGAGATCCCAGTCGCGTCGAAGACAAGCGCCTCGACCGGACTGTCGGATTTCTCTGGCCGCGGTGCGCCGATGTCTCCGAGTAGCTGCTCGATCGCTTTGCCCAGCCGACCCCCTGATGCGGCACCGACCAAAACAGCACCGACGGCCTTGGGCTCGCCCGCTGACCGCCGCTTCAGCGTCGTCGGGCGCGGCAGGCCTACGCGGGGGGCGATCAGTTTGCCCGGAGGCGAGTTGACCAGCTGTGCGTAGAGGTCGCTCATTTCGCCTCAGCTCCGGCGCTCTCGAGGATCGCAACGACGCCCTGGCCGGCGGCGGCGCAGATGCTGATCACACCACGACCGGAGCCGCGCTCGTGCAGCTCCTTGGCCAGCGAGGCGACGATGCGGCCACCGGTGGCGGCAAAGGGGTGCCCGGCGGCGAGCGAACCACCGTTGATGTTGAGTCGCTCGCGGTCGATCGCACCGAGTGGCTTCTCACGGCCGAGCCGGTCGCGGCAGAAGCGCTCGTCCTCCCAGGCGCGCAGCGTGCAGAGCACCTGGGCTGCGAAGGCCTCGTGGATCTCGTAGAGGTCGAAGTCCTGCAGGCTGAGGTCGTTGCGGTCGAGCATGCGCGGCATCGCGTAAGCGGGCGCCATCAGCAGCCCCTCGCGCTTATGGACGTGGTCGATCGCCGCGGTCTGGCCATCGACGAAGTAGGCCAAGATCGGCAGGCCGTGCTCTTTTGCCCACTCCTCGCTTGCCAGCAGCACGGCCGAGGCGCCGTCTGAGAGCGGGGTCGAGTTGGCGGCGGTCATCGTGCCGTCCTCGCCGCCGAAGACCGGGCCGAGCTTGGCCAGCTTCTCGGGCGAGGAGTCCGGGCGCAGGTTCTGGTCGCGCTCGAGGCCGAGGTAGGAGTTGACGAGGTCATCCATGAAGCCGCGCTCATAGGCGGCGGCCAGGTTGTGGTGGCTGGCGACGGCAAGCTCATCCTGCTCGTCGCGCTCGATGCCCCACTCGGCTGCCATCACGGCGCAGTGCTCGCCCATCGAGAGGCCGGTGCGCGGCTCCTCGTTGCGCGGGATCGACGGGACGACGTGGCCGGGGCGCAGCCGGGTCAGCTGCTTGAGCCGGCCCGTCGTCGACTTCTCGCGATTGGCGTCGAGCAGCACCTCGCGCAGGTCCTCATTGAGCCCGATCGGCGCATCGGAGGTGGTGTCGGCGCCGCAGGCGATGCCGGCGTCGATCTGGCCGAGGGCGATCTTGTTGGCGACCAGGATCGTCGTCTCGAGGCCGGTGCCGCAGGCCTGCTGCACGTCGTAGGCGGGGGTCTCGGGAGCGAGCCGGGTGCCGAGCACGCTCTCGCGGGTCAGGTCGCGGTCGCGGGAGTGCTTGAGCACGGCGCCGCCTGCCACCTCACCAAGCGCCTCGCCCCCCAACGAGAAGCGCTCGACCAAGCCGTCGAGGGCAGCCGTGAGCATGTCCTGGTTGGACGCGCGCGAGTAGACCGAGTTAGAGCGCGCAAAGGGGATTCGGTTGCCGCCGACGATGGCGACACGACGGGGACTCTCAGTCAACGTCGATGCCTTTCGAATAGGAGTGCAGTACGAGACGTGCAGGGGCCGCAAAAGCCTCCCGCCGCCATTACCCGCTACATGGATCGATGTAACATTAACCGAGACATCGATCGATGTCCAGGTCTACGTGATCGGTCGCACACTCGCGGCGGTGCGAGTGCAGCGCGGCAAGGTAAAGCCGCGTCGCTAGGAGAGCTCGGTGCTGTCGTACAGCTTGCGCACGTGGACGGTGCCCGCGGGCGCGGCCTCGATGCAGAGGCGGCAGAGAACGCACTCGTCGAGATTCTTGGTGACGATTTCGACACCTGAGTCGCTCGCGGCGAAGATGTCGACGGGACAGACTTCTTCCAGCTTCTTGGCGAGCTCGGCGTCGCCGGCGACCGAGGCGTCGACCTCGACGTCGATGAAGACCTTGTCCAGCGTCTCGGCCATCAGACCGCTGCCCCCAGTTTCTCCTTGACCGCGTCGGGGATCTCGTCGATCCGCTCGACAACCCGGATGCCGGCGGCTTCGAGGCGGGCGATCTTCTCCGTCGCCGTGTCCTCCTTGCCCTCCACGATCGTCCCGGCGTGGCCAAGCTCATGCCCTTCATCTCCTCGTCGTCCATGAACTTGCCCGCCATGAAGGCGACTATCGGCAGGCGTGAATTGTTCTCCTTGACCCATTCGGAGAGCTGCGCCTCCATGCGGCCGCCGGGCTCGGTGTAGATCACGATCGCCTGGGTCTGCTCGTCGGCCTCGAAATAGGGCATCAGCTCGGCGTAGGTGGAGCCGATGATCGCGTCGCCGCCGATCGAGACGGCGGTCGAGACGCCGAGCCCGGCCTGGGTCAGCGAGGAGGAGATCTCGGTGGTCATCCCGCCCGAGCGAGACATCACGCCGACCGGCCCGGGGGCGTAGGCCTTGGCCGCGTCTTTCGCCGGGCCGCCGATGCCGCCCATCTTGCAGACCTCCGGAACGATCAGGCCGAGGCAGTTGGGGCCGATGATCCGCGCCCCGCGCATATCCGCAAGCTCGACCATCTGGGCGACGTCGCGGCGCGGGATGCGCTCGGTGACGATCACGATCAGTTTGATCCCGTTCTCGATCGCCTCCAGCACAGCGTCCTTGGTGAAGGCGGGGGGGACGGTGACGACTGAGCCGTCGATCGGGCCGCCGTAGTGCTCGACCGCCTGGGCGACGGTGTCGAAGACCGGCACGCCGTGGACCTCACGGCCCCTGCGGCCGGGGGTGACGCCGCCGACGACCTTGGAGCCGTAGTCGAGGCACTCCTTGGTCAGGTTGACTGCCTCGCGCCCCGTAATACCTTGGACTATGAAAGTGGTCTCTTTGTTCAGAAGGATGGACATCTCAGCGTGTTCCTCTCCGGCGGAGCGGACGCGTTAGCGGAGCATCCGCCGGGATTGATCTGGGGCTCATGCGGGGGCTCCCTGGATCTTCGAAACGGCGCGTCCCGCCGCCTCCCACATCGAGACCGAGCGGTCGCAGTACTCGACGCCGTAGCGATCGAGGATCTTGAACCCCTCGTCCTCCCAGGCACCGGGGATGCGGAAGATCGCGATCGTCTCGCCGGGATCCTTGCCGAGTTCGAGACAGGCCTTGATCACGCCGCGGGCGACGATGTCGACCCGGGTGTTGGAGACGATCGACATCATCACGGCGATCTTCTCGACGCCGTCCTTTTCCAGTACCTCCTTGGCCAGGCCGCAGGCCTTCGCCACCGAAGGATTGCCGCCGATCTCCGAGTAGTTGGCCGGCTCGCCGCCCTGGCTGCGGACCGCGTCGGTCAGAGTCAGCGAGCCGCCGCCGGCGCCGATCACGAGGCCGAGGTTGCCCTCGAAGCCGTGGTCCTTGCCCTGGATCACGCCGCGATGGTCGGCGGCGTCGATCGCGGCGACGTGGCGCTCAAAGTCGGAAGGCTCATAGGTCTCGCGAGTGTCTTCCGCGGCAATCTCGAGGTGCTTGCGCAACAGCGCCCTCTGCCGCCCGACCGCCTCGTTCTCCATCTCCATGTGGGCGTCGAGGGCAACGAAGCTGCCGTCGGTCAGCTCGGCCAAGGGGTTGATCTCGGCCAGGGTCATGTCGTTGTCGCGGAAGAGGCGGGCGAGCTTGGCCAGGATCGGCGTCGCGCGGTTGAGTTGCGAGCCGGTGACGCCGGTCGCGGCGACAGCCTGCTTGGCCTCAAAGTCCGCGATCGGCAAAAGGTTGGAGAGGTGGCCGCGGCCGACGTGGTCGGGGTGGGTCTCGGCGACCTCCTCGATGTCGATGCCGCCCATGTCGCTGAACAGCATCAGCGGTCGCTTCGCGGTGCCGTCCCAGACGACGCTGGCGTAGTACTCCTGCTTGACCTCGGCTTTGGGGTCGACGAGGACGCCGCGCGGCATGTGGCCGTTGATTTCCAGTTGCAGGATGGCCTCGGCGTGCTCGGCGGCCTCCTCCGGCGTATCGGCGAACTTGACGCCGCCGGCCTTCATCCGGCCACCGCTCAGCACCTGCGACTTGATCACCGTCGGGCCGCCGATGTCTTCGGCCGCCTTGCGGGCCTCCTCGGCCGTTTTGCAGAAGCCGTACTTGGTGACGGGAATCCCCGCCAGCTCGACGATCTTGCGTGCCTCGAACTCGTAGAAGCGCATTGCGGCGCGGAACCCTATCCCACCTTGACGGCGGTCCAGGTTCGCAGCAGCTCCCGTCGTAGATTTAGGGCGACGTCGTCGCGGAGGGTGAGCGCCGTTCCGTTGAGCGAGTGGACCCGCTCGATGCCACGTACCGAGCCGGTCAGGAAGACCTCCTCGGCTGTGAGCAGATCCTCGTGGCGAAGGCTGGCCTCATCGACTTCGAGATCGACCTCGGCCGCGATTTCGATCACGCGGGCCCGTGTAACTCCGGGAAGGATCCGGCCGTCCGCCGGGGGAGTGAAGAGCGCGCCGCCGCGGACCGCGAAGAGATTGGCCCGCGAGGCCTCGAGCGCGGCGCCGTCTCGGTCGACCAGGAGTGGGAGCGTGTCCGCCGGCAGCCCTGTTTCGGCCTGGTCGAGAATCGAGCGATCGATCCACTTGTGGGGGCCGAGCCCGCCGGCCAGCGGCAAGTCGCGCAGCGCAACCGGCGGCGGGTCGAAGGTCGCCTTTGGCTCGATCGCCCGAACAGAGATGTGCGCCTCGAGGGCCTCCTCGCCATCCGGCGCGACCGCAATTCGGATGCTGCTGAGAGCAGCGTCTTTCGCCTGCGGCAAGTTGCTCAGGTCGGGAGTGGGGCGGCCAGGGAACAGCCCCGCGAGGCTCGCTTCAAGCCGAGCGAGATGGGCATCGAGCTCGACCGGGCGCCCGTCGACGACCAGCACGGTCTCGAAGACGCCCTGATCGGGATCGGGTCGCCATGAATGGGCCACGGCGCCCATTGTGGCAACCTCGTTCGGAGCCGCCGCCGTCAGCGAGGTAATCGTGAAGACACTGCTGATCGATAACTACGACTCCTTCACCTACAACCTCTTCCAGCTGTTGGCAGAGGCGAACGGAGAGGAGCCACTCGTGGTCCACAACGACGAGGTGAGCTGGGGGGAGCTTTCGAGGTTGGACTTCGTCAACGTCGTCATCTCGCCCGGACCGGGCCGGCCCGACCGGCCGAAGGACTTCGGCGTTTGCGCCGACGCGATTCGCGGCTCAGCCGTGCCGGTATTGGGTGTCTGTCTGGGGCATCAGGGCCTGGGTTGGCTTCACGGCGCGCAGGTCGTCGCCGCGCCGGAACCCGTCCACGGTCGCCTCAGCGCGATCCTCCACGACGACTCGCCGCTGTTCACCGGCATCCCCCGTGAGTTCCAGGCCGTCCGCTATCACTCGCTCTGCGTAGAGCAGCCGCTGCCGCCCGACCTGCGCGGGATCGCCTGGACGAGCGATGGGGTGTTGATGGCGCTCGAACACCGCAACCGCCCCCTCTGGGGCGTCCAGTTCCACCCCGAGTCGGTCTGCACAGAGCACGGGCGGCGGCTGCTCGAGAACTTTCGTGATTTGAGTGGTCGGTGGGGGGAGCGACGGGGACACCCCTGCCCGGACTCGCGGCCGGCTCCAGTTCAAGGCTTGGGTTCGGGGGCTGGGCGGCCGGCCGCTCTGAGTATCCGCCCGTCCAGGGGTGTCCCCATCGCTCCCTCGCCGCAGCTGAAGGTGAAACGGCTCGAGCACCCGGTTGACCCCGAGCTGGCTTTCGTCAGCTTGTATGGGGAAAGTGAGAGCGCGTTCTGGCTTGACAGTAGCCGGGTGGACGCGGGCGCTCGCTTTTCCTTCATGGGCGACGACAGCGGTCCGCTGGGAGGGACCGTCACCTACGACGTCAGCGAGGGCGAGGTGAGGGTCGAGCGTGGGGGTGAGGGTGAGCTGCGCCGGGAGTCGATCTTCGACTACCTCGCCGCAGAGACGGAGCGCCTGCGCGTGGCGCCCAGCGGCCTGCCCTTCGAGTTCGATTGCGGTTTCGCCGGTTACTTCGGTTATGAGCTGAAGGCCGAGTGCGGCGGCGATGCCGCGCATGAGTCCTCCCTGCCCGATGCCGCCTTCGTCTTCGCCGACCGCTTGATCGCCTTCGATCATGCCGAGCGCCGCACCTACCTGCTGTGCCTCGCCGAGCTCGGCGCCGAGACAGAGGCGGAGGCTTGGATCGAGGCCACCGAGCGCCGCCTCGACGCGTTGCCGGGGGTGGTCGAGCCGAGCGGGGCGGCGGGTGTTGCCGCTGGCGAGCAGACGGAGTTTCGCCTCGCCCGCTCCCGTGAGCGCTACCTGGAGGAGATCGCCGAGTGCAAGCGGCGGCTCGCGGAAGGGGAGACGTACGAGGTCTGCCTGACCAATCGCGTTGACGCCGAGGTCGAGCGCCGAGCCACTCGCGCTCTACCGCGCCCTGCGCCGGGTCAACCCTGCGCCCTTTTCGGCTTTCCTTCGATTCGGCGAGACCGCTGTGCTGAGCTCCTCGCCGGAGCGCTTCCTGCGCGTCGGCCGCGATCGCTGGGTCGAGGCGAAGCCGATCAAGGGGACGAGCCGGCGCGGCGAGACCCCCGCCGAGGACGTTCGGCTGGCCGAGCATCTTCGCGGCGACGAGAAGAACCGCGCCGAGAACCTGATGATCGCCGACCTGCTGCGGAACGATCTCGGCCGCGTCTGCGAGGTCGGCACCGTCCACGTCCCGCACCTGACGCAGGTCGAGAGCTACGAGACCGTGCACCAGCTCGTCTCTACCGTGCGGGGGCTGCTGCGCGAAGAGCTGATGCCGACCGATTGCATCCGGGCCTGCTTCCCGGCCGGCTCGATGACCGGCGCACCGAAGCGGCGGACGATGCAGATCATCGACGAGCTCGAGGGCGAGGCCCGCGGCGTCTACGCCGGGCGCGGTCGGCTACCTCGGGCTCGGTGGTGGCTGCGATCTGAGCGTGGCGATCAGGACGATCGTCGTCGACGGCTACGCGAAGACCATCGGCACCGGCGGCGCGATCGTGATGCAGTCGGGCGCCGAGGACGAGTACGAGGAGATGCTATTGAAGGCCAGGGCGACGATGCGGGCGATCGACCCGAACACGGATTCAGCGCCAGACCTCAGTTCGGTGGATCCGGCTAAAGCTGGATCAAGCTCGGTGCCTCGATCTCGCGCGTGACGCCGCGGAAGTCGATCGTCAGCGGTGCCATGGCGACCACCTCGCCGTAGTCGATGCCCGGATGCGCAGTGATGATCGCGGCAAGATCGGCGCTGGCCAGGCCCTGATCGAGGTCAATCGAGCGCAGGTCGAACTCGGATAGCTCAGGGGCGAAGGCGTCGTGGTAGATGACGTCGGCGCCGAGATCGCGCAGCAGGCCGACGATCTCCAGTGAGGGTGACTCGCGGATGTCGCCGACCCCGGCCTTGTAGCTGACCCCGAGCAGCAGGATCTTCGAGCCCTTGACCGCTTTTTCGGCCTCGTTAAGGGCGCGGGCGATGCGGTCGACGCAGTAGGCGGGTTGGGCACGGTTGATCTTGCCGGCAAGCTCGATGAACTCGGGGTAGAAGTCGTGCTCTCGCGCCTTGAAGGCGAGGTAGAAGGGGTCGACCGGAAGGCAGTGGCCGCCCATCCCGGGGCCGGGATCGAAGCGCATGAAGCCGAAGGGCTTGGTCGCAGCCGCTTCGATCACCTCCCAGACGTCGATGCCAAGCCGGTCGCAGAGTTGGGAGAGCTCGTTGACCAGGGCGATGTTGACGGAGCGGAAGATGTTCTCCAGGAGCTTCGCCAGCTCGGCGGCCTCCGGGGTGGAGAGGACGACGACCTCGTCGCAGATCAGCGAGTAGAGCTCGCGCGCGCGCTCGGCGCAGGCCGGGGTTACGCCGCCGACGAGCTTGGGGGTCGTGCGCACGGTGTAGTCGGTGCGGCCGGGATCGATCCGCTCCGGTGAGAAGGCGAGGTGAAAGTCGCGCCCCGCCGCCAACCCGGACTCCTCGAGGATCGGCAGCAGGCGCTCGCGCGTCGTTCCCGGGTAGGTGGTCGACTCGAGCACGACGAGCTGGCCCGGTTGCAGGACGCTGGAGAGAGACGTGGCCGAATCGATCAGGTAGGTGAGGTCCGGCTCCCGGGAGCCGGTCAACGGCGTGGGCACACAGACGACCACCGCTTCGCAAGCGCCGAGATCGGCTGCGTCGGAGGTGGCTCGCAGGCGGTCCGTGAGCGGCGCCAGGACATCATCGGGAATGTCCTCGATATAGCTGCGCCCCTCGTTCAGCGCCTCGATCTTGCGCTGGTCGGCGTCGAGGCCGACCACCTCGTTTCCAGTTTCGGCGAAGGACATGGCAAGCGGTAGCCCGACGTATCCGAGCCCAACGATCCCAATCTTCATCCGCGGGAGTGTAGGTCGTACCGGCGGACTAACCGAACGGTGGCTGGATGAAGTCCGGCACAGGGCGCATCGAGAACGGGACCCCCACCTCACCCCGATAGACGGCACGCGCCGCCCCGCGCTTGTTCCGTCCATAGCTCTTTGGGACCAGACCGCGGAAGATCCCGGCAGTGTCGGCGCGGGCTACGAAGGCCGAGCGCCAGCGCCCTTGCCTGAAGAGCTGGATCGAGACCTTGCCCCGTTTGCTGTTAGGCGTGCGGCCCCAGAAGCGAACGCCCTTCGCGCGCGGGTAGGCGACGAAGGGGAAGCGGTAGGCGAAGAGCACTTCCTTCGGTTGGTCCTCCGCAACCGTGGGCCCCGCGGAAGTAGAGACCCGATTGGAGCGTTTCGTTGAAGGGGCGGGCAGGTTCCGGTGCGGCGTCGCGCAGGCTGTACCAGAAGAAGGTGTCGATGCCGAGGCTCCAGGCCCGATGAAGCGCCTCGGCGGTCCAGCGCGTCTCGATCTTCATCGCCAGTCCGCCGGGATCGGGTGGCTTGGAATCCCAAGCGAACTCGATGATCCACAGCGGCGTGCGCTCGAACGCTCCCTTGATCCGGCCGGCGCGGTCGGCTGCCTCGAGCAGGGTGATCAGCTTCTCCAGATCGCCAAGCTGGACGTCGTTGACGTGGCCCTCGTGGGTCGGGCCCCCGGTCGTGTACGGGTGGATGTCGAAGATGTCGAAGTGGACGCCGCCTTCGCAGTCGCCGCGCGTGGGACGGGGGCGATTGTGCCCATGCATGCAGAGGAGGAGACGGGCGAAGCGCATCGGGCCGATCGCGTATCCGGGTATGGCAATCGGCCCGAGGCCGGCGGCGATCACGAGGTTGGTCGGGTCGACGGCCTTCACCGCGGCATAGAACCGTTGATCAGCGCCCGGTAGAGGAACGGCGAGACCGGCTTGTCGCCGACGTACTGAGGATAGAAGAAAAAGCTCAGGTTGGGCTCGTTCAGGCCCTGCCAGTACCGCACTCGCGGCAGGTCGCCAAAGCTGCCGCTGTAGCGGCGCGCCGCCGCGGTGGTGAAATCGGCGAGGTCGGCCGGGTCGGGATCGCAGGGCGGATCGGTCTTGGTTTCGCCCAGGCATCGCTGCGCCCAATGAGGCGCGCTGCGAACCTGCAGCACCGGGGTCAGGCCAGCCGCCACCGCGTACCTCACCCAGCGGTCGAACGGTTCCCAGTCGTAGTTTGGATCGGCCGGATCGGTCGGGCTGCCAGGCCGCCGGCTCCCGGGCCGGGGCGATCTGGCCCCAGCGCAGCGGGTTCATCACCAGCTTGCCCCCCGTGCGCCTGACGTTTTCGAGGGCCGCCGGCTCGGGGTCGTAGATGTAGGAGACGCCGGTCGTCAGGGGTCGTACTGCCGCCTCCCCCGGTGCCGCGAACCCGATCAGCAGCAGTGCGGTGGCAGTTGCGCAGAGCAGAATCAGGTGGGGGCCGCGAGGCATCGCGACCCGCGAGCCGCAAGCCGCATCCCTGCCTTGCTCAGCCAACTTGTCTGCGCCGTCGCCAGAAGTAGCTGAGCGACCAGGCAAGCGCGGCGAGGATCACGAGTGGAAGGAAGAGGCCCATCTCGCCCGAGGACGAGGAGCCGGTCGCCTGGGCGACCACCTCGCCGAGGCCTGACGAGCCGCTTGAATCGCTCGACAACGAGGAGATCGCAGGTGAGCTGGGGATCTCGGCCCCTGGGACGTCTGCCGTGCCGCCGTGCTTCTGCTGCGCACCGTCCTGGGTGTCGCCGGTTGGCGTGGCGCGGGGCGAGTCAGCAACGGGTGCCGTAGCGGCCGCCACCTCCGCGGCCGCCCGCCCCTGGGGGCCGTGGGCCTCGAGCCGCTTGGCGTTGCCGGCGCCGAGAACTTCGGCTGGAGAGCGGCGCTTCTTCCCTTGCCCATCCGTGTCCTGGCCGCCGCCGGCCGTCGGGACCGTCTCCGTGTACTGGTTCACGGCGGAGTTGTCGGGGGGGACGACGTACTCGGGCGTGGGCGACCGGCGCCAGCACGAGCAGCGCGATCGCAGTTGCGAGCAACACCGGTGCTGTTCTCAGCGCGTTCATATTCACCACGAGCGGTCCCTGCAGACGAACCACAACGTCCGACCCGCGTTCGTAGCATAGAACCCGATGGACTCGACTTCGATGCGGCTGCGGGGCAGGCTGCCGGCTGGGCCCGCCAAGCTCGAGTGGGACGCGGCGCCGACCTGGCTGCTCTGCTTCGGGTTGATCGTCTACCTCGGCTTGAAGGGGGGCGGCTTCGACCCTCTCGTCCACGACCAGGTTGGGATCGCGCTCTGGTGGATCGTGCTTGTCGGCGGTACTCGCCGGCGCCCTGCCGCGTGCCCGCCTGAGCCCCCTCGCCATGGCAGCACTTGGCGCTGCTTGCCGCATTCGTCGTCTGGACGGCGTGAGCCTGAGCTGGACCGAGAGCGTCGAGCGCAGCTCCGCGGAACTGGCCCTCGTCGCGACCTACCTCGGCGTCTTCGCTCTCGCGATCTTAGCCCGAGCCGGCGAGACGCGCAGCGGTTCGTCTGCTGCGGTGGCGGCTGGCATCGTCATCGTCTCGACGTCGGGCTGCTCTCACGGCTGCACCCCGGCTGGTTCCCGGAAGCCGACCAGACCGCGCTGTTCCTCAGCAGCACCCGCGAACGCCTCTCCTACCCCCTCAACTACTGGAACGGGATCGCCGGCGCTGATCGCGATCGGGCTGCCGCTCTTGCTCCAGATCGCCACCAGCGCCAAATCGAGCCTGGCTCGCGCAGCAGCAGCCGCCGCCCTGCCCGGCGCTGGCGTTAACGCGCTTTCTTCACCCTCTCGCGCGGCGGCATCGCCGCCGCCGTCATTGCCCTCGTCGTCTTCCTCGCTGCTCGTCGACCGAACGCCTGCCAAGGCTGCTGACGCTGCCCGTCAGCGGCATCGGCGCAGCGATCCTGGTCCTCGCGGCCGATCGGCGCGAGAGCCTTCAGCAGGGGCTTCTCAACGACGCCGCACGCGAGCAGGGAAACGAGCTGCTGGCGCTTACCCTGCTCGTCTGCCTGGCGGTGGGGCTGGTCCAAGTCGGCATCTCCCACGCCCGTCTGACCCGGCCGGCGTCCGGGCTGGACCGCGTTCCTCGCCGGCAGGCCCTCGTCGCCACGATCGCGGCGCCTCGTTGCGGTCCTGATCGCCCTCGCAGTCGTCGATGCGCCGGGCCGCGCCTCGGATGCATGGGCGGAATTCAAGCGGGGCGACGGCCCGGGGAAGGGCGCGGCACGGCTGAACAGCGCCGCCGGCCAGAGTCGATACCAGTTCTGGAGCGCCGCAGTGAGGCAGAACGCGGAGCGAGCCGCTGACCGGAACCGGCGCCGGGACCTTCGAATTCTGGTGGGCACGCGACGGCGACGCACCGGAAATCGTGCGTGATGCCCACTCGCTCTATTTGCAGACGCTCGGCGAGCTGGGGATCGTCGGAATCGTCCTGCTGGCAGCGTTCCTGGCAGTCGATCCTCTCCGGCGGCGCCAGGGCAGCGTTGCTCGGCGCTCGCCATGCGCGAGCTCCACTGGCCGCGGCGCTCGCGGGCTGCGTCGCCTTCTGCCTCACCGCCGCTGTCGACTGGATGTGGCAGCTGCCGGTGCTGCCCGGTGGCGATGCTCCTGCTTGCCGCTCCGCTGGTGGCCACGAGTGGGGCCGCGGCCCGGAAACCGAAGGCTGCCTTCGGCGGTCTAGTTCGGGTCGCGTTTGCAGCCGTTGCGCTGGCCGCGATCGCCGCGATCGCCATCCCGCTTGCCTCGGCGACCCTGCTGCGCCAGAGCGAAGCCGACGCCCGCGCCGGGCGACCTCAGCGCTGCGCTCGAGGCGGCGCGCAGCGCCCAGAACGTGCAGCCCGGCGCCGCGACCCCGCGCCTTCAGCAGGCGCTCGTGCTCGAGGCGGGTGGGCGATCTCGCCGCCGCCGCGAAAGCCGCTCGAGCCGCGACCGAGCGCGAGCCGACGAACTGGCGCACCTGGCTGGTGCTGTCGCGGATCGAGGCGGAGCGAGGTGAGGCCGCCGCCGCGGTTCGCTCCTATCGCCGAGCGCGGTCGCTTAACCCCCGTTCGTCTCTATTCGGCCGCTGAGGCGGGATCGAACGATGTCCTGGGATACTTGCCGCGAGATCCACTCGAAAGGAGATAGATGAGATTGCCGGTCCGGACTGGTGCCGTTTTCGCGTTACCCCTCTTGGTGTTCCTTCTCGTGGGCTGCGGCGGGACGGTCATCGACCTGAATAAGACCGAGGACCAGCTTCAGGCCGAAGCCTGAAGAGGTCGCCGGACGAGAAAGTGTCCTCTGTCGATTGCCCGGGGGACGTGGAGGTCGAGCCGCAGGCGACGTTCGACTGCACGGTGCGCCTTTCTGACGGCAGCACCGAAACGGCGACCCTGAAGATCCGCGACGAGGACGCCGAATCTCACCCTTCTCAGCCTCAAGCCCAATAAGTAGAGTGCTGCGGATGAGCCAGATGACGACGGCCAACGCGCCGACCACCCACGCAAAGCTCCTCGACTGGGTCGGGGAGATCGCCGAGCTGACCCAGCCCGATTTCGTCCACTGGTGTGACGGTTCGGCCGAGGAGTACGACGCCCTCGCCAAGGCCCTGATCGACGCGGGGACGTTCGAGCGCCTCGCCGACGCGAAGCGACCCAACTCCTACCTTTCGCCCTCCGATCCCGGCGACGTCGCCCGGGTCGAGGACCGCACCTTCATCTGCTCCGAGCGCGAGGAGGACGCCGGCCCGACCAACAACTGGTGCGACCCAGCTGAGATGCGCGACAAGCTCAAGGGCTTCTTCGCCGGCTGCATGAAGGGGCGCACGATGTACGTGGTCCCCTTCTCGATGGGCCCCCTGGGCTCACCGATCGCCCACATAGGCGTCCAGCTCACCGATTCGGCCTACGTCGCAACCTCGATGCGGATCATGACCCGGATGGGCAAGGGCGCGCTCGACGTGCTCGGTGAGGATGGCGACTTCGTCCCCTGCGTGCACTCGGTCGGGAATGCCGCTCAGCGAGGGCCAGGAGGACGTTCCCTGGCCCTGCAACGCCGAGAACAAGTACATCGTCCATTACCCGGAGACCCGTGAGATCTGGTCCTTCGGCTCTGGCTACGGCGGCAACGCCCTGCTCGGCAAGAAGTGCTTCGCGCTGCGGATCGCCTCGGCGATGGCGCGCGATGAGGGCTGGATGGCAGAGCACATGCTGATCCTCAAGCTGACCTCGCCCGAGGGCAAGGTCAAATACGTGACCGGCGCCTTTCCATCGGCCTGCGGCAAGACCAACCTGGCGATGCTTATCCCGACCCTCCCCGGCTGGAAGGTAGAGACGATCGGCGACGACATCGCCTGGATGAAGTTCGGCGAGGACGGCCGTCTCTACGCGGTCAACCCCGAGGCCGGCTTCTTCGGCGTCGCGCCCGGGACCGGCCACAAGACCAACCCCAACGCGATGGACACCGTCGAGCGCAACTCGATCTTCACCAACTGCGCCAAGACTGACGACGGCGACGTCTGGTGGGAGGGGATGACCGGCGAGCCGCCGGCGCACGCGATCGACTGGCACGGTGAGGACTGGACGCCTGATTCCGACCGCGCCGCTGCGCATCCGAATGCCCGTTTCACGACCCCCGCGGCACAGTGCCCATGCATCGCGCCCGAGTGGGAAGACCCGGCGGGTGTGCCGATCGACGCCTTTCTCTTCGGCGGCCGGCGGGCGACCACGGTGCCGCTCGTGCATGAGGCTTTCGACTGGGAGCACGGCGTCTTCCTCGGCGCCACGATGTCCTCGGAGAAGACTGCCGCTGCGGCCGGCAACGTCGGCGAACTGCGCTTCGACCCGATGGCGATGCTGCCTTTCTGCGGCTACAACATGGCTGACTACTTCGGCCACTGGCTGAAGCTCGGCGAGCGCGAGGGCGCGAAGCTGCCGCGGATCTTCTACGTCAACTGGTTCCGCAAGGACGCCGACGGCAAGTTCCTCTGGCCCGGCTTCGGCGAGAACAGCCGTGTTCTTGAGTGGGTCTTCCGTCGCTGCAATGGCGAGGGGGAGACGGTCGAGTCGCCGATCGGGCTGCTTCCCGCCGAGGGAGAGATCAACACCGATGGCGTCGACGTCAGCGAGGACCAGATGCGCGAGCTCCTCTCGGTCGACGCCGACCTCTTCAAGCAACAGCTACCCCAGGTCAAGGAACACCTAGAGCGCTTCGGCGACAAGCTGCCCAAGCAGATCTCAGCACAGCTAGAAGCTCTCGAAGCCCGTCTCGGCTAACCGCATATAGCGCCTCTCGGGTGGGTGGCGCGGTGGCGGGGGTCCCCCATAGCGGAGGGCGCGCGAAGCGCGTCCGAGCACATGGGGGAGGGCCGCCGCGACAGGACCCGCCCGCCGGAGGCTCACATCCCGTAAGACTCAGCCAGCTCCGGGTCCTTCGCCGCCAGCATCTCGGCCAGCTCGACCATCACCTTGCATTGCTTCCAGGTGGCGTCGTCCTGCATCTTGCCGTCGATCATGTGGACGCCGCGGCCGTCGGGGATCGCCTCGAGGACTTTCTTGGCGAACTTGACCTCCTCGGGCGGCGGGCTGAAGACCTTCTTGGCGATGCCGATCTGGACCGGGTGCAGCGACCAGGCGCCGACGCAGCCCATCAGGAAAGCGGCGCGGAACTGGGTCTCGCAGCCGGCGGTGTCCTTGATGTCGCCGAAGGGGCCGTAGAAGGGCAGGATCCCGGTCGAGGCGCAGGCGTCGACCATGCGGGCGATCGAGTAGTGCCAGAGGTCCTGCTGGGCGCTGACGCGGTCGGCCTCGGGATTCTCCGGGTCGGCGGGGTCCTCCATCACGCGGTAGCCGGGGTGGCCGCCGCCGACCCGGGTCGTCTTCATCCGCCGCGAGGCGGCGAGGTCGGCGGGGCCGAAGCTCATTCCCTGCATGCGGGGGCTGGCGGCGGCGATCTCCTCGAGGTTGACCACGCCCTGGGCGGTCTCCAGGATCGCGTGGATCAGGATCGGGCGGTCGAGCCCGGCCTTGGCCTCGAGCTGGGCGAGCAGGCGGTCGACGTAGTGGATGTCCCAGGCGCCCTCGACCTTGGGGACCATCACGACCTCGAGCTTGTCGCCGATCTCGGTGACCAGCGTGGTCAGGTCATCGAGCACCCAGGGGCTCTCCAGCGAGTTGACCCGGGTCCAGAGCGAGGTCTGGCCGAAGTCGGACTCGGTTGCTGCCTTGATCAGGCCGGCGCGCGCCGCCTCCTTGCGGTCGACCGGGATCGCGTCCTCGAGGTTGCCGAGCAGGATGTCGGTCTTCTCGCGATGGCGGCGGCCTTGGCGACCATCTTCTCGTTGGAGAAGTCGAGGAAGTGGATCATCCGCGACGGCGTGACTGGGATCTCGCGCAGCGGCTCGGGGGCACCGATCGCCTGCGGCTGGAAGAAGTCTCTGGGGTTTTTCAAGCTGCTCCTCGGGTCGGGGTCGCGTCGCCGCGAAATCTAATCGACCGAGAGCGAATCCAGCGTCAGCCGCAGGCCCTGCTCGAGGTCCGATCTCGGCCTCGCCAGCCCAGCTCGCGCCTCGGCACGGGCGGGATCGATCGAAATACGCTGGACCTCGCCGATCCGTGCTGGTGCCATCTCCGGCTCGAAGGGGGTCGTCGGGGCGCAGGTCCCGCAGGCCCCGGACCAACTCCAGCACGTCGGTCTCGCGGCCCGTGCCGACGTTGATCGGGCCGGTGGCATCGCTCTCGGCAGCCGCCAGCAGCGCCGCGACGACGTCGCCGACGTGGATGTAGTCGCGGGTCTGGCTGCCGTCGCCGAAGACGGTCGGGCGGCCGCCGTCGAGCAGGTGCCCGCAGAAGATCGCGATCACGCCGGCCTCGCCTAGGGGGTCCTGGCGGGGTCCGTAGACGTTGCCGAGCCGCAGGCTGGTGGAGGAGAGACCGTAGAGGCGCTCATAGAGCGCCAGGTAACCCTCGCCGGCGAACTTGCTCTGGCCGTAAGGCGCCATCGGCGCGAGCGGCGCGTCCTCGCCCAACGGCAGCTCTTGACCGTCGCCCTCGCCGTAGATCGCCCCGCCGGTCGAGGTGAAGACGAGTCTGGGCGTGCCTGCCCCCCGCGCCGCCTCGAGCACGTTGGCGGTGCCGCCGACGTTGATCGAGGCGTCGAAGGCGGGATCCGCTACTGACCTGCGCACGTCGATCTGCGCCGCCAGGTGGAAGATAACCTCCGGTTCCACCCGGCGCGCTACCTCGGTCAGCGTGCCGCCGTCGCGAATGTCGCACTCGACCAGCTCGACGCCCGCCGCCAGCGCCCCATCGAGGTTCTGTCGCCGGCCGGTCGAGAGATCGTCGACAACCGTGACCCGGTCGCCGCGCGCCAGCAGCGCATCGACCAGATTCGAGCCGATGAACCCGGCGCCCCCTGTCACCATGCAATTCACGTTCTCTTGCGATCCTAGCGTCGCCCCTGCGGCTGCCGATATGGATCCCCAGGCGACGAATTCCAATAACTGGACGTTTATACCGGTCGAGGATCCTGCTCTGCATCACATCTGTACACCAAAAGGCGTAGCTTTGTCTTTTTCTATCACGCTGGGGAGGCGTGTCGAAAAGCGTTGACTTTCAAACGGTTTTTCGGCTCTTGATATGGAGATGCGGCGACCACTGATTCATGGGCGATCGATTCTTGTCGATGGCCGAAAGCTGCACGTTCGCGGGGTCACCTACGGCACCTTCCACGGCCACGATGGGGTCCCGTTTCCAACGCGGGACATTGTCCGCCGTGACTTCGAGGCGATGGCCGAGGCCGGCGCGAACGCGGTGCGAACTTACGTGCCACCGCCGCTGTGGTTGCTCGACCTGGCCCGCGAGCGTGGCCTGAGCGTGATGGTGGGCCTGGCCTGGGAGCAGCACGTTGCCTTTCTCGACGATCCGGAGCTCGCTAGGGGCATCGCCGCCAGCGTTGCCCGGCAGGTGCGCGAATGCGAGGCTCACCCAGCTGTCCTCTGCTACGCGGTGGGCAATGAGATTCCCGCCCCAATCGTTCGCTGGCACGGCAAGGGCAAAATCGAGAAGTTCATCGAACGTCTCCACTGGGAGGCGAAGACGGCCGATCCCGACGGCCTCGTCGCCTACGTCAACTATCCCTCGACCGAGTACCTGGAGCTACCCTTCTTGGACCTTTCTGCGTTCAACGTCTTCCTCGAGGGTGAGTCGACCTATGAGACCTACCTGGCGCGGTTGCAGAACCTCTCGGGGGATCGGCCACTGCTGATCACCGAGGTCGGCCTCGACAGTCGTCGCAACGGGGAGGAGGTACAGGCGCAAACCCTGCGCTGGCAGGTTCGCCACGCCTTCCAGACCGGCGCCGCCGGAGTCTTCGCTTTCGCCTGGACCGACGAGTGGCATCGGGGCGGGCACGAGGTGACCGACTGGGATTTCGGCTTGGTCGACCGCGAGCGGCGACCGAAGCCCTCGCTGGCCGCGATTCGGGATGCCTTTGCCACTGCCCCTTTCTCCCCGGCGGGTCCGTGGCCGCGCGTCTCGGTGGTCGTTTGCACTCACAACGGGGCGCGGACGCTTCCCCAATGCCTCGATGCTGTTCACTGCCTCAGCTACCCCGATTTCGAGTTGATCGTGGTTGACGATGGGTCGAGTGATGGCTCGGCGGACATTGCCCTCGCGCACGGCGCGATCCTGGTCGAGATCGAGCACCGTGGACTCAGCGCCGCTCGCAATGCGGGAACCGAGCGCGCAAGCGGGGAGATCGTCGCCTTCCTCGACGACGACGCATTTCCCGATCAGGACTGGCTCCATTACGTCGCGGCGCAGCTGCAGGCCAACGGCCACGGCGGGATCGGCGGTCCCAACATCCCGCCAGAGGACGACAGTCTGATCGCCGATTGCGTGGCCGCCGCCCCTGGAGGACCGATCCACGTCTTGATCTCCGACCGCGAGGCGGAGCATGTCCCGGGCTGCAACATGGCCTTTCGCAAATCGGCCTTGGAAGAGATCGGCGGCTTCGACGAGCGGTTCCGGGTGGCCGGAGACGACGTCGACGTCTGCTGGCGCCTGCAGGAATCGGGCCGAACACTGGGGTTCAGTGCCGGTGCTGTCGTCATGCACCGACGTCGGGACTCCATCCGGCGCTATCTCAAGCAACAGTACGGCTACGGCAAGGCGGAGGCTCTGCTCGAGCGCAAGTGGCCGAGCCGCTACAACCGAGCCGGCTCTTCTCGCTGGTCGGGCCGAATCTATGAACAACCGGCCGCGAGCAGCAGCCGCAGGCGGGCGATGGTCCGCTACGGCACCTGGGGAAGCGGCCTCTTCCAGTCGATCTACGAGCCCGCGCCGGGCATGGTGTCGAGCCTTCTTCTCGCTCCTGAGTTCCTTCTGGTAATCGCCGCGCTTGGCGCGATCTCGGCACTCGGCTTGCTTTGGGCACCGCTGCTTCTCGCCCTGCCAATCTTCGTCGCCGGGGTATCGGCCTTGCTCTGGCGGGGGCTGACGAGCGGCTGGCGCGCCAATCGCCCAGTGCCCGGCCGCTCCTCGCTCGAGACGCTCTTGCGTCGCTCCTTGACGGCGTTGCTCTTCCTGCTCCAGCCGCTTGCCAGGCTGGCGGGACGCCTCCGCAACGGACTTTCGCCATGGCGCCGCCGCCTGCGCCCTGGCGCTGCTTGGCCGCGTCCGCGCACGGTCCAGGTCTGGAGCGAAAGCTGGCATGACCCCCAGGCCCGCATCCAGGCCCTCCAAGATGGCCTGGCGGCAAGAGGCGGGTTCGTCAGGAGCGGTGGTCCCTTCGACCGCTGGGACCTTGATCTGCGTGCCGGGCCGCTGGGCGGGGTAAAGATCCGCACCGCCGTCGAGGAGCACGGCTCAGGGAGGCAGTTGATGCGAGCCAAGATCTGGCCTCGCGCCTCGGCGGGCGGGGTCATCGCTGTGGCGCTCTTGGCGCTCCTCTCGGCCTATGCCCTGTTCGACGGCCAGCTGGGCATCGGCACGACGATTGGAATAGCGATTCTCCTCCTCGTCGCGCTTGGGGTCGAGGGCACCGGAACCGCGATGAGCTTGGCCCTGGGGGAGCTGAAACGGATCGAGGACGGGCAGGGTGCTGAGGGCGATAGCAGCGAGGATGGCCTGCCGGGTGCGACCAGGGAGGATGCAGCACGGCCGCCGTCTCTTCCGCCGTCGCATGAGCGTGACCCCGCAGTCGTGCGTCAGACGGCGAAGGTTCCAGAGGTTCGACGAGACCTGCGGTGAGCCTCACCAAGCCGATAAGTATGCGGGCCTCGAAGCCCCCCGGTCCATCCCGGCGTGAGCGTCGGAGAGCGAAGAAGGCGGACAAGGTGGGCGCCTGGGAGCTGTGGAAGTCACTGCCGCGCGTCCGTCCCTATCTACGTCCCTACCGGCGGCTGCTGATCGGCGTCATGTCGCTGACTGTGGTTACCGCGACCTTGGGCTTGGCCGAGCCCTGGCCGTTGGCGGTGATCTTGAACCAGGTGCTGAGCGAGCAAAACCCCAGCGGCATGGTCGAGTTCCTCTTTGGCAGCGATCCCACTACCTGGATCGTCCTGGTCTCGATGGTGATCGCCCGCTTTCTGATTATCGTCGTTGGCAACGGCTTCACCGTCTTTAGTCACTACCTCGGCGCGAAAGCGGAGCAGAACATGGTGATGGACCTGCGCAGCGACCTTTTCGCCCATGCGCAGCGGCTGTCCTTCACCTTCCACGACCAGCGTCAGACCGGCGCGTTGATGAGCCAGATCAACATGCAGGCCGCCGCGGTGGGCAACATCGTCATGGTGGTGCCGCCGATCGTCGAGGCAACCCTAACCCTGGTCGGGATGCTCGTGATCGCGATGCTGATCGACTGGCAGCTGGCGCTTCTATCCCTGCTGGTGATCCCACTGCTCTACTGGTCCTTCGGTGTCTACGGTGCGCGCATCGTGCCACGGGTGCAGAACGTCCAGCGACTCGAGTGGCGCTCGCTCTCGATCGTCCATGAGGCAATGGCGATGCTGCGGGTGATCGTCTCCTTTGGCCGCGAGGACTACGAGCATCGCCGTTTTCGCGAGCAGGGTCAGATGGCGGTCGACGAGCGGGTGAAGCTGACGGTCAGCCAGAGCCTCTATACCCTCGGCGTCCAGACGGCGACCGCAGCAGGGACCTCGCTCGTGCTTGGCGTCGGTGCTTGGCACGTGATCCAGGGCACCCTTTCGGTGGGTGAGATGATCGTGCTCCTCACCTACATCGCATCCGTCTACCAGCCGCTCGAGCAAATCAGCACGACGGTGGGAATGATCCACGAGGAGCTCGTTCAGTTCAATTCTTCACTGGATCTGCTCGACACCGACCCGGAGGTAAAGGAGCGATCCAACGCGATTGCGCTCGAGCATCCTCAGGGCCGCCTAACCGTGAGCGGAGTGGCCTTCTCCTACAAGGGTCGCTCGCACACCCTCACTGATATTTCCTTCGATGCTCTCCCGGGTGAACGGATCGCCGTGGTGGGGCACACCGGCGCCGGCAAGAGCACCCTGATGAGCCTGCTGATCCGCTTCTACGATCCCAGTGCCGGGAAGATCGAGATCGACGGAGTGGACATCCGCGACCTCAGGCTCGAATCGCTGCGGGAGCAGATCAGCGTTGTGCTCCAGGATCCCCTTCTCTTCTCGGGAACGATCGAGGAGAACATCCGCTACGGCAGGCTCGACGCATCCGAGGAGGAGATCAGGGACGCGGCTCGGGCCGCCAACGCGCATGACTTCATCGAGGGCCTCCCGGCGGGATACGGCACCGTACTGGGAGAGCGCGGCGCGCAGATCTCAGGTGGCGAGCGCCAGCGGATATGCGTCGCTCGCGCCTTCCTCAAGGACGCGCCGATCCTGATCCTCGACGAGCCCACCTCCTCGATCGATTCTCGCACTGAGGGCGTGATCCTCGACGCGCTGGACGACCTGATGGAGGGAAGAACCTCGTTCATGATCGCCCACCGTCTCTCGACCGTGCGCCACGCCGACCAGATCCTGGTGATGAACGAAGGCGAGATCGTCGAGCGCGGCACGCATGAGGAGCTGCTCCGCGACGGCCCTGTCTATCGCCAGCTGCACGATGCGCAGACCCGGGAGCGAAAGAAGCGCGCCTCGGCGACCGGGGTCGTCAACGGCAGCGGCGCCGGGGTACCGACGATCGCCGCGGGCGAAACGGCGGATCCGGCCGAGATCGTCACCTGGCAGCAGATCGAGGACGGCGAGTGAGGGTGGCGCCAGCGCAAGGAAGCCGTCCGAAGATCGTCCTGTTGGGGATGATGACCAAGATGCCCGTGGCCGGCGTCGTCTGGCAGAACCTCCACTACATGTTGGGCTTCGAGCGGCTCGGCTATGAGGCCTACTACGTCGAGACCCACGCCCGGACGCCCTCGATGCTGATGTCGCGCGAGGACGACGACAGCTCGGCGCTCGCGGCTGAGTTCATCGCCGCGACTATGCGCCGCTTCGGGTTGGCCGATCGCTGGGCGTTCCGGGCGCTACACGACGACGGCAAGTGCTTTGGGATGAGCGAGCTCCAGCTCGAACGGCTTTACGGCTCGGCCGAGCTGCTGATCAACCTTCACGGTGGCACCCAGCCGCTACCGGAACTCTCGGCGGCGGGGCGGCTGGTCTATCTCGAGACCGATCCGGTGCAGCTCCAGCTCGAGCTGCGCCACGGCGTGCAGGAGACCATCGACTTCCTCGAGCCCCACTGCGCCTTCTTCACCTTCGCCGAGAATTGGGGTAAGCCGGACTGCGGTCTACCGCGACAGGACCGCTTCCGCTTCACGCCCACCCGCCAGCCGGTCGTGGTCGATCTCTGGCCCGACCGCTCCCCACAGCCCGCTGACCTCTTCACCACGATCGGTAACTGGCGCCAGGACTGGCGGGATGTCACCCTCGAGGGCGAGCGCTACACCTGGAGCAAGCACTACGAGTTCCTCAAGTACCTCGACCTACCACAGCGGAGCGGCCAGGCCTTCGAGCTGGCACTGAGCAGCTGCGAGCCCTCGGAGCGAGAGGCGTTGGTTGAGAAGGGGTGGGGAGTGCGCGACGGGCTCGAGGTCTCGCGCAGCATCGACCGCTACCGCGATTACATCGGCGCCTCGCGGGGGGAGTTCACGGTCGCCAAGGACCAGAACGTGCGGCTGCGCACCGGCTGGTTCAGCGATCGCAGTGCCACCTATCTCGCCTCCGGTCGCCCGGTGCTGACCCAGGACACGGGGTTCGGTAGCGCCCTGCCCAGTGGCGAGGGCCTGTTGGGCTTCGGTTCGTTCGATGCCGCGGTAGAGGCGATGACGGCGATCAACGCCGACTACGCCCGCCACGCCCGGGCGGCGAGAGAGCTGGCGCGTGAGTACTTCGGCCACGAGGTTGTGTTGAGGCCGATGCTCGATGAGCTCGGGGTCGCCCCGGCGAAGGCGCCCCGACAGCAGCGACCGGCTACCGCCTTCCCGTCTGAGATGGAGCTCGAGCCGGTCTCGCGCCGGCCGACGACCTTGCCCCGGCCCACGATAGAGGCGGCGCAGAGGAACCCCGTGGAGGTGCACGAGGATCCGCCTGCGCTCGGCCCTGTCAGCGCCAGCATCGTCATCGTCACCCACAGCGGCTTGGTATTCACCCGCCTCTGCCTCGAGAGTCTGCTTGCCAATACCGCTGATTGCGACTTCGAGGTGATCGTCGTCGACAACGGCTCCGACGACGGCACCCCCGCTTACCTGGCCAAGCTCGCCGAGCGCGACGCGCGGGTGCGGGTGTTGCTCAACGGCCAGAACATGGGATTTGCCTCGGCCTGCAACCAGGGCCTAAGCCTCGCCGGGGGCGAGCACCTGGTGCTTCTCAACAACGACACGATGGTGCCGCCGGGCTGGCTCTCGAGACTTCTGCCCCACCTCCAGAACCCGGGCGTCGGCCTGGTCGGCCCGGTGACCAACAGGATCGGCAACGAGGCCGAGATCGAGGCCGACTACCGCACCTGGGGGGAGTTCCTCGAGTTCGCCCGCCGCCGCGCCGCAGAGCATTCGGGGGAGTGGCTCGAGCTGCGCTCGCCGGCGATGTTCTGCCTGGCGATGCGGCGCCAGACCCACCTCCACATCGGCCCCCTGGACGAGCGCTATGAGGTCGGCTTGCTCGAGGACGACGACTACGCCGACCGTGCCAGGGAGGCGGGCTACCAGCTGCGCTGCGTCGAGGACGTCGTCGTCCATCACTTCGGCGAGGCCTCCTTCGGAAACCTCGTCTCCGGCGGCGAGTACACCCGCATCCTGAGGGCGAACCAGGAGCGCTACGCGGAGAAGTGGGGGCGGCAGTGGGAGCCCTACGGGCGGCGGCCTAACCCACGCTACGAACGCGAGACTGAGCATCTGCGCGAGGCGGTCAAGGCGACGGTGCCGGCCGGCGCGACGGTGCTCGTCATCAGCCGCGGCGACGAGCGGCTGCTGGAGCTGAACGGCCGCCGCGCACTCCATTTTCCGCAAGGGAAGAGCGGTGGGTGGGCCGGACATCATCCGGCCGATAGCGAGGAGGCGATCGGCCACCTCGAGAGGCTTCGCGACGGTGGCGCCGAGTATCTGGTCGTGCCGCCCACCTATCGCTGGTGGCTCTCCCACTACGACGGCCTTCGCGCCCACCTCGACTCGCACTACAGCGCCGTGCTCACCGACGAGCGGGCGGGCGCGATCTACCACCTCGAGGAGGCGAGCGGATGAGCAGCTCCGTCTCGATCGTAGTCCCAGTGCATAACTGCGCTTCGCTGACCGGGCGCTGCCTTGACATTGTGCTGGCAGGCCTGCCAGCGGGTTGCGAGGTGATCGTCGTCGACGACGCGTCCACCGACGCAACGCCGGCTGTGCTGGCCGGATATGGCGATGCGATCCGCACCGTCAGCATCGCTCGCAACGGCGGTTACGCCAATGCCTGCAACGAGGGGGCGCGATTGACGCAGGGCGAGTTGCTCGTCTTCCTCAACAACGACACCGAGCCCCAACCAGGATGGCTCGAGGCCCTGATCCGATACGCCGAGGAGAATCCTGCCGCGGCTGTAGTTGGAGCGAAGCTCGTCTATCCGAGCGGCGCTGTCCAGCACGCCGGCGTGGTGATCGGGCAGGACGGGTATCCGCACAATCTCTACGCCGGGCTCCCCGCCGACCACCCGGCGGTCAGCCGTTCGCGTCGCCTGCAGGCCGCCACCGGCGCCTGCGTGCTCGTCCGGCGGCAGGCTTTCGAGGATGCCGACGGGTTCGACACCGGCTTCGTGAACTCGCTCGAGGACGTTGACATCTGCCTGCGGATCGGCGAGGCGGGGGGCGAGGTCCACTACTGCCATGAGGCGGTCGTCACGCACCTGGAGTCGGCCTCGCGAGGGCGCCAGGACCGCTTCGAGCAAAGCGTGAAGCTGTACCGGGAGCGTTGGCGCGGGCGGGTTCGCCGCGACGACCTCGCCACCTACGCGGAAGACGGCTTGATCGAGGTCGAGTACGCGGAGACCTATCCGCTGCGGTTTTCGATCTCGCCCCACTTGGCGGTCCTTGACGCTGGTCGTGAGGCGGAGGTCGAGGACTTGCTGGAGACCTACGCCCGCCAGGTATCGGACCTGATGGGCGAGGTGGTGCGCCTGACCGTGGCACTCGGCGGGGAGCGTGTCAGCGACCCTGCCGCGGGGGATTCAGCCGCTGCACGGGAGTTGCGCGATTCCGGATTCGACCACAGGAGCTTCAGCGAGCAGGCAAATCGTCTCGAGGAGGAGGTGCGAAGGCTGCAGCAGCAGCTCGAGCGGCAGGCCGAGCCGGGTGATTCCGAGGCACCGGCCGGGTTCTCGGCGACGAGCCGACTCGGCTATCGCAGGCTCGTCGAACGGGTCCGCGTTGCCGTACTCAGCGTTGTCCCGCCGGGCTCCACGGTGCTCGTCGTCAGCCGCGGAGATCGCGATCTGGTCGACCTCGACGGGATCGACGGACTCCACTTCCCCCAAGCTCCGAGCGGCGCGTATCTCGGTCATCACCCGCACGACAGCTCCGAGGCTGTGGGACATCTGGAGGCATTGCGTGCAGTGGGCGCCCAGTACCTCGTCGTGCCGTCCACCGCCTACTGGTGGCTCGACCACTACGACCGCTTTGCCGAGCACCTGGACGACCTCTACGCGAAGACCGATGCGGGAGTCTGCGCGATCTTCAGCCTGGAGCGCAAGCCGGTCAAGGGCATTGCGGAGGTGGGAACGGGTTGAGCGCCAACGGCGGCAGTCCTCTCGGTCAGACCGAGTACGCGGACCTCGTCGCACGAGTCCAGGCGGTCGTCGCCGGCGTCGTGCCGCCGGGCTCATCTGTGCTGGTAATCAGCAAGGGGGACGCGGGGCTGCTGGCGATGTCGGGAATCAACGCGTCGCACTTCCCTCAGGACAGCGCTGGGGAGTACGCGGGTCACCATCCGCTCGACGGTGCCGCGGCGACCGCTGCGCTTGAGCAGCTGAGGCGGCGCGGCGCGGAATACCTGGTGATCCCGGCGACGGCACGCTGGTGGCTCGAGTACTACGCCGAGTTCGCAACACATCTTGCGACCCACGGCGACGTCGTGGCCGATGAGCCCGACAGCTGTCTGATCTACGGGCTTGGCAGGTTCGGCGGCGTCAAGGCGGCGCTCGACCACGCCGGTCCTGCGGTGTCAATCGATCAAATGCGCGACTACCTCGAACATCTCGTCTCGGCAGGAGACAACCTCGTCGTCCTTGAGGAGGATGCCGATGGCCTCAGCGCAGGCCTTGCGCCCCTGCCGGCGACTCGCCTCCGTGCCGGCGAGGAGGCGGGCGAGGGGGACGCCCTGGTGGCCGAATTGGAACGCCTTGCCGTAGCCGGAGCCGATTACCTGGTCGTCCCAAGGAGCCTGGACGAGTGGTTTGACCGCCGCTCCGGTCTTTCGGCCCGGATCGAGGGCGCTTGCCGGAAAGTTGCCGACCAGCGCCACCTCTGTCGTGTCTTCGACCTTGACGACATGCAAGGCTTGCGCCGGTGAGCCCGCTCCGCGTCCTCTATGTCGCGCACAACCATCCGACCCTGCATCCGGGTGGAGCCGAGGCGTACGCGCTGGAGCTGTACGAGGCGATGCGAGAGGAGCCGGAGGTCGAGCCCGTGCTGCTCGCCCGGATCGGCTCCAACGTCGCCCGCCAGCGCGTCGCCCATCCGGGCACCCCGTTCAGCTCGGTCAACGGTGATCCAAATCAGTACTTCGTCTTCACGGAGACCGAGCACTTCGACTTCTTCACGCTGACCTCCCGCGACAAGTCGCTTTACTCGCAGCACCTGACCAACTTCCTTCTCGCCCACCGGCCGGATGTCGTCCACCTCCAGCACACGCACTTCATCGGCCTCGACCTGTTGAGCCAGATCCGGCGTGTCCTGCCGGAGGCGGCGATCGTCTACACGCTGCACGAGTTCCTGCCGATCTGCCACCGCGACGGTCAGATGGTGCGCAGGTTCAGCACCGAGCTGTGCGGTGAAGCATCGCCGCGTCGCTGCCACGAATGCTTCCCCGAGATCAGCGAGCAGTCCTTCTTCCTGCGGCAGCGGTTCGTCAAGGGGCAGTTCGACAACGTCGACCGGTTCATAGCTCCGAGCGCGCAGCTGATGGAGAAGTACCTGGACTGGGGCATCGAACCGGAGCGGATCGAGGTCGAGGAGTACGGCCGGCAGCAGCCCGCGGTGCGTGCGCCGGACCCGGCCAAGACGAGGACGCCCGCGAACATCGGCTTCTTCGGTCAGCTCAGCTCCTTCAAGGGGGCGAAGGTGATGCTCGAAGCGATGTCCCTGCTCGGCGATGACGTCGATGCGCACCTCTGGCTCCACGGCGCCAATCTCGAGCTGCAGTCGGAGGAGTTCCAGGCCGAGTTCGCGGCGATGCACGCCTCGATCAAGGACCGCGTGACCTTCCGCGGCCCCTACGAGCACCGCGAGCTGCCCAAGCTGATGGCCGAACTGCACTGGGTGGTCGTGCCGTCGATCTGGTGGGAGAACTCCCCGCTGGTGATCCAGGAGGCCTTCTTCCACCGGCGCCCGGTGATCTGCAGCGACGTGGGGGGGATGGCCGAGAAAGTGAGAGACGGCGTCGACGGGATCCACTTCCGCGTCGGCGACGCGTTCAGCTTGGCGAAGGCGTTTGAGACTGCTGCGACGAGCCCGAAGCTGTGGAGCTCGTTGCGCAGCGGGATCCGGGAGCCCTACGCGATGGACGCTCACGTGGCGCGGTTGCGGCGTATGTACGGCCAGTTGCTCGACCAGCGGCGGGGGGTGACGGTCGGTGGCTGAGGCGAAGACGAGGAAGAAAGCCACGGTTCGATCGCGAGCGAAGGGCTTTGCCGTGCGCCGGGCGGCCGAGCTGGCGCCGGAGGTCGCGATCGTCGTGCGGGATTCGGCCGGGGCCGGCTCTGCTCAGCCCCCGATCGAGGTGGCGCGGCTTAAGGGTGCCACCTCTGCAGGCGAGGCAGTCGAGCTCCGGCTCGGGTCCGGCGATCTGATCGAACTTCCCGCGGAGCAGTGGGAGGAGGTCCGGGGCGAGCTCAAGGCGCTGGTCCGCGACGAGCTGGCGCCTCTGGGTGCCGAAGACCGCGAAACGATCCTCGCGACCCTGGCCGAGGCAGCGATGCTGGACGGGCAGTCGTCCTTCGAGCTCGGCAGGTCCCTGTATGCGATCCGAGAGGTGTTGCGGGAACGGCTGCCGCGCTGCGCAGTCAACGAGGAGCAGCCGCTCGGCCTCGCGGTCGAAGAGATCCTCTCGATCGACGATTCCGCCTTCTGGATCAACGGTTGGATGCATGACGAAGACGGGGGGGGCGAGGTGACCATCGTCTCACCGGAGGGGGCACGGGCCACGGTGACCGGGCACGCCTTCCGCTACGAGCGCCCCGACGTGGTCCAGTTCTATTCCGGCCTTGGCGGCGACCCAACTCGCGAGCACGGTTTCACGGCGTTCGTTTTGATGCCCGCCGCGAGCCGCCTCGCCGACGGCTGGATAGCGGAGCTGCGGACCTCCGACGGAATCGAGTTGGAGATCCCGTGCCCCTCCGTCGTCGGCGACCTGCAGGCCGTTCGCTCAACGATTCTCGGCGAGCTGGGCAGCAGCGGAGCGGTTGGTGGCGCCCTGGCGGAGGATCACGGCCGACCGGCGTTGACCCGGCTGCAGGAGCAGATCGTCGCCGAATCGGAGGTCGAGTCGGTAGATAGCTACGGAAAGTCGCCCAGCGAGCCGGCGGTCTCCATCGTGATCCCCCTCTACAAGCGCCTCGACTTCATCGAGCACCAGCTGCTGCAGTTCGCCGGCGATCACGACTTCGCCGAGGTCGAGCTGATCTACGTGCTCGACTCGACCGAGCAGAAAGAGGAGCTCGCCAAGCAGGCCCAGCAGCTGTTCGCGCTCTATGGCCTGCCGTTCCGGGTGGTCAACCTCTCCTCAGGGGCCGGCTTCGCCGGTGCCAACAACCACGGCATCCGGCTTGCGGCGGCGAAGCGGCTCCTGCTCCTCAACTCGGACGTCATCCCCGACCAGCCGGGCTGGATCAGCGCGATGAACGACTTCTACGAGCGGACGCCTGGTATAGGCGCGCTCGGCCCGAAGCTGCTCTACGAGGACGATTCGCTGCAGCACGCCGGCCTCTACTTCCACCGTCCGGCGGGCTCGGAGCTCTGGGAGAACGCTCACTGCTTCAAGGGCCTGCACAGAACTTTCCCGGCGGCGAACGTGAGTCGTCCAGTGCCGGCGGTGACGGCAGCCTGCATGATGATCGACCGCGAGCTCTACGACGAGGTCGGTGGTCTCCCCTTCCACTTCGTGCAGGGGGATTACGAGGACTCCGAGCTCTGCCTGCGCCTCGCCGAGGCGGGACGAGAGAACTGGTACCTACCCTCCGTCGAGCTGTACCACCTCGAGGGCCAGTCGTACGTGCCAGGCGTTCGCCGCGTCCCGAGCGAGTACAACATGTGGCTTCACTCGGTCCTGCACGGCGACAAGATCGAGAGTCTGATGAAGAGCTTCGATCCGCTCGCTGGACCCGACGGGGCTTGAAGACCCCACTCCCGATCGCCGCGTCGATCGCGCAGCGCCCTGGATTCGGGGGACACGCCTGGGCCTTTCTGCAGTACGCGTTGGGAGCGAGGATGCTCGGCTACGAGCCGATATTCATTGACCGGCTGAGTGCCGAGATAATCGCAGACGATGCGGGTAGGCCCTCCGAAGTGGCGAGACGCACGGCAATCGAGTGGTTCCGGGAGGTTATGGATTTTGCGGGACTCGGCGACTCGTGTTCGCTCCTGCTGGATGAGGGGGGGACGGTCGGCTTGAGCCGAGAGGAGCTCGGCGAGGCGATCACCCGGGCGCCGGCGTTGATCAACGTGATGGGGTTCCTTGCCGAGCCCGAGCTCCTGCAGGCCGCCGAATCGGTGGTCTTCCTCGATGTCGACCCCGGATTCACTCAGCTCTGGCAAGAGGTGTACGGGGTCGATCTTCTGGCGGGGCACGATCGTTTTGCCAGCGTAGGGGCGAACCTCGGGTCGTCGCGATGCCGGATACCGACGCTCGGCCATGAGTGGCTCCCGATTCGACCGCCCGTCGCACTCGAGCTGTGGCCTGCGACGACGAGTTCCGCCCGGTCCTTTCGCAGCGTCGGCAGCTGGCGTGGCCCCTACGCACCGATCGAGTACGAGGGGCAGACGCTGGGACTTCGGGTCCACGAGTTCAGGAAGTTCGTCGACCTGCCCCGCCGCGTCGACGCGGAGTTCGAGATTGCCTTGGAGATCGATGCTGCAGACCGTGACGACGCCGAGCTGATGCGCACAATGGGATGGAAGCTCGTGGAGCCTCGCGTTGCCGCTGGCTCTCTCGACTCCTACCGGGATTTCGTCATCGGATCTGGCGCCGAGATCGCTATCGCCAAGAACATCTACGTCGAGACGCGCAGCGGCTGGTTCAGCGATCGCAGTGCCTGCTTCTTGGCCAGCGGCCGGCCGGTGCTGACGCAGGACACGGGCCTTGGCGAGTCGCTGCCCACCGGAGAGGGCCTGCTTTGCTTCCGGACGGTCGAGGAGGCGGCGGAGGGTGCCGAGCGGATCATTCGCGACTGGCCAAGCCACTCGAAGGCTGCTCGTGGCCTGGCCGAGGAGTTCTTCGACGCGAAGAAAGTTGTCGGCGAGTTGCTCGAGGGGCTCGGCGTTGCCTGAGCAGCCCGCAGTTCGACGACTCAACTGGGGCTGTGGCTCGCATGTAGCCCCGGGCTGGATCAACTCCGACATCAAGGACGGGGCGGGCGTCGACCTGGTCGCGGACGTCCGCCACGGGCTGCCGCTGGCGACCGGGAGCATGGACTATGCGGTCAGCATCCACGCCCTACCAGAGCTCCCCTACCCCGAGCAAGTCCCCGCGCTCGAAGAGCTGCGCCGGGTGTTGAAGCCAACGGGAGTTCTTCGCGTCGGTTTGCCCGATCTGCGCAAGGGAATCGACGCTTATCTCAGCGGAAACGAAAGCTATTTCCAGGTCGACGAGGAGGCGGCTCGAACCCCCGGCGGACGATTTATCGTTCACATGCTGTGGTACGGCTACTCGCGGACGCTGTTCACTGCGGACTTCGTCGGTGAGCTGCTCGAACGCGCCGGCTTCACCAACGTGCGGGAGTGTCCGTTTCAGGTAACCGCGAGTCAGTTCGAGGAGATTACGAGCCTCGACAATCGCCGCGAGGAGAGCCTCTTCGTCGAGGCGGATCGTGGTCCCGGTGGCTTCAGAGGCCCGCGACGCTCATATACTTCCGCCATGCCGCATCGCTCCAACGTGCAGATCGTCGAGCTCGTGCACGACACCCCGAACGATCGGGTGCGCGGTCATTTCAGGGTCGAGGACTCCGAGGAGGGCCTCAAGCTGATCGGCTGGGCGCTCGGCTTCGATTCTGCGGTAACGCAGGTTGAAGTCGCGGCTGGCGACCAGGTAGTGGCCCGCGCGCCGACGGTGATCGAGCGCCCCGACATCGCCGAGGCTTTTCCGGGCGTACCGGGGGCCGAGACGGCAGGATTCCAGCTCGTCATCCAACCGAGTGGGAAGGGGAGGAGCCAGCTTAGGATCGAGGCCACCTTGGACGATGGCGAGCGGGCCCCATTCGGGTCCTTGGAGGTAGTCGCCGTTCCACGCAAACGGAGGGGACTTTTCAGCCGAGGCGGATGAGCGGCGACTCCGCCATGCCGGTTGCCTCGGTGGTCATCCCCTGCTTCAACCAGGCACATTTTCTCGCTGAGGCGATCGAGAGCGTCCTTCACCAGAGCTATCAAAAACTGGAAATCGTCGTGGTGGACGACGGCTCGGCCGACAACAGCTTCGAGGTCGCCGGCAGGTATCCGGAGGTCCATCGACTGCAGCGGGCCAACAGGGGGGTCGCGGCGGCGCGCAACCTTGGCATGCAGAAGTCGAGTGGAGAGTTCCTCGTCTTCCTAGACGCGGACGATCGGCTGCTCACCGACGCGGTGGAGATTGGTATGGAGGCCCTTGCCAAACGCCCGCACGTAGCCTTCGCTGCCGGTATGTCGCGGGACATCGCGGAAGATGGCAGGGTCGTGAGGGAAGCCCGACAGCCGCTTGTGACCCAGGATCACTATGTCCGACTTTTGGAGGACTGCTTCATATGGTCTGGCTCGTCTGTTGTCTACAGGAGGGAGGCGATCGAAGCGGTAGGAGGGTTCAACGAAGCGCTCGATGCCGGCGACGACTACGAGCTGTATCTCAAGGTAGCCCGCCGTCATCCGATCTTCTGTCATGCCGAGGTGGTCACCGAGTACCGGCGGCATGGCTCCAACACGACCCGAGACGCCAGGTTGGTCCTGACCTCCGAGCTGCAGGTGTTGTGGGGGCAGGAGGGGAGCCTGCGCGACGCTCGCGATCGGACCGCCTGGCGCTCCGGCCTGCGAAACGTCCGCTCGCGGCACGGACACGCTGTCGCCGCGCAGGCGGCGGCGGCCTGGTCGCGACACGACTGGCGCGAGGCGCTGCGCGGCATCGGCACCCTTGTGCGTCGATGCCGGACGGGCCTGCCCGATTTCGCCAAGGAGATCGCCGGCGCTCGCGGCGGCGATCGCTCACGGCCGGCGGCAGTAGGGCCCCAGCGGTGAAAGCGGCGCCACCTACGGTCAGCGTGGTGCTGCGCACCTACGGTCACGCGCGCTACGTCGCCCAGGCGATCGAGAGCGTGCTGATCCAAGACACGCCGTTCCGGTTCGAGCTGGTGATTGGCGAGGACTGCTCGACCGACGGGACGCGGGAGATCGTCAGCGCATACGCGGCCCGGTACCCAGAGCTGATCCGCACCGTCCTCCCCGATCGCAACCTCGGTCACGGCGCGATATTCGAGCAGGCGCTGGAAGCCACCCGAGGGTCCCTCATTGCCTACCTCGACGGGGACGACTACTGGACCTCGCCCTCAAAGCTGCGGCGTCAAGCCGACTTTCTGCAAGAGAACGCGGATTGCGCGAGCTGCTTCCATGACGTCAGCCTCGTCTACGGGGAGGCCGGAGTGCCCTCCGGTGCGATCAGCCCAAAGCTTTCCGAGGGCCGGTTCACGCTCGACGACATCCTGCTCGAGTGTTTCGTCCCGGCGCCCGCGGTGATGTTCCGGCGGCAGGTGGTCGAGCGGCTTCCCGCTTGGACCTTCGAGGTGACCTGGATCGATTGGCTGATTCACATCTGCTCGGCGACGCTCGGCTCGATCGGCTACATCCCGACGACGCTTGGGGCATATCGCGTCCACGACGGCGGCATGTTCTCGGCCCTCGATCGGATCACCCAGGTGGAGATGGACCTCCCCTTCTACGAGCGACTCTTGAACGACCTCCCCGAGCAGCGGGAGCGGATCGAGCGATGCGTCTCCTACCGCCATTGCGAGTTGGCCATCGAGCGCCTGGGGGTCCCCTTCGACGCCTGCGTGGTCCTGATCGACCCCGGCAGGGAGATGAGGCCGTACTTCAACGGGCGGCACGCCCGCAGCCTGCCTCGACGCGACGCGCGGGCGGTAACGGAGCTGGACGCGATTCGCGATGCCGCCGCGACACTCTCGGTTGCGGACCGCGACTACGACTCGCCGATCCAGCCGGTGGAGGGAAGCGGCGGCTGCCACGTGGTGGTTCCGGCGTACGCGGCCGACTGGGTCCACCGGAACGACCAGCTGGTCGAATATCTCGGTGCCCAGGCTCGGGTCAGCTGGGGGGATGAATGGTGCACGGTCTACGAGATGGCTCCCCGGCAGGCATCGCATCGCTCACCGCCGCCCGCACGCGTCGCAGCAGCCGTGGCTCGTCCGCTTGCCGACGCGCTCGCCGGCGGTAACCTGGAGGCGCCGAGCCTTGATACTCCGCAGCCCGTCCACGTCGTCCCGGTCTGTGGTTGGGTGCTGGGCCGCGACGCTCCGGTCGTCGCGGTCGAGTTCGAGTCGGCGGGGCAGCTGTTGTGGCGAGCCCCGGTGGAAATCGAACGCCCCGACGTAAGCGGGGCGTTTCCCGAGCACGCCGGCACGTCGCCAGGGTTCGAGACCACCGTAAACCTGCTTGAGGCACACAGGGGGGCGGTCGACGTGGTCGCGGTCCTGAGCGATGGCCAACGCCTCCCGTTCGCCGAGCTGGAGTGCACGCCCGTCGTCGATGCGGCTCGCGCTCCCACCTCTTGACGGCGACTTCCTCCAGCTCCTCCCAGCCCATCCCGAAGGTGAGCGTGTTCGTCCTCACCTACAACCACAGGGACTGGATCGAAGCCACGATCAACAGCGCCCTCGCCCAGGATGCCCCATTCCCTATCGAGATTCTCGTCGCCGACGACCACTCGGACGACGGGACGCGCGAGATCGTCTGCGAGTACGAGCGGCGATACCCCGGTCTCATCCGCACGTTTCTGCCCGAGCGCAATCTCGGCGTCACTGGAATCTGGCTGCAGGCGGTGCGCCAGTGTCGCGGCGAGTACGTCGCGATCTTGGAGGGCGACGATTACTGGACTTCGCCGCTGAAGCTCACCAGGCAGGTGGCGCTCCTCGACGCTCACCCGGGTTGGGTGAGCTGCTTCCACCGTGCGACCCTCTTCCACGAGGACGGCAGCTCCCCGCCCCGGCCGGCGACGCCCGCCTTCGACCGAGAGGTCTTCGAGCTCGATGACCTGGTCCGCGCCTGCTTTATTCCGTTCTTGACCGTGATGTTCAGGCGTTCGGTGTTGGCGGAGATACCCGAATGGGGCTTTTCGTACCCCTGGTTTGACTGGCTCTTCCACATCTTCTGCGCTCGTCAGGGGCCGATCGGATTTCTTGACGAGGACATGGCGGCCTACCGGGTCCATTCAAAGGGGAACTGGTCGGCTCGCGATCGGATCGACCAGCTCGAACAGGACCTGAGTGTCTATTCGCGCCTGCTCTCAGAGCTGCCCGAGTGCCGGCAGCTGATCGAACGTTGCGTCGAGAACCGGCACTGTCAGCTTGCGGTCGAGGCCGGCGGCGTCCCGGCCGAGACCGTTGTCGCGCTCGCTGAACCAAGCCCGGAAATGCCGATTTACTTCAACGGCCGCGCCGCGGTCGGGCTGCCGCTCGGCCGGCCGGCGAGCGGCGCTACGGCGATGGACCGGCTTCGCCCGATCGCGACGCGGGCCGACGACGAGGGCCAAGCGGCCCTCCACTATCCGTCGCGCCTGGCGCCACGCGAGGTGGCGCCAGGCGCTCGATGCGCTGTGGTCGTGCCGCGCTCAGCCGATCCTGCTCTCGCCCAGGACGGGTCTCTGCTTGCCTTCCTCGGCGAGCGGGCCGAGCTTGTCTGGGAGGACGCGTGGTGCCGGGTTTGGGAGGCCGATGTAGATTTCCCAAACGGCGCGGCTCGGCTTGAGCGAGGGGCCGCGAGGGAAATGGGCGCGTTGATCGAAATCGCCGAGGTCTCACGTACCAGCCTCCCGGGGGAGCTGCTGGATTGCTTCCTCGATGAGCCGAAGCAGGGCGCGGTGCTCGACGCGCGAGTCGTCGACGTGCTCGGCTGGGTGCTTGGATCGGACAGCCGCGTGGTTGCTGTCGAGTTCAGCCTCGACGGCACCGTCTTCTCGAGGGCGCCGCTGCACGCAGACCGCCCCGACGTGGCGGAGGCCTTCCCCGATAGGCCGGAAGCGGCGACGGCTGGCTTCAAGACGACGCTCAACCTGGTCGGGACGCCGCCCGAGGTACAGCTCGACCTTCTCGCCGTCCTGAGCGACCAGCGACGCGTGCCGCTGGGCCGGATTCGCGGTCAGCACCGCTGGCGGCGTGATCGCTCCGACGCCTTCGCCCAGCTCGTCTCGGTCGTGATTCCCTGTTTCGGACACGCCCACTACATCGGCGAGGCGATCGAGAGCGTTCTCGGCCAGACCTATCCCCATCTCGAGGTGCTGGTTGTCGATGACTCGTCTCCGGACAATGCCGCCTCGATCGCGTCCCGCTACCCGGGTGTGCGTTGCATTCCCGGCGCCAGCAAGGGTGTCTCGGAAGCCCGCAACATCGGCCTTCGGAGCACCAACGGCGACTTTCTTGTCTTCCTCGATGCAGACGACCGCCTCCTGCCCGGAGCCGTCGAGGCGGGATTGCGTGCGCTGGAGGAGCACCCGGAGTGCGCCTGCGCGATCGGAACGTATCGGCGGGTATCGCATGACGGCAAGCCGCTGCACACGCACGCTCAACCGCCGGTCGATGAGGAGCAGTTCGCACAGCTGATGCGGGACAACTGGGCCGGCTTTCCCGCCAGAGCGCTCTACCGCCGGGCGGCCTTCGAGCATGTGGGGGGATTCGATCCCAAGCTGCGTGCGGCCGAGGACTTCGCCTTGAATCTCGAGATCATGCGGCGGTTTCCGGTCTGGAGCCACTCGGAGCTGGTGGTTGAGCATCGCGAACACGGGCGCAATTCGAGCGGCGACGCGGCATTGATGCTGACCGAAACGCTTGCGGCCTTGCGCGAGCAACGACCGTACGTCAGGCGGGACCCGAAGCTGAGCCGCGCCTACCGGCAGGGAAGGCGTCATTGGAAGAAGTACTACGGAGGTCTCCTGGCGGTGCAGGCTGGTGAGTCGTTGCGCCAGCGCGGTTGGCGGAGGGCGCTGCGCGAGATGGTCTTGCTTGCGCGTTATCGCCCGCAGGCAGTCCCCGGTGTGCTCGGTCCCAACCGGCCGACCTCCAGCTGAAGATTCGTCGTGCCGCTCGCGATCGTCAGTGGGGCGCTCGCCAACAAGCCTTTCAACGGGGGGGAGGCATGGGTGCGACTCTCCTGGCTGCTCGGCCTCGAGCGCTTGGGCTTCGAGACCCACTTCGTCGAGGAGATCTCCGGCGGAGCCGGGTTTTCCAGCGGCGAGGAGCACACCGGCCAAGGGCATACCTACTTCGCCTCTATCGCGCGCGACTTTGGCCTTGTGGGGCGGGCGAACCTAGCAAGCCCGGGGAATGAACCGGCGGGATTCAGCGGGCGCGAATTGTCGGAGCTGGCGAGCGCGGCAGACCTGCTCGTGAACATAAGCGGTCACCTGAGGTCCCCGGAGATCCTCCGCCTGCCCAAGACCAGCGTGTACGTCGACCTCGACCCCGGGTTCACCCAGGCGTGGCATTGCGACCGAAGGCTGGATTTCTCCATTCCGGCGCACGACCACTATGTCACCGTGGGTACGAATATCGGAGCACCGACTTGCTCGATCCCAAACTGCGGCGTCGAGTGGATCGCCACGCTTCCGCCTGTCCTGCTCCCGGAATGGCCTCCGGGGAACGCCGCCGAGGGGCCGTTGCGCTTCACCACCGTCACCACCTGGCGCAGCCCTTACGGCTCTGTGGAGATCGACGGTCGGATGTTGGGCCTCAAGCATCACCAGTTCCGGCGTTTCATCGAGATGCCGGAACGGGTGCCTGGGCAGTGTTTCGAGCTCGCCCTGGACATTCATTCCGACGATGCCGACGACCTGCAGGCGCTGCGCCGCCACGGCTGGACGGTGGTCGATCCGAAGGAGGCGGCGGGGACGCCTGAGCGATTTCGGGCCTACCTCGCCACCTCCGACGCGGAGTTCTCGGTCGCGCAGGAGGTCTATACGGCAACCCGCAGCGGCTGGTTCAGCGATCGCACGGCCGCCTATCTCGCCTGCGGTCGACCAGCTTTGGTCCAGGACACCGGCCTGGGCCGACGATTGCCGCTGGGAGAGGGGCTGGTGGCCTTTACGACTGTCGACGAAGCGGCCCGGGCCGCGGCGAGGATGGCGGACGACTGGGCCGGGCACGGGGCTGCCGCGCGAGCCTTTGCCGAGGCCCATCTGGACTCCGACGTCGTTCTGGGGAGACTGCTCGCGAAGATGGGCTTTGAGTAGATGGCGCTTGGGAGAAGAGGCGGCTCGCTGGTGGCGGTGGTCTGCTCTGTGCTGCTGTTGACCGGGGTCTCGTCCCAAGGCGAGCCGGACGAGTCGGAGCCTCGGCTGGGATTCATCGGACCGACCGAGCTCGTCTTCGACTGGAGTGAGCAGGCCTGCGCTCCGGTCGAGGAGCCCGATCTCCCGGTCCGGGCGTTTCGCGACGCAGGGGGGCGGGTCCAGATGCTGCTATCCCATTACGTGACCTTCCGCTTGCTCGGCCCGACCCTGAGTCGACTACGAGTGGACTGCCAACCGGTAATGCGCTCACCAGAAGATCCAGACCCCGCCCGCTACCGAGACCGTCGCTGGATCGCCTCCCCCTATACCGAGGACGGCCGGCACATATTGGCCCTCGTTCACCACGAGTATCAGGGGCACCGGCACCGACAGCGCTGCCCCGAGCAGTCCTATCCCCGTTGCTGGTACAACGCCATTACGCTTGCCAGATCCTCCGACGGGGGCCGGTCATACCACCAGCTCCGCCCGGCGCGGCACCTCGTCGCGGGCGCTCCGTACCGGTATCGGCACGGCGTAGGACCCGCTGGTGTCTTCGCTCCCAGCAACCTGGTGCGTCGGGGCAGGTACCTCTACGCGCTCGTGCGAGTCCGCGACAAAGAACGATCGGCGGGGGACTGCCTGATCCGCACCATGTGGCCCGGACGACTATCTGGGTGGCGGGCTTGGGCGGACGGTCGCTTTGGAGTCCGCTTCCGGGATCCCTACCGTGGCCCTGCTGCCCCCGCGGTTGGTTGCGACCGCATCTCGCCGGACCAGATCTCAGAGATGACCGAGAGCCTGACCTTCAACACCGCGCTCGATCGCTACCTCCTGGTGGGAATTGCCGGGCCGCTCGACCGGCAAGCTCGTGCGCATTCCTCGGGCATCTACTTCTCGCTCTCCGAGGATTTAATCCATTGGACCCCGCGCCGGCTGCTCCTGGCGGCCCCAACGCTGCATACCCATAGTTGTGGTGATCCCTCGCCGATCGCGTATCCGTCGATCATCTCGCCTCGTAGCCGTTCACGGACGTTCATGACGAGCGGCAGGTACGCCTATCTCTATTTCACGAAGTTCCACTACAGGAACTGTCAAAAAACTGCGGATAGGGATCTGATGCGGATCCCGTTGCAGATTTTTGGCTGAGTTCGGCATGGGCGAGCGATTGAAGATCTTGCTGGCGGGGATGGTCGCCGGCGATCCCGATCAGGGTGGGGCCACGTGGGCCGTGTTGCAGTACTTCCTGGGCTTGCGGGACCTCGGCCATGACGTCATCTTGGTGGAGCCCGTTGCCGGGCAGGAGTGCTCCCAGCCCGGCGCCGCGACCGTCTCCTACTTCGATTCGCTGGCGGTGCTCAGGGGAAAAGCCGCCCTGCTCTGGACAGACTCTGGAGAGACGACTGGCCTCCCCCTCGGAGAGCTGCGCAAGTTTTCCCGAGAGGCGGACCTGTTGATCAACATCTCCGGCATGCTTGCCGACGAGCGGCTATTGGAGCCGATCCCGGTACGGGCCTTTCTGGACCTCGATCCGGGGTTCAACCAGGTTTGGCATCTGACCGGTGAGGACATGGGACTCGATCGACATACCCACTTCGTCACGGTCGGCCAAGCAATTGGGGATCCGGAGTGCCTTGTGCCGACCTGCGAGCGTCGCTGGATCAAGACTCTTCCGCCCGTGGTCCTCGCCCGCTGGCCGGTTGCGTCTAGGAGTCCAGCGGGTGACATTACGACGGTGGGACACTGGCGCAGCTACGGCTCGATCGAGTACGGCGGCATCCGTTACGGGCAGCGGGCGCACTCGTTGCGGGACTTGATCGAGCTACCCAGTCGGGTCGAGGAGCGATTTACGCTGGCGCTCGGCATACACCCAGGTGAGGTACGCGATCTCGAGGCGTTGCGTCGCAACGGTTGGAACCTCGTCGATCCCGCGGCGGCAGCCGGAACTCCGGGTCGATACGCATCGTTCATCCGCGGCTCCAAGGCGGAGCTGGGGGTTGCAAAGAGCGGTTACGTGGTCTCACATAGTGGTTGGTTCAGCGATCGCAGCGCCTCCTACCTCGCCAGCGGCCGACCGGTCGTCGCTCAGGAAACCGGGTTTCGCCGCGCCTTACCGCTCGGGGAGGGCCTGCTCGCCTTCTCAACCCTGGATGAGGCGATCGCTTCGGTCGAAGAGGTTCGGCTGCGCCCCGCCCGCCACGCAAGCCGCGCGCGGGAGCTTGCCGAGGAGGTCTTCGACTCTCGCAAGGTCCTTACCCGGTTGTTGCATGAGCTCGGCTTGACGGCGGCCAGGGAGCCCGGGTCATAGACTAAGCGCGCATGGTGATCGGGAAAAACTTCGTCTGGGCCCATCTGGCGAAGGCGGGGGGGAAACGACCCACGCCCTCTTCAAAGTCTTCCCAGAGGTGATCGAGTTCGCCGACAAAGCGCACACGGTTGACCAACACACCGCGTTCGAGGACCGTCCCGCCGAGGTCGCCGGCAAGCAGAGGGTTCTCAACATCAGGCGGTTGCCTTCGTGGATGCTCAGTTTCCACGTCTGGAAGTCGATGGTCGGGTTGCTGCCGGACTTCGAGAAGTTGCCGATGCTCTCTCCGCACCAGATTGCCGAATCAAACGCTGCTGACGCGTTCCTGGTGCGATATCGGGAACCTGAAAAACCGAATATCGACGTGTGGTTTCGGACCGAGCACATGGTCGACGACTTCCTGGCGTTTATCGCCCAGCACACTGAGGTGACTCCGGACAAGGAAAAAGCCGCGCGCGCGCTTCCGCGAGTAAATGAGCACATTTACGATAAGGCGATAGATCACTGGTTCACCTCTGCGCACATCAGGCTCATGTATCTGAGCAACCCGGCATGGGCGACTGTGGAGCGGGCGGTCTATGGCGACACCATCGATGGATACCAACCGAACCAGGAGGCGGCCCCTCCTTCGCCATCCGTCGATGCCGCCAGGTCGCAGACGGGGAGCCCCAAGTCGGGCTGACCGACCGAAAGCCGCTCTCTTGAAGCAAGTGCCCTTCTCCCGTCCGTTCTTGGCGGGAACCGAGCTCGGGTACGTGCGGCAGGCGGCGCGGGCGGAGGGCCTCGCTAGCGGCGGCGTTTTCACGGCTCATTGCGAGCGGTGGCTGTCCGAGCGGACCGGGGCAGAGCGCGCTTTGCTTTCGCACTCTGGCACCGGGGCTCTGGAGGCGGCGATGATCCTGGCCGAGCTCGGTCCGGGGGACGAGGCGATCATGCCCTCGTTTGCTTATCCGACGATGGCGACGGCAGTGGTGAGGCAAGGAGCCACGCCGGTGTTCGTCGACATCGATCCTGCGACGTTGAATCTCGACCCTCGAGCCGTCGAGGCAGCCGTTGGACCGAAGACGCGGGCGATTGTCGCCGTCCACTACGGCGGCATCGGCTGCGAGATGGACGAGCTGCTGGCGATCGCACGTGAGGCCCGGTCGGTGCTGATCGAGGACGCGGCCCACTGTCTGCTTGCCAGCTACGAGGGTCGCCCGCTCGGCGGGATCGGCGACCTCGGCACCTTCAGCTTCCATCACACCAAGAACATCACCTGCGGCGAGGGTGGCGCCCTGCTGGTCAACGATCCCGATCTTCGCGAACGGGCGGAGATCGTCTGGGAGAAGGGAACTGACCGCAGCCGGTTCAAGCGTGGCGAGGTCGACCGCTACACCTGGGTCGATGTGGGGTCCTCCTTTGCCGCCAGTGAGATCACCGCCGCTTTTCTCTGGGGGCAGCTGGAGATCGCAGAGGAGATAACCGCCCAGCGCCTGGCGATCTGGAGCCGCTACCACGAGGCTTTCGCCGAGCTCGAAGCCGAAGGCTCCGTGCGGCGGCCGACGGTGCAGCCCCGTCACGCCCACAACGGCCACCTCTACTACCTCGTCCTCCCCTCGCCGGCCGCCCGCAACGCCTTCATCAAGAGCCTTCGCGACAAGGGAATCCACACCGCCTTCCACTACGTGCCCCTGCACAGCTCGCCGGCGGGGCTTGCCTTCGGACGAACGAGCGGGCAGCTCACCCACACCGACGAGCTGAGCGAGCGGCTCGTGCGCTTGCCGCTGTGGGCAGGCCTCGACGATGAGTCCGTCAGCCGCGTAGTCGACGAGGCCCGCCTGGCGGTGCGCCATAGTGCGAAGTCCGAGGTCTAGCGCCACGGCTCCGGTGGGCGGATCGACCGTTTCTGAGCTGGAGCTCCGCGGCGCACTTGAGAGTGCGCTCGCCGGGGCCGGAGTCGGGCTGCCGAGCGATATTCGCCGGCGGCCCTCTGAGTACCGCACGAGCTTCCCACTCGAGGAGCTTGACCTGACCTTGGAGGACGGAAGTGAGCTGCGCCTGATCTTCAAGCAGCTCGCCTGGTCCTCGCTTGGCGAGGAGGCTCGCCTCGCCAAGCCCGAGTTCCTGCACGACCCTCGGCGTGAGCCGGCGGTCTACGCCTCCGTGCTTGCCCCAAGAAACCTAGGTCCCGATTACTACGGCTCGGCGATTGACTCTGACGTCGATCGCTACTGGCTTTTCGCCGAGCGTGTCGACGGACGTGAGCTGTACCAGGTGGGGGACCTGGGACTCTGGCAGGCGGTAGCGCGGTGGCTGGCCGAAATGCACTCGAGCCTCGCCAGCGATCTCGAGCAACTCACCGAGAGCGGCCGCCTAATCACCTACGACGAGCCTTACTACCGGCGCTGGATCGCGAGGGCGGGCGAGTTCGCCACTGAGTCGGGCCAGTGGCAGTCGCGCACCAAGGCGATTGCCTCTATCGCCGATCGCTACGACGCGGTCGTCGAAGGTCTCCTCGATCTCCCCGGGACGGTCATCCACGGCGAGCTCTACGCCTCCAACGTCCTTCTCGCCGGTGAGCCCCCCGCGCTACGCGTCTGCCCGGTGGACTGGGAGCTGGCCGCCGCGGCGCCGGGACTCATCGACCTGGCGGCCCTGGTCAGCGGCGGCTGGGGGGAGGAGGAGCGGGAGGCGATCGTCTCCGCCTACCGCTCGGTCGCCGGGACCGCCGCCTTCTCCCCTGAGCAACTCGATCTCGCCCGGCTCCACCTCGCCGTCCAGTGGCTGGGCTGGGCGCCGCCGAGGTGGATCCCGCCTGTCGGGCAGCGGCACGACTGGCTGGGCGAGGCGCTCACATTGGCCGAAGGCCTGGATCTCTAAGAGATGGCCGAGGGACGCTTCCTGATTGTCAACGCCGACGACCTCGGTCTCTCCGAGGGTGTCAACGCGGGCATCGTGGAGGCACACCAGCGGGGCATCGTCACCAGCGCCAGCCTGATGGTGCGCCAGCCGGCCGCCGCGGACGTGGCTGCTCTCGCTCGACGGCATCCGTCGCTCGCGATCGGCCTGCACATCGACATCGGCCAGTGGAATTACGAGAGCGGTGAGTGGGTCGTGGCATACCAGCACTGCTCCCCCGAGGACGCGGCAGCGGTGGAGGCGGAGTGCCGGCGGCAACTGGAGGCGTTCCGTGAGCTGCTTGGCCGCGATCCCACCCATCTCGACTCCCACCAGCACACTCACATGACGGAGCCAGTTGCATCGGTGGCCGAGGAGCTGGCGGCTGAGCTCGGTGTGCCGCTCCGCGGGCACCCGATTCGCTACGAGGGTGGCTTCTACGGGCAAGCGGGCAGGGGAGAGGCCTGGCCGGAGGGAATAACGGTCGAGCACCTGATAGAGCTGATCACGACGCTGCCGGACGGCTGGGCGGAGCTTGGCTGCCATCCCGGTATCGATGTCGGGGAGGGGGAATCGTCCTACGGCCCCGAGCGCGAACGCGAGCTGCACGCTCTCTGCGACCGGCGGGTGAGGGTGGCGATCGAGGAGGAGGAAGTGGATCTGCGCTCGTTCGCCGAGGTCGAGTGAAGCGCGCGCTGACCCTACGAGGCCCACTTTCCGGGGGGCGGGCTTGAGCAAAAGTACTTAGGTTGGCCGTATGTTCGACTCAGTCGATTGGTCGAACGTCGAGTTCGTTTGTACGGTGGATGCCAATGGAGGCGCCGCGGAGATACCCCGAGCCTGGACTGGTCGCCATCGCACTGATGGCGTTCTTGGTCTGCATCGTTCAGTTCGCCGCTTCATCCGCGCGGGCATCGGATGACGGATCGTTGACGATCGACCTCTGCATCACCAGGAGTGGCCCGGACAAGGGAACCGTGCGCTTCACCTACCCCAAGCTCGGTTGCCGGTTCGGCGAGCAGCGCGTCCGCCTGGTCAGTAGCGACATTCAGCCGGATCCCAGGGGAAGCAGAAGCATGATCAGCGAAACCGGACTCTCGGGCCCGGTGGGGCCCCAGGGACCGCGGGGCGAGCGGGGTCCGCAAGGAATACGCGGTCCCCAGGGTGAGAAGGGCGACCGCGGGATTCCCGGTCCGCAGGGCAGGGAAGGCGAGCAGGGCCCCGCCGGTGTCGATGGAGCGACCCGCATGCTGGTCTCCGGCCTGACGACCTCTTCAGCCGCAAGCAACGTCGAGCCAACCTTTCTGGGCCCGTTTCCAGCCAGCTCATCGACGATCCTCGAGGACGACGTCCAGCAGGTCCTGCCGGTGGCTGGAACCATCTCAAATTTGTTCGTGGACATCGAGGATGCTCCCGGTGCCGGCAAAAGCTGGACCTTCACCATTCGCAGGCAGAGCGGAAGCGGAGCGACGCAGAGCACCGCCGTCGCATGTCAAGTCAGTGGCGACGGCGCGACGGCCTGCAACAGCGGATCCGCCTCCGTCGCCTTTGCCGCAGGCGATCTGCTCTCGCTGCAGGCGATCCCGACCGGCGAACCGCACGCTTGGCTAGCGGCCCGTTGGTCGGTGTCTCTGACTGAGTGAGCAGCACGGCTCGCCGGACCGCAATATCGTTCCCTTGCTCATGCGCCTACTGACCACCCTGCTGGTTGTCCTCTCCGTCGCGCTCATCGCCGTGGTTGCGATCTGGATTCTTCGCGACGACGATTACTCCGCTCCCGCTGCAGACGAACCCACGGCCATTACTGCCTCGGAGCTCTCGGAGTTTGCCGCCGAACAGAACACGCCGGTGTACTGGCTCGGGGAGCGTGGCGATGAGAGCTATGAGCTGACCGATTCTCGGTCAGGCCGGATCTATGTTCGTTACCTGACCGACGGGGCAGATGCAGGCGACAAGCGTGCGGACTTCATCACCGTTGCCACCTATCCCTCCAAGGATGGGGTCGCGGCACTGCAAAAAGCCGCCCGGGAAGAGAAGGGCGCGAAGCTCGGCAAGACCGACGACGATGCCGTTCTCCTGGTCGATCCGACCTCGGCGAACAACGCCCACCTCGCCTACCGCGGTGCAGATCTGCAGATCGAGGTCTATAGCCCGGTGCCCGGCGAAGCGTTGCGCCTTGCCGCCAGGGGTGAGGTAGAGCCGGTTCCATAATGAGTCGGGTCCGCCTCTCCGCGGGATCGCAGGGATTTGTGCCTTGCCGCCGTACATTGAGGGATGAACGACTACGAGCGCGACCGGACGCAGGACTGGCGTCTGCCGGACCACTCTCGTCCGCCGTTGCTGGGTGAGCTGGTGGAGCGGATCGACGAGGCGCTGGCGGTCGCCCGTGCTTCGGAGGCCGCGGTGATGACCGTTGGCGCCGCTGCTCTGGATGCGGCCGAACAGGCTCGTCGTGCAGCGGATCTGGCCGCGCGCGCGAGCGCCACGATGGACGGTGGGGGCGCCGTGCGGAAACGTCCGGCCACCGATTACAGTGACTCGATGGATGAGTTTCGGGCCCGCGCCGACCGCGTTGCGGAACGGCTCCACCGATTGCAGAGCCTGCCGCTCGCCGCCTCGGTTTGAGGGCGACATGACGTCAGGCGTCCTGCTCGTCGATGCCGCGGAGCGCTCTGCCGTCGCTGCCTGCGAGTTCCTCGCGCGCGCCGGCTACCGCGTCGGTACGGCGAGCAGTCAGAATCTCGCTCCGGCGGAGTGGTCCCGATATTCGGAGCGCCGCTTCCGCCTTCCCAACCCGCGCACGGATCCGCGCCGATTCGCTGGGCTCGTCGGGGAGATCATGGCGGCGCATGGCTACCAGACGCCGCTGGCGTGCAGCGAGGGCTCCCTCTGGGCAATTTCAAGCGAGCGCGACTTGATCGCCGGGAAAGAGCTGAAGCTGGGGCTTCCGGAGAGGGAGGTGGTCTCTCGGTGCACGAGCAAGGCGGAGCTACTGGATTCGGCCGTGAGCGCGGGTCTGTCTGCCCCGGAGACGGTCGTTTGCACCGATCGGGATGACGCCTTTGCCGCGGCTGCGCGGCTCGGATTCCCAGTTATCGTGAAGCCGCGTCGCACCGTCTTCAGCGAGAGCGGCGAGACCAACCACCTTGCCAGTGCCCTCGTCACCGATGCCGCGTCGCTCGAAGGGCAGCTCGAAGCCGGCTGGCCGTGTCTGCTGCAACGGCGAGAGGAGGGCCAGATCGTCTCTTTCGGCGGGGTGCTGGTGGGGGGGCGACTTCTTGCCCATGCTTGCAGCCGGTACTGGCGCACCTGGCCTGCGGAGGCGGGGCCGGTCTGCTTTGCGCGGTCGATCGAGGCGCCGGCCGCTCTAATCGACTCTGTGACCCGCCTCGTCGGCTCGCTGGGTTGGGAAGGGATCTTCGAGCTCGAGCTGATCGATCGAGGAGGCGGGGACTTCGCGGTTCTCGATTTCAATCCCCGCATCTACGGCTCGCTCGCGCTGGGGGCCCGGGCGGGGGCGCCGCTACCGGTCATCTGGTGCGATTGGTTGCTCAAAGGCCGCGAAACGCGGGCCCGGGCGAGGCCTGGGGTCTTTTACCGGTGGACGGACGCCGATCTTCGTCATGCCGCCTGGTCCTTGGGCCAGGGTCGCCTTGGTGCCGCCGCCTCAATACTCCGCCCCCGCGCCGGGGTGGTCCACCCTTACTTCCGCTGGTACGACCCGCTCCCCGCCGCCATCCGAGCATTCCGAATCGCGCGTGCGGCGTTGTGGGGCGCGGTCCGGCGCGTGCTTGCCATGCGCCACAGGTGACCCGCAGCGGGTTCCCCCGGCTTTCGATCCGCGCCGATATCCTTGCTCCCCCGCGGCATGGGTTTGATCCTGCCGCGTCCCCGCCCCCGAACTCGAGCAGCTAGGAGCCATGGCCGTAGAGACCGCCGCCTATACCGAGCAGACCGACATCCAGCGCGACATCACCGAGATGGTGCGCCAGTTCGTCGACGAGCAGATCATTCCCAATGCCGAGAAGTACGACCACGAGGACTCCTTCCCGGAGCCGATCGTCGAGCAGATGAAAGAGCTTGGCCTTTTCGGGGTCACGATCCCGGAGGAGTACGGCGGCATGGGACTCGACCTGACGACCTACGCGATGATCGTCGAAGAGCTCTCACGCGGTTGGATCTCGATCTCCGGCGTCGTCAACACCCACTTCATCGGCTCCTACCTCCTGATGAAGTTCGGCACCGACGAGCAGAAAGCGCATTTTCTGCCAAAGATGGCGACGGGCGAGATCCGCGCCGCCTTCTCGCTCTCAGAGCCCGAGGTCGGCTCCGACGTCCAGGGCATCAAGTCGACCGCCAAGAAGGGCGACGACGGCAAGTGGGAGCTGAACGGCCAGAAGATGTGGGTCACCAACGGCCTTGGCTCTAGCGTCGTCTTCGTCCTGATGAAGAACGACACCAAGGCCGACCCTCCATATAAGGGGATGACCTGCTTCATCACGGAGAAGGAGCCCTGGGCTGAAACCAACTCCGGTGACTACGAGGGCCTGATCGTGCCGCCCAAGATCAAGAAGATGGGCTACAAGGGCGTCGAGTCGACCGAGCTCGTCTACGACGGCTACAGGTGCCCGGGGGAGCGAATCCTCGGCGGCGAGGAGGCCGGCGTGGGGCAGGGCTTCGTGCAGATGATGGACGCGCTCGAGGTCGGCCGCGTCAACGTCGCCGCCCGCGGCGTCGGCATCGCCCAGCGTGCCCTCGAGCTGGCGCTCCGCTACAGCCAGGAGCGCAAGACCTTCGGCAAGCCGATCGCCCAGCACCAGGCGATCCAGTTCAAGCTCGCCGACATGGCGACCAAGATCGAGGCAGCCCGCCTCGTCACCCGCAAAGCAGCCCGGCTAAAGGACGCTGGGGAGCGCTCAGATCTGGAGGCGGGGATGGCGAAGCTGCTCGCCTCGGAGACGGGCAAGGAGTGCGTCGAGGAGTGCTTCCGCATCCACGGCGGCTACGGCTACTCGAAGGAGTACGAGATCGAGCGCCTCTACCGCGATGCGCCGCTGCTCCTGATCGGCGAGGGCACTTCCGAGATCCAGCGCATGGTGATCGGGAAGAAGCTTTTGCAGCGTTACAAGGTTTAGAGGGCCTATCCGCGTCGGTGGTGCCGCGGGTTGAGTCGCCGTTGTGGGCTGGTGTCATCGGTGGCGCCGGCGGCTCCCGTCCGCGGGTCCATGTGCTCCTACAACCCGGTGGAATCACAAAGATCACGCTCTTTCAAACGCCTATTGCCCCGCGCCGGGTCAACTTCACCTTGCGCGGGAGCTCCGCCAGCAGGGGCTCGACCCGCCCGACGACCTCAGCGCAGCTGGGGCGGCGTGCGCAGCGCCTCGACCTCGCCGGCGAGGTCACGCGGTGCTCAAAAGTCCCAGCTCGCGTGCTCGCTCATGGCGGGAAGCGTAGGGAGATCTCCCGCTCGGCTAGCATCGACGCCCATGGCAGGCGATACCAAAGGCCAGATCGAGATGCTCGTGAGCCGCTTCCAAGCGGAAGTCCCGGCGCTGCAGAAGCTGAAACTGGTCTTCGGGCTGGAGTTGAAAGGCAGGGGTGACGTGCAGCTCTACCGGGTCGAGCTGCCGGGGCCGAAGATCAGCAAGGACCTCGCCCAGGACGAGCGCATCTTGGTCCAAATCGATCGTCCCCAGTTCAATGAGCTGGCCGAGAAGGGCACCTTGAAGGCCTATCGCAGGGCGGTCGAGACCGGCCACATCAAGGCCACCGGCGACTCCAACGTGAAAAAGCTCGTCGTCCAGGTCGTTGAACGCCAGGAGCAGCGCTCTCGACTAAAAAAAGCCCACTAACAGGTATACCGCTTTGCTTTTACCTCGCTAGGGTTCATTCCCTCGAAAAAGATCGATTCTTAAGGACCCTCGTGCATCCACGCATTCCATTGGCCGCCCTCTTTCTCGCGATCCTCACCCTCGCGTCATCAGCCGTGCCTGCGCACGCCGCCACCGCGCTGTACCCGGATCTGAAGACGCTTCCGCCCCGCGATCTGCGCTTCGACCAAACGGACGTCGACCCCGACAGCGGCAACGTCGTCCACAACGTCCTGCGCTTCTCCAACACGGTATGGAACTCCGGTAGCGGCCCGCTGGAGGTTCGCGGCCAGATCGATTCGAAAACCAAAGCTGGCGCCGCCGTCCAGCGCGTTTACGACGACGCCGGCGGTTTCGCGAACTTCGCTGCCGGAAGCTTTTACTGGCATGCCGCGCACTCCCACTACCACTACGACGACTGGGGTCGCTACGAGCTGTGGACCAAAGCCGGCTACGACGCCTGGATCGCCAGCGGCAGAACGCAGGGCACGCCGACCGTCGGCTCCAAGACGACGAGCTGCATGATCGACGAGGAGTTCATCCGCAACCTTCCCAACCAGACCTATCCGTCGACCTACGATCCAGATGGCTGCTTTCCCGATTCAGGGGGGGCGATGCTGCAGGGAATCGGGGTCGGCTGGGGCGACACCTACGACTATTTCCGCTTCGAGCAGTGGATCGACCTCGGACCGAGCGGATCACTGTCAGACGGGAATTACGTGCTGCGCTCGGTCACCGACCCGCTGAATAAGATCTACGAGAGCCCCGCAAAGGCCGATTCCAACCGCGAGAGCCCCGTCGACAACGAGGCGATCACGCCCTTTGCGATCCAGGGGGGCAAACTTGTCGACTCCAACCCGCCCAGCGGATCGGTGCGGATCAACGACATCGCTGCCGGTACCGCCTCGCCGAACGTGACCGTCAAGGTCCTCGGCCGCGACGACATCAGCGGTGTCACCCAGGTCAGGCTTTCGAACAACGGCAGCGCCTGGTCCACGCCGCAGTCCTACACCGGCTCTGGCTCGACCGCGCAGTCGATTTCTTGGGATCTGACTGCCGCCGCCTTCGGTGGAAGTAGCGCCGACGGCGTCAAGACTGTCTATGCGCAGTTCAAAGATGCTTCCGGCAAGTGGTCATCCTCTGAGACCGACACGATCGAACTCAACCGCGGGGGCGGTACGTCCGCCTACTCGAACGCCGTTCTGGGCGATGGGCCGGCTGGCTATTGGCGTCTCGGCGAGACGAGCGGAACCTCCGCTCTCGACGGTAGTGGCGGAGACGATGGCGGCTACTTCAATGGGCCGCTCCTCGGCCAGACGAGCCTGCTGGCGGGCGACAGCGCCAACAAAGCGGTCACCTTCGACGGGACCAACGACCACGTACGCATTGCCAGCTCCTCTCCGCTCAGCCCCGCCCAGAAAGTGTCGCTGGAGGCCTGGATCAAGCCGACGGCGCTGCCGTCCACCGGCGCCTTCGCCTCGATCCTGACCAAGGCCGAGTCCTACTCGCTGCAGTTCAACGGCCCGCGGCTCGAGTTCACGATCATGCAGAACGGCACCCGCAAACGCCTGCAGGCGGCCGCTGGTGCGATCGTCGCCGGTCAGACCTACCACGTCGTCGGCACCTACGACGGAACCACGCAGCGCCTCTACATCAACGGCAGTCAGGTTGCCAGCACGGCGCTGAGCGGAGCGATCTCGAGCAACACCAAACTGCTTGCGATCGGCTCCTGGGGTGGCGACCGAAGAGTTCTTCAAAGGGACGATCGACGAGCCGGCTGTCTTCCCCGCCGCACTGAGTGCGGCACAGGTCAGCGCCCATCGGCAGGCCGCCCTAGGCGGCCCCCCGCCAGACAACTCCGTCAAAGCTCCTAGCGGCCTCACCGCCGGCGCCGTATCGGACACGCAGATCAACTTGACCTGGACGGACAACTCCAGCAACGAGGGCGAGTTTCTGATCGAGCGCGACACCAGTTCCAGCTTCTCGTCGCCGGTGATCGGCAGCGTCTGGTCCAACAGCACCTTCTTCAGCGCGGTCAACCTCGCCCCGAATACGACTTACTACTTCCGGGTGAGGGCGCGGAACGCGACCGACAGCTCGACCTATTCCAACACCGCGACCGCGACGACCTTGCCGACGGCACCCCCCCCGAGTGGCTACAGCGCCACCGTCGTTGCCGACAGCCCGATCAGCTACTGGCGCCTGGGCGAGACCAGCGGCACCGTGGCGAGCGACGAGCGGGGCGTCAACCCCGGCGGCTACTTCAATGGGCCGCTCCTCGGCCAGACGAGCCTGCTGGCGGGCGACAGCGCCAACAAAGCGGTCACCTTCGACGGGACCAACGACCACGTACGCATTGCCAGCTCCTCTCCGCTCAGCCCCGCCCAGAAAGTGTCGCTGGAGGCCTGGATCAAGCCGACGGCGCTGCCGTCCACCGGCGCCTTCGCCTCGATCCTGACCAAGGCCGAGTCCTACTCGCTGCAGTTCAACGGCCCGCGGCTCGAGTTCACGATCATGCAGAACGGCACCCGCAAACGCCTGCAGGCGGCCGCTGGTGCGATCGTCGCCGGTCAGACCTACCACGTCGTCGGCACCTACGACGGCACCACGCAGCGCCTCTACATCAACGGCAGTCAGGTTGCCAGCACGGCGCTGAGCGGCAGCGATCTCGAGCAACACCAAACTGCTTCGATCGGCTCCTGGGGCGGGACCGAAGAGTTCTTCAAAGGGACGATCGACGAGGTCGCCGTCTACGGCTCGACGCTCAGCGCCGCTCGCGTCAGCGCCCACCACGTAGCGGCGACTCCCTCGACTCAGACCACCGCGCTTCAGACCGGCATCACGGGCTTCGCGACCCCGGTCTCCGCTGACCGGGCCACGACCGGCAGCTATTCGATCGAGAGCCCCCCGACCTTCGTCGACTACTGTCGCCTGCCGCCGAGGGTGTAGCGGCGAATGCCGCTGGCTGTCGACTGGATCGACGATCCGGACGAGTTTCGCGCTCTGGCCCCGGATTGGGATGAGCTGCTGCCGGCGGATTCCCAGCCCTTCGACCTGCACTGCTGGTACAGCGCCTGGTGGGACGCGTTTGGCGGCGTTGCGAGGCTCGCCGTATGCACTGTGCGGCGTGACGGCGACCTGGTCGCGGCCTGCGCGCTGAGCACTGAGGGGGCCAGCCTGGGGGCCCTCGCCAACAGTCATTCCGGGACCTTCCGTCCCCTTGCAAAGGACGAGGAGGCGATGAGGGCGCTGACGGCCGCGATCGCGAAGTACGGGGCGCCCGTCATCGAGCTGGAGGGCCTGCCGGCGGGGGACGCTTCCATCGGCATGCTCGAGGCCGGCGCGGGGGAGGCCTCACGGAAAGTCTTGGTGGAGCCCAGCTACGTCTCGCCGGTCGTCGAAACCGACGGCGACTTCGACGCCTGGCGAAAGCAGAGCAAGGCGCGCTGGGGTGCGCCGCTGGAGCGGTTCCGGCGCAAGATGGGCCGTGACCACGAGGCCCGGTTCGAAATCGTCGAGGCGCCCCGGGATCTCGAGGCCGAGCTGGATGACGGCTTCCGGGTCGAGGGGAGCGGCTGGAAGGGAGAGGCGGGCACGGCGATTCTCTCCACGCCGGAGACCGAGCTCTTCTACCGGCGCCTCGCCGAGTCCTTCTATCGACGTGACGGCCTGCGGTTCAGCCGGATCGTCCTCGATGGAGAGACCGTCGCCTTCGACTTCTGCTTGCTACATCGCGATCGCCTATATCTTCAGAAGACCGGCTTCGACGAGCGGTTCCGCCGCCTTGCGCCGGGTCTGGTGATGCGGCTCTCGGTCATCGAGCACTGTTTCGAGACATCTCTGACAGCCCATGAGCTGCTCGGCTCGGCAAGCGAGTGGAAGCTGAAGTTCGCCAACGCCGAGCGCTCGCATGTGACTTTTCGGGGCTATCGGCGCAGCCCCTCCGGTCTGGCCCGACACACCTACCGTCGCTCAGTCAGGCCGGCGCTGAGAAGCCTCTACCGCCGCGTTCGCCCGCGGCAGCGCTGAGGGTCGCTGCCGGTTAGCATCCCGGCGCAACCCGACAGGAGACGAGACCCAAAGATGAGCCAAGAGAAGTACGACTTGACCACCGATCAGGCCGAGCGCGAGGCGAGCGGTGCCCATAGCTACGGCCGCTATCTCGAGGAGTTCGAGGTCGGCGCCGTCTACAAGCACTGGCCGGCGAAGACCGTGACCGAGGCCGATGACCATCTGTTCTGCCTGATCACGATGAATCACCATCCGCTCCACATCAACGACATCTACGCGCAGGGCTCCCAGCAGGGCCGCAACGTCGTCGTCGGGCCGCTGGTCTACTCGCTCGCCCTGGGGATGTCGGTTTCGGATGTCTCCGGCAAGGCGATCGCCAACCTGGCCACCGAAGAACTCAGCCATCCCAACCCCGTCTTCCACGGCGACACGCTGTTTTGTGAGACGGAGGTCCTCGACGTGAAGCCCTCGCAGTCCAAGCCGGATCGCGGCGTGGTGAAAGTGCACACCCGCGTTTTGAACCAGGATGGTGTCCTGGTCGCCGAGTTCAAGCGGCTGGTCCTGGTGCCGCGGCGCGAGCCGGGCGCGTAGCGCCTCTCAGCGCATTGCGTCTGCCACGCGGCGCCTGACACCCTCCGATTTGAGCGCGAGCGATCCGCCTCCCACCGTAACGGCCCCGACCGGGCCCCGGCCGAGGGCACGGGTTTCCAACCCGGGATCGCTATCGGCGAGCCGGCCCTTGTACGGCTCGTCGCCGCGCAGGAAGGCGTAACGATCCAGGCCATCCTCGAAGGCCGCCTGGACGGTTCGCATCAGCATCAGAAAGCCGATCGAGAAGCGGTCGAACCGGGGGTCGCGGCCCGATTGGTAGAACGCTTCGGCACCGGCGAAACGGAAGCCGTACCAAGCCGCCGCCGGCTCGCCGTCGATCTCCATCGTCCAGAGCCTCAGCCAACCCCGGCTCAGCGCGGCCGCGGCGAAATCGTGGTGGAAGGCGACGACCGCCTCCCTCTCGAAGGCACCTTCTCCCTCGCCCCAGCGCGCCCGGTGGAGCCGGATCAAGGTGTCGAGGTCCTCGCTGAGTCGGTCGGGGTCCTCGCTGAGCCGGAAGCTCAAGTGGTGCTGGCGTTCGAGCTTGCGCGTGTTACGCCGCAGCTTTTCCCTTAGATTGCGACTGAGTGAGGAGAGGAACTCCTCCCAGCCGCGATCGGCGACCGCGAGCTCGGGGCTCGCCTCCTGTTGCAGCCTTCTTCCTCCCAGCACCTCGCCGAGGACGCCGACCGGCAGCCGCTCCGCGAGGAGCACGTCCCACGGCCCGGCCGCACCCTCGGCCAGCGCTTTGCGCAGCGCTGCGCCTGCCGGCTCGCGGTCGGCGGGGTCACAGACGGGTCCGAGCATGTCACCGGGGCCGTAGCCGATGAAGCGCAGGACGCGCAGCGGCCCCCTGCGCGAACGGCAGAGGGGCAGGATCGCGAAGGGCCCGGCGGCACCGCTGCAGCGCAGCAGCACCGGTTCGCTGCCCTCGCCGAAGTGTCGCCACCACGCGGTTGCCCACTCCCAGGTGGCAAAGACGCTGCCGGAGCGCTCGGCGAGCTCGCCCCACTCGCCCCGACCCGCCTCGAAGCCGGGGATCGACTCGATACTTGGCACGAGCGGAGTGTATGTTGGCCGCCGTGATTGAGGTCGAGACCCGTATGAAGGAGCTTGCAGGCGTCGCCCTGGCGGCGCTGCCGCAGATGTACGACGAGCAGTCGAGCCTACTGACCAGCGAATGAGCATGGAGCCGGCGAATCCCCGACGATCGAGGCTCGGCGACCGCCGGCTCGCGCTCGTGTCCGGTTATGCGCTGAAGCCGCTGACCCCGAGGGGTCAGCGCAGCCAATGGCTGCAGAAGAGCCTCGCGCGGAGCTGGGACGTGGAGCTGACGGCGCTGCCCGCCCCGGCGCCCGCCGGCAACGCAGCGCCGCGTAGCGGGCGGGCCACCTGGCGGCGCGCCGCCAGCGACGCGGTCCGCACGACGTTGCTCGACAAATGGGAGCCCTGGAGCCTGCGGCGGCTCGGCCGCTGGCAGCCGCGGGTCGACGCGGGGCTGCTGATCGCCGCCCCATGGTCGCCGGTCGCCTACGCCGCACGGCGTCTGCATCGCGCCGGCGTTCCCTACGTCGTGGATGCCGGCGATCAGTGGGTGCTGACCTCGCCCGGGACCGACATCAGGCTGCTGGCGGAGTATCGATGTCGCCGCGCCGAGCGGGCGATCTGGAGCGGTGCCGCCGGTGCAGTCCTCACCACCAGGCAGCAGGCCGAGGTGGTCTCCGGCTTCTTCCCAACGCTGCCGATCCTGGTCCGGCCCAACGGCTATGAGCCGGTCGAGGCCGCGCTCGATGCTCCGCCCGGCGACGCTAGCCCCCGCGATCCAGAGCAGCTGCGAATCGTCCACTACGGAATCCTGACGTTCATCCGCGTCGACATCGTCTCGATGCTGGAAAGGCTGGTCGCGAGCGGCCGCTGGAAATCGATCTCGTTCACCCAGTACGGCGACGACCACGCCGAGATCCTGGCGCGAGCGCCGGCCTCGGTCGAGGTCGAGCTGCGGCCCGCCCAACCCTGGCCGGAGGTGCTGGCGGGCGCCTCGCAATACGACCTGGCCCTGGTTGCCGGCAATTGGATGAGCGGACAGATGCCGAGCAAGGCCGTCCAGTACATGACCCTGCCGATTCCGCGGCTTGCCCTGAGCGAGCGGGCGAGCGACGACCCCCTGGCCGAATACGTCGACGGGCGCCCCGGCTGGCTGGCGCTGGCAAAAGACGAGCCCACGGCCGCCGAGCGCGTCTGGGAGCACCTCGAACGTGGCTGGACCGTGGACGAGCTGGTGCCTCCGGCCGAGGAGGCATGGCCGCGGGTCGCCGACAGGATCGGCGACTTCGTCGAGCAGTGCGTGGGCGGCGCCACGACGCTCGACGCCCAGCGCGCTCAGGTGGAGCTGGGCTGAGCCTCGCCCTGGACGGCGGGCTCCTCGGCCGGAGCGCGGACCCGCATCGCGACGAGCGCCACCGTGGAGGCCTGGGCGGCGGCGATCACGGCGGCGCCGGCCGCCACCGCTATCACGCCGCCGAGCTTCGCGGTAGCCACCGCGATAATCACCTCGAGTAGCAGTGCGACGGCGTTGATGGTCGCCAGGGTGCGGTAGCGTCGCTGTGCCATCAGCATGCTGGCGCCGGGCATCGTCGTGTAGATAACCAGCGCGGCGATCATCAGCAGCTGGAAGATCGGCACCGAGTCGGGGTAGTTGCCAGCGTTGAGCAGCGGGATGAAGAACGGCGCGGCGATTGCGGCGGTTACCACCACGGCTCCTGCCGGCAGGATCGTCTGCTTGATCCAGCCCAGCAGCATGTTCGTCTGGACCTCGGTGGAGTCGACCACGTCGTGCTGGGAGGTCCTGACCCGGAGGACGGCAAGCAGCGCCGGCACCGGCCCGAGGACGATTGCCATGTATCTGACGGCGGCTCCGTAGCTGCCGACCGCCTCGTCATCGAGGAGCGAGGCGACGACGAACACATTCGCGTAGGCGAATCCGGCCGAGGCGAGGTAGTACACCGTCAGCCAGGCTGACTCCGAGCCGAAGTGCCCGCCGAGGGCGGCGCGGGCCGGAACGGCGATCGTCTGGCGGATCAGGGGGAAGCAGGCGATCCCGGCGACGCCGGCGATCCCGACCGCAGCCGCACCCGCAACGGCGGGCCCGGACCCGATCAAGCCCAGAGTCGAGAGTGCGGCCACGGTCAGCAGCGAGATGCTGCGGGTCACCCCGACGACGCCTCCTCTGGTGAACCGGAGGTGCGCCTGATAGTGGTACATCGCCAGCTCGATCGAGGCGTGGCCCGCGGTATACAGCGTCGCCAGCAGCACGAACTCGCGGTCGCCGTCGAGGAGCGAGACGCCGGCGAGGAACAGGAGCCCGGTGGCGGCGATCAATCCGAGCCCGGTCAGCAGGGCGAGTGCGAACCCGGTGGCCTGCTCGTGGCCGCGCGAGACCCGCTCTGCCTCCGCGCGCAGGTAGCGGGTGCGTACGCCGCCGGTGAGGGCGCCGCCGGCGAACTGGCCGACGGTCAGGAACAGGACCAGGTAGGCGAAGCTGTCGACGCCCAGCGCCCGGATGAAAAGGACGATCGCGACCGCGCTCAGGCCCCGTCCGATCACATCGAGGCCGAAGGTCGAGACGAAGCCCCGGCGGAAGGTCGAAAGCCGGCCGTATATCGGCAGTCGACGCGACCCGCGGCGCTTGGCTTGCGATCCTTCGGTTTGCCGGTCCGTCACGGTCCCGCATGATGACGAGTGTGGGAGTCGCCGGGCTGGCCACCGCATGCATTACCCTCGCTCGCGCACCATCTCGATGATGACCGCAAACCCCGTCGTCTGATCGCCCGCTCGCTCCCCTCAGTCATGCGCATGCCCGGCACCGCGTGGGATTCCGGCCGCGGGTCTGAGTCGCTCGCGATCTCCACCGGCGTCTTTGGGCTGGCGGTCTGCCTGGCTGTTGCCACCGGTGCGCTGGTCGTCAGGTCGCCCCTGGCCGGGGTGGGACTGGTGGCGGTGATCGGGATCGGCGCAACCGCCTCCCGGCTCAGTCGTCTCGGCGCGGTCGAGCTGCTGCTCGGGGCGCTGCCGTGGCTCGTCGTCTTCGACGGCCTGCTGCCACCGCTGCTGAGAACCTTCGTGACGACGGCGGCCGCGCTGGCGATGCTCTTGCTTGCCGCTCCGCTCCGCTATCGCCAGATCCTGGGCCCGGTGGCCGCAGGGCTGTTCGTTGCCATCGTGCTCGGCAATGCGCTCTTCGTGACGGACGGCGACCAGATGACGCAGGTCGCCAAGTACATGATCTTTCCCGCCGTCGTCGTGGCCGTGCTGAGCGAGCGGGGGCAGCAGGAGCTTCCCCTTGCTCGCAACTTCATTCTCGGCAGCTGTTTGGCGGCGATGACGGTACACCTCGGCATCGTCGCCGCCGGTTTGGGCGAAACGGGAACGAAGTATGAAATCGGCGAGAAGCTCGGCTTTGGCCGCGGCATCGTCCACGAGATGACGCTCACCTTCGTCGTTGTCGCCGCGGCCGGCCTGGTCTCGAGCCGCCGCCTGTCCGCGCAACTCGGCTTCTTCGCGCTTGGCGCGGTGCCGGCGATGCTGACCGGGGTGCGAGCGGCGCTGCTCGCCTTGGCCATCATCATCATCATCTTCGTCGTCCGCTCGCGCTTTGACCGGCGCTCGCTGGCGCTTGTCGCCGCGCTCGTCGTCGTCGCCTTCGCCAGCGGCGGCGCGGCGATCGTCCAGGAACGTTTCGCCAAAGAGTCCCAGACGGAAACCTCGTTCGCCAGAGCGGGGTCCGAACGGGGCGCGATCTGGCGTGTGGCGGTAACGCCGTGGTGGAACGCGAGTCCGCCCGAGTGGCTGTTCGGCACCGGCTTGGGCTCGATCGAAAAAGCCGAGATCCGTGAGCTGGGCAGACCCTTTGTCGGCCATTCCGACCTGATCGAGGTCGGCGTCGAGCTTGGTCTGGTGGCGCTTCTCGTCTGGGCGGCGCTCTGGCTGGCCCTGCTCAGGTCGCCGCTGGAGAGCATCGTGCTCGTGCCGCTGATCGTCTTCGCAGTGGTCAACGGCTCGATGCTCTACGTGGCCCCGCTTACCCTCGGCTTGGCCTTCTCCGCTGCCTGCCGCGAACCGGCCGGCTAACTGAGGCGACCTCAGGGCGAGGGATCAGGATGAACGCCGCCTCGCTTCGCCGGTCTTCGCCTCGCTCGCCGGCTCGCGTCGCCCACTGTGGGGGTTCTCGGTGGGCTCTTGCTCCCCGGGGCCCTGCGTTGCGGCCATTCTTTCCTGCATCTTGGTGAACGATTCGCTGATCGCCGGGGCCCGGTAGTAGCTGTCATCGGCTTTAGGCGCCGCTCCGTTGACGACTATGCCGATCACCGGTGCGGCTATGTTGGCCAGCTGCTCACGTAATCCCTCTGCGGCCTCGCGGGGGGTGCGGCCCAGCCGGACGACGATCAACATTCGATCGGCACGTTTGATCAGGGGAAGGGCGTCTGCGACGACAGCCGCCGGCGGGGTGTCGATGATGACGCGATCGTACTCACGCTCGCCCCAATCGATCAGTTTTTCCATTCGCTGCGAGTCGATCAGCTCTGCAGGGTTCGGGGGTAGAGGTCCGGCGGGGAGCACGTCCACCCCATGCGTCGTCTCAATCGCTGCCCTCGGCTCGAGGCTACCAGCGAGAACTAGGCTCAAGCCCTTTTCCCTGGAGAGGCCGAGGTGCTCGGCAAGCCGCGGGCGCCTCAGATCTGCCTCGATGAAGAGGATTCGTTTTGCGGCCCGGGCCTCGGTCAGGGCGAGGTTCCATGCGACCATCGTCTTACCGTCAGCTGGCGCGGGCGAGGTGATCAAGATCGACTTCAGCTCCTGATCGATGCTGAAGTACTGCAGATTGGCGCGGAGCATCCGGAACGCCTCGGCCTCCTCGCCCCTTGGCGTCGTTTCCGTCCCGCCGGAATCGTCGATCTCGCGACTCTGCGGAATCGTCGCGAGGACCGATAGGCCGCCGAAGGCCCCTTCTGCTTCCTCGACGGTCTTCAGGCGCCGGTCGAACTGGTCGCGCAGAAGTGCCAGACTGATTCCGAGAATCAGGCCGAGCAGAATCCCCAGGGCGACGTTACGGGTCGTTTTCGGAGTCGAGGGCGAGTCCGGCGGGCTCGCGGGCTGGACGAGCTGCGCTTCGCCGGTCTGCAGCGTCGCACTCACCGCGAGGTTGCGCTGGCGGTCTTCGAGCGCCAACGCTTCTGGGCTGTCGAGCTCGGATGGAGGGAGTTCGTCGAGCCGGGCTTCGACCAGGCCCTGTGCTTTGAGGATCTTCGAAAGACTGGCCTCCCGCCGGAAGGCGATGAACTGCCGCGCAAACTGGTTGGCGACGGTCGCCGCGACAGCCGCATCCTCGTTCGTGGCTTCCACCTGCACGACGTCCGATTCGCCGGCCGATTCGACCGAGATCATGTCGCTTATTTCCGAACCGGTGAACCCGTTCTCGGGCAGCGCTTCGGCGGTGCGCGCTGCCACCTGATCGAGTGAGACCAATTCGAGGTTGGTCGCCGCAGCGCGTTCGGGGTCGACCTGGGAATTGTCCTTTTCGGTGAAGAGCAACGACGCAGTAGCGGTGTATTCCGGCGTCTGGGCGAGGGAGTAGGCGAATGCGACTCCAGGTACGAGCACGAGGCAGGTAAGCAGCAGCAGCCAGTTCCCGCGGGCGATCAGCATCGCGCGTTCTACCGGCGTCAGGTAGTGGTGGCCACCTGGGCTGAGCCCGGCGGCGGGCTTGGGGGATCTAGGGCTGGACAATGGCGTAGGGAGTCGACGAGTCGACTGGCGGGGTTGGTTCATGGCGCCGTTCCTTGCGCCATTGGAAGCAGATTTTTCATCATAGCGAGGCCATCAGAAGCTTTACCCGGACTGGCATCGCTTCCAACAATCGGCCATATGGGCCGCTTCATCGAACTTGGCAACGTCGCTTGCATTTCAGGTTTCCCGCCCGATGCGTTCTGGGGTCTTGTCGCCGGTAAGCTGGCCGCCGCTTGGCAGGATCGAGACGACAGGCCCCGCCGGAGGGCCGCCGGCGGAAAGGCCGCGGCAGGAATCTCGGCGCCCGCGTTCGCGTCGCTCAGCTGGGGCCGGCCCCCGACGGACCGGGTGGCATGCCGGCGGTTGTGAGGGCGCTGCTGCAATCGCCGCTCGCCGACCGCTACGAGCTCGACGTGATCCCCACCTACCGCGACAGCCGTCCGCTCAGGAGGCTGCTGCTCTTCTGCGGCGCGCTGGTCGCGCTGGTGCGGTGGTGTGCTGGGCGGGGCCCCCGGGTCGCCCATGTTCACATGGCCGCCCGGGGCAGCATGTACCGCAAGGCTGTGGTGATCGCGGTCGCGAAGACGATGAGGCGCCCGGTCGTCCTCCACGTCCATGCCGGCCCGGGCGACCTGACCGAGTTCCTCAACCGGCTGAGCCCGTTGCGCCGCCGCGTCCTTCGCACCGCCTGCGCCGCCTGCGATCGCATCCTCAGCGTGTCGGCGAGCAGCGCCAGGACTCTGGGCGAGCTGCTGATCGACGGCGAGATCCTCGTCGTGCCGAATGCCCCGCCTGAGATCGTTGCTAGAGGCCCGCGGCCCGAGCACGAGGGATTGACGATCCTCTACCTCGGAGGTTTCGCAAACCCGATCAAGGGTGGAGCGGTGCTGCTGGAGGCTTTGCCCCAGCTGCTGGCGCGCTGCCCGCGCGCGCAGGTCGTCCTCGCCGGGCCGGGCGAGAGCCCGGTCAACCTCCCCGAGCGAGTGGTGTGGCGAGGTTGGCTCGATGAGACGGAGAAGGACCGAATGTTCGGAGATGCGGATGTCTTCGTCCTTCCCTCGCTCTCCGAGGGCCTGCCCGTCGCCCTGCTGGAAGCCATGTCGCGCGAGCTGGCGATAGTCGCCAGCCGCGTGGGCGGCGTGCCCGAGGTGATCGTCGACGGCACCGAGGCGGTACTGGTCGAGCCGGGGGACGCGACCGGTCTGGCCCAAGGCATCGCCGAGCTGGCGGAGGACTCCGAGCGCCGAGCGGCGCTTGGCAAGGCGGCGGTCGCCCGGGTCGAGCGGCTCGCGTCCGACGACGTCTACGGCCAGCTCGACCGCATCTACGCTGAACTCACGAGCTGACCAGCGCCTCGCGCACGCTGGCGCATAGGGCCGGCTCCTCAATCAGGGAGGGAGCCTGTCGCGAAGGCGCCATCGCGACGGTCTCGCGCAGGTTCTCGACCTCCCAGACGGCGATCACGCGCCCTCGCTCCTCCAGCGCCCGCGTCAGCTCGACCTGATGATCGTCGACGTGCTCGCCAAGATCGCTGCGGCGGGGTACGACAAGGGGCAGGTGACCCTCCCTGCTGGCGCAGATGATGCTGCCGACTCCGGCGTGGGTGATCACCTTGTCCGCTGCGCGAAAGCATTCGAGCATCGTGTCGAAGGACATGAATGCCTCGGCCCGCTCGACCCCGGAAGGAGGGGCCCCGGGCCCAAACTGCACGACCAGCTCGTCCCCGAGATCGCCGAGAGCGTCCAGCAGCCGCTCGAATGGCTGATGGTGGGTGCCGACGGTTACGAAGATCACAGGACGCTCCCGCTGTACTTGGCTCGGCGCCGGTGCTGGGCGGCCTGCGGCCACTGGACGAAGAAGCTGTCGGCGAGCAGATAGACGAGCTTGCCGCTCAGGGAGATCGTCTCGATCCTGGTCACGCTCTCGACGTAGACACGCCTGATCCTCAGCAGCTTGCCGATCGCGAAGAAGGGCACGGCGAGCCCCGCTCCGGTCGAGAGGATCGCGTCCGGGCGGTTGCGGCGAAGCACGCGCCAGGCCAGGCCGATGTTCTGGATCAGCCGCCGCAGGCTGCGATTGGTCGGGCCGTGACCCAGGGTCACGTCCTGGTCGGCGAGCAAGTAGCCGACATCGGCCCCCGGCAGGGTGACCCAAGCACGGTCCATCTCTCGCCAGGCGGGCTCGAGGGCAAGCATCTGCTGCAGATGACCGCCCGGTGAGCAGACGAGTAGAACCTTCATCGATCGTCAAGTGTGGTCATGTTGGGCACCACCTTAAACTGCCGCGTGTGGGGAACCGTCTCATGCGAAACCGCTCGTCTCGGGCGACGTTTCTCTGCTACCACTCGATTGCCTCTGAAGGGCCGCGCTACCTGACGGTGACTGCAGATCTGTTCGAGCGCCAGCTGGATCACCTCAGGCGTCACCACTTTCGCTCGGGGGATCTCTGTGCCCTCGATGAAGTCGTCGGTGGAAGCGTGGGCGGTCCCACCGCATTCCTCACCTTCGATGACGGATTTCGCGACAACTACGAGACCGCCATGCCGCTGCTGCGCAAGTACGGGTTCGGCGCTTTCGTCTTCGTTCTTCCTCCCCTGGTGGACACCGGGGCCCCGTTCGAGTGGCCGGAGGTGATTGCCGACCGCCGTCGCTGTCCATCCACGATGCGCTCAGTCACCTGGGAGATGCTCGGTGAGATGAAGGAAAATGGCTTCGAGGTCGGCAGCCACACGTTGACGCACGCCCACCTACCGGAGCTTGACGACTTCGCTCTGCGCGACGAGCTCTTGGAATCGCGCGCACGCATCAAGGAGCGGCTGGGCACCTGCGACACGCTCGCCTATCCGTTTGGCGAGTGGTCGGACAGGGTCGCGGCAGCCGCGGCGGACTGCGGCTACCGCTACGCGTTCACCCTCCCCACCAAGACCGGGCAGCGGCGCGCCACCCCGTACTCGATTCCCCGCATCAATATCGACTATCGGGACCGTGAGCGCCGCTTCGAGGCAAAGCTCTCGGTGCCCGGCAAGCACCTCATCCTCTCGCCGGCGATCGCCGCGGCTCGCCGCCGCCTGTGATGAGCGCTCAGTAGGCGCCGCGGCCGGAGAGGACGGCCGGCAGGGTGGCGAAGAGGATCTCGATGTCGCGGGCCAGCGACCAGCCGGCGACGTACTGGTAGTCGAAGCGGACCATCTCCTGGAACGGGCTCTGCGAGCGGCCGTAGATCTGCCAGGGGCCGGTCAGCCCGGGCCGCAGCTCGAGGCGGCGCAGGTGCCAGTCCTCCTCGAGCGCATCGGTCTCGGGGAAGATCAGCGGCCGCGGTCCGACCAGGCTCATCTCGCCCTTGAGCACGTTGAACAGCTGCGGCAGCTCGTCGAGCGAGAAGCGGCGGATGAAGCGGCCGACGCGGGTCACGCGGGGGTCGTCGCGGATCTTGAACATGACCCCGTCGCTGGCTTCGTTGAGCTTCTCGCAGCTCTGCCTTGCGCTGCTCGGCGTCCATGTACATCGAGCGGAACTTGATCAGCTGGAAGCTGGTCCGGCGCCGGCCGGCCCGCGGCTGGCGGAAGAAGATCGGTCCGCGCGACTCGAGCTTGATCGCGATCGCGATCGCGATCATCAGGGGCGAAACTGCCGCAAGGATGAACATCGAGCCGACCAGGTCGAGTCCCCGCTTGGCGGCCATCGAGACCGAGCTCAGGTGCGGCGCGCCGATCGAGAGCAGCGGCAGGCCGCCGACCTGGTCCAGCGCCTGGACGCCGTCGAGGAACTCGAAGAGGCGGGGCACGACGTCGATCGCGACGCCGGAATCCCGGCAGGCGCGGATCGACTCCAGCAACTGCTCGTGGCTGGCGCGCGAGAAGGCGATGATCACGCGGTCGATCTGCTGCGTCTCGATGATCTTGTCGAGGTCGTTGAACCGGCCCAGCCAGGGCAGGTCGGGTGTGCCGACGTCGTGCACCTCGTCGTCGACCATGCCGACCGGAACGAGGCCGAACTGGCCATTGTCTCGCAGCTTCTTGACCAGCTGCCCGGCGACGATGCCGGAGCCGAGGATCAGGGTGCGCTGGCGCAGCTCGGGGGCGCGATGGAGCCCGGCCCGCACGATCGACCGGGAGATGCCGGCCAACGAAGCCGTCGTGGCCACGGTGAGGAAGGTGAGCGCGACGCGGTTGTCGAGGCCGAGCAGCGACGCGGCGGCGAAGAGGGGCCAGGTGACCAACATCACGGCGACGAAAACCCGCGGAACCTCCGAGATCGCCGAGGCCCAGGCCGAGAGCTGATCGCTGCGGTAGAGGCCGATGCTGAACGCGACCAGCGGCCAGGTCAGGCCGTTGACGAGGACGTAGACGAGGCTGGGGGAGAGATCGGCGGTGAGACCCAGCGCGAGGAGCACGATCGCGGAGGCGATGAGAGCCGCGAGCATGTCGCCGGCGACCAGCCCCCGCGCCAGCACTTCGCCCCGCCTGCGGGCTCGGCCGCGAGGATCCCCGGTGCGCTCCTGGGCTGCTTCGAGCGGTCGGTCGGCGCTGGTCTGGGGGACGGTGGAGCTCTCCATGGCGTTATCTCGACTCAGGCGGGGGCGATTGGACGGATTGGACGATTGAGGCTGGGGAGTTCACCGCAGCGGTAATGGTCTTTTCGCTTAAAAAATAGAGAGGAATGGGGGAAAACTCCATGGCGATCTGGGTGTCGGCACTAATGGACGAATGCACAATCCCCGCAATTGGGCTTGCAGGGGCCGTTGAGCAAAACGGCTGCGGACGAATGTTTGATCATTTGTAAAGACACAATCGCCGCGAGATAGGTGCGGCGACTCGGTCAACCTCCCGTTACGGCGGAGAGGCTGGAGCCGACCACGATAGCGTCATGTTCGACGACGCTGGTGCCGCTGCTCGACTTGGAGCGGTAGATACCGGCCTTGAGATAAGTCTGGGCCGCCTGGATCGTCTGTCCGTAGGCGCGCGTCTGCCCGTTCGCGAGGCTCTGCTGGACGCCATCGAGCCAGACTTCGACGAAGCCGACGCTGGAGCTCCGCGAGAGCTTGATCCGGTAGACCAGGTCATACCAGCGATCGCGCTGCAGTTTGGCGCTGCGCCAGAAGGTGGCGGAGTTGTCGCCCGCTCCGAGAGTCAGCGAATTGTCGCCGCCGAGGAAGAGGGCCATCCCTGGTGAGCTGTTCCAGTTCTTCTCGTGCAACTGCTGGATGATCTGCCAGGGTCCCGAGTAGGTGCTGGAGCCGCCGATTCGAATTGCGTCGCGGATGTAGAGGTCCTGGCCCTCGTCGAAGGTCGGCCCGGAAACCTCGGATCGCTCCGCTCCGGTGTCGGGCTCGACATCGCCATCGCGGACTTCGAAGCGGGCTGCCTGGCTGCCCTCGAAGGTGCCGCTGGAGAAGAGAGTGGCGCGGGTGGTGAGCGACTGCACGTACCAGCCCTTGAAGCCAGTATCGAAATCGCCGTTGAAGAGGACCGTTCCGGCGGGTGCGGGTGCCGGGGCGGGCACGGGCGTTGGCGCCGATTCGGGTTCAGATTCCGGCTCGGGAGTTGGGACCGGTGCCGGAGCGGGTTCGGGGCTCGGACTGGGTTCCGGAGCGGGAGCCGGGGTCGGCTCGGTTTCAGGCTCCGGGTTGGGTTCCGGCGCGGGCAGAGGCGCCGGTTCGGGCGCCGGAGGCTTGTGGCCCCTGTTTCCCCTGGGCTTGGCCGATACGCGGCTCCGTTGCTTGTGTGCCTTCTTGGCACGGCCTTGGCCCTGGGGCCGCTCGAGAACGGCCTCCCTCGCGGCAACGGTCTTTGCGTGGACCTCTGTGGGGGCGGCAACCAGCAGCGTCGCGAATGCGAAGGCGAGGGTTACGGCCAGCGCGACTAGGCGGACGCCGGGGATTTGCCAGTGGGCTCTGGGAGCGGCGAGTAGATTTTTCACACGAAGGGGTTCGTCCAATCGCGTGAGCCGCAGAAGCGGGGCGGGCGCGATTGGACGCATGTCCATCGGAGGGCCTGGCTGTTTTTGCGTATGCAGCCAGGCACGCGCTTCGGGCTACCTGCCCGAGCTTCGGCAGGCCTCGTCTCAGCCGTTGGCGACGGCGGCGTAGCTGGTGCCGACCACGATGCTGTCGTGCTCGACGATGCTCGTTCCGGTGCTCGATTTCGAGCGGTAGATGCCGGCCTTGAGGTAGGTCTGCGGGGCCTGGATCGTCTGCCCGTACATCCGCGTCTCGCCGTTCTCGAGGATCTGCTGGGCCCCATCGAGCCAGACTTCGACGAAGCCGGTGCTCTCGTCCTGGGAGAGGTTCACGCGGTAGATCAGGTCATACCAGCGGTCATGGTCGAGCGTGGCGCTCGTCCAGAAGGTCGGCGAGCCGGCGCCGCCGCCGATTTTCAGGCCCGGGCGCGTGTCGAGGAAGACCGCCATTCCGGGTGAGCCGCTCCAGTTCTCCTCGTGCAGCTGCTGGATGATCTGCCAGGTCCCTTCGAACGTGCTGTTTGCTGGAACCGAGACCGCGTCGCGAATGTAGAGGTCTTCGCCCTCGTCGAAGGTTGGCCCGGAAACCTCGGATCGCTCCGCTCCGGTATCGGGCTCGACGTCGCCGTCGCGCACTTCGAAGCGGGCCGCTCTGGTGCCTTCATAGGGGTCCGTGGAGGAGGTCGTGGCACGTCCGCTGAGCGACTGCACATACCAGCCGCCGAAGCCGGCGTCGAAGGTCGCTTTGAACAGAACTTCGCCACTGGGCTCGGGAGGCGGTTCAGGTTCAGGTTCCGGTTCCGGTTCGGGTTCCGGTTCGGGTTCTGGTTCTGGTTCTGGTTCGGGTTCGGGTTCTGGTTCTGGTTCGGGTTCTGGTTCCGGTTCTGGTTCGGGTTCCGGTTCGGGTTCGGGTTCCGGTTCGGGTTCCGGTTCCGGTTCCGGTTCCGGTTCGGGTTCCGGCAGAGGAGGCGGTTCCGGTGCCGGCGGCGGAAGGGGTTCGGGCGAAGGTGAGGCGGGCGGAATCGCCGGCGTCTCGATGGGGGGGTTCGCGGGCAGCGGCGTTGGGTTGCTTGCCCCCGGCTTGGGCCCGACCAAGCCGGGCACGGCGATGCGACCCGACACCCCGGCGCGACGGCGAGCGCCGTAGCGCGGCAAAAGGTCCGTCTGCTTCGCGGGAGCAACTAAGCGCAGTCTCTCCACTGCTCCCCTACTGGTACGTAGCGACCCCTCTTGATCATGAGTTCCTGCAACCCCGGCCCCGAGGGCGAACACGCATGCCATCAGCATCGCCAGGGCAAAGACGAAGAGCCCGAAAAGCAAACGGTCAGATTCTCTGGCGGTAGTCAGCAGATACAGCATGTTTACTCCCCTACCCAGATGACGGCGGTCTAGACATCACGGCCGAAGGGGGCAGTGTAGGGGGTCTTTCATATATCCGTCTATACACCCCCTTTTTCCCTGGACAGGCGGGTTTCAGCCTGCTGCTACGGCGGCGTAACTGGTGCCGACGAGGATCGCGTCGTGTTCGACGACGCTGGTCCCACTGCTGGACTTTGAGCGGTAGATCCCCGCCTTGAGGTAGGTCTGTGCAGCTTGGATGGTCTGGCCGTAAAGACGCTTTTGGCCGTTCTCGAGGATCTGCTGGGCCCCGTCGAGCCAGACTTCGACGAAGCCGGTGCTCGAGTCCTGGGAGAGGTTCACGCGGTAGATCAGGTCATACCAGCGGTCCGCCGCGAGTCGGGCGCTCTCCCAGAAAGTGTTGGAGCTGTCGCCAGCGCCAAGCGTCAGTGCTCGCTCGTCATCGAGAAATAGGGCCATCCCCGGTGAGCCGTTCCAGTTCTCCTCGTGAAGCTGCTGGATGATCTGCCAGGAGCCGGAGAAGGTGTCGACGCCGGGAACGCGTATCGCGTTGCGGATGTAGAGGTCTTCGCCCTCGTCGAAGGTGGGCCCGGAGACCTCCGATCGCGGCGAGCCGGTCTCTGGCTCGACGTCACCGGACTGGACTTCGAAGCGAGCCGCCTGACTGCCTTGCAAGGCACCGCTGGAGAGAAGGCTGGCCCGGTAGGAGAGGGATTGGACGTGCCAGCGGTCGAAGCCCGAGTCAAAATCGCCGCGGAAGAGGATTTCGGACTTCGCCGCGAGTGGCGCGGTACTGGCCTTCGGGGTAGCTCGACGCTCCCGCCTCCGTGCAGCCCGGCTCCGCTGCGACTTACCGCGGCTGACGACGCGGGCGCTGCCCAGGCCCAACTTCTTGCTGGCAACGCGCGCTTTGCCACGATCAGCGGCTGGCGCCGCCGCCGGCGCCAGCAAGCAGGCGGTCAGCAGAGCCGAGAGCAGGAGGACGATCAGGCGGGAAGCGGTGGCGTTCACCCCCGAGGGGTCGGAACGCGGGGCCGCTCAGATGACTGATGTCAAGCCAAACTGGACGTATGTATGAGTGAACGAGAAGCCGGACTTGGAGCGCTCAGTGCGCCTCGTCGGAGGCGTGGGCCGGCGGGCGCGACTCCTCCGCCAGCGAGGTGATCTCGAGCAGTCCGTGGGCGGCTGCCTCGAGCACCTCGGTCGCCTCCTCGGCTGAGCGGGCGTAAAGCTCGACCAGCATATGGACGACGATCCGCTCCTCATCGTGCTTGTGGAAGCGGACGTGGGCAAAGAACTCGCGCACACCGGCCTCGCCGAGGGCCCCATAGGCGAGTAACTCGGCCGCTTCCGGTCCGGCGCAGCTCTCAACCCGGTCCTGATCGACGGTGACCGTGCAGGAGGCTACCCAAGGGGTGCCGGCGACCATCCGTTCCCAACGATCCTCGATCGGGACGACCCGATCGTCCTGGAAGGTCAGATGTGGCTGATCGTGCATGCAGTTAAGGCACTGCACGACCGCTTCCTGGACTTCGTCGATCCCTTCCGTCGGAACGCCGGTTTCGGGATCGATGCGGCGGATCGCGTCGTAGTGGATCTGGATCTCGAGGTTCTGGGACCAGCAGCGGTAGCAGCGCAGCCAGGCCGAGCGGTCCCCGTTGAGCTCGCTCATAACCCCATTGTGGCGCGGCCGCGTTTCCGGCGCGGCGCTGGTCGGTTCAGGCGGTCGCGCCGGTCGTGGCGCGCTGCTCGACCAGCGTGACGATCTCACCCATGATCTTGTTGATATCGAAGTCCTTTGGCGTGTACACGCCGTCGACTCCAGCCTCTCGCAGGCGCTTGGCGTCGGCCGGCGGGATGATGCCGCCGGCAACAACTGGGACCTCAACCCCCTCTTCGCGCAGCCTCCGCACAACCTCGGGGACCAGCTCCAGGTGGGAGCCCGAGAGGATCGAGAGGCCGACCACGTCGACGTCCTCCTGCAGGGCGGACTCGGCGATCTCCTCCGGGGTGAGGCGGATGCCCTGGTAGATCACCTCCATGCCGGCGTCACGGGCGCGTAGGGCGATCTGCTCGGAGCCATTGGAGTGACCGTCGAGCCCGGGCTTCCCGACCAGGATCTTGATCCGGTGGCCGATCTGCTCGGATACCTCGTCGACCCTGCCGCGAATCACCGCGAGCACTTCGCGGTCGCCAGGGGGTGCGGCCCCATCGACGCCGGTCGGAGCGCGGTAGGCGCCAAAGGCATCGCGCAGGACCGCGGACCACTCGCCGGTCGTCGCGCCGGCTTTCGCTGCGGCGATCGTCGCTGGCATCACATTGGCGCTCTCGTCGCGGGCGATGCGCCCTAGCTCCTCTAGCGCTGCTCTCACCGCGTGCTCGTCGCGCTCGGCCTTCCACTGCTCCAGCGCCTCGACCCGTTCGCGCTCGACCTCGGGATCGGGGGTGAGGATGCCGCCGTCGGCGCCGGCGGTGAGGGGGGAGTCCTCACTCTCTTTGTAGGCGTTCTGCCCGACGACCACCTGCTCGCCGCTCTCGATCCTCCCGACTCGCTCACGGTGGGACTCGACCAGGCGGGCCTTCATGTAGGGGACTGCGGCAACCGCGCCACCGTGCTCCTCGACCACGGCCATCTCAGCGCGGGCGCCCTCACTCAGCTCCTCGACCAAACCGTCCATGACCACCGAGCCCTCGAAGATGTCGGGGTACTCGAGCAGGTCGGTCTCGTTGGCAAGCACCTGCTGGATGCGCAGGCTCCATTGCTGGTCCCAGGGACGGGGCAGACCCATCGCCTCGTTCCAGGCGGGGAGTTGAATCGCGCGGGCCCGCGCATTGCGGCTCAGCGTTACCGCCAGCGCCTCGAGCACGATTCGCTGGATGTTGTTCTCCGGCTGGGCCTCGGTCAGGCCGAGCGAGTTGACCTGGACGCCGTAGCGGAAACGCAGCATCTTCTCGTTGGTGACGCCGTAGCGCTCGCGGCCGATCGCGTTCCAGAGCCGCCCCATCGTGCGCAGCTTGGCGATCTCCTCGACCAGCCTGATGCCGGCGTTGACAAAGAAGGAGATGCGGCCGAAGACCTTTGGGAAGTCCGCCTCGGCGACCTGGCCGCGCGCTTTCACTTCGTCGAGCACGGCGATTCCGGTCGAGAGCGCGTAGGCGATCTCCTGCACCGGCGTCGCCCCTGCCTCCTGCAGGTGGTAGCTGCATATGTTGGTCGGGTTCCAGCTCGGCACCTCGTTGACGGAGAAGGCGACCATGTCGGCGATAAGCCGCATCGAGGGCTCCGGCGGGAAGGCGTAGGTGCCGCGCGAGAGGTACTCCTTGATGATGTCGTTTTGCGTCGTGCCTTTCAGCTCGGCACGATCGACGCCGTTCTCCTCGGCGACCGTGACGTAGAGACCGAGCAGCCAGGCAGCGGTGGCGTTGATCGTCATCGAGGTATTCATCTCATCGAGCGGAATTCCGTCGAGGAGCTGGTGCATGTCGCCCTTGTGGACGATCGAGACGCCGACCTTTCCGACCTCGCCTCGGGCGAGGACGTGATCGGGGTCATAACCGGTCTGGGTCGGCAGGTCGAAGGCGATCGAAAGGCCGGTCTGGCCCTTGGCGAGATTGCCCTTGTAGAGCTCGTTGGAGCGGCGGGCGTCGGAGTGGCCCGCGTAGGTACGCATCACCCAGGGGCGGTCGCGCTGGGGCAGTCTGTGCTCGGCCATCGTCACCAATGATATTTGCCCCGGCGGGAAAAACAGCGTTCATCCGTCACGATCCGCATCTTTCGCCCGGGCCTGTGTTTAGGCTGCCCGTGAGCGCGAAGTGAAGGAGCATCCATATCTGATTCCTTTGCGACTGAGCGAAGCGCGAAATTTATGCCTATGAGACTGCGAATAGCAACGGCTTCGATTGTCGCCCTCCTTGCCGCCACGGCCCTTGCCGCGAGCGCCAGCGCTGCCCTGATCGGCCTCTACCGCAACAGCATGGAGTCGACCGACCAGCGTGCCCAGATCGTCAAGCTGAGCGGCGACCGCTGCGGTCGTGGCGGCTCCGATCACGCCTTCCGCATCGTCGTTGGCAAGGCGACCAAGGAGTGCGCCTACCGGACGCCGGTGATCGGGCGCGATCTCGAAGTGGCCGTGACTGGGCGCGTGCTCGAGGGGACTCCGAAACCGCTCCAGCGGCAGGCGTTCCTGGCGGTCAACCTTCGCGCCGGTGCGCAGGGTGCGCGCTACCAGATTGCGGTCTTTCCCCTGCAGCGCAAGGCGCAGCTACGCCGCATCGGCGCCGATGGAAATATCACCTACCTGCACGTCGAGCGGGGGATCACGGCGAAGGGTCTGAACCAGGCCAACCAGATCCGCTTGCAGGCCTTCAACCTGACCAAAGGCCCGGAGAAAGGCAAATGCCACATCCTTGCTTTCGTCGGCAGACAGCTGGTGGCCGACGTCACCGATTCGTCTTCCGGTGAGCTGCAGGGCCGCACTGCCGGCTTCTCGCTCGGGGCGATGGGCAACGCCAAGGGAACGATGGGCAGCTTTGACGACATTGTCGTCCGCGTCCCGAGCCCTTTCTAGGAGCGGATGTGACCGGCGCATCTCGGCGTCCTCGGTCGGCCGACTGCAGGTCACGCACAGGTGTGCGCTCCCCTTGTCGGCCTCCCTGCGTCCTTGATCTGCTTGGTCACATCCGCTCCTAGGGTGCCTGGCGGATAATGCGGCAATGACGACGACGATCGAGAAGCCGCGTGAGGCCGGCCCGGACTCAGGGCTGGGTGGTGAGTGGCGGGTGATCGTGCGCAATGACAACCACAACACCTTCGATCACGTCGCCGAGACGCTGGCCCGGGTTCTGCCGGGCGTGAGCGTTGCCCATGGTCACGAGATCGCCGAGACGATTCACAGCAGCGGCCAGGCAATTGTCTGGTCGGGTGCGCGCGAGCCCGCCGAGCACTACTGGGAGCAGCTCAATTCGGCGGGTTTGACTTTGGCGCCGCTCGAGCGCGGCTAGCGCTGGCGGCTACTCGGCGGCGACGAGCGTGTGCCAGGCAGGCAGGATCGGCAGGTCGTGCAGGTCGATGATCGCCGCACGGGCGGTCTCGATCTCCTCGGAGAACCAGTAGCGCTCGAAGTCCGAGCGGCTCTCCCAGATCGAGGTCTGGCGGAAGGCCAGCGGATCGTCGATCGAGCGGGTCAGCGACCAGCTCTTGGCGCCGAAGGCGGGCATCCGCGCCGCGGCCGGTTCCCAAAGGTCGAGCCAACGGTCGGCCCTGAAGGGGGCGATGTGCCAGTCCAGCGTGCAGGCCTCAGCCATCAGTAGAACCCCTTTCGCGCTTCGCTCCCGGCGCGAAGAACCAGATATGCACGCTTGGTCGCTCCGCGCTCATGCTCCGACCTCGGCCCGGATCGCGCCGGGACCGTCCTCGTTCTTGCCCTCGTCCTCGGACTCGGCCCCGACCAGGATCGAGATCTTGCCGAGGTGCTTGTTTTCGTGCAGCAGCTGGTGCGCCCCGGGGACGCCCTCGAAGCCCATCGTCTTCCACAGCACCGGCTGCACCTTGCCCTCCGCCATCAGCTGGTTGGCGCGCATGCACTCGTATGCGTTGGCGAAGTGCGAGCCGATGATCTGCTTCTGGCGCATCCACAGGTAGCGCACGTCGAAATCGAGCTGGAAGCCCGAGGTGGCGCCGCAGATGACGACTTTGCCGAAGGGCTTGACGACGAAGACCGAGGTCGGGAAGGTCGCCTGGCCGACGTGCTCGAAGACGATGTCGGGGGCGTCGCCGAGAATCTCTTTGACCCGCTTGGCGAAGCCGCGCGAGGCCTTGAAACGCTCCTTGTCGGCCGCCTTGTCGTGGAGGTTCTCGGGCGTTCGCATCATCTCGCTGAACTCGGCCCGGTTGACGTAGTCGACCGCGCCGAGCTGCTTGACCAGCTCGCCCTTCTCGTCGGAGGAGACGACGCCGACCGCGTTGGCGCCGGCCGCCTTGCAGAGCTGCACGGCGAAGACGCCGAGCCCCCCGGCTGCGCCCCAGATCAAGACGTTGTGGCCGGGCTGCAGCTTGCACTGGTCGATCAGCATCCGGTAGGCGGTGAAGTAGGTGAGGCCGTAGGCGGAGGACTCGGCCCAGGAGAGGTTCTGGGGGCGGGGGAGGAGCTGCTGCGCCTGCACCTTGGTGAACTGGGCGAAGGAGCCCCAGGTCGTCTCATAGCCCCAGATCTTCTGGCTCGGCGCCGCCAGCGGGTCGAGCCCGTGCACCTCGACGTCCTCGTAGGAGGCCTGGTTGCAGTGGACTACGACCTCGTCGCCGGGCTTCCAGCGGGTGACCCCCTCGCCGACTTTCCAGACGATTCCCGACGCGTCGGAGCCGCCGATGTGGTGGCCGTACTCAGGGTGGTCACCGTAGCCAAAGATCGAGACCGGCTTGCCCAGTGCTGCCCAGACGTTGTTGAAGTTGACCCCAGCCGCCATCACGCGGACGATTACCTCGAAGGCACCCGGCTCGGGCACCTCGATCTGCTCGAGCTGAAAGGCGTCGTTGGGCTCGCCCTGGCGCTCCTCGCGGATCACCCACGCCGCCATCGTCTCGGGCAGCGTTCCGGGCTCGACGTCCAACTTCGCGACTGCGTTCGTGTCAACGGCCAACTGGCTCCTCCGCGGATCGTTTGGGACGGGCGGCGAATCCTAGTCAAGCACGGGGGTATCGGCCTCGCGCAACTCGGGGGCCGTTATCTCCCGCACTGTGATCTCGGTTGGTTCGGGGGGCTTGATCTCCTTGCCCGGAGCGACACCAAGGTCCTCGACCTTGCGCAGTTGCGGCAGCAGCCGGCTCTGCATCGAGCCAATGGCGGAGTCGTAGGCGGTGGCGGCGGAGGTCAGGCCCCTGCCGACCTTGTCCAGTTCAGTGAGGAACTTGCCGAAGCGGGCGTGCAGGGTGCCCGCGGCGTCGGCGATCTCTGCCGCCTCGGCCACCATTCGCTCCTGGCGCCAGCCCAGCTCCATCGTGCGCAGCAGCCCGATCAGCGAGGTCGGGCTGACGACGAGCACGTTGCGCTCCAGTGCGTAGTCGAAGAGGGTCGGGTCGGCGGCGAAGGCGGCGTGCATCGCCGGCTCGTTGGGGATGAAGCAGAGCACCAAGTCCGGCATCTCGCCCGCTTTGAACTGACCCTGATAGTCCTTGGAGCTGAGACTGCGGATGTGCTCGCGTGCCTGCCTCGCATGGCGCTCGAGCTGGATCAACCGCTCGGCTTCGATCTCGGCCTCCTGGGCGTCGAGGAAGGCGTCGAGCGGGACCTTCGAGTCGGCGACGAAGGTGCGGCCCTCCGGCAGCAGGAAGCGGGCGTCTGGTCGCAGCCGGCCGTCTTCGGTGTGGATCGTCTCCTGCAGCTCGAAGTCGACGTGCTCGGTCATGCCGGCGATCTCGACGCAGCGCCGCAGCTGAAGCTCGCCCCACTGGCCGCGCGTCTGCGGCTGGCGCAGCGCCTTCTTCAGGCCCGCGGTCTCGGAGTTCAAGTTGCCGACCGTCTGGCCCATCTGCTCGAGCAGGGTGCGGGTCTGCAGGTCGGTCTCACCGCGCCGCTGCACCTCTTTCTCGATCTTCTCCTGGCCCTTGGCGATCCGCTCGGCGAGGGCTTTGATCTCCGCCTGGCGCTTGTCCAGGGTTGCCTCGGCGGCTTGGGCGTCGACTTTGCGCGACTCCTCGTTCATCCGCTGTAGGTCGGCGACGGCTTTGGAGGTCGCCGCCTGGATCGCCGGGCCGAGATCGGGAGCCTCGGGCATCTCCTCGCGGGGGCGGGAGAGAATCGTGTAGAGCAGCCCCGCGGCGAGCAGGACGACTGCGATTGCCAGTACGACGGTCACCTGGCCGATGGTGACGGTCGGACCAGACGCCGAATTGGTCCTGTTTCTACGGAAGGAGCACGTCGTTCTCGGACGACGACCGGAACGGGCCGACGACGAGCTTGGTCGGTTTCGCCCCGGGGATGTCGGCGGCGGTGACCGTATAGACGCCGGTGGGGAGGATCGTCGGCAGGGTGACGTTGGAGTTGGCGTAGAGCGGCTCGGAGCTGAAGTCTTTGCCGCCGCCGCGTATCTCGAGGCGGGAGTCGACGTCGGTCAGGTTGGCGGCGACGAGGACGACGTCGAGCGGCTGCCTGGGAGCGGACCTGCGGCTGCTCGACGTGCACGTTTTGCGGGATCTGCTGGGTCGGTTCGGGGCCGACGGCGATCCGCGGCGGCTGCACGGTGATCGCGTCTTCGCTGATCGCGACGCTGACCCGGGTCGGCGGTTGCGGGCGCGAATCGTTGACGTGTTCCTCGGCGCCGCAGCCCGCGCCGATCAGCGCAACCGCGCCGAGCACGCACGCCAGCAGCGCCGCGGTCGCGCGCGGCGCCGCGAACAGTCGCCTGCCTCTCCAACGACCCATCAGCTGCGGAATCTAACCGAACGGCAGGTCGATCACGCGAGCCGTAACGCCATCTTCACCTACGGTCAGCTCTGCTCCGGGCTCGGCCTCGCGGCGGACGATTGCCAGCGCGATCGGGCCGCGGGCGGGGGAGACGCTGGAGCTGCTGATTCTGCCGACCTCCTTCTCGCCGAGGCGCAGGCTCGAGCCGGGCGCCGCGGGAGCGCTCAGCTGCAGGCCACGCAGGTGGCGGTTGGGCCGGCCCCTGTAGTGGAGCCGTGCGACCGGCTCCTGGCCGATGTAGCAGCCCTTGGTGAAGCTGACCGCGCGCTCGACTATGCCGGCCTCGGCGGGCATCGTCTCGACTCCCATCTCGGCGCCGTAGCGGGGCGTGCCGGCCTCGATCCGAACGATCTCCACGGCCGCGGATCCGACCGTGACGGCGCCGGCGTCGAGGAGAGCGCCGCGCAGGCGTTCGGCTTCGGCCGCCTCGACGATCAGGTCTATCCCGGTGGCGGTGCCGGCGGCGAGGCACTCGGATCCGTGCACGGCCGTTGCCTCGCAGGCGAACTCGGGCAGCGCCGCGGTACCGGCGATCTCGACGCTGCGCGGGCCGATCAGCGAGAGGATCGTCCGCTCGGCGCTGACGTCGGCGATCGCCACGTCGCGGCCGATCTTGTACATCTCCAGGTGGCGTAGCGTCGCCGCCAGCGCCTCTGGCTCGGTGTCGATCCAGATCTCCTCTGGCGAAAGGCGCAGCACCCGCATATCGGCCTGCATATGGCCCTTGCGGTCGAGCAGGGCCGCGTAATGGCCCTCGCCGGGCGCGAGTGCCTCGACGTCGTTGGTCAGTTGTCCCTGGAGGTAGTCCGCCCCGTCGCTGCCGCGGACGATCAGCTTGCCGCGCTCGGAGCGGTCGAGCAGGCCGCACTCCTCGCGCAGCTGCCGGTACTGGGCATCGAGCTCAATCGCGGCTGAAGAATCCATCGGGCCGATTCTAGGAGCCTCTGTTTTGCGGGCAGATTTTGATGAGTCGAAATTTAAATTTAGATGTGTCAAAATCTCCGCATCGACCGTTCTACCTCCATATGAGCAACCGTCGCCTCAGCCGTCGTGCGCTGCTTGGCGCCGCGGCCACCGTGCCGGCTGCCGCCGGCCTCAACAGCCTCGTCTCGCGCGGCGGGTTCGGTGGCGAGCCGGCCCTGGCCGAGTCGAGCATGGGGAACGGCGCCGCCGGCGGGCACGCCGGCCATGGCCGCTTCGCCCACGCCAGCTTCGCGCCGGGACGCAGCGTCGACCATCGGGCCAACGGCTTCAACCCGACCGAGCTCCTGCGCGACTTCGACTGGGGCAAGACCCGGCGGCTGGCCAGTGGGCGGCTGCTGCGCGAATGGACGCTCATTGCCCAGGACAAGGAGATCGAAGTGGCGCCCGGCGTCAAGTACGAGGCCTGGACCTACAACGGCCGCGTGCCGGGGCCGACCCTGCGTGCCCGTGAGGGGGAGAAGTTGCGGATCAACTTCGTCAACTCCTCCAACCATCCGCACACGATCCATTTCCATGGCATCCACCCGGCGCAGATGGACGGCATGCCGGGAATCGGCGAGCAACAGGGCGGCGGCCAGGTCGAACCGGGGGAGAGCTTCTCCTACGAATTCGAGGCCGAGCCCTTCGGCCTCCACCTCTACCACTGCCACGTGATGCCGCTGGCCGCCCACATCGCCCGCGGCCTCTACGGCGCCTTCGTCATCGACCCGAAGAAGGGGCGAGCGGAAGCCGACGAGATGGTGATGGTGATGAACGGCTTCGACACCAACTTCGACCTCGCCAACGAGGTCTACGCGGTCAACACCGTCGGCTTCCATTACATAAATGAGCCAATTGAGGTCAAGCGCGACGAGTTGACGCGGATCTACTTGGTCAACGTGCTCGAGTACGACCCGCTCAACTCCTTCCACATCCACGCCAACTTCTTCCAGAGCTATCCGACCGGGACCTCGCTGGAGCCGAGCGAATACACCGACACGATCGTGCAGGGACAGGGGCAGCGCTCGGTCCTCGAGCTGAAGTTCCCCTTCGACGGCGATTACATGTTCCACGCCCATGTCAGCGAGTTCGCCGAGCTCGGCTGGACTGGCTTCTTCCGCGTTGGCGACCCTTCGAAGCTGAGCGCCGCCGCGGCGGCAGCGGCGTATTGCAAGCTGCCTTGGGGCGGCAAGGGGGGTGCAGCCTGATGGAGGCGACGGCGCGCGCCGAGCGGGCCGGCGGCGGCCTGCCGGCCTGGGCCCTGGGCCTGATCCCGCTGGCCCTGATCGCGGCGGCGATCGCCGCCTTCGCCCTGCTTGGCGGCCCTGGGCTGGGCGAGCGGACCGGCCCGCCGGTCGAGGAGCTGAGCGTCGAGCGGACGGTGCTCCACCCGGGAACGATCGAGCTGACCCTGCGCAACGACGGGCCCGACGCGGTCGAAATCGCCCAGGTTGCGGTCAACGACGGCTTCGCCGCCTTCAGCACCGACGGCGGGCGTGACGTCGAGCGGCTCGGCTCGACCACGCTGCGCATCTCCTACCCGTGGATCGAGGGAGAGGCGTATGAGATCTTCGTCCTCACCTCCACCGGAGGCACGGTCGACGCCGCGATCCCGGTCGCGGCGGAAACGCCGGACGCCGACCTCGACTTCTACGGCTTGATGGCCCTGCTCGGCATCTACGTCGGCGTAATCCCGGTCTGCCTCGGCATGCTCTGGCTGCCCTTCGTACGCCGGATCGACGCGCGCTGGGTCGGGGCGCTGATCGCCTTCACGGTCGGCCTACTCGCCTTCCTTGCCATCGACGCGGGGCTGGAGGGGCTCGAGATCGCCGCCGAGGCGCCGGCTGTGTTCGGCGGCAGCACCCTCGTTTTCGTCGGGGCCGCGGTCGCTTACCTGCTCCTGGCGGCGGTCGACGCCTTCCTGCGTCGCCGCGGCGAGATCGCAGCCGGCGCTGCCGGGGCAGCGGGCGGCGGTCTCTATCTGGCCTTGCTGGTCGCACTCGGGATCGGCCTGCACAACCTTGGCGAGGGTCTGGCGATTGGCTCTGCCTATGCGACCGGCGCCCTCGCGCTGGGCGCCTTCCTGGTCGTCGGCTTCGCGATCCACAACACGACCGAGGGCCTGGCGATCGTGGCGCCGCTGCGCAGCGGGGATGGCGAGGCAGCCAGCGTGCGGCCGGGCCTCGGCCACCTGCTCGGCCTCGGCCTGCTCGCCGGGGCGCCGGCAGTGCTCGGTGCCTGGATCGGCGCGGCCGCCTTCGACCCGAGCCTGGCGGCGCTGCTGTTCGGCGTCGGCGTCGGTGCGATCGTCCGCGTGATCGTCCAGATCGCCCCCTCGATGCGCGACGAGGGCGGGCGCTTCCTGCACCCACTCTCGGTCGCCGGCATCATCGCCGGCATCGCGGCTCTCTATGTGACCGGTCTGCTGGTGAGTGTCTGATGGCGGGCGGCAACGGAGGTCGCCAGCGGCACTCGTCCAACACCGAGGCGATCGAGGACTACGCGAAGGCGATCTATGCGCTTTCGAAGGAGCGGGAGGGACCGGTCCTGAACGGCGAGGTCGCGACCCGGCTTAGCGTTGCGCCGGGGACCGCAACCTCGATGCTGAAAAAACTCGACGAGATCGGCCTGGTCGAGCATGTCCCGTACAAGGGCGTCACCCTGACTCCGGCTGGGGAGAAGGTCGCGCTCGAGGTCATCCGCCACCACCGCCTGATCGAGACGTACCTCTCCGACGCCCTGGGAATGCCCGAGGACCGTGTCCACGAGGAGGCCGAGGTGCTCGAGCACTACATCTCAGAGGACCTTGAGCTCTTGATGGCAGCCAAGCTCGGCGAACCCAGCCACGACCCGCACGGCACGCCGATTCCAGGCCCAGATCTCCTGCCGCCCGCCGAGTAGAAGGACCAGCCGTCCCGTAGGTAGGCTTGCGTTCATGAGCTTGGCCGCTGACTTTAAGCAGGTACTTGAAGCACTTCCGCCCGATTGGACCGATCTCGAGGTCGATCTGCGGATCGATGACGAGAGCCAGTACATGGATACGGCCGTGGCGCTTAGCCAGGTCAATGCCCAGCCGTATTCGGAAGCTGACTGGCACTGGCGCCTGCTGGTCGCCCACAGCTTTGGTCACGCCGCTGCTGCGGAGAGCGTGGTTGGGGTGCTGGAGAAGCTCGATGGCGAAGGCGTGAGTGGCGAGATGCAGGTTCGTGAGGTGCGCGAGGGGCGGTCTGAGGTCGTGCAGATGTGGGGCCGCCCAGAGAGCGTCCGCGAAGAGTTCCGCCAGCGCCGCGCAATCTAGTGGCCCGGGTAGTAGCTGTGGCAGCCGACCTGCTGCTGGGAAGCAAGGTGGAGGCGATGCTCACTGCGGCCGGCCATGACGTAACTCTCTCGCCAGCTCTAACCGAAGCTCCGCTCGATGATGCGGAGCTAGTCGTTGCGGACCTCGACACCGAGAATCCAGAAGCTCTCGTAGGTCTCGGCGTCCCGGTCCTCGGCTACTACTCGCACGTCAACGTCGAGACCAAGCAAGCTGCCGACGCCGCCGGCATCGACTTGGCGGTCCCACGCTCCCGCATGGCCCGAGAACTCCCCCAGCTGGTGGACGACCTGCTGGCGCGTTCCTGAAGAAGAGCTGGCACCCACTACCGCTCCAGCAGAAAAGCCTCCTCGACATCCACCGGCCGCTCGAGTAAGCCGTGCTCAAGGTCCCAGAGGGCCCATTCGCGCAGCACGGCGGCATTGAAGGGAGCGGGGTGGAGGTCGGGCCGTAGGACTTTCAGCTGCGCTGCCTGCTCGTCCCCTTCCAGACTCGGAACCGCTGCCAGGAGATCGTTGAGCGCTTGCTCGGGATGCTCGTAGGCGAACTCGTAGCCTCGCGTGGTAGCGGCGATCATCGAGTCGACCAGCTCGGCGTTGCGCTCGATCGCCTGCCCAGATGCAGTCAGGATCAGCTCGGGGTACGGGGGCGCGCCGTAGCGGTTCACCTTGAAGATCCGCACCGGGATGCCCTGGTGCTGCAGAGCCACACCCTCCGCATTCCAGAACCCGGTCGCCGCGTTCACTTTGCCGGCGGCGAGCGAGGACACGGCGTTGAAGCCGATCGTTACCCGGTCGACCTTGTCGGGGTCGCCGCCGTCGGCGCTCACCTCGGAGTCGACAATGGCTTCGTCGGAGGGAAGGCCGGTAACGCCCACGGTGTGGCCTTGAAGATCGCGGGGGCGCCGCACCGGCCCGCTGGCGGGGGTAATCACCGCGGCGAGCGGTCGCTGCACGATCGGCATCGTGCCGACGACGTCGAGGCCGCGCTCGCGGGCGATCCCGAGATCGTGGATGTCGAGGATGGCGAAGTCGGCCCGGCCCGCCGCGAGCAACTTTGGCGCGTCGCTCGATTCGCCAGGCTGGCGGATCGTCAGGTCGATTCCCAGCTCGCGGTAGTGGCCCCGATCCTGCGCCGCGTAGATACCGGCATGGACGGCATTGGGGACGAAATCGAGCACGAGCGTCACGCCTCGTGGCGCGCCCGGTTCCGCGCCGTCCTCGCCACAGCCGGCAAAGCCAGCGAGCAGCAAGACGGCCGCCAGCAGCGCAGCAGCTCGTCTCATTCAACAGAGAAAACTATTCGTTCCCCATTCCGGATACACTCCCGCCCCGAAACCGAGGGATTTACGGGACTAGAGGAGGCGTAACCAGTGCAGCAACGAGGACTCGCGGCATATCTCGCAGAGCTGATCGGCACTTTCATGCTTGTGTTTTTCGTCGTCAGCGTGGTCGTGTTGTACGTGGCGACCGGCAATCAGCCCCAGTTCGGCACTGATTTCGCCGTCGTCGGTCTCGTTCACGCCTTCTTGCTCTTTGGGCTGATCGTGATGTTCGGCGTCGTCAGCGGCGGTCATTTCAACCCTGCCGTCACCCTGGCCGCGGCCGCGATCAAACGCATCGCCCCGATCGACGCCGTCATCTACATGCTCGCCCAGCTCTCCGGCGGCGTCCTCGGCGCTCTGCTCGCCAAGAACCTGCTGCTCGACGAGGGCCGCGCTACGAACTATGCGGCAGCCGAGGTCAGCGGCCTGCTCGGGGGCAACTTTCAGGGCATGATCATCGAGGCGATCGGCACCTTCTGCCTTGTCCTCGTCATCCTTGCCGCTGTCTACTCGAAAAAGAGCGTCAAGGACTGGGCGCCACTCGCGATCGGCACCACGCTCGGTTTCATCGTCATGGTCGGCGGCCCGCTGACCGGCGGCTCCTTCAACCCGGCTCGTTGGTTCGGCCCCGCGCTGGTCAGCGGCGAGTGGGGCGGCGTCTGGCCCTACCTGCTCGGCCCGATCGTTGGCTCGCTGCTTGCGGCGGCCGTTTACAAGTTCGTGCTGGAGCCCGGTGGAGCGGCGCCGACCGAACCGCCCGAGCGCGTCAAGGCGCCCGGCACGCCGAAGCCCGGCGCCGGCAGCACCGCCTAAGCGCGGACATCCTCTGGTCGTGAAGCCGCCGGGCCTGTCGGGTCCGGCGGCGGCATGCTTGCAGTAGCTTGGGCGACGTGCGTCGGATCACCTTCTCGCGGAACTACACGCTCTCCCTCTCCCGCACTTGCCAGTGCTACTGCAAGTACTGCGCCTTCGCGACTCGGCAGGCTCACATCCATCCTCCGACGGAGGTTGAACGGAAGCTTGACGAGGCTGAGCGCCGTAACGCGAAGGAGCTCTTGGTGCTCACCGGGGAGCGCCCGGAGGTCAATCCGCTCGTCGCAGCCAAGCTGGCCGAGTGGGGCCACGAGGACTTCACTTCCTACGTAGTCTGGGCGTGCGAGCGTGCGCTAGAGCGCGGCATCCTGCCGCACACGAACATCGGCGTGCTCGACCACGATGACCTCGCTCGACTGAGGGAGGTGACCGCCTCTCAAGGCTTGATGTTGGAGTCGGTTTCCGAGCGCCTCATGGATACGGTCCACGCTGGCTCTCCTACCAAGCATCCGGCGAAACGCTTGGCGACGATTCAAGCCGCTGGCGAGCTGAGGATCCCGTTCACCAGTGGCGTCCTCGTCGGCATCGGGGAGACCACTGAAGAGCAGGTTGCGTCGCTCGAAGCGCTGGCTGCGCTGCACGATGAGTACGGCCACATCCAAGAGGTCATCCTCCAGAACTTCGTCCCGCACCCTCGGTACTACGGCCAAGAGGTCGCCGACATTGCGGATGAGGCGTCTCTGGCGCGGTGGGGAGGGGATGACGGGGACCCCTCTGCTGGGAACTCGCGGAGCGCGACTCCTCCGAGCCCTGAACCGCCATTGGACGGAGCCCCAGCGGAGGGGTCCCCGTCATCCCCTCCCGACTGGGCATCTCCGATCTCAGTGGAGGACATCAAGCGCTTGATTCGGGAGTGCAAGCGCCTTATGCCGGATGTCGGGGTCCAGGTGCCACCGAACTTGTCTGATGCGTGGGTCCAGCTGGTCGAAGCGGGGGCTACTGATCTTGGGGGTCTCTCGGCGAATGGCGATCACATTTCGCCGGAGCACGCGTTTCCCAGCCCGCATGAGGTTCGCAAGGGGCTTGCGCCGAAGGGCTATGCGCTTACGGAGCGGCTGTGCGTTTACCCGCAGTACATGGACTCCGAGTGGATGGAGCAGGGGGTACTTGACGTAATCAAGCTGAAGTATTGGAGCTTCATTCCACGGCGGGGGTCTGGGCGGCGAAGCGAGGAGATGATCGATGGGAAGCTCGCTTCGCGTGCGATCGAGAAGGGGCGCGACGGGGTTGAGCTCAGCGAGGATGAGCTGACCGCCTTGTTTGCCGAGACGCGGCCTGAGGTGATTGAGGAGATGCGGAGTGCTGCGGACGAGCTTCGGGCGGAGCTGGCTGGGGATCGGGTGACGTTCGTCGTCAACCGGAACATCAACTTCACCAACATCTGCATTGTCGGCTGCGCCTTCTGTGGCTTCGGCCAGGGGCGGCGGTCGCCCGATGCCTACGAAGTCAGCGAGGAGGACTTTGCGGCGCGGATCCTCGAAGCGGTTGAGTTCGGCGCTACCGAGCTCTGTATGCAGGGCGGGATCCATCCGGATTTGACCCTTGAGGAGTACGGGAAGTGGTTGAGGTTGGCGAAGGAGGTGGCGCCGCAGCTGCACCTCCACGCCTACTCGCCGATGGAGGTCGACTACATGTGCGAGCGCTCGGGCAAGCAGCCGCAGGAGGTCTTCGAGTACCTGCTCGAGTGCGGGCTCGGCTCGACCCCCGGTACCGCGGCCGAGGTGCTCGACGACGGTGTCCGCCAGCGAATCTCCCCCAACAAGCTGCCGGCGGACCGTTGGGTGGAGATCATCGAAGCCTCTCACCGCGCCGGGTTGCGCTCGACTTCGACCGTGATGTTCGGCCACATCGAGGAGCCGCGCGAGCTGGCCCGGCACATGCAGGTCGTGCGGGCTCTGCAGGAGCGTACGGGCGGTATCACCGAGTTCGTGCCGCTCAGCTTCATCCCCTTCAACACGATGCTCGGCCGCACCCACGGCATCGAGGAGATCTCGGCGAGCGAGAACCTCAAGCACACCGCCGCCTTCCGCCTGGCCCTGGGGCGGACGATCCCCAACCTGCAGGCGAGCTGGGTGAAGATGGGTCTTGGGGCCGCGACCGAGGCACTGCGCTGGGGCGTCAACGATCTTGGCGGCACGCTGATGGAGGAGAACATCTCGCGCATGGCGGGCTCCCAGCACGGCGTCCGCCTCGAGCCCGAGCAGCTGATCGACGCCGCCCGTGCCGCCGGCCGTTCGCCGGCCCAGCGCACGACGCTCTACGAGGTTGTTGAGACCTACTAGCCGTTACCCCTGGCTGGACGTTTGATTCAGCGGTATCGTTGGCAAATCGCGTCGCGTTCCGTAGCGGCAGGGAATGGGTTCCCGGGGTTGGCGGTTTTCTGTCTGGCCGTCCTGCTCGTCGCGCTTGGAGTCGCCGCGCTGCTCAGCCTGCCGCAGCGGGGCGAGGACTCGGTCCTTCCGGAGGTGAGCGTGGCGCCGGGCCCCGGCGTTGGCCTAGACGACGCCGTGGCAGTTTCGCCCCCGCAGAAGTTGGCCGTCGCTCCAGCTCACCCGGCCGGCATCGAGGGTCCGCGGCTAGCTGCGTCTGTTGCGACGGGAGTCGTTGGCGTCTCTGGGGCGCAGACGGGCCTCGCTTCCGCTCGGGTCGTGGCGGTTTCCGCCGCCACCCCGTCCCCGACCGAATCGCCGCAGACGCCTCCGTCTGAGCCTGCTCCTTCGCCGCAACCCGCTGCGATTCCGGTCGCCACCCCGGTGTCCGCACCGGCGCCTTCACCTGCGCCGGTTGCCGTGCCCACTCGTCCCCTGCCCGGCAACGGCAGCCAGCCGCCCCGGCCGGTCCCAGCCGGTGGGCCGGGGCCAATCGGCGGCGTTGTCTGGGGCCCGGTTCAGATCTACGAGGGCGATGAGTACGCCTACTCGTTTTCGTTCTACATCGAGCCGGAGGCCTACCGGGCGCCGGGGGAAGACAACCTGATCTTGCGCTTTGCGGATGAGGCGGACGAAAGCCACAGTCTCGGCCTGCAGCTCTGGGACGACGGCAGCGGCACCCAACGCGGGCTCTGGGCGAGCGGCGACGCGATGGGCGGCGAGCGGTTCCTCGCTCCGGTGGCGGAGGGCGCCTGGCACCAGGTCGTCCTCTGTTTCGAGGCCTCGAGCGAGGACGACGGGCTCTACCTGCTGCTGCTCGACGGCGAGCCGATCGATACGCACGCCTGGGTCAGCCTGATCGAGTCCGCAGGGGGCTACGGCCTGCTCGAAGCTGGACTCTTCCGCGACGGCGAGCCAGTGGATGACCCCTCGGCGGTCCTCTTCGGGTCCGCCCACCTCGGCGAAACCCTGGAGTCGGTCATACCCTGAGTTAATGCGGGCGATGGTCCTCGAGCGGCAAGGCAAGCCTTTGCGGCCGGCCGAGCTGCCCGAGCCAGAGCCCGGTCCGGGGCAGGTGCTGCTCTCCGTAGCCGCTTGCGGTGTCTGTCGCACCGACCTGCACATCGTCGACGGCGAGCTGGGGGAGCCGAAGCTTCCGCTTGTCATGGGCCACCAGATCGTCGGCACGGTGAGTGGCGTGGGCGAGGGTGCGGTTCGCTTCGAATGCGGCGACCGGGTGGGCGTGCCGTGGTTGGGTTGGACTTGCGGCAGGTGCCGCTACTGCGTCGGCGGCCGCGAGAACCTCTGCGACCGTGCCCGCTTCACCGGCTATGACATCGATGGTGGCTACGCCGAGCTCGCGGTTGCGGACGAGCGCTTCTGTTTCCCGATTTTGGCCGGCGACCGGGACGAGCAGGTGGCGCCACTGCTCTGCGCCGGGCTGATCGGCTACCGGGCGCTGCGCCTGGTCGGCGATGGTGAGCGGCTCGGCTTTTACGGCTTTGGCGCCTCAGCCCACATCCTCTGCCAGCTCGCCGTGCACGAAGGGCGGCGGGTCTTCGCCTTCACCCGCGAGGGTGATGAGGAGGGTCAGGAGTTTGCCCGCGGCCTCGGTGCTGAGTGGGCCGGTGCCTCGGGGGAGACTCCGCCGGAGGAGTTGGATGGGGCGATCGTCTTTGCCCCGGTCGGTTCACTGATGACCGAGGCGCTGCGGGCCAGCGCCAAGGGGGCGCGGATCGTCAGCGCCGGCATCCACATGAGCGACATCCCCGCTTTCCCCTACGAGCTCCTCTGGGGGGAGCGATCCTTGGGCTCGGTCGCCAACCTGACGCGACGCGACGGCGAGGAGTTCCTCGCCCTGGCGCCCCGGGTGCCCGTCCGCACCGAGGTGGAAGTCCACCCGCTAGAGGCGGCGAACGAGGCGCTCGACTCGATCCGCGACGGCAGCCTCAGAGGCGCCGCCGTCCTGAAGATCCCCTAGCGGAAGAGGTCTTCGCTGCGGGGGCGGCGCAGGGCAGATGCCCCCGGGCCGTCTTCGGCGGTTACGTAGCGGTCGAGGCCGCGGGCTATTGCTGCCGGGACACGGCTGGTCTTGTCGCGGATCAGGTCGGCGGCTGCGGCTGCTTGGTCGACGATTGCGATCAGCGTTGCCTCCAGCTCCCGGCCGGCGGTGTCCGTGCGTCCGCGCCAGTCGTCAAGGGGGGCGATGCCGGCGCAGCCGATCGCTACCTCCGCTTGTCCCAGCCGCCAGGCCCGACCGAAGCTGTCGGAGACGATCACCGCGGGGGAGATGCCCGCCGCCGCCCGGATCTCGGCGCGGATGCGCCGGGCTGAAGCGTCTGGGTCCTCCGGCAGCAGCGAGACGGTTCCCGTCCCCGGCAGGTTGGAGCTGTCGATGCCGGCGTTGGCGCAGACGAAGCCGTGGTGGGTTTCGGTGATCAGCACGCCGCGCTGCGCCCGCAGCACCTCGCGACTCTCGGTGAGGATCAGCTCGACCAACGCCGCGTCCTTGTCCAGCTCGGTGGCGAGTCGGTGGGCTTCCTCGCCGGGCACCACGGTGGCGAGGCTCCGCACCCGTCCCTCGGCCTTGGAGACGATCTTCTGCGAGACGACGACCACGTCGCCGTCGAGCAGCTCGGCACGGGCCGCGATCTCGCCGCCGATCAACATGCCCTCCTCGAACTCCGGCAGGCCCACGACGGGGCGGATCGCCAGCTCACCCATCGCGTGGTTCCTTGGGCACGCGTTTCGTAGCTAGGGGACCACGCGGTGGTGGGGCGCTCATATGCCGAGCACCTTGGCGGTTCGCCGGCCGCGCTTCGAGCCGGCCGCGAGCGCCCGGGTCAGGGCGATGACGTCGGCGGGCGTGTCGAGGTCGAGCGCCAGCGACGGCAGCTCCTCGACCGCAAAGGGGACGTCTGCCCCACGCGCCGCGGCGACGTGGCGGGCGCAGCTTCCCTCGCCGAACGCGGGCGGGATCGCGTCAGGCGGCGAGAGGACGAGGGCGTTGGTCCCGGTCCCGTGGCGGTCGGGGACGACCGCGACGAAGCTCGAAGGGATCCCGGTCAGCAGTCTGTCCAGCTCCTTTGGCTCGAGCAGCGGGCAGTCTCCCGGGAGGAGGGCGATGCAGGCTGCACCGTCCACTTCCGCCCGAGCGATTCCGGCCAGCGCCGCCACCACGTGCCCCTCATCGGCGGGATCGGGAAGCACCTCCGCTGAGCTTGCGGCGACGATCTCCTGCGCCCGCGGGTCGCCGGTGACCACGATCGTCCGCTCGATCGAGCGCGAGCCGTCGATTGCTTCGAGCGTGTCTTCCAGCATCGCCGCGACCAGTGCCTCGCGCCGCTCGTCGTCGATCCCCGCGGCGAGGCGGCGCTTGGCCTCGCCGAAGCGCTTCACCGGCAGTACCGCGGTCGCCTTCACCCCTCGGCGAGGGTAGCGGCGTAGTCGAGCACGATCCGCGCCAGCCGCGCGCGACCTGCGGCGCCCTCCATCAGCGTCGGGGCGGTCAGGGTCGGGATCCCCTCAGGAGGTGGATCCGGGTCGCCCTCGTCGACGACCATCGCGTCGATGAGGCCGGTGTAGAGGGAGGCGACGCCGGCGGCCGTCGAGGGACGTCCGAGGGCTGCCATGAAGCGCTCGGTCGGACCCTTGACGACAACACCGGCGACGAACGGGCTGACGGCGAGGACCGGTGCGGGGGACGCTGCGATCGCCTCGCGCATGCCCGGCACGGCGAGAATCGGGCCGATGCTGATCACCGGGTTGGACGGTCCGATCACGATCGCCTCGGCGTCGGCCAGCGCAGCCAGCACCTCGGCCGTCGGCTCCGCCTCAGCGATGCCCTCCAGTTCCACGCCCTGCACCTTGGCCGCGCCGCCGTCGACGATCAGGTACTCCTGCAGGTCGCGGCGCCCGGCCGCAGTCATCACCCTGGTCCGCACCGGCGCGTCGCTCATCGGCAGCACCCGTGCCTGGACCCCGAGCCCGCGGGCGATCTGCGCCTGCGCGTCGGTCTGTCGCCCGCCCTCGTCGAGGAACTGCCGCCGGTAGAGACAGGCGGCGAGGTCGCGGTCGGAGAGGCTGAACCAGTCCGGCGCCCCCACTCGCGAGAGTCGCTCGAAGACGGTGAAGCTGTCGTCGCGAATCCCCCAGCCGCGCTCAGCGTCGATTTCCCCACTGAGCCAGTAGGTGACCAGGTCGGGATCGGGGGAGACGTGGACCCCGAGCACCTCGATGTCGTCCGCGGTGTTGGCGATGACGGCGAGGTCAGCGCCGATCTCCTCCTGCATGCCGGCGCCGAGTTTGGCGCCCCCCGTACCGCCGGCCAGCAGGGCGACCCTCATCGCGGTTGGCCCGGCGTCACGCCCAGTGATCTTCCCCGGGAAGCCCGGTGAGCTTGATGCCGGCGTGGGTCTTGTAGCGGACGTTGACCGAGATCAGCAGCGGCGTCAGCTGCTCGACGATCCGCGCAGTCTCCAGGGGCCGGCGTTGACCGCCCGCAGGCCTCCGATCAGCTCGATCAGGCGGGCGACCTTTGCCTTGTCCGCCTTGCGGTCGCCGCAGATCAGCACGTCCTCGTCGAGCTCGGTCGCCAGCTCGGCGAGGCTCGGTGCACCGACCGTGTGCAGGGCGGCGATCACGGTGACGCCGTCGGGCACCATCTCCTGCGCCTGCTGTGCCGCCGATCCCTGCCAGACGCCCAGCGAGCGCGTCGCCTTGCCGCTCACCGCGGCGGCCAGAGGGACCGTGCAGTCGACCAGGATCTGTCCAGGCTGCAGCGCCTCGCGCAGGTTGTTCAGGTTCTCCGACTGGGCGCGGAAGGGGACGGTGAGGAAGACGATCTCCGCCTGCTTCGCTGCCTCCTCGTTGAGCAGGCCCTCGACCTCGGCTCCGGGCACCGCATCGCGCAGCTTCGCCGCCGCCTCCTCAGCGCGCTCGGCCGAGCGGGAGCCGAGGATCACCTTCCTACCGGCCTTTGCCCAGCGCAGCGCCAGGCCGGCGCCGAGGGCGCCGGTGCCACCAACAATCGGGATTGGTTCATGCGCTGCCAAGGCCGGCCAGTCTATGCTCCGCCTGAGCGCAGAGCGACTGAACGTCATAGTCTGACTCCTCGTGAGGGAGCGAAGCGCGAGATTGGTGCCCTAGTGCGACTGGAGGGACGAAAGGCTCTGGTAACCGGCGGGGCCAGCGGGATCGGCGCCGCGATCGCGGCGCGGCTCGCCGCCGAGGGTGCCGAGGTCTGGGTGGGCGACATCGACAGCGAGGGCGCGCAGCGGGTCGCCGGTGAGGTCGAACGGCCACGCGCTGTAGCTCGACGTGACCGATCCTGACGTCGGCCAAGGCGGCACTCGAGGAGACCGGCACGCTCGACATCCTCGTCAACAACGCCGGCACCGACGAGTTCGGCTTCTTCACCTACACGACGCCCGAGCAGTGGCAGCGCGTGCTCGCGGTCAACCTCGGCGGCGTCCTCAACTGCACCCACGCGGCCCTGCCGGGAATGCAGCAGGCGGGCTACGGACGCATCGTCAGCATCTCCTCGGAGGCGGGCAGGGTCGGCTCCAAGGGCTCGGCGGTCTACTCGGCCGCCAAGGGCGGCATCGTCGCCTTCATGAAGGCGATCGCCCGCGAGAACGCCCGCTACGGGATCACCGCCAACTCGATCGCCCCGGGGCCGATCGAGACGCCGCTGCTGATGGGCGCCAAGGAGTTCGGCGAGATCGGCGAGAAAGTGATCGAGACGATGAAGGCGAGCACTCAGATGAAGCGCCTCGGTCAGCCCGAGGAGGTCGCCGCGGCCGTCGCTTTCCTCGCCTCCGACGACGCCACCTACGTCACCGGCGAGACCCTGGGCGTCAGCGGCGGCCTCGGAATGGTCTGATGGCCGGAGATGATGGAGGGCAGCGCCTCAATGCTTGCTTATGAGCACCGCTCATGACCACCTTGCCGAGCAGCGTCCGCATCCGCGAGGTCGGCCCTCGCGACGGCTTCCAGAACGAGCCGGAGACGATCCCGACCGCGGAGAAGGTGCGGCTGATCGACCTGCTCTCCGGCGAGCGGGCTGACGCGGCTGGAGGTGACCTCCTTCGTCCGGCCCGACGTGATCCCGCAGCTCTCCGACGCGGAGGAGGTGCTGGACGCAGTGCAGCGCCGCGACGGCGTCGCCTTCTCGGTCCTGATCCCCAACGAGCGCGGGCTGGAGCGGGCTCTGGGGCTGCGCGACCGCTTCGACGAGATCAACGTCTTCGTCTCCGCCTCGGAGACCCACAACCGCAAGAACGTCAACCGCTCGATCGAGGAGTCGCTGGCCGGGCTGGAGCGGACGCTGGCGACCGCGCGCGAGGCGGGGCTGCGCTGCGAGGGGGTGATCTCGGCCTCCTTCGGCTGTCCCTACGAGGGCGAGGTGCCGCCCGAGCGCGTCTTCGAGATCGCCGAGCGGCTCGCCGCCGCCGGCTGCGAGGAGGTCGGCTTCGGCGACACGACCGGGATGGCCAACCCGCGCCAGGTGCGGCGAGTTCTTCGCCGCCGCGCGCGAGCGGCTCGGCGGGGTCGAGCTGACCGCCCACTTCCACAACACCCGCGGCCAGGGCCTGGCCAACGTGCTGGCGGCGCTGGAGCAGGGCGTCGACTCCTTCGAGTCGAGCTTCGGCGAGCTGGGCGGCTGCCCGGTGCCGCCGGGGTCGACCGGCAACGTCTCGACCGAGGACGTGGTCTCGATGCTGCACGAGATGGGGGTCGAGACCGGGATCGACCTGCCGCGGCTGATCGAGGCCTCGCGTGCCGCGCAGGAGGTGCTCGGCCGCCCGCTCGGCGCCCACGTGCTGCGGGCCGGCCCGGTCGACTGGCTCGGCGGCCAGGCGTCCGAATAGGCTCCGCGCCGTGACCGAGTTCGCCAAGGCACTGGAGGCCGCGCTCGCCGGCGGCCCGCAGCGCCACCACGAGAAGACCGCCGAGCAGGGCAAGCTGCCGGTGCGCGAGCGGGTCGAGCGGCTGGTCGACGCCGGCTCCTTCGCCGAGGAGGGGCTGCTGGCCAACTGGGACCAGGAGGGCCTCGGCGCCGACGGCGTCGTCACCGGCCTGGCGACGATCGACGGCCGCCGCGTCGCGCTGATGGCCAACGACCCGACCGTCAAGGCCGGCTCCTGGGGGCCGAAGACGGTCGAGAAGATCCTCCGCATCCAGGAGCGGGCGCTGAGGCTGCAGGTGCCGATGGTCTACCTGGTCGACTCGGCCGGGGCGCGGATCACCGACCAGGTGCAGATGTTCCCCGGCCGCCGCGGCGCCGGCCGCATCTTCCACAACGAGGTGCGGCTCTCCGGCCAGGTGCCGCAGGTCTGCCTGCTGTTCGGGCCGAGCGCCGCCGGCGGCGCCTACATCCCGGCCTTCTGCGACGTCGTGATCATGCGCGAGGGCAACGCCTCGATGTACCTGGGCTCGCCGCGGATGGCGGAGATGGTGATCGGCGAGAAGGTGACGCTGGAGGAGATGGGCGGGGCGAAGATGCACACCGGCGTCTCCGGCTGCGGCCACTTCCTGGTCAAGAGCGACGAGGAGGCGATCGACCTCGCCAAGCGCTACCTCTCCTTCATGCCGGGCAACTGGCGCGAGGAGCCGCCGGCGGCCGAGCCGGCCGCGCCCGCCTCCGACGCGCCGATCGCCGAGATCGTCCCCGCCGACGAGAACCAGCCCTTCGACATGCGCGAGGTGCTCGACGTGCTGCTCGACGCCGACTCCTTCCTCGAAGTCCACAAGCGCTGGGCGAAAGAGCTGATCGTCGGCTACGGCCGGCTCGACGGCCGCGTGGTCGGCGTCGTCGCCAACCAGCCGCGCCAGAAAGGCGGCGTGCTCTTCGTCGACTCGGCCGACAAGGCGGCGCGCTTCATCCAGACCTGCAACGCCTTCAACGTGCCGCTGCTCTTCCTCGCCGACGTGCCCGGCTTCATGATCGGCACCGCGGTCGAGCGCCAGGGGATCATCCGCCACGGGGCGAAGATGATCAGCGCCGTCTCCGAAGCGACGGTGCCGAAGCTCTCGGTGATCGTCCGCAAGGCCTACGGCGCCGGCCTCTACGCGATGGCCGGCCCGGCCTTCGAGCCCGACTGCTGCATCGCCCTGCCGAGCGCCTCGATCGCCGTGATGGGCCCGGAGGCGGCGATCAACGCCGTCTTCTACAACCAGATCCAGGCGATCGAGGACGAGGCCGAGCGGGCCGAGTTCGTCGCGCCAAGCGCGAGGAGTACGCGGCCGACATCGACATCCTCCACCTCGCCTCGGAGATGGTCGTCGACGCGGTGGTCCAGCCCGAGGACCTGCGTGGCGAGCTGATCCGCCGCTTCGCGATGGCGGCGAGCAAGGACCGCTCCTTCGCCGAGCGGCGCAACCCGGTCACCCCCGCCTAGGAGGCGTGGGGTGCTCGGCGCTCCGCCGTCGAGCAGTCGGGGTCAGTCCCCGGACGCCGCTGCCATCTCGACGAAGTAGTCGAGCGCCGCCGGGTTGGCGAGCGAGTCGCGGCTGGCCGCCTTCTCGGGCGGCGTGCCCATCAGGATCCGCTTCACCGGCACCTCGAGCACCTTGCCGCTGAGCGTGCGCGGCACCTCGGCGATCGCGAAGACCTCGTCGGGGACGTGGCGGGGCGAGCAGTGCTCGCGCACGCGGCGGGCGATCTCGCGGCGCAGGTCGTCGTCCAGCTCGGCGCCCTCGCGCAGGACGACGAAGAGCGGCATCCAGCCCTCGGTGCCGGGGCGGGGAACGTCGACGACGAGGGCGTCGACGATCTCGTCGATGCTCGAGCACGGCGCGGTAGATCTCGCTCGTCCCCATGCGGATGCCGGAGCGGTTGATGGTCGAGTCGGAGCGGCCGTAGATGACCGCGGTGCCGCGCGAGGTGATTTCGATCCAGTCGCCGTGGCGCCAGACGCCTGGGTAGTGCTCGAAGTAGCTGGCCCGGTAGCGGCTGCCGTCCGCGTCGCCCCAGAAGCGGACCGGCATCGAGGGCATCGGCTCGGTGACGACCAGCTCGCCGACCTCGTCGATGACCGAGTTGCCGTCTTCGTCCCAGGCCTCGACCGCGGCGCCCAGCGCCCGCGCCTGCAGCTCGCCGCGGTAGACCGGCAGCAGCGGCGCGCCGCCGACGAAGGCGGTGCAGAGGTCGGTGCCGCCGCTGGTCGAGAAGAGCCAGGTGTCGGCGCCGAGCTGCTCGTAGATCCAGTCGAAGCCCTCGGGGGAGAGGGGGAGCCGGTCGAGCCGACCGCCCCCAGGCGGCTGAGGTCGCGACCGGCGCCGGGCTCGACGCCGGCCTTCATGCAGGCGGCGATGTAGGAGGCGCTGGTGCCGAACATCGTCACCTCGGCGCGCTCGGCCAGGTCCCAGAGGACGCTCATGTCGGGGTGGCCGGGGTTGCCGTCGTAGAGGACGATCGCGGCCCGGGTCAGCAGGCCGGAGACGAGGAAGTTCCACATCATCCAGCCGGTCGTCGTGAACCAGAAGAGGCGGTCGCCGGGGTGGGCGTCGACGTGGAGGTGGAGCTTCTTCAGGTGCTCGAGCAGGATGCCGCCCTGGCCCTGGACGATCGCCTTCGGCAGGCCGGTCGTGCCGGAGGAGTAGAGGACCCAGAGCGGGTGGTCGAAGGGGACGCGCTCGAAGGCGAGCTCGGCGCCCTCGCCGGCGGCGAGCAGCTCGTCCCAGCGGGTCGCGTCGCGCAGGGCGGAGAGGTCGGGGTCGGGGTCGAGGTAGGGGAGGACGACGGTGCGCTGCAGGCTCGGCATCGCCGTCCTGCAGCTCGGCGAGGACGTCGCGGCGGTCGAAGTCCTTGCCGCCGTAGCGGTAGCCGTCGACCGCGAAGAGGACCTTGGGCTCGATCTGGGCGAAGCGGTCGATGACGCTGGCCGGGCCGAAGTCGGGCGAGCAGCTCGACCAGACCGCGCCGATCGAGGCGGTGGCGAGGAAGGCGACGATCGCCTCGGGGATGTTCGGCAGGTAGGCGACGACCCGATCGCCGCGCTCGACCCCGAGCTCGCGCAGGCCGGCGGCGACCGCGGCGACCTGGGCGCGCAGCTCGCCCCAGCTCAGCCGCTCGAGCTCGCGCAGCTCGGAGGCGTGCAGGATCGCCGCCTCGGCGTCGTCCTTGCCGGCGAAGACGTGCTCGGCGTAGTTGAGCTCGGCGCCGGCGAACCACTCGGCGCCGGGCATCTCGCGGCTGCCGAGCACGCGGTCGTAGCCGCCGTCGGCCTGCACCTCGAAGAAGTCCCAGATCGAGGACCAGAAGCCCTCGAGGTCCTCGACCGACCAGCGCCAGAGCTCGTCGTAGCCGTCGAAGTCGAGCCCGCGCTCGGCCTCCAGCCAGCGCATGTACTCGGTCATCCGCGCCCGCTCGACCAGCTCGGCCGAGGGCTCCCAGAGCTTCTCCGGCGTTGCGGCGGTCACCCGGCGGCGGTCGCGGCGCCTGCCCTGGCCTGCTCGCGCTCCAGCTCGTGCGGGTCGTGGGAGCAGAGCAGGGTGATCTCGTCGCCGTGGCGGGCGGCCAGCTCGCGCAGCCGCTCCTGGTTGGACTTGCGGGCCTTGTTGTCGGACGCGGTCAGGTTCTGGAAGAAGCGCAGCACCGGCGGGCAGCTCGGCGGCGTCTGCACCTCGCCGTGGTTGAAGTAGGCGTCGCCGCAGTGCAGGAGCCAGCCGTCGTCGCGCTTGATCGCGACCCCGGTGTGGCCGAGCGAGTGGCCGAGCAGCGGGATCAGCAGCACCTCGGCGTCGATGCCGGGCAGGATGCGGATGCTCTCGAAGCCGAACCACTCATCGCCTCCGCCGTCGTGCCTGACCCAGTGCGGCCCGTGCTTCCAGTGGGCGCCGCCGATGTAGCGCAGCCGGTCGTTGAGGGCGGGGTGCAGGGCCGCCTCGAGCTCGGCGGCGAGGAGGTGGACCTCGGCCTGGGGGAAGTCGGGGAGGCCGCCGGCGTGGTCGAGGTCGAGGTGGGTGGTGACGATGTGGCGCACGTCGGCGGCGGCGAAGCCGAGCGCCTCGAGCTGCCTCAGCGCCGTCGTCTCCTCGCTTCGGGCGCGGGTTCATCATCAGCCGGAAGGCGCCGCCGAGCTGGCCGGGATTGCGCGCGTCCTCCATCCCGAAGCCGGTGTCGACCAGGACCAGGCCGTCGCTCGGTCTCGATCGCCAGGCAGTGGCAGACGACGCTGCCGCGCTCCAGCAGTCCGCCCTCGCCGTTGATCAGGCGCCTCCCGTGAGGGCAGAGCGAGCCGCAGTTGAGGTGGTGGACCCTCATCCCGCGGCGCAGTCTAGTGCCGCCCGCGAGCGCGGTCGTCCTTTGTTTGGCTATGCGGGACAAAGGACGAACGCGCGGCGGTCTATCGTTCGGCTCGCGCCGGAGTGGCGGAATTGGCATACGCGATCGACTCAAAATCGATTGCCCTTACGGGCTTGTGGGTTCGAGTCCCACCTCCGGCATCAGAGGCCTGTTTGCGCAGCTGAGCCATTGCGCAGGCAGGCGAGCGGCCAACCGACTTGCAGCGCTGGCAGGAGGCAGCTCTCAGGCGGGCTGGGGGGCGTCGCGATCGGGCGGCGCGCCGGCGCCGTAGTCCTCGCCGGAGCCGATCGGCCGCTCCTCCTCGACGTGCCAGTCCTGGCTGAAGCCGTAGAAGCAGGCGGCGATCAGGATGATCTGGAGAGGGCCAGGATCACCACCAGCAGCCCGATCAGCGAGACCGGGATCAGCCCCTCTTCGAAGCCGGCCTTGTCGCGGGCGAACCAGCTGTTGGCGCCGACCGCGCAGAAGATCGCCAGGATCATCGAGAGCGAGGCGGCGACCGGGAGGATGCCCCGGCTCCAGCGCCAGACCAGGAAGGAGAAGAACGCGTAGAGCACGGCGAAGATCAGGCAGAGGATGCCCATACCGCCGCCGCCGCTGAGCAGCGAGAAGCCGCCGATCGTGACCAGGGCGGCAATTACCGCCGTTGCGAGCATCAGAAAGGCGACCACGAATTTGGTCGTGATCACGTCGGCTTTCTCCCGATTGGGGTGCCAGAGCTCGTACCCCGGCGTTACCTCTCCTACCGCCACGCCATCGATCATAGAATCTATGAGCGACGATGCGGCATTGGCCGCTCGTTAAGCGCGGCTGAATGGCATACAAGCGGGCGTGGCGGAATTTGGTATACGCGCCAGGTTTAGGTCCTGGTGGGCTTCGGCCCGTGGGGGTTCAAGTCCCTCCGCCCGCATCAGCAGCGATCGCCCTTATCCCGACGGGGCAGTGGCCCAACTGGCTAAGGCACCGGTCTCCAAAACCGGCGATTCCAGGTTCGAGTCCTGGCTGCCCCGCTCGATTCTTTTGGCTTGAAGGAGCCGACACCTGTGGAATCGGGAGTGCGCCCAGCGGCTAGCTGCATCAGCCGGGTAACCCGGCTCACTTGATCACGGCGAAGGGAGCGGGTTGAGCGTCGAAGAGTTCAACGAGATGGGGCCGATTGACTTACCGGCTGGTCGAGTGGCCGGGGCGCCAGCCGACCGGCGAGGTGGCGCCGCATCTACTCGACCTGGTCGATCGCGGCCTGATCCCATTCTCGACCTCGTCTTCCTCAGTAAGGCTGAGGACGGCTCGCTCACCAGGCTCTCGGCTAGAAAACCGTCTCCGGCGAATTAGCGCAGCTCGTCAAGCGAGGAGACCTCGAGGTCGAACGGTTCCTCGGCGGAGCGCCGGCGCCGGTAGGGGGAGACGATCACACGATGGACCTCGCCGCAGGCGCACGGGACCTCGATTGGTCGCGTGTCGCTAGCCGGGTCGGTGTCCACTTTGAGGCGCCGGAGCTCGCCGGCGGACTTGCAGCCGAACGAGATCACCCAGCCGTAATCGACAGATTCAGCCCGCTTTTTCGGGCGACGGGGTTGAGGCATCTACCCATCCTCTCCGTTTAACGGCCTGAGCGTCGCCGGGGCCTCATACAGGTTGCGGCAGAAGTCGCCGCTATAGGGGCGAACGACTTGACCTTCGGCCTTGGAGTCACCAGTAGGCCGGAGGCGCTGATCCCCCATCCCTCGGCGAGGGTCCTCCCCCGGCCACCGGTCCCGCGACGCTCGGCTAGAAGGGTGCCTTCGATCGGGCGCGCTTGCCGGCTGAGTGACTTTTGTCTGCGGCGCTCTGGGATTTGCCGAACGACTTGCTCAGCAGTCGGCCGATCGGTCCGGGGGCCTTGCTGCCCGCCCGCTGGCCCATCGAGAAGCCCTTGTCGCTGCCTCGCCTCGCATGATTGGAGAGCCGGGGCAAGAGGAAGCCCAGCACCGCCAAGATCACGCAGAGCGCAATGATGGCTCCGATCAGCATCTTTTTCTCCTCATAGCTTCTCCTCCAGGTCGTCGGCTTTCTCTTTGTGTTTACGCGCCAGCTCGTCCTGGCGTGAAACTTGCTCAGCGGTCTGCTCGGACTTCTCGGCGAGCTCGCTCGCACGAGCGCGGTGCTCCTCGGCAAGCCGTGCGTGGCGCTCGGCCAGATCATCCTGCTCGGTCGCCTCGGCCCGTTTGGCCTGCTCCTCGGAGGAGAGCTCCTCGGCCTTTGAGCCGTGGGCCTCGGCCTCTTGCCGGTGTCCCCCAACCCGTTCGCTCATCCGTTCGCGCTTCAGCTCGCGGCGGGCCCTCTCTTTGCGCGTCATAACCAAGCCCAGAGCGAGGAGCGCGAGAGCAGCAAGTACGGCGATGACAACGATCAGCCCAGTGGACATGCCCTCCCCCTACCCGCTCAGTCTTTTGGCAAGCGTTGTTATTCCGGTTGGGGTTTTTCCTCGCCCGGCCAGGACCCGGTGGCTTTCGCGAAGGTGCGCCTGGCGCCGTGGTCGGTGAGGCCTTTGACCAGGCGGAAGATCGCGCCCTCGAAGATCAGCGCCGCGATCAGCTTCGGCCAGGAGAATTCGCGGTGCTCGGAACGCGGTGGCTCCTCGTCGTCGACCAGGCCCCAGAGTCTGTTCGAAGATCTTCTTGCCCGACGAATCCGGCGAGCAGGCCGAGGACGATGCTGATCGGGGTGAAGACGAACTTCATCCGCGCTCCCGTCCGTCGTCCTGGCCTGGCGTCGGGCCAGATCCGAGCAGCGAGGAGCGCAGATCCTCGTTGGCGGCAAGCGCAACGCCGGCGCCGACCGCCGCCCGGTGAGCAGCTTCATGAGCAGCCTGCCACGCCGTTTCTTCGGCTTCTGTGCGCCGCCCGATCAGCTTGCTGGCGCCGTCGCCGAGCAATTGGGCGGCGCTCTTCAGCTGTCGCCGCAGCTTCTCGTCGTGGGCCGCCTTGACCCGCCGCTTCTGCGAGCGCTCGTAGGCGGCCCGAAGCTGTCTTGGCTCCTCCGCGCAGGTTCTCGCGGGCGTGCTTCGTTCTCGAGAAGCTCCTCGATGTAGGGGGTCAGGCGGGAGGCCGTGTCGGTTGCTGGGCATCTGCTTCCTTCCCGTCAGGTGGTCTTCTGGTCCTTGGGCTCGCTGCGCGGCTCGAGCTGGATCTCGCGCTCGGCCCGTCGGGCGGCCCTCTTCGATCTCGAGGCTGCGCTCGCGCTCGGCGTTCAGCTGGTGGCCGAAGAGGATCGCCAGGTTGCTGATCCAGAACCAGACCAGCAGGGCGACGAGGCCGCCGAGCGTGCCGTAGGTCTTGTCGTAGGAGCCGAAGTTGGCGACGTAGAAGGCGAAGGCAGCCGAGGCGAGCGCCCAGACGACGATCGCGACCAGGCTGCCCGGCGTGACCCATTTGAAGCCGCGCAGCTTCACGTTCGGCGAGGCGTAGTAGAGGAGCGCGACCATGAGCAGGAAGATCGCCACCATCGCCGGCCACTTGGCGATGTTCCAGATGCTGATCGCGGTGTCGCTGAGGCCGATCGGGTCAGCCACCGCCTCGACCACCGGCCCGGTCAGGACCAGCGCCAGCGCCAGGATCGCCATCAGGACGATCATCACCAGCGTCACGCCGAGCTGCAGTGGCCGCAGCTTCCAGAACGGCCGCCCCTCCGGCGTCTCGTAGATGACGTTCGAGGCGCGCATGAAGGCGCCGACGTAGCCCGAGGCCGACCACAGCGCCACCGCCAGGCCGGCGACGAAGGCAAAGCCCGCGGCGCTCTGGTTGGAGGCGATCGATTCGATTGGGCCGGAGAAGGTCTCCGCCGCCGAGCTGCGGGCCGATTTCGGTGATGATTTCGGTCAGGCTGTCGGGTCGTGCTTTTCGGGTCGCCGACCAGCCCGATCAGGGAGACCATCGCGATCAGGGCGGGGAAGAGGGCGAGCAGGCCGTAGTAGGTGAGCGCGGCAGCCCAGTCGCTGAGGTTGTCCTCCATGAACTCGGTCGCGGTGCGCTTCAGCGTGGCGAAGATGCCGGAATCGGCGCCGGCGCCCTCGGGCCGGTAGTCGCGGCGCACGCCGTCCTCTCGGCGCTGCGCCGCGATCGTCGGCTTCGTCTGCTCTGGCTGGCTCTGGCGACCCTCGACGCGTTCATCGCGAAAGCAGCCTGCCGAGGACGAAGCCGGCGATGAAGGCGCCGAGCGAGGGCCAGCGGCATGGGGTTCTCCTTGGCGAGCCGCTGGGCCTGCTGCACGCCTTCGGCGGCGGAGTCGGGCGCGACCTCCTTCGCCTTTGTCGCCGAGCTCCTTCGCCTTGGCGGTCGGCCTGTCCCTTCAGCTCCTCGGCCTTCGCCTGGGCCTGCTGCTTGACGTCGGTCTTCTCGGCCACCGCGGCTACGGTCTCGCCCAGCTCCTCGCGGGTCTGCTCGATGTCCTCGCGGATCTCCTCCGGGCTCGCGGCGACTCTTCGGCGCCCGTCGCCGTCGGTGATTTTCCTTGCTCTGCTGCGCTCATGCTCTTCCCTCCTTTGCCTTTTCCTTGGTCTGTCTCGACGTCTTCCTTGATGCTTTCCACGGTCTGCTCGGGTACCGGCGGCGTCGCCGCCTGGACCTTGGAGCGGCCGACCAGCGCCAGCACCCCGGCGAGCACAGATAGACGACGGCCACGATCAGCGGCGGCGAGCCAGCCCTCGAGGGCGGTCGCCAGCCCGAGGATCGCCGCCGCGGTCGCGCGCCCAAGGCGAAAAGGGCGAGCAGACCGGCGGCGCTGAAGGCGCCGGCGCCGATCCCGAGCCGCTTGCCCTTGACCGCCATCTCGGCCTTGGCGAGCTCGATCTCCTTCTGGGCAAGCCTGGTCGTCTGCTCGGTCAGCTGCTGCAGCAGCTCTGAGATCGAGCGCTCTTCAGCCTCGGCAGAGGCATCCGTTCTCCGGGTGAAGCTCGTGTTGGGTTGGGCCATTCGGTGCTCCTTGTTGCGGGTTCGACTTCCTGACCCTGGTCACGGTCTCCTCTGCCCACCTTGACGGGATCGAATCGGCAAGTCGCTCAAGATGATTCAAATGGCACACTCATTAAGGACAGGCTGTTCCACTTCATTCCCTGCGACAGGGACGAGCATGGAAAGCGCTCCTAGCTCGCCAAGGAACGGAAGGATGGGTCCGATGGCAGGACAGGCGCGGAAAGCAAGCAGACGGATCTGCGCCGAGCCGACGCGCTGCGCAACGACGAGCGCATCCTCGAGGCAGCGAAGCGCCTGCTCGAGCAGTCGCCCTCGGCGAGCCTCTCCGAGATCGCCGCCGCCGCGGGCGTCTCGCGCTCGACCCTCTACCGGCGCTTCGCCGACCGGGATCAGCTGATCGCGAGGCTCGACGCCCGGCCCCAGGACGGCGAGCCTGCGCCAAGCGGGGGCACGCGACGGGCCCGCTGCCCGCCGGCCACCTCGGTCGCCAGCGCCCGCTTCGCCCTCGATGCGATCCACGTCTTCGACGTGGTGCCGCCCGCCCTGCTGCCCGAGCAGCTCGTCGCCGAGGCGCAGCGCATCGCCGAGGTGCCGGTCGCCCTCTACGTCCTGGACATCGACGGCAGCCACCTGCTCCACATGGCGGGCCCGAAGCGGCTGGGCGAGGAGCTGGAGGCTCCGTTCGCGATCGGGCCGGAGCTCGATGCGGACGGCATAGCCACCCTCCGCCGCAGTCTTGCTCAGTTCCGAGGGGTGGAGCTATTCGCGCTCTGGCTTCGCGGTCGTGCGATCGGCGCCCTGATCGCCTTCGGCCATCCGCGCGAGCCCTTGACCGAGCTGGCGCGCCAGGCGGCAGCGGCGGTGACCCTCGCCGATCGCTACACCGACGTCTTCGCCCAGCGCCCAGCGGCGAAAGCAGCCAAAAGCCGCTGCGGAGATCCAGCAGAGCCTGCTGCCGCCCGCGAATCGCCCGCGTCACCGGTGCCGAAGTCGCGGGCAACGTCCTGCCAACCTATGAGGTGGCGGGCGATTGGTTCGACGTATCGGAGAACGCCGACGGGGTTTGGATAACGCTCGCCGACGGACTGGGCGAGAGCACCCGCTCCGCCGCCAGCAGCGCTGTTGCCCTCGGCGCTCTGCGGGCAAGCAGGCGCAGCGGCGCCGGCGATCAGCGAGGCATTGATGGTCATGCACCAGACCCTGCGCGAAATGCCCGGACCGCGAGCCGAGATGGCGGTGGTCATCGCTCACTGGGACCCGACCACCCACGAGCTGGAAATCGCCAATTGCGGTCACGTTGCACCGCTGGTGGTCCGGGAAGGAGGAGAGGTTGAGCCGCTGCCTTTCCCCCGGGTCAACGGCCTCGGCGCTCGTTCGACGCCAAAGCCAGGCGAGCTTTCAAGCCGACTCCAGGTCGGTGATCGCCTTTTGATGGTCTCCGACGGGGTGATCGAGTCCGGTAAAGGTCAAGCCGGTTTGGGTCACGATGGCCTGGTCGAAGCGGCTCTGCGATCGTCGCGCGAATCGGCAGCAGACACCGTCCGCGAAGTGCACCGTGCGGTCCTCGATGCAAGCGGCAGCGATCTCTCCGACGACGCGACCGTGGTCTGCCTCTCGATCGGCTAGCTGCTTGACCGGCGAGCTCAGCTCGCCGCAGCGCGCCTGAGGAAGTCGACCTGGTGCTGCTTGCGCATGATCAGATGCTCGAGCATGTGCTCGAGCGCCTCCGAGCGCCCCTCGCGACCGGTTGGCTCAATAGCCGCCTGTAGAGCCTCGACGGCCTCCTGCTCGCATTCGATCAGCCAGGAGAGGGCGCCAACGGCTCCGTCGTGGAACTCGAGGTCGGCGACCGTCGTCGTCGGCTCGCCGCCGAAGGAGATGATCTTTTCGATCAGCTGACGCGCGCCGCTGAGCTCCTCGTCGCCGAACCCGGTGAGCTTGGGACCGAGCGCCTGCGCCTCGAGGCCGAGCAGGCTGGCCGCCGCAATCGAGTACTGCAGGGCAGATCGGTACTGGTTCTGCAGGGCGGCGTTGAGCCGCTCTACCGCCAGCTCCTCGTCCAGCCTCTCCTCTTGGTCGGGCATCGCCACCTTCTACCCGCGCGAGGAATATCGAACCGCCGCGGCGAGCTACTTCTTCGACTTGCGACGTTCGAGCACTTCGCCGAACGCCTTCTCCACTTCCTCAGTCAGGGTCAAGCGAAAGGTGGCGACCAAGGCGTCGACGGCGAGGGGCCGAAGCCTTTCGATCGACCGGATGATCTCCGGCCACTCCTTGTCCGGCCGTCCCGCTTCGTCGAAGGGCTTCCAGAGTTCCTCGAGGAAGAGGTTGACGAAGGTGCGCGCGGCTGAGTGGGAGTTCCGGTTCAACTTCTCGATCGCGGCGAGGGCAGCCGGGAGGGCGATGCCCATCTTCAGCACTTCCTCCGCCGCCTGCAGCAGCGCCGGGCTCGGCGCTTCGTAGCGTTCGTCGCCGAGGTCGATAAGCAGGCCGAGCTTTTGGGCCTTGGCCAGGAGACGGTCGTCGTCGACTTCGAAGCGTTCGATCAGCTCGGCACGGGTGAGCACCTCCGGGGCCTCGGCGGCGAAGGGGGCGGTCACCGCTTGGCGCAGGCCGACGAAGCGGTCGGCGTCGGCCCCATGCTCGCCGATCAGGCGCGAGATCGCGCTGAGCTTGAAGCCCTCGGCCTGCATCTCCTGGATCAGGCGTAGGCGGGCGACGTGTTCGGGGCCGTAGTAGCCGGTTCGCGCCCTCACCTCGGGCGGGGGGAGGAGGCCGCGGGACTGGTGGTTGCGGATATTGCGCACCGACATCCCGGTCTCGTAGGCGAGCTGCTCGACGGTCATCGTCGCCTCGTCGGTTGCGCTGTGAGCCGCGTGGGCTGACTTCTCCATCCGGCCGATCTTACCTAAACCATGTAACCTTGTTTGAGGTAACCATATACGAGGTAATGGCAAGCCGACCGCGACGCACGATCAGAAGGGATCTCCGTATGAAGCGCAGCATCGGACCGCTCATCCTCATCGCCGCCCTGGCGGCATTCGCGACCCCTGCACAAGCTGCCGAGGCGGTTGCACCCCCAGCGGGCGGGGCGGAGCTGGGCCAGATCGTGATCGCGACGGTTGCAGCGATGCTCGTCACCGCGGCACTTCTCTTCTTCGGCCTCGGCCACCGCTACGGGCGGGTGGCTGTGCTGGAGCGCCTCGGCGCCTGGTCCGAGCGGCGCGCGGGCATTCCCGGCTGGGCGGCGCTGCCGGCGACGATCGCGACGATCTCGCTACTGGTCGCCCTCTTTGGCATGTACTGGGACATCTCGCTGCACATCGACAACGGGCGTGACGCGGGCCCACTTGCCAACCCGGCGCATTACTTCATCCTCGTCGGGCTCTTCGGCATCTTCACGGCGGGGTTCATCGCGATCGTGCTGCCGCGCGAGCGGCCTAGCACGGTCGCGATTCGCATCGGCCGCGACTGGTGGGCACCGCTGGGCGGGGTGCTGATCTGCGCCTGCGGGATGTTCTCCCTGATCGGCTTTCCTCTTGACGACGTCTGGCATCGACTCTTCGGTCAGGACGTGACGCTTTGGGGCCCCACCCACCTGATGCTGATCGGCGGAGCGGCGATGACCCTGGTGGGGATCGCCGTGCTGACGATCGAGGGACTGCGCGCGAACGCCTCGATGGAGCAGCCGCGGGTAGAGCACCCTTCGACCCGGATGGCGCGGGCGGTCGCCCTCACCGGCGGCTTCATGCTCGGGCTCTCCACCTTTCAGGCTGAGTTCGACTTCGGCGTGCCGCAGTTCCAGCTGATCTTCCAGCCGATGCTGCTGATGCTCGCCGCCGGTGTCGGCCTCGTCTTCGCCCGCATCTATGGCGGACGGGGGGCGGCGCTCGGTGCTGTCGCCTTCTTCATCTTGCTGCGCGGTGTTCTCTCGTTGCTGATCGGCCCTATGTTGGGGCAGACCACGCCGCACTTTCCCCTCTACGTGGTCGAGGCGCTGGCGGTCGAGGCGGTCGCGCTGCGGATCTCGATCAAGCAACCGCTGCGCTTCGGGCTCTGGTCTGGGGTCGGCATCGGGACCGCCGGCCTTGCCGCCGAGTGGGTCTGGTCCCACGTCTGGATGCCGTTGCCCTGGCCGATCGCTTTCTTCCCCGAGGGAGCGATCGTCGGTTTTCTCGCAGCACTCGCCGGGGCGACGATCGGTGCCTGGATCGGCGCTCGCCTCTCTGTCGAGGCCGGTGTGCGCCAGCCGGGGCTGCGTGCGGCCGCGGTCTGTGCTGCCACCTCGCTTGCGGTCATGGTCGGCTTTGCCCTCCACACGCCCGTCGACCGGGGAGTGAGTGCGCGTGTCGCTCTGCAGGATGTCGCTGGGACGAGCGGCGGTCAGGCGCAGGCGACGGTCGACGTTCGCCCCGCCGCTGCCGCGGAGGAGGCGGAGTGGTTCGACGTCACCGCCTGGCAGGGCGGAGGCCTCGTCATCTCCAGATTGGAGCGAACCGGACCCGGTCGCTACCGAACCAACGGCCCGATCCCGATCTCCGGCAACTGGAAGACGATGATCCGCCTGCACAAGGGCAGCTCGCTGACGGCGCTGCCGATCTACCTGCCCCGCGACACGGCGATCCCGGTCGGCGAAGTCCCAGCCCGGGCGAGCTTCACCCGGAGCTTCCGCGACGAGCACAAGCTGCTGCAGCGGGAGCAGAAGGGGGGCGAGCCTTTGCTGGTGGCCGCCGCTTACGCGACGGTGGGCGGGATTGCCCTGGGGTTGCTGGCGCTGTTGGCCTGGGCACTGCACCGGCTCTCGTTCGGGGTCGGCTCGAAGCGACCGCGGGCGACCGCGCGCCGCACCCCCGCCCGCCTGCGCGCGAGGACCAGCCGATGATCCTGCCGCTGGCGCACCACGCCGCGGTTGCGGCGCTGCCCGTCCTTGCACCCGCCCTGCTCGTCTGTGCCGTTCTCCTGGTCCACCGCCTGCTCGACCGCTAGCGGTCACAGCTCGCCACGGGTTTGCCGCCGCGACCCCCTGGGAACCAGGGAGACGTGGTCGGAGTCAAGGAGAAGAGGTCGGATGTGGCGCTGCCGTCGGCTGGGCCAATCTCCGAGCTAGTGACTGAACTGCTCGTGACACCGGCCGGCGATGCTGTTGCAGCTTCGGCGTCGCAGGCCGTAGTTGACATGACCGCGGCGGTCGACGACCCACTTGCTGCTGACGATCTGCAGCTGGCGCTCTACCTCTGCTTCGAGCTCCACTACCGCGGCTTTCCGGGGGTCGACCCCGCCTGGGAGTGGAGCCCCGAGCTGCTGGCCGTACGGGCGGTCCTCGAGCAGACGTTCCTCGAGGCCCTGAAGATGGAGCTCGGAGAGCTGGGCCCGGTGGATCCGGCAAACGTCGGCGAGCGTCTCTTTCGTCTCGAGTCCGAGGACGAGGGGGTCTCGCTCTCGCGTCACCTCGAGGTCGAGGCTGACCTCGAGGAATTCCGCGAGTTCGTCGTCCATCGCTCCCTTTACCAGCTGAAGGAGTCCGACCCGCACAGCTGGGCCATTCCGCGACTTACGGGCGCGGCGAAGACGGCGCTGATGGAGGTGCAGTCCGACGAGTATGGCGGCGGTCGGCCCGAGCGCATGCACTCGGTTCTCTTCGCCAAGACGATGCGCTCGCTCGGGCTGGACGCCCGCGAGAACGCCTACCTCGCCCAGGCGCCGGGCGCGACCCTGGCCACCGTGAACTTGATGTCGGCCTTCGGCCTGCGGCGGGAGCGCCGCGGCGCGATCGTCGGCCACCTGGCGATGTTCGAGATGACCTCGGCACAGCCGAACCGGCGCTACGGCAACGCTCTGCGTCGCCTTGGCTTCGACGCCGAGGCAACCGATTTCTTCGACGAGCACGTCGAGGCCGATGCCGTGCACGAGAACATCGCCGCCTATGACCTCGCCGGCGGCCTGGCGCGGCAGGAGCCGGAGCTGGTGGCGGACATCCTCTTCGGCGCCCGGGCCTTGCTCCAACTCGAAGATCGCTTTGCGCGACACTTGCTCGACTCCTGGAAGGAAGGCGAGACTTCCCTGCGCTGGGCGTTGTGACGACGGGAGCCGCAGTGACCGAAAAGAACCGCGCAGTCTCCTACGTCCTGCCGCTGCGCTGGACGGAGCCGGGGCCGATCGAGGAGCTGGCCGGCTATCTGCGTGCCTTGCGCGATGAGGTCGATGAGATCCTCGTGGTCGACGGTTCGCCCGCGCTCGTGTTCGAGGCGAATGCTGTGGCTCTACGCGGAGTTGCAGGGCATCTGGCACCGCACGCGGATCTCGATTTCCCGATGGGCAAGGTGAACGGCGTGATTACCGGCGTGCGTGAGTGCTCTTGTGAGCGGATCGTGTTGGCGGACGACGACGTCCGCTATGACCCGCCGGCGCTGAGGCGGGCCGTGGAGCTGCTCGACGAGGCGGACCTGGTCCGGCCGCAGAACTACTTCGACGTACTGCCGTGGCATGCGCGTTGGGACACTGCCCGCTCGCTGCTGAATCGCGTTTTTACCGGCGACATCACCTTTCCGGTTGGCGACTTTCCCGGCACGCTCGCGGTGCGGCGTGGCGGATTCCAGGCCAGTGGGGCCTATGACGGTGAGGCGCTGTTCGAGAACCTGGAGCTGATGCGGACGATTCGGGCCGCCGGAGGCGTTGTGCTCACGCCGCTCGATCTCTACGTCGCGAGGCAGCCCCCCAACGCGGCGCACTTCTACTCACAGCGGGTTCGCCAGGCCTACGACGACTTCGCGATCCCGGTGCGACTTGCCGCTTTCCTTGCCGTGATTCCGCTCGGTGCCGAGCTGCTACGTCGCGGCCGCGGTCGCTGGCTGGCGGGTGCCGCCCTCGCCTCCGTCGGCGTGGCCGAGTTCGGCCGCAGAAGGGCCGGTGGGGCGGATCGCTTCCCCGTCACCGCCTCGCTGCTGGCGCCGGCCTGGATCGGCGAGCGCTCGCTCTGCGCCTGGCTGGCTTGTGGAGCGAAGCTGCGAGGGGGGGTCCGCTACGGCGGTGGCCGCCTGCGTCACTCCGCCACCCCGATACGTCGCCTGCGGCGCCGCTACGCGTCGCTACCGCCATCCAACGGCTCCGCCGCAGCCGAGGCAGGGACGCCGCTCTCGGCCTGAAACCGGATCGCCTTGTGGGTTCCGTCGCAGAAGGGGCGGATCTGGGAGCGGCCGCACCGGCAGAGGGCCACCACTCGCCGTCGCACCTCGATCTCGTTGCCGTCCTGGTCGACGAGGGCAAAGGGGCCGCGGACGAGGTAGGGCCCGTCCCGGTAGGGAGTGATCTTGGTTGGGGAGTCGGCCATCGGCTTGACGATCTGTGGGCGTCCTACCCGCAGCCGCGGAGCCCTAAGCCAACTGAGAAGATCGGCGAGTGCCGGAGGAGGAGCGAAGCGGGGAAGGGGAGCGTGACGATCTCGCCGAGCTGCGGCGGCGGGAGACGCTGACCCGCGACGCGGCGCGAGAGGAGGCGGTGCGCCATCGCCACGATGCCGGCGGGCGCACGGCGCGCGAGAACATCGATGACCTCGTCGACCCCGGCTCGTTCGTCGAGTACGGCCGCTTCGCGATCGCCGCGCAACGGGGCCGGCGTGAGCTCGAGGAGCTGATCGAGCGTACCCCGGCCGATGGCCTGGTGGGCGGGACCGCGCGGATCAACAGCGATCTCTTCGGCGAGCGCGGCGCCTGCGCGGTGCTCTCCTACGACTACACGGTGCTGGCCGGCACCCAGGGCGCGCTCGGGCATCGCAAGAAGGACCGACTGTTCGAGCTGATCGAGAGGATGCGGCTGCCGGCGGTGCTCTTCGCCGAGGGCGGCGGCGGCAGGCCGGGCGACACCGACTATCCCGTGGTTTCCGCCCTCGACACCCGCGCCTTCGCGCTCTGGGCGCGGCTCTCCGGGCTGGTGCCGCGGATCGCGGTGGTCGCCGGGCGCTGCTTCGCCGGCAACGCGGTGCTCGCCGGCTGCTCGGACCTGATCGTTGCCACCGAGAACATCTCGCTTGGCATGGGCGGCCCGGCGATGATCGAGGGCGGCGGGCTGGGCAAGGTCGACCCCGATGAGGTCGGCCCGCTGGAGATGCAGGAGCGCAATGGGGTGATCGACCTGGCAGTGGCCGACGAGGCGGAGGCGGTCGTCGCCACCAAGCGCCTGCTCGCCTACTTCCAGGGGCCGACGGCGCCCGGTCCGGAAGCCGACCAGGCGGCACTGCGCGAGATCGTCCCCGAGCGCGAGCGACGCGCCTACGCAGTCGCGCCGGTGATCGAGACCCTCGCCGACGCCGGCTCGGTCACCTTTCTGCGCGAGCGCTTCGCACCGGAGATCGTGACTGCGCTGGGGCGAATCGAGGGACGCCCACTCGGCTTCATCGCCAACGACAGCCGCCACACGGCCGGCGCGATCACCAGCGATGCCTCCGACAAGGCGGCTCGCTTCCTGCAGCTGTGCGACGCGTTCGGGCTGCCGGTGGTCTCATTGATCGACACGCCCGGGTTCATGGTCGGCCCCGAGGCCGAGGCGACCGGCCTCGTCCGACACGCCTCGCGACTGCTGGTCGGCGGCGCATCGTTGCGCGTGCCGTTGATCGCGGTGATCTTGCGCCGCGGCTACGGCCTCGGCGCCCAGGCTATGGCCGGGGGCAGCCTGCACGAGCCGCTGCTGACGGTCGCCTGGCCTATGGCGCACCTGGGGCCGATGGGCCTCGAGGGAGCAGTGCGACTGGCGCTGCGCAAGGAGCTGGAGGCAATCGAGGACGAGGGTGAGCGGGAGCAGCGGGTGCGCGACCTGACCGCCCAGGCAGAGCTCAACGCCAAGGCGCTCAATGCCGCGACCCTGTTCGAGCTCGACGACGTCATCGATCCGGCCGAGACGCGCGGGCTGATCGCTTCGACCCTTGCGGCCGCAGCGTCGGCTCCGGCGCCCGATCGCGATCGCCGCTTCGTCGACGCCTGGTAAGGAGCTTTGTGGCCCCCATAGGGCTACAAAGTTCCATCAAGCCGGCTGCTCCAGGAGGTGCCGTTGCAGGAACTCGATCTCATCGGTTACGACCGCCTCGTGCTCCGGACCGTCGTAGATGTCGAAGTGGTCGACGTCGGGGTAGGTGCGCAGCTCTCCGAACGGCGCCCGGCGAGCCGCGGCGATCGCCGGTCCGGGTCTTGCCACACGGTCCGCCTCGCCGACGCAGACGAGCCAGGGGCAGTGGAGCTTGGCCGCGAGGCGTGCCGGCCGGTACGGACGGCCAAGTAGCCAGCGCGCTGAAGCCCTGTTGCGCCAGCGCGAGTCCTCGCCGGTCGCGACGACATGGCGCCAACCTGCCTCACCGCCGGGGGCGTTGATCAGCGCCGCCTCGTGCGGCTGGCCGACGGCGGGTAGGTGGCGACCGCGGACCGCCGCCAGCAGCGCTCGTGCCGTCGCCTTCGGCGGCGATCGGTGGGCTTGGCGCAGGATGTCTATGAAGGGCACCTGGCTCACGACCGCTGCAACCCGCTGATCGTCCGCCGCGGCCGCAAGCGCGTTGCCGCCGCCCATCGAGGAGCCGAAGGTGGCGATCCGTTCAGAATCGATGCCGGGTAGCGAGCGGGCAAGCGCGATTGCCGCGCGCCAGTCGTCGAGCTGGCGCCGGGGATGGAAGAGGTCCGGCTCGCCACCGCTGTCGCCGAAGCCGCGGTGGTCGAAGAGGAGCGCCGCGAAGCCGGCGGCCGCGAAGCGCTCCGCGAAAGGCCCGAGGCGGTCGCGGCGGGTTCCGGAGAGGCCGTGCGCCATGACGACGATCGGCGTGTTGCCCTCGTCACTTATCGCTGGATAGAGCCAGGCCGCGCACTCGTCGCTGCCGGCCCGGAAGGTGAGGTCTCGCCGCTCCACGCGCATATTCAACGACGGCCGGCGGACAAACGTGAGATCCGCCTGTAGGCGCTCAGCGTTTGGTCGGCTCCAGGCCGATCAGCTCGAAGTAGCCGATCAGGTAGAGGCGCTCGCCATCGGAGATGACAGGGGTGTAGCCGGCCTGTCCGGTCTGGAAGGTCCGCCTGCCGGTACGCGGGTCGAGGCCGATCGTCTTATCGGTCTTGAAGCTGGAGGTGTAGACGGTGTGGCCGACCACGACGGCCGTGCCCGGGACTGGCCCGCCGACCTCGTAGGTCCAGCGCCGCTTGCCGCTGCGCGCGTCGAGGGCGAAGAAGCGACCATTTTCGGAGCCGATGTAGACGCTGGCGGGGGTGCCGGGGACTTCTGCAATCGCGGGCGAGCCGTAGACCTGGCCGCCGGTGTCGAACGACCAGGCGACCTTGCCGGTCTTTTCGTCGAAGGCGAAGACGGTGCCGTCGTCGCGGGCGGCGTAGACGTTGCCGAAGCCGATCGCCGGCGAGGAGAAGAAGCCGCCCTCGCCGAAGGGCCGCACCTTGGTCGTGTTGGTTCGCCAGGCGGGCCTGCCGCTTTCCGCCTCGAGCGCGAACATCGACCCCTCGTAGTCGGCGACGAACACGCGGCCCTCGTGGAAGCTGGGGCTGGCTTTGATCGCGCCGGGGGAGTTGAAGCGCCAGCGCGTGCCGCCGTCGGAGGTGCGCAGCGCGACGACGTCAGTCGTGTCGGTGCCGAGGTAGAGCGTCTCGCCGATCGCCAGCGGCGAGGATTCGAGGTGGCCACCCAGGTTGCGCACCCAGACCCGCTTGCCGGTCTTCGCGTCGCCGGCGGCGACGTCACCGTCAAGGAAAGCGCCGTAGACGCGCCCCTGGTGGTAGACCGGCGCGGTGACGTCGGTTGGCTTGCCGTGGTTGCTCGGGTGGACGTTCACCTCCCACAGGACCTTGCGATCCCTGAGCCGGACCGCTTTGCCGTTGCCGAACTTGTTGATCACGTAGGCGACGCCGTTGGCGATCGCCGGCGGGAACTCGATCAGCGCGTGCGTGTTGACCGACCAGGCCTCGCGCAACGGCGGGCTGAGCGCGCGCCCTTCGTCGGGCAGGTAATGGGTGCGCTCGGGCACGCGCCCGAAGAACGGCCAGTCGATTGGCCCGGATTCCCGCTCGTCCCCTGCTGTTGGGCTGCTCATCGGGTCGCCCCCCGAGCCGAGCTGTCCTCCGCCGAGAACGCCCGCCCCAGTCCCGATCGCGGCGAGCACCAGGGCGAGTGCGGCGAAGGCAACCGCGATCGCAAGTCGTTGCTGTCCGTCGAGCTCCATCTCCCGCCATATCGGCAGACAGGGAAGCGACTGAAGCGGCGGACGAGAATCGAACTCGCGTCATCAGCTTGGAAGGCTGAGGCTCTACCGTTGAGCTACCGCCGCGCGGCACGAGTCGCTTCCTGCGGTGCGACCTGTGACGGCTAGGTAGTTTGCCCGAATCCGTCAGAATGCGTAGCAGCCACGGGGAGTGGCGCAGTCTGGTAGCGCACTCGGCTGGGGGCCGAGCGGTCGCAGGTTCAAATCCTGTCTCCCCGATTTTGGTTCAGAGAGTTTGATCATTATGTCGAGCGATGCACGCGAAATAGAGCTGGTCTTCGAGCCCCAGGAAGAGGGCGGGTATCACGTGTACGCGCCGGAGCTCCCTGGCTTGCACACCCAGGGCGAGGATATGGATGACGCGCTGGCGAATGCCAACGAGGCCGTCGCGCTCTACATCGAGGGCCTCCGCGAAGACGGCGAGTCTCTCGACATGGGCATCGTCCGTCGCAGGATCACCCTGCCCGCGTGAGCCCGCGCCAGCCGGTCGTCTCGGGCACCGGGCTTGTCAAAGCACTCGAAAAGGACGGCTGGGCTGTGGTCCGCCAGCGCGGAAGCCACGTTCGGCTTAAGAAGTCCGGTCGTCGGATGGCGCTAGTCGTGCCGCCTCACAAGGAGCTGCGCAAAGGCACGCTCGCAGGCATCCTCCGGGATGCTGACCTCGACGGTGACGCGCTACGGCGCCTTCTGCGCTGAAACCTGTTGGATGTGACCGCCGGCAAAGAGCCGACTCAAGTTCAGACAGATCGAGAATGCCGCATCTGCCTCGGCTGGGGAGACTGAGAATGGAACCGAACCATCGTCCGTTCCATGGCGGTCGAGCTGTGACTTCCAGACGATCTCCATCGAGCGTTGCACATCGGCGACGGCGCCAATGGTCACGGTCCACTTGTCGGGGGCATCCCGAAGCGCAGCAATCATCTGACCCAGGGTTGCGCGGTCGTTCTCTGGGAGGACCACCGGCTTTGCTGCCGCCTCGACAGCCTTGACGGATTCGCGATAAGCCCCTGACTCGTCCGGATTACGACCAGCGAGTTGGTTCCATGCCTTAACGAGGTGTTGATGCGCTCGCCCCGACGCGGGCATGCTTTCGAGCGCCTCGCGGATCGGACCAACGGCTCGTCGCGAAAGTGAATACTCGTCGTACTCCAGTTGGGTGACCTCCCAGGCTGAACCACCTAGGTGCAATACGCTGGCTAGACGCCCAGCCACGTCCTCGGGACGTTCGTATTCATCGGTAAATCTGCTGACGTGATGGAGTACGAAATCGATGATGTCCAGACCGAATTCCTCGTCCTCAGCGACTCGCTGGAGAAGGTCATGCAGTGCGCTCGGCGCACCCTGTCGCCAATCAAGGGCCGGTTCGAGCTTGAATTTCAGCTGAAGCAACGTGAGCGGGCCGTCGGGTATTCCACCATGCATGCCGTCTGCGAATGCGCCGCGCAGCCAATCTAGGATTGGGCCGGCCAGATATGGCGGTAGCCCCTCCGTCGGCTCATCGAGCCGTTGATCGGGCTGGCCGCGCCTTGAAAGTGGACGCCATTCGGTCACCGGGACAGCCTTTCGCACGGTGCGGCGGTTGCAGTTCGAAGAAGTGACGCAGCGGTGACACAGGACTGCCGCGAAGCGCTATGGGATGCGGCTTCGATCCTGTCTCCCCGATTTACGAACGCCCGCTGACCGAGCGGGCTTCAAAGACAGGCTGCTGATCTCAGGGACAGCTGGAGACGGGCGTCGCCGGAGGACCGCCGGACCTGTTCGAAAGCAGGGTCGGGTTGACCGGCGCGCGGTCGTCGGGATTGATCGTTTCTCCGTAGGCTTCGGCCGTGGTGTTCGCCGCTTTGAGCTGACCCGACGGGATTGCGGAGATCGTGTCGACCGCGCGGCGGAAAGCGTCGGCGTCCTTGGCCAGGATTGTCGGGTCGACGACGCTCGGCGAGTCACCTGCGGTATGGAAGTAGAGGCTGGCGCCGCTGAAAGAGACCATCGGGATGCCGGCGGCGTAGGCGTAGGTCTGCTCGCCGCCGCTGGCTTCATGCGGGGCTTTGTCTTTGGTCGGCACGCCGGCGGCGGCAAAGTCCTCAAGGATGCTCGTTTCGAGCAGCGGGTTCTCGCTGTTGTGAAGCTGTCCGCTCGGATCGGGGGTCGGCGTCGTCACCACGGTTCCGTCCGGTTCCTCTCTCGCGGTCGGCGCCCCGAGGCTCGAGCCCAGGTGGACGTAGGCGTCAGCGCCCCGGAACCACGACCCGTGAGAGCTGTTCAACAGCCCCTGCAGTCCCAGCCATCCGACCTCGTGCCCGCCGATTGCCATGAAGACGAGGGTCTCCGGCCGTGCTGATTTTGGCAGCGCTGCGTAGTGGCGGGCGAGGCCGATGACGATCGCGTAGGCCGAGCCGTGTTCCGAGGCCGAAGGAGTGAAGGAGGAAGCGGGGGTGGCGACGAAGACGCGACGGCTTGGGTCGGCGCCTTCGAGTTCGCCCCAGACGTCACGCTCGCAGGCGAGGCCGGACGTGTTCGCGGCGAGGGTGACGGTCCCGGTTTTGCCACCCTGCGCGGCGGCGATGACCGCTGCCCCGGAGTGCTTTCCAACCAGCAGAACCGGCATCGGTCCAGTGCCGCGGCGAGCGTTGGTGTTCTCCCACTTGGGGTAGTCGCCGACTCCTTGGGTTACGCCGACCAACGCTTTCGCGCCGCCTTTGACGGCGGCTTCGATCGCCGGGTAGAGGTTCGGTGAGCTCGAGTTGTTCGGAGAGACGAGCGAGACGACGACGATCTTGCCCGCGACTTCGCTCGCTTCGAATTTGCCGTCGCCGCCGTCGAAGAGGGTGGCTGTGACCCCGCCCGGTCCGGTCGTGCCCGAGTAGAGATAGGGCGCGATCGCCGCGGCCGGCACGCCGGCGCCGCCGGCGCTGAGGCCGACGGCGGACACCGAGAATTCGGGATAGGTGAACGCCTGCTGCCCCAGCCGTAAGCCGGCGGCGCCGAGCGCGGCGCTGAACTCATCGAGCGCGGCAGCGCTGGTGGCCGTGTCGCTCAGGTGATTCGGCCAGCGAGCGTAGCGTTCGACGGTGGTCATCAGCGATGCCGCCGAGAGCGGGGCTTCTGCCGCCGGCTCCGGTGAGCCGCCGGCTCCGCCGGGTGACAGCGGTGGCGGTCCGACCGGGCTACGTGCGCGCACGTGAACGGTTCGCACCGGCGACCTGGCCAGGTTCGCACCGCGTCTGAAGAGGACGGCGCGGACTCGCACGGCCTCCTGTTCGGCAGGGAAGTGAAAGCGGAAGCTGAATGCGCGGTGCCGCAGCGCTCGACCGGCGACCGTCTTCCAGCTTCTGTCTCGACTGAGCTGAAGTAAGACCCGCGCGTTATGCGGCACCGGCCAAGTACTGCCGCTCGCGACGGCCGGCGCGCCGGCGTCGACCTGACTCGGGACGCGCAACGAGATACTCGGCCGCTTGAGGACGTGCGCGGGCGAAGCCGCCTCCACGCTCGTTGCGCCGACCAGGCAACAGAAGGCGATGGCGGCCAAAACTCGAATTCTTCCCGCGAGCTGGCTTAAAAGGACGCTCACTAAACGAAACGTTATCTCGCCAGTTGACCGGCTACGCGTCCAAGCCGATCTTTCTGCGCTTCAAATACCGTCCCGTTAAGGCGGTGGTCGCCGGCGTTCTACACCTTTGCCGGTGAGTCCCACGGAGATGTCGGGCTGGGCGCCATCCTCACGCGAGACGATCGCCGAGCCGACCTTGTGCCCTGGCGAAGCGGGCGCGAAATCAATCGCGAAGATGCGCGTTTCGCCGGGGCTGAGGAGAAAGTCGATTTTCTCGCCGACCGCTCCCTGAAGCGAAAACGGCGCGCCGGAGGTCGTGATCGAGGCTTCGACCGGCTGCGTTTTGCGGCCGCCGCGGTTGCGCACGACCACGAGTCGAGTGGCCTTGTTGCCGATCGCCACTGGGCCGAAGGACCTCTTCGGCGGCCGAACCTCGAGTTGGCCGCTCGGCGGCGAGACGATGAAGCTGCCGGCGCTTTCCGAGCTGTTTTGGCCGATGTCATCTTCGGCGTAGACGACGACCGAGTATTCCTTGGGCGTCGCACCCAGGTTGGCCGGGGCTGCGAAGCTGCTTTCGAAGTGCGTGGAGCTGACCGGTTCCAGCTGGACTTCTTTCTGGGTTTCGTCCGGCGGGGTGACGATTGCGAAGACGTTGCTGACGGAACGGTTGTCGCTGGCGTCGGCGCCGATCGTCACCTGACCGCCCGCGGAGCCGAGAACGCGCGGGCTCAGCGACGCATTGGCGACGTAGGGCGCTTCGTCGAACTGCGGCGGCGGTGCGACTTCCGCCTCGCCTGCATACGCCTGTTCGCGGGAACCGTTGGTGTCTTCGGCTTCGATCACCGCCTGATAGCCGACCGGCCATTCCTGGTAGTTGGGCGGCACCTGGATTTCGCCGCGGTAGAGGGTCGTGTTGGCGTTGACGACCGCGTAAGGGAGCAGTTCGAAGCTCCAGTAGAGGCCTTCGGTGCTGAAGACTTCAGCGCGGACCTGCTGAAGTCCGCAGTCGTCTTCCACCTCGCCGCTGACCACTGCGGTCCCGCCTTCGTAGCTGAAGCTCGACGGGGTTATCTGCGCCGCTCCAATCAGCGGACCACGGTCTTCGCCGCCGCCGTCTTCGATACACGCCGCGGCGGTCGCCGGCAGGGCAAGGGCCAACGTTGCAAGCAAGGTCGGGACCCCGATTGCTGCTCGATACCGTCTGCACAGGCCCTCGATCCGTCCTGACATAGCTTCCCCCAGTTGACTTATCGGCCTCGGCCGCTGGGGCGAATATATCCCCGGGTCTCGCGTTCCACAATCTCCACGCCCGAGTCAGCCGATTTGGATCTGCTGTACGCCGCGGCAGGTGGGTTTGTATCGGCGGTTGCGCTGGTCGCCGGAGTAGCCGACGCTGAGGCGGTAGACGCCCGGTTTGGTCGCGAAGTACTGGCCCAGCAGGTGGTTACCGTTTGACCTTACGGTGAGGCCGCCGCTAAACGCAGGCTTGTGTTTGCACTGTTTGTCGCCCGGACGGTAGAGCCGAAAGTTGATCGCGCCGGAGGGGGAGGCAGCCCCCGAGAGGTGCGCGCGGATCGAGATCTGGTTACCCCCCTTCAGACGCGCACGCGGTTTTACTTTCGGCGTTCGCCTATACACCCGCACTGCTTGGCTGGACGGATTACACGGATCGGTCGTGCCCTGATTGCCAGCGTCGCCTGAGTAGCTGGCCACGAAGCTGTAGGTGCCGGGCTGTCGCGCCACAAGCGGATCCGAGCCGAACGTGCCGTTCCCGGCCGCGGGGACGGCGCCGACGACCAGCGGCTTGACACAGCCTGCCGCGGTCCGGCGGTAGATCTCAAACGTGATCGTGCCGGTGGGCGCATAGCCCCCCTGCAGCGTGGCCGTGATCTCGAACGAGGTGCCGACCGTCAGTCGTGGCACGACCCCGTTGGTGATCGAGGGCCTTGCCTTGGAGACAGTGGACGTCGCTTTGCCGCAGTCAACGGTCGTGGGGGCGTGATTGGGGTCGCCCGTATAGCTGACGGTCCAGCGGAAGATGCCGACCCGAGAAGGCACGAACGCGGCAGAGCGGTATGAGCCGTTCCCCGAAACGTTGACCGTCGAGCTGAAGGCTGGAGCGCCCGAGCAATTCGTGTTGTCAGGCGAGAACGCCTTGAACGTAATTTGCCCGGCGGGGATTGCCCCTTCCTGGATCGACGCCATGGCCGTCACCGGGTCCCCGACCGTGCCGCTGGCGGCGCTGGCGGCAAGGGTCACGGTAACCGTGCCCACGGCCGAGGCCTGATTGGCGGACCCACAAGGCAAGCTGACCGGCTCGTTGTTGCCGTCCCCTGCATAGGAGACGGTCCACCGATACAGCCCCGCCGCCGGCGAGAACCCAGCCGGGGAGTAGGGGCCATTGCCATCGACCGCGACCGTCGCTTCATATTTGGGAGTGGTGGAGCACGTCGCGTCGCCCGGGCCGTAGGCGCGGAAGACGAGCTGGCCGCTGGCCTCAAAGCCACTCGCCAGGGTCACCCCGTCGGTGATCGAGGAGCCGACCACCACAACGGAGGTCGCCACGCCGACAAGGCTCGGCGAGGCCTTGCTGACCGTCGAAGCCTGATTGGCGGACCCACAAGGCAAGCTGACCGGCTCGTTGTTGCCGTCCCCTGCATAGGAGACGGTCCACCGATACAGCCCCGCCGCCGGCGAGAACCCAGCCGGGGAGTAGGGGCCATTGCCATCGACCGCGACCGTCGCTTCATATTTGGGAGTGGTGGAGCACGTCGCGTCGCCCGGCCCGTAGGTGCGGAAGACGAGCTGGCCGCTGGCCTCAAAGCCACTCGCCAGGGTCACCCCGTCGGTGATCGAGGAGCCGACCACCACAACGGAGGTCGCCACGCCGACGAGGCTCGGCGAGGCCTTGCTGACCGTCGAGGCCTGATTGGCGGATCCACAAGGCAAGCTCGCCGGCTCGTTATTGCCGTCCCCTGCATAGGAGACGGTCCACCGATACAGCCCCGTCGCCGGCGAGAACCCAGCCGGGGAGTAGGGGCCATTGCCGTCGACGGCGACCGTCGCTTCATATTTGGGAGTGGTCGAGCACGCCGCGTCGCCCGGGCCGTAGGCGCGGAAGACGAGCTGGCCGCTGGCCTCAAAGCCACTCGCCAGGGTCACCCCGTCGGTGATCGAGGAGCCGACCACCACAACGGAGGTCGCCACGCCGACAAGGCTCGGCGACGCCTTGCTGACCGTCGAGGCCTGATTGGCGGACCCGCAAGGCAAGCTGACCGGCTCGTTGTTGCTGTCGCCTGCGTATTCAGCACTCCAGCGGAATTCGCCGGCTTGCTGAGGAAGAAAATCCGCAGAGGTGGCGTCGCCGTCATCGAGCGGTACGGCATCCGTTTCCAGTGGCGTAAGACAGGTGGCGTCGGCCGGTCCGTAGACCCGGAAGATCACTTCCCCAGTTGGAGAGAAACCTCCGGTTACGCTCGCTTCGTCGTGTATCGCGGTATTGACGACGCCATCGCTTGCGGTGGCCGTCAAATCGGGATTCTCCTTGCCCACAGTTGAGATCGCGGAGCAGGTGGCGTCGGCAGGGCCGTTTTCGAGGTCGCCTGAGTAGTGAGCGCTCCAGTGATAGGCGCCCGCTTCGGGCGGGGTGAACTCTCCCGAGGAATATTCGCCTTCGCCATTCACCGAGACCGAAGCCGGGGCGGGACTCAGCGCCGGCCCCAAGCAGGTGGGGTCGTCGGGGCCGAAGACCTCGAAGGAGATTTCTCCCGATGGGTTCGGGCTTTCCGTTTCCGAGAGTTGCGCCGTTGCTTGAATCGTTTGCCCGATTACAGCGTCGGTGGCGACGATGCTCAGGCTCGGCGGGGCGGCTGATGACGTGACCGCAAGCAGCAGGCCGAGGCCGGTTGAAAGCCCGGCACCAGCCAGTGCTCCAAACGCGGATCGGTGGGACAGCCACATCTTCAGCCAACCCTCCCGATCGTGCCGACAACCGCTTTCTCGGCTCCATCAATCAAGCTTTTCTCGCTCTTAGCGTCTTTTTCATGGCAAAATTTGATCTCAACTTAGACTATTTGTCCATCGACCCCGTTAATTGTCCATCCACTTCACTCTGACGGGAGCGAGCCGGGAGATGAGCAAGCTTTTTCGCCACAGTCCTTTTGTGCCCTTGATGATCGCTACCGTGCTTGTCCTGCTCGTTGGCGCACCGGCAGGTGCGCTTGCGGCGGGTGAAGAATCCGGCGGCGGGTCTGCGCCCGGGGGAGCGGTTGTCGAACCTTCGGGCGGCTCGGCGCAACCTGCCGCACCGCCTTCGACGGAATGGTCCCCGCAGGGTTCTGGCGGGGGGGCTTCCAGCGGCGGAGCCGCGCCGCTACAGCAGGGCAGCTCGGTGGGCAGCGGCGTGGTTACGGGAAGTTCCGGGTCGGCTGGGTCAGACAGCGAGGCACCCTCCTACACCCCCGAACCAAGTGCGTCCTACGAACCGGAACCATCTACCCCGTCGACGTTCGACGAACCCGCGAGCACGCCTCGAGCGGAAAGCGGGATCCAATCGGTGCAACCGAGGGCGACGGAGACGGAGACTGCGACGGAGGACAGGGCAAGCAGGAACTACGATGCTGCGGTCGGCGCCGCAATTTCAGTGGGCCGCTCTGCCCGGCCTCAGGGCGGTGGCGTCATCTCCGCACCCCCGGCGACGGCTGCATCGTTCACGGACTCAGATGATCAGGGGGCCGCGGGTTCTGCCCTGTTGCTGGCCATCATCGTGCTCGGTCTTATCCTCGGCGTTGTAGGCGTTCGTCTCAGGCGTCGCCGCCAGCGTCGGCGACATGAAGCTCTCTGGCGTGAGCAGGATGTGGCATGGGAGGCGGCCCTCCGCCGGGCCGACCTGGGACAGGTGCCTGCAGCCTCGGAGCCGAGCGCCAAGCGGTTGCAGTGGATCCACGTCGAGTAGGGGCCGTCTGGCGTCGGTCAAACAGGGCCGGTGGCTGATTTGGTTTCGGTGGCGCCGCCGACGTGCGGGCTTCCGTACTCGTTGGCGAGAGACCGGACTGCCCTTGCGGCGTGCCCGATCAAGGCGCTGCGCACCCTGGGTGGCAGCTCGACCACGAATGCGGTGCTCCTGGGCAATGCGTGGTTCTGCCAACTCGAGGCGCTGCCCGGATAGCGCCTGAGGCGGACCAGCGGCAGGCCGATCAGCTGCGAGAAGCGACGCTCGACCAGCGGATCGCCACCGGAGCGGTCGACCAGGTCGAACGGCTGGTGAAACCAGATCGTGATGTCGGGCCTGACCCGCAGGATCAAGCGCCGAGCCGCGCGCGACTCCGGCTCGGAGAGGGCGCGCCTGCCGGAATATTCGAGCCCGCCCAGCGGCTGCCAGTCGAAGGGGAAGTTGCGGTTGAGGTCGACGCCGCGGGCATTGCCACGCGTGCCGGCCGCCACGCCGTCCGGGTTGAGCGACGGGACCACCCAGATGGCCGCGTTTCGGAGTGGGGCACCGGCGATCAGCCTTCGCGCGACTCGCACCCCGGCGGCCTCGTTGCCGTGAACGCAGCCGATCACCAGGACCCGCGCTTGAGCGCTTAGGTCCCCCTTCAGGGTCGCGGTAATCGGACGGCCGCGGACCGAATGGCCAATCACCGTTCGCTCGTCCGCGGAAGCCAGCTCGACGAAGGTCGCCAGCGCTACCAAGACGATCATGCCGACGCAGGTGAGTGGGGTGATTAGTGGGACGGGTGGAAGACGCCTGGAGCGCGCGAGCCCAGTCACCGGCAGAATGCTATTGGTGAAGGTCGAGATGCTGAACGTCGGCTGGATGACCGCCTCGGCGGCGATCTGGCGCCAAGGCGAGGAGCCCGAGAAGAGCATCCGCTTCCCGGTTCCCGCCTACGTTGTCGAGACCGACAGCGAGCGGATCCTGATCGACACCGGCTTGCACCCCGGTATCTGTGGTGATGCGTCGGCGTTCTACGACGGTGCGGAGACAATGGGGCTCTTCTCCTTCGAGCTTGACCAGCCCATCGATGAGCAGGTCGACCCGGCCACGATCACCAAGATCGTTCTTACCCATCTGCACTGGGACCACGCGGGTGGACTCTCGCTATTGCCCTCGAACATCCCCGTCGTCGTCCAGCGTGGCGAATGGGAAGCCGGCAAGGACGCCGACTCGATCAAGCGGAATTTCTTCTTCCCGCGCGACTACGTCGACGACGAGCGCGAAGTGGTCCTCGTCGACGGCGATCACGACCTTCTCGGCGACGGCTCGATCGAGCTGTTGCTGACGCCCGGCCACACGCCGGGGCATCAGTCGGTTCGCATCGGCGAAGACCTGATTCTCGGCGCCGACGTCGCCTACTTCGACTCGAGCCTCGACGACCTTCGCTTCCCGGCCTTCGCCGACGACCACGCCGCGCAGCGCGACTCCGCCGAACGCCTACGTGCTCTGCGCGACCGCGGCGCCCGCGTCATCCCCGGCCACGACCCGGACGTCTTGCGCCCCGGTCCGGTCGGCTCGGCCTAGTACGGAACGTCGACCGCCTTCGCCCAGTCCTTGTCGACGCGCAACTGGCCCCGGTCCACCCCTTCCAGTCCTTGACCCCGTTGAACGCAGCGGTGAGCTTCTTCGCGTCGGTGCCGCCGGCTTTCTCGACGCCTTCGGCGAGGAAGTTCAGTGCCTCCGGGCGTGGCCGGGGATGGCGCGGGCATCTTCGCGCACTGGCCCGTCAGCCTCGGTCCTGGTACAACAATCGCAGCGACGCGACCGGAACGTCTAGGGAAGAGGGAGGCTGTAGATGCAGAGCTGGGACTTGAAGACCGTCGATGCGGAGCCGCACCAGCCACAGATCCTGGCATCCGCCGATGATGCACGCGCGGTCCTGTTGCACCTTCCCGCGGGGGAGGAGATGCAGGAGCACGAGGTACACGAGCGTGCACGGCTCGTCGTCGTTGACGGCGAAGTCGACGTTGCAGCGCTCGATGGCGAGACTGTGTCCGCGCGCGCCGGACATCTTTTCGAGTTCGACCCGGGTGAGCGACACACCGTCTCAGCCCGGTCCGATGCCCGCCTGCTGCTGATCCTCACTCCCTGGCCAGGCGATGGCCACCCGGGCGCAATGACCCTCGAGGAGAAGGCCGGGGCGCGCGAGCGCGCCGCCCAGCACCCCAGTCAGTCGTAGTTCGGCACCGTTCGGCGGCGGCGCTAGGGTCTCTGTGTGGAAGTGGCCAGCCACTTCGAGGCCCATGAGGTCGACCTTCACGGTCACCGCGCGATCTACCGCGTAGCCGGCAGCGGGCCGACCGTGGTGTTGATTCACGGCATGGTCAATTCCTCGCGGCACTGGCAACCGGTGGCGGAAAAGCTCGCCGGCTCCTACCGGGTGGTCGCCCCGGACCTGATCGGGCACGGCGACTCGGCGACGCCGCGGGGCGACTACTCGCTCGGCGCCCACGCCGCCAGCATCCGGGACCTTCTCACCACGATCGGGGTCGAGCGGGCGACCATCGTCGGCCACTCACTCGGCGGCGGCGTGGCTATGCAGTTCTTCTACCAATTCCCCCAGCGCACCGAGCGGCTGGTGCTGATCTCCAGTGGTGGGCTCGGGCGGGAGGTGAGCCCGCTGCTGCGCGGCGCCGCACTACCGGGTGTCTCGCCCTTGCTGCGTCTCGCGGCGCAGCGCCAACTGGTCGATGCAATCGATGCCGCCGGCGGGCGGCTGCGCACCCGAGGCAGCTCCAAAGGCGTTTATCTGGAGGCGATCGCCCGGGCGCTGCGGCCGCTGCAGGAGCCGGGTTCGCGCCGCGCGTTCCTGCAGACCCTGCGCTCGGTGATCGACGTTCACGGCCAGCACGTCAGTGCCGCCGATCGGCTCTACCTGTTGGGCGACATGGCGACCTTGATCGTCTGGGGGGATCGGGACCGGACGATCCCGATCGAGCACGGCCGCGCTGCGCACGAGGCGATTCCGCACTGCCGCTTCGAGACGCTGCCGCGCGCGGCTCACTTTCCCCACCTCGAAGACCCCGACGGCCTTGCCACGGTGCTCGCCGATTTCCTCGCGACGACGGCTCCCGTCCGCATCGACGATTCCGAATGGGCGGCCGTGATCGCCCAGCAGGCGAAGAGTCGCCTGCGCGCCGTCGCCTGAGGCGCCGCGTGGCTGGGAAGGAGAGCGCCGGGGTTCTCCTCTTCCGCAACCGCGCGGAACCGGAGCTGCTCTTGATCCACCCGGGCGGCCCCTACTGGTCGAAGAAAGACCTCGGCGCCTGGTCGATCCCGAAGGGGGAACCGGACTCTGGAGAGGACAAGCGCCAGTGCGCGTTGCGCGAGCTGGGGGAGGAGCTGGGGCCGGACGCGCCGTCGCTCTCCGCGACCGATTTGATCGAGCTCGGCTCGATCCGCCAGAAGGGGGGCAAGGTCGTCCACGCCTGGGCCGCGGAGGGGGACTTCGACCCGACGAAGCTAGACAGCAACAGCTTCGAGTTCGAGTGGCCACCCCGCTCGGGCGTCAAGCGCGAGTTCCCCGAGGTGGACCGGGCCGAGTGGTTCGAGCCGGAGGAGGCCCGGCGCAGGATCAACCCGGCGCAGGCGGAGCTGCTGGGCCGCTTGCTCGAGGCGCTGGGCATCGCAACGCCGTAGCGGTCCACCCACCGGCCGGTCGTATACTCGCCCGCGATGGCTGAAAGCCCCGCTCCAGAGCAGGATCCGAGGCCCGGCGAAGGTCCTGCCGGTAAGCCGCTGCCGCTTTCGGTGCGGCTGCTCGGCGCCGGCGTGCGCGGTGCCCGCTCGGTCGGCAAAGCGACTGGGATCGACCGGGCCGTGGAGGTTGCCGCCGAGGAGGCGATGGTCGCGGCGGTTGAGAGCGAGGCCGTGGAACGCGCCCTGACTCGGGTGCTGCAGGGGCCCCTGGTCGAAGAAGCGGCGCGCGGTGCCCTCGAGAGCGACACGGTGAAGCAGGCTCTAATCGAGGCACTCGACAGCGAGATGATCGATGAGGTTTGGCGGCGGCTCCTGGCCAGTGACGAGGCGCAGCGCCTGGTCGAGCGGATCGCCGAGGCGCCTGAGCTTCGCGCCGCGATCAGTGCTCAGAGCGTCGGCTTCATCGAGGACATCGGCCACACGATCGGCGACACGACTCGTCGCCTCGATGACGTGGTCGAGGGCGTCGCCCGGCGCGTCACCTTCCGCAAGCGCCGCGGCGAGCCAACCGAAAGGGCTGGGGCGCTGACCCGGGCGCTCGCCTTCGGCTTCGACCTGCTGATCGTCAACCTCGCCTTCTCCGGCCTGGCCGCGATCGTCGCGCTGATCGGCTCCTTCTTCTCGGGCACCGGCAACGGCGTCTCCGGCTTCGCCCTGGCGCTCGGCGGCACCACCTGGGTGGTCCTTGCCGGCCTCTACATGATCGTCTTCTGGTCGCTGGCGGCGCAGACGCCGGGCATGCGCTTCTTCGGCATCAGGCTCGGCGTCGCGGGGCGCGGTCTGAAGCCCCGCAAGTCGTTGAAGCGGCTGTTCGGCCTCTTCCTCGCCGCGATCCCCTTCGGGCTCGGCTTCCTCGGCATCCTCTTCGATCAGCGGCGGCGTGGCTGGCAGGACCGCCTCGCCGGCGTCGACGTCCTCTACGAGGCTCGCGAGCAGACGCCGGCCCCCTGGTCGACCCTTGCCGCACCCGAGTCGCTTGCGGCGGAGCAGGCCGGAACGACGAAGGCCCTGGGAGCCCAGGGCCTTCGTCCACAGCAGGTATCGGGCTCGCCGCTGCGCGGCTGAGCCACGGCGCTAGGAGACCGGGTTGCCTTCCGGGCCCTCGGCCAGCTTGTAGATGATGATGATCGCGAGGGCGAAAATCGCCAGCGACCAGAACGGGTAGGCCGGGATCGAGAGCAGCGCGCCGATCGCATTGAGCGAGGCGATGAAGATGCCGAACCAGCGGCCGAATTCCCCGCCGGAGAAGAGCGAGAAGGCGGCGACGAGCTCGAGCACGCCGATGATCAGGATGATCCAGCCCCAGGTGTTCAGTCCGCTGAGGATGTAGGTGGCGTTCTCGGTGAAGAACTTCGAATCTCCGATCGCGGCGATGCCGTAGATGATGTTCAACACACCGGCGACCAGGAGCAGCACACCGGCGAAAACCCACCAGCCGCTGATCAGGCTGTCTTCGTTCATAGCAACCCTTTCGTTACATGAGGAGGAGTGATTCGGCAAGAACTTCGCTGTTTTCCGCATGTTTCCTGCGAGGGACTGCCGATGGTTCGATTTGTCCTCGACCGGATCTAAATCCGCAACCAACTGACGCCGCTGAGGAGCGACACCCGATCGAACGTGGGACGCGGCGTCCTGCGCCAACTGCCATGATCGCCGCGTGAGTGGCGACGTGGTGAGGACGCCGGAGGAGAGCCTGCAGGGGCTGCCCGACTTTCCCTTCAAGTCGAGCTACTGCGAGGTCGATGGAGTGCGCCTCGCTTATCTCGACGAGGGAGAGGGGGACCCCGTCGTCTTCTTCCACGGCGAGCCCACCTGGTCGTTCCTCTGGCGCAAGGTGATCCCCCCGGTGCGCGACGCCGGCTACCGCTGCATCGCCCCCGACTACGCCGGCTTCGGTCGTTCCGACAAGCCCACCGATCTCGCTTGGTACACCTACGACCGCCACGTCGAGCTGATCTCGACACTGCTGGAGGAGCTCGATGTGCGCAACGCGACCGCGGTCGTGCACGATTGGGGCGGACCGATCGGTCTGCGGCTCGCAGTCGAGCACCCCGATCGCTTCTCCCGCATCGTGATCATGGAGACGGGCCCCTTCACCGGCCATCAGCGGATGAGCGATGCCTGGCTCAAATTTCGCGAGTTCGTTCGCGACAACGCCGACATCCCGATCGGGATGCTGGTGCGCGGCGGCTGCGCGAACGATCCCGGCGACGAGGTGATCAGCGCATACGAGGCTCCCTACCCAAGCCCGGAGTCGAAGGCGGGCGCCCGCGCCTTCCCTCTGATCCTGCCGACCGAGCCCGATGCGCCCGGGGCTGCCGAGGGCAAACGGGTCGCCGACGCGCTACGAGACGACGAGCGGCAGACCCTTGTCCTTTGGGCCGATTCCGATCCGATCCTTCCCCTCTCGGTCGGCGAGCGGGTTGCCTCTCAGCTCAATTTCCCCGCGCCGCGGCCGATCGAGGGCGCCGGCCACTTCCTCCAAGAGGACGCCGGCGAGGAGATCGGTGGGATCATCGCCGAGTGGCTTGGAGCTAGTTCGAGCGGTTAGGAGATCGAGGCGGCGAGACGGCCGATGGTCGCGCTCAGCTCGTCGCGCGAGTGCTTCAGCAGCAGTCGCTGGTGGCGAGGCGGGCCGCTGTCCTCCAGCCAGGTGATCGTTCCCGGCCAGTAGGGGCCAGGGGGAGTTCCAGGGTGATGGAAGGCGGAGGCAAACACCCAGCTGCCGGTGTTGTGGAGCCGGCCGCCGCCCGGCAGCATCCACTCGGCCTCGGCTTGGTGCGGGCCACCGCGGTGGGTGTGGCCGGTGATCATGTGCGCTGCTCCCAGCTGAAGCTCGCCGGCGAGCTCGGTGGCGGCGTCGATCCCGCTCTGTGAGATTGACCCCGCGGCGAGGCTGGCGTCGAATTCGGCATGGAGGAGGCGGTTGATCCCCCAGATCGTGGCCGGCACCGCAGCCCGCAGAGCGGCGCGGCGGATCCGCCCGCTGGCTCCATTGCTGCTCGCGACCGCCCGCCATACGCGCTCGGATGGACGCGCCGCCTGGCGTGCCACGCCTCCCTGGGCAAGTCCGTAGGTAAGGCCATAGACCGGCCGCAGGATGCGCTCGTAGTCGGCCGGGGTCGGCCGCTCGGGGAGTGGCCGCAGCGTCCGCATCGTCGCTGCCGCGGCGATGCACTCGAGTCGCGGCAGCCTCATGTAGCAGTCCATGTAATGGCCGTGGGTGGCGTAGACGTCCTCGCGCAGCCAGATCCCTGGGTAAGCGAGTTGCAGCTCGGCGTCACCGAGCCAGCTCGCGATTCGGGTCGCAGGCTCGTCGGACGGCCCGGCGCGATGCTCCAGCTCGAGCGGCCGATCGGCAAGCGCTAGTTGCTCCAGCAGGGGCTCGGCGAGCCGGTGGTCATGGTTGCCGGGAACGAGGATCACCGGCCGTCCGGCCATTGCCTCACCGATCTCTTCAAAGAAGCGCTGGGCGCTGAGGAGTGCAGTGGCGAGCGGCAGTTCGCGCAGCTCCAGCGCGTCGCCGAGCAGGACCAGCTGGTCGGCGGCGCCCAGCTCGCCGAGCAGGACTTCGCGGACCTTGGCGTCGCGCAGCACATCCTCGCCGAAGGCGCTGCCCAGGTGGAGGTCGGAGATGATTGCGGTGCGCATCGCCAGGCAACTTAGCTGGCGGGGCTAAGCTGGCCTCACTGTCAATGTCGGCCCCACGGTCGGCGGCAGCGTCCGACCGAGACGGTTGGTTCTCGGGTAGGCGGCGAGCTGACTCCTAGGCTGGCTGTCGACCGGAGGTCTGACCTTCATACCAATCGAAGGGACGCGGCAAATGATCGTGATCGGAGCGGATACCCACAGGAGAACCCACACCTGCGGCGCCGTATTTGCGGGCTCCGGTCAGCTCGCTGGGGAGCTGACGGCGCCAGCGCGAGAGCCGGGCTTTCGCCAGCTGCTCGCCTGGGGGCGAGACATCGATGAGGAGCGCATCTGGGCAATCGAGGACGCCGCCATGTCTCGGGCTCCTTTGAGCGCTTCTTGGTCGCCTCCGGGGAGCGCGCGTGGTCCGGGTTCCCCCGAAGCTGATGGGTCTAAGCCGCCGTGGGGAACGCACCCGGGGCAAGTCCGATCCGATCGATGCGCTGGCCGTCGCGAGAGCGGCCCTGAGGGAGGGTCCTGAGACCCTGCCCTCTGCCCACCTCGACGAGGGGGCCTTGGAGCTGAAGCTCCTCCTCGATCACCGTGAGAACCTCGTCAGGGCACGCTCAGAGGACCAGCAGCGCCTGCGCTGGCACCTGCACGACCTCTGGCCCGAGCTCGAGCTGCCGGCGGGATGCCTTGACCGCTTCGTCTGGTTGGATCGGGTCTCCCGCAAGCTCAGTCGCGCCGAGCAGAGCACACGGGTTCGCATCGCCCGCGAGCTGGTCAAGGCGATCCGTGATCACACCAAGCGCGCGGCGGCCCTCGAACGCGAGATTGGCGCCATGGTGCGCTCCAGGGCGCCCCAGCTACTTGATTTCCCAGGCTGTGGAGCGCTCACCGCGGCAAAGCTCCTCGCCGAGACCGCTGGCGCGAAGCGCTTTTCCTCCGATGCCAAGCTAGCCCGCCTTGCTGGTGTCGCACCGGTTCCAGCCTCCTCGGGTAACCGCATCCGCCATCGCCTCGATCGCGGCGGCAACCGCCAGCTCAACTGCGCCTTTCACCGAATCGCCGTAACTCAGAGCCGCGTCCATCCCCCCGCGCGCCAGTTCCTTGATCGCAAGCGGGCTGAGGGCAAGTCAAACAGGGAGGCGCTGCGCTGCTTGAAGCGTCACCTGGCGCGTAGGGTTTGGCGGCTCTTGGTCAATCCCGAAATAGATAGCTCTGTGACCACCGTGGGCTCTCAGAGAGGAACGCCCTCGCCGCAAATCGCGGCGGCGGCTTGACATAGGAGCAACGGATGAGCAGTCTCAGCGCCGAGCGACTCGCTCCCGCTAACGGGATCGAGCTTGCCTTTCAGGAGACCGGCGATCCCAACGGTGAGCCGCTGCTGCTGATCATGGGGCTGGCGACGCAGATGCTTGCCTGGGACGAGGAGCTCTGCACGATGTTGGCTGAGCGTGGCTTCCGCGTCGTCCGCTTCGACAACCGCGACATCGGCCGCTCGACCAAGATCGAGTCGGCCGGCGTTGCGAATCGAGCCGACATGCTGCTCGGCCGGCGCAGCACGGCGCCGTACCTGCTGGGCGACATGGCCGTGGACACGACCGGGCTGATGGACCACCTGGGGATCGAGTCCGCTCACCTGGTCGGCGCCTCGATGGGGGGGATGATCGCCCAGACGGTGGCGATCCAGCAGCCGCAGCGCGTGCGCTCGCTGGTCTCGATGATGTCCTCGACCGGCAACCGCTGGCTCGGGATACCGGCCTGGAAGGCCTTCGGGACCCTGTTCGCGCGGCCCAGCGCGGGGCGGGAGGGGGCGATCGAGCAGACCGTGAGGACCTTCAAAACGATTGGTTCGCCCGGTTACCCGATGGATGAGACTCGGTTTCGCGAGCTCGCCGGGGCCTCCTACGATCGCTCGCACAGCCGCGCCGGCGTCGCCCGCCAGCTACACGCGGTAACTGCCTCGGGCGATCGCACCGCGGCGCTGGAAAGGCTGCGCTTGCCGGCGACGGTCCTGCACGGCGGCAGCGACCCGCTGATTCGACCCGTGGCCGGCCGCGCCACGGCTAAGGCGATCCGCGATTCCCGCCTGCGCATCTTCGAGGGCATGGGCCACGATCTGCCGCCGGCACTCTGGCCCGAGTTCGTCGAGGAGATCAGCGCCGTCGCGGCCAGGGCCGGCGAGGCTGCTCGGTCCCGGCAACCCGCCTGAGCTTCACGGGACCGATCGATGCGGCTGAAAGGAGTCGAACCTTCACGGAGTTTCCTCCACACGGACCTGAACCGTGCGCGTCTACCAGTTCCGCCACAGCCGCGGGACCAGGCAATCTAGCGCCTGCGGCCTCCTTCCCGACTGCCGAGCCGCGCGTCAGCTCGACCCGACCTATCGCTAGAATGTCGCCTCCGCGCCGCTATCGTCTAGGGGACTAGGACGCCGGATTCTCAGTCCGGAAACCGGGGTTCGAATCCCCGTAGCGGTACTCGATAAAAGCCCCGCAAATGAGGCTGTCGCGCAAACCGCGCGGCAGCTCGGCGGGGTCTACGGATCCGATCCCGCCCGGGATCGAGTTCGAAGGGAACCCGGCCCCGTTCAACTCTCAGACGGGCATCGGTTCCGCCGATCGAGACCCGGATCCTGCGAGTCCAGCCCGCCAGAGCTTCAGGAGGTTGTGAGTGGCTGCGAGGAGCCGCCACTCGGCCCTGCAGGCGGATAACCCTCGCCGCTGGAAGCGGGCGGCTCCGCGGATGAACTTGGTGTTGGCGAAGACCGGCTCGACGATCTGCTGTCTTCGCCGGTAGAGCGCCTGGCCCTCGGGGGTGGCGAGGATCTGCTCGATTCGCTCGGCCTCGGGCCCCTGCTTGGCGGCGAGCTTGCGGGGCGTGGTCCGCCGCCGGTTGCGGGTCGGGACGATCACCTCGATTCCCTGGTTTCGGATCTCGGAGATCTGCGGGGAGTTCCAGTAGCCGCCGTCGGCCAAGACGGTGCCGATCGGATCGCTGACTCCGGTTGCTTTTAGCGCCTCGGTGGCCTTGGCGACCATCGGTGCCAGCTCGGTGGCATCAGCGGCCGACTGGGTGAGGTCGGCGGCGACGATCACCTGCTCGGGGCTGGCCAGGACCTGGGCGTTATAGCCCTGCAAGGTGCTCGCGCCGGTGCGCCTCATCAGCCGCGAGTCTGGGTCGGTGGTGTTGATCTTGGCCTTCTCGAGGGCATCTGAGGCCGGCGGTGTCGGCTTGCGGCCACCCAGCTTGCGGCCGTGCTCGGCCTCCCAGTCCGCCCTCCAGGCGAGGTTGTCCTCGTAGGCGCGTAGCTCGGCGGCCTGGCGGCCCTCGAGCTCTTCCTTGCAGCGGCGCAGGCGCTCGCGGCGAGAGCGCCGATCGCTCAGCCCGGCAGGGAGCTCATCGCCCCGCGCCTCACCGAGTTCGGCGTTCTCGCGCTCGTCGACCTCGGCCGCCTCTTCGAGCATCCTCTCGACCTCAGCGCGGATCTGGGAGTAGCTGCGGGTCGCGCTCTGGGAGGCGCTGGCGGCGATCAGAGTGCCGTCGAGCGCCACCAGCCCGACCGAGACCAACCCGGCTCTCGCGCAGAGCGCCAGCACCTGCTCGAAGGTGTCGGCGAGAGCTTGCTCGTGGCGGGCGCGAAAGCGAGCGATCGTGGCGTGATCGGGGATCTGGTTGGCGGCGAGAACGCGGAAGGCGACGTCCTCCCGGCAGCGGCGCTCGATGCCCCGGCTGGAACGCTCGCCGACCGCGTAGGCGTAGAGCAAAAGCGCCACCATCACCTCGGGCTCAAAGGCCGCCCGGCCCCAGCCGTCTTGGCGATAGGCGCCGTAGAAAGCTTGGAGATCCATCTCCCCGACGGCATCGACGACGAACCAGGCGAGATGATCCTCCGGCAACCAATCGCGCATATTGGGCGGTAACAGAAGCTCCTGCTCGCGGTCGCACTCGATGAAGTTCTGGGGCATCGCCGGCCTCCGTGTTCGGGGACAGGGCAATGCTCATGAGCACCCCGGACGTGAATGCGGCTCACGCCCGGGGTTTGTGCGACAGCCTCATTTGCGGGGTTTTTGTTGCCCGAACGCCGGGCGATCCCGCTTTTTTGTCCCAAGGTTTGTCCCGAGGTCGTGCTAAAAATGTTGGGACAAAGTTGGAGATCAGGGGGCAGGATCGGGATGGCACAGCAGACGAAGCGGGCGATCAGCGGGCACGTCTTCAAACGAGAGGGCAAGCGCGGCGGCGTCTGGTACGCCAAGTACCGCCTCCCGGATGGCCGCCAGGTGCAGACGCGAATCGGGCCGCACTGGTCTGACCGCAAGCAGGAGCCGCCTGCCTCGACCGGGCCGAGCACGATGGCGACGAGGGCTTGCCGCGTCGATCAGTCCTACTGATCGATGAGGCCGGGATGGTGGATTCCGCCAACCTGGCGCGGCTCATCGACCATGCCGAGCGAGCACAGGCGAAGCTGGTACTCGTCGGCGATCCTGAGCAGCTTGGCGAGATCGAGGCGGGCGGACTGTTCCGCGCGCTTGCCGAGCGCGGCGAGCCGATCTACCCAGACGAGGTGATCCGCCACCGCCACGACCTCGACCGCGAGGCGGCGAAACGCATACGCGAGGGCGAGGGCCGCGAGGCGCTGAGCCTCTACCAGTCATCAGAGAGAGTCACGCCCCCGACGCCGAGGCCCGCCGCGAGGCGATGGTCCGCGACTGGCACGAGTCCTTCGAGCGCGGCGAGGACGCCGTGATGGTCGCCAAGCGAAACGCCGACGTGCGGAAGCTGAACGAGTTGGCGCGCGAGATCCGCCGCCAGGACGGGCAGCTGGGAGCGCAGGAGATCGAGGTTGGCGAGGCCCACTTCGCCGCCGGCGATCTCGTCATCACCCGCGTCAACGACCCTCGCGCCGAAATCTTCAACCGCGAGCGCTGGCGCATCGCCGAGGTCCACGTTGCCGAGCGCCGTGTCGTCCTCGACGGGATCGACCAGGCGAAGCGAGTTGAGATCGGCGATGAGTACCTGGCGCGGACCAACCCCCACTCAGACGCCCCGGCGCTCCAACACGCCTACGCCGTCACGACCTACTCAGCGCAGGGCACCACCGTTGACCGGGCATTCGTCATGGCCGATCCCTCGATGGACAAGCAGGAGCTCTATGTCGCTGCCTCTCGCAGCCGCGAGGAGACGTTCATCTACGCGACGCCGGAGATTCAGGTCCACCGTGAGGAGATCGCGCCCGACTCGGCCCACTTGCGCGAGGGCATCCCGCACATCGCCGAAGCAGCAGAGCGCGACCGCTCCCAGCTCGCCGCGCACGAGGTGGCGCTGGGTTCGCAGTTCTCGGGCCTGCCCACCGAGGAGCTGGTTGCGAGGCGCGAGGGGCTATGGACCGCAGCGAACCGGGAGACGGTCTACCAGGAACGCTGGAACGTCTTGAGCGAGCGGATCGAGCGCTCCCGCGAGCATCGGGAGGGTTTCGATTCTCAAAGGGTGGAGGGAGTTCACCGTTGCCGATCGGGTCCTCACCGAGCGGCGCGAGCTGGTAATCCTCGCCGCCCGGATTTCCCCGCCCGCCTACATCAAGAGCGAGCTAGGAGAGAGGCCGAGCGACCCGGCGAAGCGCAAGGCGTGGGATCGCGGCGTCACCGAGAGCGCGGCAGCTCGGTAGAGGGTTGAGCATCGGTCGATGAGTGCCCCCGACTACCGGCATTGAAGCACCGCGAGGCTGGCCGTCAACCCCCTGCGGGGGTCGGGCGCGAGCGCCCTTGACTGCCACCCTCGCGGCGCGGGTTTTGCGGGTAGGTCGGGGGCGAGAGAGGTGACAGCGTTCAGGCGGCGGCGAGGGGCTGGCGGTCCCTAATCTCCACCTGATAGTCGGCGGGCAGCGGCACGACAGGCTCGCGGTGCTTTGACTCGCGGCGGCGGGTCAGCAGGTGCTCGAAGAACGCGAGGGCACCCCCTCGGGGCGCGGCGAAGATCTCGCGGCCGTCGGGATAAACGATTGCCAGCGGCCGGTGATCGGCGACAGCCTCGGCGAGGACTGCGCCGAAGCCCTCCTGATCGGCGGCGATGAAGGCGGTTCCCTCGGGGTAGCGGTGGGGGTCGGTCGCAGCTTCGATCAGACGCTCATTGGCGATCTCACCCGCTGCGGTGAACTTGCTGCGCTCTAGCTCTTCCATGATTCTGCGATTGCTTCCCAGTGGTCGATCAAATAGCGGATTGCCATTGGCGCGACCTCGTTAGCCGTGCCCTCGGCGAACCGCACTGCGGGCTGCTTCTCGGCTCCAGTGTAGCGGTGCATATCGTGGTCCCCGTGCGCATTGTCGAGCAGGCGAACGGTCTGCCATTGGCCGTCGAGTCGTAACTGGAGCATGACCGCGTAGTGCTCCAGCGGCCGGCCCTCCAGCTCGACCAGCACGCGGGCATCAGCCGAGAGAGGACGGATGAAGGGATCAGTCATTGGCTGAAACGTATCCCGGCTTGGCGACTAGGCTGCCTCACTGTCAATGTCGGCGAGAAGGTCGACGGCAGTGTCCGACCGAGGCGGTTGGTTCTCGGACGACGACGAGCTGACTCTTAGGCTGCGTGTCGACCGTGAGGCCTGACCTGCATCGCGTTGTGTCGCTCGCCGTCGCCCGAGGATCGCCGCCGTGACTTGATAGGAGCGTGGCTTCGCCCCAAGTGAGGTCTGTCCGCCGGCGGTCCGCCCGACAGGCGACAACCAATCGAAGGGACGCAGCGAATGATCGTGATCGGAACGGACACACACAAGGCCACCCACACTTGCGGCGCGGTATTTGCGGCAACCGGCCAACTTGCCGGAGAGCTCACAGCTGCAGCGAGAGAGCCGGGCTTCCGCGAGCTGCTCGGCTGGGGGCGAGGTCTCGACGAGGAGCGAATCTGGGCGATCGAGGACTGCCGCCACGTCTCGGGCTCCTTGGAGCGCTTCTTGGTCGCCTCGGGCGAGCAGGTGGTTCGTGTCCCCCCGAAGCTGATGGGCCAAGGTCGCCGCGGCGAGCGCACCCGCGGCAAGTCAGACCCAATCGATGCCTTGGCGGTCGCTCGCGCGGCGCTCAAGGAGGGACCCGAGACCCTGCCCGCTGCCCATCTCGACGAAGAGGCCCTGGAGCTAAAGCTCCTGCTCGACCATCGCGAGGACCTGATCAGGGCCCGCTCAGAGGACCAACAGCGGCTGCGCTGGCACCTGCACGACCTCTGGCCCGATTTCGAACTGCCGGCAGGCTGCCTGGACCGTGCCGTCTGGCTGGACCGGGTCGCCCGCAGGCTCGCCCGCGCCGAGCAGAGCGCTCGCGTCCGCGTCTCGCGTGAGCTGGTTCGGGCGATCCGCGATCGCACCCGGCGCGCCTCAGAGCTCGAGCGGGAGATCGGCGCCCTGGTGCGGGCCCGGGCGCCGCAGCTGCTCGACCTTCCGGGGTGCGGCACGCTCAGCGCTGCCAAGCTCATCGCCGAGACCGCCGGGGCGGCGCGCTTTGCTTCCGATGCCAAGCTGGCTCGGCTGGCCGGGGTCGCCCCGGTTCCCGCCTCCTCGGGCGCCCGCATTCGCCACCGGCTCGATCGCGGCGGCAACCGCCAGCTCAACTGCGCGCTTCACCGCATCGCGGTGACCCAGGGCCGGGTTCACCCGCCGGCCCGCGACTACCTCGCCCGAAAGCAAGCCGAGGGCAAGTCGAGAATCGAAGCCATACGCTGCCTCAAGCGCCACCTGGCCCGCCGGGTCTGGAGGCTTTTGATCAATTCTGAAATTGATAGATCCGGGACCACCGTTGACACTCAGAGAGGCTCGCTGTCGCCGCATTTTGCGGTAGCGGCTTGACATAGGAGCAACTCGATGGCAAGGGACGCTAAGCAGAAGGCACGCAGCGATGTGATGCGCGCGCAGTCGAAGTTTGAGCGAACCGGCAGCCAACACGAGGACGCCCGCAAAGCGCGGCGCGAGAGTTTTGAGCGGGCGCGGAAGGCGGGCCTGACGCTGCGGGAGATCGGCGAAGCGGCCGATGGCTGAGAGACTTCCCCGGCTTGCACTTACTGAGCTGTCGTCTGTGCGCCCTCAGTCTCGCGCCCGGCGCTGAGATCCGCCGAAATACGCACCGCGGCGGAGAGCAGGGGGGCCGCGAGGATCAAGCCCACGGTGCCGAAAAGGCAACCGCCCGCGATCGTCACGATCAGCACCGCGAGTGGATGCAGGCCGAGGGTAGCCCCGTAGGCAATCGGCTGAATCAGCTGCTGCAGGACGCCATTGGCCAGAAGGACGATGAGCGCCAGCGCCAGCGCCGTCTCCGTCCCCTGGCCGCCAAGGGCGATCAGGACCGCGAAGACCCCGGCGGTCCAGGCACCGAGGTAGGGGATGTAGCCGCCGACGAACGTGACCACCGCGATCGTCCCGGCTAGCGGCACGCCGAGGAGCAGGGCGCCGGCTCCCACGATCAGCGCACTCCAGACCGCGACGATCGTGACCCCGAGGAAGTAGCCGCGCAGACTGCTCGCCACTCGTCCCAGGATCGAGTGGGCGAGAGGAGGTGGAACCCCGAGGTGGCGCTCGACGAAGCTGCCGATGGCGGGGGCGTCCTTGAGCAAGAAGAAGAGGCTGAGGGCGGCGAACGAGAGGAACACGGCCAGCGAGGCCAGCTTGTCGATCCCCCCGATCAGCCCGTGGGTGAGCGCTTCGAAGCCGGTGCTGACCGAGTTGTCGGCGTCGGCGGTTGCGTTGGCGGCGGTGCCTGCTCCCACGCCGAGGTCGCGGGCCAGCGACTCGATCTCGTGCGCGCCTTCGCGCAGCCGCTCGGAGAGGCTCTCGGCCTGGCTGGCGATTCCCCCGAGCACCATCAGTCCCACGCCGGCTGCGATGGCGGCGATCAGGACGAAGACGAGCGCGGCGCTAACGCTTCTCGGGACGCGGCGCTCGTGAAGTCGATCAACCAGCGGCAGGACTACCGAGGCGATGATCCCCGCGGTGATCACCGGCAACACGATCGTCTGGGTGAGGGCGAGAAGCCAGATCGCCCCGACGAGCGCGGCGGCGACCCCGACGAGGAGCCAGGCAGAGAAGCCGAGGTCGCGGAGCCACTTGGGCGCGGCGAAGATCCCGTTCAACGCGCCAGGATTGATTTCGATGACTTCCTCGTCTCCGCCAGCGCCCTCGCGCTCGAGGCGGCGCATCCGCCCGAAGAAGATCGCTCGCCGCTCGGCCATCGTGTTCGCTAACGATACGCAGCGTCCCCGACACGGCCGCCGTCAGGATGCGGTCGACTGCACTGTGGGCTACCGAGTCGAGCCGCCCCCAGCTCCAGCCGAAGCGTCGTCAGGAAAACAGCGCCAGGTCTCATCGCGCTAGCTGGATCGTGGCTGAGGGCTGGTTTGCGTCCCTTTGCGCCGCCATCGTCGCCATCGCCGCGTCGATCATTGGATGAAGATTTCTCTACTCGTCCAGGGGGCCGAGTAGAGTCTCCTTGGCGAGCAGCTCCAAGGCTGCCGGCTCGGAATGGAACCGAGCCGCACCGCCTTCCAAAAGGAGATTCAACCGTGCCGCTCGCAGACATCAGCTTTGGCGAAGGGCTGCTCTTGATGTTCGAGTTCTTTTTGCTTTTCGCCTGGATCTGGATTCTTATCTCGATCATCTCGGACCTCTTTCGCGACCACGAGCTGTCGGGGGTGGCGAAGGCCGTCTGGGTGTTCTTCTTGGTCTTCCTGCCGTTCCTTGGGGTGCTGCTCTATCTGATCGTTCGCGGCGATGGGATGCGCGACCGCACGATCAAGGCCCAAGCTGACACGAAGAAGGAGTTCGACAGCTACGTGCGCGAACAGGCCGGAGCAGCCAGCCCCGCCGAGGAGCTGCACAAGCTGAACGAACTCAAAGAAAGCGGCGCGCTGTCAGCCGAGGAGTTCGACCGGGCAAAGTCGAAGTTGCTTGCCTGAGTGGCCCAAGCTGGAGATCGGGTTGAAGTCGTGAACCAGCACGGACGCCCGGCATGATCGCCGAGTCAGCCGAACAGGGCCTGTGAGTTCAGAGTCCGCTCTCGTCAGTTCGGAGGGAACGGGCAGCACGCGGTTGGCCTTCATTCTCGCGATGGCGATGTTCGTGCTGGTCGTCGACACCTCGTTGATGAACGTCTCGATCTCGGCCGTGGTCGGGGATCTCGATACGACCGTCAGCGGTGTCCAGTCGGCGATCGCGCTGGAGGCCCTGGTCTCTGCGGCGTTCATCTTGATCAGCAGCAAGGTCGGCGACCTGATCGGGCGAAAGCGTGCATTTGTGCTGGGCCTGCTGGGTTATGCGACCGGCGCCCTGGCGATTGACGCTGGCTCAAGGCATCGGCGCGATCGTCGTCTTCTGGGCGATCCTCGGCGGTCTGGGTGCGTCCCTGTTGCTGCCGGCAATGCAGTCCCTGATTCGCGGGAACTTCGAGGGCGCGGCCCAGAAGAAGGCATATGCCTTGGTTGGCGCGGCGGCCGCCATTGCGGCGGCGGTTGGACCGCTTCTAGGCGGCTTCGTGACGACCCTCCTTTCATGGCGGGTCGGCTTCTTCCTCGAGCTGGTCGTGATCGCGGTCGTACTGCTCAACATCAAGCTGGTCAGCGACGTCCCCTACACTGGCCCGCGCCAAATCGACGGGGTGGGAGCCGTGCTCTCGGTCATCGGCATGGGCGGCGTGGTCCTGGGGATTTTGATCTGGCAGGAGGGAGGCGAGTTCGTCGGGCTGACGATCGCGATCGGCGTGCTTGCGCTCTGGGCGTTGGCCCGTTGGCTGGTGCGCCGCCGCCGCGAAGGAAAGGCCACCCTGCTTGACCCAGACCTTTTCCGGCACCCCAACTTCAGGTTCGGAATCTCCCAGCAGGCGCTCCAGAACATCACCCTGGGTGGTGCGATGATCGCGCTCCCGATCTTCCTCCAGATTTCTCTCGAATACAACGCGTTGGAGACCGGCCTGACCCTCGCTCCGCTCTCTCTGACGATGTTTGGAGCAGCGATTCTCGCCGGGCGGAGGGCCGGCGTTGCACCGTGCTCGGTCGGGAAGCCGCCGTATTCAGAACTCAGATCCGGATACCAAATGCTTGCTAAACGCTCGACGCCATCATTTTCAGTCACCGGCTCGGGCGTTGTGATCAATCTCGACTCAATCGGAAGGCATTGAAGACCACCTTCCGCCCATCGCGGTTCGCGCAGTAGTCCCGCGCCGAGGTTCAGGGAACGAGGATCACCGCTACAGGTCGACTCGATTTCCCTTGCGCCGATTGTGCTCAAGGCAAGTCACGCGGATGTTGTGCTCTTCGGATGAACCGCCGCGAGATACCGGAATGATGTGGTCGAACTCGATCTCGTAGTCCTTCAGATGCCTATTGCAACCCGGCTCTTGGCACATGTAGTTGTCACGACGAGCAACCCGCATCTTGACTGCAGCAGGGATGTATCTGGTCATTCGCCGTGCCTCTGACGTCTCAGTGAATGGCTCGGATACGAAGATCACGGGGCATAGATGTCCGAATACGTGACAGGCCGCCTCGTCAAGGATCGGGGGAATCTCCTCGGGATGATCGTCAGGATCAAATTCTGCGACCCACGCTTCGAATTTCTGTCGTCTGGCGTCGTCGAGTGGTTTGTCCTGGTCCGTGCCAATCCGGCCGCTTTCGAGGCAGCGCTTGAGGTAGGCGTTGTGCTCTTCCGCGCTCTTCCGAGTGGACGGCAGCAACGGAAAGTCCTCGACCAGTGGTCCATAGGGGCAGTACTTAAGCTCCCAGCATGGCTTACAGACCATTTTCGTCCGCTCTCTGAGGTTACGGAGTAGCTCTCGGTCGGTCATCTCGTCCGGCGCTTGCAGGGCCTCCCTAATACGAGGGTGAAGCTTTTTGCTGCGCGCCATTGGCAGAGCCTACGTGGACTTAGCGGGGATTCGGTGGTCTCGGCACGCCGAGCTGGCCGCAGATTGCGCGAACGAGTCCGGGTCCGATCTCGCCATGGCGCGGAACGGCAGAGGCCCGATCGTTCGGCCCTCGCCACTTGGCGTGCTTAGACCCACCGATCTCGCGGCAGCCGTGGGAGCGGAGATGTCGTTCGAGATCGCGGCGCTTCACGCAGCGGCGGTGAAGCGCAGATGCTCGCGATCGGACTCTGGAACCTCTCCAGCAAGCTCCTCGTCGGGCGTCAGCACCGTGCGGAGGGCGTCGAGGACGTTCTCCTTGGCCTCCTCGCGGGTGCGGCCCTGGCTCATGGCTCCAGGGACCTCCAGGATGCGCGCGACGATCCAGCCCTCCTCGTCGGAGCTGTCGAAGGAGATCGTGAAATCGACCGATGCAGTCATGTGGGAACCGTAGCGTGTGCCGCGATCAGAGTGGAAAACTTTGTCCCGAATTTTGTCCCCGACTCCACCGATCTAGATCGAACTCAGCCGACCTCCTTGTACTGGGCGAAACAGGATCGATCGCAAACGGCTTGCTAGAGCCAATTCTCAGTCCGGAAACCGGGGTTCGAATCCCCGTAGCGGTATGGCCTTATCGGAGAGAGCCGGATCACCCGCCTCTCCCAGGTCACTTAGATTCGTCGCCTCCCCGAACGCGCTTGACACCAGCGCTTTCAGGCGTATCTGACCACTGTTGCGGTCGATCTCGACCCGGAGGCGGAAAGCGTCGAACACCGCCCGCCGTATGTCGGGATCGGCGGCGATCAGTGACTTGCCGAGATCGGGCAGGGCGTCGAGGACCGCCAAGGTGTCGGCGGGGTCTGTGGCGGTGCTGTTCCGGCGCGAGTCTTCGAGCTGGGCGAGGACGATCTCCGTCTCCTCGCGCTCCGTTTTGAGGGTTCGGATTCGTTTGCCGACCACGGCCGGATCGACGCCTGCCTCGATCGCGGCGAGCTGGCGCTCGATCCGCTGGTCGACCTCGCTGAGTTGTTTGGTGATTCGCGTGCGCTTGTCGTCGTCGCGGTCTTGCGCTTCGCCCGCCATGGTTGAACTCTGAGCGCGGAAGTAGTCCAGGCGGTCAGCGCCGAAATATCCGGGTGGCGAAGAAGCTGTCGATCAGCTTCGTGAGGCTGTCCTCACGCACGTACTGCCATTTGCCGTGGCCGACCGCCTCGGCCGCGCGGTCGCCGTAGGAGGTTCGGTAGCCGCAGGTGTAATAGGTCGGCTCGCCTTTGCGGGCGCGTCCCTGCATCCGCAAAGGGTTGTGGCCGGTGGAACAGTGGACGATGCCTCGCAGCAGGAAGGATCGCTTCTGTGGGCGTCGTCGGTGACCGCCGTGGCCGTTGCTGCGACGCTTCATCTCGGTTTGCACGCGCTCGAACTGCTCGTCGGTGACCAGGGCCTCATGGCGCTCGTCTGCTTCGACCCATTCCTCGGGGCTGCGCCGAACCACCGGCCCAACGCCCTGCTTGTGAGCGCGTGAGTCAAGCCGGTTCCAATAGAGGCGGCCGGTGTAGGTCGGGTTTTCCAACATCGACTTGATCGTCGTCTTCGCCCATTTGCCGGACGTGTTGCGCTTGGAATCGACGTGGTTGGGCGGCGGCGGCCCCCCGGGCCAGTTCAGGTGGTTGGCGATCTCCTTGTAGCCAGAGCCGGAAAGGAAGCGCTCGAAAATCTCAGCGATCACCGGTGCCCGCTCGGGATCGGCAATGAGGCGAGACTTCTTATCGCCAGCCTTCGCCCGCGCCGGGTCGGGATGCGCCTCATGCCGAAGCCGGTAGCCGTAGGGCGCCCGCCCGCCGTTGCGGTAGCCCTGCCGCGTGTTCTCTTTCTGCCCGCGTCGAACTTCCCGGCCCAGCTTCTCGACCTCGAACTGGTCGAGCGCCTGGAACATGTGGCGGATCAGCCGCCCCTCGGGGCTGGTCTGATCGCCAGCCGTGAGCGCATAGAAGACCTCGACCCCGGCCCGCGTCATCTCGCGCTCATAGGTGAGCGCATGGAACAGATCGCGGCTGAGGCGCGAGGTCGAGTAGATGATTACCGCGTCGAAGCGCCGCGCATCCCGCTCCTTGGCCTCGCGCAACAGGTCGGCCCAGCCTGCCCGGTCGTCTCGCCGACCGGCCTCCTGATCGGTGAAGTCGCAGACGATCTCCCCGTCCAGCTCAGCGGCTTTCGTCGCGCATATCTCGCGCTGGGAGGGGAAAGAGAGCGTCGGGTCCTGCTTGTCCTTGGTCGAGAGCCGTCCGTACCAGGCGAAGCGTCGCATCAGTGTCCCCTTTCCTGAGCCGATCGGTTGCGCTGAGAGGCGAGCAGGTCGAAGATCGCCTTGGCTTGCTCGCGGCGAAGCTGATCGTCCAGCGGTGATCCGGGCTCGGTGTGTTCAATCGACATGGTGGGCTCGAGTTCGTCCGCCGCCGTTTTGTGTCGCCTGCTTTCGTGATCGCGGCGGCGCCGGGCTGCGATCCGTCCGCTAGGTGTAGCTCCGTCCCGTCCGGATCTCAAGTCGATTTCACCGGCTCGGTTGGCAGCTCGCTCAGCATCCCCGCCCCGCAGAAATGGCAGCGCCCGGCAACGTGGCGCCGACCGCCAGGGAGAGGCTTGCGCTCGGGGTCGGGATAGGCGATCTCCTCGCAGTGCGAGCAGCGCCGCAGCGCGCCCCGGTCGACTTCGGCGAGGAAGGCGTCATGGCCGGTGCGGTGGCGGGCGATGAAGCCCTGCAACTTGGCGAGTCGCTTGGCCTCCCGCTCGCGCCAGGGCAGGTAGTCCTTCCGCAGGCGCTCTTGCTCGGCCGCGCCCTCGCGGTCCAGTTCGTCGTCAAGGGGCAGCCCGTCCACGCTGTCAGCGCTCAACAGCTTGCCGCTCTCCAGCCAGCGGCGCCTCTGGCGCACCTTCGGCCCTTCTCCGAATCGCCCGACCACTTCGTCCAGGTGCCCGAGCTGAACTGCGCTGTGGTGCGCGACCAAGGCCGCCAGCGCCTCGCGCTCAGAGGGCGTCGGCTCGCGGTCGGCGAGGCGGGCGTCAATCGGTTCGGCCAGCATCCCGGCGATTGCTTCCAGCGCTCGGCGCTCGATCTCATCAAGTGCGCCGCCCTTGCCTTCGAGCGAGAGGCGAAGGGCATCGGTCGCCGGTTGCCCGAGCTGGTCGCTCCCCCAGCCGTAGCGAAGCTCCCCCCGCAGGCGCTCGGCCAGGGCTTCGGGGTCGGAGCGCAGCCGGTCGCGCTCGGCCTCTTCCTCGCGGCGCTCGGCATCGTCGCGCGCCTTCGCTTCGTCGTAAGGACGACGCGCCGCACGGAGGATGTCGAGCAGGTCGGTGGTCTGCTCGCCGTCGCCGACCATCCACTCGGGCGCGACGACGCAGCGTCGAAGGTCGCGGGCCAGCCCGGCGCAGGCGACCAGCATCCGGGTGCCGATCTCCCTGTCGCTCGCGGCGAGGAAGGACCGCGCCCGCTTCTCGCTGGTGGTGATGAACAGCAGCGCCGGGCAAAACGGGTTGCGATGACGCCAGGCTTCGAGCCGGGCGTACTCGCCGTAGCCCGCCGCCTTGGCTTTGAGCTGGCGGTGCGACATCGTGCCGAGGTCCAGCTCGACGAAGCCGAACAGCCTCCGGCCGTCAGCCTCGGCGACGTCGATACAGGCGTCGGGGGCAATCGCCCGCTCCTCGCGAGCGTAGGTGGTGAACGTCTCGCGGGCCTCGGCCTCTCGGTCGAAGGCGGCGAGGCGGGTGCCTTCGGGCAGCCCGGTCTTCAGCACCACGTACAGCTCGCTAAGGCCAGCGGCGTGAGCGAGGAACAGCGGGTTCGGCTCGCGCCGCTCGCCGCCGCGCGGCGCCGCTTCACCTTTGGCGATCGCCTCGCCCTTCCGCGTCGGCCACAGGTGATGCGGCGCCGAGCCGCGTTCGCGGTATGGCCGAGTTCGCCCGACGAAGCCATGCTTGGCGAGGCGGGCGGTTCGATAGCGCAAGGTACGTGAGGGGATCTCGGGCGAGATAGTGGCGAGCTGAGGAAGGGTCAGAACCCGGAGAGAGGAGAGAAGGTCGAGGATGCGATGGTCGAGATCGGAGAGCGAGGGGTTCCCCGCCGAGGAACGCGCCCCGGCACGGCGCCCGGTGCCAGAGGAAGAATGACCAGCCATCACCGAGCGCCGAACATGGTGGTAGAGACTCGGGCGCGGGGGAGGGGCACGGACTCCGCACCACGGCGCGGAATGAGCGCCGCCCCACCTTGCCAATCGGGGTCGGGGCGATTGGCAAGGCCGGGCGGGCGCAAACGGGCTCTCGGCAGGCTCATCATCTACATACCTGTCGAACGAGCCAGTCGAATCCGGCGACTTTTGAACCTGGCGAGGGGATGAATTCGGCGGGGCGTGATCGGGATATTGCTTCTGCCTCCATGTAAATACGGAGCGCTGAGCCGGGAAAGTGGACCCCATATGTGACGAATCCAACGCCTATCCTCGGCGAGGAATGACGTGGGGTTTGAGTCTCAGTTTTCGATACGTGACGGGGGCGCACCACAGGGACGTAACTCCGCGCATCGAGGAAGTCAAATCGGATGCGAAGGGATGCGTGGGGATGTACGTGGATTCCGCTCAGCTTGTAAGTCCGTTCAATAGCCGCCAGTGGCGTTGGTACCGTCAATGCGTGGCAAAGACGCAATCAATTTCTGATCTCGCTGGCCAATTCCACCGCTGGTTGGGGGGGTGGATCGAGCGCAATCCAGAGGGCGCGGCACGGATCGCTCTTTGGATTGAGGAGCAAACGGAGAGATCAGACGACGCCGCACCCATCGATCTCTTGAAATCATTTATGGACGGGCTAGTGCCCCGCAACTGGTGGCCGCTCCGGCTGGGGATGCACCTTCAAGCTCAATCAACGATGGCGGAGTCGGGAATTTGCCTGGTGTGGGTCCCGCCGACTGAGACCGTCGAAGCGATCGTCTGTGCTCCTTCAAAGGAAGAGCGGGATCGGGTTCTCTTGGCGAATGCTGAGACGATTCTTGAGGCGCTAGATCAGGCGCTTGGCGAAGCAACGCACCCTGAACTCCTCACCACTACCGACGCCGCTCGCGAAGCTGTAGACATTTACCGAGAGGGCCGCATGCGAGGCGCACAGACTCTCGCCGCGGCGACTTTGGGTGAGGTGGTGGAAGACCACTTCGGCTTCGAGAAGTTCAGTGTTGCGCGCCGAGCGTTTGAGAACGAACAGACCAGCGATGCTGGTCTTTGGTCTTACCGTCGTGTTGCGATCCAGACCGCGATTCATGCTGCAATCTTGCGCTCCGAGGAGCAGGGCCCGGCGGCCGGCTTCAATCGTCACCTGTCTGTGCACGGAGTTAGCGGTGACCAGTTCACCCCTGCCCATGCACTTGCGGGACTGATGCTAGTCGTGGGCGCCTTGCGGGAGCTCCATGAGATCTATCGAGTTGCGGAACGAGGCTTTGGCCCTTCGCCCCGACTTGGTCAGCACGCACAGGATGCACTTCAACGTCGAATTCCGGCAATTCATAGGGAAATCGGTGAGCTGAGCGCTGTCCCGGGCGATTTGCGAGCTGTCTGACTCAATGCCATCAAAGAAGCGGGGTAAGAAGAAGCGACCTGCCCCCAGTGGCCCTCGTCCCCCTGTCGATGCCCGAAGAGCAGCCAATGAGGCATCGGTCCGGACGTTCTTTGCTGCAAGTGATCCAGCTTGGTGTTGGGTACTCATCCTCGGTTTGCGGGATTTGCGTGCCAATGCGAGCAGACTCGGCGACCTGGCCGCAGCTGAAAGCCCGGAAGGTGCCAGTTGGGCAGACGATCGCTACGTCTATGGGCCGCTCATCCATGGCATTACCGCTGCCGCCGTCAATGAATGTGCCCAGCATTGTGAGGACCTCTTTGCCGTGCTGATGTTTCTTCGGGACGACCTGGAGTTCAGCAAGCGGATGCTCAGCTATAACGCAGGCTCTGTCACGCGATCAGGATCAAAGCTTCGCGAGTTGAACGATGAGGCAATAGCGAAGCAGTTTGTCGTGCCTGCGGCCTCGTTGGTTGAAGAAGGGCTGACGCTGGCCGACGATCCCTCAGCGTCGGTGGCGATGTTTGAGGAAGCTGTTGCCAGATTGGGACAGCGGGTTCGGCGAGTGGTCGACTGGTATGAGACCTACGAGGATTTCCATCTTCAGTACAAGCACGGCCTGAAGCTCGCAATGCGTCCGTATGGGAACCCCACGCCGGAGGCCATTGCGGAGCGGCGCGATGACGTTGCCGGAACGCCGCTTTTTGCTTTCACGGCGGAGCCGATCTCGAAGATGCTCAAAGGGCCGAGTCAGCAGCATGGAATGATCTTCCCGAACCTCGTTCCCGAGGCCAGAGTACATCTCACGGCTCTAGTCGAGGAACGCACTGTGCTTCGTTACAAGATGTCGGGTCCCCCAGTTGATCTCAACGAGGTTGCGGAGATATCAGGGACGGTCGTTCAGCTATTGAGGATCGCCGCAGCGAATCGATTGGCCGTTGGGCAGGACCTGGATGAGGGGACCTATAGCTTTGAGCTTCCGGGAGACAAGCGATACGAAACCGTGACCGTAGTTCTCGCCCTCGACAGACCCCCCGTGCTGGGGGATTTTCGGTAGGGAGAAGGGGCGGCTATGGCGGGATTTGACACGTTTCGTGGTTGCTCGTTTCAGGCGGCGTATTCCGTTGTCCTGGCTCTCGACGTCCTGGAAGGGGAGGGCGCTGCTCTCAAGCTCGAGGGAGACGAGGACATCGTTGACGCTGCCATCGAGTCGGAGGATGGGATCGACGCAGTTTGTATTCAGGCCAAGACCAAGGCCGAGCCTTACGTGTGGGGACCTGCGGAGGTCATCGGGGTGCTTCAGCGCTGGCTGGGCGGGCCATCAAGCCACTCGGCACGTTTCGAGTTCGTGACGGACGGCCCGCTGGGTCCGAGCGTCACCAACGACCTGAGGCCAGCTCTAAGGCGCCTGGGTGAAGACGCGGCCACTACTCATGACGACCAATACCTCCGTGACAACGGTCTCGATCCAAACAATCAGGCGCTGGCAAGGGTCTCCATCCGAAGCCGCCTTCCGACTGGACGAGATCTACTTGAGCGAGCTGCCGTGCGGATACTCGAATTGCACGAGCGATTGGAGCCAATCGGCGTCGAGCAGGCGCGGGACATTGTCAATCGGCTCTTCGCGGCTGCGGTTCTTGGCTCGGGCGAGCAGGACTCTAGACAGAGGACGCTGGAGAGGGGACAGATTGCCGAGCTAGTGGAAGTCCCGACTGGCCTGATTGACGACGCCGAGCCATGGTCTGCGGATGTTGAGGCTGCCTATCTTGAGGCCCTTGGAGATGGAGAGATCAATCCTGCGTGGACCCTGCTTCAGCTGCTGGCTGTCGACAGGCCAGCGGTCCTTAGCTTTGTCGAAGCAAGGGATTCGGCGGGGAAAGAAGCGCATCCATTGCAAGCTGACTCGCTGCTGGATTCCAAGGATCGTGGGCTTCTCATTCTCGGTCCAGCTGGTGCAGGCAAGACGACGACGGTGGCACAACTCCGATCAGAGGCGGCAGCGAACGGCCTCGTCTCGATCTCATTGCGGCTTAGCTCCTACTCTGGCGAAGGCCTCTCGCCGCTGCTGCGGAGAGCCCTGGAGCGAGTGTTGTCGCGCCGTGTGTCTCCAGGAGCTGTGGTGGAGCTGTTGAGCCGGACTGAAACCTTGGTTCTGATAGATGGCGCTGGAGAGCTGGTTCCGGAGCAGCAGGAAGCATTGATAGAGGATGTCAAGACGCTCAGGGATCGACACCCAGTCGGCGCGCGCTTTCTCCTTGTTGCAAGAGACGCGGCAGCGTTTTCTCAATCCAGCTTGGTGAGCTACACGCTTCTCGGCCTCGATGATGAAAGGCGCAGGCTCATTGCGGCGGGTCTGATCGAGAACAGCGAGGAGATGGTCGCCGAGATCGAGAAAGATCTCGGCGACGTGGTCGCCAATCCCCTTCTTTTCACGATGGCCTTGGGATTGCGCGCCGGCGGGATCGCAGCAACTTCCCGCGTCGATCTCTTCGACGGCTTCATGCAGGGCCTTCAGGAAAGAATCGAGGGGCGGCGTCTTTCGCTGGCCGCCCTCGCTTGCCTCCAGTACGGCTGCTTCGAGATTCGAAGCGATGGGCGCTATGTCGCCGAGGAGTGGTGGTGGATGGATGCCTTCGCGCGGGCGCGCAGCTCTCTTATTGATGCTGGCACGTTGGCTGGCGACACCGCCTCCGCTGAGGAGTTGGTCCAGGAGGTGCGTGAACTGGGCCTAATGACTCAAGTTGGCGAGTTGGCTGAGCTGGGGCTCTTGCATGATCTTTTCTGTGACTGGTTGGCTTCAGAGTCGATTCGTCGCGGCTTCTCGGAGTTGCCCTCTCCCGTGCCCGAGCCCTTTGAGGAGACGACGTCTTTCCTGGCTGAACGCGGGCAGCTTGATCGACACCAAATCCTCGCGATCGCCGGCAACGTTGTTGCGGCAGGTCGGGCTGCGGATAGCTATGTCCACGCTGGCTTCTTCGACCTCGGTCTCGCAAACGAGCTTTGGCAAAGCTTGTGCTCGCAGCTTGGTGATTCGCTGCGGGAAGAACTTGGCCCGCTACAAGTTGGAGTCATAGGGGATTCCCAGCCGTGGGTCTTTCTGGCCGACGATCCGAACGACGATCCGACGAGTGCGCATTTGCGGACCCTCGCCATCGGCGAGATCTCAGAGCTTTCGATTGTCCTTGATCTTTGGATTGCGGTAGTTCGACTGGCACTAACGAAGCAGCGCTGGTCACGGCCAGTGAAGGTGCCAACAACGGAGATCGAAGTTGCGACGCTAGTTGAGGGTACGGCTGAGCGGCATCATGAAGCAATGGTGGAGCTAGTTGATGCCCTTGCCCCGGGTCTTCTCGACCGAGTTGAGCGCGAGGTTGGTCCGATCAGCATCCAAGGCTGGCTTCTGCCAGGGCGCGACATGCCGGGTGTGCCAGGGACTGGACAGACTATTCGTCACTACCCGATGCTCTACCGACTTACGTCGGGCTCTACTGAAATCCAGCTGATTGAGACCGAGGAGGATGCTCCAGCAGGTCTTCCGACCGGTCAAATGGCGGCAGAGACTTATGTGGTCGAACGGCCTGAGGCGGCCGCCCGGAAGAGCGTCCAAAAGGCGCTAACCAGTTTGATTCCTAGATTTGATGCCTGACGATTTGTGGGACAAAGCGGCATCTCTTGCGGATCTCATTAAGGGAACGCCACGGGCTCAATCCTTTTGCCGTGCGCTCGACCTAAGCGATGAGCCTGATGATCTTGCGATTCGCCTCAGCCGTGTCACGGCGGTGTATCACTCCCTCCGCGAGCATCCGCTTCTATTGGGAATGCGGCTCAACCACCTTCCCGATGCAGCCATCCTTTGCGCTGGTGATGAGGATCGAGAATGGCTTGAAGACGCAATAGACGTCAGCACAGGGATTCAGATGGCGGTCGAGTATCTCCGCTCCCATTTGCCTGGTTATCCGAATCTGGCGGTACCTCATTTGCGACAGGGATCGCCGTACCGATTTGTGAGTGATTGGATCTTTGTCAACTATTTCCCCTGGGATGCTGAGATAGAAGGGCTCACCGTAAAGCTAGGTGGGGCGCCACCTGATCTGGCGAACCTCGGCGGCTCCGCCGATGGAGGGCAAGAGCTTGAAGCCCTAGCCCAGACGCTCTTTCGTCGTCCGACGTGGAAGCGCTTCGTTGATGCGCGGCATTCACTTGAGGAGCGCGACATACGGCTCTTGGATGAGATGGGACATGCCTTCGAACACGACGTGCGCGACGAGGTCGTTGATCAGGAGGCAGGCTCGCGTTCGCAAGCAAGATTTGAGTACCGCATGGCAAGACTCGAAGAGCTTGTGTCATCAGTGGCCGGTCCAGTTCGGCAATACCTTGATGCCTTTGAGGAAGTCCACGACCTAATAACCGTGCTCGCCGGGCTGGTCGAGACTTTGGTGGCCTCAGATGGCCTCCAGCCCTTGGGTCCTTATCGCATGGATGTAGGTGACGGCGATGATCTTCGTCCCGTCACTCTTGCCGCTGACGTTGCGAATCCATTTATCAACTGCGGCCAAGCAGTCTTCATTCCGGCCCTGGAAGGAGCGGGAGGATGCTTTGTCTATCCGCGTTCGGTGTCGAACAACATTTCGTTCGGTGACCATCAATCGACGGTGCGTATTTCTGGCCTGCTTGGGGTCCTCTGAAATCCCGGACGTTGCGGTCGACGCTGATTTGCGGTTCGACCTTGGCGTCTGCCATGATTTCTGGCGATGGAGCAGCCCGCGCACATCAAGGTCAGCGGCGCCCTCGAAGGCGAGTTCATCGTCATTGAGGAGCGCAGCGCTAGCGAGTTCGTGATCACTCGCGATACCTCCTGGAAGGCGATGCTAGGCAAGGACGAGCGCGACGCCACCGAGGAGGAGATCGCAGCCCTAGAGGCCAAGCACGGGCCGTTCCAGCCCGCAGACGGCGAGGGGTAGTCCTTGTCCATCCGGCGGGGGAATGCCGGCGTCCTCTTTGACGAGGGCGCCTTCGCCGAGGACACGATGCGAAGCGGTCGCGCGGGCGCCGAGGCGCTGCGCGAGGCTCGCAGCCAGTTCGAGCGGGAGGGTGTCGAAGTCAAGACCCTTCGCCGCTGCGATCCCGAAGGACGCGACGGCACGAAGCTCCCGGCTTGCTTCAAGGTCTATCTGCCAGCGCCGAATGGCAAGTTCGGCATGGTCCTGCGCTTCATTCGCGACGGCGAGGGCCTCGCCCTTCGCTATCTCGCTTTCGGTGTCCGACACCACCCTCGCGACTCGAACGCGCCGACCGTCTACGAAATCGCCGACCGGCGATTCCACGACAAGCCTTCATAGCGGCGGCCGTGCGGCTTCTCGGGGGCCGAGGCAGGGTGCGGGCCGCCCCGAGCGGGCGGTCCGGCAACCCCCTGTGGCCTGCGCCTCGGCCCCCGAGAAGCCGCACGGGTTCGCGGCAAATCGTCAGGCCGCCTCCCGTGGGTCGAGGTCGGCCAGCAGTTCCTCGCAGGCGTCGAAGCCGAGCCGGAATAGCTCGTTGGTCGCGGCGTCTTCTTCCCTTGACTCGCGCTCGGTGACGGATTCGAGGAGGACCCGTTCAGCTTCACCGTGAAGGCGTTGGAGCAGTTCCATCAGATCCTCGGGCGGCATGGTCAGCTCGAATCCTTTGCGGCCGTCGCGCCCATTCCAGCCGATGTCCTCCAGTAGCCGGAAGTCTTCGCCGAACTCCAGGCCGAGCCGCTCGGCGGTGGCGAAATCCTTGTTTATCTCCAGCGCGATCCATAGATCGCCGACAGCGCCCAGGTGATTGCGCACCAGTTCGTAAAGCCCGTCACGCTGGTCGCCGTCGATCGTGCAGGTGGTGCTGGGCATGGTGCCCTCCTCTCGGTAGGACACCGAAGAGCCGCCTCTTTCAGTGGCCCGATCTCCTCAATACCCAAGATGCTCTGGGAGACTCGGTCGCGCATCGAAGGTGTCTTCTTCGGTGCCAGGCCCCGGGGCGTTGGCGCGTCGCCGGGGCCACTTATGTCTTTGGCGTCGGCGAAGGTAGCTCCGCTGACGCCGAAGTCAAAGGCGACTTTTTTCGGGATGTCCCTTCGGGGCACCCTGATCTGCTTGTAGGAAGGCCGCTGTTTTCTCGCCTGTGGAGCCAAATCCAGCGCCGCTTCTACGGGCACGATGATCTCTCCGTTAGGGACGAAACGCTGTAGCGGTACTGCTCGTTGCGGTGGTCGAACCGCAGGCAAAGAGAAGGACGGGAAGATCTCCGCGCGGCTGACGACCCGGATCTCGTCGACCAGTGATTGCAGCAGCGCCTTGCGCGTCGGCGAGTCGCCGCCCTCGATTACCTCCCACACCTCGGCCTGTAGCAACGCCAGATCCTCGTCGGTGAGCGCGGATTTCGCTTGTTCAAGGCGGGCCGTATCGGGATCAACGCTCCAGTCGATTCCGTGACCGTCAAGCGCTTTGGTCAGCCTGTCACGGTGCTCCCCGAAGCGCTTGTGTCCAGCCGGGTAATCAGCCAGGTAGCGATCGCTGAAAACGGCAGCATCGAACGGCAGCGGGACTTTGAGCTTACGAATGAAGTCCCACTCGTCTGACTCACATCGGAGATAGAACCGACCGCGTGACATAGATAAATCAAGGGAGAGGTGGCGCCGGGAATTGGACCTGAGGAGATAGCCAGTGGACTCGGGGTGGATGACGGGCCGAGCCTGGAGAGCGAGGCGATGTCCCGCCTGATGGAGGAGGTTCTGGAGGTCAGCGAGAGCGCTGAGTCATTGTCGCCGGAAGGCTGGGTGCGACTCGAACAACGAGGCTGGATTCTCCGACGCCTACACCGAACTGGAACTTTCGCTGCTGCCGGCTACATCAAAGACGAGGAGCTGGCCGCCCAGATCGGCGGCCGGGAAGGCCTCAACCGCACGCTGATGGAGATCGCCATCACGCCCAGCCTGAAACTTGCCTGGGACGAGGCAGTTCTTCGGGCTCAACTCGTCCTTGAGGGAAATCCTGTCTGGCAGCAGGGGCTTGAGCAGTGGCTGACCGAGCGGGAGGTCGAAGAGCCACGTGACTACCGGCTTCGCCTCTACGGTCTTCAAGGCATTGTTGGCCTATGGCCGATGACCACATCGTCACCGCCACCGTCGCCGCAAACGTCGCGGAGACGGACCCCATCGTCCTCCGCGAGTCCGACTCCCGCCGTCTCGTTTTCAAGCCGATGCTCATCGACCAGACGCTCCTGCGACCGGAACGCGCAATGGTCCCCGAGTGTTTCCGATGGTTCTCACCGCAAAGGGATTGCGAATAGCTTCGACCAGTCCGAGCGGTTGGCCTCCCCAATGCCGGCCTACCGCTCCGCGGCCACCGGATCTGCTTCTTCGTGATCCGGACGCCTACCGCATCGAGATCATCGGCGAGTAGCCCCGACCGGCGATACTGCCCCCGTGGAGCTGCTCGCGGTTTCGACGGGGGTCGCCATCGCCTACGGAATTGGCCTCTGGGTCGTGCTGATCATCGGGCCGGCGACGGTCACGGTGCTGAAGGGTCAGTGGCCCCTGTTCGATCACGGCTGGTACACGCTCGGGATCGTTTGGTGGATCACGGGCTTCAGACTGGCCCGACCCGAGTCCTGGTGGGCCCGCCATCTCTATGGCCCAGCCAAGCTTGCGCGCGCAAAAGCTCGCTACCCAGAAACCTTGGATGAAGAAGAAGGAATTGACGGAGAACCCAACCCACGGTGGGTCTACATCGCAACCGCACTCTTCCTCGCCCTCTGCGTCCTCGCGGCGATCCTCGCGGTCGGAGGGCTCCTCGATCTCTAACGCGGGACTAGCGAGTGCCGGGACCGGCGAACTCGACCAGTTCGGCGAGCGGGTCGACAGCGTGACGATGATCTTCGGACCGCCGACGCCAATGGCAAGGGCTACCAAGAGGCTGTGACGGATTGGCCCGACCTCCGTACGGATCTCGCCTCGATGGTGGCGTATTTACGAATTACCGTGCCAGCGAGATCGAATCACCCTCCACCCGTGCTGCGTGGTTCGTCTTGTGTGCCGCTGGGGTACTAGCGGCAAAGCCTTCTAGCCGCGCGGCAACAGCGGCAACAGCTTGAGGCAACGGGCGAGGCCGCCGTCGTGTTGCTCTACCGTCGTCGCGAGTGGCGGCGGGGGAGGACCGTGATCGCGAAGGTGGTGGAGGCCTCATGGATCAGGTCGACAGGGACGGTCGTCGTCTTGGCAGCGCTCCGCGGTGGTTTGCCTGATCCGAAGAGGGCGATGGAGACCAGCTTCCCGCGCGGGTCGTGGCGGGCCTTGTAGCGGATGCCGTCATAGCCAGCCTCCTGGAGGGCGAGTGCCCAGCCCTGGGTCAGGTCGTAGTCGGAGGTTGAGTGGATCTCAGCGGTGAGGCCAATGAGTCCGAGAACGGTTGGGTCCGTCAGGTCAACGACGTTTGCTTTGGGTGGGCGCAGCCTGGATAGCCGTTGCGCGTCGACCAGCGGCTCCGGGATCACCCCGCCTGGCCGCAGTAGGCGCCCGAACTTCTCGACGAAGGCGCCAATCGGCTCCTCGGCGAGGTAGCAAGTGCCTGACTCAGCGAGGTTGAACCTGCCATCGGGGCCGACGTCGAAGAACCAGGGGGCGACGTCGGCGGCATGGATTCGCCACAGAGGTTTCGTCCCGAGCTTCGTGCTGGGAAGCTCGGGCAGGTCGTCCGGAGGAGCGGGCAGGCCGCGCGGACTCAACGCTTCAGGTCGGCCACGGTGCGGTGAGCCGAGAGAAGCAAGGGCTCGATGTCCGCGTCGGCGAAGGCATCGACCGGCGTTCGGTTGCCAAGCTCCGGCTGGGGGGTGGTGGCAAACGAGGCGAGCGTCCACGAGTCGAGTCCCGCATCGCCGAAGACCTCGTTGAGCTTCTTGACCACCCCGAAGGGCGCGCCGCTGGCCGCATCGAACTGCCAGCACGGGTAGCGAACCAGCCCAGCGTCGTCGCGCAGCGCGATCACCGATCCGCTGACGACCCGCTTGCGCAGCGCCTCCCGGCTGATCCCCCCGAGCAGGACCCGCGCCTCAGCGCTGGTCAGCAGCTCCCCAAGCGCCCGCTCCCAGGCTCCACCGGCAAGCACGACCATCGCCGCCCGCCGGCCAAGGACCTCGGCATCATCAGCCGAACTCGGCTGTCCGCCGATCTCAGTGAGCGTGCGCCGGAACTCTTCGACGGTGCGATCTAGGAGGGCTGGGTTGGCTGCCATTGACTACCAAGGATAGCGTCAACCTCGTCAACGATCAAGAGCGATTTCGTCAGTCAAGCCGGGCGATCCCCGACAAAGCCCCGCCTGCTGCCCGGGCGCGGATAGGCTGATACCGCTGCAGTACCACAATGGACAACGGCGCCCACATCACCGATCGGACCTTCAGGTCCACACCCCCCGCGACCCTGTTTGGAGCGGGCCGCGTCCGACTGACGACGGGGGACGCGGAGAGTACGCCGTCAGTTTCATCGAGGCATGCAGGAAGAAAGACCTCGACGCGGTTGCGATTACCGACCATCACGATCTGACCTTCGTCGAGTTCATCCGCGAGGCCGCCGCGGTGGAGACCGACAGCAACGGAGCCCCCGCTGGCGGGACACGAACGGCTCGCGGTGTTCCCCGGTCTTGAGTTGACGCTTTCGGTTCCCTGCCAGGCGCTGCTTCTGTTTGACGCCGATCTGCCGATCGAGAAACTCCACTCTGTGCTCTCGATCCTGGGGATCGAGGACATCGACGAAAGCATCTCCAGCACGACCAACCGACCCCGCTCGACTTTCCCTCGCTCGAGGAGCTGCACGACCGACTCGACTCTCGTAAATGGCTTCGTGGGCGCTACGCGGTTTTTCCCAACGTCACCGACACGGGCCACAAGACGCTGATTCGCTCGGGCATGCAGGCGAACTATCGCGGGATTCGTTGCGTCGGCGGCTACGTTGACAAAGACGCCGCGAGGATGGGAAACGGTGCCCGAACAATCCTTGCCGGCGAGGATCCCGCCTGGGGAGATACCAAGCTCGCGGTGATCCAGACCTCCGACTCGCGCAGCTCGAAATTTGGCAAGCTCGGTCAGCACTCGACGTGGATCAAGTGGGCGACGCCGAGTGCCGAGGCGCTGCGCCAGGCTTGCCTGGCAGACGAGTCTCGCATCTCATTGAGCGAGCCCGAGCTGCCGGCCGTCGTAATCACCGAGCTGCGTGTCTCCAACTCGAAATTTATGGGCCCGGTCGAGTTGGCCATGAATCCCCAATACAACGATCGAAGGGATCGAGGCAGATGCCGGTGCCCTGAAGGAGGCCCTGGCCGAGGTGTTGGCCCGCAAGCCCCGGACAACGTCGGTGACATCGAGGGTGGTGAGTACGCGAGTGCGAGAACGTTCTTGGCCAACTTCGACGGGAAGATCTACACGGTCAACTACGACCTACTGCTCTATTGGATCTTGCTGCAGGACGCAGGTCCCTCAGTTTGGAAAGACGATGGCTTCCGCGCGGACCCAGATGACGCGGACGCAGAGTGGGTGATCTGGGACGGCTACGAGGGGTTCAGCCAGAGAGTGTTCTACCTTCACGGGGGCTTGCACCTCTACGACGCCGGCTCGCAACTGAAAAAGATCACCTGGGTCCGCACCGGCATTCCGCTGATCGACCAGATCCGAGAAGCTCTGGCTGAGAACGTTTATCCGCATGTAGTCACCGAGGGTTCGAGTGAGCAGAAGCTCGGGCGAATAGAGCACAGTCCGTATCTGCATCGCGGCCTAAAAAGCCTCAACTCTTGTGGCGGCTCGCTCCTTGTCTTCGGCCACTCGCTGGCGGAAACGACGAGCACGTCATCGCTCGAATCGAGAACTCCAAAATCGAATCTGTATTCGTCAGTCTCCACGGCGATCCGGAGTCGACCGAAAATCGCTCGATCCGCCACCGCGCTGAGCTGATGATCGAGCCGGCGTGCCCTGCATGAGCAACCAAAGCCGGAGGGCCGACGGAAGTCTCTGCGCGTCGCCTTCTACAACGCGGATAGCGCTGCGATTTGGGCTCGAACTTAGTCGGCAGGGTTAGTGCCGAGGAAGTGTGTCCGCCAGGATGCATGCCATGGCGCCATATTGGCGCTATCCTACCTCTCATGCCAAGCGTCCAGATCAAGAACGTTCCGCCCGACGTGCATCGGGTCCTTCGCCAACGTGCCGCGGCGGTTGGGCAGTCCCTGCAGGAGTACCTGCTCGCGCAGCTCAAGCAGCAGGCGCAGGAAGAGACCCTCGATGAAGTCCTCGATCGTGCCGGTGGCCGGGCGGGAGGGTCGGTGGAACTTGCCTTCGCGGCCGAGACGCTGAGGGCGGACCGCAAGCCCGCAGCGTGATCGTCGTCGACGCCTCGGTGCTTGCGCCGGCTCTTGCCGACGACGGGGCAGACGGCGATCGGGCTCGTGATCGGCTGCGTGGAGAGCAGCTTGCCGCGCCTGAGTTGCTGGACCTTGAGGTCGTCTCGACGCTTCGGCGCGCAGCTCGCGGCGGCAGGCTCGACGAAAGGCGGTCCGGCCAGGCCCTTGATGACCTGGCGGCGCTGCCCCTGCGTCGTGTTCCTCACTTGCCGCTCCTGGCCCGCGTGTGGGAGCTGCGCGACAACCTCACCGCCTACGACGCGGCCTACGTCGCGCTGGCAGAGGCTCTGGATGCGTTGCTGGTCACCGCCGACGGGGCAATGGGGAAGGCGAGCGGCGTTCGCTGTGAAGTCGAGGTGCTGGCGTAGAGGCGGAGGATCGATCGACGTAGGATCGACGTGGTGGAGGATCCGGTCGAGATCAACCGGCGAATCGAGCGCCTTGTTAAACGTGTGCGGCGGCGCGATGACTACGGCAGGTTGCTCGCCGCCGGAGAGGTGATTCAGTCGATTGAGCGGATCGAGGACCCGGAAGAGTGGCGTTTCGTCGCTCCCCAGTTCCCGGCGTCGAGGGTGAGCGCGGGGTGGCTCGGAGGTGGCGTTCGAGATCGCGGCGCTTCACGCCGCGGCAGTAACCTGCGCCCGCTTCGCTTGACCCTTGAGCGCGTTCTTGTGAGATATATAGCGGAAGTCAGCGTATATACTGCGTGGAGATGAGCAAGCATCTGGTGGACATCGACGAGGACGCCCTGCGGACCGCACGGGCAAAGCTAGGCAGCAAGACGATCAAGGAGACTGTCAATCGTGCGCTTCGCCAAGCTGGCGACGAGCATCAGCGGGTGGTGAAGCGGCGCCTCGATCTCCTCGCTGGCACCGATCTCGCTGCTCGCGAGCAAGCATGGCGCTAACGCATCTGCTCGACTCGAGCGTTCTCACGCGTCTGCATCATGCTGCTGTTCGCGAGGCGATTGAACCGCCGGCCGAGCGTGGCGAGCTCGCGCGAGCCGGAATCAGCGATTTGGAGATCGGCTATTCAGCTCGTAGCGCAGCCGAGTGGGACCGCCTGGAGGAGGCTCTTCGCGCTTTCGAGCTCGTGGAGACGACAGCCGATCACGTGCAGCGAGCCAGACAGGTCCAGCGTCTGCTCGCAGCCAAGCACCAGTGCGGCCGCAAGGTGCCGGATCTTCTGATCGCCGCTGCCGCGGAGTCGCGCGGCCTGACCGTCTTTCACTACGACGCCGATTTCGATCGAATCGCGGCCGCGACCGGGCAGTCATGTGAGTGGGTTGTGCCAGCCGGTTCAGTCGACTAACGACAGCTGCCGTAGTGGTCTGCAACCAGATCCCGTCGCGTGCTCTCCGTCCGACAAACTTTGTCCCGAAATTCGCGGCTCAGGGCCCCAACAGCGCGGTCGCTGCCGCCCCGAGCAGGGCTCCAATCGCGCCGCCGATCAACCACCCTTGCATCTGCGCCTTCCAGCTACGGGCATCTTTGGCTTCCTTGAACGCCTGTCGGGCTTCCTCGGTCGTCTTTTCGTTCCTCTCCTGCATCGCCTCGAGTTTGCGGTTCATATTTCCCAGCAACCCCTCTAGGTCACCCTGACCACCGCCTGCCGTCCCAGCCTCGCGGATGAGCTCCTGTCCCGAGAGAACAACATTGCGCCCCTGCTCGTCCCTTCGTTGGATCGCACCGCTGGGGGGAGCGAATGGCCCTTGATCCCGGCCCTCTCGTTCGCACCCAGGACGATCTGACCGCCACCGGAGTTCGCCATCGCGGCTATCAGCGCTGCCGCTTGCCCTTGGTCGTGCAAGTCGGTCTTGAACTCGAGAGCTTTGCTCTCGGAGCGCTCGAGCAACTCCTGGACCTGCTCGCCCATCGATGATTCCGCATCGATCGACATCTCTAGAGCGGAAGTATGCCTGGTATGTCGGTGATGCGTGTTCGACCCGGGAATTCGGTGTGGGCATCTCGAACGACGACCAGCTCAGCTCCAGCGAAACCGGGTCGGCGGCGATTCGCGCTACCGGGTTCGTCTTGCGTCCCCCAAGAGGTACTTATCAACGCTCGGCGCGCTGCTTGACGGCGCCGAGTAGGCGGCGGGTCACCAGGACGTGGCCGCGGGTGCGGATCACCAGCGTGCGGTAGACGACGCCCTTGAGGCCGGGGAAGAGAGCGCGGGTCTCGGCGCGGAGGCGGGTGTGCCGGTCGTCGATCTCCTCGAGGCGGAAGATCAGGGCGTAGTCGGAGAAGCGGTGGCTGCCGGCGAGCGCCAGCTGGCGGGGGCGATCGGCTGTCTCTACATGGAAGCCGGGAAAAGCCGAACCGGTTGTGAGCGGGCGGGGACCGGAGGCGCTTCGGTCCGCGCAGCCGAGCATGCTGGCGACTCGCCCGGTCGTGGCCGAGCCGAAGGAGCCGTCGACCACGCGCAGTAACGCTTCCCATACGGCATCGGGGCTCGCCGCGATCTCCGCGGAGTGCTCGTCGATGTGGGGGAGGGGCTGGTCGCGCGCTGACACTGGCCGATCCTATGGATCGGCGTCGAGTCAGCGCCGTAGCGCCCGCGCCAGGCGCGTCTTCAGGTTCAGCGCCGCCAGCATCCCTCGCTCTGGCAGCGAGCCGGCCGGGGGTAGGGCACCCAGCTGCTGTGCCATCTGGGCGCCGTTCATGTAGGCGTCGTTGCGCTGGATCTTGCCGCCCCGGATCGTCAAGAGGTCGCATCCGGTCAGGTCCACCTTGGCCCCGGTCGGGTCCATCCCCTCGAAGCGCGCGGTGCCGTCGAAGGTGCCGGTCGCCCGCCAGCGCACCGCCGCCTGCTCGCCCTCGGCGACGACGTCGAGGATCTCGAAGCGGAAGTCGGGGAAGGCGGCGAAGAGGTTGGCGAACCAGGCCCGGTAGCTATCAGGCGCCGTCAGCGAGACCAGGCCGTGGATCTCGCCGGTCCCGCCGGGCTCATAAAAGCTCACCATTCGCTCCAGGTCCCGCTCGGCGACCGCTTCGAAGTAGGCGCGGGCAACGGCGCCGGCTTCGGTCGATGACTGCGTCACTGCCATGAGCTAAGCCTAGCCTGGTGCGGAGGCTCTAACCGCCGAGGCGGTAGGCGACGAGCTGTGGCGTCTGCCCTTCAGCCGCTGCGAGGCCCGCGCCGACGACCATCATGTCGCCGGCGACCGCGACACCGGAGTTGGTGCCCGCCGGCAGGCTTTCCTGCCACACGAGGCGCCCGCTGCCGGTGTCGAACGCTTGCACTTTGCCGTCGTAGGTCGTCGAGAAGACGAGGTCGTTGGCGATGGTGGTGAAGCCGAAGGGGGGTGCCGCGGAGAATTCGTGTTTCCACTTGAGCGCCCCGGTTTTGACATCGAGCGCGATGAGTTCGCCATTCAACGGTCCGGGTTCTTGGCGTTCGGTCTGGCTGGTGACTTCCAGCGGTCCGTTTATCACCGGCACGAAGACGTATTTGCCGTCGGTGGCCATCGGTGCGATCACGCCGCCGAGCGAGCCGGGGTAGACGAGCATCGGCAGCTTCAGCTTCGACGTTTCGCCGCGCATCGCGAGCAGGCCGTCGTCGTCGTGCCCGTTGTGTTTGCCGACCGCCTTCTCCCACACCGGCTTGCCGGACTTGGCGTCGAGGGCGAGCACGATGCCGGACTTGCCTGCCCCGAGGACCAGTTCCTTGCCGCCGGCGTCGACCAGGATCGGCGGGTTCTGGAAATCCCAGTCATAGAGGGCATGCGGGGTCACCTGGTGGTACCAATCGAGCTTGCCGGTTTTGGCGTCTAGCTTGACCAGGGAGTCGGTGTAAAGGTTGGGGCCGGGACGGCTCGAGCCCCATGGTTCGTCTTCGGTCCCGGGGAAGGGCCCCGGATTCCCCACGCCGATGTACATCGATCCCTTGCCGTCGAAGGCCGGCGGATACCAGAGGCCGCCGCCCGAGTTGACATCCGGCTTGCCCCACAGGTCCTTCGGAACGGTGTCGAAGCTCCACACTTTTTTGCCCGTTTTGGCGTCAAGCGCCCAAAGGATCCCGACCCCGCCCGGTCCGTAGAATTCGCTCACGTTGACGGGCACGGTCGAGACGTAAACAAGCCCGTCGTGGAACCCGGGGGCCATGTCGATGCCCTCTTGTTCCGTGCGGATCAGGGTTACCGACCAGATCTGTTTGCCGGTTTCCTGGTCGAGCGCGAAGGCTGCGCTCGAGGTCGCGCCGAAGACCATTCCGTCCTGCACCACTACGCCGTTGGGACCGTGATCAGGCGATTCGTATTTTTTCGTCCAGAGAACCTCGCCGCTGCCGGCGTCGATCGCCTGCACGTTCGACTCCAGGTCCTGGGAGTAGATGACGCCTTTGCTGACGATCGGCGAGGAGGCGTAGGCGCCAAAGGCACTTTCCGCGGTGAGCGGCAAGGTCCACGCCGTCTGCAGGTCGTCGACGTTTGCCGCCTTGATCGTTGACTCTTCGTTGCGCGTGTTGGCGAGGTCGCCGTTCGGGTAGCCCGAGCCGTTGAAAGTGGCCTCCTCATCGGCCGAGGAAGAGGAGCCGCAGCCCGTCGCCAGCGCCGCTGCGGCAAGCATGGCGACGAGCATTGCGACAACCCCGTAGAACCCCCGCCCGCCGGTGCCAACCATCATCCTGACGACCCTATTAGATAGGACAAAACCTGTCAAGTATTCGCAGAAATACTGTTTGAAACTGGCGCTGAGGGCTCCTCTTCCAGCAATGGTTGCAGCACGCGGTTGGCCAGCAGACCAAGCGCTCCGAGGTTGGCGAAGCCGGGCCCCTGGCTCAGCCCGGCGAGGCCGGGGATTTGCAGGCGGGGCTGCATGCCGCGCAGTTCCAGGTGCCTCCCCATCGGCACCTCGGTCCCGGCGGGGGTGTCCCAAAGCGGTCCCACCTGCGCTTCGATCCCGGCCCGCGTCTTCTCGTCGAAGAGGCTGCGCAGCTGCGCCAGCAGGTCGAAGCCGGTGCAGTTGACCACGTAGTCATGCTCCGGATTGGCGACCCCTTCTGGCGACTCATGCTGGAGCCGCACGCCGGCGCCGTCGCGCGCGGCGGCGACGTCGGTGACCCGGCCGGTGACGAAGCGACAGCGGTCGTCGTAGGCGATCGCGGCGAGGCTCGGGGGGTCGAAGACGCCGCGGTCCGAATGCTTGACGAAGTCGCGCCGCGTCCTCTGGTCAAGCGCGGTCCATTCGACCTCATCGGGGTTGGAGAAGACGCGGTTCTCGAGGAAGCTCTCGCCGCGGCTCATCGGCAGCATCGGCGTGTAGATCGAGAAGCGACAGCGGGGGCGGAAGCCGCGCAGGAACATCGTGCAGCTGAGTGCGCTCTCGCCGCCGCCGACGATCGCGACGTCGCAGGGCTCATCCTCCGGCAGCTGGGCGAACTCCTCGCGCCTGCTGTCGCAGTGAAAGACCCGCTCGGCGATGCCGGGCTCGTGCGGGAAGGCGCGGTGGATCCCGGGGCCGGTCAGCACCAGCCCCCGGGCGGAGTAGCTCGAGCTGCCGGCCGCTTCGGCGACCTCGACGGTCCAGCACTCGCCCTCCCCGAGTGAGACCCGGGTCACCTGACCTTCGGCATGGCTGATGCCCTCGCTGGCGCGCGAGAGGACCCAGGTCAGGTACTCGCCGTAGTCGCGGTGTCGCACCGATGGCGAACCGGCGTCGATCCAGCGCGCGTAGCGGCGCCTGGCGACCATGTAGCGCTGCCAGGAGAACTGCATCACCCGCTCGTCGATCGCCTCTCCCGCCTCGCCGAACTCCCTGAAGCTCTGGTAGGGGAAGCCGACGTCCTTGATCGGCGTCACCGCCAGCGGCTCCTCGCCGGAGGTCATCCCGTTGCGTCCCTTCCAGGAGGCGGCGACCTCGGTGCCCTCGACGATCCGCATCGAGATCGGCCCGAGGCCGAGCAGATTGAACGCGTGCACCTTGCTCGCCAGGCCCGCCGCCTTGGCGCCGGCTCCGACTACGAGTAGATCGGACTCGGCTGCCATGGCTCGGCGCTGCGAGGGGAGGGGGCCGGGGTACGAGGTTCGGCGACCACGCGCCCGCGCTTGTCGGGACTGAAGGAGATCGCGCTCCGCCGCGCCCGCTCGGAGTCCGAATCGGCCGCGCGCAGGTCGACCTCGCTCAGCACCGTGCGCAGCACCCGCTTCATCTCCAGTTCGGCGTAGCTCGCGGCGAGGCAGCGCCTGGTGCCGCCGCCGAAGGGGATCCACGTGTAGGTGCCGGGCGGCTGTCTGAGGAAGCGCTCGGGCAGGAAGTGGCGTGGGTTGGGATAGATCTCCTCGTTGCGGTGGATCAGGTAGACGCAGGGCGCGACGATCGTGCCGGCCGGCAACGCGTGGCCGCCCAGCTCCATCGGCTTCAGCAGGCGGCGGACGACGACCGGCACCGGCGGGCAGAGCCGCAGCGTCTCTTTCACCACGGCGTCCATATAAGTGTCCTCCTCACCGGCGATGACCTCGTCCTGCAGCCGCGCCAGCTTCTCGGGGTGGCGCAGCAGCCGCTCGAAGACCCAGGCCAGCGAGGACGAGGTCGGCCCATCGGTGAGCAGGGTCATCAGTTCGTCGCGCAGTTCGCCGTCGCCCAACGGTGAGCCGTCCTCATAGCGCGCCTCGATAAGGATCGAGACGATGTCCTTGCGCCCGTTCTCACCTGCACGCCGGCGCCGGTCGACCTCCTCCAGCAGCGCCGCTTCGACCGGCGCCATCGCCGCTTGGAAGCCGTGATTGCGAGACAGCCAGCGGGGCCCGAGCGCGGCGGCGGTGCTCAGCCGGCCGGGGTCGTTGAGCGCCTGGGTCAGCTCGTGCAGGAGCGTCCGCAGCCGCCCCAGTCGCCCCGCTTCGTCGGGGCCAAAGACGGAGCGCATGATCACCTCCTGGGTGATCGCCTGCATGTGCGGCCACAGCTCGAAGGGCTCACCCAAAGGCCAGCTCCTGACCGCTTCGCGAGTTACGCCCGCCATCATCTCGGCGTCGGCACCCATGCGCTTGCCGTGGAAGGGGGGCAGCATCATCCGACGGCGGGTCATGTGGTCGGGCTCTTCCATCAGCATCACCGAGCGCGGCCCGAGCACCGGCAGCAGCAGCGGGTTGGCGAGGGCCATGCCGAGGCTGCCGGCGGGAGCGGTGAAGACCCTTTTCACGTCCTCGGGGTCGCAGAGGAAGACCCACGTTCCCGAGTGCAGGATGCGCAAGGTGAAGACGTCCCCGAAGCGCTCCTGGCAGCGCCTCATGAACGGGTAGGGACGCCGCGCCCAGCCGATTGCCTGCACGGCGCTTGGCATCCGCGGACCGGGGGGCAGCCCCCGGCGTCCCCCGGTCCTACGGATGGATCTCCCGTCTCCCTTCATGCGTCCCCACCCTCTGAGGAAGTCTCTAGCACCGCCATCAGCTCGTCCTCCTCCTTGCAGGTGGCGGCGATCAGCAGCTCGAAGAGGTCGGCGGTGAATTCGGCCGGCAGGTTTGCCTCTTCGCCCCGCGCCAGGTAGTGCTCGCGCACGATCGCGACCCGGTTCGGCTGCATCATCGGGATGTCGTGCGCGCGCTTGTAGCGGGCAATTTCGCGGCAGACCTCAAAGCGCGCGCCGAGCAGGCGGGCGATCTCGTCGTCGAGGCCATCGAGGCGGCGGCGGTAGGGGTCAAGCCCGGGGCTCATATGAGGACTTCCTGTCTGGCGTCCTCGCGAGCCTCGTCGAGGAGCCCGGCGGCGAAGGCGTAGCTGCAGGCGGCGAGCGTGTGCAGGGCGTAGCCGCCCTCCTGAACCACGCAGATCGGCAGCCCCGAAGCGGCGAGCAGGCGGCCGATCTGGGCGAAGATCGTCGGCGAGAAGGTCCAGTCGCCGTGCGGGTCGCCCTTCACCGTGTCGTAGCCGAGCGAGACGACGAGGGCCTTGGAGCTGCCGGCGAGCGATTCGACTGAGCGGGCGACCGCACCAAGGTAAATAGCGGGGTCGGGGTTGCCGCTGAACTCGACCACGCGCTCGCGTTCGTTGCTCGGGGTTACCGTGCGGGCGGCGACGTTGGTCACCGGCCAGGCGTGCAATGAGTGCAGGCTGGTGTCCGCCATCCGCGCCACGATCGCCGCGGTGCCGTTCGGGTAGTGCAGGTCGAGATCGAGGATGCCGACCGGCTCCTTGCCGCCATCGCGCAGGGTCAGTGCCGCCGCGGCCGCCGAGTTGAGGTAGCAGTAGCCGGCGAACCAGTCAGGGCCGGCATGGTGGCCGGGCGGACGGCAGAGGGCATAGGAGAAGCGGGCGCCCTCGAGCAGCAGATTGGCTGCGCTGATCGCGGTCCGCACGCCCTCGTGAGCGGCAGCGACGAGGCGGGCGCTGACCGGCACGTCCGGCGGCAGGCCGGGGGCCGCCAGCTCCGGCATCACCACCGGCTCCTCGGAGCTGATCTCGCGCAGGGTCTGCAGGTAGTCGTGCTCGTGTAGCTCGGCCAGCGTCTGCTCGACCTCGCCCATCTCCGCATCGGCGCCGCAGGAGCGCACACCGGCGTGACAGACCAGGCCGTTGCGCAGCGCCGCGATCCGCCGCCCGTCGTCCATGCCGGGCAGCCTGCGGCCGCCTTCGAGGATCCAGGGGGCGCCGTCGCGGTGGCCACCCCGCTGCTCGACCATCAGCAGCTCGGCGCTCATCGCGTGGTTCCTTTGTCGCCATATACGTGCATAAGGAACCGCGCGATCATGAGAGCAGCCTTCGCATGCGGGGGCCGAGCGGGGTGAAGCCGTTCTCGCGGTAGAAGCGTTCGGTGGCGGCGAGATGGGCGAAGCTCTCCTGCGGCAGGCCGACCTCAAGCCGCAGCACGCCTTTCTCCGTCGCCTGCCGGACCAGGGCCAGGATCAGCTCGCGACCGAGCGCCCGGCTGCGCCACTCGGGGTGGACCCAGAGGTCCTGAATCGTGCCGTAGTGACCGGGCACATGGATCGCGTACTGCCAGCTGGCGGCGAGGATGCCGACGGTCGATCCCTCGGACTCCGCCACCAGCAGGGCGCCGAGTTGGGGGTCGCCCGCCAAGATCCGCGCTCCCTCTTCAACCGCCGTCGCCGAGGGCCGCTCACCGCCCAGCTCGATCAAGAGCGCTTCGATCGCTGCCGCCACCGCCGGCGCGTCATCGCCGCTCGCCGGCCGAATGCGGGCGTTTGCCACCGACTCCGAGCGGGGTGGCGTCTCGGGCACGGTCGAACTCCCGTCGCTCATAGCGCCCCGGCGGCCTCCGCCTGCGGCTCCAGCTCCACCGACCAGGCCTCCGGCGTCCTGCTGCCGGTGACGGCCTCGGCGATCGTCGCCATCGGTGCCCGCGCCTTGAGCAGGATCTCGTCGAACTCATCCTCGGGGTCGGACTGCATGACGATCGCGCCGCCAGCCCCGATCGTCGTTCGGCCCGGTCGCATCACGATCGTGCGGATGACGATGCTGAGGTCCATCGCGCCGTCGATCCCAAACCAGCCGATCGCGCCCGAGTAGACGCCGCGCGCCTCGTCCTCGATGTCGTCGATGATCTCCATCGTGCGCTCCTTCGGCGCGCCGGTCATCGAGCCGCCGGGAAAGCAGGCGCGCGCGCATTCGGCCACGCTGCGCTCGCCGTCCAGCACGCCGCTGACGGTCGAGATCAGCTGGTGCACGGTCGCGTAGTCCTCGACGATCATCAGCTCGGGGACACCGACGCTGCCGACCTCGCAGACCCGGCCGAGGTCGTTGCGCAGCAGGTCGACGATCATCAGGTGCTCGGCGTAAGTCTTCTCGTCTTCGGTCAGCTCCGCGCGCAGCGCCTCGTCGTGAACGGGGTCCTCCGAGCGTGAGGTCGTGCCCTTGATCGGGCGCGCCTCGACGCGGCGATCGCGGTCGACCGAGAGGAAGCGCTCGGGTGAGGAGCTGACGACCGCCATCTCGCCCAGCTTCAGATAGGCGGCGAAGGGAGCCGGGTTGCGGCGCCGCAGCAGGCGGTGGAGGTCGAAGGGGTCGGGGCTGGCATCGGTCGAGATCTGATCGGTGAGGCAGACCTCATACGACTCGCCGGCGGCCAGGTCCGCCTGGCTGCGGGCGATGTCGGCCAGGTACTGCTCGCGCCCGCGGCCGCATCGGAAGCTCACGTGGGAGTCGGCCGGTCCCTCTCTGAGCGCAAGTGGGACAGCCGGCTCAGGCGGGTTGGCGATGATGTCGAGCACCGCCTCTTCGGCCTCATCAAGCCAGTTCTCGGCTTCCGCCTCGTCGCCGTGGCAGAGCGCGACCAGATGCGTCCGTCTACGCAAGTGATCGACAGCGACGAGGCGGTTGGCGAGCATCATCACTGCATCGGGCGTGTCCGACCGATGCACGTTTGGCGAGCCGCAGTCCGCCTTGAGCTCGTAGCCGAGATAGCCGACGAAGCCGCCCATCAGTCCGGGCGGGAGGTCGGCGGGGGAGGCTCGATCGCGTGCCCTGCGAGCTCGCGGTCGAGCAAGTCGAAGATCGATACGCGCTCGCTGGTCGCGGCGCCGGCGCCGTGCCGGATCGCGGTACCGGACTCGACGTCGTACTCGAGCACGCAACGGCCAGCCCCGGCGCTGGTGCCGAGGAAGGAGCGCTGGGCGAGTCGGGTCGGCGCGTCGGCGCTGTCGAGCCAGAAGGCGTGTTCGGCGTCGCCGAAGAGCCGTTCGAAGAGCGCCTCGGTCGAGGGTTCGCCAGGGAGGGTGCGCAGGCGCAGCTCGCTCTCGCCGCCGCCGCGGCTGCGCCGCACCTTCGTGCGCGGCGGCACCTGCAAGGGGCGCTTGGCGCCGCGCCAGCGCGGCGAGCGCAGGCGACGGGCGAGGTCGTAGAAGTTCTCGACCAGCCTGGCGCCGTGCTCGGTGGCAATCGACTCGGGATGGAACTGGACGCCCCACATCGGCCGGCGGCGGTGTTCGATTCCCATCACGACGCCGTCGTCGGCCCAGGCGGTGATCTGGCCGTCCGGGCCCATGTCGGTTATCTGCAGGGAGTGGTAACGGACGACCGGAAAATCCTGCGGGATGCCGTCGAAGAGCCCGTCGTCGGAGTGGTGGATGCGGCTGAGCCGGCCGTGCATCGCCTCCGGCGCGCTCGAGACCTTGCCGTTGAGCAGGTGGCCTAGCCCCTGGTGGCCGAGGCAGATGCCGAGCACCGGGATCTCGCTGTAGCGCAGGATGTCGTTGCAGACGCAGAAGTCGTGCCAGCGCTGCGGGCTGCCGGGCCCGGGGGAGAGGACGATCGCGTCGAAGTCCCAGCGTGAGAGCGCCCGCCAGGAGACGGCGTCGTTGTCGACCACGATTGGCTCCTCGCCGCTGACGCCGGCCAGCAGGTGGAAGACGTTGTAGGTGTAGGAGTCGTGGTTGTCGACGAGCAGCGTCCTCATGCCTGGGCCTCCAGTCCGAGACCGCGGGCGGTGCGGTCGAGGGTCGAGCGGACGACCCGCGAGACGTGCGGCGCTCGCTGCTCCTCGTTCTGCCAGCGCGCCAGGTGCGACGCGTAGCGGGCCAGCGGGGCGACGTCGAGATTGCCGGCGACGCGGCCGAGCAGGCGGCCGAAGGTCTCCGCCTGGACCACTGCGAAGCGGTAGTCGGGGTCCTCCACCGCGGTGCTGCTTCCCATCTGCGCGTCGCCGCCGTTCTCGGATGGGGAGTCCTGGCGCGCCCGTGCCCGTGCCAGGTCCCAGCCGAGCGCCTTGTCCTCGGCGAGCAGCTTCTCCGGCTCGAAGTCGACCCGCTTGGTCGCGCTGTGCAGAAGGAAGAAGCCGAGCGCGACCTGCGAGGCGACCCGGTCGGGATTGGGATTGCCGCGCCGTATGGCTTCGCGCTGCGGGTCGGCCTCGATCTGCTCGTCGATCCACTCGACCAGGTGGTCGATCAGCACCGCGTCTTTCTTGGAAGAGGCGATCTTTTCGCGTTCGCGCGCGACCATGCCGTGGAAGATGTCGTGGTAGGGATGGAAGCCGTTGCCGCTGTCGGTGTGGACCAGCTCGGCCATCAGCTGGCGGCGGCATGTCACGTGGGCGTACCACTCCTGGCCGCAGACCTGGACCGAGGTCGTGCCGTCGAGGCCGGTGTCGGCGAGCCAGTAGGCGAGGGCACGCATGTGCTGGGTCGGCACGCCGTCGGAGCGCACCAGCGGCATTTCCTCCAGCTCCTCGCGGTCGGTCATGTAGATCACGGTCCCGTCGACCCGTTTCTCCAGCGTCCCCTCCTGCAGGCCGAGGTCGGTCAGCTCGATCACCTCGGGCAGGAAGTCGGACTCGAAGAAGACGCGGTCGAAGTGGATGCCGAGCCGGGCCAGGGTCTTGCGCTGGCCGGAGATCACCCAGGCCCGCGTCTGCGACCACAGCTCCAGCGCCGTCTGGTCGCCGTTCAGCACCCGCTGCAGCAGCTCGTCGGCGCTGTCGTCCTGCACGTCGACCTCGCGCGTGAGCGAGTCGGCGGGGTGATCCTGGGCGAGCCCGAGGGAGGCCCCGTTCGCCCCGTTTTTCACGTAGTCGGCGTAGCAGTAGCCGACGAAGTGGTCGCTCTTGACGCCGCCTGCCTCGCCGGACCCCTGCGGGTACTTGCCGCTGCGCA
>CAVYSQ010000009.1:0-11310 GCA_963771265.1 uncultured Solirubrobacterales bacterium
GGTTCAGGTCGCGCGTAGCGAGTCAGGGTCAGCTTGCCGTCGCGCCAGATCGCCAAGGTGCCGATGGGAAGCTTGCGCGCCTCGGCAAAGATCGTCAGCGGCGCCGGGATCGAGTTGAAGGCGAGGTAGGCCGCAACCGCCTGCGGGTCGACCTGGCGCGAGAACCCGGGCTGCAGAATTAGCGCCTTGAGCTCGGAGGCAAACGAGAGCGTGCCCCCTGCCTCCCGGTAGTACAGGGGCTTGATCCCAAAGCGGTCGCGGGCGAACAGCAAGCGCCGCTCGCGCGCATCCCAGATGGCGAACGCGAACATCCCACGCAGGCGCTCGACGAACTGGTCGCCGTACTCCTCGTAGAGGTGGACGAGAACCTCGGTGTCTGAGTGAGTGGCGAAGCGGTGGCCGCACCGCTCAGCTCGCCGCGCAGCTCCCGGTAGTTGTAGATCTCGCCGTTCTGGACGACGGTGATGGTGCCGTCCTCATTGGAGATCGGCTGGTCGCCGTGCTCGAGGTCGATGATCGAGAGACGGCGCATGGCCAAAGCGACGCCACCCTCGTGGAAAACGCCCTCGCTGTCGGGCCCACGATGGACGAGGCGCTCGTTCATCTTCTTCACCGCCTCGACGTCCGCCACCGCGCCACGCCCGGCGACCGCCATTCCACAAATCCCGCACATGGCGGCAGTCTCTCAGCCGGACGTGCCGTCACTTAAGCACCCATATGGGCACCCAAGTGACGGCACGTCAGCCGGGGGCGGCGGGGCCGCGGCCGAGGACCTTGGCCACGGTGGCGAAGAGGACGCTGACGTAGAGGGATACGGACCGGTCGGCGATGTACTCCATGTCGTGGGCGAGCTTGTCGGCCCAGGACTCCTCCCGGGTCATTCGCGTCTGGGCAAAACCAGTTACGCCCGGACGGACGACGAGGCGCTGCCAGTACTGCGGGATCTCCCGGCAGAGCTCGGTGAAGAAGGCGGGACGGATCGGCCGCGGACCGACCACCGCCATGTCGCCCCGCAGCACGTTCCACAGCTGCGGCACCTCATCGAGGTGGATCTTGCGCAGCACCCGGCCTATCCGGGTCACCTCGAGCTCGGTCAGCCGCGAGAGCTCCTCACCCAGGTAAGGACCGAGGCGCGTCTCCGCGTCGGGCTTGAGGGTGCGGAACTTGTACATGCGGAAGAGCTGGCCGCAGCGGCCGACGCGGGCACCGTGGTAGAAGAGCGGCCGCCCGGAGGTGAGCACGATCGCCAGCGCCGTCAGCAACAGCAGCGGCGAGAGCAGCAGCAGGATCGCCGCCGAGATCAGGACGTCGAGGCCGCGCAGGACCGAATCCACCCGCCGCGACTCCCCGTCCCCGGCAAGCGCGATGAAGTGCTCCAGCTCAGCCTCGACGTCGGCGGGCAGAGCGAGGGATTCAGCTCGAGATTTGGCTTGCCGCTGGATGGTCGGCTCCGACGGTACCTAGGATCGTCTCGACGAGGAGACCAGGGTCTCGCCTGGTCGGAGTCGCACTTGCGGTGCGCTTCTCGAGCTGGATCGCGCGTGGGTCGGTCAGCGGCCGCAGGCGGCCGGAGCGGATCAGCGCTTCGTCGACCCCGCCGAGACGGCCGCCGTAGGTCGTGTAGACGGGCGTGCCCAGGGCCGCCGCCTCGCGGTTCATCGTGCCCCCAGCAGAGACGACGAGGTCGGCGAGGGCGACGAGGCTCTGGGCCTCGACCGCGCCGGGGGGCAGGATCAGCGAGGGCAGCGCCAGGCTGCCGACCAGCTCGCGTTGCGCCTGCGTGCGGGGCAGGACGATCGCGTGCACGCCGTCGTCGCTGCCCAGCCGCTGCAGCACTTTGGGAAAGAGCGGGTTGGACTTGCGGTGGTAGAGCGAGACGTCGGGCGGCGGGCGGACGACGACGACGACACGAGCGGTGTCGACCGAGAGGCGCGCCAGCGCCTGCTCGTCCGGCTCGAGGTCATGCAGGTAGTACTCCTCCTTCAGCCCCGGGTAGGCAAAGAGCTTCTCCGGTCCGACGCCGAAGCGGCGCAGCCGCTCCAGCGGGACCGAATCGGGGAACATCACCCGGCGCGCCAGGCGACAGCCGATCCGGTGCTGGGTGACCGCGTACTCGTAGTCGTGCATGTTGGCCTCCGGCACGCCGAGCGCCCGCGCCGCGATCGCCAGGTCGTTGGAGCCGTGGGCGAGAGCGAGATCGAAGGAGCGGCCTCGGCCGAAGCGGATCATCGCCATCGTGCGGGCACCGAGCCGCTGCGCCTTGCGCAGGCGCGAAGCGCCGCCATGTTTGCCGATCGGCGTGTGATCCATCCCGTGCAGGTCGAGCAACGCCTGGGTCTGAGCGTAATCACGTGAGGTGACCTCGACCGCGTGACCCTGCGCGCGCAGCCGCTCGATGATCGGGCGCAGGACCAGCACGTGCGCCGGCGCGCTCATATCGACCCAGATCCTCACCCCCCCGACCATATTCCCTTGCCGGGGGGACTTGGTTACTTCTCCTTTTCGGGCTTCTTCCCGGCCGTGCGCAGGTGCGCGAGCTTGCCCAGGGTGTCGAACCAGAACGGCGCCCCGAGGGAGAGTGCGATCGTCGTGATCAACAATCCCACGATCACCGTCAGGTCGATGTCATCGTTATCTGCCCCCCAGAGGAGCGGCAGCTTCAGCGCATCCAGTTCGGTAATTGCGTCGTCGACCGATTCGCCCGCGGACCTGGGATCCTCCTCGCTGCCCGCAGCCTCTTCAGCCTTTGCGACCACCGCCGCCCGCACAGTCGGTTCGTTGGCGAGCTGTTCGCCGATACTGACGGCATCCGCCTTGAGGCCGACTGCCACAATCAGCGCCGCAACTATGGCGACGATCTGGGCGCGGCGCTTGTACCAGCCCGAGACACGGTCCATAGCATCGTCGAACCAGTCCTCTGCCGACTTGCGGAAGCGTCCCAGGCTGCTCGCATCCGACTCCCCCAGCAGCACCTGTAGCTGGGTAGCCGCCTCTGGGGCTTGAGGAGCGATCCTGTCAACGCCGGCGGCAACCTTGGCCAGCGTGTCGTTCGCCTCGGTGTTCGGCTCGCCCTGTTTGGCGAGGACGTCGACCAAAGCAAGTGAGAAGTTGCGGGCTGAAAGATAGGACGGTTTTTTCTTCACCGGGGAGGTCGTCACGTCGGACTGGACCAGCGGGTGGCGCAGCACGCCCGCCGCCAGGCAGCCGTCACCAAGCATCCCCTTCACTCCGGCCTCGAGGGTTTTTGCGCGTTGTTTGAACGCCCAGGCGAAAGCCTCGGTGAGCGCCGAGACGATCAGGCTGAGCAGAAAGAACACGAACGACAGGCCGATTGCAACCTCGATAACGGGCGAACCTAGATCGAGACTCACTGGACACCTCCGCGGCTAAAGGTCTGAGCTTGCGAACCTATACGAGCCGCTTGAGTGTTTGCAAGTATCAGACGGCGACTGCGGCGAGCTGCGGGTAGAGCGGGTAGCGCTCCATCAGCACCTTGGTGCGCTCTGCCAGTGCCGCCTTCTCGGCCTCAAAGTCGGCAGAGAGGGCACTGGCGATCACGACTGCGATCTCGCTGAAGTCTTCTTCAATCAAGCCGCGCGTGGTCAGGGCTGGCGTGCCGATCCGCAAGCCCGAGGGGTTCATCGGTGGCCGCTCATCGAAGGGGATCGCGTTGCGGTTGACCGTGATCCCGACCTCCTCCAGGCGCGCCTCGGCGGTCTTGCCGTCGAGGCCGCTGGGGGTCAGGTCGACGAGGACGAGATGGACGTCGGTGCCGCCGGTGAGCACCGGTACGCCGTTCGCTTCGAGGCCGGCGGCGAACGCCTGCGCGTTGGCGATCGTCTGCTTCTGGCGGATCTTGAACTCCTCCGTGGCGGCGATCCGCAGCGCCACTGCCTTGGCGGCGATCGTGTGCATCAGCGGCCCGCCCTGCTGACCGGGGAAGACCGCTTTGTCGATCGCCTTCGCGTGCTCCTCGCGGGCGAGGATCATGCCGCTGCGCGGGCCGCAGAGCGTCTTGTGGATCGTCGTCGTGACGACGTCGGCGTGCGGTACCGGATTGGGGTGCTGGTCGGCGGCGACGAGGCCGGCGAAGTGCGCCATGTCGACCATCAGCTTGGCGCCGACGGAATCGGCGATCTCGCGGAAGGCGGCGAAGTCGAGCTGGCGCGGATAGGCCGACCAGCCGGCGACGATCAGCTTCGGCCGGTGCTCGTGCGCGAGTCGCTCGACCTCCTCCATGTCGACGTAGAGATCCTCGCGCCGGACGTGGTAGGCGACGATCTCATACAGCTTGCCGGAGACATTGAGCTTCATCCCGTGGGTGAGATGGCCACCGTGGTCGAGGGCCAGGCCCATGATCGTGTCGCCGGGCTCGATCAGCGCCATGTAGGCGGCGTTGTTGGCCTGCGCCCCGGCGTGCGGCTGGACGTTGGCGTGCTCGGCGCCGAACAGCTCCTTCGCCCGGTCGATCGCCAACTGCTCGGCGACGTCGACCTCCTCGCAACCGCCGTAATAGCGCTTGCCCGGGTAGCCCTCGGCGTACTTGTTGGTCAGCACCGAGCCGACCGCTTCCAGCACTGCCTGCGGCACAAAGTTCTCCGAGGCGATCATCTCCAGCGTCCCCTGCTGACGCCGTAGCTCGGCGTCGAGAACCGCGGCGATCGGGGGATCGACCTCGCTCAGAGGTGCCGCTTGCAGGTTTTCGGGTAGCCCGCTCAAGGTGCAGCGACGATACCAACGCTCATGGATAGCCTGCCCCGCGTGAAACGCCTCTCCGCGGCAGCGATCGTGACCGTAACCGTGGCCCTGGGAGGCCTGGCGGCAGCAGCGGGTGGTGCCGGATCGGCGGATGACGGCAATCCCTGCACGGGGCCGGGTTCCGGGCACCTGCTCTGCCCCGACTTGCGCGTCGGCCCCGCCGAGGACCTCTTCGTCGAGCGACACGGCAGCGGCTATGGCTACGGCGGCGGAGCCCGCCTCTACGGCGGCAACGACATCCGCTCCCGCGGTCGCGGGCCGATGGAGCTGCGCGGCCGTCGCTACAAGCGCAACTGGATGCGCGCCAACCAGGCGATCTACCGAGCAGGCGGCGGCGTCGCGGTCTTCCGCACCGATGCCCAGCTTCACTTCTACAACGTCGGCTACGCCTTCGGCGGCTCTTACTGGAAGGTGCACGACCCGCTCAGCATGGAGATCTGGTCGCTCGACGAGGGGCGCCGGCCGCTGCACCGTGTACGCAAGGGGCCGAAGGTCTTCTACTGCTTCCGCGACCTCGCGCGCACGCGGCCGGGCGGACGCTCTCCCGGCTTCCCGGTCTACCCGGCCTGCAACCAGGACCCGAGCCGCAAGCGGGTAAGGCTCGGCACCTCGGTCGGCTGGTCGGACATCTATCCCTCCACCTACGACCGCCAGTGGGTCAATGTCAGCGGCCTGCGCGGCTGCTTTGCGTTCGTCATGCAGGTCGACCCGAAGAACCTCCTCTTCGAGGAACATGAGAACAACAACCGCTCGGTGAGGATCGTCCGCCTCCCCTACCGCGACGGTCCCCAGCAGTGCTGAGCAGTCCGGGCGTAGCCTTCTCGGGGTGGGCAGCCACTTCCAAACCACGCTCGGATGGAAAGTGGCTATCGCGGCGGCGGCGATCGCGCTACCGGCCGCAGGGTTCGCCCTGCTGCTGGTCGACCCCGGTATCGATGTCGCTTGGGAGGACCATCCCGCCCACTTCTGGCTGGTCCTCGCCGCGGCCGGAGTCACCGCCGCCCTCGCCCACGCCACCGGTGAGGCCGCGGAGCGTCGTGGCGATCTGCGCCTGAGCCTGGTCTCACTGACCTTCCTCTGCAGCGCCGGCTTCCTCGGCCTGCACGCGCTCGCCACCCCCGGTGTCCTGCTGGACGATTCCAGCCTCGGCTTCGTGATCGCGGTCCCGGTCGGCCTCGTTATTGCCTCGGGAATAGCCGTGCTATCGGCGACCGAGAGCGTGTCGGCGCGGATGAGCGCGCTTCCTCTCAGCCGCCGCGGGGGCACCGCGTTCCTACTCACCTTGATGGCTGCCTGGGCAGCGGCCACGCTGATCGGAATCGGGCCCCTTGACGAACCGACCGAGATCGAGCGCGCGAGCGGAACCCTGGCAATCCCGGCATTCGCCGCGGCGACGCTCTACCTCGTCGCGGCGGCTCGCTATGCGGTCATCGGCGCTGGTGACCCCCCGGTCCTGGTGCTCGCCGTCGCGATTTCCTTCGTGCTGCTCGGGGAGGCGATGCTGCAGACGGCGTTCTCTCGCAACTGGCACGCCAGCTGGTGGGAGTGGCACGCCTTGATGCTGACCGCCTTCGGCCTGGTCGCTATCGCCGCCCGCCGCGAGTGGCGCGAGGAGCGCTTCAGCCCGCTGTATACGAAGGAGACCGCGGGCGGCAGGCGCGAGGTGAGCGTCGTCTTCGCCGACCTCGCCGGGTTCACCTCGTTCTCGGAGGGACGCGACCCGGCGCGGGTCTCCGACATGCTCAATGCCTATTTCGAGCGAGCGATACCGCCCGTCGTCGAAGAGCACGGCGGGGACATCGAGCGGCTGATGGGTGACGCGCTGATGGCCACCTTCAACACCCGCGGCGACCAGCCCGATCACGCCAGGCGGGCGGCGGCCGCGGCGCTGGCGATCCGTGACGCAACCGCAGCAGTCGCCGCCGAGAACCCTGGCTGGCCACGCTTCCGCGTCGGCGTCAACAGCGGCGACGCGCTGGTTGGGGTGCTTGGGGCCGCCGGTGGCCGCAGCTACACCGTGATCGGGGACGCGGTCAACTCCGCCTCGCGCCTGGAGTCAGCCGCCCCGGTCGGCGAGGTGGCGATCGGCGCCGTCACCCTGCGCGCCCTATCCGGGGCGCGGACTCGGGCGCTGGGCGCGATCAAAGTCAAGGGACGGCGGCAACCCCTCGACGCCTACGTGCTGGAAGCGCTTCCGCCGGACTCCGGCTGAGCCGCCGAGGCAAGGCCGGCAAGGCGCACCTCGAGCTCGGCGCGGCGCACGGCGCCCTGGCGTAGGACCCACCACTCGCCACTCTCGTCGAAGGCGGTCAAATCAACGACGCTCGAAGGTTGGCCGGTCAGCTCACCGCCGTCGATCGCCAGGTCCGCCTCGGCGACGATCTCCGCCGGTACCTGCTCGAAGCTGCCCGCCGCGGGCTCGCCGCTGCGATTGGCCGAGGTCTGGAAGAGCGGGCAGATCGCGCCGGCCAACGGCCCGGCGATCAGGCGAACGCCCAAGCGCGTCGGGTCCTCACGACAGGCGAGCGGGTAGCGACGCTGCGGGTTGGCGACGACCAGGGTGAGCGGCCCGGGGAGCAGAGCGCCCACCGCGTCGCGGGTGCGCGGCCCCAGCCCCTCGACCAACTCCCGCATCGCCAGCGGCGAGAGGTACATCACCGCCGAGGGCTTGCCGTCATCGCGCCCCTTGATCCGGTGGATGCGCGCGATCGCCGCCGCGTCGAGCGGATCGCAAGCGAGACCGTAGAGGCCGTCGGCGGGGAACACGGCAACACCGCCGGCGGTGATCGTCCGCTCCAGCGCGGCGCGCGCCGCCTGCGCTCCGTCGCGCGCTATCGAAACCACCTCGGTCACAACCCACCCTCTGGCGAGTTACCCCCCGTATTTGACGGGAAACTCGCCAGAGCCCTTCTCATCGGCGACCCCACACGACTCGCGGGATGCCGGCGAGGTCCGCGCGGGTCTCGACCGTGGCGAAGCCGGCTTCAAAGAGCATTTCGCCCACCGACTGCGCCTGGCCAATGCCCACCTCGAGCGCCAGCACCGACGCCGCGGTCGCAGCAACGGGGATCGCAGCCCGCAGCACGTCGAGCCCGTCCGGCCCGGCGAGCAGCGCCTCACGCGGCTCCCATTTCGTCACCTCCGGCTCCAGCGCCGCCCATTCCCGCTCAGGCACGTAGGGCAGGTTGGCGACGATCAGGTCGAGCCGCGGGGGCTGCGGCGGCAGCATCGCCTCGACGAACTCGATACGACCACCGAGGCCGAGCCGCCCGGCATTGGCCCGAGCGACTTCCAGCGCCGCCGCCGAGGTGTCGGTCGCAATCAGCTCGCAGCTCGGCAGCTCAGTGGCGATCGCCAGCGCGATCGCACCGGAGCCGGTGCCCATGTCGAGTACCCGGGCTGGATCCAACTCCAGGGCCAACTCGACCAGGAGCTCGGTCTCCGGCCGCGGCACCAAAACGCGCCGATCGACCGCAAGCTCGATCGAGCGAAAGCCCTTGCGGCCGAGGATGTAGGCGACCGGCTCGCGCCGTAGCCGTCGCCGCACCATCTCGCCGAAGCGCCTGCCGGCGGTTGGCGGAATACCCGCCTCGGGGTCGGCTGCCAATCGGGCTCGGCCCCAGCCAGTCGCCTCGGCGAGCAGGACTTCTGCATCGAGGCGAGGCGTTTCAACGCCGACGGCCCCCAGGGCATCCACGGCGCCACCGAGGGCCTCACGCACGCTGCCGGCGGTCGCCGCTGCGGCCACGCTCAGACGGCAGAGGCCGCTGCCTCGAGCCTCTGCCTCTTCTCCTCTGCCGCCAGCGCGTCGGTGAACTCGGACAAACCCCCCGCCAGCACCGCGTCGATGTTGTGCGAGGTCAACTTGATCCGGTGGTCGGTGACGCGTCCCTGGGGAAAGTTGTAGGTGCGGACCTTCTCCGAGCGCTCACCGCTACCGACCTGGGCCTTGCGCTCGGCCGCCACCTTCGCCTGCTGCTCGGCCAGCTCGCGCTCATACAGCCGCGCCCGCAAGACCCGCATCGCCTTCTCGCGATTCTGCAGCTGCGACTTCTCGTCCTGCATTGAGACGACGATGCCGCTCGGTTTGTGCGTGATCCGCACCGCCGAATCGGTCGTGTTGACCGACTGCCCGCCGGGACCTGAGGAGCGGTAGACGTCGATCTGGAGGTCGTTCTGGTCGACTTCGACCTCGACCTCCTCCGCCTCCGGCAGCACCGCGATGGTCGCGGTCGAGGTATGGATACGGCCCTGGGACTCGGTCTCCGGCACCCGCTGCACGCGGTGCGTGCCGCCCTCATACTTGAAGATCGAATAGGCGCCCTCACCCTTGACGGCGAAGGTCACCTCCTTGAAGCCACCCACCTCCGCCACCGATTGTGAGAGCACCTCAGTGCCGAATCCGCGCTCCTCCGCATAGCGGGTGAGCATCTTGTAGAGGTCGCCGGCGAACAGCGCCGCCTCGTCGCCCCCGGTCCCGGCGCGAATCTCGACCAGGACGTTCTTGGCGTCGTTGGGGTCGCGCTCGACCATCGCCAGGCGAATCTCCTCTTCGAGCTCCACCAGCCGCGGCGGCGCCTCGTCGACCAGCTTGCGCAGTTCGGCGTCCTCGCCCTCCTCCAACAGCTCCCGCGCCCCCTCGAGATCGTCCTTCAGGGTCCGGTACTCCGCCGCCAGCGCCTGCGCCGGCTGCAACTCCCGATACTCCCGCCCGACGTCGGCATACCTCTCCCGGTCCGAGATCACGGCAGGGTCAGACATCTGCCCCTCAAGCTCAGAGAATCTCGCCTCAATCTGCTCGACCAGCGACTCGATCACCCCGTGAACCATAGGCGCCACTCGGGCGGGTGGCGCCGGCTGGGGGTGTCCTCGCGGCAGCGGCGTCCTCTTTTTCGCCCCAGAAACGACCTCGGACGATCACCAACGCTTCTGGCGAAAAACCCAGCAACGCGAGGACACCCCCAGCCGGCGACAGGCCCAGCCCGCCGCTAGCCCCTAGGCGTACACGGAAAGCTCAGACTCGCCGAGAGCGTCGTCTCCTCGCCATCGTTCACCCCATCGGCGACTTCGTCCTTGAAGACGCCAATGCCTTTGGCCTTGATGACGCCGTCCGGGCATTTGGTCAGGTCGTAGCTCTTCCGCTCACCCTTATAGGTGTAGTGGCGCTTGATCTTGAAGTCGAAATCCGTGATCGAACCGCTTCCCCCGGCGATCACTGGGATCGCAGCAACTCCACGCAGGCCGTAGCGGCCAGCGTTGACGCGAGTGAACCTGAAGCTGCTGACGATTGCCGCAGGCGTCGGCACCGTGATGAAGGCATGGAAGTACATCGTCGTCGTCTTGCCCTGGACGCCGCCGTTGAAGATCGTGATCGGGCTGTCAACCAGGATCGGTCGCTGTTCCGGAAAAGCGATCTCGGCCGTGCCCTTACCGGTACCGATGATCGCTGCCGGGCAGGCTCTTTTTGCGGCCTTGGTGTCGCGGGCCTCGAGCTGCGCTCCCTTGCATACAGGCAGGCCCTCGGCATCGAAGGTGCCGTTCTTGTCGATGTAGACGACCGCTTCGCGCAGGGCCGGCGGGTGGGTGCTGTCGCTGGTTGCAATCTGCCCGCGAGTGCGGAAGGAGGCGGGGGCGAACTCGTGTCGTGGGAAGGCACGGGGCGAGAGTTGGCCTTCGATCCTAAGGACCAGGTTGCCAACCTTGGCGGTGGTCCACTTCGCCGACGCCACTGCCGCGACGGCGAAAAGCAGGATCAAGCAGACGTTGAAGATCACGAACCCCCTGCGTGCCTCGCTCATCGTTCCTCCCTCGCTCGATGCCCAGAAGGGCATTCCATTTCGATATAACAGCTCTGATGCATCAGAGCGGATACCAGCAGGGGTTTCAATTGGTTCCGCGGGACCGGTTTCAGCGATCGGATCGCCGAGACCGATCGCCATCGGGACGAGGGCGGCGATGAAGCTCAAACCGATCTCCTACCTGGTCCTTGGCATGCTGCGCCTCGGCGCGACCTCCGGCTATGCGATCAAGAAGGCCGCAGACGCCGCGACCAACGCAATCTGGCCGATCTCCCTCGCCCAGGTGTATCCAGAGCTCGCGCGGCTCGAGAAACACGGCCTGGTAATCCGGCACGAGGACCCACACGGCGCCCGCGCCCGCTCCAGCTACGAGCTGACCGGGAAAGGCGAGGGGGCGCTACTCACCTGGCTGCGGTCCACGCACGAAGCGCCAATACAAGCTCGAATCGAGGGCATGCTGCGCGGCTTCTTCAGCGATGCACTCCCCAAGGAAGACCAGGTTGCGTTGGTGCAGCGCGCCCAGGAGCGACTCCGGTCCTACAGGAGACACATGTACGACAAAGACCTGCGCGGCGCGCTCGAAGACTTCGAGGAGGGTGGCATTCGCGGGCCGGTCCTCGTCGGTCTCATGGGCGAGGCCATGCTCCAGCGCGGCGAGGAATGGCTGGCGCAGCTGGAGGCGTTGATGAAGGCCGAGCTGGAAGCTGACGGGGAGAGCTAGGCGACGATCTCGATCGGGGACTCGCCGGCCTCG
>CAVYSQ010000010.1:0-62548 GCA_963771265.1 uncultured Solirubrobacterales bacterium
AGTGATTGGCGATCCCGCCGACTCCGGCCTTCGAGCAGCGCGGGGTCGAGTTCCCCAAGAGCTGGAGCCAGAACGCGACCAACATCGTCGCCCAGAAGTACTTCCGCGGGCAGCTCGGCAGCCCCGAGCGCGAGAACTCGGTCAAACAGATGGTCGGCCGGGTCGCCGGGACGATTCCGGCTGGGGCCGCGAGGGCGGCTACTTCGCCTCCGAGGAGGACGCCGATGCCTTCGAGATGGAGCTGACCTCGATCCTGCTCAACCAGAAGGCGGCCTTCAACTCGCCGGTCTGGTTCAACGTCGGCTTCGAGGAGACGCCGCAGTGCTCGGCCTGCTTCATCCTCAGCGTCGAGGACACATGGAGTCGATCCTCGACTGGAACACCAAGGAGGGCAATGATCTTCCGCGGCGGCTCCGGCTCGGGGATCAACCTCTCCAACATCCGCGGCTCGGTCGAGCCGCTCTCAAAGGGCGGCACTCGCCAGCGGGCCGGTCAGCTTCATGCGCGGCGCCGACGCCTGGGCGGGGACGATCAAGTCGGGCGGCAAGACGCGGCGCGCGGCGAAGATGGTCGTGCTCGACGTCGACCACCCGGACATCGAGCACTTCATCTGGTGCAAGGCCGACGAGGAGAAGAAGGCCGGGGCGCTGCGCGACGCCGGCTTCGACATGTCGATCGACGGCGAGGGCTTCACCTCGATCCAGTACCAGAACGCCAACAACTCGGTGCGGGTCACCGACGAGTTCATGGAGGCGGTCGAGGCCGGCGAGGACTGGGAGCCTGATCGCCCGCAACGACGGCGAGGCGACGAAAACGCTGCCGGCGCGCGACCTGATGAACCAGATCGCCGACGCCGCCTGGCGCTGCGCCGACCCTGGCGTCCAGTACGACACGATCATCAACCGCTGGCACACCTGCCCGGAGTCGGGCCGGATCAACGCCTCCAACCCCTGCAGCGAGTACATGCACGTCGACGACTCGGCCTGCAACCTGGCCTCGCTCAACCTGATGAAATTCCGCCGCGAGGACGGCAGCTTCGACACCGAGGACTTCGAGCACGCGGTCGACATCGTCTTCCTCGCCCAGGAGATCGTCGTCGGCTTCTCCAGCTACCCGACCGAGGAGATCGGCGAGAACGCCAACGCCTTCCGCCAGCTCGGCCTCGGCTACGCCAACCTCGGCGCGCTGCTGATGTCGGACGGGCTGCCCTACGACTCCGACGAGGGCCGCAACGTCGCCGCCGCGATCACGGCGCTGATGACCGGCCGCGCCTACCGCCAGTCGGCGCTGATCGCCGCCGGCGCGACCGGGCCCTACGACGAGTACGAGAAGAACCGCGAGGCCCACAACGGCGTGATGCGGATGCACCGCGACGCCTCCTACGACGTCGACGCCGACCGGGATCAAGGGCGAGCTGCTCGAGGCCGCGCAGCGGGCCTGGGACGAGGCGGTCGAGCTCGGCGAGGAGCACGGCTACCGCAACGCGCAGGCGACGGTGCTGGCGCCGACCGGGACGATCAGCTTCCTGATGGACTGCGACACGACCGGGATCGAGCCCGACTTCTCGCTGGTCAAGTTCAAGGAGCTGGTCGGCGGCGGGCAGATGACGATCGTCAACCGCTCGGTGCCGCTGGCGCTGCGAGACGCTCGGCTACTCCGAGCCGAGATCGACCAGATCAACGCCCACATCGCCGAGAACGAACACGATCGTCGGCGCGCCCGGGCCTCAAGGACGAGCACCTGCCGGTCTTCGACGTCGCGGTCGGCGAGCGGGCGATCTCCCACACCGGCCACATCGACATGATGGCGGCGACCCAGCCGTTCATCTCCGGCGCGATCTCGAAGACGGTCAACCTGCCGCAGTCGGCGACGGTCGAGGACATCGCCGACGCCTACACGCGCGGCTGGAAGGGCGGCCTGAAGGCGCTGGCGATCTACCGCGACGGCTCGAAGACGGCGCAGGCGCTGCGCACCGACGCCCAGGACGAGAAGGAGGCCGAGGCGGAGGTCGTCGCGTTGCCAGCCGGAGCGCAAGCGGATGCCGCGCGAGCGCGAATCGATCACCCACAAGTTCTCGATCGCCGGCCACGAGGGCTACATCACCGCCGGCAAGTACGAGGATGGCTCGGTCGGCGAGATCTTCCTCACCGACATCGGCAAGGAGGGCTCGACGATGCGGGGGCTGATGAACGCCTTCGCGACGGCGATCTCGCTCGGCCTCCAGTACGGCGTGCCGCTCGAAGACTTCGTGCGCAAGTTCAGCTACATGCGCTTCGAGCCGGAGGGGATCACCGGCAACCCGGAGATCCCCTTCGCCAAATCGCTGCCCGACTACATCATGCGCTGGGTCGCGAGCCGCTTCATCGAGGACACCGAGACGCTCGAGGAACTGGGGATCCTGACCCAGGAGGTCCGTGCCAAGAAGGAAGCCGAGACCGCGCAGCTCGGACTCGGGATCGCCGACCGACACCGCTGGCCCGGCCAACGGCGGCAACGGCCACTCCAAGCCGGGCAACGGCAACGGTGCCGAGAAGGCGAAGGCGAGCGGCGGCGAGGCGGTTCCGGCGGCGGCGGCCTTCACCGAAACCCCACCGGTCGTCCCGGCCAAGATGTCCGGCCTCGACCTCGGCCCCGCCTGCGAGCAGTGCGGCGGCATGATGCAGCGCACGGGCAGCTGCTACACGTGCTCGAGCTGCGGCAACAACACCGGCTGCGGCTGATCTTTTCGAGCGGGCCTTTCGGCACCTTTCATGGTGCCCCGGGCATCCCATTCATTACAGACGGGCAAACTACTAAAAGGAGCTATACCTAAAGTTCGCCCCGGGCGGTTTTGAGGCTCTCTATGTCCACTTTGTCTTGGGCGCGGCCGGCGGCTTGCTTCATTTGCAGTAAGTCCTCATAGCCGCAGAACTTCACTCGATGGCCTAGAAAATCGCGCTCGACCGTGCGAGAAGCAAGGTCGCCGTACACACCCTCGCCATCGTCGCCACCCTCGAAGCTGAAGGTCTGCATCACATCGAGGCGGCCGTGCTTGGTCAACAGCGTCCAATTGCCGCCCATCTTCAGACCATTGAGATCTGGCTCGAGGTCGAACTCCCCCTCAAACTCATCGAGTCCGATCGGGCCTGCCTCCAGCACAGCGAGCGCACTGGCCAACCGATCCAGGTTTTCCTCGCTCGGATCAGGGCAGATGTCGATGTCCTTGGTCGCCCGTGGGAAGCCGTGAGCGGCGACCGCATAGCCGCCAACGACGATGAAGTCGACTCCGTGTTCGACGAGGGCTGCAATCAGTGGCTCCGGGCGAAGTGGTCTCAGAACGCCTGCTTTGGCTTCGGCATCTGAAGCTTCTCCATTCATCAGACTTCCGCTTGGACCGCAAGCTCCGTTGCCACTTCGCTCAGTTGCGCGGCCCGGGCCAAACGCTCCTCGGGGCTCAATCGATAGTCGGCCCGTAGCTCGGCAATCGACTGATTGCTTCCTCCTGGTGCCGGCTCTCCGAGTGAGAGCGTCGCGACGCGAAGCGTCTCTCCCATCGCATTGAGGATCCGCTCGAGCGTCTCGAGCGTCGGCGAGACCTGGTCGTGCTCTATCCGACTGATTGCCGGTTGGCCAGTGCCGAGGCGCCTCGCCAAGTCGGCCTGACCCAAACCGTGATGACGGCGCAAATTTCTAACCAGAGCACCGCAGCGAGCGGCTCTCGCCTCTTCCGCCATAGGCAAAATATAACACTTCTGATATGTCTAACTCAGGACCACCTTGGTGTTGTGACGGGGGGTCTCGGTGATCGCGCGGCGGAAGATCCGCTCCGGCTTCGGGTCGGCGGGGCGAATCTGCCGGCGCTTGACCAGCTCCTTCAGGACCACGGCCATCTCGAACTGGGCGAAGGAGGCACCGAGGCAGCGGCGCACGCCGCCGCCGAAGGGGATCCAGGCGTAGGTGCCGGGCGGACGCTCGAGGAAGCGCTCGGGCCTGAAGCTCTCCGGGTCGGGATAGATCTCGCGGTTGCGATGGATCAGGTAGACGCTCGGCACCACGGAGACGCCCGCCGGCAACTCGTAGCCGCCGATCTCGACCGGCTCGGTGAGACGACGCAGGACGATCGAGATCACAGGCCGCAGGCGCAGCGTCTCCTGGATCGTCGCAGTTAAGTAGGCATCCTCGCCCGCCTCGACCTCCTCGCGTAAGCGGCTGAGCTTTTGCGGGTGGCGGCAGAGTCGCTCGACCGCCCAGGAGAGCGAGGTCGCAGTCGTCTCGTGGCCGGCCGTGAGCAGGGTAAGCAGCTCGTCTCGCATCTCAGCGTCGCTCATCGCGCTGCCATCCTCGTGACGGGCGGCGATCAGCATCGAGAGGATGTCGTCGCGCTCGTCGAGATCAGTGGCGCGACGACGGGCGGCGATCTCCCGGTAGATCAGCCGGTCGACTCGCTCCATCGCTCGGCGGAACCAGGGAAGGCGGCCGATCCGGTGCGGCCCCACCAGGATCACCGGCAGCAGCTGGCGCGGATCGGTCAACATCTCGAGGTAGTGCCGCAAGGAGTCGCGCAATTCCAATAGGCCCTCCCCCTCGCGGGCACCAAAGACCGTCCGCAGGATGATCTCCAGCGTCAGAGCCTGCATGCGGGGCCGCAGCGCGTAGGCCTCGCCGCTCGGCCAGCTGTCGATCTCGCGCTCGGCGATCTCCGACATGATCGCCTCGTAGGCCTGCATGCGCTGACCGTGGAAGGGCGGCAACAAGAGCTTGCGCTGACTCATGTGTGGCTTCTCGTCGAGCACCAGCAGCGAGCTGGGCCCAAGTAATGGCTCGAGCAGCTGGTTGCCCTCGCCCGCGTGAAAGACGCGTGGGTCGCCGGTGAAGACCTGTTTGACCGCCTCCGGGTTGCCCAGGACCACCCAGGTCCCCTCACCGATGATTTTCAGCGTGAAGACGTCGCCGTAGCGATCCTGGCAGGAATAGAGCACGCGGCGCGCCTGCCGCGACCAGATCGCCGTCTGCACCACGCGTGGCAACGGGGGGCCCGGTGGGAGCCCTCGATCCAACGGCCTGCTGACCGTTTTCGGGGCGGTTGTCGTCGCTGCCTCCATGGCGCTTCTCACCGCGACGTTACACCCGCCAGTGCAATCGTCATGTGAGATCCGTCCTTACTTAACCGAAACTCGGCGTTCCCCGAAACAGCCCGAATCGCATAGTCTGCTGCCCCGTCTTGACCGTACCTCGGCTGCCGCCGCGCATCGAGCACAGGGTCCTGCGGTTCGTCTGCGGCATGCCGCCACGACTGCAGCGGCTGCTTTTCGGCGCGCCGGCGCGCGCCGGCGATCTGGTCCTGGCGACGGAGATGCAAGCGCTGGTGCGGCTCGCGCGCCTCGCCCGGGATGAGTCGGCGTCGGCCTACGGCAAGCTGACGCCGCAGCAAGCGCGTACCAGGATCCGTGCCAGCGCGGCCGCGGCCGCGGGGCCGGCGCAAGCGCAACCGATCGTCACAGAACTGGGGATCCCAAGATCGGCAGGGACGCTCCCGGCGCGGTTCTACGAACCCTCCGGCATGGGACTCGAGGATCGGCCGCTGATCGTCTACTTCCACGGCGGTGGCTGGACCATCGGTGACCTAGATACCTGCGACAGCGTCTGCCGCTTCCTCGCCCTCAACACCCCCGCGACAGTGCTCTCGGTCGGCTATCGCCTCGCCCCCGAGCACCCCTTCCCCGCCGCGGTCGACGATGCTCTCGCCGCCTTTCTCTGGGCGGCAATCGGCAACACCCGGCTGGGGGTTGATCCCGGCCGCATCGCCGTGGCCGGCGACAGCGCCGGCGGCAACCTCGCCGCAGCGGTCAGCTTGTTGTCCCGAGACGGCGACGGCCCCAAACCGGCGATGCAGGCGCTGATCTACCCGGTCACCGACGCGGTCGGGGGGCAATGCTCCCGCGACGAGTTCGCCGAGGGCTTCCTACTGACGAAAGCCGACATGGACTGGTTCGAGCGCCACTACCTACCCCCGGGATCCGATCATGCCGACCCACGCGTCTCGATGCTGCGTGCCGATGATCTCTCCGGCCTGCCACCTGCCTACGTCGCCACCGCCGGCTTCGATCCGCTGCGCGACGAGGGGGAGGCCTACGCGACAAGGATGCAGGACGCGGGCGTGCCGGTCACCCTGCGCCGCCACCCCGGGCTGATCCACGGCTTCGCCAACATGACCGAGGTCAGCGGCACCTCCCGAGCGGCAATGCTCGAGCTGACGGGCGCCATCGCCAGCGGTTTGTCTTAATACCCCCTGGGGGTATTTGTTATGCTGCTTGGCGTCTCCTACTAAATTGAGCCGAGGAGCCCGCATGGACGCCGCCGCCCACGCCCACGATCACCACCAAGAGATGCCGACCGAAGGCTCAGCTCTAACCGCAATGGCGGTCGTCGCCACCCTGCACTGTCTGACCGGCTGCGCGATCGGGGAGGTACTCGGGATGGCGCTCGGAACCGCTTTCGGCTTCTCCGACCTGGGAACTGTGGCTCTCGCGATTGCGCTCGCCTTCGCCTTCGGCTACTCCCTCACCAGCTGGCCGCTGCTGCGGTCGGGCATGGCGCTCGCCGCCGTCGTGCCGATCGCGCTCGCCGTCGACACGGTCAGCATCGCGACGATGGAGATCGTCGACAACGCGATCATGCTCGCCATACCCGGCGCGATGGAGGCCGGCCTCGGCGACCTGTTGTTTTGGGGTTCGTTGGGTGTCGCCCTCGCGATTGCCGGGCTCGCGGCGCTCCCAGTCAACCGCTGGCTGCTGAAGCGCGGCAAGGGCCACGCGGTCATGCACGAGACCGGCATCCACGGGGGCCTACCCGCAAAGCCGGTCGCCGTGTTCTTTGCATCGGCGGCGCTGTTCGGAGCCGTCGTGCTCGGCGTCGAGGCCTTCAGCGATGAGGACTCCGCAACGCACGGCACCCCGGTGGAGCACGGGCACCAATGAGCGACGCAAGCGAGACCCGCGGTTACAGCGCAAGAAAGGAGGCGGTGCTCAAGCGTCTGCGCCGGATCGAGGGCCAGGTACGCGGGGTCGAGCGGATGGTCGAGGCGGACCGCTACTGCATCGACGTCGTCACCCAGGTCACCGCGATCCAGGCCGCGCTCGACAGGGTTGCGCTCGAGCTGCTCTCAGACCACGCCGCCCACTGCGTCGTCGGGGCCGCCAAGGCCGACCAGCCCGAGCGCACCGAGGAGCTGATGGCTGCGGTGAAGCGCCTGCTGCGCCACGGGTAGATCTACTCGTACTGCAGAGCGCGAAGCACGTCGAGGCGCGAAGCGCGGCGCGCCGGTGGGATCGCGGCAAGCACGCCGGCCAGGGCGGCGAAGACCAGCAGCACGAGCAATTGTCCGACCGGGTAGGAGAGGGCAAAGCCTTCGTCCTTGAGCGGCTGCGCGATCAGCGCCGCGAAGATCACCCCGATCACCATGCCGAGCAGGGCCCCGATCAGCGCCGTGATCACTGCCTCGTAGCGGATCATCGTCCGCACCTGGCGCCGCGACATGCCGATCGCCCGCAGCATTCCCAGCTCCCGGGTGCGCTCGTGGATCGAGAGCGCCAGCGTGTTGGCGATACCGAAGAGGGAGACGATCACCGCCAGCGCCAGCAAGGCGTAGATCAGGCCGAGCAGCTGATTGATCTGTTCTTCCTGGTTTTCCTTCAGTTCCTGCTGGTTGCGCACCTCGACAACCGGGAACTCGCGGTCCATCGCCGCCACGAGTCGACCCTGAACTGCCGTGGCGTTCGCACCCGGTGCCAACTTGACGAAGTCAAGGACGTCGTCCTTCTGGTCGAAGGCGCGTGCCATCAGGCCCTGGGTGACGATCGCCGAGCCGAGCAGTTCAGCCTTGTCTTCGAACTCTCCAACGACCGTGAGCTCGGGCCGCGCCCCGATCTGGGTCAGGAAGCGCACCTTGTCCCCGCGCTCGAGATCAAGGTCGGAGGCGAGGGACTTGTCGACGATCACCTCGCTCTCGGTGAGCCCGCGCAGCGCTTCTGGCCCGCCTTCGGTCCAGTCGATCGTCAGCACGGCGTCAGCGTCGGGAGCCAGGGCCGAAACGCGCTTTTTGCCTCCCCCGTCCAAGACTTTCGCCTGCGCGGCGCGCACGGTCGAGACCAACGCAACGCCGGGAACCTGGCCGGCGGCGTCGGCGGCGCGCGGCGAGATCGGCGAGAAGCCATCGGAGTTCTGCAGCACCAGCTCCCCCTGGAAGCTCTCGTCGACCGCGGTCGCGATCGAGCTCTTGATGCCGGCGGCGAAGACGGTGACGAAGACGACGACAGCAAGGCCGATCATCAACGCCGCCGCGGTGACGGCGGTGCGGGCCGGGTTGCGCTGCGTGTTCTCACGGGCGAGACGGCCAGTGAGGCGGCGCAGCATCTCCAGCGGCCGGCCGGTGAGGGAGGCGAGCGGACGCACCAGGCGGGGGCTGAAGAGTGAGACGCCAAGCAGGACGGCGACGGCGCCGGCGCCCATCAGCCCGGCGGCGCTGCCGCCGCTGGCGCTGCCAAAGAGTCCGGCCAGGACCATCGCCAGTCCTGCCACCCCGAGCAGCACGGCAAGCGCCGCGACGACGAGGCCGCGACGGCGGCTCTGCGGCAGCTCCAGCGCCAGCAGGGCGGCGATCGGCGGCACCCGGGTCGCGCGCAGGGCCGGAATGAAGGAGGAGACGAGGGTGACGCCGATCCCGATCAGCAGCGCGACGAGGATCGTGCGGTCCTTCGTCACCAGCGCCGTGGTCGGCAGGTCGATGCCGAGCGCGACGAAGAGCCCGTTGAGGCCGACGGCGATCGCGTAGCCGCCGGCCAAGCCAAGCAGGGCGCCAAGCACGCCGATCGCCAGTGCCTCGACCACGACCGAGCCGAGAATCTGGCCCCGGCTGGCGCCAAGCGTTCGCAGCATGCCGAACTCTTTGATCCGCTGGGCAACGGTGATCGAGAAAGTGTTGAAGATCAGGAAGGCGCCGACGAAAAGCGCGACAAAGGCGAAGACCAGGAGCGCGATCCGCAGGAAGCCGATGTCTTCGCGGATCTGGTCGGAGTTCCGTTCGGCGTTCTGCTTGGCGGTCTCGACCAGCAGCGACGGAGGGGTGACCGCCTGGACCCGGCGCTGAAGAGCGGTTTCGGAGGTGTCCTCGTCGGCAGCAATCAGGATCTGGTCGAATTCACCGCGCTTGTCGGTGATCCGCTGCGCCTCGGGCAGGATCAGCCCGGCGATGCTGGCGCCGCCCCAAGAGGCTTCCCCCAGCTTGGTCAGGCCGACAACGCGATAGGCGACAACACGTTCGACCGAGGCAAGCTTGAGCGTGTCGCCGATCCCAACCCCCGCCTCGTCGGCGGCGCTCTGATCGAGCGAGGCCTCTTTGGCATCGCGTGGCGGGCGACCCTCGACATAGGTCTGCGTTTCGAGGTCCTCCGGCAGGACCGAGGTGATGAACTTGGGCGCGAACTGGGTGCCGATTTCCTCGTTCTCTTTGTCGAAAAAGGCGCCCACCGTGAAGATCTGGCCGGTCGCCGAGCGTACGCCCTGCACCCGCTTCACCTTCGGCAGCACGGTGGCCTTGAAGCTCGGCACCTCGCCGGTTTCCTGCCGGACCTCTTCCTTCGTCGTGATCACGACGCTCGTCTTCGCCAATGAGTCTTCGAAGATTTCGTCGAAGGCGGCGAAGGTGGTGTCGGTGAGGATGTAGGTGCCGGCGACGAAGGCGACGCCGATCACCACAGCCAGGATCGTCGTCAGGGCGCGAATGCGGCGCGCCCAGAGGCTCTTGAGGGCGAGGCCGGTCACAGGCGGGCCGTCAGTCGATCGTCTTCATCAGCTCGATCACTTCGTCCGCCGATCCAGGAGCGGCATCGTGGACGATCCTGCCGTCGCGGAGGGTGATCAGCCGGTCGGCGTGGGCGGCGGCGGCCGGGTCGTGGGTGACCATGATCACCGTCTGTCCGAACTCGTCGACCGCTTGCCGCAGCAGCCGCAGCACGTCGGCGCTGGCTTTCGAGTCGAGGTTCCCGGTCGGCTCGTCGGCGAAGACGACTGCCGGTTTCGAGACCAGGGCGCGGGCGACGGCGACCCGCTGCTGCTGGCCCCCGGAGAGCTCGGCGGGCCGATGGGTGCGGCGATCCTCGAGGCCGACGGTGCGGACCAGCTGGTCCAACCAGGCGGCGTCGGGCTTGCGGCCGGCGATCGAGAGCGGCAGCACGAGGTTCTCCTCGGCAGTGAGGACCGGCAGCAGGTTGAAGAACTGGAAGACGAAGCCGAGCTTGTCGCGGCGCAGTTTGGTCAGCGCGCCGTCGTCGAGAGCGGTGATCTCCTCGCCGTCGAGGAAAACCTTGCCCGAGGTCGGCTTGTCGAGGCCGGCGAGGATGTGCATCAGCGTCGACTTGCCCGACCCGGACGGGCCCATGATCGCGGTGAAGCGGCCCGCGTCGAAGCCGGTGCTGACGCCGACCAGCGCGTCGACCGCCGCCTCGCCCTCTCCGTAGCGGCGCGAGACATCCGTTGCCGTGACGACCTGGCCATTCATGGTGCTCACAGGCCCGCACGGTATCGAGCCCGTTAGTTGGGAGGGGCCTCGCGGTGGGGGTTCCACTTAACTTTTTCGGTGGATCGCGGGTGGGCGGTCGCCCGGAGGCGTCGACGAAAAAGTACAAGACGTTTCACCCCTACCGCGAGGCCCCTCAATAGCCTGGGCCACGGAATGGCACTGGCAGATGAATTCGATGGCTTGCTGGTCGATCTCGACGGGGTCGTCTGGGTCGGGCGGGAGATGGTGCCGGGTTCCGCCGAGGCGCTTCGCGAGCTGCTCGCGTCGGGGGTGAAGATCGTCTTCGTGACCAACAACCCAGGCAAGCCGGCATCTACGTACGCAGAGCGCTTGCGTGAGGGTGGGGTTCCGGTGCCCGATGATCGGGTCGTCACCGCTGGCGAAGCGACGGCTTCGCTGGCGGTGGAGCGGGCTGGCGAGGGTGCGTCCGCGTTCGTCATCGGGGCTCCAGCTTTCCATGACACGGTCGCAACCGCTGACCTGCAGCTGCTCGAGGGCGAGTCCGGGCGCGAGGCCGACGTCGTGCTGGTCTCCGGGCACCCGGGCTTCGATTACGACCAGCTGCTGACGGCGGCGCTGGCCCTGCAGGGTGGGGCGGCGCTCTTCGCGACGAGCCGTGATCCAACCCTGCCGATGCCGGGCGGGCCATGGCCGGGGACGGGAGCCGTGCTCGCCGCGGTCGAGACGGCGAGCGGCGCCGTGGCGGAGATTGGCGGCAAGCCGGAGGCGCACCTGTTCGAGATGGCGCGCGAGCGGATTGGCGGCGCGGGACGCGTCGCCATGGTCGGCGACCGGGTCTCCTCCGACATCGAGGGAGGGCGGCGCGCCGGCCTGGAGACGATCCTCGTCCTGAGCGGGGCGACCTCGCGGGAGGAGGCCGCAGTCGCGACTCCGTCGCCCGACCGCGTGGTCGAGAACCTCGCCGTCCTGGTCTCATGAGCGGTACCGCTTCGCCAGCGGTGGCGCGACCCGGCGTCGCGTTTGCCGGCGTCTTTGCTGTCACCTTCTCCGGGCTGCTCGCAGTTGGTGCGGTGCTGCCAGTACTGCCGCGCTACGTGCACGGCCCGCTCAATGGCGGCGACATTGCCGTCGGCATCGTCATCGGCTCCTACGCCGTGACCGGGCTCCTCCTGCGTCCCTTCGCCGGTCGCCTCGCCGACCGCCGCGGCCGCAAGTCGACCGTCCTGCTCGGCTCCTTCCTCGTCGCCGTCGCCGGCTTCCTCTACCTGCTGCCGCTGGGCATTCCGGGGCTGATCGGTGCCCGGCTGCTGCTCGGGGCCGGCGAGGGCACCGTCTTCACCGCAGGCTCGGCCTGGATCGTCGACATCGCGCCGCCGGAGCGCCGCGGGCGGGTGATCGGCCTCTACGGGCTCGCGGTCTGGTCGGGGCTCAGCATCGGTCCCCTGGTCGGCGAGGTGCTGCTCAACGTCTCCGGCTACACCCTCGTCTGGCTCTTCGCTGGGGCCGCGCCGCTGATCGGCGCGCTGATCGCCCTACGGCTGCCGGACCCGTTCCATCCCAAACCCGCCGAGGACGAGCACCAGCCGTTGATCGCCCGCGAGGCGATCCGGCCAGGAACCGCCCTTGCCCTCGCCTCCCTTGGCTATGCCACCGTCGCCTCTTTCGTCGTCCTCCACCTCGACGCGCGCGGGGTCGGCCACGGCGCCGTCGTCTTCGGCGTCTTCGCGACGATGGTGGTCCTCACCCGGCTGGTCGGCGGCGACCTCCCCGATCGCGTCGGTCCACTCCGCGTGGCGATCGTCGCGGCGATCGTCGAGGCCATCGGCCTGGCGACGATGGGGGTCGCCCACAGCCTCGGGGTCGCGATCGCGGGTGCCCTGGCGATGGGAGCCGCTTTCTCGCTCCTCTACCCCTCGCTCTCATTGATCGTTGTCGGCCGCGTCCCCGAGACGCGGCGCGGCGCGGCGCTGGGCACCTTCACCGCCTTTTTCGACGCCGGTATCGGCTTCGGCGCCCCGCTGGCCGGCATCGCCGCGGCCCTAACGAACTACGAGGGCGCCTTCCTCTTCTCCGCGGTGATCGCCCTCGTCGCAGTGGCGACCATCGCCTTCGCGGTCCCGACGCGAAGGCGCCCCCAGCTGGCCTAGATCGGTTGCGCCCGAGCTTTGGATCGCAATGCAGCCCTAACCTCAGGCGCAACGGGTGTTCAGCGTTCGGCGATCAACAGCGCCTGAGCGGCGCGGCCGATGCGGCCGCGCTCGTCTGACAGCACCGACTCAGCGGTGCCGATTCCGTTGCGCTGAGGGAGGGTGACCGCGTCGACGCAGACCCACTCGCCCTCGGGCAGGCGCTCCAGGTAGACGCTGAGATCGACGTTGATGAAGAGGAAGCGGCTCCAGTCGAGCACCGCACTGATCCCGTTGCCGACGTCGGCGGCAACAAGGGTGCGCTGCAGCGGGCTCGGCTCCTCGCCGGCGACGAGCTGACAGCCCATCCGCATCCAGACCGTCGCTGGGCCGAGCTCGCGAAAGCCGCCGCCCACCGATCGCCACTCCATCGCCGTGTGGTAGCCGACGTCCTGGCCGGTCGAGAAAAACTCGGGCTTGCCGCCCTCCTCGGGCCCCGGCGGTGGCGCTGGGGTGGTGAGCACGTCGTCGGGAATCTCGATCTCGCCGCTCCGGATCCGCCATGCCCGAGCCCTCATCAGCTCCCCGTCCTCACCCGACAGCGATGCCTCAATCATCTGCACCGACCGCCCCGGCCGCACCACCTCAGCCTCAACCCGCATCGGCCCAATCGGCACCGACTTCAAAATCTCAAACGTCACCCGAACCACCTGAAACCCCTCAGCTCCGTCCACCTCCTCGATAGCGCGCCCCAATAAAGCTGAGGGAGGGCCAGCATGCTGAGCCCCGGGATCCCACGGCCCGCGCGTCAGCTCAGTAGCAATGAACCCATCGCCATCTCGCTCGTAGAACGCCTCGGGCACGGCGGCCATCCTACGAAGCGGGGGCGGCCACTGCTGCGGGAGTGCCTCGCTGTTCGGCACCGCGGAGTGACTCAGCCGCGAAGCGGCACAAGATCCGTCGCCAAAGGCGACATAGGCACTCACGCAGTAGTGGCCGCCCCCGCCCGACTAGACACACTCCGTACCCTGGAAGTAGACGAAGGGAGCGAGATGACGGAGACCAAGAAGATCGAGAAATCAGACGAGCAATGGCGTGAAGAGCTAACGCCGGAGCAATACGAGGTAACCCGCAAAGCCGGCACCGAGCGTCCCTTCACCGGCCCCTACGTGGACGAGAAGAGCGACGGCATGTACCGCTGCGTCTGCTGCGGCGCCGAGCTGTTTTCCTCTGACACCAAGTTCGACTCGGGCACCGGCTGGCCCAGCTTCACCGAGCCGGTCAACCTCGAGCACGTCGAGCTGAGGCAAGACAACAGCCTGATGATGCGGCGCACCGAGGTCGTCTGCAAGCACTGCGACGCCCATCTCGGCCACGTCTTCGACGACGGTCCCGGGCCGGGCGGCCGGCGCTACTGCATCAACGGCTGCGCCCTCGAGCTGGACCGCAACAGCTAAGGCTCGGCGGCTAGGTCGAGCCCCCGACCGCGCCGAGGTAGCTGAACTTGACCGCGAGCGCGACGGCCTCGGTACGGGTATCGACTTCGAGCTTTTTGATCGCGTTGCGGACGTGGGTATGGACGGTGGCCGGACTGAGGCCGAGCCGTTCGGCGATCTCTTTCACCCGCAGTCCCTCGGCCAGCAGCTCGAGAATCTGCCGCTCGCGCGGCGAGAGCAGCAGGAGTTTCTCCACCTCGGACGGCTTGCCGCCGGCGAAGTCGCCACCGAGGAAGGTGCCGCCGCCGGTGACCGCTTTGACCGCACGGGCGATGTCCTCCGCCGGCGCGGACTTGAGCACGTAGCCGGAGGCGCCTGCGCGCAGGGCAAGCGCCAAGAGGTCAGGCTGGGCGTGCGCCGTGAAGATGATCACTTTGGTCCGCGGCCGGACCTTGAGCACCTCCTTGGTCGCCTCGATGCCGTCGCGCCTGGGCAGCTCGACGTCGATGATCAGAACATCGGGTTCGAGGTCTTTGACCACATCGACGACATCGCGACCGTTCGACGCCTCGCCGACGATCTGCAGCGCGTTGGTGCCGGCCATCCGGGCTTTGATCGCGTCGCGGACGATCTCGTGGTCGTCACAGAGGACGACGCGTTTAGCGTCGCGAAGGCTGGCGCTCATCTTGCAGCGATCCTCTCAGGGGAGCCATATGAATACAGAATATTAGGTAGGGTAAAGCCGCCTGCTTGATCTTGTCGGTTCTCTATCAGCGCGATCATCGTCCGTCCCACAGCTACGGCGGTCCCATTTAGGGTGTGAACCGCCTGAATTGCTTCGTTATCGGCAGGTCGATACCTACAACTGAGGCGACGGGCCTGATAATCGGTCGTGTTCGAGCAGGACGTGAGCTCGCGGTAGCGGCCCTGGCTTGGAATCCACGCCTCGCAGTCGTACTTCTTCGCCGCCGGCGCGCCGAGATCGCCGGCCGCGACGTTGACGACCCGGTAGGGAATCTCCAGCTCGGTGAGGATGCGCTCCTCGATCGCCAGCAAGCGCTCGTGCTCGGCAGCCGACTCGGAGGGCTCGACGAACGAGAACATCTCGACCTTGTCGAACTGGTGCACGCGGAAGATGCCGCGGGTGTCGCGGCCTGCGGCACCCGCCTCGCGACGAAAGCAGGTCGAGAAGCCGGCGTAGCGCAGCGGTAATTGCTCGGCCTCGAGGATCTCGTCGGCGTGCAATCCAGCCAGCGCGACCTCGGAGGTGCCAACTAGGAAAAGGTCGTCCTTCGGCACCTCGTAGATCTGATCGCGGTCGCCGGGCAAAAATCCGGTCCCGTAGAGAGCCTCTTCGCGGACCAAAACCGGCGGCACGACCGGCTCATGACCCTCACCCCGCACCAGGTCGATCGCGTAGCGGACCAATGCCAGCTCAAGCAGGACGAGGTCACCCTTCAGGTAAGCGAAGCGCGAGCCGGAGAGCCGCGCCGCGGACTCCATGTCGATCAGGCCGAGCTCGGTGCCGATCTCGAGGTGGTCGCGCGGCTCAAACTCGAAGCTTGGCCGCTCCCCCACCTCGCGCAGGACGACGGCGTCCTCCTCGCACATTCCGTCGGGGGCATCGGGGTCAGGCAGGTTGGGAAGCGCCGCAGCGACACGCTCGAGCTCAGCCTCGATCCGCTCGAGCTCGGCCTTGCCATCTTCGATCTTCTGCCTGAGGCCCTGCACAGCCGCCATCGGCTCCACGGCATCCTCACCACGCTGCTTCGCCTCGCCGATCTGCTTGGAGAGAGTCTTACGCTCCGCTTGCGCTCCCTCGATCTCAGGCAGGAGCTCGCGCCGCCGGGCGTCAAGGGCCAGCAGGGCGTCGACGTCCTCAGCCGCGCCGCGCCGCGCCAGCGCCGCCTTGACCCGCTCGGGATCGGAGCGGATCAGCTTTAGGTCGAGCATCGGGGGCTCCGGCTAGGGCGAGGGGGTCTGGCCGGGGCGGGGCGATTCTTCGGCTTCTGAGCCCGCGTACCTGGCGACGAAGCGGGCCAGCGCTTCGGCCTCCTCGCCGACGACGATGTTCTGGGGCATGATCGCCCCGGAGAAGCCGCCGTTCTGGATCGCGAAGAGAGCATCGTCGTAGGTCTCGGTTCGCTGGTCGAGGTTCGGCCCCTGCGTACGCTCGCTGCGGTTGCCGGTCCCCTGCGTGCCGGCTTTGCTCAGGGTGTGGCAGCCGCTGCAGTGGGTGGAGAAGAGCACGGCCCCGTTGTAGTCGGGGTCGTCCTTGGATACAGAGATGCCCTCCTCGCCAAATCCGCAGGCAGCGAGAACGAGAGCGGCCAGGGCGGCCAGGGCTATTGCCAGTGCAGGTCGCACGCGGCGCGCATCATATTGTCCTGCTCAGCTATGAGTCCGCCCGACCCCGCCAGCTTCCGCGCCGCGATGGGGATGCTGCCCACCGGAGTGACCGTCGTGGCCGCTTCCGGGCCGCAGGGCCCGGCCGGCGCGACCGCCAACGCGGTCAGCTCGCTCTCGATCGAGCCGATGCTGATGCTGGCCTGCCTCGACCGCGGCTCGCGCACCCTGCTCGCCGTGCAGGCGGCCAACCGCTTCGGGATCAGCGTCCTGCACGCCGGCCAGGAGTCGATCGCCCGCGCCTTTGCCACCAAGGCCCCGGTCGCCGACAAGTGGGACGGCATCGCCTGGCACGAAAACGATGGCATTCCCGTGATCGACGACGCCCTCGCCTTCGTCGCCTGCGACCTGCGCGACGTAATCGCCGGCGGCGATCACGTCATCGTCACCGGCGAGGTAACCGCCCTGGAGACGAGCGAAGGTGACCCGCTCGTCTTCCACGGAGGCGAGTACCGGCCGCTGGGCTGAACGCAGGAGGGACTCCTAGCCAAGCCTGGCGACCAGGTGGAATCGACGTCGGGCATCCGCGGTCCCGCCATTGAGCTCTCAGTTACCCGCCACATAGACGGGAAACCGAGAGCACGTGAGCGTAGAAGCTAGAACGCGCCGCTGGTCCCGGCGGCGCGCAGGCCGAGGAAGAGGATGACGCCGCAGCTGACGGCCATGATCCCCATCTCGCGGCGGACTATGGCCAGGGCCAGGGCCTGCTGTTCGGAGGCGGGAAGCGCTTCGAAGTCGATGTCGCCGAGCTCGCGCTGGGCGGCGCCGGCGCGGGCCCCCTCCGCCAGGAAGGAGACGACGAGCGGGAGAATCCCGTAGAGGTAGTGGAGCTCGTCTGCCGGTTCGAGGCCAGTGAGCAGGAGCAGGCCACCCAGCAACGCCTGTAGGAAGACGGCGGCCTGGGCGCCCCGCAGCAGGTACCAGAATGGAACTGACGGGCTCTGGCGCAGCCAAGCGATGCCGCCAAAGGCGAAGGCGGCGAGGTTGAGCGCGATCAGCGCACAACCGACCACGAGATGAACCGAGACCATTAGCCCTAAATCCGCCCGAAAGGGTCGGGATTCGGCTTGCTGATGCGGAAAATCACTATGTAGCAAGTTGTCACAAGGTGGGTGTATAACAGCGAGTGCAGGCGACAGAGCGCGGCGCGGGGAGCGCCCGCCGCAACGGCCGCCGCACCTCCACCCCAATGCTGAAGAGCTATCTACCGATCCTCGTCTTCGCCCTGCTCGGCCTCGGCGTCGGCACCGCCTTCGTCCTGCTCAACCACGTGATCGGGCCGAAGCGGCCGAAGACGCCGACCGCGGCGAGCCGCCGCCAGGCCGAGCCGTACGAGTCCGGCATCCCGGTGGAGCCCTCGGGCGGGATGCGTTTCGGCGTCGGCTTCTACCTGATCGCGATGCTCTTCATCCTCTTCGACATCGAGGTGGTCTTCCTCTACCCGATCGGCGTCATCCTCAAGGACGCCGACAGCCTCTTCGTCCTCGGCGAGCTGGTCGTCTTCGTCGTCCTTTTGCTTGTCGCCTTTGTCTACGTGTGGCGGAAGGGGGCACTGGATTGGAGGTAGAGCGACAGACGATGCGTGACCGCCAGCTGCGCGCCCGCGACATGCTGCGTGGCGACCTCGAGGGCGAGGAGCTGGAGCGCTACGTCGAGGAAAAAGTCGTGATGACGAACTTCGAGAAGATGCTCGGCTGGGCGCGGGCGAACTCCTGCTTCCCACTCACCTTCGGCCTCGCCTGCTGTGCGATCGAGGCCCCGATCTCGCTGGTCACCGCCCGCTATGACCTCGCCCGCTTCGGCGCCGAGGCACTGCGGGCCTCGCCGCGCCAGGCGGACATGATCATCCTCTCGGGCCGGGTCTCGATCAAGATGGCGCCGGTCGTCCGCCGCCTCTACGACCAGATGCTGGAGCCGAAATGGGCGATCTCGATGGGTGCCTGCTCCTCCTCCGGCGGCATGTTCTCCAACTACGCCGTCGTCCAGGGCGCCGACAAGTTCATGCCTATCGACCTCCACATCCCCGGCTGCCCGCCGCGCCCCGAGGCGGTCCTCTACGGCTTCACCAAGCTGCAACGCAAGATTATGGGCGACCCCGACCAGGGTTGGAGGCAGCGCTACAACGCCGCCGGCACCGAGGAGTGGGCGCGCGGCGGCCCGCGCAGCGAACCGAGCCTGGAGGCGGCGGAGGCATACGAGGAAGCGCGAGGGCTGATACGTGCCTGACGCCCCCGGACTGGAGCTGATCCGGGGGGAGATCGAGCAGGACCACCCGGGGGCAGTTCTCGACACCAGCTTCGACCGCAACCAACCGGCGCTTGTCGTCGACGCGGCCCAGATCATCGCCGTGCTCACCTGGCTCCGCGACGCCCCGGGCCAGGGCTACGGCTTCCTCTCCAGCCTCCACGCCGCCGACTACCTCCCAGCTCAACCCCGCTTCGCCGTCCACTACGAGCTGCTGAACAGGGATCGGGTCGAGCGCCTCAGAGTAAAAGCGATGCTCGCTGACCCGTCAGCCGCGGGTCCTGTCACGGCAGGGGACCCACCACCCCCTGCGGTAGCTAAAGCTTCCTCGGGGGTGGTACCCCCTACCGCGCCACCCGCGGGTGAGGCGCTCCCGGAAATCGACTCGTGCGTCGAGCTGTTCCCGACTGCCGAGTTTCAGGAGAGGGAAGTGTTCGACTTCTTTGGGATCGTGTTCAAGGGTCACCCGAGCCTGACCCGGATCTTGCTGCCCGACGACTACGTCGGCTGGCCCCAACGACGCGACTTCCCCGTAGGTGGGGAGCCGGTGACTTTTACGTACAACGAGCGCGCATATGGCTGAAGCTCTAGACACAGGCGTCCCACCCGCGGGTGGCGGCGTAGGGGGGACCTCCCCTGAGGAAGCTCTAGCTACCGGAAGGGGAGGTGGGTCCCCTGCGCCGACAGGACCCGCGGGCCAGGGGCTTCTGGACACCGAGGTGATGACGATCAACATCGGGCCGCATCACCCGGCCACCCACGGGGTGCTTCGCCTGATCGTCGACCTCGAAGGCGAGACGGTGCGCGATCTGAAGCCGGTGATCGGCTATGTCCACACCGGGATCGAAAAGTCATGTGAGGACAAGAGCTACTGGAAGGTCATCCCCTTCGTCGAGCGGATGGACTACGTCTCCTACTTCTTCCAGATGGAGGCCTTCTGCGGCGCGGTCGAGCGCTTGGTCGACCTCGAGATCCCGCCGCGCGCAAAGTACCTGCGGACGATCTTCCTCGAGCTCAACCGAATCCACTCCCACCTCGTCTGGCTGGGGACGACCGCGCTCGACCTCGGCGCGATCTCGATGCTCTGGTACTGCTTCCGCGAGCGCGACAAGATCCTCGACCTCTTCGAGATGGCGACCGGGCAGCGGATGCACACCCGCTACTTCCAGGTCGGCGGCGTGATCGAGGACATCCCGCTTGGCTTCGAGGCCAAGCTGCGCGAGTTCATCACCGAGATGCCGATCCGGGTCGGCCAGTACCAGGACCTGCTCGACCGCAACGAGGTCTTCCTCTCGCGAACCAAGGGCACCGGCGTCGTCTCGCGCGAGCGCCTGCTGGAGCTGGGCGTGACCGGGCCGCTGCTGCGCGCCGCCGGCGAGCCCTGGGACCTGCGCAAGGCATTCGACTACCTCGCCTACCCCGAGATGGACTTCAAGATCCCGGTTGGCACGGTCGGCGACAACTACGACCGCTACCGCGTACGGGTGGCTGAGATGGTCGAGTCGACGCGGATCGTCGAGCAGGCCCTCGACGGCCTGCCCGAAGGTCCATTCATCGCCGACGACCGCAAGTACGTGCTGCCGCCGCGCTCGGAGCTCTCGACCTCGATGGAGTCGTTGATCCACCACTTCAAGCTGGTCACGGAGGGCTACCGGGTCGACGCCGGCGAGGTCTACTACTCGATCGAGTCGCCGCGTGGCGAGCTCGGTTGCTTCGTCCTCGCCGACGGCTCCGCCAAGCCCGCCAGGGTGCACTACCGCGACCCCTCCTTCGTCAACCTGCAGGCCTTCAAGGACATGTCGGTGGATGGCTACGTCGCCGACATGATCGCCAGCCTCGGCATGCTCGACCCGATCCTGGGAGGTGTCGATCGATGAGCGAGCTGCCGGTCGATCCCGCAGTCAGCGTCGGCCGTGTCCCCGACCGTAATCCGGAGGCAATCCCCGAGCTGCACGAAGTCGATTGCCCGGCGGAGCTGCGCGAGCAGATCGAGACGCTGATGGGCCGCTATCCCGATCGGCACTCGGTCTCAATCCCAGCGCTCTGGGCGGTGCAGCGGCTCTACGGCTGGTGCACGCCGGAGGGAATCCGCCAGGCCGCGGCGGTGATGCGGGTCACCCCCGCCTACCTGGAGTCGGTGGCCTCCTTCTATGACCTGCTGCACACCGAGCCGGTCGGCAGCCACAAAGTCGCCGTCTGCACCAACATCAGTTGCTGGATGCGCGGCGGCGACGAGCTGCTTGACGCCTTCCGCGCCGCCGGGGAGGGCGCCGACGACATCTTCGTCACCGGCTTCGAGTGCCTTGGTGCCTGCGATATCGCCCCGATGGCCTCGATTGACGAGCGCTACTTCGGTCCATTAGAGCCGGACGAGGCGCGGACGGCGATCGACCAGCTGCTGGCGGGCGAGGACGTGCTGCCCGGCAAGGCGCTCGAGAGGCGGCCGCTGGCGGGCGACGCGGCCGGCGCAAACGGGGGCGGCAATGCCTGAGACGCGCCTCCTGCTCGAGCACGCCGAGGACCCGGTGCTGCGCACGATCGACGGCTACAAAGGCTACGGCGGCTACGCGACGTTGGAGAAGGCCTACCGCGAGCTGGAGGCCGAGGAGATCCTTAAAGAGCTCGAAGACTCCGGCCTGCGCGGCCGCGGCGGCGCCGGCTTCTCGATGGGCAAAAAGGCCTCCTTCCTGCCGCGTGGCGATATGGCCAAGTACCTCTGCTGCAACGCGGACGAGTCCGAGCCCGGCGCCTTCAAGGACCGCGAGCTGATGCAGCGCAACCCGCACCAGCTGATCGAGGGGATCGCAATCGCGGCGATCGCGGCGGACGCGGGCCACGCTTTCATCTTCATCCGCGGCGAGTACGACCTGCAGGGGGACATCCTCGACGACGCAGTTGCCGAAGCCTACGAGGCGGGATACCTGGGCAAGGACATCCTCGGATCACGACGCGACCTCGAGTTGATCGTCCACCGCGGCGCCGGTGCCTACATCTGCGGCGAGGAGACGGCGCTGCTCGACGCGCTCGAGGGCAAGCGCGGCAACCCGCGACTGAAGCCCCCCTTTCCCGCCGTACAGGGCCTCTACGGCGGGCCGACCTTGATCAACAACGTCGAGACGCTCTCCAACGTGCCGCGGATCGTCGCCCACGGCGCCGATTGGTTCCGCGGCTTCGGCACTGAGCAGTCCCCCGGCACCAAGGTCGTCTCGGTCTCCGGCGGCGTGCGCCGGCCTGGCAACTACGAGGTCGAACTGGGGATCCCAACCCGCGAGCTGATCTACGACCTGGCCGGCGGGCCGCTGGAGGGACGCGAGATCAAGGCCTTCTACCCCGGCGGCTCCTCCGCTCCGGTGCTCACCGCAGAGGAAGGGATGGATCTGCCCTACTCCTTCGAGGCGATGGCCGAGGCTGGTTCGATGCTCGGCTCGGGCTCGATCATCGTCGCCGACGACAGCGTCTCGATCCCGCACCTGGCGCTGCGCACGGCGCGCTTCTACCACCACGAGTCCTGCGGCAAGTGCACTCCCTGCCGCGAGGGCACCAACTGGACGGTGAAGATGCTGGAACGGGTCGTGAGAGGCGAAGCGACGCCGATGGACCTCGACATCATCAGCTCAGTCCAGGAGAACATCATGGGCCACTGCCTCTGCGTGCTCGGCGACTCGATGGCGATGCCGGTGAGCGCGATGGTTAGAAAGTTCCGCGGCGAGTTCGAAGACGTGATCGCCTCCGCCGCCGAGGCGAGCCGGATCGCCGTCGTGCAGGGCGTGCCCGAGACGTTGGGGGCCGCCACGTGAGCCGCGAGGTGACGATCGTGATCGACGGCCGCGAGGTGGGCGCAACCGAGGGCGAGATGCTGCACGACGCGGCGAAGCGGGGCGACGTCGAGATCCCGGTCTTCTGTTACGAGCCGAAGCTGGGCGAGCCGGTCGGCGCCTGCCGCATGTGTCTGGTCGAGATCGAGGGGATCCCGAAACTGCAGACCTCCTGCTCAACCCCTGTCCGCGACGGCATGGTCGTCCACACCCGCACCGAGCAGGTCAAACACGCGCAGAGCGCCGTGGTCGAGTTCCTCCTCGTCAACCACCCGCTCGACTGCCCCGTCTGCGACAAAGGCGGCGAATGCCCACTGCAAGACATCACCTTGGGCTGGGGTCCTGGCAAGAGCCGCTTCACCGATCCCAAGCGCCACTTCCAGAAGCCGGTCGAGCTCTCGCCGCTGGTCGCGATCGACCGCGAGCGCTGCATCCTCTGCTACCGCTGCGTGCGCTTCAGCCAGGAGGTCTCCGAAGACTCCCAGCTGCAACTGCTGGAGCGCGGCGACCGCACCTTCGTCGGCACCTTCGACGACCGCCCCTACGTCGACCCTTTCCACGGCAACATCACCGACCTCTGCCCCGTTGGCGCCCTGACCAGCTACACCTACCGCTTCCGCGCCCGGCCCTGGGACATCGAGGAAGGCGGAACGATCTGCACGCTCTGCCCGAGCCAGTGCAATGTCAGCCTCACGGTTCGCGACGAGCAGGTAAAGCGGGTAATCGCCCGCGACAACCCCGACGTCGACGACGGCTGGCTCTGCGACCGCGGCCGCTACGGCTTCGAGATGTTCGCCGCCGAGGAGCGGGTCAACGGGCCGCGGCTGCGCGGAGGCGCCGTCGAGTGGGACGAAGCGATCGCCAAAGCTGCTGCTGGACTGAAGGCCGGCGGCGCGGCAACCGCCGCCATCGTCGGCGATGCCTCCAACGAGGAGGGCTACCTGGTCCAGCGCATCCTGCGCGAGGCGCTGGGATCGCCCCACGTCGAGTCGCGGATCTCCGCCGGCCCGAGCCGCGACACGCTGCTGCAGCTCGCCCAGCCCGACGTCTCGGCGCGGGTGCGCGATATCGATACGGCCGACACGATCCTCCTGATCGGCTCCGACCCCTTGCACAGCTCGCCGATCCTCGACCTGCGCATTCGCAAGGCGATGCGGCGCAATGGCGCCAAGCTGACTCTCGCCACTGACCGCCCGACGACGCTCGACGGCGGCGCCGAGGCAGTCACCCGCTACGCCCCCGGGGGTGCCACCGCGTTCCTCGCCGAGCTTTCGGCGTCCTTGCGCCTGGGCAGTGAGGGCAGCAGCGCCTCTTCCGTGACGGAGGTGCTGAAGGACGCCGAGCGCATCGTGGTCCTCTGGGGCGAGCGCATAAGCCGCGAGGGTGAGGAAGCGACGACCGCCCTGCTCGATGTAGCCGCCGCCCTCGACCTGGCCGGCAAGGACGGCAGCGGCCTCCTGGAAATCCCAGACGTAACGAACGCCCGCGGCCTGCGCGAGGCCGGCTGCCTCCCCGACGCCGGCCCCGGCCTGACGAAAGCCACATCGACCACGCTATCGGGGGCAAATGTGGCGTTCGTCGGGAAGGGCACCGAGGAAATTCGCGAGGCGCTCGAGTCGGGCGAGCTCGAGACCCTCCTCCTCTTCGGCGCAGACCCGCTGCGCGACTTTCCGGACACCGCCGCCTGGCAACGAGCCCTCGCCGCCACCGATCACCTGATCGTCTTCTCGACCTTCGAGAACGCCACGACCGCGATGGCGGAGGTGGTCTTCCCGCTGGAGACGCACGCAGAGAAAGACGGCACCGTCACCCACCCCGACGGCCGCCTCCAGCGAGTCCGCCCAAGCGCTTCCCGCCCCGGCGACATCCGCCCCAACTGGGGAGTGCTCGCAGAGCTCGCCCTAGCCCTCGGTCACGACACGGGCATCACTTCCCAGCCCTCAGCACTTGCCGCTCTAAGCCAAGCGGTCCCGTTCTACGAGGGCATCGACGACGCAGAGATTGCCGGCCGCGGAGTCCGCTGGCAGGATCGCGATGCGGCCTCGAGTCTCTCGCGGGCCACGGGGGATGACTCCCCAGGCTCGCATTCGCGAGGAGTTCCTGGGGAGTCATCCCCCGCGTCCCGCCAAAGCGTCGGAGGAACGAGCGATCCGGGGTCGATCGGAACTCCTCGCGAAGGCGAGCCGAGCGACCCCGGATCGCTCGTCCTAGGGACCTATCGGGATCTATGGGCAGGGCCAATCACTGAGCTGAATCCGCCACTGAAGTTCTTGCAGCCGAGGCAGCGGGTGGAGCTTTCGCTGTCCGACGCCGAGCGCCTGGGCCTAGGCAACGGTGACGAGGTCAAGGTCGGCCAGAACGACAGCAGCGTGCTCGCCCGCGTCCAGATCCGCGAGCGGGTCGAGCAGGGTGTCTGCTTCTTGATCGAGGGCACCGCCGAGAACAACGCCAACTGCTTGCTCAACGGCTCGCCCGTCAGCGTCACGATCGAGAAGGCCGCCGGCTGATGCTGCCGATCGCCGACACCCAGTACGTCGAAGCGACCTGGGTCATGATCGTCAAGTCGCTGGTGATCTTCGCCGTGATCTTCGGCATCTTGCCGCTGATGACGGTGCTCGAGCGCAAGCTGATCGGCCGCTTCCAGCACCGCTACGGGCCGAACCGGGTCGGCCCCTTCGGCATCCTGCAGCCACTTGCCGACGTCGGCAAGCTGCTCAGCAAGGAGGCCTTCATGCCGGCCAACGCGGTCCGCAGCCTCTTCATCCTCGGGCCGCTCCTGCCGGTCCTCTCCGGCGTCCTCGCCCTGGCGATCATCCCCTGGGGCGACGTCCAGGACGGCGTCGGCCTCTACGGGATCGACGTCCCGATCGGCCTCCTCTACTTCTTCGCCGTCGGCTCGATCGCCTTCTACGGCGTCCTGCTGGGCGGCTGGTCCTCGGGCTCCAAATACAGCCTGCTCGGCGCGATGCGCGGCGCCGCCCAGCTGATCTCCTACGAGGTGGCGATGGGCCTGGCGCTGCTCGGCGCAATCATCATGGGCGGCTCGCTCTCGCTGGTCGACCTCGTCCACGCCCAGGGCGCGATGTGGTTCATCGTCCCCCAGTTCGTCGGCTTCCTGATCTTCATGCTCGCCGGCTTCGCCGAGACCAACCGCACCCCGTTCGACATGCCCGAGGCCGACGCCGAACTGGTCCAGGGCTTCATGACCGAGTACGGCGGCATGCGCTTCGGCAGCTTCCTCCTGGTCGAATACATGGAGATCCTGGTCGTCTCCGGAATCGCCGCCGCGGTCTTCCTCGGCGGCTGGATGGGCCCCGGCCCGGGCTTCCTCGACCCGGTCTGGATGCTGGCCAAGATCATGGGCCTGATCCTGGTCTTCATCTGGGTGCGAGCGACGCTGCCGCGGCTGCGCTACGACCAGCTGATGAGCCTCGGCTGGAAGGTGCTGCTGCCGCTGGCGACCCTGAACGTCCTCGTCACCGCGGTCCTGGTGGTGGTCACGTGAGGCCTTGGCGACTTTCCCCCCGTATAAGACCGGGTTTCTCGCCAAGGGGAGTCCGCTCATGAGCGAGTTCCCCTATCTGACGGATCAGGACGTGGTCGAGGTCCAGCGCGGGCCCGAGCCCGGCGGCGTCGGCGGCGCCTACCGCGCCTTCGGCGAGACCCTGCGCGGGCTGAAGACGACGATGGCGCGACTGATCGAGGGACCGCTGACGATCGAGTACCCCGAGGAGAAGACGCCCGTCTACCCGCGCTTCCGCGGCCGCCACAAACTGCACAAGTTCGAGGACACCGGGCTGGAGAAGTGCGTCGGCTGCTCGCTCTGCGCCGCCGCCTGCCCGGCCGACTGCATCCGCGTCGTCGCCGCCGAGAACATCCCCGGCGAGCGGGTCTCGGCCGGCGAGCGCTACGCCGCGGTGTATGAGATCAACCTCTCGCGCTGCATCTTCTGCGGCTACTGCGAGATCGCCTGCCCCTTCGACGCGATCACGATGGGGCACGACTACGAGATGGCCGACTACGACCGCGAGAACCTGATCTTCACCAAGGAGATGCTGCTCGCCGAGCCGCTCGAGCGGACGCCGCTGAAAGCCGAGGGCGAGTAGTGGAGGAGATCCTCTTCTTCGGCGCCGCGATCGGCGCCCTCGGCGGCGCGGTCGGGGTAGTCGCCCTGCGCAACCCCTTCTACAGCGTGCTGGCGCTGATCGTCCACCTCTTCTCGCTGGCGGTGCTCTTTCTGCTGCTCAGCTCGGCCTTCCTCGCCGCCGCCCAGGTGGTTGTCTACGCCGGCGCAGTAATGGTCCTCTACGTCTTCGTCGTCGCCTATGTAGGCGGCTCCGAGGAATCAGCCTGGAACCCGATCCCCGGCCAACGCCTCCTGGCCCCTCTGCTCGGAATAGCGATCTTCATAGAGCTGGCAATAGCCGTCCTGGCTTCATCCCTTCTCGCTCTCGGCCAAGAGGGGCCGGACGTCAAATCCGGCTTCGGCGACCCAGCAGCTATCGGCACCCTGCTCCTGGAGAAGTTCCTGGTCCCCTTCGAGGCCTCGTCGATTCTGCTGCTGCTCGCGGCCGTCGGGGCAATTGTCCTCGCCGGTCGTCGCGTCCCCGAGGGGGCGTCGGGCGCAGGGTCCCCAGGAACTCCTCGCGAACGCGAGCCTGGGGACCCTGCGCCCGACGCCCACCACGCCGAGGTGCCGATCCGATGAGCATCGAGTGGTACGTAGTTCTGTCGAGCCTGCTCTTCGCAGTAGGCGCCATGGGAATCCTCATCAGGCGCAGCCCGGTGGTGATCCTGCTCTGCCTCGAGCTGATGCTGAACGCCGGCAACCTCGCCCTGGTCGCCTTCAGCCGCATGGTCGGCAACCAGGAGGGGCAGGTCTTCGCCCTCGTGGTGATGGTGGTCGCCGCCTGCGAGGTCGTCGTCGGGCTGGGCCTGATCGTCGCGATCTTCCGCCGCAGGCTGCCGCTCGACGTCGATGAGCTGCGGGAGCTGCGCGGATGACCGGGAGGACAGCGTGAGCGCTTCATCTTGGGCCTGGCTGGTCCTGCTGCTGCCGCTGCTCGGCTCGATCGCGATCTCGCTCGGCTTCCGGGTTATCCCGGCGCGCGTCGCCGGCGTCATCGGCACGGCGGCGATCGGGCTCGCCTTCCTCTGCGCGGTCGCCGCCCTGCTCAACCTGCTCGGCGACGAGCCCGAGTCGCGCCACCACGCGTCGACGCTGTGGACCTACGCCAGCGCCGGCGGACTCGACATCGACCTCGGCATCTACGTCGATCAGCTCTCCACCTTCATGATCCTCGTCGTGACCGGGGTCTCGACCCTGATCCACCTCTACTCGTTCGGATACATGAAGTCGGACGAGGGCTACCACCGCTTCTTCGCCTACCTCAACTTCTTCGTCTTCTCGATGCTGCTGCTGGTCCTCGCCGGCAACTTCGTCCTGCTGACCGTCGGCTGGGCCTTCGTCGGCTTCGCCTCCTACGCGCTGATCAGCTTCTGGTACCGGCGCACGACTGCGACCAAGGCCGGGATGAAGGCCTTCGTGATCAACGTCGTCGGCGACATCGGCCTCGTCCTCGCCGCTTTTCTCATCTTCCGCGAGCTCGGCAGCTTCGAGTTCGAGACCGTCTTCGCCAAAGCGCCTGAGGTCTTCTCACAGGGCGAGTGGACGATCACCGCGATCTGCCTGCTGCTGCTGGTCGGCGCTTTTGCCAAGTCGGCGCAGATCCCCTTCCACACCTGGCTGCCCGATGCGATGGAGGGCCCGACCCCGGTCTCCTCGCTGATTCACGCCGCGACGATGGTCACCGCCGGCGTCTACCTGATCGCCCGCACCAACGTCCTCTTCTACCTCGCTCCCACCGCCGCCGACATCGCCGCCTTCGTCGGCCTGGCGACGCTGCTCGTCGCCGGCACGATCGCGATCGCGATGACCGACCTGAAGCGGGCGATCGCCTACTCGACGATGAGCCAGATCGGCTACATGATCATGGGCGTCTCGATTGGCGCCTACTCGGCCGGCCTCTTCCACCTGATGACCCACGCCTTCTTCAAGGCGCTGCTCTTCATGGCGGCCGGCTCGATCATCGCGGCGATGGCGAACCGCCAGGACATCGACCGGATGAGCGGCTTCTGGAAGGCGATGCGGTTCACCTCGCTGATGCTCCTGATCGGCGGCCTGGCGCTGGCGGCGTTCCCGCTCACCTCGGGCTTCTTCTCCAAGGACTCGATCCTCGCTTACGCCGAGCTGCGCGGCGGCATGTACTTCTGGATGGCGATGGGCGGCTACGTCGGCGCCTTCCTCACCGCGCTCTATACCTTCCGCCTGATCTTCCGCGTGCTGCCCGGCCGGCCCTGCGAGGAGGCGCAGCACCTGATCGACACCGGCGAGCTGTACCACGGGCCGGCGATCAACCCGGCGACCGAAGAGCTCGAGGACGCCGAGGTCGGCTTCCCCGGTCCCGAGCATCACATCGCCGAGCAGTCCTGGCCGATGGCGGTGGCGATGGCGCTGCTCGGCGTCGGCGCGCTCTTCGCCGGCCTGGTCCAGGTCCCCGGCGTCGACAACGTCCTCTTCGGCTTCCTCGAGCCCGCCTTCCACGATTCGCCACTGGCCGAGATCCATCCCTCGGTCGGAGCCGAGTGGCGCGGCCTCGCGATCGGCGGCGCGATCTCGTTGCTCGGCATCGCCACCGCCTGGCTGCTCTGGGCGCGAAGCACGGGGCTTCCGGCGGCCTTCCGCCAGCGCTTCCGCCCGCTCTATGAGCTCGCCGTCAACAAGTGGTACTTCGATGAGGCGATCGACTTCCTCATCGTCCGCCCGGCGCTGGCGATCGGCCGCTTCGCCAACTCGACCTTCGAGCGTTTCGTCGTCGACGGCCTCGTCAGCGGCACGAGGGAGACCGTGGGCGGCGCCAGCGGCATCGTCCGCATCGTGCAGAGTGGCTTCGTGCGCAGCTACGCGCTGCTCCTGATCGCCGGCTTCGCCGGACTCGCCCTCTACTTCCTGCTCTCCAGCTCATGATCAACTCGCTGCTCTGGACCCCGCTGATCTTCGGCCTCGCCGGCCTCGCCGTGCCGAAGCGTTTGGTCGGCTGGTGGGCGGCGCTGGGCACGGCGGTGACGCTGGGAATCGCGATCGCCCTGCTCGCCGGCTTCGACTCCGCCACGACGAGCCTCCAAGACAGCTACGACGCCAGTTGGATCCCCGGGCTGGGCGTCCGCTACAGCCTCGGCATCGACGGCCTCAACGTCTTCCTCGTGCTGCTGACCGCGGTCGTCTGGCTCGGCGGTACGGCCTTCGCCGCCCTGCGCGAGCAGGAGCGCCCGCACCTCTTCTTCCTGATGATGCTGCTCGGCGAGACCGCGACCCTGGGCGCCTTCGTCGCCCAGGACCTGCTCCTCTTCGTCCTCTTCTTCGACCTGATGCTGGTCCCGTTCTACTTCCTCTTCGGGGCCTGGGGAAGCGACCGCGAGGGCGGGCCGACCGCCTCGGCGGCGACGCTGAAGATGCTCGTCTACACGCTGATCGGGTCGCTGCTGATGCTGGTCGGCGCGATCGCCACCGCGATCATCGCCGCCGACGGCGCCCAGATCAGCTTCTCGATCGCCGAGCTGGCCCGGGACCCGATCGGCGAGGGCAGCCAGCGCTGGATCTTCTGGTTCTTCGCCGCCGCCTTCCTGGTCAAGATGCCGGCCTTCCTCCTGCACGGCTGGATGCCTGATGCCTACCGGGCGGCGCCGCTGCCGGTGCTCGCGGTCTTCTCCGGCGTGCTCGCCAAGGTCGGCGCCTACGGCTTTCTGCGCGTCGTCCTGCCGCTCTTCCCCGACGCGACGGTCGAGTTCCAGGAGGTGGTCCTGGTGATCGCCCTGGCCTCGATCCTCTACGGCTCGGTGATGGCCTTCACCCAGACCAACATCCGCCTGATCGGCGGCTACTCCTCGGTTGCCCAGCTCGGCTTCATAACCGCCGGCATCTTCGCCCTGCGCGTCGACGCGGCCGACGGGGCGGTGCTGCAGATGGTCAACCACGGGCTGGTCGTGGCGCCGCTCTTCATCATCATCGCGATCCTCGCCGAGCGCAGCGACACCGAGGATCTGCGCGAGATGGGCGGGATGGCGATGCGGGCGCCGGTGCTGGCAGCGCTCTTCCTGATTGTCACCCTGGCGACCCTGGCGATGCCGGGCTCAGCCAACTTCATCGGCGAGTTCTACATCCTCAACGGCCTCTTCCAGACGAAGATCGTCTTCGCCTTCGTCGCCATCTCCGGCGTCGCGATGTCGGCTTACTACGCCTTGCGCCTCTACCAGCGCACGATGCACAACCGCCCAGCATCACAACAGAGCAAGGGAGTCGCCTCGCGAGAGATCGGCCTCCGCGACGGGCTCGTCCTCGTGCCGCTGGTGCTCTGCATCATCGGCCTGGCGCTCTACCCGCAGCTGATCCTCAAGCACACCAACGCCTCGGCACAGAGGACCATCCAGGAGACGTGCGAGCCGATCTTCGATAGCGGCTTTGGCGGATTCGGCGCCGACAACTGCCCCGGTGGACAAGAAAGCCGCTCCTATGAATTGGTGCAGAGGAGGCCGTGATCGCCGCCTTCAACGCACCGGAGATGGACTACGCGGCGCTCTCGCCGATCATCGCCCTAACCGTCGCCGTCTGCGTCGTGCTGATCTCCGCTGTGAGCCAGCCGCTGCGGCGCAGCGCACCGGGGCTGACGCTGATCGCGCTGGCGACGACCGCCGGCCTGCTGGTCTGGAACTGGAACGAGCCAGTGACGCTGGTCTCCGGCGCGCTCCGCCTCGACGACCTGGCGATCGCGATCTCGCTGATCGCGATCGCGGCCGCCGCCTTCGCCGTCCTGCTTTCGATCCGCGAGCCGGCCGCCGAGCAGGCGGGCTCCGGCGAGTACCACGCGCTGCTGCTCGGCTCGGTCCTCGGCATGGTGCTCTTGGCGCAGGCCCAGAACCTGGTCAGCTTCTTCGTCGCGATCGAGACCCTCTCGATCCCCCTCTACATCCTCTGTGCGACCAACCTTCGCCACGAGCAATCGCTCGAGTCGGGCCTGAAGTACCTGATCGTCGGCTCACTCGGCTCGGCGACCCTGCTCTACGGCATGGCCTTCCTCTACGGCGGCTCTGGCTCGACCGACTTCGGCCGGATCGCGGCGGGAATCGACCAGGGGGGCTCATCGGCGACCCGCTGGTGCTGGTCGGGATCGCCCTGGTCGCCGTCGGGCTCGCCTTCAAGACCTCGATCGCGCCCTTCCACCAGTGGACGCCCGACGTCTACGAGGGGGCGCCGACGCCGATCACCTCCTTCATGGCGGTGGCGACCAAGGCGGTGGCGTTCGCCGTCTTCGTCCGCTTCTTCCTCGTCGCGCTCGCCGGCGAGGCGGGCGACTGGCAGCCGGCGTTGGCGGTGCTGGCTGCGGTCTCGATCGTGGTCGGCAACGTCGGCGCCCTCGGCCAGGACTCGCTCAAGCGCCTGCTCGGTTACTCCGGTGTCGCCCAGGCCGGCTACATCCTCGGCGGCCTGGTCGTGGCGAGCGAGGCGGGCGTCAGCGCCCTCGTCTTCTACCTCGCTGGCTACCTCTTCATGAACCTGGCCGCTTTCAGCGTGATCGTCGCCCGGGAGCGCGAGACTCCCTTCGGCGACGACATCCGCGCCGTGCGCGGGCTCGGGGCGGAACGGCCGCTGCTCGCCTGGCCGATGACGATCTCGATGCTGGCCCTGGCCGGGCTGCCGGCGACGGTCGGCTTCATCGGCAAGCTCTATTTGATCGAGGCCCTGGTCGAAGGCGAGTACACCTGGCTCGCCGTCTTCATCGCGGTGGGCACGATGATCTCGCTCGCCTACTACCTGCGGGTGGTGGCGGCGATGTGGATGCGGCCTGGCGAGGAGACGGCACCGGGTGCGGCTCCCGCAATCGCCGGCGCCGCGCCGGAGGCCGACCCGATCGACCCCGACGCCGGCCGCCGCATCTACCTGGTCGGCCCGGCACTGCTGGCCGCCGCGGGAGCCGTCTTCTTCGGCATCGTCCCGCAGCCACTCGTCGACTTCGCCCAGCGCGCCGGCTCGTCGCTGTTCTGATTCGCGCGATTCGTCGCGATATGGTCGGTACATGGGGGAGCGACCGGCAGCACTGTCTGCCAAGACGATGTGCGAGGCGTTTCAGATCACCGCGGCGGAGTACGCGGCTGCGCCGGCGCTGCGGCTGAAGGACTCCGACTACGCGGCGACGTGGGCTGACTACGCAGAGGCGGTGCGCAAGCGCGCCGCCGGCCTGGCGGCGCTGGAGGTCGAGCGCGGCGACACGGTCGGCTTCATGCTGGTCAACCGGCCGGCGTTCGCGCTCACCGATTGCGCCGCGATGCACCTCGGCGCCACCTGCTTCTCGGTCTACAACACCTCTTCGCCGGAGCAGATCGAGTACGTCGTCAGCGATGCGGCGAATCGGGTGGTCGTCACCGAGCAGGCCTTTCTCGAGCGGGTGCTCGAAGCACGGGAGCGGGTCGAGACGCTCGAGCACGTGATCGTCGTCGATGGGGAGGCGCCCGAGGGGACGATCTCGCTCGAGGAGCTCGAGCGGATGGGCGATCCCGACTTCGACTTCGAGGCGACCTGGCGCACGGTCGAGCCCGATGACGTCCTCTGCCTGATCTACACCTCCGGCACGACCGGCCCGCCGAAGGGCGTACAGCTCACCCACCACAACATGGTCACCCAGTGGCAGGCCTGTGACGAGGTCCACGCGACGGAGCCCGGCGGCCGCACCATCTCCTACCTGCCCAGTGCCCACGTCGCCGACCGCTGGGGGCTGCTCTACGCGCAGATGTTCTACGGCAACTGTATGTATCACTGCCCCGACCCACGCGAACTGGTCGCCTACTCGATCGAGGTCAGGCCCACCGTCTGGGGCGGGGTGCCGCGGATCTGGGAGAAACTGAAGGCCGCGATCGAGATGGGGATGGCCGCCGAGCCGGATACCGAGAAAGGCAAGGCCACCGAGTGGGCGATGGAGGTGGGGCGTCGCCGCGTCGCCGCCTACATGGCCGGGGACGTCCCCGCGGACCTGCAGGCGGAGTGGGACAAAGCCGACGACCTCGTGTTCTCGAAGATCCGCGAAACGCTCGGGATCGACCAGGTCGAGTGGTTCATCGTCGGCGCCGCGCCGACGCCGCCCGAGGTGCTCGAGTTCTTCCTCGCGATGGGGGTCGAGATCTGTGAGCTGTGGGGGATGTCGGAGACCACGGCGGTCGCGACCGTCAACCGTCGCGGCCGGGTGCGGGTTGGCACGGTCGGACCGGCAATGCCCGGGGTCGAGGTGAAGCTGGCTGCGGACGGCGAGGTGATGGTGCGCGGGCCGGTCGTGATGAAGGGCTACCGCAACATGCCCGAGAAGACCGCCGAGGCGCTGACCGAGGACGGTTGGCTGCTGAGCGGTGACGTCGGCGAGTTCGACGGGGACGGCTACCTGCGGATCGTCGACCGCAAGAAGGAGCTGATCATCAACGCGGCTGGCAAAAACATGTCCCCCGCCAACATCGAGGCGAAGCTGAAGACCGCCTCGCCGCTGATCGCCCAGGTCGTCGCGATCGGCGACCGCCGCCCCTACAACGTGGCACTGATCGTGCTCGATCACGAGACGCTCGCGGCGCGCGGCGCCGCGGCGGAGGACACGGAGACGATCGCCGAGATTGAGCAAGCGGTGGCAAGCGCCAACGAGCGCCTCGCCCGGGTCGAGCAGATCAAGCGCTTCCACGTGCTCGACGGTGAGTGGGAGCCCGGCGGCGACGAGCTGACGCCGACCCTGAAGCTGAAGCGCAAGCCGATCGGCGAGAAGTACGCGGCGCAGATCGACGCGCTCTACGCCTGAGCACTCCGCGAGGCGGGTCCTGTCGCCGAGCTGAAAGGGTTCCGGCGTGGGCGTCCTCTTGACGGCATTTGCGATCACTGCTGGCGTCGCCATAGGCGTCTTCGCCGAGCGCCGGCGTCCGCAAGCCGCCGGGCTGGCGGCCCGGCGGGCGCTGACGCTGATGCTCTACGTGCTGGTTCCGCCGGTGATCTTCTTCAACCTGGCGGCGAGCGAGATCGACGTCGAGCACGGCGTCGGTCTGCTGCTCGGGATCCTCGCGGTCTCGCTCTCGGGCCTGGCCGCCTGGTGGGTGTCGAGCCGCGTGCTCGGGCTCAGCCGCCCTCGCACGGGAGCGGTGGTCTGCGCTGTGCTCAGCGTCAACACCGGCTACCTCGGCTACCCGCTGACCGTGGCCCTGCTCGGCCGCGAGGAACTAACGACGGCGGTCCTCTACGACGTTTTGGTCACGGCGCCTTGCCTGCTGCTCGGCGCCTTCGCTGTGGGCGCCGCCTTCGGCACCAAAGCGGGGGAAGGCCCGCGCGACCGCATCCGCGCCTTCTTCACCCGCAACCCGCCGCTCTACGCGGCGATCGCCGGCCTACTTGCCCCCGACGTCCTGGCTCCCACCGTTCTCGTCGATGCCTCGCAGATCCTCGTCTTCGCGATGCTGCCGCTCGGCTTCTTCGCCGTCGGCGCGACCCTGGCCGAGAACGCCGAGCACGGCGAGCTGCCGATGCCGCCGCCCCTGACCAGGCCGGTCGCCGTCGCCCTCGTCGCCCGCCTCGCCCTCGCCCCAGCCCTGCTGATGCTGCTGGCGGCGCCGCTGGTCGACCTGCCCGCCGCATACCGGCTGATGTCGGCGATGCCCTCCGGCCTCAATTCGATGGTCGTCGCCCACGCCTACGGCCTCGACATGGAGGTCACCGCCGAGGCGGTCACCTGGTCGACCGCGATCGTCGTCCTCGCCGCCCTCGGCTCGCTGCTGCTCTAGCGACCGAGGTCTCACTTACCTACGTATATGGCGGGTAAGTGAGACCTCGCGGTCCTATCCTGGAGTGATGCTGCATCACGTCACGCTCGAGGTCACGCCGGAGGACATTGAGCGCTCCCTCGCGCTCTGGTCACTGCTCGGCTTCGAGCGGGTCGAGCCTCCGCCTGCGCTTGCCGAGACCTTCGTCTGGGTCGAACGCGAGGGCACCCAGATCCACCTCGAACGAAACGAGTCGCCGACGGTCCCTCCCCATGGCCACGCCGCAATAGTGGTCGCTGATTTTGAGCGCGCTGTCAGGGGTCTCCGCGAGCACAGCTTCGAGGTGAAGGTGGGACGCGAACACTGGGGCTCTTCGCGCGCAAAGGTCCTTGCCCCCGGGGGCCACCATGTCGAGTTCATGGCTGCGCCCCCGGCGTAATCGCAAAAGGCCGCAACGAAGGGCAAATCTGCGACGCTTTTGTCGTCCTCTGGAATTGCGAGATTGCTGAGCAACTGATGGGATTCGACGCCAAAGTCCTCGCCGATTCGCAGTCCCCCGCGGGCTACCGGCTGGCAACCCTCGAGGCGACTTTCCCGCGCTTTGTCCTCGCCGAGTTCAACACTCATCGCGTCTTCTCGCGCAACTCCGCCAGCTCGCGCGCTATCCCAATCGCCAAGCAGCTGCGGCGGGTGCTTGAGGAGCCCTACGTGCCGATCGAGTTCGGCTCGAACCAGCCCGGCATGCAGGCCGGAGTCGCACTGGAAGGCGAGAAGAGGGAGGCGGCCGAGCGCGAGTGGCTGCGCGCTCGCGACGATGCGGTGCGGCGCGTGCTCGGACTGGTTGCCGACCCCGACGCGCTCGCTGGGCAGGACGACCTGTTCGAAGCGCTGCAGGAGGTCGAGGAAGCAATCCGGAACCGCACTCAGCCCAGCGAATGGCTGAATGTGCACAAGCAGGTCGCCAACCGCCTGCTGGAGCCCTTCATGTGGCACACCGTGATCGTCACCGCGACTGAGTGGGACAACTTCTGGAACCTGCGCTGCCATCCCGATGCGCAGCCGGAGATCAGGCTCGTTGCCGAAAGCATGCGCGCAGCCATCGCCTCCTCTGAGCCGGTGCAGCTCGCCGAGGGCGCGTGGCACCTGCCGCTCGTCCGTCCGGAGGACCGTGAGCAGGTGTCCTCAATCGATGACCTGATCAAGGTCTCAGCCGGCCGCTGTGCCAGGGTCAGCTACCTGACCCACGCCGGCAAGCGCGATCTTGACGCCGACATCGAGCTCCACGACCGCCTGCTGGAAAGCGGCCACATGTCCCCCCTGGAGCACCCAGCCCGCCCCTTGAGCGCCACTGAGCTGGATGAAAACGAGTGGTGCGGCAACTTCCGCGGCTGGTTCCCCTACCGCAAAAGCATCTCCGGGGAGGCCAACCCGCTGGGAAAAGGAGCGGCCCCGGCAGGGGTTCCGCTTAACTTTTCCCGAAAACAGATATCGGCCGTCCGCTAGCGCCGCCGCGGGAAAAGTACAAGACGCTCCACCCCTACCGGGGCCGCTCCTCCTCGTCGGAAGCTGCGTCTAGGTCTTCGGCCGCTTTTTCACCCGGGGTCGGCCAGGGCTCGGCCTCACCGCTCTTCCAAGCTGGTGGTTTGTCCCCTGGAATGAGTCCTATGAAGAGGAAGCCGAGGTAGATGAACCAGATCAGGGCGAACTGGAAGAAGATGAAGGAGACGGCACCCAGCGCCATTCCGAGCGAGCCCCAGAAGCGGGTCAGCAAGCCGGTCCGCATCGCGTGCATCGAGGTGTAGAACATCGCTACGACGAAGCCGATCTGTCCGCCGATGCCAAAGCCGGCGGCGACCGAGCGCAGCGAGGAGTTCGTGAGCGTGTCGCTGGCCACGTCGTTGGCGCGATCGCTGCCAAGCGCCACACCTTTCGCCATCAACCGCGGAACTTCGTCGTTGACGAAGGTCGTTGCGGCTTCGAGGTTGGAGAGGCCGCTGAGGATCGCCAGCGCGGCGAGGAACAGAGGCGCAGCGATGACAACCCCGACCAGTTGACCACGCATCGTCTCGCTGCGCGCGTTTGCGGCGCGAAAGAGGTAGTAGAGCGGCAGCGCAAGAAGACCGACACCGAGCGCTTGCAGGATGCTGGAGATCAGCTGGGCGCTGCGGTGAGCATCGACGTTACGCAGCAGCTCGGAGTCGCCATCGCTGCCGCCGATTCCGCTGGCCACGACGATCGCCGCGATGATCAGCAGAATCGATGCGAAGGCCGCCAACCCGGCTGGCCGCGACCAACGTTCCTCCCAGGCCAGAGCCGCCTCCTTGCTGCGATTCAAGCTTCGCTCAACCCCGCTCGTGGAAGTAGAACTGGGGCAGCGCGCCCTCGATCACCTCGGCGGTCATCTTCTGTGCGACCTCGAGGTTGCCGGTTCGCACCGCGATGTCATCGAGCGTGACGATGCCCGCGAGGCTATCGCCATCGACCACAGGCAGTCGCCGTACCCGGTGCTGGACCATCAGCGCCGCCGCCTCGTCGAGCTCCATTTCCGGCTCGCCGCAGATCAGCGGCCGCGAAGCGTGGTCGCCGACCGAAGCGTCCGGGTCGACCCCGTCGGCAAAGACCCGCACGGCGAGATCGCGGTCGGTGATCATCGCCACCGGCGAGCCGGCGGCGTCGACGATGACGACCGAACCAACGCGGTTGTCGCGCATCTGACGAGCGACGGAGACGGCGCTCGCCTCGGGCGTGGCCGTCACAACTCCGGCGGTCATGATCTCGGTGAGCTGCATGCCCTTACGCTACCGCGCAATGAGCGCCAAGCGAGGACAGTTGAGATGAGCACGAAACGAGGCGACCGAGCGACCCCCGTTGTCCCCCTCGAGGCGGGCGCGGGGCCCGACAACCCGCCCTGCCCAGCCTGTGGCGAGCCGCTCTTCGGCTGGATCGACCAGCGGCCCGGCTTGGACGGCCCAGTGCGCCGCTGCGAGAGCTGCGGCCTCGGCGTAGTCGGCGCGCCGGGAGATGCTGAGGAGGCGCTGCGGGGGCTCGACCGATTCCGCGGCGACGACCAAGATCTGAGGATCGCCAATCGGGCGAGCTTCTCGGCCTGGGTCGGCGGCGCCGGCTGGGCCGGTCTCGAACGCGGCTCCCGCTACCTGTTCACGGTCGAGTCGGTCCGCCGCCTCGTCGCCCACCGTGACCAGATCGTCAAATCGGCACGCTGGTCACCCGGCGCCGGCATCGCAACCATGTGGCAGACGATCCTCAACGGCTTCACCCTCGGCCGCAACGTAGCCCTTGGAGCCCTGGGTCGCAGCAAATCGGTACCAGCCGAGAAACCCTGGCAACGCCGCCTAGACACCTTCGTCACCGTCGCCGTAGCAATCCCTGCCCTACTAGTCGCGGTCCCAATGGAGCTGGCGGCAGCGGCCCTGAGGCGGGGGGGCACCACGACGCTAAAGCTCGAGCTGCTCTGACAGGAGCCCGTCTCGGTGGGGGTGGAGCGTCTTGTACTTTTTCGCCATCGCGCTTGGGGACCACCGGCGGCGAACCACCGAAAAAGTTAAGCGGAACCCCTACCGAGACGGGCTCTACGCCAGGCCTTCTCTGGCCTCGCGAACAAGAGTCACAGCCTCAGGGAAGAGGACGCGGATCGCGTCGCGCACCTGCATCGCCTGCTCATCGCTGCTGCCGGCCAGCTCGATCCGCTCGATCGAGGCCACAGTCAGCTCAACCGCCAGGCGGATCGCATTGTCGGCCCAGGCAACCCGCTGGGAGGACTGCATCTGCTCGCTGAGCTCCTCCATACGGGCGCGGAACTCGTCGGGGTCCCCAAATAGGTTGAAGCCCTCCACGGGAGGAATGTAAGCAGACTGCGCCAGAGACGGCACAAACTCCTTGCATTTGGCGCGCCACCCGTGCGCCAGGGCCTCCTAGCGTCGCGCCGGTGCAAGCCGAGAGGGGATCCGCGAGCGTCGAGCATGCAGGGCTAACCGCGCTGATCGCGCTGCTCCTAGTCGCGGCGATTGCCGTCATCGCCGCCGCCGGCAAGATCGATCCCCATCGCTCCCTCGGCGGCACGATCGCCCGCCGACTCGCCTGCGCCCCGCGCCACCCCGGCGCCTGCCGGCACCACCCGCTGGTGCCTGCCTACGGCTGGCCGCTGGCCCGCCTCGCTCGTGCCCTAGCGCCGGCCCCGGTCGCCCTGGCAGGACCCGCCGGGCTGCCCCTGGTCCCTGTCGATTTCCGTCGCTGCCGACGCCAGAGCTGCGCCGTCACGGCGGGACCGCACCTGACCGCCTCCGGTCGCCGCACCACCGCCTTCACGACGATCGAGGACCGGCGCCGCAGCCTCGGCTGGGTCGAGCTGACCTACTGGCTCTACCGTCCGGGGCTGGGCTGGGAGCGAATCGTCCACCGCGCCGAGCAAGCCGACGTGGATGCCGCGAGCGACGTTCGTGTCCTGCTCAAGGACGACCCGGCGCTGGTGCCATTGGAGACCCTGCCCGGACGCAACCACTACGAGTTCCCCGCGGGCGAGCAACCACCGTGGCAGTGGCGGGTGCCCGGCAGCTATCCAGGCTGGTCGAGCTGATCGCACTCGGTCAGGCGGGATGGCATGGCACCATTGCGGATCGCCATGGCCGCCGTCTGCAAACGAGTAGCGGACTCAAAGCAGTTCCAGCTGTTCATCCTTGCCGTGATCCTGGTCAACGCGGTGGCGCTCGGGCTCGAGACCTACGACGCAGTCGACCGTGAGATCGGCGAGACGCTCAACATCCTCAATGACGTCTTCCTCGGCATCTTCGTGGTCGAGATCGCAATCCGGATCGCCTCCCACGGCAATCGTCCCCAGGACTACTTCAAAAGCGGCTGGAACGTCTTCGACTTCCTCATAATCGGCGGCGCCTTCGTCCCCGGGGTGCGCCAGAACGCCACCGCCCTGCGGGTCCTGCGCCTCTTGCGAATCGTCCGCGTCGTCAGCCTCTTCCCGGACCTGCGCTTCCTGATCCGCGGCATGGCGGCCAGCCTGCCGCCGATTGGCAGCATGGCGATGCTCACCTCGCTGCTGATCTACATCTACGGGATGCTCGGCTGGATCCTCTACGCCGACACCAACCCCGCTCACTGGGGGAACATCGGCCAGGCGATGCTCTCGCTCTTCATCGTCCTCACGCTGGAGAGCTGGCCCGAAATCATGGGCGAAGTGATCGGGGACCACCCCTGGGCCTGGATCTATTTCGTCAGCTACGTGCTGATCGCCTCGTTCCTGCTGATCAACATGGTGATCGCGATCCTGATCAACAGCCTCGAGGAGGTGCGGGCGATGGAGGCGATCGAGAAGCGGCTCGAGAACCGACGCGCCGAACGCGACGCCGACGGAGAGTCAGGCGGCAAAGCTGCCGCCGAGCGGTTGCTGAGGATCCGCGAGGCGCTCGACGAGCTCGAGGACGAGCTGCATCTCGACGGCCACTTGGAGACGCCCAAGGGCAAGCGCGACGGGCCGCGGATGATCAGGCGCTTCCGGGGCTGACGGCCGTCTCGTCGGCTTCTTTGTCTTCCTCCGCCTGACGGATCAGGCCGCGCCAGTCCGTAGTCCGGAAGACCAGCAGGATCGCGGCGAAGCCGAGCAGGACCGACCAGGCCGCCATCGCGATCTGCGTGCCGACCGAGAAGGAGAGGACCGCGGTGCGCGAAGGGCCATGCAGGGTTGCGACGAGCAGCGCCTGCTGGGCGCCGGCGCCGCCGGGGGTGAAGGGGACGATGTTGGCGATCGCCTGCACGCTCATCACCAGCAGCACGTTGGAGAACGAGCCGCCGATGCCGAAGGCCTCGAGGAAGAACCAGAAGGCGGCGAAGCGGAGGAGCCAGCCGACCCCCTGCCAGGCGGCGACCTCGCGCAGGTAACGGCTCGGGGTTCCGAGGATGACCACGCCCTGTTTGACCCGGTCCCAGAAGCGGCGAACACGGTGCGCCAGCAGGTAGATCGCGATCGCGATCGCCAGCAAGGTCACTCCCAGGGTGATCAGGAAGATCTGCGGGTGTTCGGCCCAGAAAGCGATCTCGAAGGCGGGCAGATTCGGCAGCTGCGGCGGCTCCGGCAGCAGTCCCTGCGAGATCGCGTAGAAGAGCACCAGCACCCCGACGGTGGTGTCGAAGACCGTCTGCACGAGAAAGGAGGAGGTGACCGCGGGGTATGAGGAACCGGGAATCTGACGTTTGGCGAGAAAAACTTTGGTGACATCGCCGGCGTGCGCAGGGAGGATCGCGTTGATACCCGCCCCTGCCAGGTAGGCGGCGCTGAGGCGGAGGAAGGAGATGCGGACGTCCGGGTAGGCAGCGCGGAGGACGTTGCGCCAGGCCCAGGCCCGAGCCAGCTGCATCGCCGCGAGGCAAACCAGAGCCAAGGCGAAGGAGGACCACTCGATCTCCGAGAGGTGGCCGAAGAACTCCGCGGCACGCCGGCCAAAGGCTTCGGCGCTGGAGGCAAAGTCAGCGTGTGGCATCGCAGTTACACTAGCCCGCTCGTGTCCGAGCCAGAGACGACTCAGACCGTGCCCAAGGCCCCCCGCGACCCCGCCGACGAGGCGATGTGCGCGCGTGCGCGCGAGCGCTACACCGGCGATCGTGGCAGCAGCTTCCGGCGCCGTCGCAAGCGCTACGCCGAGCTGCCGAACCTGATCATCATCGGCGGGCTGAAGTGCGGCACGACGAGCATCCACCACTACCTCGGGCTGCACCCGGAAATCCAGATGTCGAAGCCGAAGGAGCTGAACTTCTTCGCTGAGGAGCTGAACTGGGACCTCGGCCTCGACTGGTACGCGAGCCGCTTCGACGACCGCTTCAGGGTGCGCGGCGAGTCCTCGCCCCACTACACCAACCTGCCCCGCTTCGAGGGCGTCCCGGCGCGGATCAAGGAGCACTGCCCCGACGCCCGCCTGCTCTACATGGTGCGCGACCCGATCAAGCGCATCCTCTCGCACTGGGTGCACGCCACCGGCGCCGGCTACGAGACCCGCGAGCTGGTCCCGACCCTGTCGCAGCCCGATTCCTCCTACGTCCATCGCTCCATGTATTGGATGCAGCTGCAGCCCTACCTGGAGCTGTTCGACCGCGGGCAGATCGAGGTGATCACCCAGGAGGAGCTGCAGTCAGAACGCGAGGAGACGATGCGCAAGGCCTTCGGCTTCGCCGGGGTCGACGAGAACTTCACCTCCGAGCAGTTTGACCGCGAGTGGGAGAAGTCGAGCGCCAAGCAGGGCGACAAATACCAGTTCATGGAGAAGGCGATCAAACTGCCCGGCCTGCGTTCCTTCGATCGCAACTTCGATCGCCTGCCCGAGTCACTGCGCTGGGTCGTCGAGAAGGTCGTCCACGACCCCGAGAAGCCGCCGGCGCCAAAGCCGAAGCTACCCGACGAGCTCTTCGAGACGCTCCGCAGCTACTTCGGCGCTGACGTCGCCGGCCTGCAGGAGTTCTCCGGCCGCAAGTTCGCCGGCTGGCACGACTACCCCTGAGCAACCGCAGGTACGCTCGGGGCGATGCGGCGCCTCCTTCCCGATCCCGGGCCGACCACGGTCGAGGAGCAACTCGACTCCTACCGGCCGTGGGAGGGCTCACCTGAGGGTCGCCCCTTCGTCGCGATGAACTTCGCCGCCACGGTCGACGGGCGGGCCACGATCGGTGGCGTCTCGGGCCCGATCGGGTCCGAAACCGACACGGCGATGCTGGTCGAGCTGCGCAGCCGCTTCGACGCGGTGATGATCGGCGCCGGCACGATGCGCGCCGAGCACTACAGCGGGATCGGCAGACGGCTCATCGTGGTCGAGAGCGGGCCGCAGGGGCGGGTGGACCTGCCCGCGCTCCTGCGCTCCCTGCGCGAGGAAGGCGTTAGGGCACTCCTCTGCGAGGGAGGGCCGACCCTTCACGGCGCACTGCAGGCCACCGGCCTGGTCGATGATCTCTTCCTGACGACCGCGCCAAAGCTGAGCGGCGACGGCGTGCCACCGCGCATCCTCGAGGGTGAGCTAGACGAGGTGATCTCGCTCGAGCTCGCCTGGCTGCTCGAGGAGGACGGCGAGCTCTTCGCCCGCTACAGCCGCCGCTGAGCTAGCGTTCCTCACCATCGCGTGGTTCCTTAGTCACATATTTCGCGAATAAGGAACCACGCGTTTCCCGGATCTCAAGGAGAGGACGCTCAGCGATGGACTTCAAGCCCAGCCCCCAGGTCGAGACCCTGCGCGAGCGCATCCTCGACTTCATGGACGGGCAGCTCTACCCGCAGGAGCGCGAGATCATGGAGGCGCTCGACGCCGAGGTCGCCCCGGGCGTCCCCTACCCGAAGATCCTGGTCGAGGTGCGTGAGCGGGCCAAGAGCGAGGGGCTCTGGAACCTCTTCATGCCCGATGAGCGCTTCGGCCCCGGGCTCAGCAACTGGGAGTACGGACTGCTCTGCGAGGAGATGGGCCGCAGCCCGGCGGCGGCGCCGATGGCCTTCAACTGCGCCGCGCCTGACACCGGCAACATGGAGATCCTCGCCGAGCACGGAACGAATCAACAAAAAGAGGAATGGTTGGAGCCACTCTTAGAGGGACGGATTCGATCGTGCTTCTCGATGACGGAGCCAGAGGTTTCGGGTTCCGACCCCACCCTGCTGCAGGCGCGCGCCGTGCGCGACGGCGACGAGTGGGTGATCGATGGCCACAAGTGGTTTACCTCGGGCGCGGTCGGCGCCGATCTGGCGATCGCGATGGTCGTCACCGACCCCGAGGCGCCGCCCTACTCGCGCGCCTCGATGATCTGCGTGCCGACCGACAACCCCGGCTTCAACCTGGTGCGGCCGATCCCGGTGATGGGGCACGACAAGGGTCCCGGCCACTGCGAGATCCGCTACGAGGAATGCCGCGTGCCCGTCGCCAACCTGCTCGGCGAGGAGGGCAAGGGCTTCGCAATCGCCCAGGACCGGCTCGGACCGGGGCGCATCCACCACTGCATGCGGGCGATCGGCACGGCCGAGCGGGCGCACGGGATGATGTGCCGGCGCGCCAACGAGCGCCAGGCCTTCGGCGGGCCGCTGGCCGACAAGCAGTTCGTCCAGGAGGCGATCGCCACCTCGCGGATGGAAATCGACCAGGCTCGCCTCTTGACGATGTACGCGGCGTGGAAAATGGACACGGAGGGCAAGCGCGCCGCCCGCCAATCGATCTCCGCGATCAAGATCGTCGCCGCCAACATGGTGATGGAGGTGCTTGACCGAGCGATCCAGATCCACGGCTCGCTCGGCATGACCGACGACACCCCGCTCGCCGCCCTCTGGCGCTTCAGCCGCATGCTGCGCCTAGCCGACGGCCCCGACGAGGTCCACAAGATGGTCCTGGCCCGCCGCGAGCTCAACCGCTGGTCCAAGCGAGCCGAAGCCGAAGCGGCCGGCGAGCTAGAGCCCAAGCACGCCCCCCGGCCGATCTGAGCAAAGAAAAGGCCGGGCTTTCGCCCGGCCTTTTTACAGTCGTTAGTTCGTAAAGAACGAGACAGTGAAGTCACTGTCTACTAGCGGCGGCGTCGCGACATCGCCATTGTCGCTCCAGACGAAAACTCTGATCGTGATTTTGCTAGAGCTGGCACTGCTCTGGTCATTGCTAGCGGAGGCGACATCGAAGTTATTCGTGTCCCAAACGCTGGTGTTCGTCGCAACATTGTTGATCGAGTTCACTCCCGGGAAGTTCCCGTTGAACGTGACTTCGTAGTTGCCGGCACTAACTCGATTGACGCTCACGCTCGTGACCGCCTTGCCGCCGGAGTTCAGCACGTCGGGCGTTACTCCGGCATTGATGGTGGCAAAGCCCTGCACGAGATTTTTGGCGTCCCCACCGGGCGCCAGCGTCTCGGCGGAGGGCACAGTTCCTAGGGTTGACTCTTTGACCTTGTCACCGGTAACCGCGTCGTTGGCGATCTTGCCGGTCGTGACCGCGCCGTTGGCGATCTTGCCGGTCGTGACCGCGTCGTTGGCGATCTTCGGCGTCGTTACGGCGTTGTCGGCGAGCTTGTTGGTGGTCACCGCGCCGTCACCGATCTTGGTTTCGGTCACCGCGCCGTTCTTGATCTTGCCGGCGGTGACGGCTTCTTTGACGATCTTGCCGGTTTTGATCGAGTTGGCTTTGATTTCGTTGGCGCCGATCTTCTGGACCGCTGCGAAGGCGGTGGCGCCGCCGAGGATGAGGAAGACAGCGAATGACGACATCACGTTTGCGTACGTGACGTGCCTGCGAATCTGCTTCAAGAGTCTCTCCTTGAATTGCGGGTGGAGGGACTCGGACGAGCCTCCATACCCAGTTACAGGGATGTGGGCACACAATCAGGTCGGTCGGTCGCCGTCAAGCGTTTTGGACCGGTCTACTGCGGAAAACCGGGTTAGTCGCGGCGCTCTGCCGCCTCAGCCGCTTCGGCCAGACGCTCGACCAGACGGGCGAAGTGTTCTATGCCCGGATCGACCTTGCCGTACTGACCTGCCGCGTAGCGCGCGTAGACACCCTCGAGGATGATCGCCAGCTTCCAGTAGCCGAGGGCGACGAAGAAGTCGAGCTGGGAGAGGTCGCGACCGGAGCGCTCGGCGTAGCGCTGGCGCAGATCGTCCCGCGAGGGAAAGCCTGGTGCCAGGTTGGCGGGCTGGCCCAGGGCTACGGGGTCCTCGCCGCGCTCGGGCCAGTAGACCATCAGCAGGCCGACGTCGGCGAGCGGGTCGCCGAGCGTGCAGAGCTCCCAGTCGACGACCGCGGCCACCTCGCCCTGCGACGTCAGGATCATGTTGTCGAGCCGGTAGTCGCCGTGGACGATCGTCGCCGGCCCCTGCTCGGGGATGCGCGCCTCGAGCCGCTCGTGCACCGCGTCGATTGCCGGTAGCTCGCGCGTCTTCGACTTCTCCCACTGGCCCTGCCAGCGATGCAGCTGACGCGCGACGTAATCCTCCTTGCGTCCTAGGTCGCCAAGACCAACGGCATCGGGGTCGACGGCGTGGATGTCGACCAAGGTGTCGGCGACGCGCTCGCCGATCGCCCACCGGTCGGCGTCCTCCGGGAATGCCTCCGCCTCGGCCAGCCCGCGCAGGATCGGCCCCTCGACGAACTCCATCACGTAAAAGGGGGCGCCGTTGACGCTCTCGTCATCGCATAGCCCGACGACTGGTGCCACAGGCACCGACGTCGGGCCCAGCGCCGAGACGACCTTATGCTCGCGCCCCATGTCGTGGGCCGAGCCCAGCCGCTTGCCGAGCGGTGGCCGGCGCAGTGCCCAGCGGCGACCGCCTTCGTCGGCGACCCCGTAGGTGAGGTTGGAATGACCGCCGGAGATGCGCTCGAAGGCAAGCGGCAGCCGGGCGCCATCGACGTGCTGCTCGAACCAGGCCTCGACCCCTGCCCGATCGATTCCCTCCGGTGCCGCAGTGATGCCGTCGGGGGTGTCTGTAGCCTCGTCGCCCATATTCATAAATTTCGCGCTTCTCTCCCGGCGCGAAGAATCAGAGATGCACGCTTGGTCGCTCCGCACTCATGGCGCAAGCATATTCCCGAGGACGATTCCGGCTCAGCCCATCGCTCGCCAACCGGCTGACGATCGGCTTCGCGATCGCCTTTGCGGTGCTGACCGGCCTGGCTGTGATCGGCGTCGCCCGCTTCCTCCAGCAGCGCCAGGACTTCGAGAACGCCACCGCCCGCTCCTATCAGCGGGAGATCGAGGCTCGCAACGACCTGGCCGCGGGACGGCAGCCGGCCCTTGCCCGAGCCAAGGTTGAAGCCCAGCAGCGCCAACGCCAGGTGCTGCGCAGCGAGATCTCAGACGATACGCGGGACACCGCGCTGCTCGTCGGAGCGGGGTTGATCGCCGGCCTGACCGGTGCGGCCCTCCTTTTCACCGGATTGATCTCCTCGATGCGCCGTCCATTGGAGGATCTGGTCGAAGCCTCCGGTCGACTGGCAAGCGGCGACCTCGACGTTCGCGTCAAAGTCGGCGGGCTCTCGGAGACGGCAACCCTCGGCGGCGCCTTCAACGAGATGGCCGAAGAGCTGCAACGCCGTGCCGGCGAACGCGATCAGCTCGAACGGATGAAGGACGAGTTCGTCCTCACCGCCTCGCACGAGCTGCGCAGCCCGCTCACCTCCGTGCAGGGCTTTGCCGAGCTATTGCTGCTGGAGCGCGAGAAACTCAGCCCGAAGCAGGCGGAAACGGCCGAGGTGATCCTCGATAACACCCGTCACCTCGTGCGCTTGCTCAATGACCTGCTCGACCTCGCTCGCAGCGATGCCGGACGACTGACGATCCGGCCCGAGCCGACTGGCGCAGCGAGCCTGATCGAGGAGGCGGTGCGGACGATGCGGGCCCAGTTCGACACTCGCGGACAAGAACTGCACCTCCAGATCGACGCCAACCTGCCTGAGGTGGAGGCCGACCGGGACCGGATTCGCCAAATACTGGTGAACTTGCTCACGAATGCCAACGAGTATTGCCCGGAAGGTGCACAGATCGAGGTGAAGGTGCGCCGCGCAGATGCCGACATTGAGATCGACGTGATCGACAACGGACCCGGCATCCCTCCTGAGCAGCTGGAGCACATCTTCGAGCGCTTCACCCGCGGCGATGCCGGCGAGACGCAGCGGGTCGGCGGCACCGGGCTCGGCTTGGCGATCTCGAAATCGCTGATCGAGCTGCACGGCGGCAGCATTGACGCCGCCTCAACCCCCGACAACGGCTCGACCTTTCGCATCCGCCTGCCAGCGATCGCTCCCGACCGGGTTGAGGTGACCTGATGGCCAAGATCCTCGTCGCCGACGATTCCGAGACGATCCTGCTGCTGCTCCGCACCCGCCTTGAGATGGAGGGCCACGAGGTCGAGGCGGCAACCAATGGTGAGGACGTCGTCACGACGGTGCTCCGCAATCCGAGCGGCCACGACCTGCTCCTGCTCGACGCGATGATGCCGCGCAAATCCGGCATCGACGCTTTGCGCGAGCTACGCGAGAACGGCGTCGAGACGCCGGCGCTGATCGTCAGCGCCCACACCGACGGCGGCAACGGCGCGGCCCACTCGGACCTGGCAATCGCCGCCTACATTCCCAAGCCGATCGACTTCGATCGGCTCTTCGCCAAGATCGCCGAGCTGACCGGCCCCTGAGCGGCCCGGGTCTCCTGCGAGACCCGGGCCCGGCGTACCTGAACTCCGGAGCTAGCCGCTGACCGAACCCGCCGCGGTGCAGATCGCAGTGACGGTCATGCTGGTCCCCGGAGGACCGAATCCGGTAGCGGTCCATCCGTTGCGAGTGCCATTGGGGCCGCTGTCGTTGACGAAGTCTTCTTCCTCGTTGCTGACCGTTGCCCCACCTCCGATCACATTGGTCCCAGCCGGGCAAGTCGCGGTTGCCTGGCTGCCAGCCGGCGCGCCGATGAGCGAGACCCCGGCAACCGCGTATTGGATGCTCGAGATCTTGCTGGCCGTGACCCCCGTGAGCGTGCCCTGATCGATCTGCGCGGCGGTGATCGAGCCGGCCTTGAGCTGACTTCCAGTCAACGAGCCAGCCTTGACCTGCGTGGCGGTAAGCGTTGCGGGCTTGATTTGCGTCGCGGTCAGCGTCTTCGCCTTGACCCGGTTGCCGGGAAGCGAGTTCGGCTTGATCTGCTTGCCGCTGATCTTGCCCGCCGCATAGACAGACCCACCGAGAGCCACAAACAGCGCCAGGCAGGCGACGACATTCGAGAAGGACAGCAACTTCGTAATTCGACCCATCAATCCATCTCTCCTTGAGTATTGGGGCTTGCAGTAGGTGGGAACCTATTGCATTCCCAGAGAGGGAATCGATGTGTATGGATCAGCTCTTGGCGATCTCGAGCCGGATCTCCTTGCCTTTCAGCTTCGTCCCGTCGAGGAACTCAACCGTGCGGTCGGCCTGATCGGAGTCGACCTCAACGAAGGAGAAACGGTGCAGGACGCGGACGTCGTGGATCGCCTCATCGGGCAGAACAGCACCCTCGCGCAGGGCCCAACGTAGGTCCTCCTCGTCGATGCCGCTGCGCTCACCCCGATTGACGAAGAGCTTGACCGACTTGCCATTCGCAGACCCCTCGGCAGCAGGCGCCTCGGCCTCCTCGCCGCTCGGAGGCTCGGCCTCGTCGGCCTCCTCGCGTACCTTGGCTCGCTCGCGGCGGCGCGGGCGCGGCGCGTGTTCCATCCGCTCCTCCGGACTCTCCCACTCGCCGATCGTGGTTTTCACGTCGCGCTCGATCCGCCCGATCTCGTCGCGCTGGGCAGGCGTGACGAAGGTGATCGCCCTCCCAGTGCGGCCGACCCTCCCGGTGCGGCCGATCCGGTGCACGTAGACCTCCGAGGAGGCGGGGACGTCGTAGTTGATGACGTGGGTGACGTGCTCGATATCGAGCCCGCGGGCGGCGATGTCGGTGGCGACCAGCAGTCGCACGCGGTGGTCCTTGAAGGAAATCATCACCCCGTCACGTGAGCCCTGGCTCATGTCGCCATGCAACGCCTTCACGTCGAGGCCTTTGTCCTTCAGCGTCTTCTCCAGCTTCGAGGCACCGATTTTGGTGCGGCAGAAGATGATCGCCTGCTCCGGTTCCTCGGTCTTCAGCAGCTCGACCAGGCGCGCCGCCTTCTCGTTCGCTGCCACCTCGACGAAAGCCTGGGCGATCGCGTCCACGGTCAGTTTCTTCGGCGTAATTTTGATCGTCTGCGGGTCGTACATGTAGCTCTCGGCAAGCCGTTTGACCGGTGGCGGCATCGTCGCCGAGAAGAGCGCCGTCTGACGCCCGCTCGGGCACATCCGCAGGATCTTCTCGACGTCCTCGATAAAGCCCAGGTCGAGCATCTCGTCGGCCTCGTCGAGGACGATGTAGCGGGCCGCAGTAAGGACCAGCGAGCGGCGCGACATCAGGTCCATCATCCGGCCCACGGTGGCGACAACGACGTGGGCGCCTGCCCGCAACTGCGACTGCTGCGTTTTGATCGGCGCGCCACCGAAGACGGCGACGATCTCGACGTCGAGGTGCTCGGCGTAGGCGCGCAGCGCCTGGGTCACTTGAATGCAGAGCTCACGGGTCGGCGTGAGGACGACCGCCTGCACCTCGTCATCGGCGGGGTCTATGTACTGGAGCAGGGGCAGGCCGAAGGCGGCGGTCTTGCCGGTCCCGGTCTGCGCCTGGCCGATAACGTCGTGGCCGGAGAGCAGCTCCGGGATAGCTTTCTCCTGGATCGGGCTGGGCTCCGTGTAGCCGAGCTCATCCAGCGCCTGCTGAATCTCCGGCGCAAGCCCCAGCTCTTTGAAGGCAGTCACTTAGCCGGGTCCAATAGGAGCTTGCCGCTGGTACGACGGGCGATCAAGTCTTCGTGCGCGCGAGCGGCCTCCGACAGCGGATAGACCTCGCCGACGCTGACCTCGAGCTCGCCGCCAGCGACGGCGCCGAGCAGCTCGGTGATCATCGGGCCGACCTCTTGGGGTCGCATCAACAGGTGAACCAGCCAGAAGCCCATCACCGCCTTGGAGCCTCGCAGCAGGGCAGCGGTAGAAACCTCGCGCTGTTCGCGGGAAGCAATGCCGAAGACGACCATGCGGCCGAGTGGAGCGAGCGCCGAGAGCTCGGCGTCGAAAGCGTCGCCGCCGCTCATGTGGAGAACGGCGTCGACTCGCTTGCCGTCGTTGGCCGCGAGGATCGCCTCCTTCAGGTCCTCAGCGCGCGAGTCGACGGTCACATCGGCGCCAAGACGTTCCACCGTCTGTCGCTTCTCCGCGCTGGAGGCGAGGCCGATCACCTTTGCGCCCGCCTGCTTGCCGAGCTGTACTGCCAGCGAGCCGGTGCCACCGGCCGCCGCCTCGACCAGCAGCGTCTCTCCAGGCTCGATGCGCGCGCATCGACGCACCAGCGCCATCGCGGTAATTCCCTGCAGCAGCAGGGCCGCGGCCTGGTCGTCGTCGACCCCGTCTGGCACGGGGACGAGCATCGCCTCCGGTACCGCTACTTTCTCGGCGTAGGCGCCGGAGCCAAGAATCGCGGCGACCCGCTTGCCATCGGGAGTCTGTCCGCTTACCTCGGCACCGGGAATCAACGGTAGTTGTTGCTCGGCCAGGTAGTCGTTCCGCGTCGCATGCGTGTCAGCAAAGTTGATCCCGCTACGCGCAACCTCAATCAGCACCTCCCCCTCGCCGGCAACAGGGTCAGCTACATCCCCGTACGCCAGCACCTCGGGGCCACCAAACTCGTCTATCTGAATCGCCTTCACGGCGGAGAACCATAGTCGCGCTGGAAATAGGGGGTCGGGTGTGCCTCGTCGGCGCCTCCCCGCTGTTGCGCCGTCGAGGTACACCCGACCCCCTATAACCTGCTGCCCCATGTCCCTGACCGTAGTCGGCTCAATCGCGTTCGACGCGGTCAAAACCCCGTTCGGGGAGCGCGAGCGAATGCTCGGCGGCGCCGCCGTTCACTTCTCGCTTGCCGCCAGCTTCTTCACTGACGTGCGCCCGGTGGGTCCAGTCGGCGAGGACTTCGGCGGCGCCGAGTTCGAGGTGCTCGAAGGCCGCGGCGTGCAGACCGGCGACATCGAGCAAGTCGAGGGCGGGCAGTCCTTCTTCTGGCGCGGCCGCTACGAGTACGACCTCAACGTCGCCCACACCGAGGACACGCAGCTCGGCGTCTTCGGCGAGTTCGAGCCGAAGCTCTCGGCCGAGGCCAAGGCCGCCGACACCCTTTTTCTCGCCAACATCCAACCCGACCTGCAGCGCCAGGTTCGTGCCCAGTGCCCCGCCACCCGCTTCAGCGCCCTGGACTCGATGAACCTCTGGATCGACACGGCGAAGGACTCCCTGCTGGCCGCAATCGCCGAGGTCGACTGCCTGATCGTCAACGACGCCGAGATCCGCCAGCTGACGGGCGAGTCGAACCTTGCCCGTGCCGCCCGCGCCGTGATGGCAAACGGCCCCCGCGCGATCGTCGCCAAGCAAGGCGAGTACGGCGCTGCCCTCTTTACCGAGGAGAGCTTCTTCGCCCTGCCCGGCTTCCCACTCGAGGACGTGCGCGATCCGACCGGAGCCGGCGACAGCTTCGCCGGCGGCTTTCTCGGCTACATCGACAGCCACGAGGGTGAGTTGGACGGGGCTTCGCTGCGACGAGCGATGGGCTACGGCACCGTGCTTGCCTCCTTCAACGTCGAGGAGTTCGGCACCGAGCGAGTCGCGCGGCTGAGCCGCGAGGAGATCGACGAGCGCTTCGCCAGCCTGCACGAGATGACCCAGTTCGAGCCGTTGCCGGTGCGTTAACCAGCCAGAGCTTCTGAGCTGCGAGAATCTTCGCCGCATGAGCGCTGACTCCCTGACCGTCACCGATAACCGCACCGGCAAGACCTACGAGCTGCCGATCACCGACGGCACGGTCCGCGCCATGGACCTGCGCCAGATCAAAGTCGACGAGGACGAATTCGGGATGCTGTCCTACGACCCGGCGTTCACCAATACCGCCTCCTGCCGCTCGGCGATCACCTACATCGACGGCGAGGCGGGGATCCTCGAACACCGCGGCTACTCGATCGACCAGCTCTGCGAAAAATCCAGCTTCCTCGAGGTCGCCTACCTCTTGATCTTCGGCGAGCTGCCGACTGGGCCGCAGCTCGAGCGCTGGACCCACGACATCATCCACCACACCTTCGTCCACGAGGACCTCAAGCAGTTCTTCCAGGGCTTCCGCTACGACGCCCACCCGATGGGGATGCTGTTGGCCGGGGTCGGAGCGCTCTCGACCTTCTACCCCGACGCCAAGCACACCGAAGATCCCGAAGAGCGCTACATGGCGGCGGTGCGGCTGATCGCCAAGGTGCCGACGCTGGCCGCCTTCTCCTACCGCCACAACCGAGGCCTGCCTTACGTCTACCCCGACAACGATCTCAACTTCGCCGAGAACTTTCTCTCGATGATGTTCAAGATGACCGAGGCCAAGCACACACCGAAGGAGAGCCTCTCCAAGGCTCTCGACGTGCTCTTCATCCTCCACGCCGACCACGAACAGAACTGCTCGACCAACGCGGTGCGCGGCGTTGGCTCCTCCGACGTCGACCCCTACTCGGCAGTGGCGGCGGGCGTGGCGGCGCTCTACGGCCCTCTGCACGGCGGCGCTAACGAGGCGGTACTGCGGATGCTGCGCAAGATCGGCTCGGTCGACAACATCCCGAGCTTCCTCGAGCGGGTGAAGGGGCGCGAAGAGAAACTGATGGGCTTCGGCCACCGCGTCTACAAGAACTACGACCCGCGGGCGAAAATCATCCAGCAGCACATGGAGGAGGTCTTCGAGGCGACTGAGCACAACCCGCTGGTCGAGATCGCCCGCGAGCTGGAGAAGCAGGCGCTCGAGGACGAGTACTTCACCTCGCGCAAGCTCTACCCCAACGTCGACTACTACTCGGGGATCATTTACGAGTCGCTGGGCGTGCCGACCGAGATGTTCACCGTGATCTTCGCGATCCCCCGCACCGCCGGCTGGGTCGCGCAGTGGATGGAGATGAAGGACGACCCCGAGCAGAAAATCGCCCGGCCGCGGCAGGTCTACACCGGCCACCGCGAGCGCGAGTACGTGCCGCTCGAGGATCGCGACGGCCCGGAGAAAATCGTCGGACCGCCGGCGCGACGGCCAAAACGGCCGCGGCGCGGCGCCTAAACACGCCCGCCCTTAGAAAAGCCCGAGTCCGAGGCTGACGAGGACCGCAAGTGGCGTGCCATAGAGGCTGAGTCGGGCGAAGAAGCGGCTGAAGATGCCCTCGTAGCGGACGCTCTGGAAGAGGAACAGGCCAACGATGTGGGCAAGGTTGATCAGTGCGAAGGCGAGGGCGATGAGGGCGCGGGCGGCGCAGTTCCACTCAGCCCGGCCTTCCTCGTTGTCGCCAGCGCCACTGGTGTCGGAGCCGAAGCACTCGGCGGCGAGGAAGCCGAGGAGCAACGTGCCGACGATCGCGACGAAGATGCCGATGAGGTTGAGCTTGGTCAGCGGCGGCAGGTTGCCTGAGGGGCGCCAGCCCCGGTCGCGCCCGGCGCCGGCCTCGGTCCGCTCGATGCCGATCAAGCGCGGCTGCGAGCCGGATGACTCTACGAAGAGCTCGGTGACGGGCAGCTCGAGGTCGCGCTGCGCCTGCTCGAGCAGGCCCTGCTCGGCGAAGGCGCCGTCCTCGTCACGGTGGCCGACGATCAGGACCTGGTCGGGATGGAACTTCTCGATCTCGTCGGAGATCGCCTGAATCGGGTCGGAGTCGCCGACCTCCCCGTCGGCTTCCAGCCCGGCGGCGCGTAGCTGCTCGAGCGTTTCGCGCAGCCGCTCGGCCGCCGGCTCGATTGCCTCGTCGATGTCGCCCATCTGGTGCTTGAACGCAGACTCGGCAAGGGCCGGAGCCACGACGAAGATCGAGGAGATCCCTGGCTCCAGCCGTTCGAGCAGTGCGGATCGCAGCTGCTCTCCCGCGACTCGATCGTTGGCGACGACCAGCGCCCTCTTTCCCCCCTTGTCTGCGATCTGTTCGGCCATCTGCCGCACGTCGCTACCCCGCATTGGCGCTGCGTAAAACGCATACCCTGAGTCGATGGCCGCCTGGAAGCTGACGGTTCGACACGGTTCCGACGTCTACAACCAGCGCTTCGACGACCTCGACGCGGCGGTGGAGGAGATGCGCCGCCGGGCGATGGCAATCCGCGCCGAGGGGTCGGCAAAGCCGATCTCCGCACTGCGGGACTTCGGTCCCAAGCAGCAGGTCCACGCGCGGCTGCAGCTCACCGGCCGGGGAATGCTGCGCAAGCCAGTGGCCGGGGTCGACGTGCGCGGTGACGGAACGTTCATGCCGTTCCGCGGCGGCGTGACCCGGGAAGAGCTCGACCCCACCGCCTACGACACGCCCTTCGACGCGGTCCGCGAGACTCTGCAAGCACAATGAGCGAGACCGAGATCCCCAAGGGCAGCTACGCGGCCGGCCGGCGGCTGAAATTGCCCGCCGGCGCCGATGCCCCCTACACCGTCTTCATCAACGGGGTCGAGCAGCGCGAGGGCGGCGACTACGACCTGCGCGCCGGCGAGATCGTCTTCACCCGCGAGATCGTCAAGGAGAAGGTCGGCACCGGCCGCTGGCTGGCAATGTACCTCGGCCTCTTCGGCACCTACCGCAAGAACGAGACGATCGACCTCCAGTTCCAGCGCAACGGCAAGACCGAGCTGATCTCGGACCTGCCGGTCACGTCCTGACGCCAGCGCGATCTACTTGAAGACGTAGAGCACGGCGAAGGCGACGGCGACCCAGATGGCCCCCGCGGCGATCATGCCCTTGTCCTTGGACACCATCGCGGCGATCGAGCGATCGTCGGCGCGATCGTAGATCAAGTAGAGGTAGCGGAAGATTCCGTAGAGCACCGGCGGGATCGTCCACATCATCTCGTTGCCGACGATCGGCGAGTCGACCGCGTAGATCGAGTAGCTGATCACGGTGCCGGTGGTGACCAGGGCGACCATCTGGTCGAGGAAGGGCAACGAGTAGTGCTCGAGGACCGGACGGCTGCTGGTGCCTTCGTGCAGCTCGGAGACTGCCTCCTGGCGCCGCTTCGTGAAGCCGAGGAAGAGCGCGATCATGCCGGTGCAGAGCAGCAGCCATTCCGAGGCATGGGCGTCGACGGCGCTGGCGCCGGCGGCCACGCGCAGGATGAAGAGACCGGCCAGGGTCATCACGTCGACGATCACGACCTGCTTGAGGCCGAAGCTGTAGGCCATCTGGGCGATTCCGTAGCCGATCACCATCACCCCGACCTCCCAGTTGACGGTCGTGAAGGCGAGGGCGATAGCCGCCGCTGCAAGCAGCGGCGCAATCGTCATCGCCGCCCGCTCGGAGAGCTCGCCGGCGGCCAGGGGCCGGAAGCGCTTTTTCGGGTGCTTGCGGTCAAGCTCGACGTCGACCAGGTCGTTGACGTAGTAGCCGGCGCTGGAGATGGCGCAGAAGGCGAGGAAGGTCAGGAACGCCTCCAGCACCGCGTGCGAATCGTCGAACTGGCCGGAGAAGAGCAGGCCGGCAAAGACGAAGACGTTCTTGATCCACTCCTGCGGCCGCCCAGTCTTGATCGCCGCGCGCAGCGGCGAGCGCCGCGGCACCACCCGATCCCCCGCCGCGCCGTCGGCAGGGATCGTCGGATGCTCTGAGGTGATCGTTTCCATCCTGATGGCCGAGCGAAAGGCGAATCCCTTTCGGCAGGCGAAATGCGTCGCGACAGGGTAGCGCCGCCGGATGTCAGCCGATCTGGTTGTTGCCTTCCTGGGCGGCTTCCAACGCTTCCAGATCGTCGCGATCCCGGGGACGCTCGCTGGCTCGCTTCATCTCGAGCAAGTGCTCGAGGGAGCAGACGCGGACGCGGAGACCACCGATGTCAACGTCGCTCGCCTGAGCGTCGAGGGCGGCGAACGACGGGATCTGCGGCAAACCCTGCAATATGTCGACCGGACCCAGCTCGGTCGCCACCAGCGTACGGTCGCCGGTCCTGAGGAAGATCGAGATGGCCTCAGCGGTGAGGCGACCATCCCCAACCTCGACCTTTCCATCCAGTTCACGAAGCAACTTGGCGAGCCGCTCCAGATTCTCCGTGGCGGGATCGGGCACTACGTCGACATCGTTGGTTCCCCGCACATACCCCCAAGCCCCTACCGCCAGCCCACCGACTAGAACAAAACGAACGTTGGCCCCAACCAGGCGCTCAAGCAGCCTCTGCAGTAGGAATGGCTCGGCGGTCAAGCCTTCCGGGCGCTTCCCGCGAACGTCGAAAAGAATTCGCTCAGCGCGATGGTCTCAGCCAGATTGACCGCGAGGGGACGACCGGCGTCTTCCCTCAATCTCCTTCGCCGCACGTCCTCGTTCATTCGCCATGGATCAGGCTTTGGCTTTTTGTCCGGAGAAGTCACGGCCTCAGGGTAGCTCGCGGGCCGGGAGCTATGGGTCGATAAGCACGCCTGGGTTCAGGATCGCAGCGGGGTCGAGCTCAGACTTGGCGGCACGCAGTGCCGCCGCGAACGGAACCGGTCGCTGGCGGTCGTACCAGGGGCGATGGTCGCGGCCGACGGCGTGGTGATGGGTGATCGTGCCGCCGCCCTCGATCACGGCCTCGGCGGCCGCTGCCTTGATCTCATCCCACTGCTCGACCTCGCCGCCGCGGGCGGCGGGGGCCATCACGGTGAAGTAGGGAGCCGGCCCGTCCGGATAGACGTGGGTGAAGCGGCAGCTGATCCGTGGCGCACCGGGTCCCTCGGCGGGGACATCGCAGACCTCAGCGACCTTGCTTCGCACCGCCTCCATCGCCGTCGCGTGGAAGTCCTCAAAGCGATCCCAGGTGATCGCCGTCTCGAAAGTCTCCGAGAGGACGCCGCAGGCAACAAAGGTGTCGCGCAGGTAGGGCGCGAAGAGGAAGGCGTTGCGCCAGGCGGCAACCGCCCCCAAGTCCGCGCTATCGCCGCCGCCGCTTTCGCGCACCTCGCCCGGGCCTCCGCCGTGCTCGCGGGCAATCGCCAGGGCGAGCTCCATCGGCGCCACGACGGGATGGTCGGCGGACTCGAAACCGAGCACCAGCAGGCTCTTCTCGCCCGAGCCGGCCCCGGTCGTCTCCGCCTCGAGCGCGTCGAGAAGGCGGCAGTTGCTCGGGTAGAGCCCCGACTGCGAGATCTCGCGTACGGCGCCCACAGCCGCAAAGAAGTCATCGAACTCGACCCCGCAAGAGGTCTTGAACTTGGGCCTGGGCCGCACCCGCATCCAGGCATCGCCGATCACGCCGAGAATTCCCTCCGAGCCAATCAGCGCCCGGTCCGGCGAGGGCCCCGCTCCCGAACCCGGCAGCCGCCGGCTCTCCCAGAGACCACGAGGGGTGATCGCCCGCACCGACTCGACCAGGTCGTCGATGTGGGTGTAGAGGGTGGCGAAGTGTCCACCCGCCCTGGTCGCGATCCAGCCGCCCAGGGTTGCGTACTCGAAGGACTGGGGGAAGTGGCGCAGGGTCAGCCCCCGCTCACGCAGCTGCTCCTCCAGCCGCGGACCGGTGGCGCCGGCCTGAATCCGCGCTGCCATCGACTCCGCGTCGACCTCCAGGACTCGGTCAAGCCGCCGCAGGTCGAGCGAGACGAAGGGCCGGTCTCCAAGCCGGCCCTCGACCCCGCCGACGACGCTGGTGCCTCCCCCGAACGGGATCACAGCCGCCCCCTCCGCCTCGGCCCAGCTCAGCACCGCCTCGATCTCCGACTCATCCCGCGGCAGGGCCACCAAATCAGGCGGATTCTCAAATTCCCCCCTAAAACCGCGCACGACGTCGCGGTAGGCCTTGCCCAGCGCCCGCGAAACCCGCTCGTATTTTTCGTCCGTAAACAGATCGCCGAAACCAGCCGGCGCCTTCAGCCGCGACGCCCGCACCTCGACCTGCTCCAGCGGAACGGGTGACTCGACCTCGCCCCCGAATCCCAGCCGCTCCCGAATCCCAGCCGCGGCCTCAGCCAGCTCTTTCCCAGAGGGCGCCTGATCCTCATACCCCCACCCCCAATGCTTGAGCCTGCGATTCACGCCGGCTCGCGAACGGCAGCGCATCTCCGGCGGGTGGCGCGGTGGCGGGGGTCCCCCATAGCGGAGGGCGCGCGGAGCGCGTCCGAGCACATGGGGCGAGGGCCGCCGCGACAGGACCCGCCGGCCACGCGCTACCAGTGCACGCCTTTCATCAGGTGCGCAAAGGCAACCGCCTCGGTGGTGGGCGCCCGATCCGGCGCCTCGTCGCCCTTGCCCTTCGCCGCTTGCGACTCGGGGAAGAGTTTGTAAGCCGTGTTGAGGATCCTGTCGCTGACCGTCGGCGCAACCGCGTAGAGCAGCTCACCAAACGTCCCCATTCGCGTCGCCACCTTCTTCGGCTTGCCGATCATCGCGCCGGCGATCATCTCGGCCGCCTCCTCGGGCGTGATCGCCGGGAACATGTCGTACATCCGCGTCGGCGCGATCATCGGCGTCCGCACCAGCGGCATGTAGATCGTCGTGATGTTGACCCCGTCGTCGAACACCTCGGAGGCGATCACCCGGCTGAAGGCATCCAGCGCCGACTTCGAGGCGACGTAGGCCGAGAAGCGCGGTGGGTTGGTCTGGGCGCCGATCGAGCTGATGTTGATGATGTGGCCCGACTTGCGCGCCTGCATCGAGGGCAGCAGGGCGAGGATCAATTTCAGGGCGCCGAAGTAGTTGATCTGCATCGTCCGCTCGTAGTCGTGGAAGCGGTCGTAGGAGAGCTTCACCGAGCGCCGGATCGAGCGCCCCGCGTTGTTGACGAGGATGTCGACCTGGCCGTGGTAGGCGAGCACCTCCTCGGCCATCCGCTGCGACGTCCTCCATGTCGGACATGTCGCAGCGGTGGATGTGGGCGACGCCGCCGGCTGTCTCGATCTCGGCTTTCGTCTCCTCCAGCTTGTCGACCGAGCGGGCGACCAGCAGCACCGTCGCCCCTGCGTCGGCGGCCTTGACCGCGGTCGCCTTGCCGATCCCCGACGAGGCGCCGGTGATCAGCACGACCTTGCCGCGCACCGCCGCCGAGAGCGAGCGGTCCTTGAACAGGTCAGGGTCGAGGTTGCGCTCCCAGTAGTCCCAGACGCGGTCGGCGTAGCTCTCCAGCGGCGGCACCTCGATCCCCGAGCCGGCAAGCGCCGCCTCCGCCTCGGTCGAGTCGAAGTGGGTCGGGTAGTTGACGTAGCTGAGCACCCCCGCCGGGATGCCGACCTGGTCCAGTGCCATCTTCGCCACCCGCTTGGCCGGCGGGAAGAACCTCAGCCCGGTGCGGACCAGGCTCGTCGCCGGCTCGGTGATGCCGGAGTCGAGCTGCAGAGCCGCCTGCGGCGCGTCGGCCGCATGGGCGAAGAGGTTGAGCACCTCGCCCGCGGTCTTCGGATTGGGGTCGGTAAGGCTGAAGGCGCGGCCGTCGAGCCCCGGCTTGTGGGCGATGTGGTCGATCGCCGCGGCGACGTAGTCGACCGGGACGATGTTGATCTCGCCGCCTTCGACTCCGACCGTCGGCAGCCAGGACGGCAGCACCCGCCGGGCTTGCTGCAGCAACTTGAACATGTAATAGGGGCCGTCGATCTTGTCGATCTCGCCGCTGCGCGAATCGCCGACGACGATTCCCGGCCGGTAGACGCGCCAGGGCCGGCGGCAGTCCTCGCGCACGACGCGCTCGGACTCGTGCTTGGTGCGGAAGTACGGGATGGGTGTCGAGGTCTTCGGCCTCCTCGAACATGTCCTCGGTCCAGGTGCCCTTGTAGAGGCCGGCCGCGGCGATCGAGCTGACCTGGTGGAAGCAGCCGGCCTCGATCGCCCCGGCGAGTTCGACCGCGTGCCGGGTGCCCTCGACGTTGGCCACCTCCTGCGCCTCGGCACCGGCCGCCATGTCGTAGATCGCCGCCAGGTGGAAGAAGTGGTCGACGTCACCGCGCAGCGTCAGCAGGTCCTCCTCGGAGACGCCGAGCCCTGCCTGGGAGAGGTCGCCGGCGATCGGTACGACCCGCGCCCCGTCGGCTCCCCAGGCCGTTCGCAGCTCCTCGAGGCGGCCCCGGGAGCCGGCCCGGACCAGCGCATAGATCGTCCCCTCGCGCTGCAGCAGGCGGGCGACGAGGTTGCGCCCGATGAAGCCCGTCGCTCCGGTGACGAAGTAGTTCATCGCTCTTTCATACACTCAATCAACGAATGGCGCAAACGGCGACCGTCCAGATCCAGATGCCCGAGATGGGGGAGTCGGTTACCGAGGGCATCGTTCTCGAGTGGCACGTCGCGGAGGGCGACTTCGTCAACGAGGGCGACACGGTGGTCGAGGTCTCGACCGACAAGGTCGATGCCGAGGTGCCGGCGCCGGCCGACGGGGTCATCACCAAACTGCTCGTCCAGGTTGACGACGAGGTGCCGGTTGGTGCTCCACTCGCGGAGATGGAGCCGGGCGAGGGCGGCGGCGGGACTGCCGAGGGACAAGGGCCTCAGGCCGCGGGTCCTGTCACGGCAGGGGACCCACCTCCCCCTGCGGTAGCTAAAGCTTCCTCGGGGAGGTCCCCCCTGCCGCGCCACCCGCGGGAGAGGGGCAGGGGGCCTCGGGTTCGAGCGCCGGAAACGGGTCTACCGGTGGGAACGGCGCTGGCGACGGAGTACGGGCGACTCCTGTTGCGCGGAGGGTTGCTGCGGAGAACGGCGTCGACCTTGCTTCGGTTAGCGGGAACGGGCCGGGGGGCAAGGTGACCAAGGACGATGTGCTTGCGGCTGCCGACGGAGGAAACGGCGCTGCTGCTGCTCCTACCGCCGGCGAGGCGAAGCCTTTGCGGGGGCCGGCGGCGATGTTGGCTCAGGCTATGGGCGAGAGCCGGGAGGTTCCGACGGCTACGTCGTTCCGGACGGTCGCCGTCGACACGCTGGACGCGAAGCGCAAGGCGCTCAACGGCGAGCTCAAAGAGCGGGGGCTGAAGGTCTCCTTCACGCACCTGATCGCCTGGGCGATCGTGCGGGCGGCGAAGGAATGGCCGGTGATGACGCGCAGCTTCGAGGAACGCGACGGCAAGCCGTTCGCGATCGAGAACGGCCCGGTCAACCTCGGCATCGCCGTCGACATCGAGCGCAAGGACGGCTCGCGCAGCCTGATGGTGCCGGCGATCAAGGGCGCGGACGGGCTCGATTTCGCCGCCTTCCACTCCTATTACGAGGACCTGATCACCAAGACGCGCGAGAGCAAGCTCACCGCCGACGACTTCCAGGGCACCAATATCTCGCTGACCAACCCGGGCGGGATCGGCACCGTCGCCTCGGTGCCGCGCCTGATGAAGGGCCAGAGCGCGATCATCGCCGCCGGCGCGATCGCCTACCCGCCTGAGTGGACCCACGCCTCAACGGAACGGCTACGTCAGCTCGGCGTCTCGAAAACGATGACGCTGACCTCCACCTACGACCACCGGGTAATCCAGGGGGCTGAGTCGGGCGCCTTCCTGCGCCGCGTCGAACAACTACTAGAGGGCGAAGGCGACTTCTATGAGGCGGTCGCCGCCGATCTCGGCATCGACCCCGCCCCACTAGCTTCCGCCCATCCCGCCTCCGCCTCGGCGCCACCGCTCGGCGAAGCCCCCGCGCAAGACCCGGGT